>NZ_CP108256.1:5637500-7042500 GCF_045041165.1 Streptomyces sp. NBC_00057 | reverse complement strand
GATCGAGGGGCTCTCCGTCGGTCTGCAGGCCCGGGTCGAGGTCGAGGGCCAGGACACGGAGACGAAGCAGGACATCGAGTTCACCAAGCTTCGGCTCGGTGGCGCGTTCGAGGTGCGTGCCGGTGCCGTGCACGTCGTACCGTTCGGGCTCGAAATTCCGTGGGAGACGCCGATCACGATGTTCGCCGGTCAGCATCTGCACGGCATGAACATTGGCGTGACCACGGAGCTGGAGATCG
The DNA here is from genome assembly GCF_045041165.1 of Streptomyces sp. NBC_00057. Taxonomy (NCBI): domain Bacteria; kingdom Bacillati; phylum Actinomycetota; class Actinomycetes; order Kitasatosporales; family Streptomycetaceae; genus Streptomyces; species Streptomyces sp. NBC_00057. The sequence goes on along the minus strand of NZ_CP108256.1, from coordinate 7,042,261 downwards.
CGCGGGCGCTGGACTCGGGCGACCTGGACCCGATCAATGTGCACCCGCTCCCGGCCCAGCAGGCCATTCTCGACGCTTTCGGGCAGCTCGGCTTCGGCTTCCGCAGTGCGGACATGGAGCGCGGCCACATTCGCGGTACGCGCCAGCGGCTGCCGTTCTACCAGGAGATCGAGTTCTTCCCGCCGCAGCAGTACCGCGGGCTGAACCAGGTGGAGCTGACGTTCGTCGCGGACGACCGCGAGATGGACGTCGTCCTGGAGATGGACAAGAAGCCGGGGCTCTTCAGCGAGGGCAGCGACTCGTACCGCGCGTTCAAGGTCGGGCTGAACGACTTCCAGGGGACCGACTGGGCGGCGTACCTCAATCAGTGGCTCGCCCAGGTCGGCAGTCAGCGCAACTGGCTCTAGGGTCGGTGGGAGACCTGCTGACAGCAGTAGAGCGATCAGGAGAGGTGCTGACGTGACCGAACCGAAGAGGGCGCCGCTGCCGCACGACTTCCATCCCGAGGTGCCGTCGTTCAGGGTGGTGAGCGAGGATCTCGCGCCTGGGGCTGTACTGGCGGATGCCCAGGTATTCGCGGCCGGGAACACTTCGCCGCAGCTGCGGTGGGAGGGATTCCCGGATCGGACCAAGAGTTTCGCCGTGACCTGCTTCGATCCCGATGCTCCTACGGGCAGCGGATTCTGGCACTGGGTGCTCTTCGACATCCCGGCGTCGGTCACGGAGCTGCCGGCCGGTGCGGGCAGCGGGAAGTTCGAGGGCCTGCCGGCCGGTGCCGTACAGGTCCGTAACGACTACGGGTCGAAGGACTTCGGCGGCGCTGCGCCGCCGGCCGGTGAGATCCACCGCTACGTCTTCACCGTGTACGCGGTGGACAGCGAGAAGCTGGGGGTCGACAGCAATGTGTCGCCCGCGGTCGTCGGATTCAATCTGCGGTTCCACACGCTGGGCCGTGCTCAGCTGATCGGTGAGTACACGGGTCCCGCCTAGTACCCGGTGATCCGAGAGTTCCCCTGCTGTTTGCCCTGCCCTGGTCCTGGAGAGATCAGGGCAGGGCATTTTTTATTGCGTTGTCCATCACGGCCTGCCCGGCCAGAGTTGATCCGAGCCTGCCAGGGGGCGGGCGGCACACGGGAGGTGGGCGAGATGCGGGACACGCTGGTACTGAACGCGAGCTTCGAGCCGCTGTCGACGGTGACACTGAACCGTGCGGTGGTGCTGATTCTGCAGGACAAGGCTGTCGTCGAGCAGTCGCACCCCGATCTCCGTATGCGTGGCGCCGCCGTGGACATTCCGGTGCCCCGGGTGATCAGGCTCTGCCGGTACGTACGGGTGCCGTTCCGAAGACAGGCTCCGTGGTCCAGAAGGGGCGTGCTGATACGGGACCAGCACCGGTGCGCGTACTGCGGGCGGCGGGCGAGCACCGTCGACCATGTGGTGCCGCGTGCCCAGGGCGGTCAGGACACCTGGCTGAACACGGTGGCGTCCTGCGCCGAGGACAATCACCGCAAGGCGGCCCGGACGCCGGAGCAGGCGGGGATGCCGCTGCTGCGGCAGCCGTTCGTACCGTCTCCGGCGGAGGCGATGCTGCTGGCTCTGGGGGCCGGTGAGCGGTCGGCGCTGCCGGAGTGGCTGGACCGCACCGCAGCGTAGTCGGCGTACGCATGTGGTCGTATGGGATGCCCGCATCCTTGCGGAAGCGGGCATCCGTGTGTCAGCGGAGCAGCAGCTGGACGATGGCGACCGTGCCGACCGCAACGACGAGTATGCGCAGAACGGTGGGGCTGAGGCGGCGGCCGATCTTGGCGCCGAGCTGGCCGCCGAGTGCGGAGCCGATCGCGATCAGTGCTACGGCCGTCCAGTCGAAGTCCGCGACGAAGAGGAAGAAGAGCGCGGCGATGCTGTTGACGACGGCGGCCAGGACGTTCTTGACGGCATTGAGACGCTGCATCGTGTCGTCGAGCAGCATGCCCATCAGGGAGAGGTAGATGATGCCCTGGGCGGCGGTGAAGTAGCCGCCGTAGACGCTGGCGAGCATCAGTCCGACGAAGAGGAGCGGGCCGCCGTCGGGGCGGGCGGGGGTGCCGGTATGTTCGCGTCGGCGCTGGACCGCTTTGCTGATGCATGGTTGCAGAATGACCAGGACGAGGGCCAGGGCCACCAGGATCGGCACGATCGTCTCGAAGGCCGTGGAGGGCAGGGCCAGCAGCAGGGTGGCCCCGGTGAGGCCGCCGATCAGGGCGCCGATGGCGAGCTTGAGGACGCGGCGGCCCTGTCCTGCGAGTTCCTCGCGGTAGCCGATGGCCCCGCTGATGGAACCGGGGATCAGGCCGAGGGCGTTGGAGACGGTGGCCGTGACCGGGGGCAGGCCGGTGGCGAGCAGCACCGGGAAGGTGATCAGCGTTCCCGATCCGACGATCGCATTGATCGTGCCGGCGCTGATGCCCGCGACGAAGACGGCGAGCATCTCCCAGGTGGTCATGGTGAATCCCCCGTGCATGATCGGTGCTTGGTGCACTGATCATGCACGAGGGCGTGTACGCGTCATTCGACCGGGGGCTGCTCTCGGCGTTCCTTGCCGGTGTCGAATCCGGGGGCGCCGTTACCGAGGTTACCGAAGGCCCCACTGAGGCCCTTGAGGGCGTCGCCGATCTCGCTGGGCACGATCCAGAGCTTGTTGGCGTCGCCCTCGGCGATCTTCGGGAGCATCTGGAGGTACTGGTACGAAAGGAGCTTCTGGTCCGGGTCGCCGGCGTGGATGGACTCGAAGACGGTACGGATGGCCTGGGCCTCACCCTCGGCGCGCAGGGCCGAGGCCTTGGCCTCACCTTCGGCGCGCAGGATCGCGGACTGCTTCTCGCCCTCGGCGGTGAGGATCGCGGACTGCCGGGTTCCTTCGGCCTGGAGGATCGCGGCGCGCTTGTCGCGGTCGGCGCGCATCTGCTTCTCCATCGAGTCCTGGATGGAGGTGGGCGGTTCGATCGCCTTGAGCTCGACGCGGTTGACGCGGATGCCCCACTTGCCGGTCGCCTCGTCAAGGACTCCGCGGAGGGCGGCGTTGATCTCCTCGCGGGAGGTCAGGGTCCGCTCCAGGTCCATGCCACCGATGATGTTGCGAAGGGTGGTGACGGTGAGCTGCTCGATCGCCTGGATGTAGCTGGCGACTTCGTAGGTCGCGGCCCTTGCGTCGGTCACCTGGTAGTAGATGACGGTGTCGATGTTGACGACCAGGTTGTCCTGGGTGATCACCGGCTGGGGCGGGAACGGCACGACCTGTTCACGGAGGTCGATGCGGTTCCTGATGGAGTCGATGAATGGAACGACGATGTTCAGGCCTGCGTTGAGCGTGCGGGTGTAGCGGCCGAAGCGTTCCACGATGGCGGCGCTGGCCTGCGGGATGACCTGGATCGTCTTGATCAGGGCGATGAAGACGAGCACCACCAGAATGATCAGGACGATGATGATCGGTTGCATCGTGTTCCTCGTTGCCCTTCGGTTGCCGACGGATCGCGATGATCGAGGTCGAGTTCGCGGGAGGGGCCGTATGCCTCGACGGCCCCGATCTCATGATGATCGACATCGAGTCTGACAGAACGCGCTCTGCTGTGTGGGTGGTTCGGTCACATGACGACTGCCGTAGCTCCGTCGATGTCGACGACATCGACCTGTTGGCCCGGATCGAAGCTCTGGCCCTCGTCGAGTGCGCGGGCGGACCAGATCTCTCCGGCCAGCTTGATCCGGCCGCCGCTGCCGTCGACCCGTTCCAGGACGACTGCCTGACGACCTTTCAGCGCATCGATGCCGGTGGCGAGTTGAGGCCGGTCGGCACGGTGTCTGGCGGCGATCGGGCGGACCACGGCGACGAGGGCCACGGAGACCGCGACGAATACCAGTACTTGGGCCACGATGCCGCCGCCGAGTGCCGCGACGACTGCCGCGGCGACCGCTCCGACAGCGAACATGCCGAACTCGGGCATCGCGGTCAGGACGAGCGGGATGCCCAGTCCCACCGCGCCGATCAGCCACCACACCCACGCGTCGATGTCCACGTGGTCATGGTAGGACTGCGGGTGCCCTCGCGGACAGGGCGCGGGCGGGCGGCTGTGGCGTTGTGTCCGGAGAGCGTCGTCCGGCTGCGGCTACGAGAGTGGCAGTCCGCGGGCCGTGTAGCGGTCGCCGGTGTGCTCGACGACGAGCGGCAGGCCGAAGCAGTGGGAGAGGTTGCGGGAGCTGAGCTCGGTCTCCATGGGGCCCGCGGCGAGCACCTTGCCCTGGCGGATCATCAGGACGTGGGTGAAGCCGGGGGCGATCTCCTCGACATGGTGGGTGACCATGATCATGGAGGGGGCGTACGGGTCGCGGGCCAGTCGGCCGAGGCGGCGGACCAGGTCCTCGCGGCCCCCGAGGTCGAGACCCGCGGCGGGCTCGTCGAGGAGCAGCAGCTCGGGGTCGGTCATCATGGCGCGGGCGATCAGCGTGCGCTTGCGCTCACCCTCGGACAGGGTGCCGAACTTGCGGTCGAGGTACTCGGTCATGCCGAGCCGGTCGAGGAAGGCGCGGGCGCGCTCCTCGTCGACGGCTTCGTAGTTCTCGTGCCAGGTGGCGGTCATGCCGTAGGCGGCGGTGAGCACCGTCTGCAGAACGGTCTGGCGCCGGGGCAGCTTCTCCGCCATGGCGATGCCCGCGATACCGATGCGCGGGCGGAGTTCGAAGACATCGGTGCCGACACCGCCGAGCTGCTCACCGAGGATCTTGGCGATGCCGGTGCTCGGGAAGAGGTAGCTGGACGCGATGTTGAGGAGGGTGGTCTTGCCGGCGCCGTTCGGGCCGAGGATGACCCAGCGCTCCCCCTCCTTGACCTGCCAGGAGACGTCGTCCACCAGAGCGCGTCCGTCGCGGACCACGGATACGTCCACCAGCTCCAGTACATCGCTCATGGCGCGTTGTCTCCCCATGCAGTGTCGAGATCGTCGCGTGCCTGTGGGCACAGCTCCCAGGGAAATCTACGCCACCGCAGGAGAGCTCCCGGCGCTGGGCCCGTGTGACGACAGGCCCCGGATCCGTTCCCTAGGCTGTTCCCATGCTTTCGGAACCACGCTCAGGACTGCTGGCCGCTTGGGGAAACGCACTGCTGGCCGGACTTGTGCCGCCGGACGACGCTGCGCTCGCCATTGTCGGGGAGGACGCGGTGCACCGCGTCGAGGGACTGCCGGGTGAGACGGGGCCTGTCGGGCTCACGCTGGCGCTCGGGCGGTTGCGGAGTCTGGGGGTGACCGGTTTTCGGGTCGCGCTGCCGGCGCCCGGGCATCCACTGGGGCTGAGCGGGCCACCGGACTTCAATGCGCGGGCGTTGGATGCCGGGGAGGCGGTGGTCGCGTTCGGTGTGCCGTACGGGCTGGTTCCCGAGGTGCGTGAGGCGGGCCCGGCCGGGGATCTGCACGTCGAGGTGGTGTGGCGTTGTCTGCCGGTACGGGAGGCGCCGCCGGCCGATGTGCCGTCGCTGGGTGAGGCGGAGCGGGAGCTCGCCGAGGCGTTGCGGGATGCGACAGCGGTGCTGTCGCGGTTGGATGTGGCCGGTTCCGGGCCGGTGGCGGAGGCGGCGGTGGATGCGTACCGGGCGCGGACGGAGCGGGGGCGCGAGGTGCTGGCTCCGGGGTATCCGCCGCGGGCGGTGCGGGTGCTTGAGCTGGCGCAGCGGGTCGGGCTGTTGATCTCGGTGGCGTACGAGAACGGGCACGGCGGGGCGGTGAGTGCGTCGGAGATCGCGGCTCGGCAGGAGGCGCTGAGGCCGGTGGAGCGGGTGGCCCGGCGGGCGCAGGTTGCCGCGTACAACGCGTATGTGGAGGAGCGGGAACGATAGGCCTGGGCGAGGTGCCTTGTTACCCGGAGCCGTCCTGGAGCCGTTTCGTCCTCGATCGCCGTACGGGCTCGATGGTGCCGGAGTGGGCTTCGGATGTCGCCGGGCGGGCTCGATGCGCCCGGCGACACAGGACCGTGGGTCGGTCAGCCGTTCAGGCCGAAGTTGCCGAAGGCCGGGTTGAGCAGGCCGATCACGTTGACAGTGTTGCCGACCACGTTCGCCGGAATGTGCACCGGGACCTGGACGACGTTGCCGCTGACCACGCCCGGGGAGTGGGTCGCGGCGCCGTGGGCGCCGGCGCCGTGGCCGGTGGCGGAGGCCGCGCCGGCGCCGGCGGCGATGATTCCACCGGCGATCATGGTGACGGCTGCGGCCTTCTTCAGGTTCTTCACTTCAGGATCCTCCTAGCGTGGCTGCGGCCAGCCGCCGCAGCACCCTGGAGAACGCCTCGGGGTCGAACAGGTTGCGCCGTCCGGGTGACATACACCCGACAGTATGAATCTCGGTCCGGAGGGAGACAGTCCGCTTCGGTGCCGGTCAGCCCGCCGCTCCGTGCCGGACGGCCCAGAGTGCCGCCTGGGTCCGGTCCGACAGATCCAGCTTCATCAGAATGTTCGAGACGTGTGTCTTGACGGTCTTCTCGGAGAGGACCAGTGCCCTCGCGATCTCGCGGTTGGACCGGCCGTCGGCGATCAGGCCCAGTACCTCCCGCTCCCGTTCGGTGAGGGTGCTCCCCCGGCCCGTACCGCCACCCGCGTCGTCCTGGGCGAGCAGGGCTCCCGCGACCTCCGGCTGGAGCAGGACGTGGCCCGCGTACACCGAGCGGATGGCGCCGGCCAGGGCGTCCGGGTCGACGTCCTTGTATACGTAACCGGAAGCTCCGGCTCGCAGGGCGGGGACCACGGTGCGCTGCTCGGTGAAGCTGGTGACGATGAGGACCTTGGCCGGGTTCTCCAGCTCGCGGAGCTTGCGCAGGGCCTCGATCCCGTCGGTGCCGGGCATCTTGATGTCCATCAGGACGACGTCGGGGCGGAGCTCCTCGGTCCTGGCCACCCCCTCGGCGCCGTCGGACGCCTCGCCGACCACTTCTATGTCGTCCTGGATCTCCAGGAATGTACGCAGACCGCGGCGGACCACCTGGTGGTCGTCGACCAGCAGCACCCTGATGATCTTGTCAGCCACCGGGTACCTCCATCTCGATCGTGGTGCCCTTGCCGGGCGCCGATTCAACGGTGAGCCTTCCGCCGACACCGCTTGCGCGGTCCCGCATCGATACCAGGCCCAGGTGGCGGCCTGCCTGCCGGGTCGCCGAGGGTTCGAAGCCACTGCCGTCGTCGGTGATCCGCAGCAGCGTGCCGCTGCCGTGCCGGGCCAGGGTGACGTCGACGTGCTCGGCGCCCGAGTGGCGCAGTGCGTTGTGCAGGGCCTCCTGGGAGACCCGGAGCAGCGCTTCTTCCTGGGCTGCGGGCAGGGCCCGTACGCCCAGGCTCTCGAAGGTGACCCGGGCCGCGTGGGCACGGTCCAGGACCTGGATCTGGGTCCGGAGTGTGGCAATGAGGCCGTCCTCGTCGAGCGCGGCCGGGCGCAGTTCGACGACGGCGGCGCGCAGCTCGTCCACGGCTTCCGCGGCGAGCGCGGCGACCTGGTGGAGCTCGCCCTTGGCGCGGGCCGGGTCGCGGTCCACCAGGGCGGTGGCGGCCTGGGCCGTCAGCCGCAGCGAGAACAGCTTCTGGCTGACCGCGTCGTGCAGCTCATGGGCGAGCCGGGAGCGCTCCTCGGCGATGGTCAGCTCACGACTGCGTTCATACAGCCGGGCGTTGGTGAGGGCGATCGCCGCATGCTGCGCAAGGATCGACAGCAGTTCCTCGTCCTCGGCGGTGAAGCCGCAGCTGCCCTCGGGTTTGGGGCAGCGCTTGTTGGCGAGGAAGAGCGCGCCGATGATCTCGTCGCCGTCCCTGATGGGCAGGCCGAGGAAGTCGGACATGTCGGGGTGGGCGGCGGGCCAGCCCTCGAAGCGGGGATCCTTGCGGACGTCGGCAAGTCGCTCGGGCTTCGCCTCGTGGAGCATCGCGGCGAGGATGCCGTGCTGCCGGGGCAGGGGACCGATGGCCTTCCACTGTTCGTCGCTGACGCCGTCGACGACGAACTGGGCGAAGCCGCCGTGGTCGTCGGGGACGCCCAGGGCGGCGTACTCGGCGTCCAGCAGCCGGCGGGCCGAGGCGACGATCGTCTTCAGGACATCACGCACTTCGAGATGCCGGCTCATGGCGAGCAGCGCGGCGCTCACCGCTGCGAGGCCCGACTGTGGGCGATGACTCATGGCCTCACCGTACCGGCGGGGCGGGGACGCCGTATCGGCCTGTGGACGGTGCCGATCGGGACGCAGGGACTAGGTCCGGTCCAGGTCCTGTCGGCCTGAGCCGAAGTGCCTTGTGGTGGTGCGGCTCTTGAACGAGGCGCGGTGTGGGGCGGCTTTTCCGCGTTGGGGGGTGCCGAGGTTCATCGGGCTGGGGCGCGCACTGAGAGCGGAACCCGCGCAGCGGGGCTGGGATCTGGTGCTGGCTGCCAGGTCGCCAGGGGTGCCGGCGCGGACCGTGAAGGAGCCGGCTGACCGGTACGTGACGCAGGTGGTCGGCATTGCCGGGGAAGTCATGGACGCCGGGCACCGAGCGGAGCCGACGGCGGCCGCCCGGGGCTCGGCAGGCCCGATCTGCTGGTGAGCAATATGAGTGCGCTGGGTACGACGGCGGTGCGGGCGCCGGAGTCGTCGGCCGGGGCGGACGGGGTGGTGCGGGCAGCCTCGGGGTGGACGGATCTGGTGGTGACACCGCAGCGCGGCGTGCGGACGGTGGACGGCCGGCTGACCGGGCTGCACGAGCCCGAGGCCTCGCATCTGCTGATGCTGGAAGCGGTCGCGGGGCGGGATGCCCTGGCCTACGGATACGCCCAGGCGCTGCGCCATCAGTACCTCTGGTGGCATGAGTCCGGGGACGTCCAACTGCTTCCAGAGCAGGAGCCTCACACTCCGAATTGCTGAAGCAACGGTTGGTGAGTTTGTTACACGGCCGATGTGAGGCCGGGCATAGGACCCACGTCACTTACGAAGTCGGCTAGTGGGTGCATAAGCGCCACATCAGTGGGCATGAGCGCGGACCGTCACGTTCGAGCGCCGCCCTGATCCACTATCCGAGGTCGTACGTCACACCTTTGCCACAGGATTTTGCTGACGCTAAGAATTGCACTCGTCCCCGACGGAGATGCGAAAACACCCGCTTCCCGTCTTCGTCCTCCGTGAGGACTCCCGCGATTCGTTAGAGGTCCTGTATGTCCGTGTCCAGCATCCCCGGCCGTCGTCGTCGCCTGAACAAGACCCAGAAGCTCTCCGTCGCGGGTATCTCCGCCATCGCTGTCGCATCGCTCTCGTTCTCGCTCGTCCCCGCCAATGCCGAAGGCAAGCCCGAGGCGCAGACCCCCGTGTCCGCCGCCCCCGTGGCCCTGGCATCGGTCGCCGGTACTCCGCAGGTCAAGACCGTGCAGGCCAGCATCATCGAGCAGCACTCCACCGCCGAGAAGCTGGTGAAGGCCGCCGACCTCGCCAGGGCCGAGGAAGCCGCCGCCGTCAAGGCGAAGGCCCAGGCCGCCGCGAAGGCCAAGGCCGCCGCCGCTGCCGAGGTCCAGGCCCGTGCCGAGGCGAAGGCCGAGGCTGCCGCCCGGGCGAAGGCCAAGGCCGCCGCCGAGCGCACCGAGACGCAGGCCGCAAGCCGCGCCGAGGCCCGTACCCCGGTCTACGCCAACAACCTGGACGGCTGGATCAGCCAGGCCTTGGCCATCATGAAGGCCCACGGCATCCCCGGCTCGTACGACGGTCTGCACCGCAACATCATGCGGGAGTCCACCGGCAACCCGAACGCGGTCAACGGCTGGGACATCAACGCCCAGAACGGCACCCCGTCCTGCGGCCTGCTGCAGGTCATCCAGCCGACGTTCAACGCCTACCACGTCCCCGGCACCTCGACGAACATCTACGACCCGGTCGCCAACATCACCGCCGCGGCCAACTACGCCGCCGACCGTTACGGCTCGATCGACAACGTCAACAGCGCGTACTGATCGACTCCGGGCCTCCTCGGACGACATGCGTATACGCCGAAGGGCGGCGCCCCTTGCGGGGTGCCGCCCTTCGGTGTTCCGTGCCGGTGCCCGCGGCTACTTGCGCATGACCTCCGGCTCATGGCGGCGCAGCAGTCGCGCGACCGCGATGCCGCAGATGATGCCGAGGAGCAGCAGTACCGAGATGTTCATCCCCCACTGACCGGCCGAGTGCTCCCACAGCGGGTCCAGGTCGGTCGGGTTCTTCGGGTCCCACGGCGCCATGAGGTGCGAGAGGTCGAGCGTCGTGCCCGCGCCGGCGATGGCCCAGCGGGACGGCATCAGCCAGGCGAACTGCTCCAGGCCGGGCGATCCGTACACCTGGAAGAGGATGCCGGTGAAGACGACCTGGACGATGGCGAACATGACCAGCAGCGGCATGGTCTTCTCGGCGGTCTTCACCAGCGAGGAGATCACCAGGCCGAACATCATCGAGGTGAAGCCGAGCACGATGATCGTCAGGCAGAGCTCGACGGCCGGCGGCATGATCAGGCCCTCTGCGGGCAGCTCGCGGGTGGCGAAGCCGATGCCGCAGATGATGACGCCCTGGATGGCCGTGATCACGCCGAGGACGATCACCTTGGACATCAGATAGGCGGAGCGGGACAGACCGGTGGCCCGTTCCCGTTCATAGATGACGCGTTCCTTGATCAGTTCTCGTACGGAGTTGGCCGCACCGGAGAAGCACATGCCGACCGCGAGGATCAGCATGATCGTTCCGGCAGCTCCGTTGAACCGGGACGGCGGCTTCGGCGGGGCCAGGCCGAAGTCTGCCGGGATGACCACGCTGACGACGCCGAGCACGGCGGGCAGGATCACCATCAGGCCCATGAAGCCCTTGTCGGACGCGATCACCGAGATGTAGCGGCGCATCAGCGTCCACAGCTGAGCCGTCCAGCCCTGCGGCTTCGGCGGGCGCATCTGCTGCGGGGGCGGCATGTGTACGGACTGTGCGGCGACGGCGTCGATGTCCGCGGCGTACATCTGGTAGTGCTGCGAACCACGCCAGCGGCCCGCCCAGTCGTAGTCGCGGTAGTTCTCGAACGCGGAGAAGACGTCGGCCCAGGTGGTGTAGCCGAAGAAGTTGAGCGCTTCCTCCGGCGGACCGAAGTAGGCGACGGAACCGCCCGGCGCCATGACGAGCAGCTTGTCGCAGATCGCCAGCTCGGCGACGGAGTGTGTGACGACGAGGACCGTACGGCCGTCGTCGGCCAGGCCGCGCAGCAGCTGCATGACATCGCGGTCCATGCCCGGGTCGAGGCCGGAGGTCGGCTCGTCCAGGAAGATCAGCGACGGCTTCGTGAGCAGCTCCAGGGCCACGGAGACACGCTTGCGCTGGCCGCCGGAGAGCGAGGTGACCTTCTTGTCCTTGTGGATGTCGAGCTTGAGCTCGGCAAGGACTTCGAGGATCCGGGCCTGGCGCTCGGCCTCGGTGGTGTCCGCAGGAAAACGGAGCTTGGCCGCGTACTTGAGGGCCTTGGTGACCGTGAGTTCCTTGTGCAGGATGTCGTCCTGCGGGACCAGACCGATGCGCTGGCGCAGCTCGGCGAACTGCTTGTACAGGTTGCGGTTGTCGTAGAGGACATCGCCCTGGTTGGCGGGCCGGTAGCCGGTGAGTGCCTTGAGCAGGGTGGACTTGCCGGATCCTGACGGGCCGATGACCGCGACGAGCGACTTCTCCGGGACGCCGAAGGAGACGTCCTTGAGGATCTGCTTCCCGCCGTCGACCGTCACCGTGAGGTGGCGGGCGGAGAAGGAGACCTCACCGGTGTCGACGAACTCTTCCAGCCGGTCGCCGACCAGGCGGAAGGTCGAGTGGCCGACGCCGACGATGTCGTTCGGGCCGATGAGCGCGGAGCCGGACTTGGAGAGCGGCTGGCCGTTGACGTAGGTGCCGTTGTGGGATCCGAGGTCACGAATCTCGAAGCGGCCGTCGGGCGTCGCGTGGAACTCGGCGTGGTGGCGCGAGACCTGGAGGTCGGAGACGACCAGTTCGTTCTCGAGCGCACGACCGATGCGCATGACACGGCCGAGGGCCAGCTGGTGGAACGTGGTCGGGCTGCGGTCGCCGTACACCGGCGGGGCCCCCGCGACACCGCCGGGCCCGCCCGCGCCGGGCATCTTCGCCATGCCCTGCTGATGCGGGACCTGGGGCTGTTGGGGCTGCGCGGGCTGCTGTTGCGGCTGGACCTGAGGGGCCTGCTGCCAGCCCTGCTGCGGCTGTTGCTGCTGCGGCGGAACGGGGGCCTGCTGGCCGGGCCAGCCGGCGCCACCCTGCCGGGGCTGCTGAACAGGGGCCTGCTGCGCGCCCGCGCCCTGCCCGCTGTACACATCGGCACCCGCTGCGGCGCCGATGCTCAGCCGCGGTCCGTCAGTGGCATTGCCCAGGTGCACGGCGGAGCCGGGCCCGATCTCCAGTTGATGGATCCGCCGGCCCTGCACATAGGTGCCGTTGGTGCTGCCGTGGTCCTCGATGAACCAACTGTGGCCCCCCCAGCTGATCGTGGCGTGCCGCCACGACACCCTGGCGTCGTCGATCGTCAGGTCGCCCTGCGGATCGCGCCCAAGGGTGTACGACCTGGACGGATCGAGCGTCCAGGTCCTGCCATTCAATTCCAGTACGAGTTCCGGCACTCCGCGCCCCACTAGTTGTCCCCCGAGTTACCCCCGTCACGGGAGTCTAGGGATGCTGAACATCGTGGGGAACTATTCCAGGAGGGGTCCCCGATACGAAAGCCGGGCGGGGTGAAGGCCCTGCCGAGACCTGCGTCGTTGTGCCGTCGAATCGGGAGGAACGGGATCGGAGAGTGGCAAGTCCCATGAGTGCGTATGAGTGCGTGCGGACCGTGAGCGAACAGGCCGGCCCGAGGCACCCCGGTCCGCTCGGATCCGCCCTCGGTCGCCGGGCGTGCCCGAGCGTGTGCCGTCCGTCGCCCTGCCTCTGCTCCGGGCGGGGGTACGGGGACGACGCGCTGTCCGGTCCTCGGGACGGGCCTCCGGTGCGATGAGGCGGACCGATACGGTGGGAGCACCATGAGCGCATCTCAGCCACCTCAGTCTTCCCCGTCTCCTGAGCCCCCTGAGTCCCGTCAGGGCACGGACACACCCACCCTTCTCGTGAAGATCTTCGGGAAGGACCGCCCCGGAATCACCGCTGGGCTCTTCGACACCCTCGCCGCCTACTCGGTCGATGTCGTCGACATCGAGCAGGTCGTCACCCGTGGCCGCATCGTCCTGTGCGCGCTGGTCACCGCCCCGACCGCGGGCGGCACCACCGAGGGCGACCTGCGGGCGACCGTGCACAGCTGGGCCGATTCGCTGAAGCTGCAGGCCGAGATCATCTCCGGTACGGGTGACAACCGGCCGCGTGGCTACGGACGTTCCCATGTGACGGTGCTCGGGCACCCGTTGACCGCGGAGTCGACCGCCGCCATAGCGGCGACGATCACCTCGACCGGCGGGAACATCGACCGGATCTTCCGGCTCGCGAAGTACCCGGTCACGGCAGTCGAGTTCGCGGTGTCCGGCACCGGGACCGAGGAGCTGAGGACGGCGCTGGCGACGGAGTCCGCCGGGATCGGTGTCGATGTGGCGGTGGTGTCGGCCGGGCTGAGCCGTCGGGCGCAGCGGCTGGTCGTCATGGACGTCGACTCGACGCTCATCCAGGACGAGGTCATCGAGCTCTTCGCCGCCCATGCCGGCTGTGAGGACAAGGTCGCCGAGGTCACCGCGCAGGCGATGCGCGGCGAGCTCGACTTCGAGCAGTCGCTGCACGCACGGGTGGCGCTGTTGGCGGGGCTCGATGTGTCGGTGGTGGACAAGGTGCGCGCCGAGGTGCGGCTGACGCCGGGCGCCCGCACCCTGATCCGTACGCTGAAGCGGCTCGGTTACCAAGTGGGCGTGGTTTCGGGCGGATTCACCCAGGTGACCGACGATCTGAAGGAACGGCTCGGGCTCGACTTCGCCTCCGCCAACACCTTGGAAGTGGTCGACGGAAAGCTCACCGGACGGGTCGTCGGCGACATCGTCGACCGGGCCGGCAAGGCCCGGCTGCTGCGCAGTTTCGCCGCGCAGGCCGGGGTGCCGCTGGCACAGACCGTCGCGATCGGTGACGGTGCGAACGACCTCGACATGCTGAACACCGCCGGGCTCGGGGTGGCCTTCAACGCCAAGCCGGTGGTCCGCAAGGCCGCGCACACCGCGGTGAACGTACCGTTCCTGGACACGGTGCTGTACCTGCTCGGCATCACCCGCGAGGAGGTCGAGGCCGCCGACGGTCTCGTCGACTGACGCGTACCCGCGTACGAGCAGGGCCCCGGTCGTTTCCGTACCGGGGCCCTGCTCGTGCGACAGCGGAAAACCGTAGGGCAGCGGGATCCGTACGACAGCGGGATCAGTCGTTGGGCGTCCAGTACTCGACCAGCTTGCCCACTCCGTGTTCCACGCCCTTCCAGGAGCCGGAGAACTCGACGACGGCGAAGGCGGCGGTCGGGAAGCCGCCGCGGTTCATCCGGGCCAGGGCGTCACCCTCGGCCGATTCCGAGAGGGCGTCGGCGACGGCGTGCATACCGGGGTTGTGGCCGATCACCAGAAGGTCGTGCACATCGTCGGGGGTCTCGTTGATCAGGGCGATCAGTTCGCCGGGAGACGCCTCGTACAGTCGCTCCTCGTACACGGTCCTGGGACGGTGCGGCATCTCGTGCACCGCCAGCTTCCACGTCTCGCGCGTCCTGACAGCGGTCGAGCAGAGGGCCAGATCGAGGACGATCCCGGAGTCGACGAGTTTGCGGCCTGCGACGGGGGCATCCTTGCGGCCGCGCTCCGCGAGCGGCCGCTCATGGTCGGAATCCTGAGACCATTCCGCCTTTGCATGCCTGAGAAGGACGATCCTGCGAGGTGTATCGACGCTCATACACCTCAGCTTCGCACGAAATGTGCCGCCCGGCGCAGGGTGTTGAAGGGCTCCTGCGGTGGGCGCGGGCGCCGTCAGCGGGTCATCAGGGTCATGATTCGCTCAAGCAACCGGCCGACCGCGGGGTCGATCGTCGCCGCGTGCGCCTCGCCGGATCCCATGATCAACAGCAGGAGCGCGGCGAACCCGATCGCGGGCAGCGCGACGGCCCACCACGGCAGCCGGACCTCGACGCTGCCCGTGGCCGGGTGGGTGGACCGGGTGTGCGTACGGGCCGACATGTCCGCCTCCGTGGGTCATCGGTTCTGATACCCAGAACCTACGGATGCGGGGGTGCCGGTCCCATCCGGTGACCCACCCACTTGACCCTGACCCTGGCCCCCTAGGGGTTGGTGGTGCCAGCCCCACCATCGGCCGTCGGGGCCGCGCGGCTCAGGGGGATGCGATCGAGGCGATCACCGCGATGATCACGGTGACCAGCAGCATCGCTCCGAGCACGAGGAGGAGCTTCTTCTGACCGTTCTGGGGATTCGGGTCGAGCACAGGAGACATGGGCTCAGTCTCGCATCTCAGCATTCGTCCTCGATCGTCCGGTCCCGCCCGGCCAGGATTCCGGCCACCATCTGCGGCACCATGAGGCCCGCCATCAGTGCGATCGGCAGCCCCCAGCCACCGCTGTGCTGATGGAGTACGCCGACGAGCAGCGGGCCGGGGATCGAGATCAGATAGCCGGTGGACTGTGCGAACGCGGACAGCCGGACCACTCCGGCGCCGCTGCGGGACCGCATGCCGATCATGGTCAGGGCGAGCGGGAAGGCGCAGTTCGAGATGCCGAGGAGCAGCGCCCAGGCCCAGGCCCCGCCGGCCGGTGCGAGGTAGAGGCCCGCGTATCCGATGAGCCCGCAGCTGCCGAGGAGGACGACTATCGGGCCCTGGGTCTTCATCCGGGTGGCGACCCGAGGGATGACAAAGGCGAGCGGCACGCCCATCGCCATGGTCACGGCGAGCAGAACGCCCGCCGTACCGGCCGAGACCCCCGCGTCGCGGAAGATCTGCGGCATCCATCCCATGGTGATGTACGCGGCGGTGGCCTGCAGGCCGAAGAAGCAGGCCAGACCCCAGGCGGTACGGCTGCGGGTGATCCTGAGAGTCGGGACGTCCTGGTGATGGGCGGCGGACTGCCCGGAGGTACCGCGCCGGTCCCGCACCAGCGGGATCCAGGGCAAAATCGCGGCGGCGGCGAGCACGGCCCAGATGCCGAGGCCCGCCTTCCAGCTGCCGCCCAGCGCATGGGTCATGGGCACGGTCACTGCGGCGGCGAGCGAGGTCCCGAGGGACAGGGCCATCGAGTAGAGCCCGGTCATGGAGCCGACGCGGTCCGGGAACCAGCGCTTGACGATCACCGGCATCAGGACGTTGCTGACGGCGATGCCCATGAGCGCGAGGGCGCTCGCGGCGAGGAAGCCGGCCGTCGAGCCGACGAGGGGCCGGATCACGAGACCGGCCGTGATGGCGATCATGCCGGCGCAGACGACCGCGCCCGGGCCGAAGCGGCGGGCGAGGCGGGGCGCCATGATGCCGAAGATCGCGAAGCAGAGCGGCGGTACGGAGGTGAGGACACCGGCGACGGCGGCGCTCATGTGCAGCCCGTCCTGCACCTCTTCGAGGAGGGCGCCGAGGCTGGTGATGGCAGGGCGGAGGTTGAGCGCGGTGAGGACGAGCCCGATGGTGACCAGCCGGAGCAGCCATGGGGAGGGCCCGGCGGCGGCCTGTGCCGTCTGCGGGGCCTGTGAGGCTTGCGGGGTCGGGGTTTTCGTGGGGGCGTCCGCCGTGATGGCGGGGCTCAGGGTCCGGGTCCGGTACTGGGTCTCGTCGTCGGGCATGAGGCCCATCATAGAATCATGGGATGATTGATTGTCCAATCCTCCGAGAGCTCCTCTGAGACCATTCGCTGCAAGCAGAGCGACCCCCATCACCCTTCATCACCCCAGCAACCCGAGCAAGGAGCACCATGGCGCTGACGTCTCCGCGGCGTTCGGCACTCGCCGACCAGGTGATTGCCCAGCTGAGGAATCAGATCACCTCGGGCGAGTGGCCCGTGGGTTCACGGATTCCCACCGAGCCCGAGCTGGTGGAGCAGCTGGGGGTGGCCCGTAACACCGTTCGCGAGGCCGTGCGCGCGCTCGCACACAACGGCCTGCTCGACATCCGGCAGGGCTCGGGCACCTATGTCGTCGCCATCAGCGAACTGGCCGGGGTGATGCACCGCCGTTTCGCCTCCGCCGATCCGCGCCATGTCGCCGAGCTGCGCTCCACCCTGGAGTCGTCGGCGGCGCGGTTGGCAGCTGCCCGGCGCACCGAGCGGGATCTGAAACAGCTGGACGCGCTCATGGTGCGCCGGGAGGAGACCTGGGCCGCGGGCGACGCCGAGGCGTTCGTCGCGGCGGACGCGACGCTGCATCTGGCCGTGGTCGCGGCCTCGCACAACGACGTGCTGACCGGCCTCTACGCCGACCTGGGCGATCTGCTGCGCGACTATCTCAGGGTCGATGTCGGTCATGAGCTGCGACCGGAGAATCATATGGACCACGGTCGGCTGGTCGAGGCGATCCGGGCCGGGGACGCGGAGACGGCAGCGGCCGAGGCCGCGAGTCATGCACTGAGCTGTCTGGTGGACCGGGTCTAGGCCGGACGGCGCTGGAGCGTGTCCTGCACCCGGTGTGTGATCCAGACGGAGCCGACTTCCTTCCAGCAGCGGTCGTCGAGCCGCACGGTCCGCCCCGGTCCCACGTCGACCGGGGTGGCGTCCGCGTCTATGTCCCACCAGCGGCGGCACTCGGTGTGCAGCTGCACGCGGTCGGTGGAGGGGTACGGATTGTGGCAGTAGGCGACGACCCGGGAGCCCCGGACCGACGTACGGCATTCGGATCCGGCGGGGTCGGGGGTCGGAGCGACGGGCGCGGGCGCCCCGGCTCCTGCCCGCCCCGCCATGGATATGGCTACGGGGGCGAGAAGTGCGGCGACGGCTATGGAGGCCGCCGGCAGTGCCCAGGTTCGGCGACGTGTGGAGCGCACAGCGACCTCCTCCCCGCAGCCTGACCAAAAGTCCGGTTCCACCACATTCTGCGGTGGATCGACCATCTTTTCGACTTGAGCGGGTCGGGGCCGGGCACGGACGCACGACGGCCGCGTACCGCCTGATCGGAGGCGGTACGCGGCCGTGTCACAGCCTGTTGTACGGGATCAGGCACCCATCATGTGCACGCCACCGTCGACGTGGATGATCTCGCCCGTGGTCTTCGGGAAGAAGTCCGAGAGCAGGGCGACCACACCGCGGCCGGCCGGCTCCGGGTCCGACATGTTCCAGGCCAGCGGGGAGCGGGTGTTCCACACGTCCGCGAGCTCGGAGAAGCCCGGGATGGACTTCGCGGCCATGGAGCCGATCGGTCCGGCCGAGATCAGGTTGCAGCGGATGTCGTCCTTGCCCAGGTCACGGGCGAGGTAGCGGGAGGTGGCCTCCAGCGCGGCCTTGGCCGGGCCCATCCAGTCGTACTGCGGCCAGGCGTACTGCGCGTCGAAGGTGAGACCGACGATCGAGCCGCCCTCGCTCATCAGCGGCTTGCAGGCCATGGCGAGCGACTTCAGCGAGAACGCCGAGACGTGCATCGCGGTGGCGACGGACTCGAACGGGGTGTTCAGGAAGTTGCCGCCGAGCGCGTCCTGCGGCGCGAAGCCGATGGAGTGCACGACGCCGTCGAGCGAACCGAGCTCGTCACGGACCAGACCGGCGAGACGGTCCAGGTGCTCGGCGTTGGTCACGTCCAGCTCGATGACCTTGGCCGGCTTCGGCAGCTTCTTGGCGATGCGCTCCGTCAGCGTGGGCCGCGGGAAGGCGGTCAGGATGACTTCGGCACCCTGCTCCTGGGCCACCTTGGCGGTGTGGAAAGCGATGGACGACTCCATCAGCACACCGGTGATGAGGATGCGCTTGCCGTCGAGAATTCCGCTCATGGTGATCAGTGACCCATGCCCAATCCGCCGTCAACGGGGATGACGGCTCCAGTGATGTACGACGCGTCGTCGGAGGCGAGGAAGCGCACTGCGGCGGCGATCTCCTCGGGCCGCGCGTAGCGGCCGAGCGGCACCTGGGACACGATGCCCTTGCGCTGCTCCTCGGTGAGCACCTGGGTCATGTCGGTGTCGACGAAGCCGGGTGCGACGACGTTGAAGGTGATGTTCCGCGAGCCGAGTTCACGGGCCAGCGACCGGGCGAAGCCGACCAGACCCGCCTTGGAGGCGGCGTAGTTCGCCTGCCCGGCCGAGCCGAGGAGCCCGACGACGGAGGAGATGAGGACGACGCGGCCCTTCTTGGCTCGCAGCATGCCGCGGTTGGCGCGCTTGACGACCCGGAAGGTGCCGGTGAGGTTGGTGTCGAGTACGGACGTGAAGTCGTCCTCGGACATCCGCATCAGCAACTGGTCCTTGGTGATACCGGCGTTGGCGACCAGCACCTCGACAGGACCGTGCTTTTCCTCGATCTCCTTGTAGGCCTGCTCCACCTGTTCGGCGTCCGTGATGTCGCAGCGGACCGCGAGGCAGCCCGCCTCGGTGAGTACCTGGGGCGGCTCGCCGGAGCGGTAGGTGATCGCGACCTTGTCGCCGTTTTCGGCGAAAGCGCGGGCGATGGCGAGGCCGATGCCCCGGTTTCCTCCGGTGACGAGAACCGAGCGGCTCAACGGATCACCCTTTCGGTAGCGGTCTGGTACCTCGAAAACCTATCGGTACCAGGCGCTCCGCGAGCAATCGGCCCCTGACAGCGCCTTCCCTCGGGCACTGTGGGGTTCCTACAGTGCCTGCTCTGAGCGAACGTTTCCTGTACCAGCGAGTGCGTCAGCGAAAGCCGGGCGCCTCGACAGGAAGACCGACGCTTTCGGCAACCTCCAGCATCCGTTTGTCGTAACTGATGAGCACGTCGAGCGACGCTCCCAGCACCTGCGCGCTGGCCACATGAATCGCGTCGAGAGTCCGCACCCTGCCCGACAGGGCGGCAGCTGCGTCCCGCACTTCGTCGGTCAGCAGAATCTCGGTGAAGTCCCGAGTCAGGTCCCCCATGAGATGAGGGAAGCTACCGACTTGGTCCAGGGTCCGAACCGTCTCTACGAAGCCGAGACTGCTGGTTGCCAGCGGTGCCACCGCTCGCCCCGCCAGATGAGCTCGCAGCTCGCGAGCGTGCTCGCGCCCACTCAGCAGGGTGACGATCGCCGAGCTGTCCACGTAGATCAACGCGGATCGTCCTCACGGTCGGCGAGCAAAATATCCAGGGGGGAGACATCTTCCGGCGGCCCACAGACCGGCAGCCGGTCGAGATCGGCCGTCGTGGCCGGCTTCAGCCTGATCTGCCCTTGCGCGACGAGCGGGGCATAGCGCTCCGAGGCCCCGGTACCAGGAAGCAGTATGGCGATGACGTTGCCGTGTCTCGTCACCTGAATCGCCTCGCCCTTTTCCACGCGGGCGAAGACGGCACTCGGGTTGTACGAGAACTCTCGGACGGAGATGGTGCTCATCGGGGCTCCCTTCGACAACCATCAGGGAAAGTACCTACATTTTTGAATCGTACCTACAACGAGGATGCATCGACACGGCCCGGCAGGGCAGGGCTCACCCGGCCGGGCAGGGGACCCGGCACCGGATCTGCTTGCCGATCGACGACCGGACCACATGCCAGCCCGGAGCGAGCAGATCCAGCAGCGCGAGGCCGCGGCCGGCCTCGGCCTCCGCGTCGTCCAGCGCGATACCGCGACGGCGCGGGAGAGTGCGGGGGTCCGGGTCGTGGACGTTGACCGCGATCCCGAAGGCTGCGGCGTACACCTCCACGACCACCGGAACGTGGTCTCCGCAGGCCCGGACGGCATTCCCGACCAGTTCCCACAGTCCGCCGACGCCGGCTCGGCGAAGCTCTCCGCCGGTATCGAAACGCAGCCGGCCTCACCCTCGACTCGGCAGCCGAAGCGCTGGGGTGGCTCGGCCCCAAGCTGTCCCGGATCGAGACCGCCAACGGTCATGTCCGGCCGACGGAGGTGGCCGAGTTGCTCAGGGTGTACGGGATTGATGACCAAGAGGTGGTCGCGGCCCTGGAAGGGCTCGCCAAGGACGCCCGCAAGCAGGGCTGGTGGCAGACGTACAGCGGCATCGTGTCGCCCACGTACGCGGACTACATCTCACTCGAATCCGATGCTGAGAGCGTCCGCGAATTCGCGCCGCTGCTCATTCCCGGCCTTCTTCAGACCGCCGCGTACGCACGGGAAACCATCGCCGCCAACGCGATCACGCGCACGCCCGAAGAAGTTGCCGCACTCGCGGAGGTCCGCCAGGCCCGTCAGGCCGTGCTCACCCGTCCCTCAGGGGCGCTGAAGCTCTGGGCGATCATCCATGAAGCCGTGCTGCACCAGAGGTTCGCCACACGGCCGACGACCATGCGCGAGCAGCTGCGCAGGCTGCTGGACGTCTCGGAGATGCCGCATGTGACACTCCAGGTGATGCCGCTCAACGGCACGCCCCATCCGGGGAGCGTCGGCGGCTTCAGCCTCGTCGGCTTTCCCGGACCGATGCCAGATGTAGTTCTGCTGGAGAATCTCATCGGGTCGTCCTACGTTGAGGGAGTCGGTGAAGTGGGGACTTTCGCCGACGCGTTCGAGCGAATCGTTGCGGCGGCACTACCGACGGACGACTCGCTGACGCTGATTTCCCAGATGGAAGAGAGACACCGTAAGTGAACGAAGATCACGAAGCGGAACTGTACGCATACGACATCTCCGCGGTTACCTGGCACAAAGCCACGGCCAGCGGCGGGGAGGGCAACTGCGTCGAGGTCGCCCATCTTCCCGATGGCGGCAGGGCCGTACGCGACTCGAAAGACCCCGCACGCACCCCCCTGCGGTTCACGGCATCGGGGTGGGCCGCGTTCAGGGCGGGCGTGATCGACGGCGACCTTTGATCGGTCGGGGAGGCTGGCCCGAGGGGCCATCTCGTAGGAGATGAAGCTCTGTTCGAGGAACCGTGATCGGATCCAGGACTCGGGTGGCCCGCGCCGAGCCGGTTGGCGAGCCCGGCGCGCTCGTCCGGGAAACCTATGGCCGGTCGCCCTCGACGCACGGCATGGTTCACTGCGGACAGATGCCGAAAAGACGGAGTACTACATGCCTCATGAAGTAGATCAGTCATTCCTGGCCCTGCCCCTGCGGGCCCTCGCCGACGCGGCGCTGGCCCGTGCCCGTGCGTTGGGGGCCGTGCATGCCGACTTCCGTTTCGAGCGGGTGCGCAGCGCGTCCTGGCGGCTGCGGGACGCCCGGCCCGCCGGGACCTCGGACACCACCGATCTCGGGTACGCGGTGCGCGTCGTGCACGGTGGGGCGTGGGGGTTCGCGTCCGGCGTGGATCTGACGATGGACGCCGCGGCAAAGGTGGCCTCGCAGGCCGTCGCCATGGCGAAGCTGTCGGCGAAGGTGATCGCGGCGGCCGGCTCCGACGAGAGGGTCGAGCTGGCGGACGAGCCGGTGCACGGTGAGCGGACCTGGGTCTCGGCGTACGACATCGACCCCTTCGACGTACCGGACGAGGAGAAGGCGGGGCTGCTCGCCGAGTGGAGCAGCCGGCTCCTGGGCGCGGAGGGCGTCGCGCACGTGGATGCCTCGCTGATGACCGTCCACGAGAACAAGTTCTACGCGGACACGGCGGGCACCGTCACCACCCAGCAGCGGGTGCGGCTGCATCCGCAGTTCACCGCGGTCGCCGTGGACGGGACCACCGGTGAGTTCGACTCGATGCGGACCATCGCCCCGCCGGTGGGCCGCGGCTGGGAGTACCTCACCGGGACCGGCTGGGACTGGGACGCCGAGCTGGAGCGGATCCCCGGGCTGCTGGCCGAGAAGATGCGGGCGCCGAGCGTCGAGGCGGGGGCGTACGACCTGGTCGTCGACCCGTCCAATCTCTGGCTGACCATCCATGAGTCGATCGGCCACGCCACCGAACTGGACCGGGCGCTCGGGTACGAGGCGGCGTACGCCGGTACCTCGTTCGCCACCTTCGACCAGCTGGGGAAACTGACGTACGGCTCGCCCGTGATGAATGTGACGGGCGACCGCACCGCCGAGCACGGGCTCGCGACCATCGGGTACGACGACGAGGGTGTCGAGGCGCAGTCCTGGGACCTGATCAAGGACGGGACACTTGTCGGCTACCAGCTCGACCGGCGGATCGCGAAGCTGACGGGTCTGGGCCGTTCCAACGGGTGCGCGTACGCGGACTCGCCGGGCCATGTCCCCGTGCAGCGGATGGCGAACGTGTCGCTGCGGCCGGATCCGGGCGGGCTGTCCACGGAGGATCTGATCGGCGGGGTGGAGCGCGGGATCTATGTGGTCGGCGACCGGTCCTGGTCGATCGACATGCAGAGGTACAACTTCCAATTCACCGCGCAGCGATTCTTCCGCATCGAGAACGGCAAGCTGGCCGGACAGCTGCGCGACGTCGCGTACCAGGCGACGACGACGGACTTCTGGGGCTCGATGGAGAAGGTCGGCGGCCCGCAGACGTATGTCCTGGGCGGCGCCTTCAACTGCGGCAAGGCCCAGCCCGGCCAGGTCGCGGCCGTCTCGCACGGCTGCCCCTCCGCCCTCTTCCGGGGCGTGAACATCCTCAATACGACGCAGGAGGCCGGACGATGAGCGGTCACCACGGAACCGGCTGGGGGTCCGGGGGTCGTCCCCCGGGACAGCACAGTCTCGACACGACGCAGGAGGCCGGACGATGAGCCGCGTCAGCAAGCCGCACGAGATCGTCGAGCGGGCGCTCGAACTGTCCACCGCCGACGGCTGTGTCGTCATCGCCGACGAGGAATCGTCCGCGAATCTGCGCTGGGCCGGCAACGCGCTCACCACGAACGGGGTGACGCGGGGGCGGACCCTGACCGTCATCGCGACCGTCGACGGTGCGCAGGGCACCGCGTCCGGGGTGGTGTCGCGGTCCGCCGTCACCGCCGACGACCTGGAACCGCTGGTGCGGGCCGCCGAGGCCGCCGCGCGGGGGGCCGGTCCGGCGGAGGACGCGCAGCCGCTGGTCGGCAAGGTGCCCTCGTCGCCCGATTTCACGGACGCGCCGGCCGAGACGGGCTCGGACGTCTTCGCGGAGTTCGCCCCGGCGCTCGGCGACGCCTTCGCCCGTGCCCGCTCCGGTGGCCGTGAGCTGTACGGCTTCGCCCACCACCAGCTGACCTCGACGTACCTCGGTACGTCCACGGGGCTGCGGCTGCGCCACGACCAGCCGAACGGGACGCTGGAGCTCAACGCCAAGTCCCCCGACCGGACCCGTTCGACCTGGGCGGGCCGCTCCACGCGCGACTTCAAGGATGTCGATCCGGCCGAGCTCGACGCGGAGCTGGCGCAGCGGCTGCGCTGGGCGGAGCGCCGTATCGAGCTGCCCGCCGGGCGGTACGAGACGCTGCTGCCGCCGACCGCCGTGGCCGATCTGCTGATCTACCAGCTGTGGTCGTCGACGGCACGGGACGCCGCGGAGGGCCGGACGGTGTTCTCCAAGCCGGGCGGCGGGACGAGGATCGGCGAGACCCTGTCCGAGCTGCCGCTGTCGCTGCGCAGCGACCCGCACGCACCGGGCCTGGAGTCGGCGCCGTTCGTGATCGCCCATGCCTCGGGGGACGGCGCTTCCGTCTTCGACAACGGTCTGCCGCTGACGTCGACCGACTGGATCCGGGACGGCAGGCTGGAGCATCTGACGACCACCCGGCACACGGCCGGGCTGACCGGGCTGCCGGTCGCGCCGGCGATCGACAACCTGGTGCTGGAGGGCGGCGGTGAGCAGTCGCTGGAGGAAATGGTGGCCGCGACGACCGGCCGCGGACTGCTGCTGACCTGCATGTGGTACATCCGGGAGGTCGATCCGGCGACACTCCTGCTGACCGGGCTGACCCGCGACGGGGTGTATCTCGTCGAGGGCGGCGAGGTCGTCGGCGAGGTGAACAACTTCCGGTTCAACGAGTCGCCGGTGGATCTGCTGTCGCGGGCCACGGAAGCGGGCCGTACGGAGAAGACGCTGCCGCGCGAGTGGGGCGACTGGTTCACCCGGGCCGCCATGCCCGCGCTGCGGATCCCGGACTTCAACATGAGCTCGGTGAGCCTGGGCGTGTGACCCGCCTAGACTGACTGGTGCCTTTCGATACACGTAGCTGAGGAGACACGGAACCGTGACGGACATCGTCGACGAGCTGAAGTGGCGCGGGCTGTTCGCCCAGTCCACTGATGAGGACGCACTGCGCAAGGCTCTCGCGGACGGTCCCGTCACGTTCTATTGCGGCTACGACCCCACCGCGGCGAGTCTGCACGTCGGCCATCTGGTGCAGGTGCTCACCATGCGCCGGCTCCAGCGGGCCGGTCTGCGGCCGCTCGCCCTGGTGGGCGGGGCCACCGGTCAGATCGGTGACCCGAGGCCGACCGCCGAGCGCACGCTGAACGACCCGGAGACGGTCGCCAACTGGGTGTCGCGGCTGCGGTCCCAGATCGAGCCGTTCCTGTCCTTCGAGGGCGAGAACGCGGCAGTCATGGTCAATAACCTGGACTGGACCGCGGGCATGTCCGCGATCGAGTTCCTCCGGGACATCGGCAAGCACTTCCGCGTCAACAAGATGCTGACCAAGGACTCCATCGCCCGGCGGCTGGAGTCCGACGAGGGCATCAGCTACACCGAGTTCAGCTACCAGCTGCTCCAGAGCATGGACTACCTGGAGCTGTACCGGCGCTACGGCTGCACCCTCCAGCAGGGCGGCAGCGACCAGTGGGGCAACCTCACCGCGGGTCTCGACCTGATCCACCGCCTGGAACCGGGCGCCGAGGTGCACGCGCTGGCGACCCCGCTGATGACGAAGGCGGACGGGACCAAGTTCGGCAAGTCCGAGAGCGGGGCCGTCTGGCTCGACCCGGCGATGACGACGCCGTACGCGTTCTACCAGTTCTGGCTGAACGTGGACGACCGGGACGTCTCCCGGTACATGCGCATCCTCAGCTTCCAGAGCCCCGCGGAGCTTGCGGAGCTGGAAAAGGTCACCGAGGAGCGTCCGCAGGCCCGGACGGCGCAGCGTGCGCTGGCCGAGGAGCTGACGACGCTGGTGCACGGCGCCGACCAGTGCGCTGCGGTCATCGCGGCGTCGAAGGCGCTCTTCGGCCAGGGTGAGCTCGGCGAGCTGGACGAGGCGACGCTGAGCGCCGCACTCTCCGAGGTGCCGCACGCACAGGTCACGGAGCTCGGTCCACTGGTGGACCTCCTGGTGGAGGTCGGCCTGGCGCCGAGCAAGTCGGGCGCCCGCCGCACGGTGAAGGAGGGCGGTGCGTACGTGAACAACGTCAAGGTCACGGACGGCGAGAGCGCACCGGCCCGCGAGGAGTTGCTGCACGGGCGCTGGCTGGTGCTGCGCCGGGGCAAGAAGAACCTCGCCGCCGTCGAGGTCACCGGCTGATCCCTGAACATCGGCACTGCGGCCGGGCACGCGTGACGCGTGTCCGGCCGCAGTGCGTGTGGCCCGGTGGCCCAGGCCGTCTGTCGTCCCAGGCCTTGGGTTGGCTCAGGCCTTCTGTCTGATGCCGCGGAACGAGGCCCACAGCATGTCGCCGACACCTACGATGACCACGGCACCGATCAGCTGGAACAGATGGCGCGTCCAGTCGATGCCCTTGGTGTCGTTGACACCGATCCAGGTGGCGACGGCATTGCCGAGGACGCTGCCGATGATGCCGAAGATCGTCGTCAGCCAGAGTGGGATGTTCTGTTTGCCGGGCAGGATCGCCTTCGCGATCAGACCGAGCACCAGACCCACGATGATTGCCCACAACCAGCCCATGTCGCCTCCTCGTGCGACGCGATGTCGCGCATGTGCGCCCAGTCTCGGCCCGTGGGCCGTACGCCGCATGTCGGACGCGTCCGTATGTGCGGCACGGCTGCCGATATGCACGAATGCGGCGCGCCCCGGTCTCGAAGCCGTCGCACACCGGGCGTACGGTGGATACGGTCCGGTCCGGGGAGCGTCCGGCGCGGAAATGAGGTCTCCCCCGGCCCGCGAGGCGCTGGGGGAAGGGTGGTGGAGACATGATGCGGAAGCAGAGCGGTGTCGAGGTCTTCCGGATCACGGGGGCCCGGCAGGGGCTCGCGGACGATGTGCGCAGCAGGCAGCGGCGCTATGTGATCTCGATGTCCGTGCGAACGGTTTCGGTGATCCTGGCCGCCGTGCTGTGGAACGTCGAGCGGTATGTCGCGATCGTGGCGCTGGCGCTCGGTGTTCTGCTCCCGTACGTGGCGGTGGTCATCGCCAATGCGGGCCGGGAGAACACCCCTTCGCTTCCTTCGACCTTCGTCCCGGCGCCGATGCGTCCGGCGCTCGACGCGGCACCCGTGGCCGGATCCGAGCAGTCCGGTCCGGAGGCCGACGGAGCCCGGAGCGGCGGGGAATCGGCATAAGCACAGTTGGGGCCGGGCTGTCGCCCAAGGCTCAAGAGAACCTCAGATCAATCATGAAGTTACGGTGCACCACACCCCGGTCTGCGTGACATACTTCGTAGGCGCTCCGCATCCCCCGTCGGAGCGACAGACCGACGCCGGGCAGCTCCCCCCGTGGCTGCTCGGCGTCGCTTTTTCGCCCTTTTCCGGCAGGGAATGCGTCGGGTTTTCTCCGGCAGGGGATGCGTCGGGCGGCCGGCCCGTGGGGTCGGCACAGGCGCTGACTAGGGTTGAGTCCGTGAACTCCCCTGAATCCGCGGCCGAGAGCGCTGCCGCCGCACCCATCTGTTCCGCCAAGGGCTGCCGGGCCGACGCCGTATGGGTGCTCGCCTGGAACAACCCGAAGCTGCACACCCCGGAGCGCCGTAAGACCTGGCTGGCCTGCGAGGAGCACCGGGAGCATCTCTCCTCGTTCCTGGGCGTCCGGGGCTTCCTCAAGGATGTCGTGACGCTGGCGGAGTGGGAGTCCGGCGGATCAGGGGCGGACGGACGCTAGGGCGGCCCAGGGCCGGACAGGCCCCTTGGGGCCGGGCAGACCCTAGCCGCCGATCGCCGACATCGGCCGCTCGGGCTGCAGGAAGGACGGGTCGTCCAGTCCGGATCCGGCCTTCTTTCCCCACATCGCGAGTGTCCAGATCCTGGCGATCTCCTCGTCCGGCGCGTCCGAGCGCAGGGCGCCGCGCAGATCGGTCTCCTCGCGGGCGAACAGGCAGGTGCGCACCTGACCGTCGGCGGTGAGCCTGGTCCGGTCGCAGGCCCGGCAGAAGGGGCGGGTGACCGAGGCGATGACACCGACACGGTGGGGTCCGCCGTCGACGAGCCAGCACTCGGCGGGGGCGGAGCCGCGCTCGCCGTCGCCTTCATCGGTGAGGGTGAAGCGGGTGCGCAGCGACTGGAGTATGTCGCCTGCCGTGATCATGCCGTCGCGCTTCCAGCCGTGCTGCGCGTCGAGCGGCATCTGCTCGATGAAGCGGAGCTCGTAGTCGTGCTCGACGGCCCAGGCGAGCAGGTCGGGGGCCTCGTCGTCGTTGAGTCCCGGCATCAGGACGCTGTTGACCTTGACCGGGGTGAGGCCGGCACCGCGGGCGGCTTCCAGGCCGGCCAGCACGTCGTGGTGGCGGTCACGGCGGGTGAGCGCCTTGAAGACGTCGGGGCGCAGGGTGTCCAGCGAGACATTGACCCGGTCCAGACCGGCGGCCTTGAGCGCGGCCGCTGTGCGCTTCAGCCCGATGCCGTTGGTGGTGAGCGACATCTTGGGGCGCGGGCTCAGGGCCGCGCACCGCTCGACGATGGAGACGAGCCCGGGGCGCAGCAGCGGCTCACCACCGGTGAAGCGGACCTCGGTGATGCCGAGCCGGGTGACGGCGACGCGGACCAGCCTGACGATCTCGTCGTCACTGAGCAGGTCGGGCTTGGCCAGCCATTGCAGGCCTTCTTCCGGCATGCAGTACGTGCACCGCAGATTGCACCGGTCGGTCAGCGAGACACGCAGGTCGGTGGCGACCCGATCGTAGGTGTCGATGAGCATGTGGGCCCCCTCCCCCAGTAGCTTCCCAGCTGCGGATCCGGCTCTTCCGGCTGACTCCTCCGAGACTACGCGAGACCTGTGACATCGGAACGGCCCGTTTGCCACGAGGAGCGGCGTGTCCGCGTCGTAGGACTCTACGACGCGGACACGGAACCGGAGTGACGCGTGGAGCGGACTCCTCGGAGAACTTTCCCCTCTCAGTGCGCCCCGAAGCCCGTGAGGGACTTGACCTCCAGCTCGGCGTACTTGCCCTTGTCCGGCTCCTCCTTCGAGAGGAGGGAGCCGATCCAGCCGAGCAGGAAGCCCAGCGGGATGGAGATCAGGCCCGGGTTCTCCAGCGGGAACCAGGCGAAGTCGACGCCCTTGAACATCGACGTCTTCGGGTTGCCCGAGACGACCGGCGAGAACAGCACCAGGAAAACCGAGCTCGCCAGACCTCCGTAGATCGACCACAGCGCGCCCTGGGTGGTGAACCGCTTCCAGAAGAGGCTGTAGAGGATCGTCGGCAGATTGGCGGAGGCGGCGACGGCGAAGGCGAGCGCCACCAGCCCGGCGACGTTCATGTCGCGGGCGAAGGCGCCCAGGGCGATCGCGACCGCACCGATGAGGACGGTGGCCCAGCGGGCGGCCCGCATCTCCTCCTTCTCGGTGGCCTTCCCCTTGCGGATGACATTGGCGTAGATGTCGTGCGCGAAGGAGGACGAGGAGGCGAGGGTGAGCCCCGCGACGACGGCGAGAATGGTGGCGAAGGCGACGGCCGAGATCACGGCGAGCAGCACGGCGCCACCGGTGGAGCCGACCCCGCCGAGGTACTCGGCGAGCTGTGGGGCGGCCGCGTTGCCGGCCGGGTTCTTCGCCTTGATCTCGTCCGGGCCGATCAGGGCCGCGGCGCCGAAACCGAGCGCGATCGTCATCAGGTAGAACGCGCCGATGATGCCGATGGCCCAATTGACCGACTTACGGGCGGCCTTGGCGGTCGGCACCGTATAGAAGCGGATCAGGATGTGCGGCAGGCCGGCGGTGCCGAGGACCAGGGCGATGCCGAGGGAGAGGAAGTCCAGCTTCGAGGTGCCGGTGGCGCCGTACTTGAGGCCGGGCTCCAGGAACGCCGCTCCGTGGCCGCTCTTCGAGGCGGCCGTGCCCAGCAGGTCGGAGATGTTGAAGTTGAACTTCAGCAGCACCAGGAAGGTCATCAGGAGGGCACCGGCGATCAGCAGCACGGCCTTGACCATCTGGACCCAGGTGGTGCCCTTCATGCCGCCGATGGTGACGTACACGATCATCAGTACGCCGACCAGCGCGACGATGAGGATCTTGCCCGCGTCGCTGGTGATGCCGAGGAGCAGGGAGACCAGGACGCCCGCACCCGCCATCTGCGCCAGCAGGTAGAAGATCGAGACGATGATGGTGGAGACGCCGGAGGCGGTACGGACCGGGCGCTGCCGCATCCGGTAGGCGAGGACGTCGCCCATCGTGTAGCGGCCCGAGTTGCGCAGCGGTTCGGCGACCAGCAGCAGGGCCACCAGCCAGGCGACGAGGAAGCCGATGGAGTACAGGAAGCCGTCGTAGCCGAAGAGTGCGATGGCCCCGGCGATCCCGAGGAACGAGGCCGCCGACATGTAGTCGCCGGAGACGGCGAGTCCGTTCTGGAAGGCGGTGAACTGGCGGCCGCCGGCGTAGAAGTCGGAGGCGCTCTTGGTCTGCCGTCCGGCCCAGACGGTGATGCCCAGGGTCGCGGCGACGAACACGGCGAAGAGCGTGATGATCAGCGGCCGGTGCTCGGTGGTCGAGGAGGCGGCCAGTTGGAGGGCGGGGTGCGAGTGGTACGCGGCGCTCATGCGTCGGCCTCCATACGGGACTTGATGGCCTCTGCCTTCGGGTCGAGCTTCGCGGCTGCGTGGCGCGAGTAGAGCCAGGCGATGAGGAATGTGGTGACGAACTGGGCGAGGCCGAAGACGAAGGCCACGTTGATGTTGCTGTACACCTTGGTGCCCATGAAGCCGCCCGCGTAGTTGGACAGCAGCACGTACAGCAGGTACCAGAGGACGAAGGCGATGGTCAGCGGGAAGGCGAACGAGCGGTGGGCGTGGCGCAGTTCGCCGAACTCCGCGCTCTCCTGCGTCGCGATGAACGCCTCGGTCGTGGGCTCGGCAGGGCGGGTTTCCGTAATGCCCTCGGGCGGCGGTGCATCGGTAGCCACGGAATCTCCTCGCGACGCGGGTGCGGTGGTGGTGGAGGCGGTGGATTTCACTGGGGAACCTCGATGTCGGGGATGGTGGTGCGTCTCCCCTGACAACGGCACGGAGAGCGCGGCGAAGCGGTTCACCGCGAGTTCGCACTTCTCGAACTCGCCTCTCCGTCGCGGCTCCGTCGCGGCTTCGTCGCGGCCTCGTCGCCTCTTCGCGCCCATCCGGTCGAACCGAGTGCCCCCAACTCATTGAATAGTGGGGCTGATCAGCGATAACTTCACTCGTCATGTACGCGACTGGGCACATCCTGTGTCCGGTCGACAGGCACGGATGATGTGGAGACCCCATGGCTCATCTGGGATCCAGACGGACGCGCGCACTGACGCTGCCCGTCGGACTGGCACTCACGGCCTCGCTCGGCTTCCTGCCGACGGGTGCCGCTTCTGCCGCACCGGTGGACGCGCAGCCCACGGCGGCGGTGTCGACGGACGGCCCGAAGCTCTCGTACGTCGTCAACACGCGGAGCAATCACGGCACCGTCAAGCAGGTGAAGAAGGCGATAGCCGAGGCCGGCGGCACGGTGGTGATCGCCTATGAGCAGATCGGCGTCATCGTCGTCGAGTCGCAGAACCCGGACTTCGCGCAGTCGATCCGCCGGGTCAAGGGTGTCGATTCGGCGGGGGCCACCCGCACCAGCCCCATCGTTCCGCAGGCCACCACGGACATCGGGGTCGAGCAGCCGCTCACCGCCGAGCAGGCCCGGAGCGCGGCGGCGGAGGCGACGGCGGACCAGGATCCGATGGAGCCCCTGCAGTGGGATCTGCCCGCCATCAAGGCGGACCAGGCGCACCGGGAGACGCTGGGCAGCAGCAAGGTCACCGTCGCGGTCATCGACACGGGTGTCGACGACACCCACCCGGACCTGGCGCCGAACTTCAGCCGCGGGGCCTCCGCGAGCTGTGTGTCCGGGGCGCCGGACACGACGGACGGTGCCTGGCGCCCCAAGGCCGGTGAGAGCGACCACGGCACGCACGTGGCGGGCACCATCGCCGCCGCGAAGAACGGCGTTGGGGTGACGGGGGTCGCCCCGGGCGTGAAGGTCGCCGGAATCAAGGTGGCGAACCCGGACGGCTTCTTCTACACCGAGTCGATCGTCTGCGGCTTCGTCTGGGCCGCCGAGCACGGTGTCGATGTCACCAACAACAGCTACTACACCGACCCGTGGATGTTCAACTGCAAGAACGACCCGGACCAGGGCGCCCTGGTCGAGGCCGTCGCCCGCGCCACGCGGTACGCGGAGCACAAGGGCACGGTCAACGTCGCCTCGGCCGGCAACAGCAAGTTCGACCTGGCCTCCGGCGCGATCGACGACACGACCAGCCCGAACGACACCACGGCCGTGACCCGGACGATCAACCCGCGCGAGTGCCTCGACATCCCGGCGATGCTGCCGGGCGTCGTAACCGTCTCGGCAACCGGTGCCAAGGGTCTGAAGTCCTCGTACTCGAACTACGGGAACGGCGTCATCGACGTCGCAGCTCCCGGCGGCGACTCGACGGTCTACCAGACGCCCGCACCGCCCGCGACGAGCGGTCTGATCCTGTCCACGCTGCCGGGCGGCAAGTACGGCTACAAGGCCGGTACGTCGATGGCCTCCCCGCACGTCGCGGGCGTCGCGGCCCTGATCAAGTCGACGCACCCGCACGCTTCGGCGGCTGCCGTGAAGTCGCTCCTGACGGCCGAGGCCGACGCCACCGCGTGCGGCGCACCGTACGACTACAACGGTGACGGCAAGATCGACGCCGTCTGCGAGGGCGGCAAGAACCGCAACGGCTTCTACGGGGCCGGTGTGGTGAACGCGCTGAACGCGGTCCGCTGGTAGGGAATGTGACGCAGTCGGGAGGGGCGGCCGAAGGCTCCGGCCCCTCCCACTGGCCTCCCCAGGTCTCTTCCGGGTGAGTGACACTCAGTGCCATAGTGCGGGGATGAGCAACGCACGTATGTCCGGTACGGAGCAGGCCTGGGCGGCACTGGGCGGGGATCCCGCGCTTCTCGCGCACATCGTGACGAGCGGTCCCGACGGGCTGCTGCCCGCCCGGCTGCCCACCATGGAACTGGCCCGTTCCGCCGTTACGGTCTGCTCACTGGCCGCCGCCGAACTGGCCGCCCGCCGCACCGCGCGCCCCGTGCCGCAGGTCCTGGTCGACGACGGTGCGGTGGCCACGGCGTTCACGAGCGAGCGCCATCTGCGGATCGACGGACGCGCACCGACCAACTTCGCCCCGCTGTCCCGGTTCTGGCGCACGGCGGACGGCTGGGTCCGTACGCACGCCAACTACCCGCACCACCGGGCCCGGTTGCTCGCCACGCTGGGGCTGCCCGCGGACACCTCGGACGACATCGCCGTGGACGCCGTCGCCGCCTCGTTCGCCGGGCGCCGGGGACCGGAGATCGAACAGACGGTGTACGCCGCGGGCGGGCTGGCCGTGGTCGCTCGTACGCCCGAGGAGTGGGCGGCCGACCCTCGGGGTGCCGCGGTCGCGGGCACGCCGCTGGTGGCCAGGGACCGTATCGACAGCGCGCCGGTCCGCCGGACGGCGGCGCTCGCCGGTGAACCGCTGCTGCCCGCTGCCGGGTTGCGTGTGCTGGACCTCACCCGGGTCATCGCGGGGCCCGTCGCCACCCGTACGCTCGCGCTGCTCGGCGCGGATGTCCTGCGGATCGACGCCCCGCAGCTCCCGGAGAGCCAGGACGCGCACAGCGACACCGGTTTCGGGAAGCGGTCGGTCATCCTGGATCTCGGCAGCCGCTCCGGTGCGGCCGCGTTCGACGAGCTGCTGGCCGGCGCGGATGTGGTCGTCATCGGCTACCGGCCCGGTGCGGTCGAACGGTTCGGCCTGACGCCGGAGTCCCTGGCCGCGCGCAGGCCGGGGCTGGTGATCGGGCGCCTGTCCGCCTGGGGGCACGGTCCATGGGCGCAGCGGCGCGGCTTCGACAGTCTGGTGCAGGTGGCCACCGGCATCGCCTCGGTCGAGGCCGCGGCAGGACCCGAGAACCCGCCCGGTGCGCTGCCCGCCCAGGCGCTCGACCACGGCACGGGCTATCTGCTGGCCGCCGCCGTGCTGCGCGCACTGACCGAGCAGCACGACGACGGCGGCTCCCGGCTGGTCACGCTCTCGCTCGCCCGTACCGCCGCCTGGCTGCTCGACGAGCTGCCCGCTCGGCAGGTGCCCGAGACCGGGGCCGGGGGTTCGTACGACCCGGAGAAGTGGCTCACGGAGACGGACAGCCCGCTGGGCCGGCTGCGTCACGCCCTGCCGCCGGTCGCCTTCGACGGTTCCCCCGCCGACTGGTCGCGCCCGCCCGGCCCGCCGGGGGCGGACGCGACCGCCTGGCTCACGGCTTGATGAGCACCTTCAGCGCCGTCCGGTTGTCCATCGCCTTGTAACCGGCGGGGACGTCGTCGAGGCCGATCGTCAGGTCGAAGACGGGCGACGGGTCGATCGTGCCGGACAGCACGTCGGGGAGCAGCTCCGGAATGTACGTGCGCACGGGGGCGACGCCGCCGCGCAGGGCGATGTTCCGGCCGAACATGACGCCGAGGTCCAGGCCGGTGCCGCTGCCGTGCGGCACGCCGACGTAGCCGATGGAGCCGCCGTCGCGGGTGATCCCGACGGCGGTGCGCATCGACTGCTCGGTGCCGACGGCCTCGATCACGGCGTGTGCGCCCTCGCCGCCGAGCAGTTCCCGTACGGCTTCGACGGCCGCTTCGCCGCGCTCGGCGACGACGTCCGTGGCGCCGAAGGTGCGGGCGATGTCCGTACGCTCCTGGTGGCGGCCGAGCGCGATGATCCGCTCGGCGCCGAGCCTCTTGGCGGCCATGACACCGCACAGTCCGACCGCTCCGTCACCGACGACCGCGACCGTGGTGCCGGGCTTCACGCCCGCGCCGACGGCGGCGTGGTGTCCGGTGCCGAGCACATCGGACAGGGCCAGCAGCGCGGTGAGCAGGTGGTCGTCAAAGGCCGCGGCGGCGGGGAGCTTGACCAGAGTGCCGTCGGCGAACGGGACGCGCACGGCCTCGCCCTGCCCGCCGTCGGAGCCGACCGAGCCCCAGAAGCCGCCCTGCGGGCAGGAGGTGGTCAGACCCTCCGCGCAGTACGCGCAGGTGCCGTCGGACCAGACGAAGGGCGCGACGACGAGGTCACCGACGGCGAAGCCGACCACCTCGGAACCCGCCTCCTCGACGATCCCGAGGAACTCGTGCCCGATGCGCTGGCCGGGCTGCCGGGCGGACTCGCCGCGGTACGCCCACAGGTCGCTGCCGCAGATACAGGCCCGCAGGACCCGCAGCACCACATCGGTGGGCTGCTGGACCGTGGGGTCGGGCACCTCCTGCACGCGTATGTCGTGGGGGGCGTGGATGACGGTGGCGCGCATGCGTGGGGGTCCTTGCCGTTCTCAGCTACTGATACTCCGTTCACGGTACGCCCCAGGGGTGGCACCAGCCCTTTTCGCATCGGGTGCGAGGCCTCCGAGGGTCAGCAGGAACTGTGCGGCGATGTAGGTGAGCATGACCCAGAAGTCGGGGGCGGGCAGCTGCGGCCAGTCGGCGATGCCGGTGGCGATGAGCGCGTCGGAGAGCAGGAAGAGCGCCCCGCCGGCGGCCGCGTACCGGCCGAGGGTGCCGGCGCGGTACGCCATCGCCGTGAGCAGCAGGCTGTAGCCGGAAATCGGAATCCGCATGTCCGCCGGCAGCCCGCTCCAGAGCAGCGCGATGAAGGTGGCCAGGACGGCGGCGTACACGGCCCCGGCGAGCAGCGAACTGCGGGCACGTCCGAAGAGCCACAGATAGCAGATGTGACCTGCGGCGAAGGAGCCCATCCCGATGAGGAAGGCGACATCGGAATCGGGCAGCAGGAACGTGTCGCCGCCCCAGCCGAACAGGAGGGCCGCGACGAGCAGCCGGGGGCCGCGCCGTGCGGCGGCGTACCCGGCCAGCAGCGGCATCAGCAGGGGCTTGGCGACGATGTGGGCGACCGAGACGCCGGCGAGGACGCCGAAGAGGTCGACGGCCGAGGCCACGAAGAAGGCGATGAGCAGCGGGCGTACGAGACGTTCCCGCCGGTCCGTGACGGCTGCGGCGCTCATCCGATGCGCTCCTGGGCGGGGACGGCCGTACGGGCGGCCGTTTCGGCCGGCTGCCAGCCGGGCCCGCGGAAGATCCGCCCGGCCCGCTCGCTCCAGCTGCCCGCCGCCCGCACATCGCGGGCGATGGCGGCGTACTCATGGGTGGCGACACGGAGCGGATTGAAGGTGTCGATGTTCTTGGTGAGGCCGAACACGGGCCGCTCGGTCTCGGCGGTGAAGGACCCGAAGAGCCGGTCCCACAGGATCAGGATGCCGCCGAAGTTCCGGTCCAGGTAGCCGCCCTGCGATGCGTGGTGCACCCGGTGGTGGGAGGGCGTGTTCAGTACGTACTCGAAGGGTCTGGGCAGCTTGTCGATGCGCTCCGTGTGCACCCAGAACTGGTAGACGAGGTTCGCCGACGAGCAGAAGGCGAGCGCGGCCGGATGGACACCGCAGGCGATGAGCGGCACATAGAACGGCCAGACGGTCAGCGAGGTCCAGGGCTGGCGCAGCGCGGTGGAGAGGTTGAACTTCCGGCTGGAGTGGTGGACCACATGGCAGGCCCAGAGGATCCGGATGATGTGGTGGCCCCGGTGCGACCAGTAGTAGAAGAAGTCCTGCGCGAGCAGCATCAGCAGGACGGTCCACCACAGCACGGGGACACGGAGCGGGGTCAGCTCGTAGACCGCGGTGTAGATGGCGACGATGGGCACTTTCCACAGCAGGTCGAAGACCAGGCTGCCGAGCCCCATGGTGATGCTGGTGACGGCGTCCTTCGCCTCGTACCCGGCGGCTTCGTCATCGGGATGGAAGTGGTGGAGAGCCACTTCGAGGACAGTGAGCAGGACGAAGGCCGGTATGGACCAGAGTACGACATCGGGCAGGTTCGGCGGCATGCGAGCACCGTAGAGCCGCAGGTCGGCCGGGCACCAGACGTTGTTACCAACAAGTATGCGAGACGCGGTGTCAGCAGTCTTTGGTGACTTCTGCCAATGCGGGCATCGTACGATCCCTGTACTGGAGCTTCCGTGGGGGAGGAACTGCCGTGCAGGGTCTGGAAGTTGCGATGTTTCGGCTGGCCACTACGGTGATCGGCACGGTCACCAGATCGCTGGTGACGCCGAAGCCCGGCGCGGGCCTGGTCCCGGACCCGGTGCGCCCGCTCCCCCGCCCGGCGAAGCCGGACCGCCTGGCGAAGGTGCTCGGCGGGCGGCTGGCCCAGTCGTACGCCGGAGTGCCGGAGCACGAGCGGCTGGCCGCCGTGGAAGCGGTACGGGACACCTTCGCGGCAGCGGGCGAACTGACGGCGGACCGGCTGTTCGCCTTGGACCTGGAGCCCGAGCGACTGCGCGCCGAGCTGTCGGCGCCCGCCACGGGCCTCTCGGAACGTGCGGTCGAGCTGTACGAGGAGCTGCTCGGCCGGTGCTGCGCGCATGTCGTGGAGCAGCTGACCGCCCAGCCGTCGTTCGCGGCGCGGGCGGCGGTGGAGCAGGTCCGCGCGGCGGAGCGGACACGGGAGCTGGTGGAGGACGTCCGGGCCCGGGTGGGCCCGCGCCCGGACGCGGCGGCGCTGGACTTCGAGCGGCGCTACGCGGAGTTCGTGGCCGCGGCGAACAGCCGGATGGGGTTGTTCGGGCTGACGCTGGGGCGGTCGGCGAGTGAGTGGCGGCTGGAGACGGCGTACATCAGTCTGGCGGTGAGTTCCCATGACACCAGTCCGCAATGGTGGGAGCTGTCCGCGCCGGACCGGGTGACGGTCAGGGCCGAGCAGGCGCTCCTGGAGACCAACCGGCTGCTCCTGCACGGCCCGGCGGGTTCCGGGAAGAGCACGCTGGTGCAGTGGCTGGCGCTGAATGCCGCACGCCGCACGTTCGACAGCGAGCTGATGGACTGGAACCGCTGCGTACCGTTCGTCCTTCGGCTGCGCGCCTTCACCTCGTACGAGACCCTGCCCGCCCCGGACGACTTCCTGCGCGCGGCCGGTATTCCGCTGCACGGCGCGGCGCCCGCGGGGTGGGCGGACCGGCTGCTGACCGAGGGCCGGGCGCTCGTCCTGGTCGACGGGGTGGACGAGGTCCCGATGCGGCTGCGCAACCGGACCGAACGCTGGCTCAAGAACCTGATCGCGGCGTACCCCCGGGCCCGCTACGTGGTGACGACCCGGCCGTCCGCCGTCCCGGACGGGTGGCTGGGACAGCAGGACTTCGTCGCGCACTCGCTGCTGCCGATGGAACGGGACGACATCCGCGCGTTCATCGGGCACTGGCACGATGCGGCGAGGGCGGAGTGCCCGTCCGACGACGACCGGGCGCAGCTCGACACGTACGAGGGCTCGCTGCGGCGGGCGGTCGGAATGCGCCGGGATCTGGGCCGGCTGGCGACCAATCCGCTGATGTGCGCGCTGCTGTGCGCGCTGAACCGGGACCGGCGGATGCAGTTGCCGCGCGCCCGCAAGGAGCTGTACGACGCGGCGCTG
The DNA here is from genome assembly GCF_045041165.1 of Streptomyces sp. NBC_00057. Classification (NCBI taxonomy): domain Bacteria; kingdom Bacillati; phylum Actinomycetota; class Actinomycetes; order Kitasatosporales; family Streptomycetaceae; genus Streptomyces; species Streptomyces sp. NBC_00057. Next base: position 7,003,465 of record NZ_CP108256.1, on the reverse strand, counting down.
GACATGCTTCTCGTACGCCGGGACACCGAGCGCGAGATCGTGGGCGTCGAGGGCGTCGACCTGACCCGGGAGGAGCAGACGGCGCTGCTCCAGCGGTTGGCGTACTGGCTGATCCGTAACGGGCAGGTGGAGGCGGATGGCGAAGAGGCCGTCGCGATGGTGGCGGAGTGGCTGCGGGCGATGCCGCAGGTGCGGGGCACGGCGGAGCAGGTCTTCTCGCATCTGCTGATCAGGAGCGGACTGCTGCGCGAACCGGCCCCGGGCGCCGTGGATTTCGTACACCGGACGTTCCAGGACTACCTGGGCGCGAAGGCGGCGGTGGAGGCGCGGGACTTCGGGGTGCTTGTGCGCCATGCGCATGATGACCAGTGGGACGACGTGGTGCAGATGGCAGTGGGGCATGCGCGGGTGGACGAACGGGCTGTGCTGCTCGGCAAGTTGTTGCGCCGCGCGGACCAGGAGCCCGACCATGAGCACCGGCTGGTGCTGCTGGCGGCGGCGAGCCTGGAGCACGCTCCGGAGCTGGACCCGGACATACGGCAGAGGGTGGAGGACCGCACCGAGGGCCTGCTGCCGCCGGCCACGGTCGAAGACGCCGAGGCGCTCGCGAAGGTCGGTGAGCTGGTGCTGGGGCTCTTGCCGGGTCCGGATGAGGTGAACGAGAACGAAGCGGCCGCGATCGTACGGACTGCGGCAAAGATCAAGGGAGACGCGGCGTACGAAGTCGTCTGCCGCTTCGGGGGCGATGGGCGGCAACAGGTTGCGGTGGCCCTTTCCGAGGCCTGGAGTTCCTTCGCCGCGGATCTGTACGCGCGCGACATCATGGCGGGCCATGCCTGGGACGACGGCAGATACGCCTACGTCCAAACCAGGGACCAGCTGGCCGCGCTGCGTCATCTCCCGCACGCCCGGTGGGTGCATCTCCAGGGCGACCACGAGGACTTCCCGCAGGTGACGTCACGACCGGACGTGGAACGGCTCTTCGTCTTCCGCAACCGGGAACTCGACGATCTGAGCCGTATCGCGGCCATGCCCCGGCTGCGCGAGATAGGCCTCAGCATGTGCCCGTGGGTCGAGGATCTCGGACCACTGGCCCGGCCGGGTCTTGAATGGCTCTCCCTGGTCGAACTGCATCCGCTGCTGGACCCGGGCCCGATCGGGGACATGCCCGACCTGCGGCAGCTCACACTCAGCCACCCATTTCTCATCGAGAGCATCGGCGAACTCCCCGTACTCCACCGGCTCACCAACCTGTCCCTGTACCAGCAGACCAGGTACGTGAGCCTGGACGGGCTCGAACACTGGTCGGCCCTGCGTGAATTGACTCTGAGCGGCACCACGCATGTGCGGCAACTGGCGAGCATGGCCCCGCTCGGCAGGCTGGAGTCCCTCACCCTGCATCAGCTGTCCCCGCTCGACCTCAGACTGCTCACACCACTCACCGAGCTGGGTACGCTCTGCCTCTTCCAGTGCGAGGCACCGGACGGATTGGCACCACTGCGCGAGTTGACCGGCCTCATGTCGCTGGAACTCGCCGCGTACTCCGGCCCCGTGGACCTGACGCCGTTGAGTGGCCACACCGAGCTGACCATCACGCTCTCGTACGGCACCGTGGCCACCGGCACCGAACTCTTCCCGCCCGAGCGCATCGTCCGCCGCTCCTAAACGCCCACCGCCCCCAGCAACTCCCCCGCCCCATAGGTGACCGCCATCGCCACCGCTCCACCGCCCATGTTCCGCAGCACCGCGGGCCCCGGCGCCGCATCCCCCAGCCGTGCGCTCCACCAGCCCGTCAGTGCCAGCGCCGCCAGTACCGACAGCACGGTCACAAGGAGCCGCAGCGACGACGGGGGCAGCACGATCGCCAGCAGGGGCAGCAGCGCACCCGCCGTGAACGCCAGGAAGCTCGCGCCCGCCGCATGCCACGGGTTCGTCAGCTCGTCCGGGTCGATGCCCAGCTCGACCTCCGCGTGGGCGCGCAGCGCATCGCGTTCGGTGAGCTGGAGGGCGGCCTCGCGGGCGACCTCACGGCTCAGCCCCTTGCCCTCCAACAGGCCGGTGAGTTCGACCAGTTCGGCCTCCGGGGCCTCCGCCAGCTCCCGTTTCTCCGTGGCCAGCGCGGCCCGCTCCGAATCGCGCTGGGTGGAGACCGATACGTACTCGCCCGCCGCCATCGACATGGACCCGGCCAGCAGTCCCGCCAGGCCCGCCGTGAGCAGGATGCCGCGGTCCCCGGTCGCCCCGGCCACGCCGACGACCAGGCCCGCGGTGGAGACCACCCCGTCGTTGGCGCCGAGCACCGCGGCACGCAGCCAGTTCAGCCGCGCGCCGAGGCCGTTGCCGTGCGGTTCGTCGTGCGCCTGGGTATCCGTCACCCCGGGATGGTCTCACTCCGCCCGGTCACCGGACGCGTACCGACACCACGCTCAGCACTGTGGTGTCGGCGTGAGCGACCGGACATCACCTGCCGGTATGCGCCGCAACTTCCCCTTGCCGCCCGTCTTGATGGTCACCGCGTCGCCATTGCTCAGCACCAGTTCGCCGCATGTGATGCCGACGGGCGTGGAGACCAGGACTTTCGGCCCGGCCGGCTTCTCGTCCTTGGCCGCTTCGGCCGGCACGACCCAGGAGACCGCGATGGCCGCCACGATCGCCGACAGCCCGACGACCGAGCAGCGCCGCGCCGCGGTCAGTGCGTCGTGGGTGTGCTCGACCTCGTCCATCACGGCAGACAGCAGCTTGTCCCCGCTCAGCCACATGCGCTGCCCGAGCTGACCGTGCGCGGCACGCACCGCGACGAGCGCTCCGGTGAGCAGCAGAGCGAACGCCAGAACGAGGAGCGCCGCCGTCGTCCAGCGCCATGTCGCGGGCATGCCCGCGACGCTTTCGCGGCCCTTGAGGACGAAGACGACGCCGACGAGCCCCGTCAGTGCCGTGAGCCCGTTCCGCCAGCCCTCGGCCTGTTTCCGTACGGCGGTGAGCTGTTCGAGCTGGAGCTGCTGGCCGAGCTGCGCGAACCGTTTCCTGGTCAGATCGGTCATGGCACCGGCACGTCCCAGAACGCGCCGCAGCCGGTGTCCGGCAATTCGGACGGCCGGTCCGGATGCGGGAATCCGCACTGGCAGTAGACGAGGATGCTGCCGGTGAGCCGCTCCGGTGCGCGCCGTCGGCCTTTGTACGGGCCGAGCACGCCGTACGCCACCCGGAACACACTGCTCGCGTGGCAGTTCGGGCAGGGGCCCGTGACCGTGTACCAGCGGCCGTCGGCGGAGAGCGCGACGGTGGGGCTGCCGGCCGGCGCGAGCTCCTGTTCCCGGAACGGTGTCAGATCGTGGGCCGGGGGCATCCGGTGCTCCTTTCGTTCGCCGCCGCGCGGTACGGCTCCGCGGGCGGTGTCGGTGCCGGGGCGTCGGGGTACGTGTCGGGCACTTCCAGGCCGAACACTCCCGCGTACAGCTTGAGCCGCTCGACGACTGCGGCGGTGGCCCATTCGAGTTCCCGCGCGCTGACGGCGATCCGCTCGCCGGAGACCCGGCCGCCGAGCGCCGGGGCGCGGCCGGTGTACTCCTCGGTGAGCAGGATCAGATCCTGCCACAGCGGGATCCCGGGGAACTCCGGTCGCTCGACGAGCAGTTCGACCCCGAAGGGACGGTAGAGCGCGAGCCGGTCCCAGGCCCGGTCCATCGGCCAGCCGAAGCGCGCGGCGACCCGCAGGAGATCGATCGGGCCAACCGGCCGGTCGCCGGCCAGGTCGTCGAGGAACATCGCCGTGTCGTGCTGCGTGGGACGCCACTGCGCCCACTCCGCGGTGGCCATGTCGTCCTGGGGCGTCCATGGGCTGCCGAGCACAGCGAACCGGCTCAGCTCCCGCACGCTGTCTCCGAGCGTGCCCTCCCTGCTCCGGGAATGCTCCACCAATTTGCGCACATCGGGCCCTGGGAGCCATTCCGGCCCGGCCGCCGCCCCTGTGCAACTGGCCTCGACATCTGCCATGCTGACGCGGGCGTCGACGAGTTGCGCGGGCAGCGGGCTGGTCTCCGGCTCCATGCCCAGCAGTGGTCCCAGTTCAGAGAACTTCGCGTACACCGAGCCGAGCGGGAGTTGACACGCAGCGGCCACCAGCAGTGCATAGGCAGAGTCCAGACGCGTCGGGCCGCCCGCGTTCTTGAGCCACTTCACACCCCACGACCACGGCATCAGCAGGTTCATGTCCTCCTGGGGAACGGTGAGCCAGCGATCGACAAGCTCCCCGGCCCTGTCGTCCACCAGCCCGGACTCCGCCAGGTTCGTCAGACTCGCGACGATTTCGGCCGTACCGGCCTGGGACCTGCGCACATTGACAGCGATTTCGGAGAGCGGCGCCAGATAGGGGGGTGGGATCTCCCGTCCGCTGCACACCTCGTAGGACTCGGTAGGGATGGTCGGATCCTCCAGCAGCTCGGCCTCCAATTTACTGAAGACCCTGCCCTTCAGGCCACCCGGCTCAGGAAGCTGCATTTCTCTCGATTTGAACCATGGAGCGAAACGCTCGTACACCTCGCCTACGGTTTCTGATTCCACAGAAGAGGCCCTGGCCCAAGTCCGCAGAGCCGGACCACGCGTTTTCCAGAATCGCTGCCCGAATGCAATATTCACCTGTTCGAATGTCAGGGTCGATTTACCCTCGGGAACGATTCCTTCCATCTCGCCGTCGGTCGAGATCCCGAGCCATCCGTATCGAGTCACCACATTTTCGTACTCTTCTCGAGAAAACATCTCCTCGCCTTCGATCCGCCACCCCATTTCGACAAACTTCGGATGGCGGGATAGGATCGATATTTCTCGACGAGTCGCGACCGAATGTTCAGGAACGTCATCAAGCTCGACATCCAACGGGGCCAAAGGAAATCCTAGTGCAGTGAATCGCTTCGCCCGCGCCAGCGACTCACGCCAAGAAAGTTCCCCCTGCACCGAGAATCGGCTCAGCACAGACACAACATCACCGAACGGTCGACTCTCGTCCTCGTCCACCCCCGTCCACAGCCGGATCAGCGGTGTGCCGAGTCCCTCTCGACCATCCGTGAGCAATGCGCAGTCCACCGAGTCGAGTTCCGTGCTGTGCGCGACTTCGAGATCGGGAACAGAGGGAACTCGAACACCGGCAATCACGTACCGCCGCAATCGGCGCACTAGTTCCGCGAATGTCAGAGGGCGATCCCCGGTCCGTGACACCGTCGCCTCTTCGAAGTGAGCTCTTTCCCTGAAACGAAAGGCGGCCATCCGGCTCTCCCAGGAAACCGGCTGCGGGTACCCCGCCAGCGAGTCCGGCACCGGCGCGTCGGCCCATTTACTACCCACCGGGATACGGACAGAGCGCAGGACAGCCGCCCGCCACGCCAGCAGTCCGGGTGGGACCCACTCGAGGACCTCCCTCAGATAGCTGGGGAGCGTCCCGTCTCTGAGCATATAAATATCCATCGGAATGCATCCGACTTTACGCAGTGGAACTTCCGCACCCCGATCCCAGCCACTCGTACTGACAATCAGCGCATCGTCATCGAGAAGTCTGGCGACCAGCAGTTCCGCACTACCGAAGTCACTGATCGCGAATTTCCAAAGCCACTCCACGGTGAACCACGGAGGAAATTCCATGCGCTGAGCCAATTCGCGAACGTGGCTCGTCATCCAATTTTTGTCGAACTTCAGGATCTGGGTCCTGCTGGTGTTCAGATCCGGAGAATGAGTCTCCCTGAGGTCCACGACGCAGCCGTACGGAACCGCATCCGAAGACGAATAGTTCCCTACATACCCGGGCGACCTGCTCGGCGCCTCTTCGCGGCTGTTTGTCGGCGTCCAGATGCCGTCGACGAGCAGGCAGCCCTGCCCAGGAACCCACCACACGTGCTGACCAGCCCTTACCGGCCCCGAAGCCTCCCCGTCGTAGTAGAGGACGCCCTTCTCCCACTCCTTGACCACGGCGCCGTTCCGCTCCACCCGCATGGTGTAGTCGCAAAGCCATACCCGCTTGGCCAGTTCGTTCGCCACGTCGATCACGTCGCCATTGAGATAGAGGCGCACCCGGGTCCCGCCTCCCGGCTGGGCGGCGTCGCTCTCCTTGATACGGAAGAGGCTTCCGCTCGACGCGATGTCCACCCGCAGCCCGCGGCTGGATTCCGGGCGGCCGAACTCGTCCGTGACGCGGGTCCAGATGCTGATCTCGTCGGCCAGCATGAAGTAGCTGAACACACCGATCCCGAAGCGGCTGTTCGGATAGAGCCTGAGGTCCTTGTCCACCGCGCGCCAGCGGGCCTGTTCCCTGCGGTACTCCCTGGACTGCTCGAACCGGCGGCCCGCACGCGAGAAGGTGCTGCGCAGCGCGGTCTGGCCCATGCCCACGCCGTTGTCCTCGCACTCCACGTACGGGCGGCCGTCCTCGTCGACACCTTGCCGGAAGACGATCTCGCCGTCCCAGCCCTGCCGGATGCCTTCCTTCTGCTCGCCGTACAGCACCCGTGCGTTGCGGTAGCGGCAGGCGTCGAGGGCGTTCTGGTAGAGCTCGCGCAGGGCCAGGGTCCGGTCGCCGTACAGCTGGGAGCCCATGAGGAGTTCACGCATCTCGTCCTCGGCGAGGCTGAAGCGCATGAGCGGCAGTCCGTAGGCGTCGCCGCGGCCCGCGGCGTCGTACTGAGGGCGCAGTCTGCGGCAGGTCACACGTTCGGGGAGGTGGGTGAGCGGGCCTCCGGTCTCGCCCGACGCGAGGTGCTGCTTGATGTGCTGCACGGCGTCGTCGGCCCAGCCGGTCAGCGTCTCCAGTGCGGCGTGCACCGCGGGGTGCGGGCACGGCAGGTCCAGGTCGAGCGAGGTCCCGAGGCGGTCCCTGGACCAGCGCAGCTCCTGGACACCGGCGACCGCCTGGGCGGGGACGAGGCCGTCGGTGACTCCGATGTTGTCCACCAGGACGCCCGGCATGTCACGGAGGTCTCCGCCGAGGAGGCCCGCGAGGCCGATCAGCCAGGACAGTTCACGCGGCCGCCATCGTTCGGCGGGGCCGTTGCGCGGCAGGACCTGCTCCGGCCCCTGCGGTCCCTCGGCGGGTTCGCGCTCCCCGGCGTACGGCTGCGACGGCACCACGGCGGTCTGGCGGCAGACCCGCATCAGCCCGTCCATGAGTTCCGCGGACCGGACGGACGCCTCACCGGTGCCGAGCAGCGCGGAGGCGAGCGGGGCGAGCAGGCCCGGCGCGTAGGTGTCCCAGAGCTCTTCGCGCCCCGCGACATGGCGGTGCATCAGCCAGGCGGCGACGGCCCCGGCCTCCTCCTTCGCGCCCCGGCCCGCCAGTTCGCGCCCCTTCCGCCAGATCAGCGGATGCGCGGCGAAGGTGTGTTCGAGGTCGATCCGGGCCTCGTCGCGCCCCGGTTCGCCCGCCGCCGGTTCGAGCTGGAAGGGATTGGCGGCCGCCGCCTCCTTGACGCCCATCGCGTAGACGGCCTCGCGGACGAACGGCGCGGCCATGAGCACGGCGAGCTCTGACGGGTCCAGCAGCGGACCGCCGTGGGTCACCGACGGAGCCAGCAGCGCCCGCAGTCCGCTCGTCAGCACCCGTACCGGAAAGCCGTCGTCGGCCCAGGGGTCGGGGATCTCGGTCAGTGACTGCGCCCGCAGCCTGGCGCACTCCAGGGCCAGCCGCTCCAGGGCCTTCTGCAGTTCGTTTCTGCGGTCCTCACCGCACTGGACGGCTGCCCAGAGCTCCGGGTCCCGGATCGCGACCGACCACTCCTCCTGAAGTGTCTTTCCGGTGCAGAGTTCGGTGCCGGCGATGGCCGCGGGGCCGCTCGGTGCGTAGTGCACGGTGGGCCGTTGCTCGTGCTGGGCGGTCCGGGCGAACTCCGCGGTTCTGCGGACGGTGTGGGAGATGACGTCGCTGACGGTCCGCGGGGACGTGTCCGAGGCCAGGGCGTCCGCGAGCGCCCTGGTGAAGTGGCTGCCCTGGAGTTCGTCCGAACCGCAGGTCTGGCCCGCCGCACAGCCGAAGACGACGGCCACCCGGTCCCGCCACGACGGAAAGTTGGTCGCGGGCCCGCCGAAGGAGCCCACACCGTCGGGTTGTTGCGCATCACGGCAGGCGTCGATGGTGAGCAGGACCGTGCCCGCCTTGCAGCCCTTGAGCAGCGTCGTCAGATCGAGGCCGATCAGGCTGTCGGCGTCGACATGCGGCGGATCGGTGGACCAGTTGAGCTGTGCCTCCGAGGGCACGAGGTAGTCGGCGCCGTCGACGGACAGTCCATGGCCGGTGAAGTGGATCAGTACCGTGCCGTCCTCCGGCGCCGTGCAGCAGACCCGGCTGATGGCGCTGACGATCCGGGATCGCAGAGCCGGCCGGTCCGAGGAGAGCCCCAGTGTCTCGACGCTGTATCCGGACGAACGCAGCGCGGCATCCATCAGCTCGACGTCCCGCTGCACGGCTTGGGTCAAGTCCGTGAAATGGTCGCTCAGTTCGTACTGCGGCACAGCGATGAGCAGTGCCTGCCTGCTGTTCCCCACGGCCGTCGCCTCCCCCCGTCGGGCCTGATCGTGCAGATCACCATGCCACAGGTGAACGGCGGACCGGACGGGGTTCGGCGACCACGGGTCACCAGACGCGTACCGACCCGCCCGGCGCGAAGGCGGGGCTGGTCGCGCCGGCCGGGATCTCCTTCAGTGGTTCGGCGATCGCCTCGACCGTCGGGCCGACCTCGGCCGCGATGCGGTCGAGCGCCGCCAGGTCGAAGCCGTAGACGCGGGCCGCGTTGCCGCCGGTCATCGCCGCGACCTCCTCGGGCTCCACGCCCGCGTACGCGATCCGCAGGGCCTCCCGTGTGTACGGGGCGGTGCCCTCGTCGTGCGGGTAGTCGCTGCCCCACATGATCTTGTCGAGGCCGATCCGGTCGCGCAGCGGCACCTCGTGGGGGCGCATGAAGCTGGCGCCCACGTAGCAGTTGTCGCGCCAGACCTCGCTGGGGCTCGCGCCCATCGAGGCGGCCAGGCCCGCACCGAACCTGGATTCGGCGGTGGTTGCCCGGGTCGCCGCCGCGACCAGGCGGCCGTGGTAGTAGTCGAGCATCTCGACGACGCCCGGGATCCAGCCGGAGCCCTGTTCGGTGAGGACCAGTTTCAGTCCGGGGTGGCGGCGGAAGGCCCCGCAGAAGATCAGGTGCCACAGCGCCCGGTGGGAGAACCAGGTCGTCTCCACCATGAAGACGGCGCGGGCCGCCGGTTCGTCGCCGAGCGGCGGGGAGGCCGAGCCGCCGTGGTGGTTCACCGGTACGTCCAGCTCCTCGCAGACGGCCCACAGCGGGTCGTACACCTGCGAGTACAGCTCCGGGACGCCCGAGCCGGGCGGGGCGCCGGGCAGCAGGATGCCGCCGGTGAGGCCCGCCTCCTTGGTGCGGCGGACCTCGCGGACCGCTTCCGCCGGGTCGTTGAGGAGGATCTGTGCCACGCCCGCGCGCCGGCCCGGTGCCTGCGCGCAGAAGTCGGCGAGCCAGCGGTTGTGGGCGCGCAGGCCGGCCCAGCGCTGTTCGTACTCCTGCCGGGAGGGCGCGGGCGCCATCAGGGAGGCGGAAGGGAAGAAGGGCGGGATGGTGTTGGGAAAGACGACCTCCGCGACGATGCCGTCCGCCTCCAGTTCGGCGAGGCGGCGCTGCGAGTTCCAGTTGCGGTCGGCGGTATCGGCGACCAGGTCCTCGTACGGGTTGACGTAGGCCGCCGCCCAGGCGTCGAAGTCGTCGCGGTGCTTCGACTCCAGGTAGGGCCTGTAGTCCAGGAGGTCGGCGCCGGCGTGGCAGTCGGCGGAGATGACGGTGTAGCGCTCGCGGTCCATCAGTCGGCCCCCAGGACCGGGAAGTCGTGGCCGGTCAGCCAGTGCCGGCCGGTCTCGCGCGAGCGCGCCCAGGACGCCTCGACCGCCGCCTGGTCGGTGCTCTGGCCCAGGTCGGCGGGGGTGGGGCCGATGCGCTCGGCGATCGGGGCGAGCTTCGACGTGTCGAAGCCGAAGACCTCGGCCGCGGCGAGGCCCAGCATGCGGCGCGTCTCGGCCACCGGGATGTCGTGGAAGGTGTTGCGCAGCCAGTTCGCGGTGTTCGGCCAGGTGCCTTCGGGGTGCGGGAAGTCGCTGCCCCACAGGATGTTGTCGACGCCGATCTCGTACCGCTGGGCGAGTTCGCGGCGTTTGGTGTTGGTGGCGCAGATGAAGACCTGGCGGTCGAGGTACTCGTGCGGGGGCCGCTTCAGTTCGGCGAACGGGGAGAGTTTCTTTCCGCCGTGGGCGCCGAGGTAGAGCCGGTCCATGAACCAGAGGAGGTTCGGCAGCCACCAGCAGCCGGACTCGGCGACGCCGAACCTCAGCCCGGGATGGCGTTCGAAGGCGCCCGACCAGAGCAGGAACCAGAGCGGGCGGGAAGGCCACCAGGTGACCTCGGAGACGTAGATCCCGAGATGGTCGCCGTACTCGTGGCGCGGGGCCGCCCCGGAGTGCGTGACCACCGGCATGGCCGTCTCGGCGGCAGCCGCCCACACGGGGTCGTAACGGCGGTCGTGGTACGGGGCCTTGTCCACCCACATGGAGGGGATCATGAGCGCACCGAGTCCGGACTCCTTCGCCCGGTGGATCTCCGCGACGACCCGGTCGACCTCGCCGGTGACGGGCAACAGGGCGACCCCGCAGTGGCGTTCGGGGTTCTGCGAGACGAATTCGGCGAGCCAGCGGTTGTGGGCCTGCGCTCCCGCCATGCCCAGTTCCGGGTCCTGGTCGCCGGAGAGCCCGAGGCCCACGCCGAACGGGGCGGCAGTCCGGCTGTCGACGGCGTCCGCGTCGGGGAAGACGACCTCGGCCGCCACCCCGTCGCCGTCCAGTTCCTTCAGGCGCCGGGCGGCGTCCCAGCCCCCCTTCAGGCCTTCCTCGTTGTCGTGGAACCACTTGTCGGCGAAGGCCTCGTTGCGTACACCGAGGCGGGTCATCTCCTCGCGGCGGCGGTCGCGCCCGGCGAGGAAGTCGTCGAAGTCCCGATGGAAGCGGGGGTCGAGATAGGGCCGGTACTCCTCGGTGGGCAGCCCGGCGTGGCAGTCGGAGGAGATGATCAGGTACGGGTCGTCGGTCATCGCTCGCTCCTCAGTCGAGTACGAAGTTCTCCAGGTACGACGGGTTGGTCCGGTCGAGCATCGACTGCGACCTGGCGCGGATCTGCCGGTCGCTGTGCTCGCTGTCCGGCAGCATCCAGAAGCGGTCGGCGCGTATCCCGTCCACGACGGTCCCCGCGACGTCCTCCACCGGGGTGAACTCCACCTCGTTGCCCGCCGCCCGCATGGCGGACTCCCACTGGTCGAGGCTGCGGTACGGGGTCCTGCGCGGGCGCTCCTTGGCGTACCGCTCCGGCCGGTTGCGGTGAGACTCCCACAGTCCGGTACGGAGCATGTGCGGGCCGGGGAAGAGCACCGAGGCGCCGACCGGCGCGCCCTCCGCTCTCAGATGTGCGTACAGCGACTCGGTCATCGTGACGACGGCGGACTTGGTGACCGCGTACACGGCGGCGGTCGGCAGCGGGGCGATCCCGCCGTCGCCGGACGAGGTGTTGACGACATGGCCGGGGCCGCCGCCCGCGATCATGCGCGGCACGAACGCCTGGATACCGTGGAAGACACCCCACACATTGACCGCGAACGCCCACTTCCAGTCGTTCGGCTCGTGCTCCCACATCCGGCCCTCGGCCCCGGAGCCGACACCGGCGTTGTTGCACAGCACATGAACGGCGCCGAAGGTGTCGTACGCGGCTTCGGCCAGGGCCTGTACGGATTCCCGCTCGCCGACGTCGACGACCCTGGCCAGTACCTGCGCACCGTCCTGGCGCAATTCGCCCGCCGCCTTGTCGAGCGCGCCCTCCTCCACATCGGCGAGGACGACCTTCAGCCCCTCGGCAGCGAACCTGCGTGCCATCGCGAGGCCGATGCCGCTCGCGGCGCCGGTGACGACGGCGACCTGGCCCTCCTCCAGTCTCATCGGACGCTCCCTTCCGGCGGGCCGTCGTGGATCTGCTGCGGGTCGTCGTAACGCTGGTGGATGTACGGCAGCAGGGCCTCGGCGCTCACCCGCTCCACGGCCCTGCCCTGCTGGTCGCTGGTCTTCTCGCCGATGGTGAGGTCGACCAGCCGTCGTACGGGGAGGTCGGCGACCGGGTCGTACATCGACTCGCGCAGCACCACATCGCCCGAGATGCGTTCCAGTCTGCGGACCTTCTCGTGACGGGTGCAGTGGATCAGGACGGGGTCGGAGTCGAAGCCCTCACCGTCCACCGCGGGCAGGAATTTGAAGTAGAAGTCGAGCTTGACCGTCGGTCGGGGCAGCGGGAGCGATCCGCTGACCACGCCCCGCACCTCGACGAACGCGATGCCGTGCCGGGCGAGCGCGGCCCGGACGACGAGGCCGTCGCGTTCGACGGTCACCTCGCCGAGCTTCTTCGGTTCGCCGAACACCTCACGGCCGCCGATCAGCGCCCGTTCATGGGTCATCGGCATGACGAGCGGATACCAGCCCTCGTGGCCGTCGTGGACGGCGGCGACGGCGACGGAGCCCGCACCGAGTGGGTAGCCGGGGAGATCGACCGTACTGATGTTGGCCCGGACGAGAGGGCGCTGCGCGGGTTCGAGAGGCGGCGGGAGGACGGCCGCCACCGCGTCGGGGTCGCTCTCCCAGAGGGCCACCACGCCGGTGGACCAGATGTCGGGGAGTGTGGAGCGGGCCGCGCGGGCCGCCGCGATCTCGGCCTCGGTGCGCGCGCCGTACCGTGCACGTGCCATGCCGTACCACCCTTCTCGATCGTCCGTGAATCCGTTCTCCGTGTCTCCGTGTCCCGGTTCTCCGCACCGGGTCCTGTAACACAGTTACACCGACGTCGATGAAGGGTAAATAGGCATGCACGTAATGGAGTTCGAGAATCAAGGAGCGCTGTGGCGCGTTCGTCACTGACCCGCGAAGAGGTCCTGGACACGGCCGGCGCCCTGGTGAAGCGGCACGGCCCGCAGGCTCTCACCATGCGCGCTCTCGCCGCGGAACTGGGCACCGCGGTCACGTCGATCTACTGGCACGTCGGCAATCGTGAATCGCTGCTGGACGCCCTCGTCGAGCGCACCGTGCAGGAGATGGGCACCCTCCGCCCGGCCGGCCGGACCCCGGCGGCCCGTATCGTCTCCGTCGCCCGCGGCCTGCGCCGCGAACTGCGGGCCAGGCCGCATCTGATCGCGATGGTCCACGAACGAGGGCTCACCGAGCGGATGTTCCTCCCCGCGCAACAGGCCCTCGTCCACGAGGTGCACGCCGCGGGGCTGCGCGGGACGCGGGCGGCGGCAGCGGTGCGGGCGGTGCAGTTCCAGACCGTCGGCTTCCTGCTCGTCGAACGCAACCGGGAGCGGTCCCCCGTCCAGTCACCCGGCGAGGGCGATCTGTGGGCCGCGTCCACCGCGGACGACGACCCGGCACTGGCCCGTGCACTGGCCCGGCCCGCCGACCCGGACCGACTGTTCGCGGATTCCGTACGGGCCCTGGTGGAGGGGTTGCTGGCGGGCCCCGTACAACAGGGGTCGCGCCGCGGTACCGGCATGCGGGGGCGGGAGACAGCCGAATAGGGGACTGTCAGTCGCGGCCCGTATTCTCTGTGACCATGCTCGACGACCGCCAGACCGCAGCACCGTGGCCGACCGCCTACCCGCAGGGGTACGCGGTCGTCGACGTGGAGACCACCGGACTCGCACGGGACGACCGGATAGTGTCCGCTGCCGTCTACCGCCTGGACGCGCAGGGCAATGTCGAGGACCACTGGTACACCCTCGTCAACCCTCAGCGTGATCCCGGTCCCGTCTGGATCCACGGACTGACCAGCGATGTCCTCGAAGGCGCTCCGCTCTTCCCGGAGGTCGCCGCCCAGCTCTCCGAGCGGCTCGCCAACCGCGTGCTCGTCGCGCACAATGCGGCTTTCGACTGGTCGATGCTGGCCCGGGAGTACGCACGGGCCTCGGTCACCGCCCCCGTCGAGCAGCGACTGTGCACCATCGCGCTCTCCAAGGAGCTGCGGCTGCCGCTGCCCAACCACAAGCTGGAGTCGCTGGCCGCGCACTTCGGAGTCGTGCAGCAGCGCGCCCACCATGCCCTGGACGACGCCCGGGTGCTGGCCGAGGCGTTCCGGCCGAGTCTGCATGCGGCGGCGCGGGGCGGGGTGCGGCTGCCGTTGCTGGAGTGCCGGCCGCTGACCGAGTGGTCGGACTCCCCGGTCACACCGCGGGTCGGCTACCAGCCTTCGTACGGTCAGAACAGCTGGCGTCCCTCGCGCAAGCGTCCGGCGTGCCCGTATCCGAACCCCGGACGGTACGAGAAGGACAAACCTCTCATGCAGGGCATGCGGGTGGCGTTCTCGGGGGACACCTCCGTCGACCGCGAACTGCTGGAGGACCGGGCCGTGGAAGCCGGGCTGCACGTGGCGACCAGTGTGTCCCGGCTGACCAGCCTGCTCGTCACCAATGACCCGGACTCTGCGACGTCGAAGACGGTGAAGGCGAAGTCGTTCGGCACACCGGTTCTGGACGAGAGCGCGTTCACCCACCTGTTGCGCGATGTGGCGCCGGCGTCGACGCGGGCGGCCGCGCCGTCATCGGAGTGAACCGGGGCCGACTCGCCCACCCGCCGCTCGCCCGCCGCCGCCCTTGCGTCCCACCCTGTGGCGCATGGCACGTTGCGAGGTTTGCGGAAACGACTACGGCATGTCCTTCGAGGTGCACGCGCAGGGCTCGGTGCACGTCTTCGACTGTTTCTCCTGCGCCATTCACCGCATGGCGCCCATCTGTGAACACTGCAGGGTCCAGATCATCGGCCAGGGAGTCGAGGTCGACGGGCACTGGTTCTGCGGCGGTCACTGCGCCCGCGCCGAGGGGAAGGTGGGCATCATCGACAAAGTCTGATCACCGGCCACCGCGCCCCCTTCCCCCACCCCTCCGCGATGCACCCCATGACGCAGTTGTACCGTCATGGGGTGTACCGCTTCCTGTTGACCCGGCAGTGGCTGATCCTCGCCCTCCTCTCCCTCGTCCTGATTCCCACGATGGTCGAGCTGGGCTTCTGGCAGCTGCACCGGCATGAGCACAAGGTCGCGCAGAACTCTCTGATTTCCCACAACCTCAAGGCAAAAACGGTTCCGGTCACCTCGCTCACCTCCCCGGGTCACACGGTCCCGCGCTCCGACTACTGGCGAGCGGTGACGGCCACGGGTACGTACGACACCGCACACGAGGTGGTCGTACGCCGCAGGACCTCCACCGACGGCCGGATCGGCGTCCATGTACTGATCCCGCTCGACCTCAAGGGCGGCGGCACGGTCCTGGTCAACCGCGGCTGGGTACCCTCCGCCGAAAGCCAGCGCACCTTCCCCGACGTACCGGCCGTGCCCAAGGGCGAAGTGACCATCACCGGGCGGCTCAAGGCCGACGAGACGACGAGCGCCAGCGGCATCAAGGACATCTCGGACCTGCCGGACCGCCAGGTGATGCTGATCAACAGCGCCCAGGAGGCCAAGAGGCTCTCCCGGCCCGTGCTCGGCGGCTACATCGAGCAGACCGGGCCCGAGCCCTCCGGCGACTCCCCGGAACTGATCGCGGCTCCTGACGACAGCTCGATCGGCCCGCACATGGCGTACGCCGTGCAGTGGTGGCTGTTCGCCGCCGGTGTCCCGGTCGGTTTCGTGGTCCTCGCCCGCAGGGAGAAGCGCGACCGGGTGGAGGCCGCGGCCAAGGCCGCCGCCGGGGAGCAGGATGCCTCCGAGCCGAAGAAGCCGGAGCAGCCGGAACCCGCGACGGCCTGACACCGGCTCCGCCCGGGTGTCGGCGAGCTGTCCGAGGGCCGGCATCGGCTGTCCGTCGGAGTGACCCCCATCTCTCCTGGGACTGCTTAGCGAGGCCCAGGTTCGGGAACACGCCAGAACGTGACCCCACGCATCGAGGACTATGCCCTCATCGGCGATCTCCAGACAGCCGCCCTGGTCGGCAGGAACGGTTCTGTCGACTGGCTGTGCCTGCCCCGCTTCGACTCGGGCGCCTGCTTCGCGGCCCTGCTCGGCGACGAGGACAACGGCCACTGGCGGATCGCCCCGAAGGGTGCCGACACCTGCACCCGACGCGGCTATGCGGGTGACTCCCTCGTCCTGGAGACGTTCTGGGAGACCCGTACCGGCACGGTCAAGGTCATCGACTTCATGCCGCAGCGCGATCAGGAACCCGATGTCATGCGGATCATCGAGGGCATCAGCGGCACCGTCGAGATGAGCTCCGTGATCCGGCTGCGCTTCGACTTCGGCTCGGTCGTGCCGTGGGTGCGCCGCTCGCAGGGGCACCGGGTGGCGGTCGCGGGGCCGGACTCGGCCTGGCTGCGCAGCGAGCCGCCGGTCAAGACATGGGGCCAGCAGTTCTCCACCTGCTCCTCGTTCACCGTCTCCGCGGGCGAACAGGTGGCATTCGTCCTGACCTGGCACCCCTCGCACTCGCCCCGCCCCGATCTCGTCAACCCGTTCGAGGCGCTGAAGAGCACCCTGTCCGACTGGGCCGAGTGGTCCGCGCGGTGCAAGTACCGGGGCCCGTACCGGGAGGCGGTGATCCGCTCGCTGATCACGTTGAAAGCGCTCACCTTCGGTCCGACCGGCGGCATCGTGGCAGCTCCCACCACCTCGCTGCCCGAGGAGATCGGCGGTGTACGGAACTGGGACTACCGCTTCTGTTGGCTGCGGGACTCCACCCTCACCCTCGGCGCCCTCATCTCGGCCGGCTATCTGGAGGAGGCCGCCGCCTGGCGGGACTGGCTGCTGCGGGCCGTCGCCGGGGACCCGGCCGACCTGCAGATCATGTACGGCCTGGCGGGCGAACGCAGACTGCCCGAGTCGGAGCTGCCGTGGCTGAGCGGATACGAGAACTCCAGCCCGGTCCGGATCGGTAACGCCGCGGTCCGCCAGCGTCAGCTCGATGTGTACGGAGAGGTCATCGACTCGTTGCGGCTCGCGCGCGAGGCGGGCCTGGACGACAAGCCGCACGCCTGGAGTCTTCAGCTCAGCCTGCTCGGCTTCCTGGAGTCCACCTGGCGCGAGCCGGACGAGGGGCTGTGGGAGATCCGAGGCCAGCGCCGCCACTTCGTGCACTCCAAGGTGATGGCCTGGGTCGCCGCCGACCGTGCCGTACGCACCCTGGAGAAGAACCCCTTGCTGGCCGGCGACGCCGACCGGTGGCGGGCGATGCGGGACGCCGTGCACCGGGAGGTGTGCGAGAAGGGGTTCGACCCGGTACGGAACACCTTCACGCAGTCCTACGGCTCCCGGAATCTGGACGCCGCGACGCTGCTGATCCCCCGGACCGGTTTCCTGCCGCCGGACGATCCCCGGGTGGTCGGGACGGTCGACGCGGTCCGGGACGAGCTGGGCAGCGGCTGCCTGGTCCGCCGCTACAGCACGGACGGCGCCTCGATCGACGGGCTGCCCGGCAGCGAAGGGGCCTTTCTGGCGTGCTCGTTCTGGCTGGCCGACGCCCTGCGCCTGACCGGGCGTGCCGAGGAGGCCAGAGAGCTCTTCGAGCAGCTCCTGGCACTCCGTAACGATGTGGGGCTGCTCGCCGAGGAGTACGACACCGTCGGGCACCGGCAGGTCGGCAACTTCCCGCAGGCGTTCAGCCACATCGGGCTGGTGGGCACCGCCATGGCGCTGGCCGGGGAGGACACGCTGGAGGGCGACACGGCAGGATAGGGCCCATGGATCTTGGACTGAAGGACCGTGTGTACATCGTCACCGGAGCGAGCCGGGGGCTGGGCAACGCCACGGCGCGGGCGCTGGCCGAGGATGGCGCGAGGGTGATCATCACCGGCCGGGACGAGAAGCGCGTCGAGGCGGCCGCCGCCGAACTGGGGCCGGACGCCGTCGGCCTCGCCGCGGACAACGCCGACCCCGCCTCCGCGCAGCGTCTGGTGGACAGCGCGCACGAGCGGTTCGGGCGGCTCGACGGCATTCTCATCAGCGTCGGCGGGCCGGCGCCCGGCTTCGTCACCGACAACACCGACGAGCAGTGGCAGTCGGCCTTCGAGTCGGTGTTCCTGGGCGCGGTACGCCTTGCCAGGGCCGCGGCGGCCACGCTCGGCGAGGACGGGGTCATCGGCTTCGTGCTCTCCGGCTCCGTGTACGAGCCGATCGCCGGGCTGACGATCTCCAACGGTCTGCGCCCCGGCCTGGCCGGTTTCGCCAAGTCCCTGGCCGATGAGCTCGGCCCCCGGGGCATCCGCGTGGTGGGGCTGCTGCCGGGCCGGATCGGCACGGACCGGATGCGTGAGCTGGATGCGCTCTCGGGCGATGCGGAAGCCTCTCGTACGGCCAATGAGGCAGGTATTCCGCTGCGGCGCTACGGCACTCCGGAGGAGTTCGGTAGGACTGCGGCGTTCCTGCTCTCGCCCGCAGCGTCCTACCTGACGGGCATCATGCTGCCGGTCGACGGCGGCTCCCGGCACGGCTTCTGAACCGGCCCGCTCCGCCCTGGATCGCCGGACGGGTTCGCTTCCTCAAGCCCCTCCGGCGATCGGGGGCGCCACGGCAACGGACGTCAACTCACCCTTTCCGCACGGTGCTTGACCGCCCTCAACCGCACCTCGGCCGGGAGCTCCGCCAGCCCGGCCGAATCCCGCGCATGGGCCAGTGCCTCGTCGGTGAGGCGGCCGAGCGCCTCGTCCGGCGCCGCGTGCGGCTCCATCAGCAGGCGGATCCTGGCGTGCGGCGAACTGCGCCGGCCGGTCAGCACGACCTGGGCGCGAGCCACCCCGTGCAAGGTCCCCGCCTCATCGGCGAGCACCCCCTCCAGGGCCCGGCCCCGCAGGAGCGCGCCCTCGCCGTCGCCGCTGTCCACCAGCACCTCGGCGAGACGGGCGCGGCGCAGCTGGGCCAGCAGCCACCACAGGGCGAGGACGACCACGACGGCCAGGAGCGCGATCACCGTCGGCCACCACCATCCCTCGCCGCGCCAGCGGTCCCGGTCGGCCTCGCTGAGGAGCACATCGTCCTTGCCGTACCAGGGCCACCAGGACGGCACGGAGAGGCCGAGCCCGGCCGCGAGCACCGCACCGCCGCCGCAGATCAGCACCAGCCCGGCCAGGCCGAGCAGTACCCGGTTGACGGTCCTGAGCAACGGGCTCACCCCTTCTTCGCGGGACGGCGGACATGTACGGACAGGCTCGGTGGCCTGGCCAGGCCCAGTTCCTTGATGCCGGTCCCGAGCACGGTGTCCAGATCGGCCCGTACGTCGTCGAGTTCACGGAAGTGCGACACCGCACGCACCCCGACCTTGCCCCGGCCCATCCGGACCCGTACCGACTGCACACCCGACACCTCGATGGCCCGGTCCCGCAGGACCAGTGCGGCCGCGGCCCGGTCGAGGCCGGCCCGTACGCCGGGGCGGTCGCGGCGCATCGGCAGCAGGTCGCGGAGTCCGGGGGTGACGGCGAGCACGAGCAGCCACAGGCCGATCGCCACGGCGGCCGCCGCGCCGGCCAGCACCCAGACGTTGTCCAGCGGCCGGCCGGCGAGCTCGTCGGCCAGCGTGCGGCGCCACTGCATCGCCGGGTGGTCGGCCCGTACCGCCGCCACGTCGTAGAGCAGCAGACCGGTGCCGCCGAGGACCACCAGGGCGAGGATCGCCGCAGGGATGCGGCGCGCGGACCAGAAACGGCCCGCCCTGCCGCCGCCCTCCTGCTGCGCGGGCACCGGGTCGTGGGCGGCGGACGAGGCGGACCGGTCGAGTTCGAGCACGGTCCCCTGCTCGACGGACGGGGTGGTGGGCAGCGGTTGCGTACGGTGTTCCGGTTCGTGGGGTTCGGTCATCGGATCCTCCCCTGTGCCGCGATGCTCGCTCCCGTCGGATGCAGGCGCTCGACCTGTACGGCAACCTCGGGCACTTCCATCCCCGCCAGCGCCTTTACCCGCTCGGTGACATGCCGACGTACCCCGCCGCACTGGCGGCCGATGTCGCAGGGGTATCCGAGCTCCAGGCTCACCCGGACCCGGGCGGTGTCGCGGTGCACCGTGACCGTGGCGCGCGGCGAGGCGCCTTCCTCCGGCGGCTCGTCGATCGCCTCCTTCGCCGCCTGTGCGGCGATCTTCGCGACCACCCGGTCGGCGATCCGGGTCTCCCCGCGCTCACCGGCGGCGACCCGGCCGCTCGCCTCCGACAACGCCGTCACCGCCGTCGGTCGCCGCGCTCGCGACTCCGGAAGAAGTCGCCGGGCTCCAGGTCGCCCTCCAGGAAGCGACCGACGATGAAGCCGATCGCCCCCAACGCGGCCACCAGCACAAAGGCCCCGAAACCGCCGAAGTACCCGGCGAATCCGAGCGCCATGCCGGCCACCATGCCGACCACAGCCATGTTCATCCTGCGCTCCTCAACTGCCTCGGTCAGGAGGCCTACTGGAGATGTGGCTCGGGTTCTTCTTCCTCGTCGGGCAGCTTCACATCGCTGACCGCGATATTGACCTCTACGACTTCGAGGCCCGTCATCCTCTCGACCGCCGCGACCACGTTCTCCCGTACGTCACGGGCGACATCGGCGATCGACACGCCGTAGTCGACGACGATCTCCAGGTCGAGGGCGGTCTGTGATTCGCCGACCTCCGCCTTGACCCCTCGGGTGACGGACTTCCCACCTCCGGGTACCCGTTCGCGCACCGCTCCGAACGTACGCGCGAAGCCGCTGCCCATCGCATGGACACCGACCACGTCACGTGCCGCCATTCCCGCGATCTTCTCGACCACGCCGTCGGCGATGGTCGTACGGCCACGGGTGGCGGGGGCTCCCCCGCCGCGCTTGGTGATCGGGCTCGATTCCTTGTCGGGGCTCTCAGGACGGTTCCGCTGTGGGGTGTCGGTCATCGCCACTCTTCCCTTCGGGGCAGGTTGGACCTCGCTGCCCACATTAAGTGCGCTTGCCCCGTCTCGCGCCGTGGATGCGGCAGGCTGGGGAAATGACGACGGCTGACAGCCCGCACAGGGCCGACGGATGGACGGCAGCGGTTCGGCGACGGCTCGGCCTCGGCCGACTGCTTCCGCTGGGCGGTCCGGCGGACGGGGCCTGGATCTCGGAGCGGGCCGCGGCCTGGGTGTTGCGCGACGCGGTGGGCGGGCCGGGACCTGGACCGGCGCTCGGGGAGCTCAGGATCTCCGTGGCTGATCCGGACCGGGCCCCGGACGCGGAGGTGGAACCGCCGCCGAGTGCGCTGCCGCCGGGGCCGCTGCGGATCGAGGCGACCATGTCGGCGATGTCCGGCCGGCCGCTGCCCGCCGCGGCCGCGGAGCTGCGCTCGGCGCTGCTGACGGCGGCCGCGCACCGGCTGGGCCTGGTGGTCGCCGAGGTGGATCTCCGGGTGACGGAGCTGCTGGACACACCACCCGAACGGCGGGCGCCCGCACCGGCCGAGGTGCGCTCGGCGAGGCCGGAGGGGGCGGCGGGGCTCGCTGCCGCGGGTGTTCCGGGTGTCGTGACGCTGACCCGGGTGCTGGGCGACGCGGTGCACGAGGGCCCGGACCGTGTACGGGTCGAACTGGCGACGGACTCCGGCCACCGGGCGCTCGATGTGGCACGTGCGGTACGGGGCGCGGTGGCGGATGCGGTGAAGGGGCGTCCCTCGGTCGCGGTGCTGGTCACGGCGGTGGTGGAGCGGGACTGACCATCGGACGGGGCTGACCGCCGGACGGGCCCGAGGAGCGAGCCCGCCCGGCGATCGAGGGCGCAGCCCTCTCAGTCGGTGATGCCCGCCAGGTCGCGCAGACGGCGGCCCTGCGCGGCGCGCTCGGCGACGCGCTGCTCCTCGTAACCACGGGAGACGGCACCGCTCAGCAGCGCCTTGGTCTCCACGACCGCGTCGCGCGGGGCAGCCAGCAGTGCGCCGGCCAGATCGCGGGCGGCGGCGTCCAGTTCGTCGGCGGGGACGACGAGGTTGGCCAGGCCGGTGCGCTCGGCCTCCGCAGCGTGCACGAAGCGGCCCGTGGCGCAGATTTCGAGCGCGCGGGCGTACCCCACCAGGTTGACCAGGGGGTGTGTGCCGGTGAGGTCGGGAACCAGACCGAGGCTGGTCTCGCGCATGGCGAACTGCACGTCCTCGGCGACGATCCGCAGATCGCAGGCGAGGGCGAGCTGGAAGCCGGCACCGATCGCATGCCCCTGGACCGCCGCGATCGACACGATGTCGTTGCGGCGCCACCAGGTGAACGCCTCCTGGTACTCGGCGATGGTCGCATCGAGCTCGGCCTCCGGGCCTCGCGCCATGTCGAGGAAGGACGGCTCGCCGTCGAACCCCTCGGGGGTGAACGCCTGCCGGTCGAGGCCCGCGGAGAAGGACTTGCCCTCGCCGCGGAGCACAACGACCCGCACATTGCCGGGCAGTGCCCGTCCGGCCTCTGTCAACGCCCGCCACAGAGCGGGGGACTGAGCGTTGCGCTTGGCCGGATTGGTGAGGGCCACCGTGGCAACCGCGTCATCGACGGTGAGTCGTACGCCGTCCTTGTCGAGCACAGAGTCGAGCGAGGTCATGGGGCGCCTCCGGATCGGGTCAGTCAGCACTTCGAGCTAAGTGACTGAACAGTAACCACCCGGCCGACATCACGATCGACCGGGTGGCCACCGCCGAAACCGGTGAGCCCCGGGGCGGGCCGGACGACCTTCCCCGATCCGCCGAAGGCCGTCAGGCCGTGGCGGCCTTCTTGCCTCGTGTCGCTCCGCCGCGTCCACGCAGCGCGACTCCGGACTCACTGAGCATCCGATGGACGAATCCGTAGGAGCGGCCGGTCTCTTCGGCCAACGCCCGGATGCTCGCACCGGAGTCGTACTTCTTCTTCAGGTCTGCCGCGAGCTTGTCACGCGCGGCGCCGGTAACCCGGCTGCCCTTCTTCAGAGTCTCGGCCACCCGTGCCTCCTCATGGGAAGTGCGCTCTGGACTCTCATGATCACCCCTCGGAGGCTTCCTGGCCACCCATTCGGCAAGGTCCGTGCAACCGGATTCCCGCCCGGAGAACGGGCCCACACGACCGGAATCCTGCATTCCGCGGGGCTGTGGGGGCGAGTGGGGACAGGCTCGGGATGAACCTCCAGGTCAGGGCCACACGGGGATCGCGGCCCCAAATGGGTGCGCCCGGCAGGC
Source organism: Streptomyces sp. NBC_00057 (assembly GCF_045041165.1). Lineage (NCBI taxonomy): Bacteria > Bacillati > Actinomycetota > Actinomycetes > Kitasatosporales > Streptomycetaceae > Streptomyces > Streptomyces sp. NBC_00057. Next base: position 6,980,268 of record NZ_CP108256.1, on the reverse strand, counting down.
ATCTGCCGGGCGCCGCGCCGAGGTACGAGACGTACTCACGCAGATGATGGATCACGCATAGGCCGAATGATCCAGACGAAGTGGATCAGACGGTGACGGGGCCGGGATCAGGCCAGCGCGACGAGGTCCTGGTAGTCCGCGCCCCACAGGTCCTCGACACCGTCCGGCAGCAGGATGATGCGCTCCGGCTGAAGCGCCTCGACCGCTCCCTCGTCGTGCGTGACGAGGACGACGGCGCCCTTGTACGTACGCAGCGCGCCGAGGATCTCCTCGCGGCTGGCCGGGTCGAGGTTGTTCGTCGGCTCGTCCAGGAGCAGCACATTGGCGGAGGAGACCACCAGGGTCGCCAGTGCGAGACGGGTCTTCTCGCCGCCGGAGAGGACGCCGGCGGGCTTGTCGACGTCGTCGCCGGAGAAGAGGAACGAGCCCAGCGTCTTGCGGACCTCGACGAGGTCGAGATCCGGGGCGGCGGAGCGCATGTTCTCCAGGACCGTGCGCTCCGGGTCGAGGGTCTCGTGCTCCTGGGCGTAGTAGCCGAGCTTGAGCCCGTGGCCCTCGATGACCTCGCCGGTGTCGGGCTTCTCGGCACCGCCGAGGAGCCGGAGCAGGGTGGTCTTGCCCGCACCGTTGAGGCCGAGGATGACGACCCGGGAGCCCTTGTCGATGGCGAGATCCACATCGGTGAAGATTTCGAGCGAGCCGTAGGACTTGGACAGTCCCTCCGCCATCAGGGGGGTCTTGCCGCACGGCGAGGGCTCGGGGAAGCGCAGCTTGGCGACCTTGTCGGAGACCCGGACGGCCTCCAGGCCGGAGAGCAGCCGCTCGGCGCGCTTGGCCATGTTCTGCGCGGCAACGGTCTTGGTGGCCTTGGCGCGCATCTTGTCGGCCTGCGAGTTGAGGGCCGCGGCCTTCTTCTCGGCATTCTGCCTCTCGCGCTTGCGGCGCTTCTCGTCGGCCTCGCGCTGCTGCTGGTAGAGCTTCCAGCCCATGTTGTAGATGTCGATCTGCGAGCGGTTGGCGTCGAGATAGAAGACCTTGTTGACGACCGTCTCGACGAGCTCGACATCGTGGGAGATCACGATGAAACCGCCGCGGTAGGTCTTGAGGTAGTCGCGCAGCCAGACGATCGAGTCGGCATCGAGGTGGTTCGTCGGCTCGTCGAGCAGCAGGATGTCGGCGTCCGAGAACAGGATGCGGGCCAGCTCGACGCGGCGGCGCTGACCGCCGGAGAGTGTGTGGAGCGGCTGTCCGAGCACCCGGTCGGGCAGGCTGAGCGCGGCGGCGATGGTGGCGGCCTCGGCCTCGGCGGCGTATCCGCCCTTGGTGAGGAACTCCGTCTCCAGGCGCTCGTACTTCTTCATCGCCTTCTCACGGGTGGCGCCCTTGCCGTTCGCCATCCGCTCCTCGTTCTCGCGCATCTTGCGCAGGATCTCGTCGAGACCGCGGGCGGAGAGGATGCGGTCGCGGGCGAGTACGTCGAGGTCGCCGGTGCGCGGGTCCTGCGGGAGGTAGCCCACCTCGCCGGAGCGGGCGATGGTGCCGCCGGCGGGGTTGCCCTCGCCTGCGAGGCACTTGGTGAGGGTGGTCTTACCCGCTCCGTTGCGGCCGACGAGGCCGATGCGGTCGCCCTTGGCGATACGGAAGGAGGCGGACTCGATGAGGATGCGGGCGCCGGCGCGCAGCTCGATGCCGGAAGCGGTGATCACGGTAAAACTCCAGGGCGGTGTGGACGGCGGGCGGGACGATGACAGAGTTCGACTCGACGCCGTTACTCATGCACAAGGAGATTTGCCATACGGGTCATTCTACTGGCGGTGTGCAACTGCTTTTCCGCATGCACTCACGGCACTTGCCGAAATCTCGCTCAGCGCTGCGGCTCCACTCCACCGCGCGACCAAAAAAGGGCATTGCGGTGTGAACTACCTAATACTCGGCGGAGGTGGTGAGACCACCACGGCCGGAGCAGAGGGTGGTGCCCATGCAGTTCGACGACGACGCCGATCTGGACACGTCCGAGGTCCAGGATGTGCGTGGCAGCCGCATCCCCGGCGGCAAGGCCACCGTGGGCGGCGGCATCGCCGGTCTCATCGCACTGATCCTGGGGCTGTTCTTCGGCGTCGGCCCCGATCAGCGCGGCCTGTCGTCCGGCGACTCGGGTACGAGGCGACCGCGTCCTCGGCGGCACAGGTGCAGCAGTCCTGCCGGACCGGGCAGGACGCGAACACCAGGGACGATTGCCGGACCGTCGCGGTGGTCAACAGCAGCCACCGCGTGCGGCACCGCGACCTCGGCGGTCGGGCCGTTCTACTGCCCGGGTGACCGAAAGGTCTATCTGGACCTGGGTTTCTTCGACGAGCTGCGGACGAAGTTCGGCTCCAGCGGCGGCCCGTTCGCCCAGGCGTACGTCGTCGCCCATGAGTACGGGCACCATGTGCAGGACCTCATGGGGACGCTGAGCCGCTCACAGGACAGACCGACCGGCGCCAACAGCAAGGCGGTCAAGGTGGAACTGCAGGCGGACTGTTACGCCGGGGTCTGGGCGCATCACGCGACGACCATGCCCGACGAATCGACCGGGCGGCCGCTGATCACCTCGTTGACACAGGCGGACATCCGGGACGGGCTCGACGCGGCGGCCGCTGTCGGCGACGACCGGATCCAGGAGAAGTTCCAGGGCCGGGTCACGCCTGAGTCCTGGGCGCACGGCTCGGCCGCGCAGCGGCAACAGTGGTTCACCACCGGCTTCCGCAGCGGCGACATGGCCGATTGCAACACCTTCCGCTGAGCCGGGCCGTTTGCAGCCGGGCCGTCCGAGCCGGGCCTCTTGAGCCGAGCCGGGCCGCTGTCAGCGGCCGGTGGAAGACTGAGATGCAGATCACAGAGACAGGTCACAGAAACAGGTCACGGGAGTACGAGAAGGGGTGAGCGCGATGGCAGGCGCACCGGCCGGCGTTCCGACGATCTATCCGACGATTCTGTACGACGACGCGAAGGCCGCGATCAGGACGCTGACGGAGGGCCTCGGCTTCAGCGAGGAAGCGGTGTACGAGGGCGAGAACGGCACGGTGCTGCATGCGGAGCTGTCCTGCGGCAACGGCAGGGTCATGCTGGGCTCCAAGGGCCGCGAGGGTGTCTTCGCCAAGGCGATGCAGGGCGCAGGCCCGGCCGGTGTCTACGTCGTGGTGGACGAGGTCGATGAGCACCACGCCCGGGCCGTGGAGTACGGGGTGGAGATCCTGATGCCGCCCACGGACCAGGACTACGGCTCCCGCGACTTCATTGCGCGGGACGCGGAGGGCAATGTGTGGAGCTTCGGGACGTACGCACCGGGGTCAGCGGACTGACGGGCGGTCGGCCGGACGGGCTTGGGGCCGAGCCCGTCCGACGCGGACTCACCCGCGCTACGCGCCGCCCGTGTGCACCTGGAACGCGGCCCGGCGCACCGCTTTGGCCAGCGCGGGGTCCGGGTGCGCGGCGGCCAGGGCCACCAGGACCTGCACGGTGCGCGGGTGGCCGACTGCCCGTACCTCGTCCAGCAGCGCCGGCACCGTGCCCTGAACGGCCGAGTCGAGATGGCGGACCAGCAGCCCGGTCTCGCCGTGGTCCGCGACGGCCGCCGCGGTGTCGACCCAGAGCCAGGTGGCTTCCTCGCGGCTGAGGACGTCCTGGGCGTCCTCGGGGTCCGCTCCGCCGTACTCGGCCAGCCACAGCAGCGCGTAGGGGCGCAGCGAGGGGTCGCCCACGACGGAGCGCACCTCGGGCTCGGCGGGGGCGCCGACGACCCGGAGTGCCTCGAAGGCGAGCCCGCGCAGCAGCGCGTCCTCCCCGCGGGCGACGCCGAGGAGTTCGGCAACGGCGCTGCCGACGGGACGGGCGGCGAGCCAGGCTCGGTATTCGGCGCGGGCCGGGCCGGGGGTGAGCCGGGCGCAGCCGAGCAGCATGTCCGCGGCGGACTGCTCGATGTTCCCGGCCGGGCTCTGGGCCGCGACGCAGATCTGTTCCAGCTTGACCCAGACCGCCCAGTTGCCGAGCGGGGTGAGGGTGGCATGTCCGGCGCCGAGGGTGAGCGCGCCTACCGCGGCCAGTCCCTCAAGGGCCCAGTCGAGAAGGAGGGCGACCAGGGCTGCGGGGTGTGCCGCGGGGGCGGATTCGGCCGGTGCGGGCGGCGCCTGCGGCCCGTACGGCACCTCGCAGCGCTCCTCGTGGAGTTCCGCGACACGCTGGCCGAGAAGGTCCAGGAGCGCGGGCACGGTGACCGGGCCCGCCGAGAGCTGGAGGAGGGAGAGCACCTGCGGCACGGCCTCGACGGCCTCTGCGACCGCGGTGGACTCGATGCCCTCGGGCGCGGGGTGGACGAGCGACCACGCGTCGAAGAGCGCCACCCAGCCGCGGAGCACGGCGGAGTCGTCACGGTCCCAGGCGCGCAGCCGCCAGCCGGGGCGTGCGGTGTCGCCGTGCAGTTCGACCAGACCGGCGAGCCGGGCCCGGTCCCAGCCGGAGCGCACCTGGGCCGGGGACAACTCCAGGGCTGTCGCGGCCCGTTCGAGGGCCTGGGCGGCCAGGGGCGGCGCGCCGGGGATCGCGCCGTCGGCTGCCCAGCGGGCGATCCGTACGGCGTCGGCGAGGGCCGTCCTGGCCTGGCGGGCCAGTTCCGCCCTGGGGGGGGTGCCCTCCGGGGGGCGAGGAGCCGGCCTGGTGCGCCGGGTGGTCACGGCCTTGCGAGCGGTGGCAAGGGGTCGCGGGCGGACAAGTCGCAGCCTGGAGTCGCGCGGGGTACGGGACGTCACGGGGAGCAGTCTTGCCCCTGACGGCCCGAAAGCCCAAACGGAACCCGAATTCGCGGTGGAAGGGGGTGACGGGCGGGGTCCGCACCAATCGGCCGATCCCTGGCATCAGGTCACATCAGGGGCGTGAGGAAGCGGCGCAGGGCCTCTTCGTAGTGGACCGGATCGGCATTCCACATCGCCGCATGCGGAGCCTGCGGTACGGCGCGCAGGGCGACCAGGTCCGGGCGGCGGGCGGCGAGATCGCGGGACGGCTGCCAGGGGGCCAGGGTGTCGTTCGGGCCGTGGAAGATCAGGGTCGGGACGTGCAGCGCCGTTGCGACGGAGCCGTCCAGGAGCCGGGCGCCGCGCAGCCCGGTCTGTCCCTGGGCCGCGCGGACGGCGAGCGGCAGCAGTGCGGTCGGGACACCGCGGGCGACGGCCAGGGCGCGCAGCGTGGTGACCCAGTCCAGGACCGGGGAGTCGAGGACGAGACCGCAGATCCGGTTGCGGAGCGCGGAGTTGACGGCCGCGTGCAGCGCCATCGAGGCACCGGTGGACCAGCCGTGCAGGACGACCTTCTCGGCTCCGTACCGCACGGCGAAGCGGATCGCCGCGTCCAGGTCGCGCCATTCGGACTCGCCGAGGTGGGCGAGGCCGTCCGGGGAACGCGGCGCTCCGGCGTCGCCACGGTAGGCCAGGTCGAGCACGGGCAGGCGCAGATCGTGCAGGAACTCCATGACGTTCATGGGGTGTTCCCTGGTGGTGCCGAGGCCGTGCACGGTGATGACCCAGGTGTCGCGGGGGCCGGGCAGGAACCAGGCGGGCAGGGGGCCGAGTTCGCCGGGGATCTCGACTTCGTTGTGATCCAGTCCGAGGGCCGACGAGGGGTCGCCGCTGTGCAGCTGCGGGGTGATGCGGACCTTGGCGCCGGTTTCCAGGCTTCCGCGGTTGACTCGTTCCAGTCTGCGGACGACGGTGTCGGGGGCGTGGTGGGCGTGTTCGATCACCGGGCCGACGACGGCGTGGACGTCGTCGGCCACCAGTCCGTACGTACCGGGCCGCAGGGCGGCGAAGGAACGCGTCAGGGTGACCTGCCCGGCCGCTGTGGCGTGCACGGTGAGTCTGCGGTCGGCTGGGAGCGGTCGTCCGGACGGCGCTCCGAGTGCGGCGTCGCTGGCGTACCGGCCGGCTGCGACCGCTGCCGCACCGACGCCGAGGATCGTGGTGACGGCTGCTGCCGTGACTGTTGCCGGGCGCACTGCTTCAGTGTCGTGGGGTGCGCCGCACCCTGCCAGCGGACGGGGCCGTCCGGTGCCCCGGCAGGGGCAGCGGACGGATGGGATGGGACAGCCAGGACAGCGGGGACAGGCAGGGGTCGGGTCAGCCCGGTTGTCCGTATCCCTTCAGTGCCTCCTGTACGTCGCGCAGCTGGGCCGGGGAGAGCAGGGTCGGGGCGTGTCCGGGGACGGAGCTCGCGGTGAGCCAGAGCCGGCAGAGCCATTCCAGCTGGGCGGTCCTGTCGTACGCCTCGTCCAGGGTCGCTCCGTAGGTCACGGTTCCGTGGTTCTGGAGCAGGCAGCCCATACGGCCCTGCAGAGCGTCGAGCATGTTCTCGGCCAGCTCCTCGGTCCCGTAGCGCGCATAGGCCGCGACCCGGACGGGGCCCCCGAGCACGGCGGCGGCGTAGTGGACCGAAGGGACCTCGGGGACCAGGGTGGAGACGGCCGTGGCGTGCACCGCGTGGGTGTGCACGACTGCGGCGGCGTCGCTGTTCCGGTAGACCGCGAGATGGAGCGGGAGTTCGCTGGTCGGGGCCAGTTCGCCGAGGACGCGGTTGCCTTCCAGATCGACGCCGACGGCGTCCTCGGGGCGGAGCCGGTCGTACGGCACTCCGCTCGGGGTGACCAGGACCGTCCCGCCGACCCGCGCCGACACATTTCCCGAGGTCCCGACGACGAGGCCGTCCGCCGCCGTCCTGCGGGCGGTGGCGACGACACCGTCCCAGGCACGTTCGATCGCGTCCCGTTGCTGATCGCTCATGCGGAGATCCTGTCAGCCCTGGAGGCGAACGGGTAAGCGATCGGCGGGATAAGTCACAAACCGGAGAAGTTCACAAAAGGGGTTACGGGGGGCGAATCAGGCCCGAATCGGCCCTGCGCCCGGCCCGCACCGCCCCGCGAAGGACAAACGGAACGACCCGACCCCAGTTGGAGTCACCACAGCGCCCCGCCCAGTTCACCTTCCGTTCATCCAGGTTGCCTACGGTCCACATGCCAATGACGTCGAACGATTGCCTGGGTAGATGGAACACATCACGCTGCTACTCGCGATTGTGATCGTGACAGCTCTAGTGTTCGATTTCACGAACGGTTTCCACGACACCGCCAACGCGATGGCGACCACCATCTCGACCGGTGCACTCAGACCGAAGACAGCGGTGGCCATGTCCGCCGTTCTCAACCTCGTCGGCGCGTTCCTGTCGGTCGAGGTCGCCAAGACGATCTCCGGCGGGATCATCAACGAGGACGGGCTGCGGACAGAAGTCATCTTCGCGGCACTCGTCGGCGCCATCCTGTGGAATCTGCTGACCTGGCTGGTCGGACTGCCGTCCAGTTCCTCGCACGCCCTGTTCGGCGGTCTGATCGGCGCAGCCGTGATGTCGGCGGGCTGGTCGTCGGTCAACGGCGACACCGTCGTCACCAAGGTGCTGCTCCCCGCGGTCGCCGCCCCGATCGTCGCCGGTCTGGCCGCACTGCTGGCCACCAGGCTGACGTACCGGATCGGCGGGAAGATCCGCAACGACGCCCAGGAGAAGGCCACTGCCAAGGGCTACCGTGCCGGCCAGATCGCCTCGGCCGGACTGGTCTCCCTCGCCCACGGCACCAACGACGCGCAGAAGACCATGGGCATCATCACCCTGGCCCTGGTCACCGGTGGCGTCCTGCAGCCCGGCTCCAACCCGCCGGTCTGGGTCATCGTCTGTGCCGGTACGGCCATCGCACTCGGCACCTACCTGGGCGGCTGGCGCATCATCCGCACCATGGGCAGCGGCCTCACCGACCTCAAGCCGCCGCAGGGCTTCGCCGCGCAGACCAGCGCGGCCACGGTCATCCTGGCCTCCTCGCACCTCGGCTTCTCCCTCTCCACCACCCAGTCCTGCTCCGGCGCCGTGATGGGCGCGGGCCTCGGCCGCCAGGGCGGCGTGGTCCGCTGGTCCACCGCCACCCGGATGTTCGTCGCCTGGGGTCTGACACTGCCGGCCGCGGGCCTGGTCGGCGCGGGCGCGGAACTCCTCACCAAGCAGGGCACCTGGGGTGTCGTGGTCGTCGCGGCGCTGCTCGTCGTGGGCTCCGGGGCGATCTGGCTGGTATCGCGCCGCAAGCCGGTCGGCCACGGCGATGTCGCGCCGACGGGCGGCGACGCCGAGCCCGCGGGGGTCGTCACCACGGCCATCGCCGCCGTCAGCCCGCCGCTCACCGCGGCCCAGGCAGCGGCCCAGGACCTCAAGACCACCATTCCGGCTCCGGCCGGAACCACCCAGGACCCGGCGCGACCCGCCACCGTCTAGGCCAGCCGCCTAGGCAGGCCGTCTAAGGATTCAGCATGAACATCGACTGGGCAGCCCTCGGCTCCGTCTTCGGCGTCTCCCTCGTCGTCACCGTCGCGCTGGTGGGTTTCTTCACCCTGGGCATCGTCGGTCTCTCCAAGCAGCCCGAACCGGCGGCGCAGGGCGGCTCCGGCGGCTCGCTGCTGCTGGCCCGCGTCGGCGCGTACGCCTGCTTCGCGCTGTGCGCTGCGGCGGTCGCGTACGGCATCTATCTGATCGTCGCCTGAGCCCTCCTCCGCGTACTCCCCCGTCGGGCCGGACACACCTCGTGTGTCCGGCCCGTTGTGGTGTGCCCGGCCCGATGTGGGGCTCAGCACACTGCACCGTCGCAGGTCAACGGCAAGTTGACGGGCGTTCGCGGAGCGTGGTGGACTGCCGGAGCCAATTACGGCGACAGCAGAGGAAGCCGGTGCGAATCCGGCGCGGTCCCGCCACTGTCACCGGGGAGCAGTCCCCCACACCGGAAGTCACGGCACGCGCGAGCGGGTTGGAAGGCCGGGGGAACTGCGGATCCGGGAGCCAGGAGACTCTCGTCGCCGGTCACGTCGAACCAGGGCGCGGACCCTGAGTGAGGACATATCGCCATGCCTGGCTGCCGTGCGTCCGTTGCTGTGGCGCTCTCGACGAGAGCCGCCTGTACGAAGGTCCTTCGAGGCGTAACGGCCGGTTGAGCCGTGCGTGCCGACCGCATTTTCGCGTACGGCGCCACGGCCGGTCTGATCGGCGATCTGCTGCTCGGTGACCCCCGCAGGGGACATCCGGTCGCCGCCTTCGGGCGGGCCGCAGCAAGCGTCGAGCGCTGTCTGTGGCGCGACCACCGCGGGTGGGGCGCGCTGCACATGCTCGTCTGCGCCGGAGGCGCCGCGGGTGGTGCCGCGCTGATCACCCGTGCCGTACGCAGCCACCCCGCCGCCTCCGTCGCACTGACCGCGGCCGCCACCTGGTCCGTCGTCGGCGGTACGTCCCTGGGGCGTGAGGCCCGGGCGATCGGCGGCGCCCTGGCCGCCGGTGACATCGAGTCGGCCCGTGAGCGTCTGCCGCATCTGTGCGGGCGCGACCCGTACTCCCTCGACGGACCGCAGATCGCCCGTGCCGTGGTGGAGTCCGTGGCCGAGAACACCTCGGACGCCGTGGTCGGCGCCCTGGTGTGGGGTGCGCTGGCCGGTGTGCCCGGCCTCGTCGGCTTCCGGGCCGCCAACACCCTCGATGCCATGGTCGGCCACAAGTCGCCCCGCCACCGACGCTACGGCTGGGCCTCGGCCCGCCTCGACGACCTCGCGGGCTGGCCCGGTGCCCGGCTCACAGCCCTGCTCGCCGTGGCCGCCGGGGGGCGGCCACGTGGAGCGGTACGGGCGTGGCGGGCCGACGCGGCGAAGCACCCGAGCCCCAACGCGGGCCCGGTGGAGGCCTCGTTCGCGGGTGCGCTCGGCGTACGGCTCGGCGGGACCCTCGCGTACGGCGGCCGGGTCGAACACCGCCCCGTCCTCAACGAGGCGACGGGCCGGGCGGTGGAGACCGAGGACATCGAACGCGCGGTACGGCTGTCGCGCCGGGTGAGTGCGCTGGCCCTCGGCGTGTGTGTGGCAGGACGACTGGGTGCGGGCCTCGCCGCACGACGGATCGCAGGACTTCGGTCCGCAGGACTTCAGGTCACGGGGCTTCAGATCACAGAACGTCGGATCGCAGGACGGAGACGGACATGAGCGGCGGGCTGCTGGTCGCCGGAACCACCTCGGACGCGGGCAAGAGCGTCGTCACGGCAGGCATCTGCCGCTGGCTCGTGCGCCGGGGCGTCAAGGTGGCGCCCTTCAAGGCGCAGAACATGTCGCTGAACTCGTTCGTCACCCGCGAGGGCGCCGAGATCGGGCGCGCCCAGGCCATGCAGGCCCAGGCCGCCCGGGTGGAGCCGACCGCGCTGATGAACCCGGTCCTGCTCAAACCCGGCAGCGACCGCTCCAGCCAGGTCGTCCTGATGGGCAGACCGGTGGGCGAGATGAGCGCACGCGGCTACCACGGAGGCAGGCAGGAAGCGCTTCTCGGCACGGTCGTGGACTGTCTGGAGCAGCTTCGGGGCACGTATGACGCAGTGATCTGCGAGGGGGCGGGCAGTCCGGCCGAGATCAATCTGCGGCGTACGGACATCGTGAACATGGGCATCGCACGGGCGGCACACTTCCCGGTGGTGGTCGTCGGCGACATCGACCGCGGTGGCGTCTTCGCCTCGTTCTTCGGTACGACGGCGCTGCTCGACGCCGAGGACCAGTCGCTGATCGCCGGCTACCTCGTCAACAAGTTCCGCGGCGACGTGTCGCTGCTGGAGCCCGGCCTGGAGATGCTGCGCGGGATCACCGGACGGCAGACCTACGGGGTGCTGCCCTTCGCCCACGGCCTCGGCATCGACGAAGAGGACGGGATGGGGGTCCCCCCTGCTCGAACGCAGTTGAGAGCTTGGGGGAGGGTCTCGCTGCGCGGAGCCGTACGCGAATCGGTCGTCGCGCCGCCGCACGGCGACGACGTGCTGCGCGTCGCGGTGTGCGCCGTACCCCTGATGTCGAACTTCACCGATGTGGACGCACTGGCCGCCGAACCGGGCGTCGTCGTCCGGTTCGTGGACCGCGCCGAGGAGCTGGCCGACGCCGACCTCGTCATCGTGCCGGGCACCCGCGGCACCGTGAACGCGCTGGCCTGGCTGCGCGAGCGCGGCCTCGCCGACGCCCTGGTGCGGCGTGCCGCCGAGGGCCGGCCGGTCCTCGGTATCTGCGGCGGCTTCCAGATCCTCGGTGAACACATCGAGGACGACGTCGAGTCGAGGGCCGGGCACATCGACGGCCTCGGCCTGCTGCCCGTACGCATCCGCTTCGACCGCGAGAAGACCCTCGCCCGCCCCGCCGGCGAGGCGCTCGGCGCCCCCGTCGAGGGGTACGAGATCCACCACGGCGTCGCCGATGTACGCGGCGGCGAACCGTTCCTGGACGGCTGCCGAGTCGGCGCCGTATGGGGCACCCACTGGCACGGCTCGCTGGAGAGCGACGAATTCCGCCGCCGCTTCCTGACCGAGGTCGCGCGGGCCGCCGGCCGGCGCTTCGTCCCCGCCCCCGACACCGGCTTCGCCGCGTTGCGCGAGGAACAGCTCGACCGCCTCGGCGACCTCATCGAAGAACACGCGGACACCGACGCGCTGCTGCGGCTCATCGAGTCGGGCGCACCGTCAGGACTTCCCTTCATCGCCCCCGGAGCACCTGGAGCACGCGCATGAACGCCCCTATGAGCACCGTGCTGTTGCTGTCGACCGCCGACACGGACCTCCTCGCCGCCCGCGCCTGTGGCGCGCGGTACCGGATCGGCAACCCCGCCCGCATCGACGCCCACAAGGAACTCCCCGCACTGATCGAGGGTTCCGCCGTCGCCGTCGTCCGCCTCCTCGGCGGCAAGCGCGCCTGGGAGGACGGGCTGGCTGTCCTCAAGGCGTCCGGCATCCCCACCGTGCTGCTGGGCGGCGAGGCCGTGCCGGACGCGGAGCTGATGGCCGAGTCGTCCGTACCCGCCGGTGTCGTCGCCGAGGCGCTGCGCTACCTCGTGGAGGGCGGTCCCGGAAACCTCGTAGAACTGGCCCGCTTCCTCTCCGACACCGTCCTGCTGACCGGCCACGGCTTCGCCGAACCGCAGAAGATGCCCGAGTGGGGCCTGCACGGCAGCCGCGAGTTCGTCGAGGGCCGCCCGACCGTCGGCGTGCTCTTCTACCGGGCGCACCAGCTGTCCGGGAACACCTCGTTCGTGGACGTCCTCTGCGACGCGGTCGAGGCCCGTGGCGCCAACGCCCTTCCCGTGTACTGCGGTTCGCTGCGCGGCGCGGACACCGGTCTCTACGAACTGCTCGGCAGGGCCGACGCCCTGGTCGCCACGGTGCTCGCGGCAGGCGGCACCCGTGCGTCGGACGCCTCCGCCGGGGGCGACGACGAGGCCTGGGACATCGGCGCGCTCGCCGATCTGAACGTCCCTGTGCTGCAGGGCCTGTGCCTGACCTCCGCGCGCGCCGCGTGGGACGCCTCCGACGCCGCGCTCTCCCCCATGGACGCCGCGATGCAGGTCGCGATCCCCGAGTTCGACGGCCGTCTGATCACCGTCCCGTTCTCCTTCAAGGAGCAGGGTCCCGACGACGTACCCGTGTACCGCGCCGACCCCGAACGGGCCGCGCGCGTCGCAGGAATCGCGGTGCGCCACGCCGTCCTGAAGCACAGGACGAACGCCGAGAAGAAGCTCGCCCTCGTCTTCACCGCCTACCCGACCAAGCACTCGCGCGTCGGCAACGCCGTCGGTCTGGACACGCCCGCATCGGCGGTGCGGGTCCTGGACGCCCTGCGCGACGCCGGTTACGCGGTCGACGGGCACCCGGACAACGGCGACGAGCTCATCCACCGACTCATCAACGCCGGTGGCCACGACGTGGAGTGGCTGACCGAGGAGCAGCTCGCGGCGGCCCCCGCGCGTGTGCCGCTCGCCGACTACCGGGCCTGGTTCGACAAGCTGGAACCGCAGTTGCGCGACTCGATGCTGGAGCACTGGGGCGAGCCGCCGGGTTCGCTGTACGTGGACGGGGACGACATCGTCCTCGCCTCGCTCCGGTTCGGGAATGTGGTGGTGCTGATCCAGCCGCCGCGCGGCTTCGGCGAGAACCCGATCGCGATCTACCACGACCCGGACATGCCGCCGTCCCACCACTACATGGCGACGTACCGCTGGCTGGAGAACTCCTTCGGCGCGGATGCCGTCGTCCACATGGGCAAGCACGGCACGATGGAGTGGCTGCCGGGCAAGGGCCTCGGCCTGTCCGCCGGTTGCGGCCCCGACGCCGTGCTCGGCGAACTGCCGCTGATCTACCCGTTCATCGTCAACGACCCGGGCGAGGGCACCCAGGCCAAGCGGCGTGGGCACGCCACGGTGGTGGACCATCTGGTGCCGCCGATGGCGCGCGCCGACACCTATGGCGACCTGGCCAAGCTGGAGCAGCTGCTCGACGAGTACGCGCTGGTCAGCGATCTCGACCCGACGAAGGCCCCGTCGGTGCGGGCGCAGATCTGGACGCTGGTGAAGGCCGCCGAGCTGCATCACGACCTCCATGTCGACGAACAGCCCGGCGACGACGACTTCGACTCGTTCGTCATGCACATCGACGGCTACCTCTGCGAGATCAAGGACGTCCAGATCCGGGACGGCCTGCACATCCTGGGCGGCGGTCCCGTCGACGAGGCGCAGGTCAACCTGGTGCTGGCCGTGCTGCGCGCCTCCCAGGTGTGGGGCGGTACGGCGAACGCGCTGCCGGGGCTGCGGGCGTCGATCGCCGAGTACTTCGGGCTCGGCGAGAAGGAGTTGCTGGCCGAGCCCGGCGCCGCGGTGAAGGTGCCGGTCGAGCTGACCGAACTGGTCGACGGCCCGGCGCGTACCGGTGCGGATGCGATCGATCTGCTGGAGCAGCTGTGCCGCCGGCTCGCTGAGGGCATGGAGGAGCGCGGCTGGGACATCGCGGCTGCGGCGGGGCTGGTACGGGACGTACTGGGCGTCGAACTCCCGGATGCGGTGGCCGTATTGGGCTTCGCGTGCGAGGAGGTCGTACCGCGTCTGGCCCGGACGACGGACGAGATCGACCACATTCTGCGGGCGCTGGACGGCGGCTTCGTACCGGCCGGTCCGTCCGGATCGCCCACGCGCGGGCTCGTCAATGTGCTGCCGACGGGCCGCAACTTCTACTCCGTGGACCCGAAGGCGATTCCGTCGCGGCTGTCGTGGGAGGTCGGCCAGTCGCTCGCCGACTCCCTGATCGCCCGGTATCTCGCCGACACGGGCGACTACCCGAAGTCGGTCGGCCTGACCGTGTGGGGCACCTCCGCCATGCGTACCCAGGGCGACGACATCGCGGAGATCCTTGCGCTGCTCGGCTGCCGGCCGGTGTGGGACGACGCGTCGCGGCGGGTGACCGGGTTCGAGGTCGTACCCGTGAGCGAGCTGGGGCGCCCGCGCATCGATGTGACCGTGCGGATCTCCGGGTTCTTCCGCGATGCGTTCCCGCATGTGGTGGGGCTGATCGACGATGCGGTACGGACGGTGGCGGAGCTGGACGAGCCCGCCGACGCCAACTACGTACGGGCGCACGCCGACGAGGACACGGCGGAGCACGGCGACCGGCGTCGGGCGACGGCACGCATCTTCGGGTCGAAGCCGGGGGCGTACGGAGCGGGGCTGCTGCCGCTGATCGACGCGCGGAACTGGCGGAGCGACGCGGATCTGGCCGAGGTGTACGCGGTGTGGGGCGGTTACGCGTACGGGCGCGGGCTCGACGGGCGGGCGGCGCGCGGGGACATGGAGACGGCGTTCCGGCGGATCGCGGTGGCGGCGAAGAACGTGGATACGAGGGAACACGACATCCATGATGCGGATGACTATTTCCAGTACCACGGCGGCATGGTGGCCATGGTCCGGCATCTGACTGGCGAGAGCCCCGAGGCGTATGTCGGTGACAGCGCCACGCCCGACCAGGTGAAGACGCGGACACTCGGCGAGGAGACGCACAGAGTCTTCCGCGCGCGGGTCGTGAACCCGCGCTGGATGGCGGCGATGCGGCGCCACGGGTACAAGGGTGCCTTCGAGATGGCCGCGACCGTCGACTACCTCTTCGGGTACGACGCCACGGCGGGGGTCGTCGACGACTGGATGTACGAGAAGTTGTCGGCGGAGTACGTGTTCGACCCGGAGAACCGGGAGTTCATGCAGAAGTCCAACCCCTGGGCGTTGCGCGGGATTTCGGAGCGGCTGCTGGAGGCGGCCGAGCGGGGGCTTTGGGCGGAACCGGACCAGGAGACCCTGGACCGGCTCCGGGCGACCTACCTCGAACTTGAGGGAGATCTGGAGGGAGGCGAGTGACTGCCTCTTCTGGAATCCCCGCATCGGCGGGGAGCAGTCGACCAGGTCGTGTTCCCGTGTGTCGACGTCCGGACCACCTCCGCATCGGCGGGGAGCACGTCTTGACCATTGCAGCTCGACAGCCGGAGCCCATGGTGACCTGGCATGAATCACCCGGAGGAGTGATCAGCGCGTGAGTACCCCCTACCCCTTCACCGCCATCGTCGGGCAGGACGATCTTCGGCTCGGGCTGCTGCTGAACGCCGTCTCGCCCGCCGTCGGCGGCGTGTTGGTGCGCGGCGAGAAGGGCACCGCCAAGTCCACCGCCGTGCGTGCGCTCGCCGCGCTCATGCCGGAGGTTCCCGTCGTAGCCGGGTGCCGGTTCTCGTGCGACCCGGCGTCGCCCGATCCGGCGTGTCCCGATGGCCCCCACGAGGCCGGAGCCGGCGTGTCGCGGGATGCGCGGATGGTCGAGCTGCCCGTCGGTGCGTCCGAGGACCGGCTGATCGGCGCCCTCGACATCGAGCGGGCGCTCGCGGAGGGGGTGAAGGCGTTCGAGCCGGGGCTTCTGGCTGACGCACACCGCGGTCTCCTGTACGTCGACGAAGTCAATTTGCTGCATGACCACTTGGTCGACCTCCTGTTGGACGCCGCCGCCATGGGCGCCTCGTACGTCGAGCGCGAGGGTGTGTCCGTACGGCACGCGGCGCGTTTCCTGCTGGTCGGGACCATGAACCCCGAAGAGGGTGAGTTGCGACCCCAGCTTCTGGACCGGTTCGGGCTGACCGTCGAGGTCGCCGCGTCCCGCGAGACCGATCTGCGGGTCGAGGTCGTGCGGCGGCGTCTCGCGTACGACGACGATCCTGCGGGTTTCGCCGCCGAGTGGGCCGACGAGGAAGGCGCGTTGCGGGACCGGATCGTTGCCGCGCGTGCACTGCTTCCCGAAGTGCGTCTCGGGGACGGGGCGTTGCGGCAGATCGCGGCCACCTGCGCGGCCTTCGAGGTCGACGGGATGCGCGCGGACATCGTGATGGCGCGGACGGCCACCGCCCTGGCCGCGTGGGCCGGGCGGACCGACGTGCTCGCCGAGGATGTGCGGCAGGCCGCCCTGCTCGCGCTCCCCCACCGGCGCCGGCGCAATCCGTTCGACGCGCCGGGTCTGGACGAGGACAAGCTCGACGACACGCTGGAGCAGAACAGCGGCGAGGACGACGACCCGGACCCGGACGGCCCCGGTGGCGGCGGCCGGCCCCCGCAGGGCGACGGGCCCGACACACCGCCGCAGCCCGAGGGCGAGTCGGGCGACACGCCCGCGCAGTCCGTTCCCGAGCAGGGGCAGGGGCAGCAGTCTTCCGGGGGCGGCGAGCAGCAGCCCGTACGCGCCGCCGAGCCGTTCCGTACAAAGATGCTGAGCGTGCCGGGTCTGGGCGAGGGCGCGGCGGGCCGGCGATCCCGGGCGCGTACCGAGCACGGGCGTACGACCGGTGCGCGGCGCCCGCAGGGCGCCCTGACCAAACTGCATCTCGCCGCGACCGTGCAGGCCGCTGCCCCGCATCAGCAGGCGCGGGGGCGGTCCGGGCGGGGACTGGTGGTCCGGCGGGACGATCTGCGGCAGGCGACCCGGGAGGGACGCGAGGGAAACCTCGTTCTCTTCGTGGTGGATGCGTCCGGATCGATGGCTGCCCGGCAGCGTATGAGTGCCGTGAAGGGTGCGGTCCTTTCGCTGCTGCTGGACGCGTATCAGCGGCGGGACAAGGTCGGGCTGATCACCTTCCGGGGCAAGGATGCGGAGGTGGTGCTGCCGCCGACGTCGTCGGTGGACGCTGCGGCGGCACGGCTGGAGATGCTGCCGACCGGTGGGCGTACCCCCGTCGCGGCCGGGCTGTTGAAGGCCCATGACGTGCTGCGGGTGGAGCGGCTGCGTGATCCGTCGCGGCGGCCGTTGCTGGTCGTGGTGACCGACGGGCGGGCGACCGGGGGGCCCGAGCCGGTGGCGCTGGCGTCGCGGGCGGCGCGGCTGCACGAGGTCGATGGCACCGCGTCCGTCGTCGTGGACTGCGAGTCGGGGCCCGTACGGCTCGGTCTCGCGGGAAGCCTCGCGCGCGATCTGGGGGGCACCGCCGTCACGCTCGACGAACTGCGGGCCGACTCGATCGCCGGGCTCGTCAAGGACGTTCGGGGAACCAGCAGGAGGGCCGCGTAATGCCGCAGGGACAGCCGACCACCGTGCCGGACGACGGGCTCACCACCCGTCAGCGCCGCAACCGCCCGCTGCTGGTGGTGCACACCGGAATCGGGAAGGGGAAGTCGACGGCGGCCTTCGGGCTCGCGCTGCGCGCCTGGAATCAGGGGTGGCCCATCGGGGTCTTCCAGTTCGTCAAGTCGGCGAAGTGGAAGGTCGGCGAGGAGACCGCGCTGAAGGTCCTCGGAGCCAGTGGCGAGGGTGGGTCCGTCGCCTGGCACAAGATGGGCGAGGGCTGGTCGTGGGTCCAGCGCGACAAGCAGCTGAACAACGAGGAGGCGGCTCGCGAGGGCTGGGAGCAGGTCAAGCGCGACCTGGCCGCCGAGACGTACCGGCTGTACGTCCTGGACGAGTTCGCGTACCCGATGCACTGGGGCTGGGTCGACACCGACGAGGTGATCGAGGTGCTGCGGAGCCGTCCCGGTACGCAGCATGTGGTCATCACCGGGCGCAACGCGCCTCAGAAGCTGGTGGAGGCCGCCGACCTGGTGACCGACATGTCGAAGGTCAAGCACCCGATGGACGCCGGTCAGAAGGGTCAGCGGGGCATCGAATGGTGAGGGGCCCGGGGTGAACGTTCCGCGTCTGGTGATCGCCGCGCCCTCGTCGGGGAGCGGCAAGACGACCGTGGCCACGGGGCTGATGGCGGCCTTCGCGGGGCGGGGACTTGCCGTGTCCGCTCACAAGGTCGGGCCCGACTACATCGATCCCGGCTATCACACGCTGGCCACGGGGCGGCCGGGGCGCAATCTCGACGCGTACATGTGCGGTCCAGAGCTGGTCGCTCCACTGTTCGCGCACGGGGCGCGCGGCTGCGATCTGGCGGTCGTCGAGGGCGTGATGGGGCTGTACGACGGGGCGTCGGGGAAAGGCGAGCTGGCGTCGACCGCTCAGGTCGCGAAGCTGCTGCGGGCGCCTGTGGTGCTGGTGGTCGACGCGTCGTCGCAGTCGCGGTCCGTGGCCGCGCTGGTGCACGGCTTCGCCTCGTGGGATCCGCAGGTGCGGATCGGTGGCGTGATTCTGAACAAGGTCGGCTCCCAGCGGCACGAGGTGCTGTTGCGGGAGGCGTTGGACGAGTCGGGTGTGCCGGTGCTGGGGGTGTTGCGGCGGGCCGAGCAGGTGGCTGTGCCGTCGCGGCATCTGGGGTTGGTGCCGGTGGCCGAGCGGCGGGGCGACGCGGTGGGCGCCGTCGCGGCAATGCGGGGGCAGGTGGTGGCGGGGTGCGATCTGGAGGCGCTGATGGCCTTGGCGCGGTCTGCGCCTGCGGTGCCGGGTGAGGTGTGGGATGCGGTGGGCGCGGTGGGCGCCTGCGGCGGGGCTGTTCCCCTGCCCATCCGCAAGCTCTCAACTTCGTTCGAGCAGGGGAGACCCCACTCTTCCCACAACCGGGGCTCCGCCCCGGACCTCGGTCCTCAAGCGCCGGACGGGCTGAAAGATGCCCTTGACCGCCCGGCGGACCGGGGTGTGCCGGAGGGGCTTGGTGGGCCGGAGGGAGTGGGTGCGCCGGAGGGGCCGAATGTGGTCGCTGTCGCTGCCGGGGCGGCGTTCACCTTTTCCTACGCCGAGCACACCGAACTGCTTGCCGCCGCCGGCGCCGAAGTCGTGCCGTTCGATCCGTTGCGGGACGAGGCGTTGCCCGAGGGCACTCGGGGGCTGGTCATCGGTGGCGGATTTCCGGAGGTGTACGCGTCGGAGCTGTCCGCCAACGCGGCACTGCGCAAGGCCGTTGTCGAGCTGGTGGAATCCGGGGCTCCGGTGGCTGCCGAGTGTGCGGGGCTGCTCTATCTGGCGCGTTCGCTCGACGGGCTGCCGATGTGCGGGGTCCTCGATGCCGAGGGGCGGATGTCCGAGCGGCTGACGCTCGGCTACCGGGAGGCCGTGGCGGTCTCCGACAGTGTGCTGGCGGCGCCCGGGACGCGCGTGCGCGGGCACGAGTTCCACCGGACCGTGCTGGAGCCGGGCGCCGGGGCCGAACCGGCGTGGGGTCTGCATCAGCCGGAGCGTCGCGTGGAGGGATTCGTACAGCAGGGCGTGCACGCGAGTTATCTGCATACGCATTGGGCTTCGGCGCCCGGTATGGCCCGCCGATTCGTTGAGAGGTGCAAGGGATGAACCACGGTCACGGTACGAGCAGGCTGGTCGGCGTCGGTGTCGGACCCGGTGACCCGGAGCTGGTGACCGTCAAGGGTGTGAACGCGCTGCGTGGTGCCGCGGTCGTCGTCGTGCCGGTGATGGACACCGGTGAGCGGGGGCGGGCCGAGGCGACCGTCCTGCATTACGTGGCGGCGGACAAGGTCGTACGTGTGGTGTTCGCGCTGAATGAGCGGACGGACCGGGCGCGCCGGGAGGCGGCGTGGGACGCGGCGGGTGAGCGGGTCGCGGAGCTGCTGCGTACGCATGGTTCGGTGGCGTTCGCGACGATCGGCGACCCCAATGTGTACTCGACGTTCACGTATCTCGCGCACACGATAGGTGAGCTGCTGCCGGGTACGGCCGTGGAGACCGTTCCGGGGATCACGGCCATGCAGGATCTGGCCGCCCGCAGCGGTGCGGTGCTGACGGAGGGCACGGAGCCGCTGACGCTGGTACCGGTGACCGCCGGGGCCGCGGTGCTCAAGGAGGCTCTGGAAGGTCCCGGCACGGTCGTCGCGTACAAGTTCGGGCGGCTGGCCGCGGAGGTGGCCACGGCACTGCGTGAGACGGGGCGTACCGAGGACGCGGTGTGGGGTTCGGCGCTCGGGCTGCCCGAGGAGTCGATCCGGCCGGCGGCGGAGCTGGCCGAGGGGCCGTTGCCGTACCTGTCGACGCTGATCGCGCCCGCGCCGCGCGACGGCGGGCGGGGCGGGAAATTGTGAGGCGCCCGGGTGCGGCGCGGTGGTCAGTCCGCGATGCCCACCACAAACCAGATGAGGCCCACCCCGGCCACCGTGCACAGCAGCGTGGAGCGGGCCGGGTGTTCGTGGTGTGCCTCGGGGAGGATCTCGGCGGCGGCCAGGTAGAGCAGTGCGCCGCCGAAGAAGCCGAGATAGCAGCCGAGCGGTTCCTCCGGAAGAGTGAACAGCAGTGTCGTCGCCGCGCCCACGAGCGGGGCCACGGCGTCCGCGAACAGCATGAACACGGCCTTGCGGCGGGCGTTCCCGTACAGGCTGGTGATCGTGTAGGTGTTGAAGCCGTCGGCGAAGTCGTGCGTGATGACGGCGAGGGCGACGGCGGCTCCCATGCCGGCGCCCACCTGGAAGGCCGCGCCGAGCGCGACACCGTCCATCAGGCTGTGGCCGACCATCGCCGCCGCTGCCGTGAGTCCGACCTGCGGCACCCTCTCCTCGCCCGCGCCGTGTGCCGCCTGGCGTACGGCGAGCAGACGCTCCACCAGGTGGGCGACCAGGAAGCCGCCGACGAACAGCAGCAGGGCCGCCGGGACGCCGAAGACCGGATCGCCCGCGGCGTCGATCGCCTCCGGCAGCAGGTCCAGGCCGACCACGCCGAGCATCAGTCCGCCGGCGAAGCCGAGCACCAGGTGGCGGCGGTCGGTGACGCGTTGGGCGACCCAGCCGCCGGCCAGGGTCATCAGGAACGCGCCGAGCGCCACGAACACCGCCATGCGCTCTTGCTAGCCGATTGACCCCGGTGCGCGCATCTCACCGCGCCCTGCCGTCCGTCCCACCCTTCTGTCCCGTTTTCCGAAAGGACCCCGTCCCATGTCCGAAGCAGTCGACGCAGCCGGCACGGTCGCCGCGCCCACCCACGGCAAAGTGACGTTCGTCGGTGCCGGCCCCGGCGCCGCCGATCTGCTGACCTTCCGGGCGGCGCGGGCCATCGCTGATGCCGACATCGTCATCTGGGCGGCCAGCCTGGTGCAGGCGGAAGTTCTGGAGCATGCCCGGGAGGGCGCGGAGATCCTCGACTCGGCGCAGATGTCGCTGGAGCAGGTCGTCGCCGTGTACGAACGCGCGGCCGCCGAGGGGCTGAAGGTGGCCCGTATCCACTCCGGCGACCCGGCGCTGTGGGGCGGCACGCAGGAGCAGGTCGACCGGTGTGCCGGGCTGGGGGTCGCGGTCGAGATCGTGCCGGGGGTGTCGTCGTTCTCGGCCGTCGCGGCGATCGCGCAGCGGGAGCTGACGATTCCGGAGGTCGCGCAGTCCGTGATCCTGACCCGTCTCGGTGGCGGCAAGACGCCGATGCCGCCGGGCGAGGAAGTACGGGAATTCGCGCGCCACGGCACGACGATGGCGCTGTTCCTGTCGGCCGCCCGGTCCGGGCAGCTCACCCAGGAGCTGCTGGAGGGCGGCTATCCGACGTCGACGCCGGTCGTGATCGCATACCAGGCGACCTGGCCGGAGGAGCTGATCCTGCACTGCACGATCGAGACCCTGGAGGAGACGGTCAAGGAGCACAAGCTCTGGAAGCACACCCTCTTCCTGGTCGGCCCGGCGCTTTCGGCTTCGGGAACACGTTCGCACCTCTACCACCCGGGGCACTTCCACGGTTTCCGCAAGGCCGACAAGGCGGCGCGGGCCGAACTGCGCGCCCAGCGGTCCGGCTCGTGATCCGGGTCTTCGGTACGGGGACGGGCGAGCCGCTCGGTCCCGAGGTCCAGGACGCTCTGGCCGTGGCCACGTCGGTGGTCGGCGCCCGGCGTCATCTGGAAGCCGCGGGGCCGCCGGAGCAGGTCGAGCGCATCGTGCTCGGTCCGCTGGCGCCGGCGCTCGACCGGATCGCGGAGCATGCGCACGGGGGCGGGGGGCGGGTGGTCGTGCTGGCCTCCGGTGACCCCGGATTCTTCGGGATCGTACGGGCACTGGCCGATCGTTTCGGGGCGAGTGCGCTCGATGTGCGGCCGGGTTCGCCTTCCGTCGCGGTCGCGTTCGCCCGCCTCGGGCTGGCGTGGGACGACGCGGTCGTGGTCAGTGCGCACGGCCGCGACCCGCGTACCGCGGTGAACGCATGTCTGGCGCACCCGAAGGTGGCCGTCCTGACCGGGCCCGGCGCCGGGCCCGCGGAGCTGGCGGCCGGGCTGGCGCACGGAGCCGAGGGGCGCACCCTGGTCGTGGCGACGGCGCTCGGCGATCCGGAGCGGGAGCGCATCGAGCGGCTGACCCCTGCCGAGGCGGTGGCCCGCGACTGGCCGGATCCGGTGAGTGTGGTGCTGTGTCTGGACGAGTCCCGGGTGCTCTCCCCGGTACGGACCGTCGCGGGGCCGCCCGCAGGGCCCGGCCGGTGGGCGCTGGACGAGACGGAGTTCGAGCACCGCGACTCGATGATCACCAAGTTCGAGGTGCGGGCGCTGGCGCTGGCCCGGCTGGGACCGCGCACCGGTGACCTGGTGTGGGACATCGGTGCGGGTTCGGGTTCGGTTGCGGTGGAGTGCGCGCGGCTCGGCGCGGCCGCCGTCGCCGTGGAGAAGACCTCGGACGGGGTCGAGCGGATCAGGGCGAACGCGGCCGCGCACGCGGTGTATGTGCGTGCGGTGCACGGCTCCGCGCCCGCCGTGCTCGACGGTCTGGGCGACCCGGACGCGGTGTTCATCGGGGGCGGCGGGCGTGAGCTGCCCGCCATCGTGACGGCGTGCGCCCGGCGGGCGCGACGCTCGGTGGTGGTGGCGCTGGCGGCGCTGGACCGGGTGCCTCAGGTGCGTGCGGCGCTGGCCGGTGCCGGGCTCGTGCCCGAGGGCGTGCTGCTGCAGTCCTCCCGGCTGGCGCCGCTGCCCGGCGAGGTGACGCGGCTCGCCGCGACCAACCCGGTCTTTCTGCTGTGGGGCACCCGCCCCGCGGTCCGTGCAAGTGAAGGAGCAACCCATTGATCGGCCTGATCTCCGCCACGGCGGCGGGCACCGTCGCCCGCGACCGGCTGGCCGCGGCCTGGCCCGGCCGCACCGTGGTCTACGAGGGACCGGTGCGCGAGGCCGTGCAACGGGCGTTCGCCGAGTGCGAGCAGCTGGTGTGTTTCCTGGCGACGGGGGCCGTGGTGCGGCTGCTCGCACCGCTGCTGTCGGACAAGGCCTCGGACCCGGGTGTCATCTGTGTCGACGAGGCGGGTCGCCATGCTGTGGCGCTGCTCGGCGGGCACGGTGGCGGGGCGAACGCCCTGGCCGGGGCGGTCGGTGAGGTGCTGGGCGCGGCGCCGGTCGTGACTACGGCGACGGACGCGGCGGGGGTGCCGGGGCTGGACATGCTGGGCCTCCCCGTGGAGGGCGATGTGGCCGGGGTGTCGCGCGCGATGCTCGACGGGGCGGGGGTGGAGCTGCGGGCGGATGCGGTGTGGCCGTTGCCGCCGTTGCCGTCGAATGTTTCCCCCGGCGCCGCGGGTGCCGCGGTGCTGCATGTCACCGACCGGATCACGGAACTCGGGGCGCGGGCCGCCGTGTTGCGGCCCGCGTCACTCGCTGTCGGGGTCGGCGCGTCCAAGGGCGCGCCGGTCGAGGAGGTCGCCGGGCTGATCCGGGACGCCCTGCGCGAGGCCGGGCTGTCGCCGCTGAGCATCGTAGAGTTGGTGACGGTCGATGCGAAGGCGGACGAGCCGGGGATCGTCGGCGCGGCCTCGCAGCTCGGCGTACCGCTGCGGACGTACGCCGCCGACGAGTTGGCCCGTATCGAGGTGCCCCATCCGTCCGGCGCACCGCTCGCCGCCGTCGGAACGCCCTCCGTCGCGGAGGCCGCCGCACTCGCCGCGGGGGGTGAACTCCTCGTCCCGAAGCGGAAGTCGAACCCTGTGGGGCGGGCCGCGATGGCCACGTGTGCGGTGGTGCGCCGCAGCCCGCGCGGGCGCCTGGCCGTCGTCGGTCTCGGCCCGGGTGCGCGCGATCTGCTGACCCCGCGGGCCCGCGAGGAGCTGCGGCGGGCCTCGGTGCTGGTCGGGCTCGATCAGTACGTCGACCAGATCAGGGACCTGCTGCGGCCCGGCACCACCATTCTGGAGTCGGGGCTCGGCGCCGAGGAGGAGCGGGCCCGTACGGCGGTCACCGAGGCGCGCAAGGGGCATGCGGTGGCGCTGATCGGCAGCGGTGACGCGGGCGTGTACGCGATGGCGTCGCCCGCGCTCGCCGAGGCCGGCGCCGATATCGATGTGGTGGGTGTGCCTGGTGTGACGGCCGCGCTGGCGGCTGCCGCGATCCTGGGCGCCCCGCTGGGCCACGACCATGTGTCGATCAGCCTCTCCGATCTGCACACTCCGTGGGAGGTCATCGAGCGCCGGGTACGGGCCGCGGCCGAGGCCGACATCATCGTGACGTTCTACAACCCGCGCAGCCGCGGCCGCGACTGGCAGCTCCCGAAGGCCCTGTCGATCCTGTCCGAGCACCGGGAACCGGCGACACCGGTCGGTGTCGTACGCAATGCCTCGCGCCCTGACGAGAGCAGCCGGGTGACCTCGCTCGCCGGTCTGGACCCGGCGACGGTGGACATGATGACGGTCGTGACGGTCGGCAACACGGCCACCCGGGAGATCGCGGGCCGCATGGTGACACCGCGCGGCTACCGCTGGCAGTCGGCCACCACGGCCCCCGCACAG
Source organism: Streptomyces sp. NBC_00057 (assembly GCF_045041165.1). Classification (NCBI taxonomy): domain Bacteria; kingdom Bacillati; phylum Actinomycetota; class Actinomycetes; order Kitasatosporales; family Streptomycetaceae; genus Streptomyces; species Streptomyces sp. NBC_00057. The sequence goes on along the minus strand of NZ_CP108256.1, from coordinate 6,955,253 downwards.
GAGGGAGCCGAGTGAACCGGCCCTGGGAGAGAACCGTTCACCCCATCGAGCAGGAGTCGTTCCGGCGGCTGCGCGCCCGCCTGGACACCTCGCACTTCGCACCGCTGACCCGGGCCGTCGTGGAGCGGGTCATCCACTCCGCGGCGGATCTGGAGTACGCGACGGACCTGGTCTGCGACGAGGCGTCGCTCGTCGTCGCACATGCGGCGCTGCACGCCGGTGCGCCGGTCGTCACCGATGTGGAGATGGTCGCGGCGGGCATCACCCGCCGCGAGACCGTGTGCCGTCTCAAGGAGGCCAGGTCCGGCCTGGGGCTGACCCGTTCGGCACATGCGATCCGGCTCGCGTACGAGCAGGTCGGGCCCGGCGCGATCTGGGTGATCGGCAATGCGCCGACCGCGCTGGAGGAGCTGCTCGTCCTCGATGCCGCGCCCGCGCTCGTCATCGGGCTGCCGGTCGGTTTCGTCGGTGCGACCGAGTCGAAGGCGGCGCTGCGCGAGAGCGGTCTGCCCGCCGTGAGCAATGTGTCCGAGAAGGGCGGCTCGGCGGTCGCGGCCGCCGCTCTCAATGCCCTGCTGTACCACCCCGTGCCCCCCACGAACACCGAGGAGAACCTGTGACCACCCCGTCCACCCAGCCCGCACTGCTCATCGCCGGCCACGGCACCAGGGACGAGGGCGGGGCCGCGGCGTTCCGTGACTTCGTGACCGAGCTGGGCGAGCGCCACCCCGAACTGTCCGTCGCGGGCGGCTTCATCGAGCTGTCCCCGCCACCGCTCGGCGACGCCGTGACCGAGCTGGTCGAGCGCGGTGTGAAGCGCTTCGCCGCCGTGCCGCTGATGCTGGTGTCGGCCGGGCATGCCAAGGGCGACATTCCGGCGGCGCTGGCCCGTGAGAAGGAGCGCCACCCCGGCATCTCGTACGCCTACGGCCGTCCGCTCGGCCCGCACCCGGCGCTGCTGAAGGTGCTGGAGCGCCGGGTCGACGCGGTGCTGGGCGACACCGACCGGTCCGAGGTGACGGTGCTGCTGGTCGGGCGCGGTTCGACCGACCCGGACGCCAACGCCGAGGTGTACAAGGCGGCGCGGCTGTTCTGGGAGGGCCGTGGTTACGCGGGGGTGGAGACGGCGTTCGTCTCGCTCGCGGCGCCGAACGTACCGTCCGGTCTCGACCGTTGCGTGAAGCTGGGTGCCGGGCGCATAGTCGTTCTGCCGTACTTCCTCTTCACCGGCATCCTGCCGGACCGGGTGCGTCATCAGACCGAGGAGTGGGCCGCCGCCCACCCGGAGCTCGATGTCCGCTCGGCCGAAGTCATCGGTGCGGCCGAGGAACTGTACGACCTGGTCATGGAGCGCTACCGGGAGGCCGTCAAGGGCGATCTGCGGATGAACTGCGACTCATGCGTGTACCGGATCTCGCTGCCGGGCTTCGAGGACAAGGTGGGGCTGCCGCAGCAGCCGCACTTCCACCCCGACGACGACGGCCATCACCACCCCCACGGCGGTCATGCACACTCACACTGAAAGACCCGACGCCACAGGCGCGGGCACGCACGATCTGCGGCACCACGGTGACGCGGAAGTACGGGGCCGGGATCTGACCGACCTCGCCGTCAACGTACGGGCCGATACGCCCCCGGCCTGGCTGAAGGCGCGGATAGCCGCGTCGCTGGTCACGCTCGCCGCGTACCCGGACGGCCGTCCGGCGCGGGCGGCGGTCGCGGCCCGGCACGGGCTGCCGGTGGAGCGCGCGCTGCTGACGGCGGGTGCGGCAGAGGCTTTCGTGCTGATCGCACGGGCGCTGCCGGCCTGCCGTCCGGTCGTGATCCATCCGCAGTTCACCGAGCCCGAGTCGGCACTGCGTGCGGCCGGGCATGAGGTGCGGCGGGTGCTGCTGTCGGCCGAGGACGGTTTCCGGCTGGACCCGGCGGCGGTGCCCGAGGACGCGGATCTGGTGGTGGTCGGCAATCCGACGAACCCCACGTCGGTCCTGCATCCGGCGGCCGTGCTGGAGGAACTGGCGCGCCCCGGGAGGACGTTGGTGGTCGACGAGGCGTTCATGGACGCGGTGCCGGGCGAGCGCGAGGCGCTGTGCGGGCGTACGGACATCCCGGGGCTCGTGGTGCTGCGCAGCCTCACCAAGACCTGGGGGCTCGCGGGGCTGCGGATCGGCTACGTACTGGCCGCCCCGGAGACGATCCGCGCGTTGGAAGACGCGCAGCCGCTGTGGCCGGTGTCGTCCCCGGCGCTGGCGGCGGCCGAGGCGTGCATGGAGCCGCGGGCCCTGGCCGAGGCGGCTGCCGCGGCGGAGCGGATCGCGGTGGACCGGAACCATCTGGTCGCGGGACTCAGGGAGTTCACCGAATTGCGGGTGGTGGAACCAGCCGAGGGATCGTTCGTCCTGGTGCGGCTGGAGGGGGCCGCCGAGGTACGGGAGCGGTTGCGGGCGCTGGGGTTCGCGGCGCGGCGTGGCGATACGTTTCCGGGGCTCGGTCCGCTGTGGCTGCGGCTGGCGGTACGCGACCGTACGACGACCAACCGCTTCCTGCAGGCACTCGACCAGGCACTGCAGACGCTGACCGCGGTCACACGCTGACGGGACGGCCGCGCTCCGTCTCACACCGACGGGGAGCGGCACTCCGCACGCTCACGGGGAGCGGCGTTCCATCACGCGAACGCCGCTCCCCGCTCCCCTCCTGACCTACGACTGCCCCCCTCGGGCCTTGGGTTGCGGGGTCAGCCCTGGGCGCGGCGCCTGGCCACGACCATCGCCCCCGCGCCCACCGCCAGCAGCACGGCCGCGCCGCCCGCGATGTACGGGGTCGTGGAACTGCCGCCCGTCTCCGCGAGGTTGGAGTCGACGGCCGGGGCATGACCGGTGCCGGTCTGGGGCTTCACATCGCCGCCGTCACCGCCCGTGCTGCCACCGCTGCCGGAGGTGCCTCCGCCACTCGTCCCGCCGTTGCCGGAACCGCCGCCGCTGGAGCCGCCGTTGTCGCCGCCTCCGGTCGCCTTCGGCGTCTCGCAGGTCGCCTCGGCGAGCGTGACCTCACCCTGCACATCGGCGACATTCAGCTTGAGCGGGTTGACCGAGACCTTCAGCTGAAGCGCGGCCGCCGCTGCCGTGCGCGAGGTGGTGTGCGTCTTCGACAGGTCGAGGGTCACCTCGCCGACGCCCGGCACCTTCACCTGTGTGGTACCGCCCGCGGTGAGGGTGATCCGCTTGCCGAGGACCGACACGTGCCCCAGCACGTTCGACTCGGCGACCGGCTTCCTGCCCACCTCGCAGACCGCCTTGGAGGTGACCTTCTCGACCTCGATCAGCGAGAGCAGCGGCAGTCCGGGCACATGGACCCGGGCCTTCGCGAGATTGCTGTAGCCCTCGGCCCTGTGCTTGCCGACGGTCGCCCTGGCGGTGGCCACATCGGCGCTCAGCACGCTGAACGGCTGTCCGTGGTCCACCCCGTCGAGCCGCACGCTCAGCGCGGTCTTGTCGGCGCTGGCAGGTGCCTGCACTTCATTGAGCGTGGCCTTGAGCGGCACATCGATCGTCTTGTTCAGGAGCGAGACGTCGAGTGCGGTACGGAGCACGACCGCGCTCGCCTTCCCGTCGCCGGTGGTCGTGGTGGTCGCGGTGGCGGCCTGCGCCGGGACGGCGACCAGCAGGGCGACGGGAGCGGCGGCGACCGCCAGGGCGGCCAGGCGGAAGGTATTGCTGTTCAAGATGGTGGAACCCCCACAAGAGACATGGAGCCACCGGCGCCGTCCAATGGGGGACATCGCGGGCACCGGTGACCTCGACCCCGAAAGCTTTACGCACGGAGGGTGAACTGGCAGACACCTGACGTGAGTTCACTCCAAAGGGGGGTTTTCGCGTCTGTATTCGATTATCTCGGTACGTTCGTTCCTCGGAGTCACCCGATCCACTGAGCGCGGACGGCGCGGAGACCGACTGCGCCGGGGTGCGCGCAAGGGTGATTCAACGACATGGCAGGGATTCGGTAACTGCCTGTCAATACGGCACACCCCGGTCGGGAGGCGGCTCCGTGAGCCGTCACTCAGCCGATCACCCGCCCGTTCAGCACCACGCGTCGCGGCGCCGCCAGCACCCGTACGTCCACCCGCGGGTCCTCGTCGTACACCACCAGGTCCGCCGGTGCGCCCTCCTCCAGCACCGGCCGCCCGAGCCACTGACGCGCAGCCCAGGTCGTCGCGGACAGCGCGTCCAGGGCCGGGATGCCCGCCTTCACCAGCTCGGCGACCTCGTCCGCCACCAGCCCGTGGGCGAGCACCCCGCCCGCGTCGGTGCCGACGAAGACCGGGATCCCGGCGTCGTACGCGGCGCGCACGGTGTCGTAACGCCGCTCGTGCAGCCGCCGCATATGGGCCGACCAGCGGGGGAACTTGGCGTCGCCGCCCGCCGCGAGCGAGGGGAACGTGGCGATGTTGACCAGCGTGGGGACGATCGCGACACCGCGCTCGGCGAAGAGCGGAATGGTGTCCTCGGTCAGCCCGGTGGCGTGCTCGATGCAGTCGATGCCGGCCTCGACGAGATCGCGCAGCGAGTCCTCGGCGAAGCAGTGTGCGGTGACCCGGGCGCCGAGCCGGTGCGCCTCGGCGATGGCCGTCTCGACGGCCTCGCGCGGCCAGCAGGCGGTCAGATCGCCCACCTCCCGGTCGATCCAGTCGCCGACCAGCTTCACCCAGCCGTCGCCACGGCGCGCCTCCTGTGCGACGTACGCGACCAGCTCGTCCGGCTCGATCTCGTAGGCGTAGTTCCGGGTGTATCTGCGGGGCCTGGCGATATGGCGGCCGGCCCTGATGATCTTCGGCAGGTCCTCGCGGTCGTCGATCCACCGGGTGTCGGACGGCGAACCCGCGTCCCGCAGCAGCAGCGCACCCGCCTCCCGGTCGGCGATGGCCTGCTTCTCGCTGGTCGCCGCGTCGACGGCACCGTGATGGTCGAGCCCGACGTGACAGTGGGCGTCGACCAGCCCCGGCAGCGCCCAGCCGGTGACGGTCACCGCCTCGTCCGCGCCGGCCGGCCTCCCGTACGAGATCCGTCCGTCGACGACCCAGAGCTCGTCGCGGACGTCCTCCGGTCCGACGAGCACCCGCCCCTTCACGTGCAGCACCTGCGGCGCCTTGTGATCACTCATGAACAGCACTGTACGAGGCACCGCGCGGCGCCCTGGGTACGCTTCGACGGAAGCACTGTCCGTACGCAGCACCGCGGCGCACCGACCCGATCCGAAGAGAGCACCACCGTGACGCACCCCTTCCTCGACCTCGCCCCGCTCACCGCCGCGCATTTCGCGGCCATCGAGAAGCGGGTGGCCGGCCTCCTCGCCACCGAGCAGGACGTCGTCATCATGCAGGGCGAGGCGCTGCTCCCCCTCGAAGGCTGCATCCGGGGCGGCGCCCGGCCCGGCTCGACCGCGCTGAACGTCGTCACGGGGCCGTACGGACAGACCTTCGGGAACTGGCTGCGCGACTGCGGTGCCAACGTCGTCGATCTGGCGGTTCCGTTCCACACGGCGGTCACCGCCGACCAGGTCGCACGCGCGCTGGCCGAGCACCCGGAGATCGACTTCGTCTCCCTGGTCCACGCCGAGGCGGCGACCGGCAACACCAATCCGGTCGCCGAGATCGGCGAGGTGGTCCGTTCGCACGGGGCACTGTTCATGCTGGACGCCGTCGCCTCGGTGGGTGCCGAGCCGCTGCTGCCGGACGTGTGGGGCGTCGACCTCTGTGTGATCGGCGCGCAGAAGGCGATGGGCGGCCCGGCCGGGGTGTCGGCGGTGTCGGTGAGCGAGCGGGCCTGGGAGCGGATCGCCGCCAACCCCCAGGCCCCGCGCCGCTCGTACCTCTCCCTCCTGGACTGGAAGGAGCGCTGGATCGACGGCGGTCGCAGGGCGCTGCTGCACGCCCCCGCCCAGCTGGAGATGCTGGCTCTGGAGGCCTGTGTGGAGCAGATCGAGGCCGAGGGTCTGGATGCGCTGATGACCCGGCACGCCTCGGCTGCCGCGGCGACGCGTGCGGGTGCGGTGGCGCTCGGCGGCGGTCTGTCGCCGTATGTGCACGAGGCGAAGGACGCGGCGCCGGTCGCGACGACGCTGCGCGCCCCGGCGGGCGTCGATGCCTCCGGACTGGTCGCGCGGGCACTCGCGGCCGACCCGTCGCTGCCGCTGATCGCGGGCGGCGGTGCGCTGTCCAAGGAGATGATCCGGGTCAATCACTACGGTGTGGACGCGACGCGGGGCGCGGTCCAGTCCTCGCTCGCGGCTCTGGGGGCGGCGCTGGCCGATGCGGGCCGGCAGGTCGACTTCGAAACTGCCCGCAAAGCCGTTTCGGAAACCTGGCCGAGCGAGTAGATCCGCACCGGAACGTCAATATTCCATAAATGCGGGGAGCTGCTCTATTCAGAGCAGCTCCCCGCATTCTTCTGCCCGCTTTCCCGGACCCTAAACACCCAGGTTTCCAGAAGCCCGATCCACACAATTCCGTTGCTTCACGCGAGAGTTACGACCTTGTGACCGACTCCACAACGCGGCCGTTATGCCGGATAAATAGCACCCAAATCAGAAGAAAGCACAGCCGGATCGCACCGGTGCACGCGCCCGCGTGATAACACAAAGGAGCACTCCACCCAACCCCTTACGTCGATGCAATTTCAGAATTTGCTGGGTAAATTCAATTCGCATGACCGCAGCACCAGCAGATTTTGCAAGTGCCCGAAGCGAATTCCTCACCATCGACACCCCACGAGTGGAGGACGGAGCCGCGATCTGGCGCATCGCCCGCGACTCCGAGGTCCTGGACCTCAACTCCTCGTACAGCTACCTGCTGTGGTGCCGTGACTTCGCGGCCACCTCCGTGGTCGCCCGCGACGAGACCGGCGGGCCCGTTGCCTTCGTGACGGGATACCTCCGGCCGGACCGCCCCGAGACACTCGTCGTCTGGCAGGTGGCCGTCGACCACGGCCACCGCGGGACCGGACTGGCGGGAAAGCTGCTGGACGCGCTGACCTCGCGGGTCGCAGCCTCGCAGGGCCTGGCCTCGGTCGAGACGACCGTCACCCCGGACAACACCGCGTCGGACCGGCTGTTCACCTCCTACGCGCAGCGCCACGACGTGGCCCTGGAGCGTGAAGTGCTCTTCGACGGCGGGCTGTTCCCCGAGGGAACGCATCTGCCGGAAGTGCTGTACCGCATCGGCCCGTTCCACGCCTGAGCGCCTCGGCCCGTTCCACGTCCGAGCACCTCGGCCCGTTCCGCACCTGGGCACACCGCCGCCCGTCACACCCCCCTCAAGCAGGAGATTCCCTGTGACCATCACCCCGCCCGCGCTGAGTGTCTTCGAGACCCTGGAGTCGGAGGTACGGAGCTACTGCCGCAGTTGGCCCGCAGTGTTCGACCATGCGCAGGGCGCCCGACTGACCGACGAGGACGGCCACACCTACCTCGACTTCTTCGCCGGCGCCGGATCGCTCAACTACGGCCACAACAACCCGGTGCTGAAACGCGCGTTGATCGACTACATCGAGCGCGACGGCATCACCCACGGCCTCGACATGGCCACCACCGCGAAACGCGCCTTCCTGGAGTCCTTCCAGAACAACGTGCTGCGCCCGCGTGATCTCCCGTACAAGGTGATGTTCCCCGGCCCGACCGGCACCAACGCGGTCGAGGCGGCGCTGAAGCTGGCCCGTAAGGTGAAGGGGCGCGAGTCGATCGTCTCGTTCACCAACGCCTTCCACGGCATGTCGCTGGGCTCGCTCGCCGTCACCGGCAACGCCTTCAAGCGGGCCGGGGCCGGTATCCCGCTGGTGCACGGCACCCCGATGCCGTTCGACAACTACCTCGACGGCCGGGTACCGGACTTCCTCTGGTTCGAGCGGCTCCTGGAGGACCAGGGCTCCGGTCTCAACCAGCCCGCCGCCGTGATCGTCGAGACGGTGCAGGGCGAGGGCGGCATCAATGTGGCGCGCCCCGAGTGGCTGCGGGCGCTCTCCGACCTGTGCCACCGCCGCGACATGCTCCTGATCGTCGACGACATCCAGATGGGCTGCGGACGCACGGGGGCGTTCTTCTCGTTCGAGGAGGCCGGCATCACCCCCGACATCGTCACCCTGTCCAAGTCCATCAGCGGCTACGGACTGCCCATGTCGCTCTGCCTGTTCAAACCGGAGCTGGACATCTGGGGGCCGGGCGAGCACAACGGCACCTTCCGCGGCAACAACCCGGCGTTCGTCACGGCCGCCGCCGCGCTGGACGCCTACTGGGCGGACGGACAGATGGAGAAGCAGACCCTGGCCCGGGGCGAGCAGATCGAGCAGGCACTCCTTGCGATCTGCGACGAACACGCCCGGCTCGGTGCGCAGTTCCGGGGCCGCGGCCTGGTCTGGGGCATGGATTTCACCGACAAGTCGCGCGCCGTCGCGGTCTGCGCCCGCGCCTTCGAGCTGGGCCTCCTGGTCGAGACCTCCGGTCCGCAGAGCGAGGTCGTGAAGCTGCTGCCGCCGCTGACCGTCACCCCCGAGGAGCTGGACGAGGGCCTGCGGACCCTGGCCCGCGCAGTCCGCGAGACCGCCTGATCCCGGACCCGCCCCGACGCGGGTCCGACGAGAAACACCGCCGCAGAGAGAAAGGCACCGACCCACCGTGATCGTCCGATCGTTCAGTGACATCGAGAACACCGACCGGCATGTGAAGGCCGCTTCCGGAACCTGGGAGAGCAAGCGCATCGTGCTCGCGCAGGAGAAGGTGGGTTTCTCGCTCCACGAGACCACGATGTACGCGGGTACCGAGACGTCGATGTGGTACGCGAACCACATCGAGGCCGTCCTGTGCGTCGAGGGCGAGGCCGAGCTCACCAATGACGAGACCGGCGAGAAGCACTGGATCACCCCCGGCACGATGTACCTGCTGAACGGCCATGAGCACCACACCATGCGGCCGAAGACCGACTTCCGCTGTGTCTGCGTCTTCAACCCACCGGTCACCGGACGGGAGGAGCACGACGAGAACGGTGTCTACCCACTGCTGACCGAGGAGCGCTGAACCATGACCACCGATGTACGTGCCGATCTGTACCCCACACGCGGCGCAGCCGAGATGATCACACCCCGTCAGGACCCGGTCATCTGGTCCCCGCCCGGAGCCCCGGGGCCGGTCGCCGTGAAGGATCTGCAGGGCTTCGAGCGCGACGGCTTCCTCACCGTGGACCAGCTGATCACACCGGACGAGGCCGCCGCCCACCACGCCGAACTGGACCGGCTGATCACCGATCCGGCGGTGCGGGCCGACGAGCGCTCGATCATAGAGCCGAAGTCGCAGAAGGTACGGTCGGTCTTCGAGGTCCACCGGATCAGCGAGGTCTTCGCCCGGCTGGTCGGCGACGAGCGCGTGGTGGGCCGGGCCCGTCAGATCCTCGGTTCGGACGTGTACGTCCACCAGTCCCGGATCAACGTCAAGCCGGGTTTCGGCGCTTCGGGATTCTACTGGCACTCGGACTTCGAGACCTGGCACGCCGAGGACGGCCTGCCGAACATGCGGGCGGTGTCCGTGTCGATCGCGCTGACCGAGAACCACGACACCAACGGCGGGCTGATGATCATGCCCGGTTCGCACAAGTCGTTCCTCGGCTGTGCCGGCGAGACGCCGAAGGACAACTACAAGAAGTCCCTGAAGATGCAGGATGCCGGCACCCCGTCCGACGAGGCGCTGACGAAGCTGGCCGACCGGCACGGCATCAAGCTCTTCACGGGTAAGGCTGGTTCGGCGACCTGGTTCGACTGCAACTGCATGCACGGCTCGGGGGACAACATCACCCCGTACCCGCGCAGCAATGTCTTCATCGTCTTCAACAGCGTGGAGAACGCCGCCGAGGAGCCGTTCGCGGCACCGGCGCGGCGTCCGGAGTTCATCGGGGCGCGGGACTTCACACCGGTGAAGTGACGTACCGGCGAGCTGAACCGGGCAGGGGTGGGGCGGCATCCGTCGCCCCACCCCCCTCTCCAAACCTGGTGGACCGTGGCGGCCGTGAGCGGCGACAGTGGGGCCCATGACTTCACTGGTACGTCACATCACGATCGACTGCGCCGACGCCTACGAGCTCGCCGGTTTCTGGTCCGGGGTGCTCGGCGCCCCGCTCTCCGCCGAGGACGCCCCCGGCGATCCCGAGGCACTCGTCGAGGCCCCCGGTGCCGCGCTGCTGTTCATCTCGGTGCCGGAGCCGAAGAGCGCCAAGAACCGTCTGCACCTGGATATTCAGCCGCAGGACCGCACCCGCGACGAGGAGGTCGAGCGGCTGCTCGGCCTGGGCGCCACTCTGGTGGCCGACCACCGCAAGCCGAACGGACGGGGCTGGGCGACGCTCGCCGATCCGGAGGGCAATGAGTTCTGTGTCGAGTGCAGTGCGGCGGAACGGGCCGCGCTGACCGGGACCCGGCTGCCGGTCACGGCGGACGACGTGACCACCGCGGTCCGCCTCGCGGTCGACGCGCTCCGGGAATCCCGGGCAGGCAACTGGCTGGTCCCGGCCGGGTCGTTGGAGTGGGACTGCTGGGAGACCGCGGAGCATCTGAGCGACGATCTCTTCTCCTACGCGGCCCAGCTGGGCCCGCGGCAGCCGCCGCTGGACGCGTACGTCCCGTACCGCTGGAACGCCGAGCACAAGGGCGGACCGGTGAACGCGATCTTCGCGGACCGGTCGGCCGGACCCGCCGGGCTGCTCCAGACGCTGGAGGCGAGCGGCGCGCTGCTGGCGGCGATGGTACGGACGGCCTCGCCCGAGGTCCGCTCGTACCACTCCTACGGGGTGTCCGACCCGGAGGGCTTCGCCGCCATGGGCATCGTGGAGACCCTGGTGCACGTGCATGACCTCGCCGCGAGCCTGGACGTCCCCTGGATCCCGCCGGCCGGCCTCTGCGACCGGGTACTGGCCCGGCTGTTCCCGGACGCCCCGAAGGACGCCGACCGATGGGCCGTCCTGCTCTGGGCCACCGGCCGCGGCGAGCTGCCCGGTCATCCCCGGGTCACCTCGTGGAAGTGGCACAGTGCGCCGCTGGACGGGTCCGGCCGGGCGTAGCGGGGGCCGGGCGGGCTCAGCCGGCATCCGGGCGGGTTCAGCCGGCGAGCACGTCCAGGGCACGGTCCACATCGGCCTCCGTGTTGTACAGGTGGAAGGCCGCGCGCAGACTCCCCGCCCGGTTCGAGACCATCACCCCGGCCCGCACCAGCTCCGGCTCCCGCCGGCCGAGTCCGGGCACGGCCACGATCGCCGACTCCCCCGGCACCGCCTCGTGCCCCAGCCCGGCCAGCCCGGCCCTCATGCGGGCGGCGAGCCCGGTGGCGTGGGCGTGGACGGCGTCGATGCCGACCTCGCCCAGCAGCGCGAGGGAGTGCTCGGCGCCGTGGTACGAGAGGAAGGCCGGCGGTTCGTCGTAGCGCCGGGCGGTCGGGGAGAGCCGACCGACCGGGCCGTACGTACTGTTCCCGGGGTCATCGGAGGCGACCCACGCGGCGAAGACGGTCGGCAGGGTGCGCTGCGCCTCCTCCGTGACGGTGAGGAACGACGCACCCCGCGGACAGAGCAGGAATTTGAAGCCGCCGGTGACGGTGTAGTCGTACGCCCCGGCGTCCAGCGGCAGCCAGCCGGCCGACTGGGTGGCGTCGAGCAGCGTCCGGGCGCCGTGGGCGGCAGCCGCCGCACGTACCGCGTCCAGATCGGCGATCCGGCCGTCGGCGGACTGCACGGAGGAGAAGGCGACGAGGTCGGTGCCGGGCCGTACCGCGTCGGCCAGCCCGTCCAGCGGGACGTAGCGCATCTTGAGATCGCCACGGACCGCGAACGGGCTGACGACGGAGCTGAACTCCCCTTCGGGCGCCAGGACTTCGGCCCCCGCCGGCAGTGAGGCCGCGATCAGCCCGACGTGTACGGAGACCGAGCTGCCGGTGGCGACCCGGTCGGCGTCGACACCGGCGAGGCGGGCGAATCCTGCCCGGGCCGCTTCCACCGCCTCGAAGTCGCCGGAGCCGGCCCTGCGGCCCGTGGCGATCGCCTCGGCGAGCGCCCTCACCGCGTCCACGGTGCGCCGGGGCAGCAGCCCACAGGTGGAGGTGTTGAGGTAGGTGGTCTCCGGCGCGAACTCGTCGTCCACCGTACGGCTGAGCGAAGTAGTCTCCATGAGCCCAGCCTGAAGCCCCCTTGACTCATCGTCAATTACAAAGAGTCAAGGGGTACATGCAAGCAATGCTTATGTATGCAGCTGAGCGAGGTGTCGGGCGACGGTGTCGGCCTGTGGCGTCAGGCGTTGCTGCCGGACTGCGGGACCTCGCAGGCACCGTCGGCGTCGCACGCCGCGGCGTCCCCGCCGATCGCGGTCAGCGGCCGGTCCTTCCACGCCTGTTCGAGCGCCTGGGCGAAGACCTCGGCGGGCTGGCCGCCGGAGATCCCGTACCGACGGTCGAACACGAAGAACGGCACCGCGTTGGCCCCGAGCTCGGACGCCTCGCGCTCATCGGCCCGCACCTCGGCGGCGTACGCCTCCGGGTCGGCGAGGACGGCACGCGCCTCGTCGGCGTCGAGCCCGGCCTCGACGGCCAGCTCGATCAGCACGTCACCGTCGAAGACGGAACGTTCCTCGGCGAAGTTCGCCCGGTAGGCGAGGCCCAGCAGCTCGTCCTGGCGGCCGCGGGCCTTGGCCAGGTGGAGCAGTCGGTGGATGTCGAAGGTGTTGCCGTGGTCGCGGCCCTCGGTGAAGTAGCCGAGGCCCTCGGCCTGCGCGTTGGCCGCGACGTTCGCCTCCATGGCCTTCGCCTCTTCGCGGGTGCGCCCGTATTTCTGCGCCAGCATGTCGATCACCTGAACGGTGTCGCCCTTGGCATGCGTGGGGTCGAGCTCGAAGGACCGGTGCACGACCTCGACCTCGTCGCGGTGGGCGAATCCCGCCAGGCCCTTCTCGAAGCGGGCCTTCCCGATGTAGCACCAGGGGCAGGCGATGTCGCTCCAGATCTCGACGCGCATGTCTCTTCTTCTCTCCGTGTTCTCGTAACGACAGCTCAGGCGGCGCGGAGCCACCCTCCGCTCCCGTGGACAACGCAGGAGCGGACGCCCTCATTCCCTGGTTGCGCGGGGCCGGTCGTCCCGCCGGCGCGTGGCCGGACGGCGGCGTCGGGGAAGGCTCCCGGCCGATAGGCAGACGCCGGAGGCAGGCTGCCCAGTTCTTTGCGGCTGGGGTGGTCGGTGCCGTCAAGGGTGAAGCGGGGCAGGGCGTGAACTGGGCACAAGCTCAGGAGAGGGCGGCGAACTGCGTGTCCACGACTGCGGGCGGCACGGCCAGATCCTTCGGGGACGCGGACGCTCCGGCGGCGGTGGTGGTGAAGAGGGAAACCGTGGCCCCCCGGCGCATCACGATGACCTTCTGGGCAAACTCGCTCCCGTCCGTTCGCAGGGTCACTCCGAACCCCATCGCCTGGTCCGCCCCCTGGGGCGCCAACTCCCGCACCGCGCCCGTCACCTGTCGCTCCTTGCCCGCGACCTTCATGGTGAAACCCTGCCCACAGGAGTCGGCGGCGGTGGAGAGCCTCGCCAGAGCGTCGACGGCACCCTCCTCCTCCTTGTACGAGGCGAGCGTCACCGTGGTCACCAGGCCGTCACCGGAGACCCGGCGCACCACCGTATCCTCGGGGCCGCCGAGCGCTGTACCGGCCACCGCGCGGGCCAGCGGCCGGCATGTCTGGTCCGCCTCGACGTCATCGGCCTTCGGGACTTCCTTGTCCGTCGGGGTGGTGACCTTCGCCCCGGGGACGCTGTCGCTCTTCAGCGCCTTCCCGGCCAGTCCGGCCGGCCCGGTGGCGGCCGGACTGGCGGCCGCCCCGCGCTGCAGGCCGTACGAGGGCGAGCCCGCCCCACCGCCCCCCGCCACGGAACACGCCGTCGCGAGGACCAGTGTGGCGGCCGACAGCGCGGCGGCCGTGCCCCTGCGTGCGGCGGGGCCGGGGCGGACGCCCCTGGCCGCGCCGGTGCCCGCGCCGCGTGCGTACTGCTTCATCGTCGTGTCCCTCGAACGTGCCTGGTGGTCGGAGCGGGGCCGCATCAGCCGAGCGCCATCTTGTTCTCCCAGCCGCCGCTGATGACGGTGGTCGCGCTGCCGCCCCAGGTGGCCGTCGCCTTGTAGAAGCGCACGGTGCCGTCGGCCATGAGCGCCCAGATGTCGGGGATGCCGTCACCGGAGACGTCCGGGGTGCCGGTCATCAACGGGATGCTCGCCAGGCTCCAGCCCGTACCGAACTCGGCGTCGGCTCCGGTCAGGGAGTTCGCCGCGCTGGCGAGGGAGGTCAGGCTGGTGCCGCCGCCCGCGTCGGGCTTGCCGAGGCGCAGCAGCAGCCGGTTGGTCGCGAACGTCCGATACACCAGGTCCACGGAGCCGTCGCCGTTGTAGTCGCCCACGTTGACCAGGTCACGCTCCGTCCAGGCCGACGAGGAGAGCTGGGTTGCGGTCTGGAAGGTGCCGCCGGTGTACCCGGAGAAGACCCACAGGGTGTCGCCCGAGGTCGCGAAGAGCTCCGGGCGGCCGTCGCCGGTGATGTCGCCGGTCGCGAGGATCTGGGTGAACGTCGACGGACTGGGGGCGTTCGACGGCAGCCACACCTCGGTGCGCTGCTCGACGTCGACACTGCCGTAGCCGTCGCCCCGGTAGATGTAGAGCTTGCCGTCGCCGGTCCGGGCGACCAGGTCCTGGATGCCGTCGCCGGGCAGGAAGTCACCGTTGTGCGTGATCAGTGACGGCTTCCCGGCCGGGTCGAGCCAGTAGTCGCCGCCGTCGGAGATGCCGTCCTCGTCGAGGTCGGCCTCCAGGCTCACGCCGTCCCGGTGGGCGGCTTGGAGCGAGACATGGATGTCGCCTGTGCGAGTGGCCGGATACAGCCGCAGGTCACCGGTGGCGTCGAGGAGGTAGAGGTCGGCCACGCCGTCCCCGGTCACATCACCCGCCGCGTCCTTGGTGTTCTTGGGGGTGACGTAGAAGAGGTACTTGGTCGCCGAGGGCGACGTGTTCCCCGAACTGTCGACAGCCTTGGCGTAGAGAATGTTGGGGCCGGCCGCGAGCGGCGGGATCGACACGGTGACCGACCCGCCGGCGGTGACCGTCGGGGTGGTCTTGTTCAGGCTGCTGGAGTTGACCGAATAGGTGTACTTGACGGTGTCGGTCGAGCCGGCCGCCGCGAAGGTGAACTTCCCGGTGGTGCCGAACGTGACCTTGCTCCAGTTGGTGCCGTTGCCGTCGTCCTCGGGGTAGTCGGTGGAGGTGATCTCCGGCGAGTTCGGCGCCGAGGAGTCGTAGACGAAGCCGCAGTTGGCGGTGGTCGGCGGACCGTAGGTGGAGGCCGCGCCCGACGAGTCGAGGGCCCGTACCCGCCAGAAGTAGGTCTTGCCGTTGGTGAACTCGCTCGCCGTGCCGTCGGCGCCGTCGATGACCACGCTGGCCGCGCCGGTCGAGTCGACCGTCCGGTTCCCGTCGTAGATCTTGGTGCTGCTGCCGGACTGCCAGATCTCGAAATCGAGGTACTTCAGGTCACCGTCCGGGTCGCTCGACTTGGCGGCCAGCGTCACGTCGCTCAGCCCCACCGAGGCGTACGGGCTGGTGGTGTCGCAGCCGGTGCCCGGCGAGATGTCGAGACCGGTGGGCTCGGCCGGCTTGCGGTTGTACGTGATCACGATCTTCGGTGCGGAATCGCTCTCGGCCTTGAACTTCTTCCAGGAGTAGGAGGAGTCCTCCGTGCTCGCCTGGAGACCGATGGTGAAGTTGGTCCAGCCGCCGTCCGCCGCGTCCTGCGCGGCCGACTTCCCGTCGTACACCACGTAGGCGTCCGGGCAGGACGACGAACTCCAGCCGTTGGCGAAGGACTTCCTTCCGATCTCCTCGGTCCAGGACGGCTGGTTGTTCCACGTGGTGGAGGAGGAGATGCCTCCGGTGCGCCAGACCTGCATCTCGCGGGCCGAGCACGACCAACTGTACGTCTCGTAGAGCCTCAGGTCCGCCTTGGTGACCGTGGCGCCTTTGATACTCGATGTCCAGGCCAGCCGGAAAAACGAGCGGGACAGACCACCGGTGGTCGACTCGTAGCCGACCCGCGCCTCAGTGGTACCGGTGTTGTAGTTCGCCCCGTCGTAGAAGCTGGACGTCGGGTACTTCTTGTACGTCGTCGTCCAGTTCTTCGTCTTGCCGGTGATCGACGGGTCGATGAAGACCGGCCAGACCGTCTTCGAGCTGGTCAGCAGCCCCTCGTCCGGGGTGATGGCCAGCGTGGCGTCGGTGCTGCCGCCGCCGGTGAGCGTGGCCGCGCCCAGCGCGGTGTGCGCGCCGATCTGCGGGCCGGCGAGGCCGGGCAGGTCCAGCACCTCGGTGTCGGCGGAGCGGAAGACGGCGCGCGAGACGGTGGTGCCCGCGGCGGCCGGGCCGGAGCCGTACGCCGACTGCTGCGCCGGGTCGTCGGAGGGGTCGTCCTGGGCGGCCGGCGTGGACGGGGCGGGGGCGGGGGCGGTGGTGGCCTCCTCCCCCTCCGGTGCCGCCGTGTCGTCGGTCTCCGGGGCGTCCGGGTTCTCGGGCGCGTCCGTGGGCTCCTCGCCCGGCTCCTCGGAGTACGACGGTGAGGGTTCGTCACCGGGCTCGGGGGCCACGGGGTCGGCGCCCTCCGTCACGGCCGGCCGGCCGGCGGAGTCCCACAGGAACGGGGTGGGCGAGACCGCGATCTCCGCACCGGCCTCGTCCCTCGCGGTGACCGCGTGCGTCACCGGGTCGAGGTGGAAGGTGAGGTCGGGGGAGCTGAGGCGGTACGAGAGGTCCGCCCCGGCGAGAGCGGAGGCCGCCTCGGCGTCGTGCACGACGAGCACATGGGTGAAGCCGCTGTCGCGTGCCGTCAGCAGCATGTCGACCCCGTCGAGCACGCCGGGATACAGGGCGGTGTCCCCGTCGATCTGCGGCTCCGGGAGCTCCCCGGGCCAGCTCATGGTGATCTCGTGCCCGCCGGAGCTGAGGGTGACGAGGTCCTGGTAGGCGGAGGCGTCGTCGGTGGCAGCGGTCACGGCACGGGGTGACGAAGCGCGCGACACGGTGAACGAGGCGTGCTCGGCCCCACCGGCCTTGCCCTTGCTCTTCCCGGCGGTACTCTCGCCGCCGCCGGGGGAGAAGACCACCGGGTCGGACGCGGCCTTCGGCTCCCAGCCCCGGTCCGTGCGGGCCAGGGTGGTGTCCAGGGACTTCCAGACACCGCCGACCTCGGCCCGTACCGGTACCGCGCTCGCGGTGAGTTCGAAGCTGCCGTCGGGCAGCGCGAACGTCGTCGACGTGGCGTCGCGCAGGGCGGTCACCTCGACGCGCTTGCCGGTGCGTACGGCCTGCCGCTGCGCCCCGCTCTCGTCGAGCGGTGCGGTGGCCGGCGAGACCGGAGTGGCAGCCGGTGCGGCCGGGTCTGCGGGGTCGGGCCCGAGCAGGGCGAATCCGAGACCGGCCGCGACGAGCGCCGCCACTCCCGCCGCGGTGCGCCGGACGGTGGCCCGGCTGGGACGACGACGTTCCACGGTGCTGGATTCCCTCCCCCAAAAACGGCATGAGCCATTTCCGGAGAAGATGTCCTGGCGTCGGCAATGCCGTGCTCGCCGGGGCGTTCCGAGAATGCGCACGCCGTCACGTTTTCAGTGAGCCCCCGTCCCTCTCGGATTTCTCTCCGCTGTCCGGAGTTCCTCCCCCGACAGAGGAGGGGCGAGAGAGAAGCATGCCGGAAGGATCACGTCGCATCCATAGGTGTGACCTTCCTGTGTGCACGACCCCGTGTTCACGGTCCGGACCTAGTCAACCCCGCTGAGCTGGCAAATCACCCACCGCTCAGGCCCGCTGACGGTTCGACAGCGTGCGGGTAACTGGTCAAATCACTGCAAAAAGTTGCGCGGGGAGGTCGCTAGATGCCTCCGTTCACCACTTTGCCCATATCTAAGTTGATCTTGAAGTGAATGGGCGCCAATTTCCTGAATGAGGGAATAGTAGAAGCAAAGAGAACATAGATGAAAAATGTCGCGTGAGTGAGATCACTGCTACCCCAGATCATTTGACGAGTTGTGAATTCATGGCTGACCATTCGGCGAATCAAGTAGCCTTCGGCGCCCGGTGTTTCGCACGGTTCGGCCGGTGGTCGGGATCGACTGTGGGGGGCTGCGGCCGTCGTGTGGGGATCACTTTCGTGGAGTGGCCGGGGGAGGCTTCCCGGCACCGAGAAACAACGTCGTCGTCAGAGACGGGCTCGCATCGGCGTGATCGTCGTCGCCGCCACCGCCGTGACGGTCGGCATGCTGCCGAGCGCCTACGCCGTGCCGCCACCGAGCAGCCGGTCGGGGGTCGACCTCGTCGACCTGCCGAAGCCCGTCCTCGCGGACGGTGAGGACGGCGGCGGTCTGGCCGACATGACCACCGGCGAGGTGCCGCCGACCGAGGACTACGAGCCGAAGAAGACCACCGCGCCGACGGGGACCGGCATCACCACGCCGGCCACCGGTACGGTGGCGGCCCTGACGCCCGGCGAGACCCAGCCGATCAGCACGCTGCCGATCGAGATCGGTGCTCCCGCCACCGCCACCGCCGAGGAGACGACAGCACTGGAGGGCGACTGGCAGGTCGCTCTCGCCAGCCAGGCGGAGTCCGCGGCGGCCGACGTCGAGGGCCTCGTGTTCACCGTGACGCCGCCGGCCGGTGCCACGGGCGACGCGGTGGTCGCGCTCGACTACACCGACTTCGCCGAGCTGTACGGCGCCAACTGGGCGGACCGGCTTCAGCTCGTCAAGTTCCCCGAGTGCTTCCTGACCACTCCGGACGTCGAGGCGTGCTCGGAGCCGACCGAGGTCGACACCACCAACGTCGTCGTCCCCCAGGAAACCGACGTCGAGGGTGACGGCATCCTCGACGGTGAGCGCCGCATCGAGGCCACCCTCGATGTCGCCGACCTCACCGACACGGCCGCGTCCGTGAACACGGCGTCGGCGACCACCGGGTCCATGGTGTCCACGGCGCTGTACCGCACCCCCTCCACCACCTCGGTCCCGCTCACCCGTGCGGCGGCACTGAGCGCGGCGAGCAATTCCGGGTCCTCCGTCTTCATGGCCACGTCCAGCGGCGGCGGCGCGAAGGGTGACTTCTCCGCCACCCCGCTGGCCAGCGCCGGTTCCTGGACGGCGGGCAGCAGCTCGGGCGCATTCTCGTACACGTACCAGCTCCAGCCGCCGTCGGTCCCCGGCGGCCCGGCACCGAGCCTCGCCTTCGGCTACAACTCGCAGGGGGTGGACGGCCGTACGTCCACCACCAACAACCAGGCTTCCTGGATCGGTGACGGCTGGGAGTACAACCCCGGCTCGATCACGCGCACCTACCGGACCTGCCGTGACGACACGTCCGGCGGCAACAACGCCAACCGCAAGACCAGCGACCTCTGTTACGGCTCCGACAACGCGACCCTGACCCTCGGCGGGACCACCACCGAGCTCGTCAAGGACGACAAAGAGACGGGCAACGAGTGGGTCACCGCCAACGGCGACGGCTCGCGAGTCCGGCTGCTGAAGAACACCGCGCTGGGCAACGGCGACTCCCTCGGCGAGTACTGGGAGGTCACCACCCGCGACGGCACCATCTACTACTTCGGGATGCACAAGCTCCCCGGCTGGAGCGACAACGGCACCGCCGACGACGACCCGGTGACCGACTCGGTCCTCACGGTGCCCGTATCCGGCAACCAGCCCGGCGAGGACTGCTACGACGCCGACTTCACCAAATCCTTCTGCAACCGCGGCTGGCGCTGGAATCTCGACTACGTCGTCGACACCTCCGGCAGCGCCATGTCCCTGTGGTGGGACAAGGAGAAGAGCCTCTACGCCAAGAACATGAAGTTCAAGACCCCGGTCTCCTACGACCGGGGCGGCTACCTGAAGCGCATCGACTACGGGCAGCGCGCGAGCACCCTGTTCAGCGCCCAGCCGCTGGCCCGCGTCGATTTCGCGGTGGACGAGCGGTGCTTCGTCGAGGACGGCATCGCCTGCTCCGAGGCCAACTTCACCTCGGGCGACTACGCCAAGAACCACATCTGGTACGACACCCCCGCCGACCTCCTCTGCGAGTCCGGCAAGGACTGCTACGTCCCGGTCCCGACCTTCTGGACACGCAAGCGGCTGGCCCAGGTCACCACCTCCACCCAGCGCACCGAGGGCTCCACCGCGCTCTCCAAGGTGGACAGCTGGACGCTGGAGCAGTCGCTGCCGGCCGAACGCACCGACGAGGGAACGGCCCTGTGGCTGGACTCCATCACCCGCAGCGGATACGGCACCGACGGTAAGTCGCTGCCCCTGCGGCCGGTGACCTTCGTCCCCAACACCCAGCCCATGCCGAACCGCGTGCGCCGGGGCGAGAAGGACCCCAACCCGACGTTCGATCGCCTGCGCGTCGAGCGGATCATCAGTGAGTACGGCGGCGAGACCTTCGTCGACTACCGCGAGCCCACTGGTCCGTGCAGGACCGGATCGGGCTTCCCGGCCGTCGAGAGCAACACCGGTCTGTGCTACCCGGCGTACTGGCACCCGGACCCGGACAAGGTCGACGAGTCCATCGAGTGGTTCAACAAGTACGTCGTCGACACCGTGCAGGAGCTGCCGGGCGTCAAGGGCATCGCGACGGTCACCACGTCGTACGTCTACGGCGACAACGGCGACACCAAGGGCGCCTGGGCACTGAACCAGGCCGAGTTCTCCAAGAAGAAGACCCGCACCTACGACCAGTGGCGCGGTTTCTCCCGGGTCCGCACCATCAGCGGCGCCGACATTTCGGACGCCTACGAGGGCAGCGCGCAGTCCATGTCGGAGGTGCGCTATTTCCGGGGCATGAACGGGGACCCGCTCCCCGGCGGCGGCAAGCGCGCCGTGACCGTCAAGGACAGCGACGGGGCGGACATCGCCGCCGACGACCTCGCCCTCCAGGGTCGCGTCGCCGAGGAACTCGACTACACCGGGCTCGACGGCACCATGATCTCCCGGTCCGTCGACTACCCGAAGGTCGTGGAGCTGGCGAGCCGCACCCGGGCCGACGGCATCCCGCCGCTCAAGGCGTACCGGGTGCTGGACGACCACACCATCACCACCACCCGCTCCTCGGGCACGTACGACGTGAACGAGACGCGACCGTGGCGTTCGCTGCGCACCAACACCACGTACGACACCACCTACGGCCTGCCGCTCACCGTGGAGTCCCTCGGTGACACCGGCAAGACCGGCGACGAGACGTGCTCGGTCCTCAGCTACGTCCACAACACGGCCAAGAACCTCATCGGCCTGGACAAGGAGACGCTGACGACGGCGGGCACGTGTGCCGCTGCCGCCACCGCCCCCGTCTCCGCCCGTATCGCCGGCTCCCGCATCGCCTACGACGACCAGGCGTTCGCCGCCACCCCGACCT
Source organism: Streptomyces sp. NBC_00057 (assembly GCF_045041165.1). Lineage (NCBI taxonomy): Bacteria > Bacillati > Actinomycetota > Actinomycetes > Kitasatosporales > Streptomycetaceae > Streptomyces > Streptomyces sp. NBC_00057. Next base: position 6,933,768 of record NZ_CP108256.1, on the reverse strand, counting down.
CTGGTTCGGCGACCACCACCTGGTCGCTGGACGGCACGGGCAGCACCTGGCAGCAGACCGCGAAGCTCACGTACGACTCCTACGGTCGCGTCCTGACGACGACCAACGCCAAGAACGAGACCGAGAAGACCACCTATACGCCGTCCACCGGCCAGGTCTACTCGATCAACGAGGAGAACGCGAAGGGCCACACCTCCACCACCTACCTGGAGCCTGCCCGGGGCACCACGCTCAAGGAGGTCGACGCCAACGGGCGCACGACCCTCTACCAGTACGACGCGCTCGGCCGCACCACCGCAGGCTGGGGAACCTCGCAGGCCGCCACCGAGGCCCCCTCGGTGAAGTTCACCTACAAGACCGCACCCGGTGAGCCGGTCAACGTCATCAGCTCCACGCTGAAGGACAACGGCGTCGAATACGACGACTCCGTCGTCTTCTACGACGGCCTCGGCCGCGAACGCCAGCGCCAGGAACCGGCGGTCGGCGACGGACGCCTGATCACCGACACCATCTACAGCGCCAACGGCACCATCGCGCGCACCAACAACGGCTACTACGCCGACGGTCTGCCGCAGCCGGTGATGTTCGAGGTCGACTCCGACTTCAAGATCCCGAACGCCACGCTGTACAAGTACGACGGCCAGGGCCGCGTCCTGTCCGAGACCCCGTACATGGCGGGCGCCACGGTGCCCGCCAAGGCGACGCGCTACGAGTACGGCTACGACTGGTCCACCGTCATCCCGCCCACCGGCGGCGCCGCCCAGCGCACCTGGAGCGACGCGCAGGGCCGCACCGTCCGCGTCGACACCTACACGGACGCGGCACGCACCGCGTTCAGATCAACGACGTACTCCTTCGACGCCCGTGGCGACCAGGTCAAGGCGGAGGACTCCACCAAGAACGTCTGGTCCTGGACCTACGACGCCCTCGGCCGGCAGGTCACGGCGACCGACCCGGACACAGGCACGACCAAAACCGCGTACGACGTGCTCGGCCGCCCCGAGGCGGCCACCGACAGCAAGCAGTCCACGACCTGGACGAAGTACGACGAGCTCGGCCGCGTGACCGAGCAACGGAAGGGTTCCTCCACGGGCGAGCTGCTGACGTCTGCCACCTACGACCAGGTCATCGGCGGCCTGGGATTCCCGTCCACGACAACCCGTTACACGGACGGGCTGCCCTACACCAAAACCGTCACGGGCTACACCGCCGAGTACCAGCCGACGGGTATGAAACTGACGCTGCCGGCGACGATCGCGGCGCAGTACGGACTCCAGGAGACCTACGCCTACGCCTACGAGTACAGCAAGTCCGGTCAGCTGAGGTCGGCCTCGCTGCCCGCGGCGGGCGGTCTCTCCCCGGAGAAGATCGTCACCCGGTACAACGAGGACGGGCTTCCGATCTCCACGTCGGGCCTGGACTGGTACAACGCGGACACCGACTACAGCGTCTACGGCCAAGTCCTGCGGGCGGTCACGGGTGAGAACCCCAACCGGGTCTGGACGACCAACCTGTACGACGAGCGGACCGGTGAACTGACGAAGTCGTACACCGACCGCGAGTCCACCAGCGACACCTCAACGGTGCTCGGCAACCGCGTCAACATGCGTTCCTACGCGTACGACCCGGCCGGCAACGTCACGAAGATCGAGGACGCGGTCGACTCGGCCACCGACCGCCAGTGCTTCAGCTACGACCCCATCGGTCAGCTGACGCAGGCGTGGACGGCGTCGGACACAGAGTGTGCGGTGAAGGCCGACGGGACGCCGAGCGCGCCGACGATCGGTGCCGCGGGCGACGGGTACCACAAGTCGTACACGTACGACGCCATGGGCAACCGCAAGACCGAGGTCGACCACTACCTCGGCACCGCAGGCACCCCGACCACGGTCCTCGACCCGGCCAAGGACGCCACCACCTCGTACACCTACGGCAAGGCGGACGGCACCCAGCCGCACACCCTGACCGGGATATCGTCCACCTACCTGACGGACGCGGGTGCCAAGGTCACCAAGGCCTCGACCCGTACGTACGACGACGCCGGAAACACCGAGACCCGAACCGACGGCGGCGACGAACAGGGCCTGACCTGGACCTGGGACGGCAAGCTGGAGTCGGTCACCGGCTTCGGCGAGGGCGGCGCGGGGGCCTGGATCGGTCTCTCCGGCAAGTGCCTCGACCTCTCGTCCAGTTCGACGGTCGCGGGCACCGCGCTCCAGCTCTACGCCTGCAACGGCACCCGCGCTCAGCAGCTGAGGATCGAGGGTGCCACGCCCACCGATTCGTCCAAGGGCGCGTTGAAGGTCCTCGGCCGGTGTGTCGTGCCGAAGGACGGCGCGACCGCCGACGGAACAGCGGTCGTGATCGCGGACTGCACGGGGGCCGCGGCCCAGCAGTGGACTGCGGTCGGGGCCGGTCACAAGCTCAAGCACGTCGCCTCGGGCAAGTGCCTGGTGGTCCCGGGTGCCAACTCGGCCTCGGGCACGGACCTTCAGCTCGGTACGTGTGACGCGAGCGGGGCAGCCCAGTCGTGGGCCCCGGCGGACGAGACCACGTACGTCTACGGGCCTTCCGGTGAGCGGCTGATGGCGCTCACCACGAGCACCCGGACCCTGTACCTCGGGGACACCACCGTCTCGGTCAACGCCGACGGGACGCCTGCCTACACCGAGCGTTACTACCAGCAGGCCGGCGGCCCGGTGGTGATGCGCTTCAAGCAGGGCAGCGGCGCCGACCAGCTGTCGATGCAAGTCACCGACCAGAACGGCACGGCCTACGCCAACGTCAAGCTCGCCGCGGGCAACGCGGTGAAGTTCGACAAGACCGACCCCTTCGGCGTCGCCCGCAAGAAGAACGCGGGTTGGCTCTCCCACAAGGGCTACATCGGCGGCGAGGACGACAACTCCACCGGTCTGGTCCAGCTCGGGGCGCGTGAGTACGACCCGCAGACGGGTCGCTTCATCTCCCCGGACCCGGTGCTCGACATAGCCGACCCGGTCCAGATGAACGGGTACGTCTACTGCGAGAACAACCCCGTCACCTTCGCCGACCCCAGCGGTCTGATGATGGACGGCGGCGGGGGCGGCGGGGGCGGTACAGCCGAGACTGCCGAGGAGGCCTGGGCCAACCAGCAGCTGAACACGTCGATGTCCGAGATCATCATGAATGTCGGCTGGGCGGTGTTCAAGGAGTTCATCGGCTGGAACGACGTCGTGAGCTGCTTCTCGCGCGGCGACATGTGGGCCTGCGGTTCGCTGATCATCGACGCGATCCCGTGGACGTCGGTCTTCAGCAAGGGCAAGAAGATCTGGCGCGCGGTCGAGAAGACGTTCAGCGCAATCAGCGCCTGGCGCAAGGCCCAGGAGAAGGCCCGCAAGATCATCGCAGCCGCCAAGGCCGCACGTGAGGCGGCCAAGAGGGCTGCCGCAGCGGCCAAGGCAGCCGCCAAGAAGGCTGCGCAGGCAGCGAAGAAGAGGGCACAGGAAGCAGCCACCAGAGCCGCGAAGAAGGCGGCCGAGAAAACTGGGAACGCGGTACAGAAGAGCAAGAAGCTCGCAGCCAAATCCACGGAGAAGCGCGGTTCGGGAGCCTCCTCGAAGCGCACGGGGCGTAAGGATTCCAATGATCAGCCGCTGGTGGTGAAGGGGCGCGAGCAGAAGAACGTCGGCGAGAAGAAGAAGGGGCCTGAAAGCGTAACCACCGGCCGGCGTCCCGACGGGGAGACCGTCTTCTCCGGTCACGGGACCATCGGACGGAACACGGGAAGCTTCATGGTTCCGCAGGGGACCACGCTGAACTTCTACATTCCGCACCGCAGAACCCTCAACGACAGCGCGGGGCTCGCGGTCGAGCGCGGCAGTCCGGACGCCCCGGACGTCGTGGAGTCCTTCGGGCCGGGGGACGTGCTTCCCGACTACATCTTGGGCCCCCCGACCGACCTCAACATCATGGGCGGCAGCCTGACCGTCACACGGGATACCGGGATCAGCGCGCTCATTCGGCAAGGCATGGGTAACGTCCACATGGCCATGTGCCGGGAGTTCAACCCGTTCTTGTGATGTCGCGAGCGAGGTAATGTGGCCGGTGCCCGCCATGGGCACCGGCCACGCCGTTTTTTTCCTGTCGGAAAGGAAATCCTTGACTTACTATCCCGAACTTTCGCTGTACGATTTCGACTACCATGCCGAGCCCGAGGGGCTGACCGTTGGCTGGCTCGAAGGTGATGAGAGCTACACCATCGGGGATGTGTCGGTCGAGGATTGGGAGATCCTTTCCGACCTGGGGTCTCTCATGCAGAACAAGAGCCGCGGATATCATTACTGCACGATATGCACGGAAATGTTTGAGCATTTCGGTGAGTCCGCTCGATTTGAATCCAGATATCGTCTGGGTAATGCCGAAATCCGGGTGGTCTCCGATGCCGGGGAACTCTATGTGGCGCCGAATCTGGTACTCCACTACATCGTCGACCACGGCTACTGCCCGCCTGATGAATTCATCGAGGCGGCGCGGGACGAGGCGCGACGCCGCTGGGGCGCCTAAAGCGTGTTGCAGAACGCTCAGGAAGATCGCGTAGAAGCTCCACCCCGAGATCGACAGCTAAAGGCGGCGATCTCGCGTACGTCGAGCTGTTCGCCCCAGGTGAGTTCGCGTTCGCCGACCGCGTCCGACTCGACCGTGATGCGGACGCGGGCAGCTGCGGCCCGGATGGCGTCGGCGAGGACAGCAACGGTGACGGCAACGCCGGCGGACCGCCGCCCCGCGAGGCCACGAACGTCGCCGCCTCGGCCCCGCTTGGCGGCTGCACTCCTGTCCGGGGGCGCATCAGCCAGCAGCAAGAACTGTTCAAGGACGCTGCCCCGGGCCCCGGCTGTCCAAGGGATGGGGCCGCGTGCGGGAACGGGTGCGTCGTGGGGTAGGTGCGCGGGGATGGGGCCTGCCGCCACGTCCACACAGCTCCCGAGCCACCCGCCGGAAGGATCTCGGCAAGCTGGTCCAGGGTGAGCCTCCATCGCCGGGTCAACGCCTCGGCCGACTCCTTCCGGGCCCCCCAGAAGCCCCGCACCACACGTCGCATGCCCTGCCTCCGCCGCCCGACGCCCGACGCCCGAACCTACCCCGGGCCGGATCAGACCGTGGCCGCCGCGACCGGCGCCACGGTCAGCCTGCTGAAAGAGGCACGGTACGCGCTCGGGGTGAGGGCGAGGCGGCGCTGGATGGCGCTGCCGCGGGCCTGGCTCTGCCGCCGCTGACCGCGGCCAGGATGGAGGCCGTGCCGACGGACCGGGCCGGTGTCGCCGCGGGCGCCCTGAACGCCGCCCGCCAGGTTTCCGGCGGCCTGGGCGTGGCGGCGTTCGGCGCCTTGGTCGCGACCGGCTTCGAGGGCGGCCTCCGAATGAGCCTGGCCGTCAGCGCCGCACTGCTGACGCTGACGGCACTGGCAACGACCCGGCTGCCGAGTGGCGGGCCGACCGCCTCGTCGAGGGACAGCAACTGAGCTGCCGGGAGCGGCGCGAACAGCCCGACGAGCGGACCCCGTAGAACACGGCCTCGGCTAATACGCAGTGGTGAGTTCCCAGAACCGGAAGACAGTCGATGTGTCCAGGCAATTCTGAAGGCCCCGGACGTTCTCGTGGGCGACTGCGTACTGTTTGCCCTGCCAGAGCGGCAGGAGCGGCAGCTCGCGCGCCACGATGTCCTGCAGCTTGATGAACTTCTGCCGGGTGCTCGCGCGGTCGGTCATGGACGAGGTCTGCGGGATGATCCGGTCGGTTATCTCGCTGTTCTCGTAATTGTTCGACAGGACGTTGCCCTTGCCGAAGAACGGCTGGGTGAAATTGTCGGGGTCGGGATAGTCCGGCACCCAGCCCTTGACGTAGACCCCGTACACGCCGTCGGCGATGTCCTTCTCGTACTGGTCGAACGGGACGGTCTCCATCCTGGCGTCGAAGAGTCCGCTCTTGTTCAGCTGATCCGCGATGGTCCGCAGTTCGTCGTCGGTGGCGGGTCCGTAACGGCTCGGGGTGGACCAGAGGGTGAGTTTCACCTTGTCGGTGATACCGGAGTCCCTCAGGACATCCTTCGCCTTCTGCGGCTGCGGGCCGTCGCCGTACGTGTCGAAGAAGGAGGTGCCGTGGCCGGTGATGCCGACCGGGACGATCGAGTAGAGCGGCGTCGCCGTGGACTGGTAGACATCGCTCAACAGGGAGTTGCGGTCGAGGAGATAGGCGATGGCCTTGCGCACGGCGATCTTGCCGACCACGGGGTCGGCCATGTTGAAGACCATGTGCTGGACCTCGGCGCTGCTGCCCTGGACTACGTCGATGCCGTCCTTGCCCGCCGTGGGCGAGGCATCCAGGGCGGCTATCGCCTTGGCGGTGAGGCCACGGTATGCGACGTCGACCTCGCCCTTCTCCAGGGAGGATTTGAGGGCCTGCTGGTCGCCCTGGAAAAGTCGCAGCGTCACGCCGGAGTTCTTCACCTCGGCGGTTCCGTGGTAGCCGGAGTAGACCGAGAAGACGGCCTTCGACTTGTCGAAGGAGTCCAGCATGTAGGGACCGGAGCCAACCGTTTTGCCGCCCTTGAGCAGCCTGTCCTTGGGATAGACGTGACGGTCCACGATGGAACCGGCACCCGATGCGATCTTGCTGGGAAATGTCGCATCGGGCACCTTGAGGTGGAAGACGACGGTCTTCTCGCTCGGGGTGCTGATCGACGAGATGGTGGAGAGCAGCGGCGCCGGGCCCGCCGGGTCGTTGATTCCGATCGCCCGGTCGAAGGAGTATTTGACGTCCGCCGAGGTGAGGCTGTTGCCGTTGCTGAACTTCAACCCGCCACGCAGGGAGCAGGTGTAGGTCTTGCTGCCGTCCGAGAAATGACACTCCTCGGCAGCCTCCGGCACAGGGGTGGCACCCCCGGGCGGGAAGCTCAGCAAGGACTGGAAGACGTTGTTGAACAGCAGCCAGGACCCCGGGTCGTACCCCGAGGCCGGATCCGTCGCAAGGATGCCGTCGGACATCCCGACGACCATTTTCCCCTTGTCCTCGTCGAAGGGCCAGATCTCACCTTGGGAGCCGCAACCCGTCAGCAGCACCCCTGCCAATCCCCCGGCGATCAGAGTGCTCGACCACCTCGTACGAACCTTCACAGAACGTGCCTCATACTCTCGGCCGGCTCCATGGGGGTGTCCCCGGACAACCGGATCGGGTCAGGAAGTACTGCGAACGCCGCGACCGTCCAGCACTGTCAGCCCGGCCGAGCGCGGTGGTGCGGACCGACAGCCTGCCTGGACCCGGTGTTCACCAGGAATTCCATGCGTGGTGACTGGCTGCCAATTTTACTGCCGGTGAACGAAAGAGGGCAGGTCATGGTCGGTCTCGTGGTGCCGCGAACAATCTAGTAGTCCACCGCACTGCGCGATGGCACATCGTGCGCCAAAAATTGCCGCTGCCGGCCGGTGCTGTTGGCCTGGTATGCCTGGTATCAGATCACGGTTTTCGAGCTGACCGACCCGGTCGCCATCCCCGCCCAACCGACCGGCGAACAGGACCCGGAGGAGGCAGCACACGGGCCGCATGGCGTCACCGTGGGCCGCTCTCCGGAAACCGTGGCTCCCACCGGCTCCGGACGACCATCACGTTCCATCACCGCACTACCGAGGCCGAAAATCATCGATCATCTACGGAACACGCGAGCCCCTGACGTCCATCATCAGGCCATGGGTGCCCTCATGCCGGCACAGACGCGTATATAGCGTGCGGTGGGGGCGGATGGGCACCATTCCCGGTACGACGAGGTGCGGGTGCGCTCACTTGCTGCCGGGGGCCTGTGGGTTGTCCGGGCAGGGTGCGCAATCACCGGCAGGAGGTCGCCCGACGCCCGATCGCGTCGCGGAGACCTCTGCCCATACCGTCTTGCCGGACGGCGGGTACGGATGTACGCCCCAGTCCGCCGCAAGGGCATCGACGATGATCAGCCCCCGGCCTCCTTCAACGGCTTCCCGGCACGCAGCGGGGAGGCGTTCGCCGCACGGGTCCGTGACCTCGATCCGCAGCCGTCCGCTCGGGAGGAGGGCGAGTCCGAGACGGAACCCCCGCCCGTCCAGCCGCCCGTGCATGACCGCGTCAGCCGCCGGTTCGGCGACGACGAGCGGGCCGGCCTCACCCAGCGGGAAGTGGGCGACCGACTCGGGTACAGCGAGGACCTGATCCGGTCGCTGGAACGAGAACGCAGAACACCACAGCCCGAGTTCCTGGACGCGGCGGACAACCTGTCGGCGCGGTCATTGACGAGTCCGTGCTCTGCCGGGCCGTGGGTGGGCAGAACGTACGCCAAGGGCAGCTGAAGCACTTGCAGTACCTCGCGCGGCTGCGCAGGCGGGCGGGGTCTGAGCCGACGCACCGCGGGCCCGACGAACATCCTCGCCCTCCGGGCCGGAGGGCGAGGATGTAGGTGACGGTGAAGGCGTCCGAGCGCTCAGCTGCCGTCGCGCAGGTCGTCAAGTCCCGTCGTGCAAAACGCGATCCGGTCGAACGTCGCCTCGCAGCCCTCGCCCGTCGGGGACTGGACCAGGAAGCCGACCGACGCCTCGGCCGCCTGCTCCGGCTCGCCGAGGGCGAAGACGCGGACGAAGGTCCACTTCTCGCCGTCGGCCGAGGCGTGGAAGGCGAACGCGTTGCCCGTGCGGCTGAGGCGCAGCCAGAAGCTGTCGCCGTCCACGACGAAGGAGTTGACGTCGTCGGAGTGGCCGCGGGTGACGACCGTGCAGACGGTGGGGTGATCCGGGGAGAGTTCCAGGCAGATCTTGGCCCACTCCCGTTCCCCGACGTGGAGGTAGAGCACGCCGGCGTCGAAGGCCGCGGCGAAGCCGACCTTCACCCGGGCGAGCAGCTGGAAGTCGCCCCGGGGTGCGGGGCCGAGGAGGCGGGGGGCGTCGCTCACGGAGTCGAGGTCGTCGCCGCCCGGCGGTACGAACCGGTCCTGTCGGGCGCCCGCCCGGCCGGTCAGTACACCGTTCTCGTACGTCCACTCGGCCTCGGGGCCGAACGGGTGTAGTTCAAAGGGGAGTTCGGGGAGGTGCGGGGTCATGCGCGACGGCCGTCGACTCGGCGGGGCAGGTTCAGGGGGTTGTCGTCGTGGAGCTCCGGCGGGAGCAGGGCCTCGGGGGTCGTCTGGTAGGTGATGGGGCGCAGCCAGCGTTCGATCGCGGTGGCGCCGACCGAGGTGGAGGTGGAGGTGGTGGCCGGGTAGGGGCCGCCGTGGTGCTGGGCGGGGGCGACGGCGACGCCGGTCGGCCAGCCGTTGACGAGGACCCGGCCGGCCAGCGGGGTGAGGGCCGCGAGGAGTCCGGGGGCGTCGGCGTCGGCGCCGTCCGTGGCCGTCTGGAGGGTGGCGGTGAGGTTGCCGGGGAGCCGGGAGAGGACGGCGGTGATCTCGTCCTCGGAGGCGTACCGGGCGACGACGGTGACGGGGCCGAAGCACTCCTCAAGGAGCGCGTCGTGCGGGCCCTCAACAGCAAGGAGGTGCGCCGGTACGGTCAGGAAGCCGGCCGCGACGCTGTGGTCGCCACCCGCGCCGGGGGTGACCGGGGCCTCCACGTCGGGGAGTTCGGCCCGTTCGCGTACGCCTGCGAGGAAGGCGTCGCGCATCCGGTGGTCGAGCAGGACGCCCGCCTCGGTGTCGCTGACCGCGTCGGTCAGGGACTTCAGCAACCGGTCGCCGGTCTCGCCGGCCGGGGCCAGGACGAAACCGGGCTTGGTGCAGAACTGGCCCGCGCCCATGGTCATCGAGCCCCCGAGCCCGGCGCCGATCTGCTCGCCGCGCTCGGCGGCGGCCGCCTCGGTGACGACGACGGGGTTGAGGGAGCCCAGCTCGCCGTGGAAGGGGATGGGGGCGGGGCGGGCCGCCGCCGCGTCGAACAGGGCGCGGCCGCCGCGTACCGAGCCGGTGAAGCCGGCGGCGGCGACGAGCGGGTGCTTGATCAGCTCGACGCCCGCCTCGAAGCCGTGGACCAGGATCAGTACGTCCTCGGGCAATCCGACCTGCGCCGCGGCCCGGCGCAGTACGGAGGCGCACAGCTCGGAGGTGGCGGGGTGGTCGGGGTGTGCCTTGACGACGACCGGGCAGCCGGCCGCCAGTGCGCTCGCGGTGTCGCCGCCGGGGACGGAGAAGGCGAGCGGGAAGTTGCTGGCCGCGTACACGGCGACGACCCCGAGCGGGATCTTGTAGCGGCGCAGATCGGGCCAGGGCGGGGTCCTGGTGGCGTCCTCGTGGTCGATGTGGATGTCGAGGAAGGCGCCTTCGTCGACGACCTCCGCGAAGGCCCGCAACTGGGCCGCAGTGCGGGCGAGTTCGCCGGTGAGCCGGGCCGGTCCGAGTGCGGTCTCCGCGTCGGCGGCCTCGATGACGTGCTCCCCGGCCTCGGTGAGCAGATCGGCCGCGGTACGCAGGAACGCGGCGCGCACGGTGCGGTCGGCGAGCGAGTCGCGTACCGCATGGGCGGCCCGGACCGCGCGGTCCACCTCCTCCGCTGTAGCCTCCACCGCAACCTGCTCACGCGGGTTCCCGGTGCGGGGGTCGACGCTCCAGACTGGTACTGCTGCCACCGTGATTCCTTCCGCTCCACTGCCACACATCAGAAGTTGTTCGGTATTCTGAACAGAGTTCCCGATCGTGAATATGAAGCGACTCTATTTCCGGGCGTTCAGTGTTGGCAAGGAGTCGCAGGGTTTCGTAAGTGGGCTGGAAGGGGCGTAGGGCGATGTCGGTTGCCGAGTCTGGTGGGGCACAGGTCAAGTCCGCGGTGCGGACGGTGGAACTCCTCGAATACTTCGCCGGGCGGCCCGGCATGCACTCGCTCGCCGCGGTGCAGGAGGCCGTCGGCTATCCCAAGTCCAGCCTCTACATGCTGCTGCGCACCCTGGTGGAGCTGGGCTGGGTGGAGACCGACGCGACGGGCACACGGTACGGGATCGGCGTACGGGCCCTGCTGGTCGGCACCTCGTACATCGATGGTGACGAGGTCGTCGCGGCCGCCCGCCCGACCCTGGACAGGCTCTCCGACGACACGACGGAGACCATCCACCTGGCCCGCCTCGACGGGACGAACGTGGTGTACCTCGCCACCCGGCAGTCCCAGCACTATCTGCGCCCCTTCACCCGCATCGGCCGTCGGCTGCCCGCCCATTCCACCTCGCTCGGCAAGGCGCTGCTCGCCACCCACAGCGACGAGCAGGTCCGCAAGATGCTCCCTCAGACGCTGCCCGCGCTGACCGAGCACACCATCACCGACCGCGAGAAGCTCATCGAGGAGCTGCACCTCATCCGCGAGCAGGGGTACGCGGTGGACCGCGAGGAGAACACCCTCGGGCTGCGCTGCTTCGGCGTCGCCATCCCGTACCGCACCCCCGCCCGCGACGCCATCAGCTGCTCGGTGCCGGTCGCCCGGCTCACGCCCGCGCACGAGCAGATGGTGAAGGACGCTCTGTTCGACGCGCGGGACCGGCTGACGCTGGCCACCCGGAGGCTCTGATCATGCGGGTTTCCCTGCGCGAGGTGCGCGACAGCGATCTGTCATTGTTCTTCGCGTTCATGTCCGACCCGGAGTCGGTCAGGACGGCCGCCTTCACCAGCGAGGACCCCACCGACCGGCATGCGTTCGACGCCCACTGGCGGCGGATCCTGGCCGACGGCTCCATCGTGATGCGGACGGTGGTCGTGGAAGGCGTGGTGGTCGGCAACGCCGGGGCGTACGGGCCGCCGGACGACCGCCAGGTCACCTACTGGATCGACCGGGTGCACTGGGGCCGCGGGCTCGCGACGGCAGCGCTGCGCGCGCTGCTCGACGTCGTACCGGAGCGCCCGCTGCACGCACGGGCCGCGGCCGACAACACCGGTTCGCGCCGGGTGCTGGAAAAGTGCGGATTCGCCGTCACCGGCAAGGACCACGGGTACGCGCACGCCCGCGGCGAGGAGACCGACGAACTGCTGTTCACCCTGCCGGGGTAACCCGGGGAATCACCACCGGCCGCCCCGGCCGATCATGAGGAATCGGTGAGAAACGGCACAACCGGGAACGCCGCGCGGCGCCCCGCTCGTCCATCCCGTGGGATGAACAAGACGATCAGGCACACCTCGGTCTTCTGCCTGCTGCTGGTCCTCGCCCTGCTGGTGCGGGCGACCTGGTTGCAGGCGTACCAGGCAGAGGCGCTCGCAGACAACGAACACAACCGGCGGAACACCATCGCGCAGTACGCGCAGCCGCTCGGCGACATCATCGTGGCCGGGAACCCGGTCACCGGATCGAAGAAAACGGTGGGCAGCGACCTCGCGTACAAGCGCACCTATACCGAGGGCGAGCTCTACTCGGCCGTCACCGGCTACAGCTCGCAGGCGTACGGTGCCACACAGCTCGAAGGGATCTACAGCCATGTGCTGGACGGCACCGACGACCGGCTGAAGAGCCCGATGGACGTGGTGACGGGCAAGCAGGCGGCCCCCGGCAACGTCCTGACGACGATCGACCCGGATGTGCAGAAGGCGGGGTACGAGGCGCTCGGCGACGACAAGGGCGCCGCGGTCGCGATCGACCCGAAGACCGGGCGGATCCTCGGCATGGTCTCCACCCCTTCGTACGACCCGTCGACGATCAGCGGGACGACGGACGGCGACGCCTGGCAGAAGCTGCTCGACGACGAGAACAAGCCGATGGTCAACCGTGCCCTGCGGCAACCGCTGGCACCCGGTTCGACGTTCAAGCTGGTGGTGGCGGCCGCCGCGCTGGAGAACGGGCTGTACGGCTCCGTCGACGAGCCCACGAACAGCCCCAATCCATACACCCTGCCCGACACCAGCACCGTCCTGAAGAACGAGAACGCCTCGGCCCCCTGCGAGAACGCGACGCTGCGCACCGCGCTCCAGTACTCCTGCAACAACGTCTTCGCGAAGGTCGCAGCCGACCTCGGCCAGGACAAGGTCAAGGCGACGGCGGAGAAGTTCGGCTTCAACACCGAGAAGCTCGATGTGCCGGTACGGGCCTCCAAGAGCGTCTACCCGTCCGACATGGACAAGCCGCAGACGGCGCTGACGGGCATCGGCCAGTTCGAGGTCACCGCGACGCCCCTGCAGATCGCCATGGTCTCGGCCACCCTCGCCAACGGTGGCGAACTGGCCGCACCGCACATGGTGTCCGAGGTGACCGACTCCAAGGGCAACACGCTGCAGGACTTCTCGGATGGGGACACCAAGCGGGTCGTATCGCAGTCCACCGCCGAGCAGCTGCGCAGCGCGATGGTGACCGTCGTCGAAGAGGGCACCGGCACCAACGCCCGGATCGCCGGAGCCGAAGTGGGCGGCAAGACGGGTACAGCGCAGAACGGCGTGGGCAACAGCAACACCCCGTACGCCTGGTTCACCTCGTACGCGAAGGACAACTCCAACGGCAAGGAGGTCGCGGTGGCGGTGGTCGTCGAGGACTCGGGTGCGGCCCGCGCGGAGGTCAGCGGCAACGGTCTGGCCGCGCCGATCGCCCAGAAGATGATGAAGGCAGCGCTCAAGGGGTGAGAGGGGCAGGCGCGGAGGCCGGGCTCCGGCTGTCGGAATCCGGCCGATGACGTCCGCCGCCCGACCCCTGCGCGCCCGACGGACTCGCCGAGATCGGCCCGCCGCGCAGCTGCTTCACGCCGAGCAGCTGCGCGGTGAGGATCGCGTGCTTGATCGCCTCCAGCACGTACTGTCCAACGCTTCTGACAGAAGAACTTCACGGACATCCGGCATGCGCCGTACGCCCGGTGCAGTGGCAACGGGTGCGGCCGAGTAGGAGTAGGGCATCCGCCCGATGCCGTCGGACGTCCTTACTCACCAGCCTGACCACGTGACGAGCGTGCGGATCAGGAGGGCTGCGGTGGGTGCGACGGCAAGGTCGGCAACGGTACGGGTGCTGCGGGACCGTACGGCGGGGCTGTTTCTCACGGCGGTCGTCGTCTCCGGATTCGGCAGTTCCGCGATGTCGCTGGCGGCGGGGATCTGGGTCAAGTCGCTGACCGGCTCGGACAGTCTGGCGGCGCTCGCCCTCTTCGCCGTCTGGCTGCCGGTGCTCTTCGGGCCGGCCCTCGGGGCGGTGGCCGACCGATGGCCCAGGAAGCCGCTGCTGGTCTGGTCGAACGTCGTCATGGCCCTGCTGCTGACCACCTTGACCGCGGTGGATTCGGCGGGGCGGATCTGGATCCTTTTCGCGGTGCTCGTGCTGTACGGGACCAGCTTCGTGCTGATGGACTCGGCCGAGTCGGCCCTGGTCGCACAGGCCGTGGACGCCCGCCTGCTGGGCGATTTCAACGGCTTGCGGATGATGGCGAACGAGGGCATGAAGCTGCTGGCCCCGCTCACCGGTGCGGCGCTCTACGCCCGCTTCGGGGGCGCCTCGGTGGCCCTGCTGGACGCGGCCTCCTTCGCGCTGGCCGCCGGGCTCTACGGACTGCTGCGGGTACGGAAGCAGGACCCGGCGACGGTCAGGGACCGGGAGGGCGGATGGGCCGCCGGGATGCGGCAGGTCTGGGGGTCGCCAGTGCTGCGGCCGCTGGTGCTCGCCGGATCGGTCACGATGCTGTGCGCCGGTCTCAACGGGGCGACGCTGTACGCCGTCGTGGACGGGAGGCTCGGTCACTCCCCCTCGTACGCGGGTGTGCTCTCCGTGGCGCAGGGCGTCGGGTCCATCATGATCGGGCTACTGGCCGGGCCACTGCTGCGGCGGCTGCCGGAACGGGTGTTCACGGCGGCGGGGATCGCCGTGTTCGCGGTGGCGGTGGGGCTGCGGGCGCTGCCGTACGACGCGGTGGCGCTGGTGGCCTGCGGCCTGATCGGGGCCGGACTGCCGTGTGTACTGATCGCCGCGATGACGGCGGTGCAGCGGGAGACGCCGGACGCGCTCCTGGGCCGGACGGCGGCGACCGCCGGCACGCTGATGTTCGCGCCCAACGCGGTGGCGCTGGGGCTCGGCGCGGGGCTGGTCGCGCTGGTGGACATACGGGTGCTGCTGCCGCTGGTGGGCGCGGCGGCGTTGCTGACGGCGGTGCTGCTGGTCACGGACCGGCGGGGACGGCTGACGGACGCCCCCACCGGCCCGCTTCCTTCATCGACCGAGGCGTGACAGTGCTCGGGCGACGGTCCCGAGGTCCGGGTCGGAGGCCAACCCGGCGTGGTACAGGCGCAGTTGGTTCGCGCCGCACGATGCCGCATGCGCGGCGTCGCGCTCCAGCGTGGTGGGGCTGCCGCCCATCCCCGTGACCACGGTGAAGTTGGCCGCGAGCACGCCCTCGCGCCCGGCGAACGGGCCGAGTACGGCCTCGCGCGCCGCGTCGCCGCCGGTGCAGGGCAGCACCACGCCGTCCGCCACGGACAGGATGTGCTCCGGGTCGACACCGACGTTGGCGCCACAGCGGTACGGCGCGGGGTCGGCGTGCAGCAGCACCTGGAAGCCCGGCTCCGCCGCCGCCCGTACGGCGGCGACCGCGGACTCCTGGAGCGTACGTGCGACCCGGCCGCGCCACTGGAGGGTGGCGGCGGCGAGGTCGGCGCCGAGGAGCTTCTCGATGCCCGCCCACCCGACCTCCGGGGAGCCGGAACCGGACCAGGCAGGCTTCAGCGCGCGGCGTACGGTCGCGGCCAACTCGTCGGCGTCCAGGCCGTGTTCGGCGTATCCGGTCCGGCAGTCGGGGCAGAAGCAGAGCGACATCAGATACTGTGCCGCGTCCCCGAGGCCGACGCCCGCGATCTTGTCGTGGGCGTGCAGATGCGCGAAGCCGTACCAGCCGCAGGACTCCAGCTCGGTGCCGCGCGCACCACCGCGTACCGCCGCCTCCGCCGCCAGAGCGACCAGGTACTCGCCCACCGCGGGCCGTGCGATGCACGGCGCCCAGGGGTAGCGGTCGCCGTACGCGTTGACCACGGAGGTGTCCGGGTGCTCGGCGCCCAGCCGGGAGTTGTGCGCCAGGACCACCCAGGTGTGCACCTCAAGACCGGCGTCGGTGAGGGCCTGTGCGGCCTCGGCGTACGGATCGGCCGAGGCCACCCAGGACTGCTCGTACGGACGGAGCTCGCGCCCCGCCCACCGGGCGGCGCCCGGCGGGTAGAGCACCGCGGCATGCTCGGCCGTGACGATGCGGCGGCCGGGGTGGCGCGGGGTCAGCGCCCGGGTGGAGTGATAGGCGGCGGCGAGCGTCACCTGCTGGACTCCCAGGTCGGCGACGCGGGCAGCCGCGTCCGGGTCGCCGACGACGTCCCACGGGTAGAGGAAGGCGGAAGTCTTCACCCGCGCTGCTCCTGCCCGTACTTCTCCAGCAGGGCGCGGCCGCGCGCGATGATCTCGGTGAGCTCCTCGATGTGGGCGGCGGGCGGCTCGCTGAGCGGGGTGCGGACCTCGCCCACGTCCAGGCCGCCCAGCCGGACGGCTGCCTTGACGAGCGAGACCGCGTAGCCGCGGCCCTTGGCACGCAATTCGACGAGCGGCCGGTAGAAGTGGTCGAGGAGCGCGCCCGCGAGATCGTCGTCGCCGGAGTCCAGCGCCCGGTAGAAGGCGAGCGCGATGTCGGGTGCGAAGGCGAAGACGGCGGAGGAATAGAGGGTGACGCCGATGCCCCGGTAGGCGAGGCCGGTGAGTTCGGCGGTGGGCAGCCCGTTGAAGTAGAGGAAGTCCTGGCCGGGCAGTTCGGTGCGGACGGCGCTGACGATCCGCTGCATCAGGTCGAGGTCGCCGTAGCCGTCCTTGAGGCCGATGATGCCGGGCGTCCCGGCCAGTGCGACAACGGTCTCCGGGGTGAAGACGGCATTGTCCCGCTGATAGACGATCGTCTCCAGACCGGTGGCCGCGGCGAGCGCCGTGTAGTGGCTCAGCAGCCCTGCCTGGTCGGCGAGGACGAGATACGGGGGCATGGCGAGGAGCCCGTCCGCGCCCGCTTCCTCGGCGAGCTTCGCGTACTGGATCGCGAGCGCCGTGCCGTATCCGGCTCCCGCGACGACGGGCACCTCTCCGGCGGTCTCCTCGACGGCCGCGGCGACGACGAGGCGGAATTCCTCCGGCGTCAGGGCATGGAACTCACCGGTGCCGCAGCAGGCGAAGACGGCCGCAGCACCGGCGTCGATGCCGGTCCGTACATGCGCGCGGAAGGCGTCGACGTCGATCGCGCCGTCCGGTCCGTACGCGGTGACGGGGAAGAAGAGCGGCCCGGCGACACGGGTGAGTCGGGCGGCAAGAGGGGCTGAGGTCACGGGCGCTCCCTGAGCAGGTTCAGGCGTACACACTTCTGATCGGTGTCCATATTCATGAACACCCTCACGCTAAGGCAGCAGCCCGGCACAGGTCAAGGCGGGAACGCGCAACCCGCCCGATCGCAAAGACGGAGTTACCGACTCCACGGGAGGCTCCGCGAGAGGGGTGCCCGACACTTGACGCAGTACGTCACGACTTCTTAGCTTGTCCATGCATATGAATACTGTCCATGGATTTGACGTCCCGCGGGTACATGTCGCAGGTACCGCAGGGGCCGCGCACGCGCGCGCAGGCCGCGCGCGTGCACCTAAGTACCGAGGAGATCCGCATATGCCCGCTCCCCGCACCGTCCTGCTCACCGGCGCCGCCGGCGGCCTCGGCACCCTGATGCGCGGACTTCTGCCCGCGTACGGCTACGAGCTCCGCCTCCTCGACATCGCCCCGGTCGAGGGCGAGCCGGACGCGATCACGGCCGATCTCGGTGACAAGAAGGCGCTGCGCGAGGCCGTACGGGGTGTCGACGCGATCATCCACCTCGCGGGCATCTCCCTGGAAGCCTCGTTCGACAAGATCCTGAAGGCGAACATCGAGGGGACGTACAACCTCTACGAGGCCGCGCGCGAAGAGGACGTCGGGCGCATCGTGTTCGCCTCCTCCAACCATGTCGTCGGCTACACCCCCCGCCCGCTGCCCGGCGACCCGCTGATCCCCATCGACGCCCCGCGCCGCCCCGACACCTTCTACGGCCTGTCCAAGTCCTTCGGCGAGGACCTCGCCCAGTTGTACTGGGACCGGCACGGCGTGGAGACCGTCTCCGTACGCATCGGCTCCTGCTTCCCCGAACCGACATCCGTACGGATGCTCTCGGTCTGGATGAGCCCCGAGGACGGCGCCCGGCTCTTCCACGCCGCGCTCACCGCCGAGGACGTGCGGCACACCGTCGTCCACGGCTCGTCCGACAACACCCGGCTGTGGTGGGACCTGACGACGGCCCGCTCGCTCGGATACGAGCCGAGGGACGACTCGGAACCGTACGCGGCCAAGCTCATCGCCGAACAGGGTGAGCTGGACCCGGACAACCCCGACCACGCCCACCTCGGCGGCCAGTTCTGCACCAACCCGCCGATCTGGCCGCACTGAACCCGCGGCTCGGGTCCGCGGAAATCCTCGCGACAGCGCACCCTGACAGACGGCAGGATGCGGAGCCATGCCGAGACCTTCCGGATTCCTGTACGAGCAGCACGGCGACGCGAGCGTCACCATCACCCACCACGGCCGCCCCGCGGGCACGCTGCGCGGCGGCCGGGCCGAGAAGTTCCTGGCCGAGGTGGCATCCGGGGACGCGCAACTCGTGATGGCCCGATGGACCGGGGCGTACAAGCACGGCAACGAGCGCACGGCCCGCAACCACCCCCGCAATCGCTGATGGAGGGGCTCCGGCCCCGCACGGCCGAAGGTCCGCGAAGGTAAGGGAACGGCAAAGCCCGGTCGTTCGTTACCCCGTGCATGACCGCTATGACCCCCGGCTCGAACATCCCTCTCTCCGCCGCCCGCGTGGCAGTGGACGTCTCCGCACCGGTGCGGCTCGACGTTTCGGGCCTGCTGCTCACCGCCGACGGCAGGGTGCGCTCCGACGACGACTTCATCTTCTACAACCAGCCCGCCGGCCCCGGCGTGAGCTACCGCTCCGGCGGCGGCACCGCACCGGACGCGATCGTGGTGGACACCACCGCGGTCCCGTCCGGCATCGAGAAGATCGTCGTCACGGCGAGCCCGGATGCGGCGGGCCAGACCTTCCAGAGCATCGAGCCCACCGCGACCGTGCGCAACGCCGACGACGGCAGTGTGCTCGCCACCTTCACCCCGCCCCAGCTGGGCACCGAGACGGCGCTCGTGGTCATCGAGGTCTATCTCCGCAACGGCGCCTGGAAGGCCCGCGCGGTCGGCCAGGGCTATGCGAACGGACTGGCCGGTATCGCCACTGACTTCGGCGTCTCGGTCGAGGAGGAGCCCGCCGCCGCGCCCGCGCCCACCCCCGTCGCGCCCCCGATGCCCACCGCCGCCCCGGTGGACCCACGGATCCCCGCGCCTGCGGCCCCCGCGGCCCCGCCTGCCGCTGCTCCCGCGCCCGCCGCCTCCGGCAAGATCAACCTCGACAAGGGCCGGGTCAGCCTCCAGAAGAACCAGACCGTCTCCCTGGTCAAGGGCGGCCGGCCGCTGCTCTCCCAGGTCAAGATGGGCCTCGGCTGGGAGCCCGCGTTCCGCGGCAAGGACATCGACCTCGACGCCTCGGTGATCGCCTACGGTCCCAACCGGAACCACCTGGACAGCTGCTACTTCGGCAAGCTCTCCATCCTGAACGGTGCCATCAAGCACTCCGGCGACAACCTCACGGGCGAGGGCGCGGGGGACGACGAGGTGATCGTCGTCGACCTGGGCCGGATCCCCGCGGAGGCGACCGGCCTGGTCTTCACAGTCAACTCTTTCACCGGCCAGAAGTTCAGCGATGTCGCCAAGGCCTACTGCCGGCTGATCGACGCCGCCACCGGCGAGGAACTGGTCCGCTTCGACCTGACCGGCGCCGAGCCGCAGACCGGCGTGATGATGGCCAAGCTGATCAAGCAGTTCTCCGGCGAGTGGGAGATGACGGCGATGGGCGACTTCGTGAAGTCGCGCACCGTCCGAGGCATGGTGAAGCCCGCCGCCCAGGCGCTGTAACCCCGCAAGAGCTTCCGACACACGGCTTCAGGGGCACCTGCGAATGGCAGGTGCCCCTGAAGCCGGAGAGCGTAACGGGGACGCGGACGCTGTGCGTTGCCGCCTCTCTCAGAGCTTGGTCAGCTTGGAGTACGGGCTCAGGATCCTCCCCTGTCGCCCCGAGAAGTCGATGAGCACTGCGTCGTTGTCGCCCTCGACAGCAAGGACGCGACCGAGTCCGAACTGATCGTGCGACACCCTGTCGCCCACATCGAACAATTCGACCGGTGGGGCCGCCTGGGCCGGGCGGTTGAAGGGACTGGAAGGCAGGTGACGCCGGGATCCGGCTGACTGTTTCATTACCTTGAGTATGCGCCCTGGGAACGCCCGACGCCATGCCCGTCCACTTCTGGGGGCGCACTGATGCCGGATTCGTAATCAGAGATTCCAGGGCCAGTCCGCGTCCCGGCCCGCTTCCAGCAGCGGCACCATGCGGAACGCCGCGTCCGAAAGACCCCCGAAGGTGTGGCGATTCCCGCCTCCCGACGGGGCGTGCCCGACCCGGTATCCGGCCAGGTTCCAGGTGTAGACGGGCACGCCGGACGGCACGGCCGCGGTGGCATCCGCGGCGTACGAGAACGACGCCTGCTCGTCGGTGACGATCAGTACCCGGTCGTGCTTCCGGTAGTGCCGGCGCACCGCCTCCGCGGTGTTGGTGCCGCCGAGGTCACCGAAGCGCTCCAGGACCTTCAGCACGGACTCGCCCCGGCGGTACTTCACCGGTGCGCTGTTCGTACCGAACTGCACGAGATCGGCGTCGGCCGCCCGTAGTGCCAGTGCCGTACCGAAGATCGCGGCGGCGTCGGCCCGGTTGAGCTGCGAGCGGTCCGAGAGCGGCGACCACATCGAGCCCGAGCGGTCGACCAGGATCAGCGTCCGCCCCGGCAGCGCGGGCACATTGCCCAGGGAGTGGCCGAGCGCCTTCTCCAGCGGATGTGCCCAGCGCAGCGAGGGCGCGTGCTGGTAGGCGGCGAGGTAGCGGAACGGGAACTGCCGCGATGCGGCGACCACGGCCGGATCGCAGATCTTCGCAGCCACCTGCGCGGCGACCTCGTCCGATACGCCCGCCTCGTCGAAGTTGCGCAGATTGCGGACGAGCGCCATCGCACCCATCGACGGAATCACCGCTTCCCAGGCCTTGGCGTCCATCGGCCCCTGCAGCCAGCCCGCCAGGGCCTCCCAGGTCATGCCCGCCGCAGCCAGCCGGTCCGCACCGTCCGCACCGTCGACCACTGCCCGCCGCTCCTCGACCGGCAGCTCCATCAGCGCACGGTGGGCGGTGAGGGTGCGATTGGAGGCCGGCACCACGGCCGCCTCCGGGTGGTGGCGACGGTCGAGGGCGTACCGGAACAGCTCGCCCTGCCACGGCTTCTCCGGGTCGGGCGAGGCGTGCACCAGATTCAGGATGTCGCCGAAGCGGTAGCCCTTGGACGCGGTGTCGTACTTCAGCAGCGACTTGCCGTTGTAGAGGCGGCGCACGGCATCGGCGATGCCGCGCTTGACGGGCTTGGGCACGGCGCGGCCGTAGCGCGAGGTCCAGTACCCGAGAAGTTCACCGGGCTCGTCGGCGCGCAGCAGGACGGAGTCGACGACCTGCCGGTTGGACGGTCCGTCCTCGGCCCCCGCGTCGAGCCGCGCCTTCACATACTCGGCGGCGCCGACGATCGAAGCGGTACGCATCTGACCGTCGCGGCGCAGCCAATGGAGCAGACCGGCGGTCCACTCGGGGTCGCCGACGGCGAGCACCCGCACCAGTTCGGCGAACCGGTTGTCGCGCCGCTCGCCGTCCTCGTAGAAGGTCTGCTGCGAAACGAAATTGGCGACCGCGAGCAGAAACAGCTCGGAGCGGTTGTCGCGGAGATGTCCTCGGCCGCCCTGATGGGTCGGCGCGGTGCGCCCGGTCGACTTCACGGGCGAGGTGGTGCGGGGCTTGGTGATGCGGATGTTGAAGCGTGCCATGTGAATTCCCCCGAATTCATTGGGAGAAGGCACAGCGGGAAAGGGTGCCCGAGATCAGGAGTCGGCGACGGGCTTGCCTGATGCTCCACCCCTTGAGCTACCGGCCGTGGCCGGACGGGACTTGAACCCGCAACCGTCAGATCCGAGAAGTATCCGTCACCTGCGCACCGGGCACCCCCCGATGTCTGTGCCTCCCGAGATCAGAGTCGGCGGCGGCAGTTTCATGGCAAGAAGTAGCCGCAGCCTGCGCACCGGGAGGTGCATGCAGTCATTGCTGATGAAGTTGTGATGTCCAGAGATCAGGGTCGGCGGAACCGACGAAGGTGCTCTGCCAACTGAGCTACACCGGAACGAGTTCCGGTGGCGGGACTCGAACCCGCGACATCCCCATTATCAGTGGAAGTAGGTCCTGCCTGCGCACCTGGACACAGACAGGACTCTAGAGGGGAACTCCACGGCGCGCGAGGGAATTACGCGCGGGCGACTCACCCGGCCTCCGGTGGTACCGGACGTCAGTGACGGTTCGGCTGGCGCTTCCACGGACCGGTGATGGCGAGCATGATGCCCGGCGTCTGGATGTTGGCGTACAGCGTCTTGCCATCGGGCGAGAACGTGACACCGGTGAACTCGCTGTACTCCGGCTCCTGTTCGCTGCCGATGTTCAGCTCGTTGCGGGCGATCGGGTACGTGCGACCGCTGTCGGTCGCCCCGAACAGGTGCTGGATGCCGTTGCCGTCCTCGGAGATGACCAGACCGCCGTACGGCGAGACGGTGATGTTGTCCGGGCCGTCGAAGGCGCCGTCCTTCGACGGGTCGGCGTTCACACCGAGGAGCACCTTCAGCGTCAGCGTGCGGCGCTTCGGGTCGTAGAACCAGACCTGGCCGTCGTGCTGGACCGGGCTCTCCGCGCGGGCGAACGAGGAGACGATGTACGCGCCGCCGTCGCCCCACCACATGCCTTCGAGCTTGCGTGCGCGGGTGACCTCGCTGTCCGCGAACTGCTTGCGCACCGAGACGGTCTTCGCGTCACGGTCGGGTACGTCGACCCAGTCCACGCCGTACACCGTGCCGATCTTGGTGGCGCGGGACAGGTCGTCGACGAACTTGCCGCTGCTGTCGAAGCACTTGGTGGCCTGGAGGACACCGGCGTCGTCGGCGAGCGTGCGCAGCTTGCCGCGGCCGTGCCGGAAGCCGTGCGGCGGAACCCAGCGGTAGAGCAGTCCGTTGGGGCCCGCGGCGTCCTCGGTCAGGTAGGCGTGGCCGCGCTTGGGGTCGATGACGACGGCCTCGTGGGCGTACCGGCCGAGCGCCTTGATCGGGCGCGGGTCACGGTTGGCGCGCTTGTCGTACGGGTCGACCTCGAAGACGTAACCGTGATCCTTGAGCAGGCCGTTCTTGCCGGCCTTGTCCTCGGTCTCCTCGCAGGTGAGCCAAGTGCCCCACGGGGAGGCGCCACCCGCACAGTTGGTGGACGTACCGGCGATGCCGACCCACTCGGCGGTTCGGCCGTCGTGGCGGGTCTCCACGACGGTGCAGCCGCCGGCCGCGACCGGGTCGTAGACGAGGCCCTCGGCCAGCGGCACCGGGTGCTCCCAGCCGGCACGGGTGCCGCTCAGCTCGTGGTTGTTGACGAGCAGGGTGACGCCGCGCGGGCCCTCGAAGGTGGCCGTGCCGTCGTGGTTGGAGGGGGTGTACTCGCCGGACTCCAGCTTGGTGACACCGCTGTGGGTGATGACCTTGTAGGAGAAGCCGACGGGCAGCGCGAGGAGTCCCTCGGGGTCGGCGATCAGCGGCCCGTAGCCGGGCTCGTGGCTGTGACCGTGGTCGTGACCGTGGCCGTCGTGGCCGTGCTTCGAGTCCTCTGCGGCCAGGGCACCGGGCGCGGTGGCCAGCGCGGCGACCGTACCGGTCAGGGCGATGCCGGCACCGGTGAGGGCGGACGTTCTGGTGAATTCCCTGCGCGTGAAGGGCATCACGTACTCCTGGAGCAACTGGGCAGATTGTTGGCGCGCCCACAGTCGCGCCCCTGCGCCAACACCAGTTGAACTACGGACGACGTCGAGGGGCATCCTTCCTGTGCAGTTGGCCGGATGTGGTCGGCCGGAGTGGATGGCGCGCCCGTTCCGTGGCGTCCGCCGCGAACCGCCACGCTCACGCCGCCCGCGTGAGCGGGCGGCGCAACCGCCTGGGTCTCAGGCCCCTGTCCGCGACCGCGCCTTGAACGCCGCCTTGCGGGCCTCCTTGGCCTTCTTCTTGTCGCTGTGCAGCCGCCCCATCGCTTCGAGGACGTCCGCCGTGGCCGGGTGTTCCACGCGCCACGCCTCGTCGAAGAAGCCGCTGTGCCGGCCTGCCAGGCCCTCGACCAGGCCCTGGAGCGCTTCCAGATCGCCCTCGGACTCCAGCTGGGCCGCGATCGTGTCGATGGCGAGCCAGAAGATCATCGACTCCGGCGGTGCGGGTACGTCCACCGCGCCCAGCTCCGCGAGCCAGACCCGTGCGAGACCGCCCAGCTCGGGGTCGTCCAATACTGCGCGTACCGCGGGCTCCGCCTCCGCACCGACCAGGGCGAGCGCCTGCTGGCAGTGCAGGCGGCGCAGCGGTGCCTGCTGGTCCGCGCCGCGTGCCGCCGCGAGGAGTTCGGCCGCGGCGCCGTCCGCGCCGCGCCGGGTGAGCCACAGCTCGACCTCGCTGCGCGCCGCCGTCTCGGGGTAGTACGCGATGCCGCCGAGGAGTGCGTCGGCGGCCTTGTCCGCGAGGTCACCGATCGCCGGGGCGTCCACTCCGGCCTCCAGCATCCGGGCCCGGATGCCGTACAGGCCGAGCGGGGTCAGCTTCACCATTCCGTACCGGGTGACGTCCTCGTCGTCGGCGGGCGGGGTGGCGTCCTCCCCCTCCTCGGCCAGCAACGCCTCGTCCAGCGGGCGGTATTCGACGATCCCGATGGGTTCGAGGACCCGGAACTGGTCGTCGAGGCGCATCATCGCCTCGGACACCTGCTCAAGGACGTCGTCGGTGGGCTCGCCCATGTCGTCGGGCACGATCATCGACGCGGCGAGCGCGGGCAGCGGTACGGGCGCCGCGTCCGCTCCGCCGTCGCTGACAGTGAGCAGATACAGATTGCCGAGGACCCCGTCGAGGAATTCCGCCTCGACCTCCGGGTCCCAGTTCAGGGATTCGAAGTCGATCGAGCCGTCCTCGCCGACGAGATCGGCGAAGTCCTCGAAGACGGGCGCGGTGGCGTCGGCGTGGACGGCCTCCAGACCGTCGAGCCAGATCGAGAGAACGTCCTGCGGTGAACCGCCGGTGATCAGCGCCAGGTTCTCACCGGCGGAGGCGGTCCCCTCCGCGTCCTCTCCCGCGGCCTCCTCCGGGTCCTCGATGTCGACGAGCCCCGTGTCGACCGCGAGCCGCCACGCCTCGCTCGCCTCCGCCGCACCGTCCTCGTCCGCCGTGAGGCCGAGGTGCTCGGCCGCCGCGGGCAGCTGTTCCTCGACGAGCTCGCCGCCGGCGCCGACCCGGGTCTCCGGGCCCGCCCAGCGGGCGAGCCGGACAGCGCGGGCGAGCAGCGGCGCGGCAAGCGCGTCCCGTGCCAGCTCGGCCTCGGTGCGCAGCCGTACGGGCGGCAGGGTGGGGCGCTCTGCGGACATCAGGTGGTTCTCCTCGGGACGTACGGGGCGTACGGGTTCAGGCGGCCCAAGCGTAGACGCATTTCGCCCCATGCCACCCGGTTCATGCGACGGACAGCGGAAGTCGACCCGGGGGACCTTGACAACTGCCTTGCCCACACAAGAGATTGACGCGCGTAGACCCCCATTCCTGACCCTCGATACCCCCGGAGCCCGTGATGCCCGCCGCATCGTCCAGAACGACCGCTGTCTCCGCCGTAGTCACCGCTGCGCTCGCCGCGGGCCTGCTCACCGGCGCAGCCACCACCTCCGCGTCCGCCTCCCCGTCCGCCGACGGCCAGGTCCGGATCCACGACATCCAGGGCACCACCCGGATATCCCCGCTCACCGGCCGGCAGGTCAGCGGTGTCGCGGGCATCGTCACGGGTGTACGGACGTACGGCTCGAAGGGCTTCTGGTTCCAGGACCCCGAGCCCGACGCCGACCCCGCCACCAGCGAGGGCGTCTTCGTCTACACCGGCTCCGCGCCGACCGTCGCGGCCGGTGACGCGGTCACGGTCTCCGGCACGGTCACCGAGTACGTCCCGGGCGGCCTCTCCTCCGGCAATCAGTCGCTCACCCAGATCAGCAGGCCCACCGTGGCGGTGGTGTCCTCCGGCAACGCGCTGCCCGCGCCGGTGACGGTCTCGGAACGCTCGGTCCCCTCGCGGTACACCCCGGAGGGTGACCCCGCGGCGGGCGGCTCCATCGACGCGCTCCCCCTCGCCCCGTCCCGCTACGCCCTGGACCACTACGAGTCCCTGGAGGGCATGAACATCCGCATCGGCACCTCGCGGGTGGTCGGCGCCACCGACCCGTACGCCGAACTGTGGGTGACGGTGAAGCCGCACGAGAACGCAAGCCGCCGCGGCGGGACGGTCTACGGCTCGTACACCGCGCAGAACACCGGCCGGCTCCAGATCCAGTCGCTGGTGCCGCTCGCCGAGCAGCCGTTCCCCACCGCCGATGTCGGTGATGTGCTGTCCGGTACGACCGAGGGGCCGCTCGACTTCAACCAGTACGGCGGCTACACGCTGACCGCCCGCACCCTGGGCACGGTCACCGGCAAGGGCCTGCGCCGGGAGACGACCCGCAAGCAGCGCGGCGGCGAGCTGGCGGTGGCGACGTACAACGTCGAGAACCTCGACCCGGGCGACCCGCAGGAGAAGTTCGACGCGCTCGCCGCCGCCGTGGTCCACAACCTCGCCTCGCCCGACATCGTGGCGCTGGAGGAGATCCAGGACAACAACGGCGCGAAGAACGACGGTACGGTCGCCGCCGACCAAACCGTCAAGAAGTTCACCGACGCGATCGTGGCGGCGGGCGGCCCGGCGTACGAGTGGCGTTCCATCGACCCGGAGGACAAGAAGGACGGCGGTGAGCCCGGCGGCAACATCCGCCAGGTGTTCCTCTTCAACCCGGAGCGGGTGTCGTTCACCGACCGCGCGGGCGGCGACGCGACGACGGCAACCGATGTCGTGCGGGAGCAAAGCCGGGCGGCCCTGACCCTCTCCCCCGGCCGGATCGACCCGGCGAACGCGGCGTGGCAGAACAGCCGTAAGCCGCTCGCCGGAGAGTTCAGCTTCCGCGGCCGTACGGTCTTCGTCGTCGCCAACCACTTCGCGTCCAAGGGCGGCGACGAGTCCATCGTCTCGCAGCACCAGCCGCCGACCCGCTCGTCGGAGGTCCAGCGGCACGCGCAGGCCGAGGCGGTCAACACCTTCGTCGAGAAGCTGCTGAGCGTCCAGAAGAACGCGGACGTCCTGGTCGTCGGCGACATCAACGACTTCGAGTTCTCCGGCACGACAAAGGCACTGACGGCCGGTGGCGTGCTGTACCCGGCGGTGAAGTCCCTGCCGCGCCCGGAGCGTTACTCGTACGTCTACCAGGGCAACACCCAGGTCCTCGACCAGATCCTGACCAGCCCGTCGATCGACGACTTCCGCTACGACAGCGTGCACATCAACGCCGAGTTCGCCGACCAGAACAGCGACCACGACCCGCAGGTGCTCCGCTTCCGCCCGTAGCCCCCGCTCGACGCTACGCGTCCGCCCTCGGCCCCATGCTGAGCGCGGGCGTGTACCGGTGCACGCCTGAGCCGACGACCCCCGGGTACGACTGCACCCGCCCCCACTGCGGCGTCCTCGACCCGATCCCGTCACCTGACCCGGCCAGCGCGTCGGCGTGGGCCTGCGCGCTCTGCCATTCGGCGTAATTGAGTACGCGCGTTCCGTCGGTGCTCACATGGAAGTGTCCGGAGATGCCGCCGGGGGCGGGCGCGGGATCGGTCCCCAACGCCTCGAACACGGTGTCCACCCAGTCCCGCTGCCGCGCCTTGTCCGCCCCCTCGAACTCGATGCCGACGATCGCGACGCACCCCGGCTCCCGCCCGTCCCCCTCCCGCGGCAGCGCGGAACGGTACAGCTCAAGGGTGTGCAGCCCCAGCCGCTGGATGCCCGGCACGGCGGCGTCGATGTCCGCGTTGCGTTCGTCCCTGCCGTGCCGGAAGAAGTCCTGATACGCCTGCTCCCCACTCCACTGGGTGTAGTGGAACAGCGTTTTCCCGTCCTCACCGACATGGACGGTGTACGAGAGAAGCCCCGGATGCGGCCACTCACGGCTGTCCCACGCCCTGCGGATGGCCTCGACCGTCTGCCGCTGCCGCTCGGGGGTGCCGACATCGCAGGTGCTCGCCCTGACCAGTCCGACGTCGTTACGGGCAAGATCAGGACGGGATTCGAATTGCACACTCATGACGGGTCCTCCTGAATGGTGCACCCATGCGGTGCGCCGCTGCCGACCACACTGATACGTCAAGTGCGCTTGAGGTCAACACCACTCCCTGTTGACGCCGTCAGGCCCACCGACAGGACAACGAACGGAGTACCGCATGAAGCTGCGCCTCAAGGCGATCACCCGTGAGGAACATCTGGCGTTCGTCGCGAGCCGGCCCGCCGTGAGCCATATGCAGGTTCCGTCGTGGGGCGATGTGAAGCCCGACTGGCGCGCGGGGAGCATCGGCTGGTTCGACCGGGACGGCACCGGCCCGGAACGGATCGTCGGAGCCGGGCTCGTCCTCTACCGGCCGATCCCCCGGGTGCGGCGCTATCTGGCCTATCTGCCGGAGGGCCCCGTCATCGACTGGCACGACGCCGGTCTGAGCCGGTGGCTGGATCCGATGCTGGCGCATCTGAAGGCGCAGGGTGCGTTCTCGGTGCGCATGGGCCCACCGGTGGTCGCCCGGCGCTGGGACGCCGGGACCGTCAAGGACGCCATCGCCGACCCGGCCACCGGTCGGCTGCGCGACGTGGAGGCGGATGTGAACGAGCCGCAGGCCGCCCAGGTCGTGGAGCAGCTGCGCCGACTGGGGTGGCAGCAGGGCGAGGAGGGCGGCGAGGAAGGTTTCAGCGCCGGACAGCCCCGGTACGTCTTCCAGGTACCGTTCGCCGGGCAGTCGCTGGAGACGATCCGGGGCAATCTGAACCAGCAGTGGCGGCGCAACATCAAGAAGGCGGAGAAGGCGGGCGTCAAGGTCGTCGAGGGCGGTTACGAGAACCTCCCTGCCTTCTACGAGCTGTACCGCGAGACGGCCGAGCGCGACCGCTTCATCCCCCGCCCGCTCGTCTACTTCCAGCGCATGTGGACCGCGCTGCGGACCGAGGACCCCGACCGGATGCGGCTCTATCTCGCCCATCACGACGGCGAAACGCTCGCCGCGGCGACGATGCTGACCGTCGGGAACCACGTCTGGTACTCCTATGGCGCCTCGACCGGCCGCAAGCGCGAGGTCCAGCCGAACAACGCCATCCAGTGGCGCATGATGAGCGACGCGCACGAGCGGGGCGCGGCCGTCTACGACCTGCGTGGCATCACCGACACCCTGGACGAGAGCAACCATCTCCTGGGCCTGCTGCGCTTCAAGGTCGGCACCGGCGGCCGCGCAGCCGAGTACATCGGCGAGTGGGACCACCCGATCAACAAGGTGCTCCACAAGGCCTTCGCCCTCTACATGGCGCGCCGCTGACCCCGCCCGCTCCAAAGGGCGTCGAGCGCCGCCGTTCGATTCGCCGGGCTACCGGGACGGTTCGGTCCGCCAGGCGGTCATGTTCAGCTCGTCGAGCAGCCGTACGTCGCTTCCCTCCAGCGGGAAGGTGCGCGCTTCCAGGCCGGGGGCCGGTGCGATCTCCAGCGCGTCGCCCTCGATGAGGTCGCCGCCGGTCGGGGTGGAGACCCAGGCGAGGAGCGACCGCATCGTCTCCCCCGGCTTCAGCATGACCTCCTTCGGCCCCGGGTCGCTCCCCATGTAGGAGGAGCCCGGATTCACCGGGACCGGCAGCGGGTCACCGGCGTCGTCCAGGGCCCGGACGGACGGATACCCGTCGACGCGGTACGGCTTGCTGCCGCAGTTGGTGAGGGTGAGGCCGACGGCCCGGTGGCCCAGCGCGGCCTCGACCTCGCCCATCTCGACGACGACTCCGGAGGACGGACAGTCGGCGCCCGCGGTGGGCGCGGGGGCGGGCCCCTGCCCCGACGGAGGCGGCGGCCGGTCGGGGAGCGCGGCGGAGATGCTGGGAAACGGTGACGGCAGCTTGTCGGCGTGCACCCCGTACGAGGCGCTCGCTGTGGGCTCCGGCTCGCCCTCGCCCGCCGGCACGAGAAATCCGGCGCATCCCGAGAGCGACAGGCCCAGCGCCCCGGCCATGAGCACGGTCGCCGTCGGCCTCCGTCTCCCGGCCCTCGCCCGTTTCGGTTCCCGCACGCTCATGAACCGCCCCCGTGTCGGTCGGCCGCATAGGCGTTCGATCATGCCAGAGCGCGGAGCCCCCTCCCACAATTGTTGAGCATTTCTTCCCCTCCACCCCAAGAAGAACTAAGTGGACCTTCACGGTTCGGCCGACCGACACTTCAGGGATGACAGCACCTGTGGCCCCCTTCGGCCGCGCGCTCTGCGCGATGATCACGCCGTTCACCGCTTCCGGCGCGTTGGACCAGGACGCCGCCCAGAAGCATGCCACCTCTCTGGTCGCCGACGGCTGCGACGGTCTGGTGCTCAGCGGCACCACCGGCGAGTCCCCGACCACCACCGACGCCGAGAAGACCGCACTGCTGCGGGCGGTCAGGGCGGCGGTCGGCGACGGCGTGCCGATCGTCGCCGGGGTCGGCAGCTCGGACACCCGGCACACTGTGGCCCTCGCCCAGCAGGCCGAACAGGCGGGCGCGGACGGCCTGTTGGTGGTGACGCCGTACTACAGCCGACCGCCGCAGGCCGCCGTCGAGGCGCACTTTTGTCGCGTCGCCGACGCGACCGGCCTTCCGCTGATGCTGTACGACATCCCCGGCCGCACCGGCACGCGCGTCGAGCCGGAGACCCTGCTGAGACTGGCGGAGCACCCGCGCATCGTGGCCGTGAAGGACTGCGCGTACGACCTGCTCGGCTCCACGAAGGTGATCGGCGCGACCTCGCTGGCGTACTACTCGGGCTGCGAGGAACTGAATCTGCCGTTGTACGCGGTGGGCGCGGCGGGCTATGTCAGCACGGTCGCCAATGTCGCACCCCGGCAGCTGAGGGCGGTCCTGGACGCCTTCGACGCCGGGGACACCGCGGGGGCCGCCCGGCTCAACCGGCTGACCGTCCCGCTCGCGGAGCTGATGATGGCGTCCGGACTGCCCGGCACGGTCACGGCGAAGGCGCTGCTCGACGCCGGACCGGTCCGGGAACCGCTGCAGCCCGCCGGGCGCGAGGCGGCCGACGGGCTGCGGAGGGCGTACGAGGAACTCCTCGCCGCTACGAGCTAGTTGTGGCTGTGCAGGACGTCGTTGAGGCCGTCCCAGACCGCGTTGTTCGGGCGGGCCTCGACGGCGCCGGTGACCGAGTTGCGGCGGAAGAGGATGTTCGAGGCGCCGGAGAGCTCACGGGCCTTGACGATCTGGCCGTCCGGCAGCGTGATGCGGCTGCCGGCCGTGATGTAGAGCCCGGCCTCGACGACGCACTCGTCGCCGAGCGCGATCCCGACACCGGCCTCGGCGCCGATCAGGCAGCGCTCGCCGATGACGATGCGCTCCTTGCCGCCGCCGGAGAGGGTGCCCATGGTGGAGGCTCCGCCGCCGATGTCGGAGCCGTTGCCGACGACGACACCGGCGGAGATCCGGCCCTCGACCATCGACGTGCCGAGGGTGCCCGCGTTGAAGTTGACGAAGCCCTCGTGCATGACGGTGGTGCCGGAGGCGAGGTGCGCGCCGAGCCTGACCCGGTCGGCGTCGGCGATCCGGACGCCCTTCGGCGCGACGTAGTCCGTCATCCGGGGGAACTTGTCGACCGAGGTGACCTGGAGGTGCAGGCCCTCGGCGCGGGCGTTCAGCCGCACCTTCTCCACGTCGTCGACGGAGACCGGGCCGAGCGAGGTCCAGGCGACGTTGGTGAGGAGGCCGAAGAGGCCGTCCAGGTTCTGACCGTGCGGCTGGACGAGGCGGTGCGAGAGGAGGTGCAGGCGCAGGTACGCGTCGTGCGCGTCGAGCGGCTTGTCGTCGAGCGAGGCGATGACCGTACGTACGGCGACGATCTCGACACCGCGGCGGGCGTCCACGCCGATGGCCTTGGCGGCGCCCTCGCCGAGGAGGTTGACGGCCTGGTCGGGGGTGAGCCGTTCGGTTCCGGCCGGGCCGGGCTCTGCGGTGAGCTCGGGGGCGGGGAACCAGGTGTCGAGAACGGAACCGTCGCCGGCGATGGTGGCGAGGCCGGCGGCGACGGCGCCGGTGGTGCGAGCAGGAGTCGTGTCGGTCATGACACGAACCTAACCGGCGAGGCACCGCCGGAGCCAACCGGTCTCGCCGGATGGTCGCGCGCGGTCCCCGGGAGCCCACGACCGCCCGGTCAGCCGGGCTGCGCCTGCCGTTCGGGTGCCGGTGCGGGTACTACCTCGCGCACCGGCCCGCGCAGCCGCCGCACCGCCAGCACCGCCGCCCCCGCACCGCCCGCCAGCACCGCGCAGGCCGGCCAGAGCAGTCCCGGCGCGGCGGCGTAGAGGGCGCCGCCGATCGGCGGCGCCAGCACCTGGCCGCTGATGGAGGCGCCCGCGTACAGGCTCTGGAAGCGGCCCTGCGCATGGGCGGGAGCCTGGTCGGCGACGTACGCCGTCGCGGTGGTCTTGTAGAGGATCTCGCCCGCGGTCAGCGACGCCATCATGGTGACGGCGAACAGCGCCCCGGACCCCGGGATCAGCACCGCGTATCCCAGCCCCACGAGCAGCAGCCCGGTGCCCACGATGCTCAGCGGCGCGCGCCGGCGCAGCGCGTGCGCCGCGGGGAGTTCCAGCAGCAGGATGAGGCCGCCGTTGACGGAGAGCAGCCAGCCGTAGAACTGGGCGCTGTGGCCGTGCTCGGACAGGAAGACCGGCAGCGTCGAGTACTGCTGCCGGTAGACGAGGTCGACGCAGAGGATCGCGGCGAGCAGGACCAGTACGGCGGGCCTGGCCCGCAACTCCCGCCAGAGCCCGGGTGCACCGGGCTCACGCACCGGCCGGTTGTGCGCGGTGCCGTGCGCCGGAAGCACCATCGACGCGTATCCGGCGAAGAGCAGCGTCCCGAGGCCGTCGGCGACGAACAGCCAGTCGTACGAGAAGTGGGCGGCGATCAGCGCGCCGAGCGGCGGGCCGACGGCGAACGCCGCGTTGCTCCCGGCCCGCACGAGGGCGAAGCTCTGGCGCCGACCGCCCTCGGGGACGGAGACGGCGACGAGTGCGGCGTTGGCTGCGCGTACGACACCTGCCGCGTACTGCGCGAGCGGCAGCACGCCGTACATCGCCGCGACCGGCAGGACCGGCAGGGTGGCGAGCGCCGTCCCGCTCACCAGCGAACCGGTCAGGAGCATCCGGCGGTGGCCGTAGTGGTCGCCGAACCAGCCGCCGGTGAAGTTCCCCGCGACCAGGCCGATGCCGCCGACGCCCGCGATCACTCCGGCCTGCGGGACGGTCAGTCCGCGCGGGCCGGTCAGATAGATGAAGAGATAGACGAAGGTAAAGCTGACGACTCCATTGAGAAAGGAACCGAAGGCCAGCAGCCGTACCGTGCGCGGTACGGCCCGCACGATCCCGAAGGACCTCATACGCGACACCCTCCCAAGTGAGTCTCCCTTGGGAACGGACTATGGCATCATGCTTTCCTACAGGTCAATCAGGTAAGAGACGACCGCGGGAGACCGGCGGAGGAGGAGCCCATGCCCCAGCGCACCAGCCTGGCCGACGCCGACTGCGCGATCGCCCAGGCGCTCGATGTCGTCGGCGACTGGTGGACCCTGCTGATCGTGCGGGACACGGCGCGCGGGGTGCACCGCTTCGACGCACTCCAGGAAGAGCTGGGCGTGTCCCGCAAGGTACTGACCGAGCGGCTGCGGCTGCTGGTCGACGCGGGAGTGCTGTCCCGGGAGCCGTACCAGGATCGGCCGCCCCGGTACGAGTACCGGCTCACCCGGCGTGGACGCGCACTGCTGCCCGTACTGATCGCGCTCCAGGACTGGGGCGACACCTGGGTGATGGGAGACGGGGAGATGATGGCAACGGCCACGGAGGCGTCGAAGGAGGCGGCCCGGGTGCACGCCCTGGTGGGCATGCGCCTGCCCGAGCTGCAACTGCTGGACTACGACGGCGTGTTGCACGACCCGGTCGCCGACACCCCGTACACCGTCCTGTACTGCTTCCCCAGCGCCTACGCCCGCCGGGACGCCTATCCGCCGGGCTGGTCCGAGATCCCTGGGGCGAGCGGCTGCACCCTCGAATCCTGTACGTATCGCGACCAGTTGGCCGAGTTCACGGCGGCGGGCGCGACCGTGCACGGGGTGTCCACCCAACGCCCGGACGAGCAGCGGGCGTTCGCGGACGCGGAGCGGCTGCGTTTCCCGCTGCTGTCCGACGCGGAGCTGGAGCTGACGGCGGCGCTGCGACTGCCGACGTTCCGTGCGGCGGGGACCAGCCGGCTGAAGCGGCTGACGCTGGTGGTGGACGGGGACCGGACGATCCGCGAGGCGTTGTACCCGATCACGGACATCGAGGCGAGCGTGCAGGCGGCGCTGACAGCGATCCGAAGGGCAAGCCCGTCCGGCGAGTGAGGGGCACTTGAGGCCGGAGCGGCCCGGAAGCCGGGCCGGTACGGCGCTTGAGAACAGAGCAGCCCGGAAACCGAAGCCGTCGGGCTTGAGTGCGGAGCCATCAGCCGGCGACGCGGCCCAGCATCTCCCGCGCGTACGCCTCGTCGTACTCCCCGCCGGTGAGCAGCACCTGCAGACAGATCCCGTCCATGAGCGCGATCAGCGCCCTCGCCGTGGCCGGATCGGTCCGCCGGGACAGCAACTCGGCCGTGCCGTCGGTCCATTCGGCGGCGACGGGCCGCAATGCGGGTCTGCGGAGCGCGGCGAGGTACAGCTCGTACTCCAGCTCGGCCCGCCCGCGCCCACCGGAGAAGTACTCCCCCAGCAGCCCGGCCAGTTCCCCGGCAAGGTCGGCGGCCGGGTCTGTCAGGGCCCCGCACTCCCGCATGACCTCGGCGAAGTTCTCGTTCGACCGGCGCAGGGCCGCGATCAACAGCTCGTCCAGCGAGGCGAAGTGATACGTCGTCGAGCCGAGCGGCACATCGGCCTCGGCCGCGACGGAGCGGTGGCTGAGCCCCGCGATGCCCTTGGCGCCGACCACCCGGATCGCGGCATCGATGATGCGGCCGCGCCGCTCGGGGTCGTAACGGCGTGTCATCAGTGGGCCCCTCCCAGATTCAGCACCACCACTCCGGCGATGACCAGCGCTATGCCCGCCAGCTTGACCGGATTGCCGGACTCCCCCATGAAGAGGATGCCGATGGCGGCGACCGCGGCGGTCCCGATCCCGGCCCAGATGGCATAGGCGGTGCCCATCGACAGCGTCTTCAACGTCTGGGCGAGCAGCGTGAAGGCTATGAGATAGCCCGCGACGGTGATGAGCGAGGGCCAGAGCCGGGTGAAGCCCTCGCTGTATTTCATGGCCGTCGTGCCGGCCACCTCCGCCGCGATCGCCGCGGCAAGCAGTCCATATCCCATGTGTACGAGTGTACGCATCGCTGTTGGCACCACAGTACGGCAGCTTTGCGCCATCCGGGACGCTACGGTGTCCCGACCAGCACGCAGGACGACAACACAACGGAGCAGCAGTGGCGCAGGACGCAGGGTGGGGCGGCGGTCCGCCGTACGGCGGAGCACCGTACGGAGGGCCACCGGGGTGGGGCGGCTGGATGCCGCCGCCGAAGCCCGGAGTGATACCGCTGGCACCCCTGAAGCTCGGGGACATACTCGGCGGCGCCTTCAGCGCGATGGGGCGCTACTGGAAGCAGCTGTTCGGCATCGGTGTGGCCGTGTACGGCGGGGCGCTGGTCGTCGTGGGGGCGGCGGCCCTGATCGCGTACTCCGCGGTCAGTGACCATCTGCACCGGATCATCTCGCTCAGCGCCGAGGAGGACCCGTCGTCGACGGACCTCACACCGGTACTGATCGCCCTCGGCACCGTCTGGCTGATCGCCATGGCCGCACTCATGATCAGCGCAGCCATGATGTACGCGACCGTTCCCGCGGTCCTGCAGGAGGCCGTACTGGGCAGGCCGACCACCTTCTCCGTCATCTGGCGCCGGGCCTGGGCCCGCGTGCCGGCGTTGATCGGAACGGTGATCCTGACGGCCCTGATCGCGATGATCCCGGTGGTGCTGGCGATGATCGGCTTCCTCGCCCTCATGATCGGCGCCATCACACTGGCGGACGGGGCCGGCGCCGCGGTGTGGACCTCGCTCGGCTTCCTGGGCGCCCTGGCCACCGCGCCCGTGGCGGCCTGGCTCTGGGTGAAATTCAGCCTGGCCCCCTCGGCCGTGGTCTTCGAGGGGCAGCGCCCCGTGGCGGCACTGCGCCGCTCGTCGCAGCTGGTGCGCGGCGACTGGTGGCGGATCTTCGGGATCAGCCTGCTGGCCTTCGCCATGGCGGCGGTGGCGAACTACATCATCCAGATCCCGTTCTCGTTCCTCGGCATGTTCTCCGGGATCATCGGGGGCTCGACCCTGGACGACGACCCGAACCCCGCGTCGATCGTCTTCGCGATGAGCGGCTATGTGGTGATCCTCCTGTTGGGACAGCTGATCGGTCAGCTCGTCTCGGCAACGTTCCCGCAGCTGGTGACCGGACTCCTCTACGTCGACCGGCGCATGCGTACGGAGAACCTGGGCCCGGTCCTCGCCGAGGCGGCAGCCGTACCGCCGCAGTACGGCCCCTAGGGTCTTTCAGTCGATGAGCGAGTTCTTCGGGGTGAGCACACAGAACTCGTTCCCCTCGGGATCCGCCAGCACCACCCAGCTCGCATCCGCGCGCTGCCCGATCTCGACCCGCCGTGCCCCGAGCCCGATGATGCGCTCGACCTCGACTGCCTGGTCGTCGGGGGCGAGGTCGATGTGCAGCCGGCTCTTGGCCGTCTTCTTCTCCGGCACGGGGACGAAGGTGATACCGGGAACCGCGGACTTGTCTGCGCCGATGACGATTTCGTCGTCGGCCTCGAAGAGCACCTTCCAGTCGAGCACTTGACACCAGAAACGGGCGAGCGACGGAAGATCGTGGGTGTCGACGACGATGCTGTAGAAGGAAACGGCCATGCCCGCCAGTCTGCCTGGCGGGCATGGCCGTTCACCACATCGAATCGCGAAGCCGCCCGTCGCGTCAGCCGCCGACGGTGAACCAGACGGCCCGGGACTTCTTCCACTCGGCGTGGTCGAGGTCCTTCGCCTCCGTGCCGTCCCCGTACAGATCGGCCGATCCGGCGTCCGTGATCAGCTGCGCCCGGGCGCCCGGAACAGTCAGGTCCGGAACATCGACGACGGCCTCCCAGCCGCCCGGGTCGGCGGTCGGCAGATCGGCCCGCTTGACCGGCGCGTGTGCGGCGACGCCGTCCCATGTATAGAGGGCGTACGCGTCGGAGTTGTCGTCGGCCGCCCAGGAACCGGCCACGATCAGATACTGATCGGCGGCGTTCTTGCGGATGTCCCGGATACTGAGCCCGCCGAGGTCCAGCTCGATCGGCGTACCGATGACCGCCTTCGCCCCGCTGCCGGCCACCTTGTCGAAGTTGGTGACAGGCACGATCAGGGCCTTGCCCCCTTGCTTCGGCGGCACGAGAGGCGCCCGGAAGCCGAGGTACGCGGTGGCGGTCGAGCCGGGCGCGAACTCCAGGCCCTCGATGTTGAACCCGTCGATCTGCTTGGGCGCTTCACCGTCCGCCGTACCCGCGGCGAAGCCGTACCGGTTGCCGTTCGCCTTGTCCCAGGCGACGAGGTCGTCCCGGAGCTTCTTGTACGAGCCGCCGACCGTCAACTGGGTGGCGGCGCCCGACCCGGTCACCGTCGTGGTGAAGACGGTGTTGCGGTCGGACTTGTATTCGCCGTCCTTGTTGTTGCCGAGCGAACCGGTCCAGTAGATGGTGTTCCCGACCCGGGCCGCGCCCTCGATGTCGATCTCCTTGTCCGCCCCGAGCGCCGAGCCGACGTCCCAGCTTCTCACGGGCGCCCCGGATGCCGAACGGCTGTACAGCCGGAGCGTGTTGGACTCGTCGTCGGCCACGACCGCGTACCCGCCGCCGACATCGACGGCGGCCGAGGTGTCCGAGGACCCGGTGAGGTAGCGCGTGTCTGCGGAGTTCTGCACGCCGGCGGACGCTGCGTAGTGCAGCGTCTTGGTGGCGGTCTTGCCGCCGAGCCCGGTGACCTTGATCGTGAGATCCGTGTAGCCGCGTGCGTGCGCGGCGACCGTGAGCTGCCGGGTGGCGCCGGCCCCCGTCACGGTCACATCACCGGTTCCGGCGACGGACGACTTGGAGCTGGCGGACGCCGCCACACCGAGCGCGGTGACATCGGCGCCGCTCTGCGCGACGGTGACGGTGACCACGGGGTCACCGGCCGAGCCGACGGCACCGGAGAGGTAGGAGACCGAGAGCCCGATCGTCGGCGTTCCGTAACTCGCAGCGTGTGCGGGGGCGTTGATCCCCAAAGCGGCCAGTACGAGAACACCGCCCGCGGCGGCGGCCGCCCGGCGGTTCTGGAGCGAAAGCTGATGCAGCACAGCGTGCCTCTCGTCGGCGTGATGTCGAGGAGTAGGTTGCGGTTCCCGCGCCAACGGCGGAGACACATCATGCGTACAGCAGACGAACAACGCCGAACGGCCCCCGGCAGAAGCCGGGGGCCGTTCGGCGGTGCAGATGGCTCAGACGTTGAAGCCGAGCGCGCGCAGCTGCTCGCGCCCGTCGTCCGTGATCTTGTCCGGGCCCCACGGCGGCATCCAGACCCAGTTGATCCGCAGCTCGCTGACGATGCCGTCGGTCGCGGACTTCGCCTGGTCCTCGATGACATCGGTCAGCGGGCAGGCCGCGGACGTAAGCGTCATGTCGAGGGTGGCGATGTTGGCGTCATCGATATGGATGCCGTAGATCAGGCCCAGGTTGACGACGTCGATGCCCAGCTCGGGGTCGACGACGTCGTACAGGGCTTCGCGGACCTCCTCCTCGGAGGCCGGCTTGGTCGTCAGGCTCTCGTTGGATGTCACCGTGTTCTCGCTCATGCCGTCTTCCCTTCGGACAGCGCTTTCGCCGTCGCGTCCTTCCACGCCATCCAGCTCAATAGCGCGCACTTGACCCGGGCCGGGTACTTCGAGACACCGGCGAACGCGACCGCGTCCTCCAGTACCTCCTCCATCGCGTCGTCCGGCTCCAGCTGGCCCTTCGACTGCATCAGTTCCAGGAAGGTCTCCTGGATCTTCTGCGCCTCGCCCAGCTCCTTGCCGACCAACAGGTCGTTCAGCACGGATGCGCTGGCCTGGCTGATGGAGCAACCCTGACCCTCGTACGACACATCGGTGATGGTCTCGCCGTCGTACTTCACCCGGAGAGTGATCTCGTCGCCGCACGTCGGGTTGACGTGGTGCACCTCGGCGTCGCCGTCCCGCAGGCCGCGCCCGTGGGGGTGCTTGTAGTGGTCCAGGATCACTTCCTGGTACATGGAATCAAGCTTCACCAGTCAACCCTCAGCCGCTGTGACTATTAACCGAAAAAGTTCCGTACGTGTTCCAGACCGTCCACCAGGGCGTCGACCTCGGCGGGCGTGGAGTACAGATAGAACGACGCTCGCGTCGTCGCAGGAATTCCGAACCGCAGGCAGACAGGCCGTGCGCAGTGGTGTCCGACCCGGACCGCGATGCCCTGCTCGTCGAGTACCTGGCCCACGTCGTGGGGGTGGATGTCGCCGAGCGTGAAGGAGATCGTGGCGCCCCGGTCCTCGGCCGTCGCAGGACCGATGATCCTGAGGTCCGGGACCTCCAGGAGCCGCTTCACCGCGTACTCGGTGATCGCGTGCTCGTGCCGGTAGATCTTCTCCATGCCGATCGCCGAGAGGTAGTCCACGGCCGCGCCGAGGCCGACGGCCTGGGCGATCGGGGGCGTACCGGCCTCGAACTTGTGCGGCGCGGGGGCGTACGTCGACGAGTGCATCGACACGGTCTCGATCATCTCGCCGCCACCGAGGAACGGCGGCAGGTCCTCCAGGAGCTCCTGCCGTCCCCAGAGCACGCCGATGCCGGTCGGGCCGACCATCTTGTGGCCGGTGAAGGCCACGAAGTCCGCCTGCAGCGCCTGCACGTCGAGCACCATGTGCGGGGCGGCCTGCGAGGCATCGATGCAGACCAGCGCGCCGACCTGCTGGGCACGGCGGATGATCTTCTCGACCGGGTTGATCGTGCCCATGATGTTCGAGACCAGGGTGAAGGAGACGATCTTCGTCTTCTCCGTGATGATCTCGTCGATGTTGGACAGGTCGAGGCGGCCGTCGTCGGTGATGCCGAACCACTTCAGCTTCGCGCCGGTGCGCTGCGAGAGGAGCTGCCACGGCACGATGTTGGAGTGGTGCTCCATCTCCGTGGTGACGATCTCGGTGTCGTGGTCCACCCGGTAGGGCTCATCGGCCCAGCCGAGCATGTTGGCCACGAGGTTGAGCGACTCGGAGGCGTTCTTGGTGAAGATCACCTCGTTGCGGCTGGGCGCGTTGATGAACGCGGCGATCTTGTCACGGGCGCCCTCGTACAGCGCCGTGGCCTCCTCCGCGACCGTGTACACACCGCGGTGCACATTGGCGTTGTGCCGCTCGTAGTACTCGTTGAGGGCGTCAAGCACCTGGCGCGGCTTCTGCGAGGTCGCCGCACTGTCCAGGTAAACGATCTTCTTCCCGTCGTGGACCGTACGATCCAGCAGGGGGAAGTCCTTGCGGATCGCCTCGGTGTCGAGGAGGCCCGGCAGCTGTGTCACGCGGAAGCGCCACCCTTCACATATGCCTCGTAGCCCTCGTTCTCCAGCTTGTCGGCGAGCTCGGCGCCGCCGGACTCGGCAATGCGGCCGTTGGCGAAGACGTGCACGAAGTCGGGCTTGATGTAGCGGAGGATCCGCGTGTAGTGCGTGATCAGCAGGGTGCCGACCTCGCCGGTCTCGCGGACCCGGTTGACACCCTCGGAGACGATGCGCAGGGCGTCGACGTCCAGACCGGAGTCGGTCTCGTCGAGGATCGCGACCTTCGGCTTGAGGAGCTCCAGCTGAAGGATCTCGTGGCGCTTCTTCTCACCGCCGGAGAAGCCCTCGTTGACGTTGCGCTCGGCGAACGCCGGGTCCATCTGGAGCTGGGACATCGTCTCCTTGACCTCCTTCACCCAGGTACGCAGCTTGGGCGCCTCGCCGCGGACGGCGGTGGCGGAGGTACGCAGGAAGTTGGAGACCGAGACACCGGGGATCTCGACCGGGTACTGCATCGCGAGGAACAGA
Source organism: Streptomyces sp. NBC_00057 (assembly GCF_045041165.1). Taxonomy (NCBI): domain Bacteria; kingdom Bacillati; phylum Actinomycetota; class Actinomycetes; order Kitasatosporales; family Streptomycetaceae; genus Streptomyces; species Streptomyces sp. NBC_00057. The sequence goes on along the minus strand of NZ_CP108256.1, from coordinate 6,892,288 downwards.
CCGGCGCGGGCGCGCTCGTCGACGGTCATCTCCAGGACGTCCTCGCCGTCCAGGGTCACCGAACCACGGGTGATCGTGTACTTGGGGTGACCTGCGAGGGAGTACGCGAGGGTGGACTTGCCGGACCCGTTGGGGCCCATGATGGCGTGGGTCTCGCCCTGCTTCACGGTCAGGTCGACGCCCTTGAGGATCTCCTTCGTGGCGTTGTCGGCCTCGACGGTGACGTGCAGGTCGCGGATTTCAAGCGTTGCCATGGGTGACTCAGGACTCCTGGGTGACGGAGACGAGCACATCGTCCCCTTCGATCTTGACGGGGTATACGGGGACGGGGCGCGTCGCGGGAAGGCCGGACGGCTTGCCGGTGCGGAGGTCGAAGCTGGAGCCGTGCAGCCAGCACTCGATCATGCAGTCCTCGACCTCTCCCTCGGACAGTGAGACGTTCGCGTGCGAGCAGATGTCGTTGATCGCGAACACCTCGCCCTCGGTACGGACGACGGACACCGGGATGCCGTCGAGCTCCACCCGCTTCGGGGTGTCGTCCTCCAGCTCACTCAGCGCACAGGCTTTGACGAAGGCCATCAGACGGAAGCCTTCAGCTCGGTCTCGATCTTGTCGAGCAGCCGCGCCTCGACGTCCGGCAGACCGATCTGCTGGACGAGCTCGGCGAAGAAGCCGCGCACGACGAGCCGACGGGCCTCCTCGGCCGGGATGCCGCGGGACATCAGGTAGAAGAGCTGCTCGTCGTCGAAGCGGCCGGTCGCGGAGGCGTGACCGGCGCCGACGATCTCGCCGGTCTCGATCTCCAGGTTCGGCACCGAGTCGACCCGCGCGCCGTCCGTGAGGACGAGGTTGCGGTTCATCTCGTAGGTGTCGGTGCCCTCGGCCCTGGCCCGGATGAGTACGTCACCGATCCACACCGCGTGTGCGCCGTCGCCCTGGAGCGCGCCCTTGTAGGCGGCGTTGGACTTGCAGTGCGGGGTGTTGTGGTCGACCAGGAGGCGGTGCTCCTGGTGCTGGCCCTTGTCGGTGAAGTACAGACCGAAGAGCTCGGCCTCGCCGCCGGTGCCCGCGTAGCTGACGCGCGGGTGGAGACGGACGAGGTCACCACCGAAGGTGACGACGATCGACTTGAACGAGGCGTCCCGGCCGACCAGCGCATTGTGCTGGCCCACGTGGACAGCGGTCTCGTCCCAGTCCTGCACGGAGACGACGGTGAGCTTCGCGCCGTCACCGAGGACGTAGTCCACGTTGGCGGCGAGCACCGCGTCACCGGTGTGGTCGATGACGACGACGGCCTCGGCGAAGGCACCCAGCTCGACGACCTGGTGGCCGTAGGCCACGCCGCCCTCGCCGTGCACCGCGATGCGGATCGGCTCGGTGAGCACGGCCTCCTTGGCGACCGTGACGACGGACGCCTGCTCGAAGGACGTGTACGCCTGGGCGGCGACGCGGTCCACCGGGGTGCCGGCCTTCCCGAGCCGGGCGTCGTCACGGCCGACGGTCTCGACCGTGACGCCCTCGGGGGCCTCCACGGCGACCTTGACGGCGCCACCGGTCGCGACGGCCGTGCCGTCGTGCAGCCCGCGCAGCCGCTCCAGCGGCGTGAACCGCCACTCCTCCTCACGGCCGTGCGGGACCGGGAAGTCCGCTACGTCGAAGGACGGGGGCGCGCTCATGCGCGTGGCGACGGTCGACTCGGCGGCCACCGCGATGGACCCGGTGGTGGTGGACCCCGCCGGAATGTTCTGAGCCTCAGCCATGGCTGTCGTAGTGCTCGCTTTCTCTGTCAAAAGTCGGGGGATTCGGTCGTCAGGCTGTGCTAGCCGACCGAACCCTCCATCTGCAGCTCGATCAGCCGGTTGAGCTCGAGGGCGTACTCCATCGGCAGCTCCTTCGCGATCGGCTCGACGAAGCCGCGCACGATCATCGCCATCGCCTCGAACTCCGTCAGACCACGGCTCATCAGGTAGAAGAGCTGGTCCTCGGAGACCTTGGAGACGGTCGCCTCGTGCCCCATCGACACGTCGTCCTCGCGGACGTCGACGTACGGGTAGGTGTCGGAGCGCGAGATCGTGTCGACCAGCAGCGCGTCACACAGGACGTTGGACTTCGCGCCCGGCGCGCCCTCGCCGATCTCGATCAGGCCGCGGTAGGAGGTGCGGCCGCCGCCTCGCGCCACCGACTTGGAGACGATGTTGGAGGAGGTGTTCGGCGCCATGTGGACCATCTTGGCGCCGGCGTCCTGGTGCTGACCCTCGCCCGCGAAGGCGATGGACAGGGTTTCGCCCTTGGCGTGCTCGCCCATCAGGTAGACGGCCGGGTACTTCATGGTGACCTTGGAGCCGATGTTGCCGTCGACCCACTCCATGGTCGCGCCCTCGTAGGCCACGGCGCGCTTGGTGACCAGGTTGTAGACGTTGTTCGACCAGTTCTGGATCGTCGTGTAGCGGCAGCGGCCGCCCTTCTTCACGATGATTTCGACGACCGCGGAGTGCAGCGAGTCGGAGGAGTAGATCGGCGCGGTGCAGCCCTCGACGTAGTGGACGTAGGCGTCCTCGTCGACGATGATCAGCGTCCGCTCGAACTGGCCCATGTTCTCCGTGTTGATACGGAAGTAGGCCTGCAGCGGGATGTCGACGCGGACACCCTTGGGCACATAGATGAACGAGCCACCGGACCACACGGCCGAGTTCAGCGAGGCGAACTTGTTGTCGCCGACCGGGATGACGGTGCCGAAGTACTCCTTGAAGAGCTCCGGGTGCTCCTTCAGCGCGGTGTCGGTGTCGAGGAAGATGACGCCCTGCTCCTCCAGGTCCTCACGGATCTGGTGGTAGACGACCTCGGACTCGTACTGCGCGGCGACACCGGCGACCAGGCGCTGCTTCTCCGCCTCCGGGATGCCGAGCTTGTCGTAGGTGTTCTTGATGTCCTCGGGCAGGTCCTCCCAGGACTCCGCCTGCTTCTCCGTGGACCGCACGAAGTACTTGATGTTGTCGAAGTCGATACCCGAAAGGTCGGAGCCCCAGTTGGGCATGGGCTTCTTGTCGAACAGCCTGAGGCCCTTGAGGCGCAGCTTCAGCATCCACTCGGGCTCGTTCTTCTTCGCCGAGATGTCGCGGACGACATCCTCGGAGAGCCCGCGCTTGGCTGCAGCGCCTGCCGCGTCGGAGTCGGCCCAGCCGAATTCGTACGTGCCCAGACCCTCGAGCTCAGGGTGGGCAGTCTCCGTAGGGAGCGTCATGCGGGGTTCCTCCCGGCCGTGCTTGCAGATGCTGAATTGGTGGTCTGTGGTGCTGAGTGGCCGCTGCGCGGAATGTACGTCGTACACACACCGTCGCCGTGGGCGATGGTGGCCAGACGCTGCACATGCGTCCCGAGGAGGCTGGAGAAGAACTCCGTCTCCGCCTCGCACAGCTGCGGATACTGCTCGGCGACATGAGCGACCGGGCAGTGGTGCTGGCACAACTGCTCGCCCCGCTGCGGGCCGGGCGCGCTACGCGCCGTAGCAGCGTACCCGTCGGCTGACAAGGCCTTGGCCAGCGCCTCGGTGCGCGCCTCGGGTTCCGCGGCCTCGATCGCCGTGCGGTACGCCTCGGACTGGGCCGCGATCCTGGCCCGGGCGAAAGTGACGACCGCTTCGTCGCCCGAGGTCTCGGCGATCCAGCGCAGCGCGTCCGCGGCGAGCTTGTCGTAGGACTGGTCGAAGGCGTCCCGCCCGCAGTCGGTGAGGGCGAACGCCTTGGCCGGGCGGCCACGGGTCCGCGCCCCGTACACCCGCTGTTCGCGGGCTTCGACGACGCCGTCGGAGACGAGGGCGTCGAGATGGCGGCGGACCGCGGCCTGGGTGAGGCCGAGTCGCTTGGCCAGCTCGGCAACGGTGGACGGGCCGTGGTCCAGGATGGAGCGCGCGACCCGGTTGCGCGTGGAACGCTCTCCGGTCGCGAGTTCCTCCTGCGGAGCCTCGCCAACGTTTTTCACAACGCCATTGTTGCGTAATTCATCCGACCCTGACAACCACGGTCCGAAACGATCTACGGTGCGGTTCATCACTTAGGGTTACCTAATTCGGCCCCGGGAGAAGGCGTCCTTCCGCCCCTGCCTAGACTTACCGGCCATGAAGAGCGAGCCCGTCGTCCAGGTCAGGAACCTGGTGAAGCGGTACGGCCCCAAGACCGCTGTGGACGGCCTCGACCTGTGTGTACGCACCGGCGCGGTCACCGCCGTCCTCGGCCCCAACGGCGCCGGCAAGACCACCACCATAGAAACCTGCGAGGGCTACCGCCGCCCGGATGACGGGACGGTACGGGTCCTCGGCCTCGACCCGGTCGCCGACGCCGCGAAGCTCCGCCCCCGGATCGGCGTGATGCTCCAGTCGGGTGGCGTCTACTCCGGTGCACGCGCCGACGAGATGCTCCGCCACATGGCGAAACTCCACGCCGATCCACTGAATGTCGACGCCCTGATCGAGCGCCTCGGCCTGGGCAGCTGCGGCCGTACGACCTACCGCCGGCTCTCCGGCGGCCAGCAGCAGCGGCTCGCCCTGGCAATGGCCGTCGTCGGCCGCCCCGAACTGGTCTTCCTGGACGAGCCGACCGCCGGCCTCGACCCGCAGGCCCGCCGCTCCACCTGGGATCTCGTACGGGAACTGCGGGCCGACGGCGTGTCGGTCGTCCTCACCACGCACTTCATGGACGAGGCCGAGGAGCTCGCCGACGACGTCGCCGTCATCGACGCGGGCAAGGTCATCGCCCAGGGCAGCCCCGAGACGCTCTGTCGCGGCGGCGCCGAGAACACCCTGCGCTTCACCGGCCGCCCCGGTCTCGACCTCGGCTCCCTCCTGAAGGCACTGCCCGACGGCACGGAAGCGGCCGAGCTCACTTCCGGCACGTACCGCATCACCGGCGACGTCGGCCCGCAGCTGCTGGCCACCGTCACCTCCTGGTGCGCGCAGCACGGAGTGATGCCGTCCGGCATCTCCGTGGAGCGTCGCACCCTGGAGGACGTCTTCCTGGAAATGACCGGCAAGGAGCTGCGCGCATGAGCGCCGGTACGTACACCCCGCAGGCGGGCGCCGCCCCGCTGTCCCGCATGATCACCGCGCAGACCGCGCTGGAGATGCGGATGCTGCTGCGCAACGGCGAGCAGCTGCTGCTGACCGTGATCATCCCGACGCTGCTGCTGGTGCTGTTCAGCGCGGTCGACATCGTGGACACGGGGGCGGGCAGGTCCGTCGACTTCCTGACGCCGGGCATTCTCGCGCTCGCCGTGATGTCCACGGCCTTCACGGGCCAGGCCATCGCCACCGGTTTCGAGCGGCGGTACGGGGTGCTCAAGCGGCTCGGTGCCTCGCCGCTGCCCCGCTGGGCGCTGATGACCGCCAAGACGCTTGCGGTACTGGTCACCGAGGTGCTGCAGGTGGTGCTGCTCACGGTGATCGCGTTCGCGCTCGGCTGGTCGCCGCACGGCAACCCCTTCGCCGTCCTGATGCTGCTCGTGCTCGGCACCGCGGCCTTCTCCGGGCTCGGACTCCTGATGGCCGGGACGCTGAAGGCGGAGGCGACGCTCGCCGCGGCCAATCTGGTCTTTCTGCTGCTGCTGGTCGGCGGCGGGGTGATCGTGCCGCTGGACAAGTTCCCGGACGCGGTGCAGTCGGTGCTGGGGCTGCTGCCGATCGCGGCGCTGTCGGACGGACTGCGGGATGTGCTCCAGCACGGCGCGTCGATGCCGTGGAGCGACCTCGGCATCCTCGTGGTGTGGGCGGTGCTCGGGCTGGGCGCGGCGGCGAAGTTCTTCCGCTGGGAGTGAGCCGGCAAACGCGCTCCGTCGACGTTTCGGGGTAACTCGTCCCCCTCGTGAAAGCTTGCACAAGCCGCCGCCTACGATGGTGCGCGTGCCCAAGCTGACCCGAGCCGAAGTCGCTCAAGCCGTGCGGAACCCGCTCCTCTACATTGCCGAGCGATGGACTCCGACCCCCCACACGGTCCGCCGTGCGGCCATGTCGGCCGTCGTCATGGCCGTGCTCATCGTCGTGACCGGCGGCGCGGTACGGCTGACCGGCTCCGGCCTCGGCTGCCCCACCTGGCCCAAGTGCACCGACGAGAGCCTGACGGCAACGAGCGAGATGGGCATCCACGGCGTCATCGAGTTCACCAACCGCATGCTGACGTACGTCCTGTGCGCGGCGGTCGGGTGGGCGATCATCGCCGCCCGGTGCGCGAAGCCCTGGCGGCACAGTCTCACCCGGCTCGGCTGGGCGCAGTTCTGGGTGGTCATGGGCAACGCGGTGCTCGGCGGCATCGTGGTGCTGGTCGGCCTCAACCCGTACACCGTCGCGGCGCACTTCCTGCTCTCCACGGCACTGCTCACCATCGCGATGGTGACCTGGCAGCGGGTCCGCGAGGGCGACGCCGCGCCGCGGCCGCTGGTGGGCAAGGCGGTGTCCCAGCTGACCTGGCTGCTCGTGGTCGTGGCGGGGCTGCTGATCACGGTCGGCACGGTCGTCACGGGCGCCGGACGGCACGCGGGTGACTCCAGCGACGTCCACCGCATTCCGATCGACTGGAAGATGATCACGCAGCTGCACGCCGATCTGGCCTGGGCCGTGGTGGCGCTGACCGTCGCTCTCTGGTTCGTGCTGAAGGCAGTGGACGCGCCGGTCGGTCCGCTCCACCGAGCCCGTGATCTCTTCCTGGTGCTGCTCTCCCAGGGACTGATCGGGTATGTGCAATATTTCACCGACACGCCGGAAGTGCTGGTTGGCCTGCACATGCTCGGCTCGTGCCTCGTGTGGATCGCGGTCGTGCGGGTGCTGCTGTCGCTGCGTGAGCGCCCGGTGGCGGGCTCACCGACGACGACTCCGCGCAGCGAAACAGCGGTCATCGCCTGAAAGACGCCGCACACCGGGGAGCAACTGGCGCAAGGCGTCATCGGATACGTGCAGTACGGACCATCCCCAGTGCGCGGCGTGAATCTCAACGAGCCGAATCCTGCAGGGGTTACGTCAGTCACCAGATGTGACTGACCAAAGCCCCCTGCTCACCGGACTGATCTGGTGAGCAGGGGGCTTTCGTCGGCTTCAGGCCTTGTTGGAGGGGCCGCCGAGCTGAATGCCGGCCATCCGCGTCCACTCGTACGGGCCGGTGTGGACCTTCGCGGCGAACTCCCCGTCGAAGGACTCGTGCATCGTGATCCCGGCCTTCCGAGTGGCGCTCTCGGCAATCGCGTACGACGGGGCAACCAGATCGCCCCAGCCGCCGTCCTCGCCCACGAGAACGATGCGAGTGCCCATCTGCCCGATGTAGGCGAGCTGTCCCTCCGCACCGCCGTGTGCCTTGGAGAAAGCGCCGATCTGCTTGGCGAGCTTCGCCGCCCTGCGCTCCGCGCGGGCCGCCTGCTTGCCGCTCTCAACCTGGGTCTCTGCCGTCTCTGCCATGCTCAGGATGCTACCGATGGGTAGATCGACTGACGACGGGCGGGGCACGTGGCATGGGCCACGTACCCCGCCCGTCGGCAGGAATCGATGAAGTGGGACTACCTCAGGAAGGGGTCGACCGCCACGGCGACGAAGAGCAGCGAGACGTAGGTGATCGACCAGTGGAACAGCCGCATCTCCTTGAGCTTCCCTCCGGTCACCCCGGCCTTGGCCCGGTTGAGCAGACCGTGCGCCTCCCAGAGCCAGAATCCGCCGGTCAGCAGCGCCACCGCCGTGTAGAACCAGCCTGTGTAGCCGAGCGGGGTCAGCAGCAGCGAGACGGCGACCATCACCCAGCTGTAGATGACGATCTGGCGGGCCACCACCCGGTTGGAAGCGATGACCGGCAGCATCGGGACACCGACCCGGGCGTAGTCGTCCTTCACCTTCATGGACAGCGGCCAGTAGTGCGGCGGCGTCCAGAAGAACATCACGGCGAAGAGGATGACCGCTGCCCAGGACATCGAGTCGGTCACGGCGGACCAGCCGATGAGGACCGGCATGCAGCCCGCGATGCCGCCCCAGACGATGTTCTGCGAGGTGCGGCGCTTCAGAATCAGCGTGTAGCCGACGACGTAGAACAGCAGCGCACCGAGTGCGAGCGCGGCCGACAGCCAGTTGACGAGCAGTCCGAACCAGACCGTGGAGATCACCGCGAGGGCGAACCCGAAGGCCAGGCACTCGCGCGGGCTCACCATGCCGGTGACCAGCGGGCGCTGCGACGTACGGTCCATCAACGCGTCGATGTCGCGGTCGATGTACATGTTCAGTGCATTGGCACCGCCCGCGGAGAGATATCCCCCGATGGTGGTGGTGAGAACGAGCCACAGGTCGGGTACGCCCTGAGCAGCCAGGAACATCACCGGAACAGTGGTGATCAGCAACAGCTCGATGATCCGAGGCTTGGTCAACGCCACGAATGCCTTGACACGGGCCCCGAACGGGCGATGGCCCCCTGGGCTGGGAGTCAAGGCGACCCCTGCGGGTCGGGACTCGACGGCCGTCACGCACACCCCTGACAGAGAAATCCCAGCAAGCTCCGGGCGTGAAGGCCCAGTAAAGACTTGCGCGAACCAGACCACTGTAGACGTTGGGGACAGGCCGCCCTTCGCGGGGGTGGCGTCGTGTTGAAGTGGCGCAGAAGTAAGGGGACACGCTCATTGGAGAGGCATATAAGGGGACACGCTCACCGGGCGGCGCAAAGGTAGGAGGACACGCTCGCCAGAGGGCCCGGACGCGGCCGAACGCGCTCATCCGAGGGCCCAGAAGTAGGGGCACGCGCTCATAGGAGTAGCGCATAAGTGAGCCGTTGTGCTCATACGGGAGGCGAACTCCGCGGGCCGCCTGCACCCTGGAAAGCAGCCGGAAAATGCTCGTTCCGACGGGGGTAGGCTCGACAACGCCCGGTGCGGTCACAGTCACCGGTTTACAACAGTGGAGAGGAGCCCTGACTCAGGGTGAGCACCAAGCCGACCACCACAGACCTCCAGTGGACCGAATTGGACCAGCGGGCCGTGGACACTGTCCGCGTCCTTGCCGCCGACGCCGTACAGAAGGTCGGAAACGGCCACCCGGGCACGGCTATGAGCCTGGCTCCCGCCGCGTACACCCTCTTCCAGAAGGTGATGCGGCACGACCCCGCCGACGCGGAGTGGACCGGTCGCGACCGGTTCGTGCTCTCTGCGGGTCACAGCAGCCTGACCCTCTACATCCAGCTCTACCTGGCCGGCTACGGCCTGGAGCTCGATGACCTCAAGGCTTTCCGTACCTGGGGCTCGAAGACCCCCGGTCACCCGGAGTACGGCCACACCACCGGCGTCGAGACGACCACGGGCCCGCTGGGCCAGGGCGTCGCCAACGCGGTGGGCATGGCAATGGCCGCCCGCTACGAGCGCGGTCTGTTCGACCCGGAGGCGGCGCCCGGCACCTCCCCGTTCGACCACATGGTCTGGGTCGTCGCCGGCGACGGCTGCCTCCAGGAGGGCATCTCCGCGGAGGCGTCCTCGCTGGCCGGGCACCAGAAGCTCGGCAACCTGGTCCTGCTGTGGGACGACAACCACATCTCCATCGAGGGCGACACGGAGACCGCGGTCTCCGAGGACACCCTTGAGCGGTACGAGGCGTACGGCTGGCACGTCCAGCGCGTCGCCCAGCTGCCCAGCGGCGACCTGGACCCGGCAGGTCTGTACAAGGCACTGCAGGCCGCCAAGGCCGAGACCGAGCGCCCGTCGTTCATCGCGGCCCGCTCGATCATCGCCTGGCCCGCCCCGAACGCCCAGAACACCGAGGCCTCGCACGGATCTGCGCTCGGTGACGAAGAGGTCGCCGCGACGAAGAAGGTCCTCGGCTTCGACCCGGAGAAGTCCTTCGAGGTCTCCGACGAGGTCATCTCCCACACCCGTGAGGCGCTGGACCGCGGCCGCGAGGCCAAGGCCGAGTGGGAGAAGGCGTTCGCCGCCTGGCGCACCGCCAACCCGGAGCGCGCCGCCGAGTTCGACCGGATCTCCGCGGGCGAGCTGCCCGCGGACTGGGAGGACAAGCTTCCGGTCTTCGAGCCGGGCAAGAGCGTCGCCACCCGCGCCGCCTCCGGCAAGGTGCTCCAGCAGCTCGGCGAGGTCATCCCCGAGCTCTGGGGCGGCTCCGCCGACCTCGCGGGCTCGAACAACACCACGATCGACAAGACGTCGTCGTTCCTCCCGACGGGCAACCCGCTGCCCGGCGCGGACCCGTACGGCCGCACGATCCACTTCGGTATCCGCGAGCACGCCATGGCCGCGGCCATGAACGGCATCGCGCTGCACGGCAACACCCGCATCTACGGCGGCACCTTCCTGGTCTTCTCCGACTACATGCGCAACGCCGTGCGCCTGTCCGCGCTGATGCACCTGCCGGTGACGTACGTGTGGACGCACGACTCGATCGGTCTCGGCGAGGACGGCCCGACCCACCAGCCGGTGGAGCACCTGGCCTCGCTGCGCGCCATCCCGGGTCTGAACATCGTCCGCCCGGCCGACGCCAACGAGACCTCCGTCGCCTGGCGCGAGATCCTGCGCCGCTACACCAAGGTGTTCGGCAAGGGAGCCCCGCACGGTCTGGCGCTGACCCGCCAGGGCGTGCCGACCTACGAGGCGAACGAGGACGCGGCCAAGGGCGGCTACGTGCTCTTCGAGGCCGAAGGGCCCGAAGAGCAGAACACGCCGCCCCAGGTCCTCCTGATCGGTACGGGCTCCGAGGTGCACCTCGCCGTCGAGGCGCGCGAGGAGCTGCAGGCCGCCGGTATCCCGACCCGTGTGGTCTCGATGCCGTCCGTCGAGTGGTTCGAGGAGCAGGACCAGGCTTACAAGGACAGTGTTCTGCCGCCGTCCGTGAAGGCCCGGGTCGCGGTCGAGGCCGGTATCGGTCTGACCTGGCACCGGTACGTCGGAGACGTCGGCCGGATCGTCTCGCTGGAGCACTTCGGTGCCTCGGCCGACGCCAAGGTCCTCTTCCGCGAGTTCGGCTTCACGGGCGAGCACGTCGCCGCCGTCGCGCGGGAATCTCTCGCCGCCGCCGCACGCTGACGCCGTTATACGACTAGTAGGAGATGCAATTCTCATGACAGACGCACTCAAGCGCCTCTCCGACGAGGGCGTGGCGATCTGGCTCGATGACCTGTCGCGCAAGCGGATCACCTCGGGCAACCTTGCCGAGCTGATCGACCAGCAGCACATCGTGGGCGTCACCACCAACCCGTCGATCTTCCAGAAGGCGATCTCGCACGGCGACGGTTACGAGCAGCAGCTCACCGACCTCGCCACCCGCAAGGTCACCGTCGACGAGGCCATCCGCATGATCACGACGGCCGATGTACGGGACGCTGCGGACATCCTGCGTCCTGTCTTCGACGCCACGGACGGCCAGGACGGCCGGGTCTCCATCGAGGTCGACCCGCGCCTGGCCCACCACACCGATGCAACCGTCGCCGAGGCCAAGCAGCTGGCCTGGCTGGTGGACCGGCCCAACACGCTCATCAAGATCCCGGCGACGAAGGCCGGCCTCCCGGCGATCACCGAGGTCATCGGCAAGGGCATCAGTGTCAATGTCACGCTGATCTTCTCGCTGGAGCGCTACCGCGAGGTCATGGACGCCTACCTGGCGGGCCTGGAGAAGGCGAAGGCCGCGGGCCTGGACCTCTCCAAGATCTACTCGGTGGCTTCGTTCTTCGTGTCCCGCGTGGACTCCGAGATCGACAAGCGGCTCGACGCGGTCGGCACCCCGGAGGCCAAGGCGCTCAAGGGCAAGGCAGCTCTCGCCAACGCCCGGCTCGCCTACCAGGCGTTCGAGGAGGTCTTCTCGTCGGACCGCTGGGCGGCCCTGGACAAGGCGCAGGCCAACAAGCAGCGTCCGCTGTGGGCCTCGACCGGTGTCAAGGACCCCGCGTACAAGGACACCCTGTACGTCGACGACCTGGTCGCCCCCGGCACGGTGAACACCATGCCCGAGGCCACCCTGGACGCCACGGCGGACCACGGGCAGATCACGGGCAACACCATCGCCGGCACCTACGAGCAGGCCCGTGCCGAGCTCGACGCGGTCGCGAAGCTCGGGATCTCCTACGACGACGTCGTCCAGCTCCTTGAGGACGAGGGCGTCGAGAAGTTCGAGGCGTCCTGGATCGACCTGCTCAACTCGACCGAGGCGGAGCTCAAGCGCCTCGCCCCTTCGGAGGGCTGACCACCTTGTCTGGTGTTCCCGGAGCCAACCCGCTTCGTGACCCCCAGGACCGACGGCTCCCGCGCATCGCGGGACCGTCGGGCCTGGTGATCTTTGGCGTCACGGGCGATTTGTCCCGTAAAAAGCTGATGCCCGCCGTCTACGACCTGGCCAACCGCGGCCTGCTGCCGCCGGGCTTCTCCCTCATCGGTTTCGCGCGCCGCGAATGGCACGACGAGGACTTCACACAGGAGGTCCACGACGCCGTCAAGCAGCACGCCCGTACGCCGTTCCGCGAAGAGGTCTGGCAGCAGCTCATCCAGGGGATGCGCTTCGTCCAGGGCAACTTCGACGACGACGAGGCCTTCGAGACGCTGAAGGCCACGATCCAGGAGCTCGACAAGGCACAGGGCACGGGAGGCAACTTCGCCTTCTACCTGTCCGTGCCGCCGAAGTTCTTCCCCAAGGTCGTCCAGCAGCTCAAGAAGCACGGGCTGGCGGACCAGAAGGAGGGCTCCTGGCGGCGGGCCGTCATCGAGAAGCCCTTCGGCCACGACCTGGAGAGCGCGCAGGAGCTCAACCAGATCGTGCACGACGTCTTCCCGCCCAACGAGGTCTTCCGGATCGACCACTACCTGGGCAAGGAGACGGTCCAGAACATCCTGGCGCTGCGGTTCGCCAACACGATGTTCGAGCCGATCTGGAACAGGTCGTACGTCGACCACGTCCAGATCACGATGGCCGAGGACATCGGCATCGGCGGCCGGGCCGGCTACTACGACGGCATCGGCGCCGCCCGTGACGTCATCCAGAACCACCTGCTCCAGCTGCTGGCGCTGACCGCGATGGAGGAGCCCGGCTCCTTCCACCCGAAGGCCCTGGTCGCCGAGAAGCTCAAGGTGCTCACGGCGGTGGAGCTGCCGGAGGACCTCGGCAAGCACACCGTACGCGGTCAGTACGCGCACGCCTGGCAGGGCGGCGAGGAAGTCCTCGGCTACCTCGAAGAGGACGGCATCGACCCCAAGTCGAAGACCGACACCTACGCCGCGATCAAGCTGACGATCAACAACCGCCGCTGGGCGGGCGTGCCCTTCTACCTCCGTACCGGCAAGCGGCTCGGCCGCCGGGTCACGGAGATCGCGGTCGTGTTCAAGCGCGCCCCGTATCTCCCCTTCGAGTCCGGCGCCACCAAGGAGCTGGGCGGCAACGCCCTGGTCATCCGGGTCCAGCCGGACGAGGGCGTGACCGTGCGGTTCGGCTCCAAGGTGCCGGGCACCTCGATGGAGGTCCGGGACGTCACGATGGACTTCGCTTACGGCGAGTCCTTCACGGAGTCCAGCCCGGAGGCGTACGAGCGGCTCATCCTCGATGTGCTGCTCGGTGACGCCAACCTCTTCCCGCGGCACCAGGAGGTCGAACTCTCCTGGAACATCCTCGACCCGATCGAGGAGTACTGGGACAAGCACGGCAAGCCCGCGCAGTACCCGGCGGGCACCTGGGGCCCGGCCGAGGCGGACGAGATGCTTGCACGAGACGGACGGAGCTGGCGCCGGCCATGAAGATCGATCTCACGGAAACCACTTCCAGCAAGATCAACCAGGCGCTGGTGTCGGCCCGCCGTGCCATCGGCACCCCGGCCATCGGCATGGTGCTGACCCTGGTCATCGTCACCGACGAGGAGAACGCGTACGACGCCCTCAAGTCGGCCGGCGACGCCTCGCGCGAACACCCCTCGCGGATCATCGCGGTGATCAAGCGGGTCAGCCGCTCGCCGCGCAGCCGCCGGGACGCCCGGCTCGACGCCGAGGTACGGGTCGGCTCCGACGCGGGCACCGGGGAGACCGTCGTCCTGCGTCTCCACGGTGAGCTGGCCAACCACGCCCAGTCGGTGGTCCTGCCGCTGCTGCTGCCGGACGCCCCGGTCGTGGTCTGGTGGCCCGAGGGCGCCCCCGACGATCCGGCGAAGGACCCGCTGGGCGCGCTCGCCCAGCGCCGGATCACGGATGCGTACTCGGCGGAGAACCCGAGTGACGAACTCGCGGTGCGCGCCCGGTCGTACACCCCGGGCGACACCGATCTGTCCTGGACCCGCATCACGCCGTGGCGCTCCATGCTGGCGGCCGCACTCGACCAGCAGCAGGTCGAGGTCGTCTCGGCGACGGTCGAGGGCGAGTCGGAGAACCCGAGCTGCGAGCTGCTCGCCATGTGGCTCGCCGACCGGCTCAAGGTTCCGGTGGAGCGCACCCTGTCCGGCGGCCCCGGCCTGACGGCCGTGCGGATGCAGACCAAGAACGGCGTCATCGTCCTGGACCGGCCGGACGGTTCGCTGGCCACGCTCTCGATGCAGGGCCAGCCGGACCGTGCCGTGGCGCTCAAGCGGCGGGAAACCGCCGAACTCCTCGCCGAGGAGCTGCGGCGCCTGGACCCGGACAACACCTACGAGGCGACGGTGAAGTTCGGCGTGGAGAAGCTCGTCGAAGCGGCGGAGCCGAAGCCGGCCGAGCCCACCCCCACGGCCGCCCCTGCCGCCCCTGCCGCCCCTGCCGCCGCGAAGAAAGCCGCGGCCAAGAAAGCGGCGGCGAAGTGAGTGCCCCTCAGCTTGTCGTGCACCGCGACAAGGAGCTGATGGCGCAGGCCGCCGCTGCCCGGCTGATCACGAAGATCGTGGATGCCCAGGCCGCGCGCGGTCACGCCTCGGTGGTGCTCACCGGCGGGCGCAACGGCAACGGCCTGCTGGCCGCACTTGCCGACGCGCCCGCCAGGGACGCGATCGACTGGTCGCGGCTCGACCTGTGGTGGGGCGACGAGCGGTTCCTGCCGGAGGGCGATCCGGAGCGCAATGTCACGCAGGCCCGCGAGGCCCTGCTGGCCTCGGTGCCGCTGACCCCGTCCCGGGTGCACGCGATGCCCGCTTCGGACGGCCCCTGCGGCAACGACGCCGACACGGCAGCGGCCGCGTACGCCGGTGAACTGGCCGCGGCGGCCGGTCCGGAGGACCACGGTCCGGTACCGACGTTCGATGTGCTGATGCTGGGCGTCGGCCCGGACACGCATGTCGCGTCGCTCTTCCCGGAGCTGCCCGCGGTACGGGAGACCGAGCGCACCGTCGTCGGCGTGCACGGCGCTCCCAAGCCGCCGCCCACCCGCATCTCGCTCACGCTGCCCGCGATCCGGGCGGCGCGCGAGGTGTGGCTGCTCGCCGCGGGCGAGGACAAGGCGGAGGCCGCGGAGATCGCGCTCTCGGGCGCCGGGGAGATCCAGGCCCCGGCAGCCGGTGCGTACGGACGCAGCCGCACTCTGTGGCTGCTGGACGCGGCGGCGGCCTCGCGGCTACCGCGCGCGCTGTATCCGCCGGCCTCTCCCTGAACGGTCGTCAGTAACACAGTACGGAGGCCCGGTTCGCTCTCGGAGCGGCCGGGCCTCTGTCGTGAATGGGCCAAGCCCACAGTGGTTCGGGTTCCGTATCGGAACCGTGGTGGTGACTCCTCCCCCTCATAAACGAGGCGGCTTCCCACTTGGCTCTGGGGCCTCGTGACGGCCAAGCCCTGACCGCTGCCCGTGGGCAGATCCTGAGCGTATTACGCCGCTTCGCGCCTCCGCGGCCCATTGACCGCATTCCCGTCAGGCCTGGACGACGGGACTTCTCGCGAATCCGAGGAATCGATGTGCCGGACGCTCGGAGGCTATGGCCTTGGGAACGGCAACCCCCAGTCCGTGCGTCAGCGGGGAGGAGCCGCCGACCTGGGTCAGCCCGTTGGCCCGGTGCGCTCCAGGAAGGGCTCCAGCAGGCCGGGGACGGCCTCGGACGCGAAGTCGAGGCCCTCGGTCGCATCCGCGTCGTACGCCGTGTACGCGCCCGCTCCGGCGGCCGTCGTCGCGGTGAGGCTCAGCACCCCGTACCGCCGCTGGAAGTACGTCTGCCTGACCGTCCAGCCGATGACACCGGCCCGTTCCAGCGCGGCGGTCGAGCGCCGGACCGTGCCGGACCTGACCACCAGGTAGTCGCCGCTGATGGCGTGTCCCAGGCCGCGGTAAGCGTCCCGGGCGAGGAACACCCCGGCGGGCAGCCCCACGGCGGCGCAGGCGAACGCGATCCAGAGCAGTACGGGTGTCAGCAGCACACCCAGGAGGGCCAGAACGAGTACGGGGGCGGTGACGGCCCAGAACGCCCGGCGCAGCCGACGGCCGCGGGCCGCGAGGGGGTGCCCGGTCAGCGGGGCGCCGGTCGGGGACGTGGTCTCGCGCAGGACGTCGGCGGCGACCGTGTCGGCGACGGGCCGGGGCGCGGCAGGCAGCAGGGTGTTGTGGTCGCCGTGCTGCTCCTCGTCGTCCTTGGCCAGTCCGGTGGTGATCGCGTCGACCCGGGCTGCGCCGAACAGCCGGATGCCGAGCGGTTCGACGAGGTCGACGCCGCGCAGCCGCCGCTCCTCGATGGAGACGGACCGGGAGGTCAGCAGGCCGCGCCGGATGCGCAGCGTGCCGCCAGGTTCGCGCTCCAGCCGGTAGCTCCACCACATCTCGACCCACAGGCCGAGCGCGCCGACGACACCGGCGACCACCGCGGCGACGGCGAGGATCACGATCATGGCGAGCAGTGAGGTGTCCTGGAACCGGTCACCGATCCAGTCGATCACCTGCCCCTGGGCCCCGAACCAGTCGCTGACCTGCATCACCGCACCGGCCGCCGCACCGCCGAGCGCGGGGGCGACGAAGGAAGCCGGTGCGTAGCGGATCCAGCGCGGGTCGAGGGCGGCGAGCTCGCCCTCGCGATGGGTGCCCGGGGTGCCGGTGACTGCACGTTCCAGCAGCTCGCGGCGGAGCCGTTCGCCCTCGGACCTGGTGACCGGGTCGAGTTCCAGGGTGGATTCGTTGCCGGAGTGCTCGCCGGTGCCGATGCGGACGGCGACCAGGCCGAGGACCCGTTGCAGCAGATGGGCGGTGAGGTCGACGCTGCGGATGCGTGTCCGGGCCAGTGAGCGCTTCTTGACCAGCAGCAGCCCGGTGTGGAGCTCGACCCGTTCGGCGCCGATGCGGTAACGGGTGCGGCGCCACCGTACGTAGTCGCCGGCCGCGGCGCAGCCGATCAACACGATCGCACCCGCCAGCACCCAGGCGACCGCGTGCCCGAACCCGAACCGTCCGGAGAGGCCGAGCGTGGCGGGCACGGCCGCACCGGCCGCCACCCCGGCCATGACGAGTGCGCCGACGAGGACCGTACGCCGGTCCAGCCGCCGCCAGTCGGCAGCGGTGGCCGCCTCGGGGCCGGTGACGCCGCCCTCACCCTCGGCGCCCGGGGCAACGGCCGCCTCGGAGCTCATGTGGCGTCCCCGGGGGTGTCCTGCGTGATCCGGGTGAGCCGCTCAGCCAGCTCGGCCGCCAGTTCGTGGCCCAGTCCCTCGATCCGCACCGCACCCTTGGACGATGCCGTGGTCACGGTGACCGTGGCAAGCCGGTAGAGCTGTTCGAGCGGGCCGCGCACGGTGTCCACGGTCTGGATCCGGGACATCGGGGCGATCCGCCACTCCTGCCTCAGGACGCCGGTTCTGACGTACACCGCTTCGTCGGTGACCTCCCAGCGATGGGTGCGGAACCACCAGAGGGGGAAGAGGACGGCGCAGCCGATGCCGAGGACCGCGAGGATCGCTGCGGACAGCAGCAGCCAGAACCGGGCGGGCTCGATGAACGCGCCCAGCACGGCCGTCACGGCGACCGGCACCACGGTCAGCAGCAGCCACCGGGCCCGCCACCAGCCGACGGCCCTCGGGTCCAGTGTGTTGTTCGGCGGCCTCAGCCGCACCGTCCGCTCCCCCGTGGTCATCGGCTCAGCGCCCCCTGCGGGCGCGGTACGCCTGGACGAGCGCGGCGGTCGAGCTGTCCAGCTGCTCGCCCCCCTCCGCCGCGGCAGCGGCCGATGTCGACGTCTCGGTCAGCACCGGCTCGATCTTCTTGGCGAGGACCTTGCCGAGTTCGACGCCCCACTGGTCGAAGGAGTCGATGTTCCAGATGGCTCCCTGGACGAAGACCTTGTGCTCGTACAGCGCGATCAGCTGGCCGAGGACGGACGGCGTCAGCCTGTCGGCCAGGATCGTCGTCGTCGGGTGGTTGCCCCGGAAGGTCTTGTGCGGCACCAGCTCCTCGGCGACGCCTTCGGCGCGGACCTCGTCCGGCGTCTTGCCGAAGGCCAGCGCCTGGGTCTGGGCGAAGAAGTTGGCCATCAGCAGATCGTGCTGGGCGACCAGACCGGGCAGCAGGTCGGCGACCGGCTCGGCGAAGCCGATGAAGTCGGCCGGGATGACCTTGGTGCCCTGGTGGATCAGCTGGTAATAGGCGTGCTGCCCATTGGTGCCGGGGGTGCCCCAGACGACCGGTCCGGTCTGCCAGTCGACCGGATTGCCGTCCCGGTCCACGGACTTGCCGTTGGACTCCATGTCCAGCTGCTGCAAGTACGCGGTGAACTTGGACAGATAGTGGCTGTAGGGCAGTACGGCATGCGACTGCGCGTCGAAGAACGCGCCGTACCAGACGCCCAACAGGCCCAGCAGCAGCGGGGCGTTGTCCTCGGCGGGGGCGGTGCGGAAGTGCTCGTCGACGAGGTGGAAGCCGTCGAGCATCTCGCGGAACCGGGCCGGGCCGATGGCGATCATCAGCGAGAGTCCGATGGCGGAGTCGTACGAGTAGCGGCCGCCGACCCAGTCCCAGAACTCGAACATGTTGGCGGTGTCGATGCCGAAGTCCGCGACCTTCTCGGCGTTCGTGGACAGCGCCACGAAGTGCTTGGCGACGGCGTCCTGATCGGCCTTCAGACCGGTCAGCAGCCAGTCGCGGGCCGAGGTGGCGTTGGTGATGGTCTCGATCGTGGTGAAGGTCTTCGACGCGATGATGAAGAGCGTCTCGGCCGGGTCGAGATCGCGCACGGCCTCGTGGAGGTCGGCGCCGTCGACGTTCGACACGAAGCGGACGGTGAGCGAGCGGTCCGTGAAGGAGCGCAGCACCTCGTACGCCATGGCGGGGCCGAGGTCGGAGCCGCCGATGCCGATGTTGACGATGTTCTTGATGCGCTTGCCGGTGTGACCGGTCCACTCCCCCGCCCTGATGCGGTCGGAGAAGGCCGCCATCCTGTCGAGTACGGTGTGCACGGCGGGCACCACGTTCTCGCCGTCGACCTCGATCACCACATCTCTCGGGGCACGCAGCGCGGTGTGCAGGACGGCGCGGTCCTCGGTGGTGTTGATCTTCTCGCCGCGGAACATCGCGTCCCGCAGCTCTGCCACGCCGGTGGACACGGCGAGCTCGCGCAGCAGCCGGAGCGTCTCGTCGGTGACCAGGTGCTTGGAGTAGTCGACATACAGATCACCGACCCGGAGGGTGTATCCGGTGCCGCGCTCCGGGTCGTCCGCGAAGAGCTGCCGCAGGTGTGTCGCCCCGAGCTGCTCACGGTGCTTGCCCAGAGCGGTCCACTCGGGCGTCTGGTTGAGCCTGGTTCGGCTTGGTGTATTCATCCCGGATATCAGCCCACTTCTTCTCGTGCCTGCAGATGCCCCGCTGCCCTTCCAACTTAATTGATCAGAGGGGTTGACGAGGCGAGGGAGAGCTGCGGCACGGCAAAAGCAGTCCGGCCGGACACCCCGTGAGGTGTCCGGCCGGAGAACAACAACTAGATCTCACCCCGGAGTTTTGCCAGGGCCTCGGCGAGGATGGCCTCGCCGTCCGCATCGCTGCGCCGCTCACGTACGTACGCGAGGTGCGTCTTGTACGGTTCGGTGCGCGGCGGGTCCGGCGGACTGTCCCGGTCCTGGCCGGCCGGGAAACCACAGCGCGGGCAGTCCCAAGTCTCCGGTACCTGCGCGTCACTGGCGAAGCTCGGCTGCGTCTCGTGCCCGTTCGAGCACCAGAAGGAGATGCGGAGGCGCGGCGCGGACTCGCCCCGCTCGGCCTCCCCCATCGGCCCCGCTCCGACCCGGCTTCCCCGGATCGCGTTGCCACTTGCCACGGTCGTAACTCCCTGCGTGATGGTGCTCGAAGATGCCCCAGTCTACGTAAGGCCCAACGCGCGTCCAGTGAAAGGAGTTACACCCTCACCGGGAATCGCGTACGACGGGTCAGTTGTCCAGCTTGATCAGCAGACCAAGCGCAACAATGCACGCGAACCAGGCCAGACCGATGAACACGGTGATCCGGTCGAGGTTCCGCTCGGCGACCGAGGAGCCGCCCACGGACGACTGCATACCGCCACCGAACATGTCGGAGAGGCCGCCGCCCTTGCCCTTGTGCATCAGCACCAGCAGCATCAGCAGCAGGCTGAAGACGATCAGGGCGATCTCGAACGCCAAAATCACGGCTGGTCCCTACTTTCCGGAATTCTCTGGACTGTATGTGCGAACAGCGGGGGCCGGGAGGCTACACCCTCCTCGGCCCCCGCAAGGGTACGACGGATCCGCGCTACCGCATACTCACTGGTCGCGGAAGCGGACGATCTTGACGAACTCGTCGGCGTCCAGTGCGGCCCCACCGATCAGCGCGCCGTCCACATCGGGCTTCGACATGATCTCGGCGACGTTCCCGGACTTCACCGAGCCTCCGTACTGGATACGGACCGTGTCGGCCAGTTCCTGCGAGTACAGCTCGGCGAGGCGGCTGCGGATCGCCCCGCAGACCTCCTGGGCGTCGTCGGAGCCGCAGACCTTGCCGGTCCCGATGGCCCAGACCGGCTCGTACGCGATCACGATCGACTCGGCCAGCTCGGCGGGGATGTCCTTGAGACCACCGTCGACCTGCGCAAGCGTGTGCGCGACGTGGTTGCCCGCCTCACGGACCTCCAGCTCCTCGCCGACGCAGAGGATCGGGGTCAGGCCGTGCTTGAAAGCGGCCTTCACCTTGGTGTTGCAGATCTCGTCGGTCTCGCCATGGTACTGGCGGCGCTCGCTGTGGCCGACGGTGACGTAGGTGCACTTCAGCTTGGCGAGCATCGGGCCGGAGATCTCACCGGTGTACGCGCCGGAGTCGTGCGCCGAGATGTCCTGGGCGCCGTACTTGATCTTCAGCTTGTCGCCGTCCACCAGGGTCTGCACGGAGCGCAGGTCGGTGAAGGGCGGCAGGACGGCGACCTCTACGGCGTCGTAGTCCTTGTCGGCCAGGGCGAAGGCGAGCTTCTGGACGTGTGCGATGGCCTCGAGGTGGTTGAGGTTCATCTTCCAGTTGCCCGCCATCAGCGGGGTACGGGTGCTCATGAAAAGTCAGTCCTCCAGTGCGGCGAGGCCGGGAAGCGTCTTGCCCTCGAGGTATTCGAGGCTGGCGCCGCCACCGGTCGAGATGTGTCCGAATGCATTCTCGTCGAAGCCCAGGATGCGGACGGCCGCGGCGGAGTCGCCACCGCCGACGACACTGAAGCCCTCGGAGTCGACGAGGGCCTGGGCTACGGCCCGGGTGCCCTCGGCGTAATCAGGGTGCTCGAAGACGCCCATCGGGCCGTTCCAGAAGACGGTGACGGCGTCGGCGAGCTTCGAGGCGTACAGCTTGTTGGTCTCGGGGCCGTTGTCCAGGCCCATGAAACCGGCCGGGATGGCGTCCGCGGGCACGGTGCGGTGCTCGGTCGGAGCCTTGGCCTTGAGGTCCGGGAACTGCTCGGAGACCACGACGTCGACGGGGAGCACGAACTCCACGCCCTTGTCCTCGGCGCGCTTGAGGTACTCCAGCACCGCCGGGATCTGGTCCTCCTGAAGGAGGGAGCTGCCGACCTCGTGGCCCTGGGCCTTGAGGAAGGTGTACGCCATGCCGCCGCCGATGAGGATGCGGTCGGCGCGCTCCAGCAGGTGGTCGATGACGCCGAGCTTGTCGGAGACCTTGGAGCCGCCGAGCACGACGGCGTACGGGCGCTCGACGTTCTCGGTGAGCTTCTTCAGGACGCCGACCTCGGTGGCGATCAGGTCGCCGGCGGCGTGCGGCAGCCGGGCCGGGAGGTCGAAGACCGAGGCGTGCTTGCGGTGGACGGCCCCGAAGCCGTCGCCCACGTACACATCGGCGAGCTCGGCGAGCTGGTCGGCGAACGCGCCGCGCTCGGCGTCGTCCTTCGACGTCTCACCGGGGTTGAAGCGGAGGTTCTCGATGACGGCGACCCGGCCGTCGGCGAGCGCGGCGACCGTGGCGCGGGCGGACTCGCCGACCGTGTCGGTCGCGAAGGCCACGTCGGCGCCGATCAGCTCACCGAGACGGGCCGCGGCGGGCGCCAGGGAGAAGGCGGGGTCCGGGGCGCCCTTGGGGCGGCCCAGGTGCGAGGCGACGATGACCCGCGCACCGGTCGCGGCGAGCTTCTCCACGGTCGGCTGGACGGCGCGGATGCGGCCGTCGTCGGTGATGGTGGTGCCGCTCAGCGGCACGTTGAGGTCGGCGCGGACGAATACGCGCTTGCCGGTGACCCCTTCGGCGAGAAGTTCGTCGATGGTCTTCATCTTGCTGGACTCCTTGGAGGACGAGGAAGCATGCAACGGGGCTCGAACGGCGCTGCGTTGCGCCGTTCGAGCCCCGTGCTCACATCGAGGTGCCTGCCGATTCGACGGTCAGAGCTGGCTGCCGACGAACACGGTCAGGTCGACGAGGCGGTTGGAGTAGCCCCACTCGTTGTCATACCAGCCGATGACCTTGACCTGCGTGCCCTCTGCCATGGTCAGCAGGGAGTCGAAGGTGCAGGAGGCCGGGTCCGAGACGATGTCCGAGGACACGATCGGGTCCTGGGTGTAGGCCAGCTTGCCCTTGAGCGGGCCTTCCTCGGCGGCCTTCTGGAACGCGGCGTTGACCTCGTCGCGGGTGACCTCGCGCTCCAGCGTGATGACCAGGTCGGTGACCGAACCGGTCGGGACCGGGACGCGCATCGCCATGCCGTCGAGCTTGCCCTTGAGCTGCGGGAGCACCAGAGCGGTGGCCTTGGCGGCACCGGTCGTGGTCGGGATGATGTTCTCCGCCGCGGCGCGGGCGCGACGCAGGTCGGAGTGCGGGAAGTCCAGGATGCGCTGGTCGTTCGTGTACGCGTGGACCGTCGTCATGAGGCCCTTGACGATGCCGAAGTTCTCGTCCAGAACCTTGGCCATCGGCGCGACACAGTTGGTGGTGCAGGAGGCGTTGGAGATGACGTGGTGGTTGGCCGCGTCGTACTTCTCCTCGTTGACACCCATCACGATGGTGATGTCCTCGTTCTTGGCCGGGGCCGAGATGAGGACCTTCTTGGCGCCACCCGCGATGTGCTTCTCGGCGTCGGCCTTCTTGGTGAAGATGCCGGTCGACTCGATGACGATGTCGACGCCCAGCTCACCCCAGGGGATGTCGGCCGGGTTGCGCTCGGAGAGCACCTTGATGGTGTGACCATCGACGGTGATGCTGTCGGCGGTGTGGCTGACCTCGGCCTTGAGACGGCCCAGGATCGTGTCGTACTTCAGAAGGTGTGCCGTGGTCGCGGTGTCACCCAGGTCGTTGACAGCCACGATCTCGATGTCCGCACCCTGCTCCAGCAGCGCGCGGAAGTAGTTACGACCGATGCGGCCAAAGCCGTTGATGCCTACGCGGATCGTCACGAACCGATCTCCTCGTTAGGTACGCGGGATTTACACCCCGGCGAGTTGTATGAGATGTCCCCGACCGCCTCCGACCCTACCTCTCCGACGGCCCCGGGGTGACATCGAGCGGGGCCGTAAGAACCGCCGAGGCCCGTACTCCTCGATAGGAGTACGGGCCTCCGGATACTCGGCCGTACTTGTAGCGATGATTACGGAGCGTCAACACTTCTGGGAATGCCGCGCGTTCTGTATTTGGCCGACTTCATGACCGTCGCGGGTCAGCCCACCAGGCCGTCGGCCAGCTCCTCGCTGAGGGTGGATTCCGTGCCCGGGATACCCAGATCCTGGGCCCGCTTGTCGGCCATCGCCAGCAGTCGTCGGATCCGGCCGGCGACCGCGTCCTTGGTCAGCGGCGGGTCGGCGAGCGCGCCCAGCTCCTCCAAGGAGGCCTGCTTGTGCTCCATGCGCAGCCGTCCGGCCGCGGCGAGGTGTTCGGGCACCTCCTCGCCCAGGATCTCCAGCGCGCGCCCGACCCGGGCGCCCGCGGCGACCGCGGCCCGCGCGGAACGGCGCAGGTTGGCGTCGTCGAAGTTGGCGAGCCGGTTGGCGGTGGCGCGGACCTCGCGGCGCATCCGCCGTTCCTCCCAGGCCAGCACCGACTCATGGGCGCCGAGCCGGGTGAGCAGGGCACCGATCGCGTCGCCGTCACGGACGACGACCCGGTCCACCCCGCGCACCTCGCGGGCCTTCGCCGCGATGGAGAGCCTGCGGGCCGCGCCGACCAGCGCGAGCGCCGCCTCCGGGCCCGGGCAGGTCACCTCCAGCGAGGAAGAGCGGCCCGGCTCGGTGAGCGAGCCATGTGCCAGGAAGGCCCCGCGCCAGGCGGCCTCGGCATCGCAGGTGGCCCCCGAGACCACCTGCGGGGGCAGGCCGCGGATGGGACGGCCGCGGCCGTCCACCAGGCCGGTCTGGCGGGCCAGCTGATCGCCGCCCGCAACCACCCGTACGACATAGCGGGAGCCGCGCCGCAGCCCGCCGGGAGCCATCACGATCAGTTCCGAGCTGTGCCCGAAGATCTCGAGAATGTCCCGCTTCAGCCGGCGCGCCGCCATCGCGGTGTCCAGCTCCGCCTCGATCACAATCCGGCCGCTCACCAGGTGCAGCCCACCCGCGAACCGAAGAATCGCCGAGACTTCTGCCTTCCTGCAGCAGGTCCGGGTCACGGGAAGCCGAGAGACTTCGTCCTTCACCGCCGGCGTCATCGCCATGGGCCGATCCTTCCATGCATCCGAAAAATACGGTCGTACGCGGCGGCCAACAGCTCCGGATCATGGATCGGAACACCGTCGGGTGAGGCCACCGGCGCCAGCTCGACCGCGGCGCCGAGCCGCTTGGCGGCGTCGGCGAGGGAATCGCGATCGGGCACGGCGGCTTCGTCGGCCAGCACCACGTCCATGGCGAGTTTAGGGGCGTGTCGTCCCAAAACCTCCAAATGACGCTGCGGAGAGAAGCCATCAGTTTCGCCGGGTTGCGGTGCGAGGTTGAGCGAGAGGACCTTGCGGGCCTTGGTCTCGATGAGCGCGTCGAGCAGTTCCGGGACGAGCAGATGCGGGATCACGGAGGAGAACCAGGACCCCGGGCCGAGCACCACCCAGTCCGCGTCGAGGACCGCCGCGACGGCCTCGGGAACGGCCGGCGGGTCGTTCGGGACGAGGTGCACGGACTGCACCTCGCCCGGGGTGAGCGCCACAGTGGCCTGACCGCGCACCGTGTCCACGTCGTCCGGTCGGGCCGGGTCGTGTCCCCGTACGAGCGCCTGGAGCTCCAGCGGCACGGCGGACATGGGCAGCACCCGGCCGTGCGCACCGAGGAGCTTGCCGACCAGGTCCAGGGCCTGGACATGGTCGCCGAGCTGCTCCCACAGGGCGACGATCAGCAGATTGCCGACCGCGTGCTCGTGCAGATCGCCCTTGGACTGGAAGCGGTGCTGGATGACCTGGGCCCAGGTCTGGCCCCATTCGTCGTCACCGCACAGTGCGGCGAGCGCCTTGCGCAGGTCGCCGGGCGGCAGGACCCCGAGCTCCTCGCGGAGCCGGCCGCTGGAGCCGCCGTCGTCGGCGACGGTGACCACGGCCGTGAGATCGCCGGTGATCCGGCGGAGCGCCGCGAGCGATGCGGACAGACCCATGCCGCCGCCGAGGGCGACGACCTTGGGCTGCGCGCCGCGCTTGCGGCCGGAGATCGCAGAGGTGGCTCTGCGCAGCCGCCGCAGGCGCAGACTACGGCTGGTCACTCGCGCCCCATGTCCCGGTGGACGAGGACGGTCTCGATGCCTTCGGTCGCGAGCCTGGCCGCGAGCTTCTCGGACATGGCGACCGAGCGGTGCTTGCCGCCCGTGCAGCCGACGGCGATCGTCACATAGCGCTTGCCCTCGCGGCGGTACCCGGCGGCGATGAGCTGGAGCAGCTCCGTGTACTGGTTGAGGAATTCCTTGGCGCCGGGTTGGTCGAAGACGTAGGCGGAGACCTCTTCGTTGAGCCCGGTGAACGGGCGCAGCTCGGGGACCCAGTGCGGGTTGGGCAGGAAGCGGCAGTCGACCACCAGGTCGGCGTCGACCGGCAGGCCGTACTTGAAGCCGAACGACATCACCGTGGCGCGCAGCTCCGGCTCCTCGTCGCCGGCGAACTGGGCGTCCATCTTGGCGCGCAGTTCGTGCACATTGAGGCTGGAGGTGTCGATCACCAGGTCGGCATCGCCGCGCAGCTCACGCAGCAGATCGCGCTCGGCGGCGATGCCGTCGACGATCCGGCCGTCGCCCTGGAGGGGGTGCGGGCGGCGGACCGACTCGAAGCGCCGGACCAGCGCGTCGTCGGAGGACTCCAGGAAGACGATGCGCCGGGTGACGTGCTTCGCCTCCAGGTCCGCGAGGGACTCGCGGAGGTTGTCGAAGAAGCGGCGGCCCCGCACGTCGACGACGACGGCGATCCGGGCCACGTTGCCCTGCGAGCGGGCGCCGAGCTCGACCATGGTGGGAATCAGGGCGGGCGGCAGGTTGTCGACGACGAACCAGCCGAGGTCCTCCAGACACTTGGCCGCGGTACTGCGCCCGGCGCCCGACATCCCCGAGATGATCACCAGCTCGGGGATGGCCGCATTCCCGTCACCCGTCTCGATCGTGGTGCCCGTACTCACGTGTCCTGCTCCGTCTGCTCGGTCGGTGCTGTTGTGCTCGACTTCGTGTTCGTGCTCAGTCATGTCGTGCTGCCCCCGTCGTCATCTTCAATGATCTCTCCTGTCGCCGTGTTCACGGCGGGCGTGGCCGGGGCAGCCGAGGCCAGGGCGACAGCCACCGATTCCGCAGTCCTGCGGCCTATCCCCGGAACCTCGCAGATCTCGTCGATTGTCGCCCGCTTCAGCTTCTTCACGGAGCCGAAATGCTTGATCAGCGCCTGTTTCCGGGTCTCGCCGAGGCCGACGACGGCATCCAGGGGGCTGGAACGGATGCGCTTGGCCCGCTTGGCTCGCTGATACGTGATCGCGAAGCGATGGGCCTCGTCACGGACACGCTGGAGGAGGTAGAGGCCCTCGCTGGAGCGGGGCAGGACGACGGGGTCGTCGTCCTCGGGCAGCCAGACCTCTTCGAGGCGCTTGGCGAGGCCGCAGACGGCGATGTCGTCGATCCCGAGCTCGTCGAGGGCGCGCTTGGCGGCGGCGACCTGCGGCTGGCCGCCGTCGACCACGACGAGCTGCGGCGGATAGGCGAACCGTTTGGGACGGCCGTCGTCCTCACGGGGCTCGGGGTCCGGATCGGGGGTGGTGTCCGGGACGGAGGCGGTGCCTGCGCCGGGGATGGTGTCCACGCCGTCGGCCTGGGCGGCCGGGCCGGCCGGGACTGCCGGAGCGGTTTGCGGGGCCGGGACGGGGCCGGTCGGCGCGGGGGTCTCCTCCCACTCCCCCGTCCGCTCCTTCTCCTGGAGATACCGCTTGAAGCGGCGGCCGATCACCTCGTGCATCGACCGGACGTCGTCCTGGCCCTCGAAGCCCTTGATCTGGAAGCGGCGGTACTCGCTCTTGCGTGCAAGACCGTCCTCGAAGACGACCATGGAGGCGACCACGTCGTCGCCCTGGAGATGCGAGATGTCGAAACACTCGATGCGCAGCGGAGCCGTGTCGAGGTCGAGCGCCTCGGTGATCTCCTCCAGGGCGCGGGAGCGGGTCGTCAGGTCGGATGCGCGCTTGGTCTTGTGCAGCCCCAGGGCCTGCTGGGCGTTGCGCTGAACCGTCGCCATCAGGTCCTTCTTGTCGCCGCGCTGCGGGATCCGCAGGCTGACGTGGGAGCCCCTGCGGCCGGCGAGCCACTGGGAGACCGCGTCGGGGTCCTCGGGGAGGGCCGGGACGAGGACCTCCTTGGGAACGGAGTCGCCCGTCTCCTCGCCGTACAGCTGCTGCAGGGCGTGCTCGACCAGGCCCGAGGTGTCGACGTTCTCGACCTTGTCGGTGACCCAGCCGCGCTGACCGCGCACCCGGCCGCCGCGCACATGGAAGATCTGGACGGCGGCTTCGAGCTCGTCCTCGGCGACCGCGATCAGGTCGGCGTCGGTGGCGTCGGCAAGGACTACGGCGCTCTTCTCCATGGCCCGCTTGAGGGCCTCCACATCGTCGCGGAGCCGAGCCGCCCGCTCGTACTCCATCTCTTCGGCCGCCGCCATCATGTCCTTCTCCAGGCGGCGGATGTACGTGCCGGTGCGACCGGCCATGAAGTCGCAGAAGTCGCCCGCCAGTTCGCGGTGTTCCTCGGGGGTGACCCGGCCGACGCAGGGGGCCGAACACTTGCCGATGTAGCCGAGGAGGCACGGGCGGCCGGTCCTGGCAGCGTTCTTGAAGACTCCGGCGGAACACGTACGCACCGGAAAGACCCGGAGCATCAGGTCGACCGTCTCGCGGATCGCCCAGGCATGCCCGTACGGACCGAAGTAGCGCACGCCCTTCTTCTTGGCTCCGCGCATGACCTGGACGCGCGGGAATTCCTCGTTGAGCGTGACCGCGAGATACGGATAACTCTTGTCGTCGCGGTACTTGACGTTGAACCGGGGGTCGAACTCCTTGATCCAGGAGTACTCCAGCTGGAGCGCCTCGACCTCCGTGGAGACGACGGTCCACTCCACCGAGGCGGCCGTAGTGACCATCGTGCGCGTACGCGGGTGGAGCGCGGCCAGGTCCTGGAAGTAATTGGCCAGGCGCTGGCGCAGGTTCTTGGCCTTTCCGACGTAGATCACCCGGCGGTGTTCGTCGCGGAATTTGTAGACCCCCGGGGAGTCGGGGATCTGTCCCGGCTTGGGGCGGTAGCTGGAGGGGTCTGCCATGTGTCCCACCCTACTTGCGGGCAGTGACAGTGCGGCCTGCTCGGCAGTGGTGCCGTGCTCCGGGGCGCAGGTCGAGGGAGCGCGCCCCGGAGCACGGGGTCAGCGGGTGCCGTTGCCGGTCACGGGGTTTGCCGGTGGCGGCGGTTGCGCAGTGCCGTGATGCCACCGAGGGCGAGCACGGCGAGGGCACCCGCTCCGACGCGGTGGAGCGGGTGCTCGCCACGATGGGGTCACCGATGGACGGCGGGCTGCACACCGTGGGGCATCACGAGCGGATACGGATCGGGCCCGGCCGGGAACTGCGGCAATGGAAGTCGCAGCACGTGGTGCGCGCGCACCGGGACGACATCGACCGCTATCTCGCCGTATACCGGGGCGATCCGGCGCGGGTGGAGGTGGCCGTCCGGGAGAACTGCCGGACGGGGCGGGTCCGCTGGGACCGGGAGAAGGGAGTGCTCGTCGCGGAGCTGCTCTTCGAAACCGGCTGAGGGCGGGTGACTCATACCTCTTCGGCTACGGCTTCGACGACGCCACGGGAGGGCCGTGCGGCAAGTACGTGCGCGGCTTCAGCTTCTGCGGCGGACAGTACGTGTTGCAGGTGGACTTCGACGAGGCCGCGCTGCCGGTACGGTGCCGGAGCTTCGCCCAGGTCTCGGCGGGGGCGCCGCGCGGCGCCCGTGCGGTTCTCACGCTCACCGGCCGGCACCGGACCGTTCACCTGGTGGAGCAGGGGGTACGGCCCGGCCTGGTCGGCATCGACTGGGACTGGGAGTGAGTCCGTCCTTGGCAGGGCGTCAGGCGTCGGGGCCCGCGACGAGCTTTCCGCCCTCGATCCGGACCGGGACCGAGGGCAGCGGCGCGGTCGCCGGGCCGCGCATCGCCTTACCGGTCGTCGTATCGAAGTGGCTGCCGTGGCAGGGACAGTTCCCCACGTTGTCCTCGACCTTGTCCAGCAGGCAGCCCGCGTGGGTGCACTGGGCGCTGAACGCCTTGTACTGGCCCTTGGCCGGGCACGTGACGATGACCCGCTGGTCGCGGTAGAGCTTGGATCCGCCGACGGGAACCTCTTCCGCCGCGCCCAGCTGGACGGGGGCGGTCGGCGTCGGTGTCTCGGCATGACCGAGCTTCGATTCGGTCGAACAGGCGGTCACTCCCAGCCCGGCGGCGCCGGCGAGAGCGGCACCCTTCAGCACGGTACGGCGGGCGGCGGGCTGGCCGGGCATGCGGTCTCCACTGGTCAGAGGTGCAGGGTGCAGAGGGGTTACCGGGGGCAGCTGAGGCGCCGGAAGCACCAGGGGTTACCCGGGGGCGTCAGAGCCATCGGTGACAGAACCGACGATACCGGCGGAGATCGGGGGGTCGGTGGCCGGGCCACCCAAGTCCGATTGTCCCTGGTCAGGGGGCCAGGGGCGGTTGGACAGGAGGGGAGGGTGTACGGGCAGGGGCGCGCGGGCGGACCGGTCCGCTCCTGGGACGAGCGGGCGGGCCGGGGTACCTGGGGACGCGCGGGGGGGGGTGGGGGCGGCGCAGGCCTCACCGAGCTCCGATGGGCGCGCAGCCGTAGCGGGGCCTGCGGCGAGGGGCGCGCCGTACCGGCAGAAGCGGCGGCCTCCGATTTCCGGGGCCGCCGCTTCGTCGCGGTACCGTCAGGCCTTGCGCGCGCGGGTCGCCTTCTTCGCCGCGGGCTTCTCCGCCACAGCCGTCTCGGCGGTCCTGGCCGTGGCGGACTTGGCGGCCTGGCCGGCACTCGTCCTGGCCGTGGCCGTCTTCCTGACCGGGGCCGACTTCGCAGCGACTGCCTTCTTCGTGGCCACCTTCCGCACGGGCTTACGTGCCGCAGGCACCGAGGCTTCGCTCACCCGGTCCGGGTCCAGGATGCCCTGGAGGAACTTGCCGGTGTGGCTGGCCGGAACCCCGGCGACCTGCTCCGGAGTTCCCTCGGCGACGACAAGACCGCCCCCGTTGCCCCCTTCGGGGCCCATGTCGATGACCCAGTCCGCGGTCTTGACCACATCGAGGTTGTGCTCGATGACGATCACCGAGTTGCCTTTGTCGACCAGCCCGGAGAGCACCTTGATGAGCTTGCTGATGTCCTCGAAGTGCAGGCCCGTGGTCGGCTCGTCCAGGACGTAGACCGTGCGGCCGGTGGAGCGCTTCTGCAGCTCGCTCGCGAGCTTCACACGCTGTGCCTCGCCGCCGGAGAGCGTCGGCGCGGACTGGCCGAGCCTGACGTATCCGAGGCCGACCTCGTGGAGCGTGCGGAGGTGACGGGCGATCGTCGGGACGGCCTCGAAGAACTCCAGGCCCTCCTCGATCGGCATGTCCAGCACCTCGGCGATGGACTTTCCCTTGTAGTGGACCTCCAGGGTCTCCCGGTTGTAGCGCGCTCCGTGGCAGACCTCGCACGGGACGTACACATCAGGCAGGAAGTTCATCTCGATCTTGATCGTGCCGTCGCCGGAACAGTTCTCGCAGCGGCCGCCCTTGACGTTGAAGGAGAAGCGGCCCGGCAGATAGCCGCGCACCTTCGCCTCCATCGTCTCCGCGAACAGCTTGCGGACATGGTCGAAGACGCCGGTGTACGTGGCCGGGTTCGACCGGGGCGTACGGCCGATGGGTGACTGGTCGACGTGCACCACCTTGTCGACCTGGTCGTCCCCGTCGACCCGGGTGTGGCGGCCGGGCACCGACTTGGCACCGTTCAGCTCGCGTGCCAGGTGGGTGTAGAGGATGTCGTTGACCAGCGTCGACTTTCCGGAGCCCGAGACACCCGTGACGGCCGTGAGCACACCGAGCGGGAAGGAGACGTCGATGTCCTGGAGGTTGTTCTCCCGGGCACCGTGCACCGTGAGCCTGCGTGACGGGTCGACGGGGCGCCGGATGTCGGGCATCGCGATCGACTTCCTGCCGGCCAGATACTGACCGGTGATCGACTCACCGTTGCCCAGCAGCTCCTTGAGCGATCCGGAGTGGACCACCTTGCCGCCGTGCTCACCGGCGCCGGGGCCGATGTCGACGACCCAGTCGGCGACCTTGATGGTGTCCTCGTCGTGCTCGACGACGATGAGCGTGTTGCCCATGTCGCGGAGCCGGACCAGGGTCTCGATCAGCCGGTGGTTGTCCCGCTGGTGCAGACCGATGGACGGCTCGTCCAGCACGTACAGCACGCCGACCAGGCCGGAGCCGATCTGTGTGGCCAGCCGGATGCGCTGGGCCTCGCCGCCGGACAGAGTGCCTGCCGCGCGGTTCAGCGAGAGGTAGTCGAGGCCGACGTCGACCAGGAACCTCAGCCGCTCGTTGACCTCCTTCAGCACCCGTTCGGCGATCTTCTTGTCGCGGGCGTTCAGCTTCATCCGGCCGAGGAATTCGGCGCACTCGCTGATCGACATCGCGGAGACCTCGGCAATGGACTTCTCCATCACCGTGACCGCGAGGACGATCGGCTTGAGCCTGGTGCCCTCGCAGGTCGGGCAGGGCACCTCTCGCATATAGCCCTCGAAGCGCTCCCGGCTGGAGTCGCTCTCGGCCTCGGAGTGCCGCCGCTTGACGAACTGCACCGCGCCCTCGAAGGCGGGGGTGGTGTAGGCGCGCTCGCGGCCGTAGCGGTTGCGGTAGCGGACCTCGGTCTGGATCTTGTGGCCGTGGAGCAGGGCCTTCTTGGCGCGCTGCGGCAGCCCGGCCCACGGGATGTCCGTACGGAATCCGAGGGCTGTGGCGAGCGCGCCGATCAGCCGCCCGAAGTACTCCTTGGTGTGGCCGTGCGACCAGGGGTGGATCGCGCCCTCGTCGAGCGACTTCTCCTCGTCGGGGACGATCAGCTCGGGGTCGACCTCCATCCGCGTACCGATACCCGTGCAGTCGGGGCAGGCGCCGAAGGGCGAGTTGAAGGAGAAAGAGCGCGGCTCCAGCTCCTCGAAAGAGAGGTCGTCGTACGGGCAGTAGAGGTGCTCGGAGTACATCCGCTCACGCTCGGGGTCGTCCTCGGGGAGGTCGACGAAGTCGAGCACGACCATGCCGCCGGAGAGCCCGAGCGCGGTCTCGACCGAGTCGGTCAGCCGGCGCTTGGCGCTGTCCTTCACCGTGAGGCGGTCGATGACCACCTCGATGGTGTGCTTCTCCTGCTTCTTCAGCTTGGGCGGCTCGGAGAGCTGGATGGTCTCGCCGTCGACCCGGGCCCTGCTGTAGCCCTTGGTCTGCAGATCGGCGAAGAGGTCGACGAACTCGCCCTTGCGCTCACGCACCAGCGGCGAGAGCACCTGGAAACGGCTGCCCTCGGGAAGACCGAGCACCTTGTCGACGATGGCCTGCGGCGACTGGCGCGAGATGGGACGGCCGCACTCGGGACAGTGTGGCTTGCCGATCCGGGCGAAGAGCAGCCGGAGGTAGTCGTAGACCTCCGTGATGGTGCCGACCGTCGAGCGCGGGTTGCGCGAGGTCGACTTCTGGTCGATGGAGACGGCTGGCGAGAGGCCCTCGATGAAGTCGACGTCCGGCTTGTCCATCTGGCCGAGGAACTGGCGGGCGTACGAGGAGAGGGACTCCACGTAGCGCCGCTGCCCCTCGGCGAAAATCGTATCGAACGCGAGAGACGACTTGCCCGACCCGGAAAGCCCGGTGAAGACGATGAGGGAGTCGCGCGGGAGGTCGAGCGAGACGTTCTTGAGGTTGTGCTCGCGAGCGCCACGGACGATGAGACGGTCGGCCACGCCGGTCCGCACCTTTCTGGAGAGAAGTGGGGGAACTGAGCCCCTGTCCCAGGGTATGGGGGGCGCCACAGCGATGTACGAAGCTTTCGACTCCGAGCGTATAGCACGCGCATTCGATTTATGGACGGCCACAGACTCCTTCACCCGAATGAGTGGCGAGGCTAGGCTCAGCCTCATGATTGATCATGCGCACGACCTGGACGCCGTACGTGAAGCAACCGATCGGCTGCTCAGCGCCACCGGGAAACTGGACGACGCCTCACTCGCCGAGCCGTCGCGATTGCCGGGCTGGAGCCGCGGCCATGTCGTTGCGCACCTCTCTCGTAACGCCGACGCGCTCGTAAATGTTCTCCAGGGCCGGCCGATGTACGCAGACAGCGAAACCCGCGACCGCGACATCGAGCGCGACGCACCCCGGCCGAAGGCCGAGCAGTTGGCCGACCTGGCAGGCAGCGCGGCCCGCTTCATGGATGCCGCATCGGCCGCGGCGGACTGGTCCCGCACGGTCACGATGCGCAACGGCGTGACGGACTCGGCCTCCCGGATTCCCTTCCGCCGCCGCGTCGAGGTCGAGCTGCACCATGTCGACCTGGGCATCGGCTACGAGCTGGAGGATCTTCCCGAAGAGTTCGTCGACCGGGAGATCGACTTCCTCGCCGAGCGGTTCGGGCAGCATCCGGAGGTCGTGTCCACGGGTGTGGCCGCCGACGACGGCCGATTCTGGACCACGGGCGGCGGCGCGGAAGGCGGCCCTGTCGTGGTCCGCGGCACGGCCCCCGAGCTGCTCGGCTGGCTCTGCGGACGCCGTGACGGGTCGGCACTGACCGTCGAAGGCGGCCCCCTTCCCGTACTGCCCCCGCTATAGGCTGAGACGTATGACGTACAGCGGAGCGGTCAAGGTCGGCGGACGTGCGGATGTACACGAGTTGACGGATCTGATGATCTCCAAGGTCGCCGTCGGCCCGATGAACAACAACGCCTATCTGCTGCGCTGCCGGGCCACCGGCGAGCAGCTCCTGATCGACGCGGCCAACGAGGCCGGGACCCTGCTGCAGCTGATCGGTGACGACGGCATCACCTCCGTCGTCACCACCCATCGGCACGGCGACCACTGGCAGGCACTCGGCGAGGTGGTGGCGGCCACCGGCGCGCGTACGTACGCCGGGCGGTACGACGCCGAGGGCATCCCTGTCCCGACCGATGTCCTGGTCGACGACAACGGCACGATCCAGGTGGGCCGGGTCGCCCTGACCGCCCGTCACCTCGTCGGTCACACCCCGGGCTCCATCGTGCTGATCTACGACGACCCGCACGGCGCCCCGCATCTGTTCACCGGGGACTGCCTCTTCCCGGGCGGGGTCGGTAATACGTACAAGGATCCCGAGGCCTTCGCGAGCCTGCTCCACGATGTGGAGACCAAGCTCTTCGACCAGTTGCCCGACGAGACCTGGGTCTATCCGGGCCACGGCCACGACACCACGCTCGGCGACGAGCGTCCGCAGCTGCCGCAGTGGCGCGCTCGCGGCTGGTAACGGCAGCCGCAGCGGCGCTCTCCACCCGTACAGAAACCGGCCGGGGCGGGCAACGGACAGTTGCTCGCCCCGGCCGGTGCCGGTTGCTGCCCGGCCGGACGGCCGCCAGGCCGTCCGCCGCGGTCAGGCGTCGATGCTGGAACCCTTGTCCGCGGCCTTGACCGCTTCCGCAGCCGCCTCGGCCCGCTCCTGCTTCTTGTTGGCGATGAGACTGGTGATCGTGGTGATCACCAGCACGCCGCAGATGACGCCGAGCGAGACCGGGATGGAGATCTCGGGGACGTGCACCCCGGACTCGTGCAGTGCGTGCAGCACCAGCTTCACGCCGATGAAGCCGAGGATGGCCGACAGTCCGTAACTGAGGTGGACCAGCTTCTTCAGCAGCCCGCCGATCAGGAAGTACAGCTGCCGCAGCCCCATCAGGGCGAAGGCGTTGGCGGTGAAGACGATGTACGGGTCCTGGGTCAGGCCGAAGATCGCGGGGATGGAATCCAGGGCGAACAGCACATCGGTGGTGCCGATGGCGAGCATGACGACCATCAGCGGCGTCAGGACGCGCTTGCCGTTGTTGCGGATGAAGAGCTTGGTGCCGTGGTACCGGTCGGCGACCCCGAAGCGGCGCTCGATCGTCTTGAGGAGTCGGTTCTCCTCGAACTCCTCCTCTTCCTCGTCGGCCCGCGCCTCCTGGATGAGCTTCCAGGCGGTGTAGATCAGGAACGCGCCGAAGATGTAGAAGACCCACGAGAAGTTGGCGATGACGGCGGCACCGGCAGCGATGAAGATTGCTCGCAGCACCAGCGCGATCAGCACACCGACGAGCAGCACCCGTTGCTGGAGGTGGGAAGGGACCGAGAACTTCGCCATGATCAGGACGAAGACGAAGAGGTTGTCGACGCTGAGCGACTTCTCGGTGATGAAGCCGGCGAAGAACTCGCCCGCCGCCTGGCTCTCACCGAAGACCAGCAGGCCGAGTCCGAAGAGCGCGGCCAGCGCGATCCAGATGATCGTCCAGATTCCGGCTTCCTTGGTCGTCACGTCATGGGGTTTGCGCCCGATGAAGAAGTCGACGGCAATAAGGGCTGACAGACCAAGAATGGTCAGCACCCAGAGGGTCCATGAAACGTCCACTGCGCCTCCGGCAGTTCGCTACGGCTACTGATCAGCGTCGTCGCTGCCGGAGGTCTCTTCCACCCGGGCGCACGGGCTGCGCACCACGGGCCGGCGCCCCGGGACCGGTCACAGTCCGTACTGACGGGAACGCCGCGTATGGGAGTACTCCCCTCCGCCCAAAGAACAGTACAGGAAACACCAAGGAAAGGTAAAGAGGAGGGTAAAGATCTCCCAAAAGGGCAGGTCAGGGCTGTTGATACGTAGTCGCTTCCGCTCCAGGGCTCAGGGGTGCCGGGGGCGGCGGGCCGCGGCCACCCTGGCGAGCACCTGCTCAAGGACCCGGCTGCCGGGCGGCATTCTCAGCGGCTCGTACGTCCAGGCGTGGCCCACCCAGGGATCGGCCAGGTGGTCGTCGGCGACCGGCGTGATCCGGAGCAGCGAGCGCCACAGCGGGTCGAGCACCGGCCCGTACGCGCCGGCGTCCTCGCGGTCCGCGACCATCAGCAGATGGACGCCGACCGAGGGCCCCTCGTCTGCGAGGTAGCGCAGCTGGGTGACGGCCCGGTCGTCGAAGCCGTGCGGGAAGTCGTTGACGATCAGCAACTGTTCGCCTGTGTCGAGGTCCGGCGGAAGCGAATCGGCGGCGCCGGCCCGGATCGCCATCTGCACCAGGTCGACGCGCCGGGTCAGCTGCGCGAGGACCGTGGCCACTCCCCCGGCTCCGGCGGCGGGCGGCCCTGCGAGGGCCCCGGATTCGACCAGGGGGGCGAGCGCTCCGGCCGCCGAGCCCGCGGGGTCGATGACATGGACGGAGAACTCGTCGGCCGGGTAGACGGCCAGCAGCCGGGCCGCGTGCGCGACCGCGTTCTCCATGGCCAGGCGGCGCAGTTGGGCGGTGTCCATCAGGGCTGCGGCCTCGGAGGCCGTACGGCCGCTGTCGACCCAGATCCCTCGCTCCAGAGGGAGCCGGACCAGTAGCGGGATTCGCAGGTCGGGGCTCTCGGGCAGATGAAGGTCGCCGATGCGCAGCGCCATGGGGGTCTCCATCGGGACGCGGTAGGCGTGCCAGACGGGGTTGTCCCATCCCGCGTACGCGGCGGGGAGTGCGGGTTCCACGACCGCGGACTCGGCGGCGAGCTGAGCGAGGTCGCGATCGAGGACCTCGCGGGCCCGGGCGGTCAGCTCGTCGCGCTTGGCACGGGCCTGTTCGCGGGCCCGGTCGCCGGCGCCGCCGATCCGGTTGCGCGGGTCGGACAGGGTCCGGTCGAGCTCCTGCTCCATGCGGGACTCTGCGAAGTCGACGGCGCTGCGGTACGCGGCGGTGGTGCGGGCCAAGTCCTCGAACATGCCCCATATCTGGTTGTAGAGGCGCTCCTCCATGGACCAGCCGGTCGCGTCCCCGGCGACGGGCCGGGCGGCGTGGCCCGGCCCGGCGGGCGGGGCGGCGGGAGGGGGCGGCGGGGGTGCGGATGCCTGGCGGCGCGGGTGCGCGTAGTTGACGGGGCCGCCCGTCGTGGCCGCGGACGGTGGGGTGGTGGGCTCAGCGAGCGGCTCGGGGGGCTGGAAGGCCGTCGGCGGTGCGACGGGAGGCCGGTCACCGTCCGAGGACGGTACGGGGCCCGTGCCGTGACCGACCCGGTCACCGTCCGGGGTGCGCGGCGGGGGCGGTGCGACCGAGCGGGCCATCGCGCGGGCGACGGCGTCCTGGATCGAGTGGGCCAGCTCGGCCGCCTGCGTCAGGCCCTGGTCGGCGAGCATGGCGGCGAGGCCGCCCGCGTAGCCCTGACCGACGGCGCGGACCTTCCAGGCGCCCTGGCGGCGGTAGAGCTCCAGGGCGGTGACCGCGGACTCGGTGTCCAGGCCGGTGAGGGTGAAGGTGGCGATCTCGCCGCCTTCGAGCCCGGTGACGGCGACGAACGGTGAGGCGACCGCGCCGAACCGGACCGGTCCGCCGACGCCCGTGGGCAGGGCCAGCAGCACGGTGACCCGGTGCACCGAAGCCGGCAGGGCGTCGAGGTCCACGGCGAGCCGGTGTTCGGCGGCGGCCTGTCCGGACACCTCGAGCCCGGGCAGCTGTGGCGATCCCGGGTGGGCGACCCACTCGGTGCCGTGCACGGTGCCGTCCTCGTCGCCGAGCGTGGCACCGGCCACGACGGGCGTGCCGGCCGATACCCGGATCTCCAGACGGGTCTGGGGCAAGGTGTGGTTCTGCCCCCGGACCAGCTCGGCCGTCATTGCCCTGTCCCCTCGATGACTTGCCGCTGCGTGATGCGGTGCGGCGCGATGTGGTGCAGCTCCCGGCGGCCGATGCCTCCGGGAGCTGCGCGTACCGATATCGACCGGCTGGTCCGGCCGCGCCTACAGGTGCGGCAGGATCGCCGGCATCAGGTCCTGGAAGGTTCGGCCGTTGGCCGGGTTACCGAGGGCGGTCATCTGCCACCCGTTCCCCGAACGGTGCACCTTCGCCATGATCTGGGCCGTGTACTGCCCGCCGCCGTCCAGCGTGTAGCGGGCGAGCTCCTCGCCGTTGGTCTCGTCGACGATGCGACAGAAGGCGTTCTGCACCTCCTGGAACGTCTGGCCGGTGAAGGAGTTCACCGTGAAGACGATCTGGTCGATGTGGACCGGCACCCGCTGCAGATCGACGAGGATCGCCTCGTCGTCGCCGCCCGAACCGGCGCCACCGACCAGGTTGTCCCCGGTGTGCTTGACCGAGCCGTCGTCACTGACGAGGTGACGGAAGAAGACCACGTCGACCGGCTGCTTGTCGGCGAACAGCACCGCCGAAGCGTCGAGGTCGATCTCCCTCGTACGTGAACCGAACAGACCGCGGCGCGGTGCCGCCTGCCAGCCGAGCCCCATCCGTACCGCGGTCAGGGTCCCCCCGTCGCTCTTCTGCAGGCTGATCGCCTGCCCCTTGGTCATATTGACCGTCACGTGCTGTCCCCTCTCCGCTTGCCCCGCAACCGTCCGTGCGCGGTTTTCCAGCACCCTACGCAGTCACACCGAGCGCGTGGCCGCTTGGGGCGTTTTTGTGTCGGTCCTGCAACACACCAGGTGCGACGGGGTCAGGCGAGGCCCGCCTCCCGCATCTGACGCAACTCCTTCTTCAACTCACCGACCTCGTCGCGCAGTCGGGCCGCCACTTCGAACTGCAGGTCAGCGGCGGCTGCCCGCATCCGGTCGGTCATCTCCTCGATGATTCCGGCGAGTTCGGTGGCGGGCCGGTCGGTGACCACCGCGCCGTTGCCCCCGGCCTTCTTGGAGCCTGCCGTCTTGACGCCCAGCGTGGGAACGGGAGCCTTGGCGCCCTTCGCCTGGCGGTAGCCGGTGCCGAGCAGCTGCTCGGTATCGACCTCCTCGCGGGCGATCGTCGCAACGATGTCGTTGATCTTCTTGCGCAGCGGCTGCGGGTCGAGGCCGCGCTCGGTGTTGTAGGCGATCTGCTTCTCGCGACGGCGATTGGTCTCGTCGATGGCCTGCGCCATCGCCGGGGTGATCTTGTCCGCGTACATATGGACCTGCCCCGACACGTTACGGGCGGCGCGCCCGATGGTCTGGATCAGGGACGTCCCCGAGCGCAGGAAGCCCTGCTTGTCCGCGTCGAGGATGGCGACCAGCGACACCTCGGGCAGGTCGAGGCCCTCGCGCAGGAGGTTGATGCCGACCAGTACGTCGTACTCACCGGAGCGCAGCTCGCGCAGCAGCTCGATGCGGCGCAGGGTGTCGACGTCGCTGTGCAGATAGCGGACCTGGATGCCGAGCTCCAGGAAGTAGTCGGTGAGGTCCTCGGCCATCTTCTTGGTGAGGGTGGTGACCAGGACCCGCTCGTCCTTCTCGGCGCGCGTGCGGATCTCGTGCACCAGGTCGTCGATCTGGCCCTCGGTGGGCTTGACGACGACCTCCGGGTCGACGAGGCCGGTGGGGCGGATGATCTGCTCCACGAAGCCGTCGCCCCTGGAGAGCTCGTACTTCCCGGGTGTGGCGGAGAGATAGACGGTCTGGTCGATCCGGCTCAGGAACTCCTCCCACTTCAGCGGGCGGTTGTCGAGCGCGGAGGGGAGCCGGAATCCGTGGTCGACGAGGGTCCGCTTGCGGGAGGCGTCGCCCTCGTACATGGCGCCGATCTGCGGCACGGTGACATGCGACTCGTCGAGGACGAGGAGGAAGTCCTCGGGGAAGTAGTCGAGGAGGGTGTTGGGGGCGGTGCCGGGTGAGCGGTCGTCGAAGTGCATCGAGTAGTTCTCGACGCCGGAGCAGGTGCCGATCTGCCGGAGCATCTCGATGTCGTACGTGGTACGCATCCGCAGCCGCTGGGCCTCCAGCATCTTGCCCTGCTTCTCCAGCTCGGCGAGGCGCTGTTCCAGCTCCTGTTCGATGCCGTTGACCGCCTTCTCCATGCGCTCGGGGCCTGCGACGTAGTGGCTGGCCGGGAAGACGTGGAGGGACTGGTCCTCGCTGATGACCTCGCCGGTGAGCGGGTGGAGGGTGGAGAGCGCCTCGATCTCGTCGCCGAACATCTCGATTCGGACGGCGAGCTCCTCGTAGACCGGGAAGATCTCGATGGTGTCGCCGCGGACGCGGAAGGTGCCGCGGGTGAACGCCAGGTCGTTGCGGCTGTACTGGATCTCGACGAAGCGGCGCAGCAGCTGGTCGCGGTCGATCTCGTCGCCGACCTTGAGCTGGACCATCCGGTCCACGTACTCCTGGGGCGTACCGAGACCGTAGATGCAGGAGACGGAGGCGACCACGACGACATCGCGCCGGGTGAGCAACGAATTCGTCGCGGAGTGGCGCAGCCGCTCGACCTCCTCGTTGATCGAGGAGTCCTTCTCGATGTAGGTGTCCGACTGCGGGACGTACGCCTCGGGCTGGTAGTAGTCGTAGTACGAGACGAAGTACTCGACGGCGTTGTTGGGCAGCAGCTCGCGGAACTCGTTCGCCAGCTGGGC
Organism: Streptomyces sp. NBC_00057; assembly: GCF_045041165.1. NCBI lineage: Bacteria > Bacillati > Actinomycetota > Actinomycetes > Kitasatosporales > Streptomycetaceae > Streptomyces > Streptomyces sp. NBC_00057. The sequence continues at coordinate 6,850,919 of NZ_CP108256.1, read as the reverse complement.
CGCGAGCGTTTTGTTCGGCGCCATCACCAGGGTGGGGCGCTGCAGTTTCTCGATCATCCAGGCGGTGGTCGCCGACTTGCCGGTGCCGGTCGCGCCGAGCAGGACGACATCCTTCTCATCCGCACGGATGCGCCGCTCCAGCTCGGCGATGGCCGCGGGCTGGTCGCCGCTGGGCTGGTAGGGACTGACGACCTCGAAAGGCGCCACCGAACGTTCGATCTTCGAAACGGGCCGCATGCAACCACCGTACGACCCACCGCTGACAACCGGGCCGGGTCAGCCGCAGTGCCGGGCCGAGGTCACCATTCTCCCGGCGGCGCGGGATCGCGCGGCCGCGAGTGGAACGACGCCGGGTCGGCGTGTGTTCCGAACCGCGGGACCTGCCGCTGGGCCGGGATTCCGGGGGGCCGTCCGGCCCCGTTCATGGCCCTGGGGTCGTCCCAGTCCGGGGTGCCCATCACCATCAGGGGGTCGAACATCACGACCACCGCGGCAAGGAGCAGGAAGCAGCCGGGGCCGATCATCAGTGGCAGGAGGGGGGCGGTCCGCCCGTCGGCCGAAGCCGGGTCGACGAGGGCGCCGGGGTGCAGATGGACGCTCAGCGCGGCCATGCCCGTGTAGTGCATGCCGCTCACCGCGACGCCCATCACGACGCTGGCGCCGAGACTGGGCAGGAAGCCATGGATGGAGACGGCCGCCCAGAGTGCGGTCGTGGCGGCCACCACGGCTATGACGACGGAGAGGGCCACAGTGAACGTTTCGTACTCGAACTGTCCCTCAAGACGCATTCCGGCCATGCCCAGGTAGTGCATGGTGGCCACGCCCAGCCCGGTAATGGTGCCGCCCGTCACCATTGCCATACGGGTGGCGCCCCGGTACCCGACGATGAAGATGCCGATGGCGACCATGCCGATCGCGACGGCGAGGCTGGCGAAGGTGATCGGCTTGTCGTAGCCGATGGTCACCCCTTCGACGGAGAAGCCGATCATCGCGATGAAGTGCATCGTCCAGATGCCGGAGCCTATGGAGGTCGCGCCGAGGGCCAGCCAGCCGGCCTTGAAGGAACGCTCGGTGCGCAGCGAACGGGTCGTACAGCGCAGCCCGAGGGCCGCACCGAGGCAGGCCATGAGGAAGGCCACGACGGGCGTCACCGCTCCGTAGCTGAAACCGTCGATCGTGCCCTGCATGCTCGTACGCCCTTCGCGGAAGCCCGGGTTCGGGGGTGACCCTAAGACGCGAGGCCCGGCAGACAAACAGAAGAGCTGCATTTTATAGACATGGAAATCGGCCCGTGACCCGGTCTCAAGAGCGGCGTTCACGTTGTGGCCATCCTTCACCTGTCCCCCGTTCGGCGGCGGCTGCCACTCTCGGCCCGTCCGTAACTCTTACGCAAGGAGTACACGTGTTCGCACGCACCGCAACCGCCGCCGTCGCTGCCGCCGCCCTCATGGGTGCCGGCGCGTTGCTGATGTCGACCACCGATACGCAGACCACGGGCCGGGACACGGCCACGACCGGGCACGCGAACACGGGCACGGGCATCCAGACCGTGAGCGCCCGGACAGCGGACACGAAGCCGGGCGCCCCGGTCGTCTACGCCCACCGGGGCGCTTCGGCCTATGCGCCGGAGAACACCCTGGCCGCCGTCGACAAGGCCGACGCCCTCGGCTTCGACTGGGTGGAGAACGATGTCCAGCTCACCAAGGACGGTGTGCTGGTGGTCATCCACGACACCGGTCTGAAGCGGACCACCGACGTCGAAGAGGTCTTCCCGGATCGTGCGCCGTGGGCGGTCAAGGACTTCACGGCCGCCGAGATCGCCCGGCTGGACGCGGGCAGCTGGTTCGGTCCGCAGTTCGCCGGAACCCGGGTGCCCACCCTCCAGCAGTACCTGGACCGGATCGAGCGCAACCACCAGAAGCTGCTGCTGGAAATCAAAAGCCCGGAGACCTACCCGGGCATCGAGAAGGAGACCCTGCGGGTGCTGCACCAGAAGGGATGGCTCGACCGCAACCACGTCAAGAACCGGCTCGTCATCCAGAGCTTCGGCGCGGACAGCGTGAAGAAGGTGCACCAGCAGCGTCCGGACGTCACGACCGGTTTCCTCGGCACCCCCGCGGTGGCCGATCTGCCCTCGTACGCGGCGTTCACCGACCAGATCAATCCCTCGTACACATCGATCTCCGCCGATTACGTGTCGGCGGTGCACGCGCTGAAGGGCGCACACGGCAAGAAGCTCCGGGTCAACACCTGGACGGTCAACGACGCGGCGACCGCGGCGAAGGTGGCGGGCTTCGGCGTCGACGGAATCATCACCAACACCCCCGATGTGGTGCGCGAGGCCACGGGCTGACACCTCGGCCGCCCCGTCTCCGCGGCCCGTTGTCAGTGGCCGGCCGTACGGTGGTTTCCCATGAACAGCAACGGCGTTGTCGAGTGGGCCGTCGTCGAGAGCGACATCGGCCCGCTGCTGCTCGCCGCGACCGACGCGGGACTGGTGAGCGTGGTCTTCCACGCCCGTCCCGAGGTGCGGGAGAAGGCGGTCGGGCAGTTGCGGTCGCGACTCGGTGCGGAGCCGGTGGAGAGTCCCGGCTCCGCACGGCTCGCCGAGCCGATACGCCAGCTCGCGGCGTATTTCGCGGGCTCGTTGCGGGAGTTCTCGCTCGACCTGGACTGGTCGCTGACCTCCGGCTTCAACCGCCAGGTGCTCCGCAAGCTGGCGGCCGGGGTGCCGTACGGGGCGGTCGTCGGATACGGGGGCCTCGCCGAGCACGTGGGGCAGCCGGGGGCAGCTCAGGCGGTCGGGGCTGCCATGGGGTCCAATCCGCTGCCGGTGGTGGTGCCGTGCCATCGGGTGGTGGAGAGCGACGGCGGACTCGGCGGGTTCGGCGGCGGCCTCGAAACCAAGCGGAAGCTGCTGGCTCTGGAGGGCGTGCTGCCCCAGCCGCTGTTCTGAGTCGGTCGTGGAGACCCGGCTCCCCGCGCCGGGGCACCGGGTCCGTGCCCGGACGGAACCCGGTTTCGTACCTGTGTATGGGCTGGCAGACTGCGCCAGTGACCAACACCCTCGATGCATCTGACACCCCCACCGGGCCCGACCACCCCGCCGGCCGGGTGACGGCGGCCGAGCTGCCCGGGTTGCGGCGCAGAACGTCCGCAGTGCTCATAGCCAGCCAGATACTCGGCGGCCTCGGCGTCCCCATCGGTATCGCCCTGGCCCCAGTCCTGGCCACGGAGGTGAGCGGCTCCGAGGCGCTGTCCGGTCTGGCCCCGACCGCGTCGGTGGCGGGTACCGCGCTGCTCTCGCTGCCGCTGGCCGCGCTGATGACCTCGCGCGGCCGGCGGCCCGGTCTCGTCCTGGCGTATCTGATCGGCGCGCTCGGCGCGGGCCTCGTGGTGCTGGCCACCGTCGTGGAGAGCTTCCCGCTGCTGCTGCTCGGCATGGCCGGGTTCGGTGCCGGTTCCTCGGCCAATCTGCAGGCCCGGTTCGCCGCCGCGGATCTGGTCGAGCCCGACCGGCGCGGCCGGGCGATCTCCACCGTCATCTGGGCCACGACGATCGGTTCGGTTCTGGGGCCGAACATCGCGGCCCCGGTGGGGCATGTCTTCCGCGGCACCGCGATATCGGAGAAGGCGGGCCCGTTCTTCTTCGCGGCCGGGATCTTCCTGCTGGCCGCCGTGGTGGTCGGGGTGCTGCTGCGGCCGGACCCGCTGCTCACCGCACGGGCGCTGGCGGCGCAGGACAACGAGTCCCCCGCAGGCCGTTCGCTGCGTGCCGGTGTCGCGGCGGTCCGGGCGTCCCCGATGGCGCGACTGGCACTGGTGACGGTGGCCGTCTCGCACACCGCGATGGTCTCGATCATGGTGATGACCCCGGTCGATCTGGGCCATCACGGCGCCGGACTCCAGCTGATCGGCCTGGTCATCAGCGGCCACATCGCGGGTATGTACGCGTTCTCCCCCGTGATGGGCTGGCTGTCGGACCGGTTCGGCCGGCTCGCCGTGATCGGTCTGGCGGTCGGGCTGCTCTCCTGCGCCGCACTACTGGCCGGCACCGCGGGCCCCAGCCATGGTCAGACGGCGGCAGGGCTGTTCATGCTCGGGCTCGGCTGGTCGGCCGGGCTGGTCGCCGGTTCGGCGCTGCTCACCGACTCCGTACCGCAGCCCGCCCGCGCCGCCGTGCAGGGTCTGTCGGACCTGACCATGAACACGGCGGCGGGCATCGGCGGTGCGATCGCCGGAGTGATCGTCGCCCGGGCGAGCTACGGCTGGCTGAACGCGATCGGAGCATGTCTGCTGCTGCCGATGGCGGCGCTGGCACTGCGCCGGGCGCTCGCCCGGCCGGCCGCGCCTGTCGCGCCCACCTCACCCGACGCAGCTGGCACACCTGCATCCACGGCACCCACGTCCGACCTCTGAGGTTTCAGAGGCTGATGTGGTAGGCCTTGCGCAACGTCTCGTGCACGGTCCACGTCGTTCGGTCGCCCTCGCGCAGCACGCAGGCGTCACCCGGCCCGACCTCCAGCGTCGCCCCGTCCTCGACCACCACGGTCGCGCGTCCGCTGACGACCACGAACAGCTCGTTGGCCTCCGTGTCGGTGACCACGCCCGGCGTGATCTGCCAGATCCCGCGCAGCTGCTTGCCGTCGGGTGACTCCCAGAGCACCTTGCCGGTCACCACGGGCTCGCCCGAGACGATCTGTGCGGGGTCGAGCAGTTCCGGTTCGAGCTCGGCATCCGGAATGTGTACGGCGAACGAGGCGGGAGCTTGATCAAGTGTGGTCATGGCCGGTCACCCTAGCGACCGCTTCGGGGCGACTCGACACCAGGACCGGGAAAACATGCGGAGGGGACGGGTGATTCAGCCGGTGTCCCGGCCGCACGTTTGAGGTCGATGCGCCTGCGACAGGGATGTGGACATGTCACTGAATGCGTCGCACAGCGCACACTCACACACCCCCGCCTTCTCCACCGAGGTACAGGCGGCCCTCGCCACGCACCACCCAGTCGTGGCTCTGGAGTCGACGATCATCGCCCACGGTCTGCCACGCCCCCGCAATCTGCAGGTCGCCGAGGAACTCGAAGGGCTCGTACGTTCCGCGGGTGCCGCGCCCGCCACGATCGCCGTACTGGACGGACGGGCCCACATCGGTCTGGACAAGGCACAGTTGGAGCGGGTCGCCGCGGACCCGGCGATGCGGAAGCTGGGACACCGGGACCTCGCACCGGCCCTGGCGACGGGCGCGAGCGGTGCGACGACCGTGTCCGCGACGGCGTTCCTGGCCGCACACGCGGGCCTGCGCGTCTTCGCGACCGGCGGCCTCGGCGGCGTACACCGGGAGTGGACCCGGACCCAGGACGAGTCCGCGGACCTCCGGCTCCTCGCCCGGACCGGCATCACCGTGGTGTGCGCGGGGGTGAAGTCGATCCTGGACGTCCCCGCCACGCTGCAGCGCCTGGAGACGCTCGGCGTCGGAGTGCTCGGTTACGGCACCGACCGCTTCCCCGGCTTCTACCTGAACAGCTCGGGCGAACCGGTCGACTGGACAGTGCGGACGCCCGAGGAGGTCGCGGAGGTGATGCGGGCCCAGGACGCGCTCGGAGATCCCGGTTCCGCGCTGATCGTCGCCAACCCCGTCTCCGTGGAGGACCAGTTGGATCCCGCACTCCACGACCGCGTGCTGGCCGAGGCCCTTGCCGCATGCCGGGAGCGCGGCATCGTGGGCCAGGCCGTCACACCGTTCCTGCTGGACCGGCTGATGCGGGGCACCGGGGGCGCTTCGCTGGAAGCCAATCTGGCGGCCGTACGCGGAAACGTATCGCTTGCCGCGCGAATCTCCGGCGCATGGGCCGCCGCCGCACAGGACACAGCAGTGCACCCGAACCCGGCGGCCGGCCGATGACCGACGGCGGCCTTCTCGTCGTCGGTGACGTGGTCACGGATGTCGTGGCCCGGCACGGAACGGCGCTGATCCACGGCACGGACACCTCGGCCCGGATCCGCACCGTCCCCGGTGGTGCGGGCGCCAACGTCGCCTGCTGGGCGGCACGTTCGGGCTGTCGCGACGTACGGCTGCTGGCCCGGGTCGGCGCCGACAGTGCGGCCTGGCACCGGGACGCGCTGCAGCGGGCAGGAGTACGTTGCCTGCTGGCCGTGGACGACGACGTACCGACCGCTACCGTCGTCGCCCTCGTCGATTCCGCCGCCGAGCGCACCTTCCTCACCGACAGCGGTGCCGTGCTCCGCCTCTCCCCCGACGACTGGTCACCGTCGATGCTCGACGACATCGCCCATCTCCATCTCTCCGGGTACCTTCTCTTCGCGGCGACGAGCCGGGCGACGGCCCTGCTCGCTCTGCGGGAGGCCCGGCGACGGCGGATCCCGGTGAGCGTCGACCCGGCTTCGGCCGGCTTTCTCACCGAGCTGGGCGTCGACCGGTTCCTGACAGCCGTGGAGGGCACGGATCTGCTGCTGCCCAATGCGGACGAGGCCCGGCTGCTCACCGGACTTCCCGAACCGGCGGACTCCGCAGCCAAGTTGAGCCTTCAGGTACCCCGGGTGGTCGTCACGCTCGGCGAGGGCGGAGCTCTGCTGGCCGTCGCGGGTGCGGTGACCCGGCACATCCCGGCGGTCCAGGTGCGGGGTGCCGTGGACTCGACGGGCGCAGGCGATGCGTTCACCGGCGGCTTCCTCGCGGCGCACCTGTCGGGGGCGAACGACGCCTCGGCCGTGGAAGCAGGCTGCCGGTCGGGGGCGGAAGCGGTCACCACCGTGGGGGGCCGCCCCGGTCCATGACACACCCGGCTCCATGAATCAGCCCGGCCTGCTACCTGCCTTGTCCCCAACCGGTCCAGGCGGGGTGCAGCGGATCGTCGGCCCGTACGACCGCATCCGCGCGGTCGCCGGGCGCCACCTCGTCCTCGTACCGCGCGAAAGCGGGCAGGGTCCAACGCTCGCTCTCCTCGGTACGCCGCCGCAGTGCGCCCGGCGACAACCGCAGATGGACACTCAGGTCGAACGGGAACCAGTGCCCCAGCAGCAATGGGCCGTACACCACCAGCACACCGCCTTCGGGAAGGAGTTGATACGGACTTCGAGTGGCCCGGTCCGTCACCGGATCCCAGAGATCTGGCAGCACCCGCCCGCTCCCGCCCGCCTCCAGCGGCCCGAACACCTCGCGCCACAGCGCGCTCGTGTCGAACCAGCTGTCGTAGTACGAGTCGGGGTCCTCCTTGCCGTACTCGTACCGAAGACTTGCCGGCCGCAGGAATCCCTCGGTGGACACGACGAGCACCGCACGCCCGCGGACCCGCAGCGCCTGTGCGACTCGCCCGGCCAACTCCCCGGTACGGGCCGCCGGCGCACCGTCGACGGCGACCTTCAGCCAGGGGCCGGCGTCGGCCGGCTTCAGACCGTCGGCGTGCACGGCGAAGGCTTCGGCCAGCCGCTCCCAGGTGATCGCTTCACATCGCACGCACCCATCATCACCCCGGCCTCGTGCGTCAACGTCGGCCGTCCCGCCGGCGAGGTTCTTCCTCGTCGGTCCCCGCCAGGTGGTTCCCGGCCAGGCGCACCACGGGGTCGGCGAGCGGACGCAATCCCGGTTCTCGGTCTGCGGCCGCGTCTGCGAGGCGGCCGATGTCGGCGAGCCACTGTCCTGTGACGCCGTCCGGCGCGCCGATGCGCCGGAAGCCGCGCTCCAGCAACCCCTGGGCGGCCTGCGGCTGCCCGCGCAGTACGGCGTTTGTCGCGGCGACCGCATGGGCCAGGGCGCTCGCGGGCCGCGACCAGTCGTCACCGCGCGCCGCAGGGTTGTCCTGGTCGCGGTCGGCCAGGTGGGCGACCGATGACGCCCCGATCGCCAGGTCCACGCGCCAGAGGAGCGGAAGCCCCTGGAACGCGGCGAAGAGCAGACGCCGCTTGCGGGAGTTCTGCAGCTCGGGGTCCGTACGCAGGGAGTCGAGGGGCCGGACCGCTTCGAGCACGTCCCGGGCGGCGGCGGCACGGTGCACGGCAGGGACGCGCTGCGGGCGTACTGGGCGGCGGCCCTGGAGCGCATCCCCGAGCTGAAGTTCGAGGTGGTGGACGTCCGGGTGAGTATCCATGCCCTGGTGATCGACTACCTCAACCAGATCGGCGGCCGCGTGAACGAGGTACTGATCTTCCGCGACGGCCTGGTGATCTCCGGCTTCGGGGCATACGGGGAGACGCTCGCCGACTGACGGCCGGTGCCGACGGCGGACGAGACGCTCGCCGGCCGACGGCGGACGAGCGTCGTTCGCTACTTCCTCGCGTCGCAGTCCACCGCGTCGGCGTCGTCGGAGAGCGCACTGCCCTCCGGCAGCAGATAGGTCACCCAGAGCACGACGGGCTCGGTCCCCAGGTTGCGTCCGATGTGGCGGTGAGCGGATCCGGACGGCTCGATGAAGGACGAGCCCGCGGGCGTCACCTCGACCGAGCAGTCGTCCAGAGTGCGCGTCAGCGTCCCGGACTTGACGACGGCGATCAGCTGACCGCTATGGGTGTGCCAGCCGGTGGAGCCGCCCGGCTCGACGGTGATGGTCCGGAAGGTCACATCGGTGCGGCCGTTCGGGGTCTTCACCTTCAGCTTTCCCACCGATGTGCCCTTCGCGACCACCGTGCCGCTCACACCGCTGCCGGGTGTGGCGACGGCCGCCGACGGTACGAAGCCGAGCGCGGCCACGCAGCCGCCTATGACCAGGGCCTTGGCGAGTCGCCCCTGCCGTACCCGGCTCCCCTGCTGTCTGCCGACCTTCACGTGCGACTCCTCTGCCTCAGCGTCCCGGAAGCGTCCTGGACATCCTGAAACGGACATCCCAAATGCCCCCACGCTACCCGTGAGTTGAGCCTCGGAACCCTCCCGGTCCGGCGGTCACTCGCCGCGAAGTTCGGCGGCGAGCGGCCCGTCGCCCGACACCTCGATACGTCCGTCCTTGACGGCCTCGGCGAACGTCAGCCCACCCTGCCCGAGCGCCAGGCAGACCTCGACGTCGAGCGCGATACAGGCATCGGCCCGAGCCGCAGGACCATCCCCGTACACAGCCGCACCGGCCATCGCGCCACCGGCGCGCACATGGAACACACCCTCGTCCAGATGGACTTCGACGACTCCCGCATGTGTCAGCCCGTCCAGCGAGCGCAGCAGCGGAAGTGCGAACCAGTGTGCCCGTACCGCATCGGTGGGCCGCCGCTCAGTGAGCGCGGGCGCACCCCACTCGGCGAGCGCGGCAAGTACGGGCAGCAGCCCGTGGCCGCGCTCCGTCAGTTCGTACACCGAGGCCGCGGCGGGCGGCGGAAGCCGGCGGCGGGTGACCAGGCCGCCCTGTTCCATGTCCTTGAGCCGGGAGGCCAGGACATCCGTACTGACGCCGGGCAGGTCGGCGTGGAGGTCGGTGTAGCGGCGGGGGCCCGCCAGCAGTTCACGGACGATCAGCAGGGTCCACCGGTCGCCCACGGAATCGAGGGAGCGCGCGGTGGCGCAGAACTGGTCGTAACTCCGGCGGCGAGCCGAGCGTGTTGCGGACTGTTGCTGACGTGGCATGCGACGCAGTCTAGACATGTTGTTGGACTTTCCAAGCCCTAGCTTGGTAAAACCAAGTATCGCAATCAGGTCGGGGAGGCCACCGCATGGAATTCCGGCAGTCCAGCAAGCTCGACGAGGTCTGTTACGAGATCCGGGGCCCGGTCATCGAGCACGCCAACGCCCTGGAGGAGGCGGGTCACAGCGTGCTCCGCCTCAACACGGGCAATCCCGCGCTCTTCGGTTTCGAGGCGCCGGAGGAGATCGTCCAGGACATGATCCGGATGCTTCCGCAGGCCCACGGCTACAGCGATTCGCGCGGCATCCTGTCCGCCCGCCGGGCGGTGGCACAGCGCTACCAGGCCATGGGTCTGACGGATGTCGGGGTCGATGACATCTTCCTCGGCAACGGCGTCTCCGAGCTGATCTCCATGGCCGTCCAGGCGTTGCTGGAGGACGGTGACGAGGTGCTGATCCCGTCCCCCGACTATCCGCTGTGGACCGCGGTGGTGACCCTCGCGGGCGGCAAGGCCGTGCACTACACCTGCGACGAGGCCTCGGACTGGAACCCGGACCTCGCGGACATGGCGTCGAAGATCACCGACCGGACCAAGGCCGTCGTGATCATCAACCCGAACAACCCGACCGGCGCCGTCTATCCGCGCGAGGTCCTCGAAGGCATCCTCGATCTGGCGCGCAGGCACGGCCTGATGGTCCTCGCCGACGAGATCTACGACCAGATCCTCTACGACGACGCCGAGCACCACAGCGTGGCGGTCCTCGCTCCCGACCTGGTCTGCCTCACCTTCAGCGGCCTGTCGAAGACGTACCGGGTGGCGGGGTTCCGCTCCGGCTGGATGGTGGTCTCCGGCCCGCAGCAGCACGCCCGCAACTATCTGGAGGGGCTGACCACTCTCGCCTCGATGCGCCTGTGCCCCAACGCGCCCGCGCAGTACGCCATCCAGGCGGCGCTCGGTGGCCGGCAGTCCATCCGGGAGCTGGTCGCGCCCGGCGGCAGGCTGTACGAGCAGCGCAACCGGGCCTGGGAGAAGCTGAACGAGATTCCCGGCGTGTCGTGCGTGAAGCCGAAAGGCGCGCTGTACGCGTTCCCGCGCATCGACCCGAAGGTGCATCCGATCGTCGACGACGAGAAGTTCGTCCTGGATCTGCTGCTGCGGGAGAAGATCCAGGTCGTGCAGGGCACCGGCTTCAACTGGCCGCGGCCCGACCACTTCCGGATCCTGACACTCCCGTACGCTGACGATCTCGACGCGGCGATCAGCCGCATCGGCCGCTTCCTGACCGGATACCGCCAGTGATCGGATGCCCCTGGTGACCTGCCCCGCCTGCCGCGTTCCCGTCCTCACCCAGTTCGCCTCGTTCGAGCTTGTCGGCCCGATCGTGGAGGGCGGACTCGATCCGGCCGCCGACCCGGCCTGGGCGGAGTCGGGCGCGGCATCACCGGCCGAGTATGCGCGCTGGGCAGGTCATCTGTGCGGTATGACCTGCCTGCGCATGGCGCTCGGCGCCGGGGCCCCGCCCCTGTTCACGCTGCGCGACGGTGCGCTCAAGTACGGCGCGTACACGGAGGATGCGGAGGGGGTGATCCGGGGCCTGATCTACGCCCCCTTCGCACAGTACGTACAGCAGGCGCACGGCCTCGACGCCACGGTCCACCGCCATCTCTCGTCGCAGGAGATCCTCGGTCTTCTCGACGGCGGCCGGACGGTCATGGCCTCGGTGCACTACGGCATCCGCCATCCGCAACGGCCCGCTCCGGGGCGGGGCGGGCATCTGGTGCTGCTGACGTCCCGTACGGCCGACGGCACCGGCGTCCACTTCCACAACCCGTCCGGTACGACGGCCACAACCCGTGCCGCGGAGCTTCCGCTGCCCGACTTCGAGCGCTTCTTCGCGGGACGCGGGGTGTCACTGCCTGCGGGCGCGTGACGAACGTCCCGGGAAACGGGAGCGGGCCCGGGGGCGTAGCCGGCCCCCGAGCCCTGAAGATGCCACCCATTCGGCACGCCGACACTTTTAAGGACCCGTGTCAGGTTTATGTCGTCGCGTCCTGCCTTTAGACGACCGCAGATCGAAGCTCTGCGGGCCGGAGTCGAACCGGCATCTCGACGCCCATGGGCACGGGCCCGATTGATTCGGCGATCGGTGGCGAATGCTGAGTCTGGAGCAAGAGTCTGAGATTGATCGCGGTCTGCCTCTGCCAGTTGGGCTACCCCGGCCCGTCCGTGTGCGCAGAACGCACAGAATGCCGGGAGGAGGACTCGAACCTCCACTGGAACCGCGTCGTCACGACAAGCTTCAGTTTCAGCTTGCGCTCCTCGCGCACCCCGGCCGTAGTGGACGGCCGGGGAATCCATGGTCGGTCACCCGAAGAGGTAACCGAATATCGCATCACCCACCCGCTGGTCGGTGACGTCCACGCCGTTGGCTTCCTCGCGGGCGAACTTCACGGCCTGCTGAAGCTTCTCGACCCGGTCCAGCAGTTCGTTGACGCGGCGTGCGGGAAGGGCTCCGGAGAACTTCACGGTCGTCCAGTACCCGATCGGGATGTCCTCGTAGTACACCTCGACCTGCGCCGGGTGCTTGTCGGTGGCCTCCGCCTTCACGTGGTTGCGGGGCACCTTCTTCGTACGAAGAGTCCTCACCGGCTCGGTCTTCCACGAGTCCGTCGACGGGTCCTGGGTCCAGGCCTCGGAGGTGTCGAGCACCGGAAGCTTGCGAACAAAGGTGTTGATGTCCGTCAGCTGCTTCTCCAGGAAGAGCAGATACGACACCGGCACCTCGCTCACGAGCACCCGGCCGTCGACCTTCACATCCGCGCGGGCCGAACAGTTCGCCCAGTCCTTCGTGGCGGTCACATCGAAGAGCCGGGTCAGGGTCGTCGCGGTCTCCCGCAGCACGTCCTCGGCCTTGATCTGCACCAGGGTCGACTCGGGCGGCAACTGCTCGCCCTCTTCGTCCTTCGGCTGATACGTCCGGGAGATCCCGGCCAGCAGACCGGTCTTCTGAAGGCCGTGATGCGCCGCCGTCAGGTCCTGGTGAGCCTTGGACTTGACGCCCTTCTCCACTGCGATGATCTGATTGAGTTTCGCCACATCGAGGAAGCTAGCAGCGCCACGCCGCGCGGAACCAGAGGTTTTCTCGGTGCCGGCCGTTTCAACCGGCCACCGGGGTCCGGGCGCGCGGGGCGCGCGTTCAGCCGGGCAGTGCCGCAGTGAGGTCGACCTCGATCAGCTGCCCGGGGAAGCCGAGCCGCGCGACGCCGAGCAGCGTGCTCGCGGTGGTGAACGCGGGCCCGATGACCGAGCCGGTAAGCCGGCGCCAGGCGGCTCCCAGCTCCGTGACATCGTCGCTGACCACGTAGATGACCGACCGGACGACCCGCGAGGGCTCGGCACCCACGGCCGCCAGGGCAAGGAGGGCATTGGCCGCCACCTGATCGATCTGTGCATCGAAGTCGCCCTGACCCACCAGCGCGCCGTCACGGTCGAGCGGACACTGCCCGGCCAGGAACGCGGTCCGGCCCGCCTCCACCACAGTGATGTGGTGATAGCCGGGCGTGGGGTGCAGCTGATCCGGATTGATCCGGCTGATCTCCGTAGTCATGCGGATGAGTCTGACGGCCCGAGCCACGGGGCGCAGCGGGATTTCGGCGGGCCCGCGGGCCGAGCCGTACGGGTGGTTTCCGGCGGATGCCCATGTCCTGCCGCCGTCCGGCGGGTGCCGCTTGCCACAGTGAGCCGCGCGCATCCGCGCCGCAGGCCCACGCAGACTCCGCCCTCACAGGCTCCGAACGAAGGTCCCCGCCGTGCTTCGCTTCCCCCATCTCACCAGCCCGAAGGGTCTCACCGGCCCGAAGCAGCACACCGCACTCACCGCGGCCGCCGCCCTGGCCGTACTGGCCGTGGGCACGCCCGTCGCGTACGCCACACTCGGCGACGATGCCCCCTCCGCCTCACAGTCGGCGACATCGGCCGGCGCCGCGCGCGGGAAGGCCTACATCGAGACCCGGTTGTTCTTCGGCACCGAACGTCCCGACGGCGGGCCAGATGTGACAGACCGTCAGTTCCTGGCTTTCATCGACGAGGAGGTCACGCCCCGCTTCCCGAACGGGCTGACCATCCAGGACGGCCGGGGGCAGTGGCGGGATTCCCACGGGGCGATCGAACGGGAGCGCAGTTACGTACTGACCCTGCTCTACCCGGCGTCCGCGGCACGCGTACGCGACGTCCAGATCGAGCGGATCCGGAACGCCTACGAGAAGGCGTACGCCCAGGACTCGGTGGCCCGGATCGAGGAGCGCACGACCGCCGACTTCTGACACCGCCCGCCGCCCCGGCGCGGTGCTCCCCGATCACGCTGCCGTGCGGGCCCCGCGCCTGTGCGGCCGATTGAGCCGGTGCGCCAGCCCGTGCACTCCCGCGACGGCCACCGGGAGGAGCGCCAGCGTCGCTGCCGCTGCGCCGACGCCGCCGATCTCGATACCGGCCGTCTTCAGCCGCCGCACAGCCCAGAGCGAGTACGGGACGACAACGGCCGGTGCCGTGGCGACCCCCGGTGTGTAGCCGCGATACGCCAGCGACTGCACCATGTGGACGGCGCCGTGCAGCCCGAATCCGACCAGTACGGTCCGGAAGAACGGGCTGCGGCCACCTGTGCGCGCCCCGTCCGCCGACGCTGCCGCCACAACCCCGCCCATGAGGCCGATGGCGACATCGACATCCCGCTGCGAGAGATCCATCCGCGCCCAGACCCGCTCGGGAACTTTCGGGAATCGCTCCTGGAGCCGCGGTCGGGCGGACCGCGCCCAGCCGGCCATGGTGGCCAGCTCCTCCAGATCGTTGGCCACCCAGGCGGCGAGCAGCCCCCAGGTCACAGCCTTGGAAGCCGTTGCCTCCGTCGGTCTCTTCGTCCATCTGCGGAGTTGAGAGGCTGATGGCCGGTCCGGGGCCGGCCGGGGATCAGCCTCCGCTGAGTTCCATGAGCGCGCCCACCGGGTCGGAGTCCGGGGTGGCGCGGGGCCACCAGTCGTTCTCGCCCGGCTCGGATTCGTAGCCGTACCAACGGCCGTCGTGGCCGAAGCGGAGCTGGAGTGTGCCGCTGGGGTGCGTGAGGTGGTTGCGCCAGGGGTGGAAGCGGGGGAAGTCGGCGGCTGCGAGCGCGGGGCGGGCGCGGTCGAAGGGGCCGGCCGGGGGATCCCAGGGCGTTTCAAGGACGGCCAGTCCTTCGGCGCCGCCCTGGCGCCAGGCCGCGACGGCTCGGGCCAGGTCGGTGGGGGTGCGGCCGGTGGCGTACGCCAGCTCGCGGTAGAGGGCGCGGGTGGTTGCGGTGAGTCCGGCGGTGGGGCGGGACGCGGCCAGCCGTACTGCGTCCTGCCAGGAGGTGAGGCCGGCGAGCGGGTCGAGGCCGGTGGTGAGGAGCGTGTGCGCACGGGCCGCCGCATCCGTGGCGAGGTGGTCGAGGGCGAGCGGGTCGCGGGCGCCGGGCAGGCTCGGGTACGAGGGTGGCTGCCCGGGATGCGGCAGGACCGGGAGCGGGGCAGGGAGGGGCGGGAGGTAGCGGTCGGCGAGGGCCTCGTGGGCCGGTACGGACGGGGTGGCAGGGGCCGTGGGGCGTTCCCGGGCGGAGTGTGCGGCGTTGCGACGGCCCAGCTCTTCGAGGAGTTCGCGCTCGCCCCTGCCGCGCAGCAGCAGAAGGACGAACGGGTCGGCGTCCAGGAGACGGGCCATCTGGTAGCAGAGGGCGGCCACATGTTTGCAGGGCCAGCCGTGGTCGGGACAGGAACAGCCGGGGTCGAGATCGCCCGCGGCGGGCAGCAGTCCGACACCGGCCTCGGCCGCCGTGTCGACCAGCGAGTGCGGCATCTCCTTGGTGAGCAGCGCGGCAAGGTGACCGGGGCGGGCGGCGACAGCGTCCAGGAACATGTCCCAGTCGGCGTCGGTGAGCGACCGCAGACGCAGCTCGGCGCGGTAGGGGCGGGGGCGGCTGCCGTGAACGTAGGCGACGACCCGTCCGGGGGTGACGGTGATAGCTGCGACCTTGCCGCCGTCGGCGTACGTACGGCCGCGGGAGAGCCGTCCCTCGTCCATCGACAGGGACTCCAGGGCAGCCACCCAGGCGCGGCCCCACCAGCTGTCCGCGAAAGGTTCGTCGCCGTCGGACGGGCGGGGCGGCACGGCCTCGAAGGTACGCCGCAGATCGTCGGGGCCGGGGCGCGAGCGTGCGACGGGACGGGGCTCGGGGCGGGCGTACGAATGGGGCTGGGGACGGGGGCTCATGACGGCCTCCGGAGCGAGACGAGATCGGCCAGGTCACGATCGCTGAGCTCGGTCAGCGCGGTCTCACCGGCGCCGAGGACCGCGTCGGCCAGGACCCGCTTGGCCCGCAGCAGCTCGGCGATCCGGTCCTCGACCGTGCCTTCCGCGATCAGCCGGTGGACCTGCACGGGTTGTGTCTGGCCGATGCGGTACGCCCGGTCCGTGGCCTGTTCCTCGACGGCCGGGTTCCACCAGCGGTCGTAGTGGATGACGTGGGCGGCCCTGGTGAGATTCAGTCCGGTGCCCGCCGCCTTGAGGGAGAGCAGGAAGACCGGGACCTCGCCGGACTGGAAGCGGTCCACCATCCGTTCCCGCTCGGCCACCGGCGTACCGCCGTGCAGGAGTTGAGAGGGGATGGCGCGCGAGGCGAGGTGGGCGGAGAGGAGCCGGGCCATCGTCACGTACTGGGTGAAGATGAGGACGGAGCCGTCCTCGGCGAGAATCGTGTCGAGGAGCTCGTCGAGCAGGGCGAGCTTTCCCGAACGGCCCACAAGGCGGGTCGGTTCTTCCTTCAGATACTGCGCGGGGTGGTTGCAGATCTGTTTGAGCGAGGCCAGCAGCTTCATGATCAGACCGCGGCGGGCGATGCCTTCCGAGGCTTCGATGAAGGCCATCGTCTCGCGGACCGCCGCCTCGTAGAGCGTGGCCTGCTCGCGGGTGAGGAAGACGGGGTGGTCGGTCTCCGTCTTGGGCGGCAGCTCGGGGGCGATGCCCGGGTCCGACTTCTTCCGGCGCAGGAGAAAGGGCCGGACCAGCCGGGAAAGCCGCTCGACCGCTTCGTCGTTGGCGAGCCCGGCAGCCGTCCCGGTGTTCTCGACGATACGGGCGTGCCGGGCCCGGAACGCCTTGAGGGGGCCCAGCAGTCCGGGGGTGGTCCAGTCGAGCAAGGCCCACAGCTCGGAGAGGTTGTTCTCCACGGGGGTACCGGTGAGGGCGACTCTGGCCGGGGCCGGGATGGTGCGCAGCGCCTTCGCCGTGGAGGAGTGCGGGTTCTTCACGTGCTGGGCCTCGTCGGCGACGACCAGTCCCCAGCTGTGGCCGGCGAGTTGCGCCGCGCTCGAACGCATCGTGCCGTATGTGGTCAGGACGAAGCCGCCGTCGGGTTCGGCCAGTGTGCGGTCGGTGCCGTGGAAGCGGCGCACGGGCACGCCGGGGGCGAAGCGGTTGATCTCCCGGTGCCAGTTGCCCAGGAGGGAGGCGGGGCAGATCACCAGGGTCGGCGCGGGGTGGGCGCGGTGCAGATGGAGGGCGATGAGGGTGATCGTCTTGCCCAGGCCCATGTCGTCGGCGAGGCAGCCGCCGAGGCCGAGTGAGGTCATCCGGTCCAGCCAGGCGAGGCCGCGCAGTTGGTAGTCGCGGAGCGTGGCGTCCAGGCCGGGCGGCGGGGCGATGGTGGTGTCGTCGGCGGTGATGCGGGTACGGAGTGCGGCCAGCGCTCCGACGGGCACCGCTTCGACCTGTTCGCCGTCGACCTCGGCGCTGCCGGTCAGGGCGACGGCAAGGGCGTCGACCGGATCGAGCAGGCCGAGCTCCCGCTTGCGCGCCTTGCGTACGAGCGCTGGGTCGACGACGACCCACTGGTCCCGCAGGCGCACCACCGGCCGGTGGGCTTCCGCGAGAACGTCCATCTCCGCCTCGGTGAGCTGCTCGTCGCCCAGCGACAACTGCCAGTCGAAGGCGAAGAGCTGCTCGGCGTCGAAGAACGAGGTGCCGTCGGTGGCCGAGCCGGGGGCGGGTCGTACGACGGCGGCGGCGGTGAGGGAACGGACGAGCTCCCTGGGCCAGTGGACGCTCACCCCGGCCGCGGCCAGCCGGGTTCCGGCATCGCTCAGCAACTCGTACAGCTCGTCCTCTTCGAGTGCGAGCACGTCGGGCACCGGCTGGTCCAGCAACCGCTCCAGCGGTGCCCATACGCGGGCGGCGCGGCGCAGTGCGAGCACTGCGTCGATCCTGGCCCTCGGGCCGAACGGCTCCCCCACCCCGCCGTGCCACAGTGCGGCGGCGTCGACAACATAGGTCGGGTCGGCCAGGCTGTGCACCTGGGTGATGGCCGCGGCGGCGTGCCGCGCGGCGCCGGGACGGGCATCCGCGGCCGTACCGGGGGCCCCGTTGTCGTCGGAGGCGTCGCTGTCGTCGGGGCTGTCGTACGTATCGGCCGTGTCGAAGAGTTCGTACGCCGACAGGTCGAGACGCAGTGACACCCGTACACCCGCATCGAGGCCGGCCGCGACCTCGACGGCCCAGTCACGGGCTCCTGGCAGATGCTGGGCCTCACGTGCTGCAAAGGCTGCACCCATCGCGTACGCCGCGGCGGGCGTACGGGGCAGGGCATCGGCAACCGCATCGAGGAACGCCCCGAGCAGCCACTCCGGGTCGGGGAGTTGAAGTGGTGTGCGGTCCGGGAGCGGCACCGCGTGCCCCTCGACCGGCATGGCGGCTGCGATCGCCCGGAGATGGGCGATGTCCTCGGCGTCGCGCGGTCCGGCCCGCCAGGCGTCGTGGTCGTCGCCCGTCAGGCCGGGGAGCAGCCTGCCGCGCGCCACCAGGTTGAGCGCCTGGAGCGCGGCGGCACCCCAGCAGCGGGTGGCAGGGTGGGCGGACTGCTGGTGCCGGGCGCGGGCCAGCAGCGGCAGGGCATCGGTCACGGGCAGCAGGACGGCAGGCACCGTACGCCGACGGACGCCGTCCTGTTGTCCATGCCGACGGACGACGGTGATCTCTGCGGCGGTCGGACCGGGTGTCCGATCCTCGAAGTCCGCGAAGTCACCCGGCTCCGGGAGGGGGCCGCCATCGGGATCCCAGAAGGCGACGCGCCCGTCCCTCGGCAGCGATGCGGGCAGGAAGACAGTGGCGCAGCTCAGAAGGCGGGCAGCGGACGCGTCCAGCCGATGTTGTGCCGTGGTCATCGGTCCCCTCCCGTCCCGCCCTGATCCTCTTGATCGTCTTGATCCTTATGACTCCTGCGAGTCTAGGCGGGGGGTCTGACAACCGGTCGCGCACCCGTATTCCAGCAGGTCAGATGCGGTACAGGCCTTGATACGGCCTTGCCGGCAGGCCGACCCGACCGGCCCAGGGCAGGGAACGGCGCGGTTCGGCTCAGTGCCTGGCGAGGGGCTTCGGACGAGGGGGCCGCGCGGGCGCCGTGGCCGCAGAAACAGCGGGCGCGGAAGCGGGAGGGGGCGCGGGCGCCACGGACGGCTGCGGCTGCGCCTTTGCGGGGCGCTGTGCCCGTGCGGGCTGCTGCGGCGGCCGCACGGCCTGCTGCGGCTGCATCACCTGCTGCTGCGCGGGCTGCTGCGCCCGCTCCAGGAAGCGGAGCAGCTCCACCGGGAACGGGAGCACCAGCGTGGAGTTCTTCTCGGCCGCGACCGCAACCACCGTCTGCAACAGGCGCAGCTGGAGCGCGGCCGGCTGGGAGGACATCTCCTTCGCCGCCTCGGCGAGTTTCTTCGAGGCCTGAAGCTCGGCGTCCGCGTTGATGACGCGGGCTCGCCGCTCACGGTCGGCCTCGGCCTGACGGGCCATGGAGCGTTTCATCGTCTCCGGCAGCGAAACGTCCTTGATCTCCACCCGGTCGATCTGCACACCCCACCCGACCGCCGGGCTGTCGATCATCAGCTCAAGGCCCTGATTCAGCTTCTCGCGGTTGGACAGCAGATCATCCAGATCGCTCTTGCCGATGATCGACCGCAGCGATGTCTGTGCCATCTGCGACACCGCGAACCGGTAGTCCTCCACCTGGATCACGGCACTCGCCGCATCGACCACCTTGAAGTAGATGACCGCGTCCACCCGCACCGTCACGTTGTCCCGGGTGATTCCGTCCTGCGCAGGCACCGGCATCGTCACGATCTGCATATTGACCTTGCGCAGCCGCTCGATGCCGGGGAGCACCATGGTGAATCCGGGCCCTCGCACATCGTCACGGAGCCTGCCGAGCCTCAGTACGACGCCCCGCTCGTACTGCTTGACGACCTTGGCCGCCGCCGCCATGTACAGCGCACCCGCCGAGGCCGCCCCCACTATTGCGATTACGAGCTCCTGGACCATGACGGCCCCCTGAACGCCGGAAACATCCGAAACACAGAAATCAGTCGCTACTACCACGGTATGCCCAATATCAACCGATATGAACATGGGTCGAGACCCACCCGGTACGACCGTCCCCCGGCCGGCCGCGCACCGGATGCCGGGCCACCGGGGAGCAGGCAAGGTGACCAGCGTCAGCACGTTCTCCGTGGCGCATGCGTTGCTGTGGCGTACGCCGTGCTGACGGATGAGCCGGACGAGACAGACGAGGATCCGCCATGCCCGTGATCGATCAACGGCGCCGCCGTCTCGGCATCGCAGCCGGGACCGCGCTCCTGACCCTCACCGTCGCAGGCTGTTCCGGCCTCGGCCGGACCGCGGTCGGGCCGATCACCTACACGACCGAGCGGGACGCCGTGATCATGGTGAACAGCCCTTCGGTGAGGGGCTGCCACCCGCTCGCTCCCGCGGGTGCCAAGGAAGTGAGCAATGGCACCCTGATCGACATCATTCTGTACCGCACACCCGACTGCACCGGTCCGGGTACGACGTACCTCGCGACCACGCTCAGCGACGTCAACGGGGCCGGCGCCCTGCCGTGGCGCAGTTTCAACACGGTCCACTGACCGGCCGCAAGCAGAGCGGAAAGCCGCTGAAGGGTGTCTGCCAGCGCTCGGTGCCGAAGTTGATGGAGCCGATCTCGGCGGCCCGGCTCACCGGGCCGCCGATGCTGGGCGTCCCGCTGATCGTGTTGTGCACGTCGCCCACGCCCCCGCCATCGCCCGCGGGTGCCGGCTCGGCGAGGATGGCGCGGAGTTCGTCCGCCGCCTGCGAATCCGCGGCGAGCCTGCGGCGCAGCCGTGCGCGCCATTCGTCCTCGACGTCCCCGGCCGACGCGTCGTCGCCCTCGTCCCGCGCGGCGGTCAGCTCACCGCGCGAGGCCTCCAACTCGCCGGTCAGTACCGTCTCTTCCTCGGGCGTCGCTCCGTCCCGTGCGAAGAAGGCCACCAGCCGTTCGCGTACCTGGCCCAAGGAATCGGCCACCATGTGCTGCACGAGCGCCGTTGCCCCCCAGATGCCGCCAATGCCACCGACTCGGCTTCCGCCGAACCTCCTTCGACCGTTGCGTACACGCCGTCGGCTACCACCGTCCACGTCGGCGTCCCGGCACCGAGCGGCATTCGTGGAGGCCGCTCGGTGCCGGGCTGCCGACGTGGACGAGAACCGCTCCATGGCCGCTATGCACGCCTGCGGACGAGCGCGACCAGATCCGCCGTACGGCCCCGCCGCTCCCGGGCAATCAGGACGAGCAGCACGATGAGCAGCGCCGGCATGATCGCGTTCACCCGGTCGAGCAGCGTCAGTTGGACGATGGAGGCGCCGGCCATCAGTCCGCAGAAGGCCATGGCCGCCACTCCTGCCAGGACCGGGATCAACAGGGCAATGGCCCCCGCCATCTCCAGCCCTCCGATGGTGTACATCGCGGCCTGGTTCCAGCCCATCCGGTCGAAGGACTCGATAGCCGTCTCATGGGCGATCAGCTTGGCGAACGCGCTGAACCCGAAGAACAGGGCAAGAACGACGCGTGCGGCGGTCAGTGCGACGGCCCCGCGGCTGCGACCTCCGGCTCGGGTGTCAAAAGAGGTGGCAAGGGCGGCAGCGGGGGTGCTCCGGACCAGTGTGCTCTCGGACATCTGGGTCTCCTCTGGAAAGCTTCGCAGGGTGTTGCCTACGAAGAGGTAGACCGGTCCGCGGTCCGGAACTCATCGCTTCCCGGACCTCGGACCTCCTTCGCTCCGAGGAACTACTTCGGCAGGGCCCGCACCCAGATCCCGTCATCCGTGAGATACCGGTCGACGGTCAGACCCGCCGCCTCCAGGTACCCCTCGAACTGCTCCTTCGACAGCTCCCGCGACAGGAATGTCTGGGTCCACCGCGCGTCGTCGAAGAGGTACTCGGCATGCACCGAGTTCACCCCGTCCCCCACGGGCTCGGCCGAGACGATCCGTACGGTGTAGCCGCCCGGATCGACCCGTTCCCGCGGCAGGTTGGTGTGGTAGTCGGCGCCCTCGCGCTGGATGAGTACGACCCCGCCGTCCTTGACGTGGCTCCGGCAGGCGCGCAGCATCCCGTCACGCACCCGGTGCTCGCTCGTGTGCACCAGGAACGACGCCAGCATCACCACGTCGAACGTCTGGTCACCGAGGTCCAGCGACTCGATGGAGCTCTGTACGGTGCGGGCGCCGCGGATGTGCTCCAGCATCTGTATCGACTCGTCCACGGCGGTGACGTCGAAGCCTCGCTCGATCAGCGGATGGGTCACCCGGCCCGCCCCGCAGCCCAGTTCCAGAATGCTTGCCCCGGCGGGTACGGCCGCCGCGATCACCTCTGGTTCATCGCCGACGGACAGCCGTCTGTACAGTTCGACCGCACAGCCGTCCGGTGTGATCGCGCCGGGTCCCGTCCCTGAATATCCCTCACGCACCAGTCGTCCGCTCATGTACAGCCGAACGAACGGCCGCTGACGGTCGTTCCTGGCACGCGGTCTTCCCGTCACACCGAGCGACAGGCGACCAGGACGGCGGTGACGCACTGACTGGTCGTCGGCGCGCAATGTACGGGTCGACCGTCAGTACACCGGGTAGCGGTCGGCCGGCCACACGACCGCGTGCTCGAACTCCACGCACAGATCGTCGGCCACCTCGGTGATCACCGCTCGCCCTTCGGTCGCCACCAGCCAGGACGGCGGAAGGTGTACGTCTCCGTGGCGCGTGCCGAGCAGATTGCCGCAAACCGCACCGGTGGAGTCGCTGTCGCCCGAGTGGTTGACCGAGAGCAGCAGCGACTGGGCCACCTGATCGGCGCCCGGCAGCACGAGGGCGCAGTACACGGCGATGGCAAGGGCCTCCTCGGCGACCCAGCCCGCGCCGAGCTTCTCCACCTTCTCGGCGGTCGGCTCACCCTCGGCGGCCAGGTCGACGGCCGCGCGCAGCGCCGCCGTCGTCTCCTCGTGCCCCGGGTGGCGGCCCAGCAGTTCCATGGCCCGCAGCACCGCACCCGCCATCGAGTCGCCCTCCAGAAGGTGCGCGACGATCGCGGCGAACGCCCCGGCCGCGTACGCACCGGTCAGGTGGCCGTGGGTGATCTGCGCGCACCAGTAGGCGAGCCGGAAGCCCGCCTGGGCATCCTCCCCCACCAGTCCGAAGGGGGCGGACCGCATCACCGTGCCACACCCCTTGGACCCGGTGTTGACGGGACCGGGCTCACCGAGCCGCCCCGTCGGTTCGGGGACATGGCCGGTCGCGAGCCCCGTCAGACAGGCGTTGCCGGGGGCCCGGCGCGCGTACAGCCAGGGCTGCTGCCTGAGCCAGCCGGTCCGTACCGGGTTGTCGGCTCCGCGGGCCGGCGGAGCGGGGTGGTTCTGGGTGTCCAGCCAGCGCAGATAGGCGTTCCGCACGATCCCGATCTCAGCGCCGCCGATGCCCTTGGACATCGCCCGGGAATGGGCCCTGATCAGCCCTTCGGCCGTGAACAGGGTCATCTGCGTATCGTCCGTGACACGTCCGACGACCCCCTCCTCGTCCGCGATGAGTCCTTGCACACCGTGTTCACCGTGCGCGCGGCGGATACCGGCGAGCGAAAGGAACTCCACCGGATTCCCCAGGGCGTCCCCGATCGCCCCGCCCAGCAGACAGCCCCGGGCCCTCGCCCTGCGGCCGGTACGGTCCCCCCACGATGTGCCGTACACGCACGATCCCCTCAATCCGATCCGACGTCGACATGTCCCAAAACACCGTCGCGGGTCCATCCTGGTAGGAGAGGCGATCGCCATGCGTACCGGTAATGAACCGACGACTGCACGCAGCCCTCTGCGGCTGCGGCTCTGCCTGAGTCTATGGGGGCTGGCCTGGGCCGTCTTCGGCCTGGCTGCGTTCACGCTGACCGACCGCCCGGGCTGGGCCGCGGCCTGCGGTCTGCTGCTCCTGCTGGTCCTCGTGGACATCGCGGTGATCATCCACCACATCCACCAGGGCCCGCACTACCAGCCGGGCCGCAATATCCCGCCGTACGAACCCGACCACGGCGGACGCGGCAGGTACGGGCACTGACGGGGACGCAGCCGGGGCCGGGACGAGCTGCGGCGCACGCCCGGGCCCGGCGGTGGGCGTCAGCCCTCCGTACGGAAGCGGGCCGCCTTCAGATACTCCGGGTTCGGGTCGAGTGCGGCGGCCAGCCGGAAGTGGCGGGCGGCTCGGTCGGAGCGGCCGGAGCGCTCGAAGGTGCGGGCAAGCGCGAAGTGCACGAAGGCGTTGTCCGGTTCGCGCTCCAGGACGAGTTCGAATTCGAGCTCGGCAGGGCGTAGTTGGGCGGCGGCGAAGAAGGCGCGGGCCCGCAGCAGCCGGGCGGCGGTGTTCTCCGGATGGGACGCGATCACCGAGTCCAGGAGCTTGACCGCGCCCCGGGGGTCGTGCGCCGCCAACAGGTGTTCGGCCGCGCGGAAGTCGATGACGTTGGTTTCCGGAGTCCTCTCGGGCACGATTGCATCCTTCCCTTCGCTACCGGGTTCTCAGCGTCCGGCCGCTGTCCGGTATTCCGATACGGAAATCAGCCGGCCGCGGCCCGCTGGGTCAGCTCCGACCAGACCTTGCGGACCTGCGGCTCCAGTTCCCCCAGCGGTCCGTCGTTGTCGACGATCAGATCGGCCACGGCACGCCGCTGCTCCCGGGTCGCCTGCGCGGCCATGCGGGCGCGGGCCTCGGACTCGGTCATGCCGCGCAGCCGTACGAGCCGGTCGAGCTGGGTCTCGGGACTGGCGTCCACTACGACGACCAGGTCGTAGAGCGGGGCGAGGCCATTCTCCGTGAGGAGGGGGACGTCATGGACGACGACCGAGTCGGGGCCTGCGGCCCGCTCCAGCTCTGCGGAGCGGGCGCCTACCAGCGGGTGGACGATCGCGTTGAGGGTGGCGAGCCGGTCGGCGTCGGAGAAGACGACCGAGCCGAGCTTCGGCCGGTCCAGGGTGCCTTCGGCGGTGAGGATGCCGGCACCGAACGCGTCGACGACGGCCGCGAGACCGGGGGTCCCCGGCTCTACGACCTCCCGGGCGATCCGGTCCGCGTCGATCAGCACGGCTCCGTATCCGACGAGCAGCCGTGACACTTCACTCTTGCCGGCGCCGATCCCACCGGTCAGGCCCACTTTCAGCATGCCGGGCAGCCTAGTACGAGGGGTGACGGGCGCGGCCGGTCAGGCGTCCCCCTCGCGCTCCGCGAGAAATCGCTCGAATTCGAGACCGATCTCGTCGGCGGACGGCAGATCGACCGGCTCGGCCACCAGGTTGCCCCGGGTCTCGGAGCCCGCGACCGCGTCGTACTGGTGCTCAAGGCCCTCCACGAGCGAGACGAGCTCCTCGTCGCCCTGGTCGATCTGCCGGTCGATCTCCGTCTGGGTGCGGTGGGCCTCCGTGCGCAGCGCATGGGCGACGGTCGGCAGGACCAGGCCGGTCGCGGACGTGATCGACTCCAGGGCGGTGAGCGCCGCGTCCGGGTAGGCGGAGCGGGCGACGTAGTGCGGCACATGGGCGGCGACACCGAGGACGTCGTGTCCGGCCTCCATCAGCCGGTACTCCACCAGTGCCTCGGCGGAGCCGGGTACCTGCGCCTCGTCGAACGGGCTGCGATGACCGGGCATGAGGTCCGTGCGGTTGCCGTGCGCGGTGATGCCGACGGGACGGGTGTGCGGGACGCCCATCGGGATGCCGTGGAAGTTCACCGCGAGGCGGACACCGAGGCGTTCGACGATCTGCTCGACGGCGGCGGCGAAGCGCTCCCACTCCACGTCCGGCTCGGGCCCGGAAAGCAGCAGGAAGGGTGCTCCGGTGGCGTCCTGGACGACCCGTACGTCCAGCGTCGGGGTCTCGTAGGCCGCCCAGCGGTCGCGCCGGAAGGTCAGCAGCGGGCGCCGTGCGCGGTAGTCGACGAGCCGGTCGTGGTCGAAGCTGGCAACGACCTGGTGCGGCAGCGTTTCGAGCAGGCCGTCGATGATCTGCTCACCGGTCTCACCCGCGTCGATGTATCCGTCGAAGTGATAGAGCATGACCAGGCCGGCCGACTCCTGGGCGAGCGCCATGTCGACGACGGCCAGTCCCTTCGGCTCCCATTCGTACAAACTCTGCGGATCAGGCACGGTTACCGCTCCTCCTCGTGTTCTTGGAGAAGAACGCCCGGCGGGGCACCGGGCATTCCCGGACCGTGCCCCTTCACCCGGCGTTTCATGCCAGAACGTGGACCGGTCGGTCTTATGCGAGAACGCGGGTGTGCAGCGCCGTCACCGCCTTCCGCGCTGACGTGAACGCGCCGTGCTGCCAGGCGTCCGCGTAGCTCAGGTAGTCACCGGCGAAGCAGACGCGTCCGGCGGCCTGGTCGAGCGGTGCGAAGGCCGGTGCGTCGGGGCCTCCCGACAGGCATGCCTCCGACCGGCTGGAGCTGCCCGTCACTGAAGTGCGCGGTCTGCTGGTTGCCGTAGGTGTCGATGGTGGAATCGCCGCCGCGAACGGTGAAGTTGCGGCCGCCCGTACGACTCCGGGCCTCCAGGCTCGTACAGCCGTAGCCCGCCTTGCCCAGTTCGTACGCGGCGGTGAGTCCGGCGATTCCGCCGCCGACGATCATGACCTCGGCCGCAGCCTTGCCCTTCAGCGTGACCTTGACGTGACCACACCTCCCCCTTACCGTCACTGGGCAGCACGTTCAGAGACTCGCCCCACGTTCACGAACGAGAACTCTCGAACTCCTTCGACGGGAAGGCACCCCCATGCGTACCCGTACGCTGCTCCCCGCCCTGCTGGCCACCGCGCTCGCGACCGGCGGCCTCTGCAGATCGCGTTCAACGTGACCAACTACAGCGCGAGCTGCCCGGCCACCGTCTACAGCAGCAACACGGTGACCGGCGGCAAAGGCCTGACCAACATCACGGTCACGCCGTAACCACGGCCGCGGATACGAGTGAGGCCCGCTCCCCGAAGGGAGCGGGCCTCACTTGTCAGCTACTGCAGTCGATGACCGACCGGAGCGTCAGAGCGTCAGCTCTGGCCGCCCGCCAGCTTCTCGCGCAGGGCAGCCAGGGCCTCGTCCGACGCCAGGGCGCCGGAGTTGTCCGCGGACTCCGAGGAGTACGAGCCGCCACCGCTGCCGCCGGAGGCAGCCGGGGCACTGCCGGCCGGGGCAGCAGCGCCCTCGGCAGCAGCGGCCTCGTCGGCCTCGCGGGACTTGATGACCTGGGCCTGGTGCTGCTCGAAGCGCTGCTGCGCCTCGGCGTACTGCGTCTCCCACGCCTCGCGCTGGGTCTCGTAGCCCTCGAGCCAGTCGTTGGTCTCGGGGTCGAAGCCCTCGGGGTAGATGTAGTTGCCCTGGTCGTCGTAGGACGCGGCCATGCCGTACAGGGTCGGGTCGAACTCGACCGAGGCCGGGTCGGCACCGAAGGACTCGTTGGCCTGCTTCAGCGAGAGGCTGATGCGGCGACGCTCGAGGTCGATGTCGATGACCTTGACGAAGATCTCGTCGTTGACCTGGACGACCTGCTCCGGGATCTCCACGTGGCGCTCGGCCAGCTCGGAGATGTGGACCAGACCCTCGATGCCCTCGTCGACGCGCACGAACGCACCGAACGGAACGAGCTTCGTGACCTTACCGGGAACGACCTGCCCGATCTGGTGCGTACGGGCGAACTGCTGCCACGGGTCTTCCTGCGTCGCCTTGAGCGACAGCGAGACGCGCTCGCGGTCCATGTCGACGTCGAGAACCTCGACGGTGACTTCCTGGCCGACCTCGACAACCTCGGAGGGGTGGTCGATGTGCTTCCAGGAGAGCTCGGAGACGTGCACGAGACCGTCGACGCCACCGAGGTCCACGAACGCACCGAAGTTGACGATCGAGGAGACGACGCCGGAGCGGACCTGGCCCTTCTGCAGGGTCGTGAGGAAGGTCTGACGGACCTCGCTCTGGGTCTGCTCGAGCCAGGCACGGCGGGACAGGACCACGTTGTTGCGGTTCTTGTCCAGCTCGATGATCTTCGCCTCGAGCTCCTTGCCCACGTAGGGCTGAAGGTCGCGGACACGACGCATCTCGACGAGCGACGCCGGAAGGAAGCCGCGGAGGCCGATGTCGAGGATGAGACCACCCTTGACGACCTCGATGACGGTACCGGTGACGATGCCGTCCTCTTCCTTGATCTTCTCGATGGTGCCCCAGGCACGCTCGTACTGAGCGCGCTTCTTCGAGAGGATCAGGCGGCCTTCCTTGTCCTCCTTCTGGAGAACCAGGGCCTCGATCTCGTCGCCGACCTTGACGACCTCGTTCGGGTCGACGTCGTGCTTGATCGAGAGCTCGCGGCTCGGGATGACACCTTCGGTCTTGTAACCGATGTCGAGGAGAACCTCGTCCCGGTCAACCTTGACGATGACACCGTCAACGATGTCGCCGTCGTTGAAGTACTTGATCGTCTCGTCGATCGCCGCGAGGAACGCGTCCGCGTCGCCGATGTCGTTGACCGCAACCTGCGGAGTGGTGGCGGTGGTCTCGGTGCTGCTCGTCATGTGGGAAAGGGCTCCGGTACGGACAGTGAGTCGTAGGTACTGCTACGCCGGGAGCCCGTATCGCTTCTGCAGAAGCCGGACAGCCCGGGAAGCACCCAACCCGCTGGGCGGGAGGCGCCTCGTGAACCGAGGGGACATACAACAGACGCGAGCGCGGCCTGCTAGGTCTGAGGCGCGCAGGCTCGCAGCGCAACTTGTAGCATACGGGGGCGGCCGGGCACGGTCAATGCGCGAAGGCGCACACCGGGGGCACAACGACCCATATCCGGCACAATTCGTGTTCTCCGAGGCCACATCGGCCCCGGGAGACAATCCGTGGGTACGGAGCCGTACTCACGGGTACCCCTGGGTACGTACCGCGTGCGGCGGGGTGAAGGCAAACTACAACGACGGACACGATGAGCCAAGAGATCTACGCGGCAGAACCCGAAGCGACTCGCCGCAGCGCGTCGGAGGCCGAGAGCAGCCGGGCAAGTCGCGGCTGGTGGGACCGGAACGCCGACGAGTACCAGAGCGACCACGGCGCCTTCCTCGGCGACGACCGTTTCGTCTGGGGTCCGGAGGGGCTCGACGAGGCCGAGGCCGGTCTGCTCGGCCCCGCCGAGTCACTGAAGGGCCTCGACATCCTGGAGATCGGTGCGGGCGCGGCGCAGTGCTCGCGCTGGCTGGCCTCCAAAGGCGCCCGCCCGGTGGCCCTGGACCTCTCGCACCGGCAGCTGCAGCACGCGCTGCGGATCGGCGACGAGGTCCCCCTGGTGGAGGCGGACGCCGGGGTGCTGCCGTTCCGGAACGGCTCCTTCGACCTGGCGTGCTCCGCCTACGGCGCGGTGCCGTTCGTTGCCGATCCCGTGCAGGTGTTCCGCGAGGTGCACCGGGTGCTGCGCCCCGGGGGCCGCTGGGTCTTCTCGGTGACACATCCGGTCCGCTGGGCGTTCCCGGACGAGCCGGGTCCCGAGGGGCTCTCCGTCGCGGCCTCGTACTTCGACCGCACTCCCTATGTCGAGCAGGACGAGCAGGGCAATGCCGTGTACGTCGAGCACCACCGGACGCTGGGAGACCGGGTGCGGGATGTGGTGGCCGGCGGATTCCGGCTGGTCGATCTCGTCGAACCGGAGTGGCCCGCCTGGAACGACCAGGAGTGGGGCGGCTGGTCCCCGCTGCGCGGCAACCTGATCCCGGGGACGGCGATCTTCGTCTGCGTACGGGACTGATACGGAGGTCCTGGAACCGGCTCTCGGGGTACGGGAGCCCCGGTGCCTCGTACGAGACTGGGAGCGTGATCCGTACCGACGCCCTGGACCAGTTGCCCGTACGCACCGCTGTGCCCGCCCTGGAGCGGGCCCTCGACGACCGCGGTGTCGCGGTGCTGTGCGCACCGCCCGGCACCGGCAAGACGACCCTCGTACCGCTGGTCCTGGCCGGTCTGACCGGGGGTGGCCCGGTGCGCAGGGTGGTGGTCGCCGAGCCGCGGCGCATCGCGGCGCGGGCGGCGGCGCGCCGGATGGCGTGGCTCATCGGTGAGCAGGCCGGCGGGCGGGTGGGGTTCACGGTCCGCGGGGAGCGGGTGGTGGGGCCCCACACCGTGGTGGAGGTGGTGACGACCGGGGTGCTGCTCCAGCGGCTGCAGCGCGATCAGGAGCTGGCCGGGGTCGATGCGGTGATCATCGACGAGTGCCATGAGCGGCATCTGGACGCGGACACGGTCGCCGCGTTCCTCCTCGATGTGCGGGAGGCGATCCGGCCCGATCTGCGGCTGGTCGCCGCGTCCGCGACAACGGACGCGGAGGGCTGGGCGCGGCTGCTGGGCGACGCTCCGGTGGTGGAGGCGCAGGGTGTTTCGCATCCGGTGGAGGTGGTCTGGGCCCCGCCCGCCGGGCCGGTGCGGCCACCGCACGGGATGCGGGTCGATCCGGCGCTGCTGACGCATGTCGCCTCGACGGTGCGCCGGGCGCTCGCCGAACGGGAGGGCGATGTGCTTTGTTTCCTGCCCGGTGTCGGCGAGATCGGGCGGGTCGCGGCGCAGCTGGCGGGGGCGGCCGCCGAGGTGCTCCAGGTGCACGGGCGGGCTCCGGCGGCGGTGCAGGACGCTGTGCTGGCCGGGTCGTCCGACGGTCGGCGGGTGGTGCTGGCGACCTCGGTGGCGGAGTCGTCCCTGACGGTGCCCGGGGTGCGGGTCGTGGTCGACTCGGGACTGGCCAGGGAGCCGCGTACCGATCACGCGCGGGGGCTGAGCGCGCTGACGACGGTACGGGCGTCGCAGGCGGCGGGGAGGCAGCGGGCGGGCCGGGCCGGGCGTGAGGCGCCGGGGGCGGTGTACCGGTGCTGGGAGCAGGCGGAGGAAGGGCGGCTGGCGCGGTTCCCGTCCCCGGAGATCAAGGTCGCGGATCTGGCGGCGTTCGCGTTGCAGGCAGCGTGCTGGGGCGATCCGGACGCGTCGGGGCTGGCGCTGCTCGATCCGCCGCCCGCGGGTGCGATGGGCGCGGCGCGCGAGGTGCTGACAGCAGTCGGCGCGGTGGACGCCGACGGGCGGGTGACCGACCGGGGCGTACGGATGTCCCGGCTCGGCCTGCATCCGCGGCTGGCGCGGGCCCTGCTGGACGGCGCTGCCGAGGTGGGCGGCCGCCGGGCGGCCGAGGTGGTGGCGCTGCTGAGCGAGGAGCCGCCGCGCGGGTACGGGGATGATCTGGCGGCCGCGCTGCGTACCGCCCGGCGGGGCGGGGACGGCTATGCGGCGCGTTGGCGGCAGGAGGTCCGGCGGCTGTCCGCGTCGGTCAAGGACGTGGGTGGGGTTTCCGGTCCGGACGATGGAGCCGTCGGTCTGGTGGCCGCGCTGGCCTTCCCGGAGCGGGTGGCGCGGGCCCGGGGCGAGGGGGCGTTCCTGATGGTGTCGGGTACGGGTGCACAGCTGCGGGACGGGTCGGGGCTGCGCAGCGCGCCGTGGCTGGCGGTCGCGGTCGCCGACCGGCCCGCGCACGCGGCGTCCGCGCGGGTGCGGCTCGCCGCCGTCATCGACGAGGACACGGCGCGGACTGCCACCGGGCATCTGCGGTTCGTGGGCGAGGAGGTCCGCTGGGCCGGCGGCGATGTGGTGGCCCGCAGGGTGGAGCGGCTGGGCGCCGTCGAACTGTCGGTGCGCCCGCTGAAGGAGCCGGCTCCCGAGCTGGTGCGCGAGGCGCTGATCGAGGGTCTGCGGCGCGAAGGGCTCGGGCTGCTGCGCTGGACGCGTGAGACCGAGCAGTTGCGGGAGCGGCTCGCCTTTCTGCGCCGGACGTCGGGCGCGCCCTGGCCGGACGTGTCGGACGGTGCGCTGCTGGACCGTACCGAGGAGTGGCTGGAGCCCGAGTTGTCACGGGCCCGGCGGCGCTCCGATCTCGCGCGGATCGACGCGGGGCAGGCGTTGCGGCGGCTGCTGCCGTGGGCGACCGGTGAGGCGGCCCGGCTGGACGAGCTGGCGCCGGAGCGGATCGAGGTGCCGAGCGGCTCCCGTATCAGGGTGGAGTACGGCGGGGCGCAGCCCGTTCTCGCGGTGAAGCTCCAGGAGCTGTTCGGCCTGCAGGAGACTCCGAGGGTGGCCGGAGTGCCGGTGCTGGTCCATCTCCTGTCCCCTGCCGGCCGTCCCGCGGCCGTCACCGCGGATCTGGCGTCGTTCTGGCGGGACGGCTACCGGGCCGTGCGGGCGGAGCTGCGCGGCCGCTATCCGAAGCAT
Organism: Streptomyces sp. NBC_00057; assembly: GCF_045041165.1. NCBI lineage: Bacteria > Bacillati > Actinomycetota > Actinomycetes > Kitasatosporales > Streptomycetaceae > Streptomyces > Streptomyces sp. NBC_00057. The sequence continues at coordinate 6,818,714 of NZ_CP108256.1, read as the reverse complement.
CCGTGGCCCCAGGACCCCACGACGGTGGAGGCGACCCGGTTCACGAAGAGGGCCCGGCGGTAGGCAGCGCGGGTGAAGGAGCGGGGCTGGGGTGCGTGCATCGCAAGGCGGAGGATTGAATCAGATGGGGTCTCCCCTGCTCGAACGCAGCCGAGAGCTTGGGGAAGGAGCGTTGGTGATTGACGACAACGCCGCGAGGTGCGTGCCCCAGCCCCGCGACGCCGCGAAGCCTACTGCCGAGCCCTCTGGGGCACGGCTCAGGCGGGAGTAGGTTCCGGGTCCGGGGCGGCGGGTGCCGGTGTCCCGTCGGGCAGTTCGCCGTCCGGGCGCCGGGAGCGCGCCTCCAGCCACAGGGCGAGCGCGAGCAGTCCGGTGCCGAGGACGACGAAGCCCCAGGGCAGGTACGAGGTGAGCAGCAGGACCTGCACGCGCTGGGACTTGACCAGGGCGACGATCGAATCGACGTAGTCCTCGCGCATCTTCACATGCCCGGCGAACGCGGTGACGGTGTCCTGGGACATGCCCATCGCCTTGGCGTTGCGCAGCTCCTCCTTGTGGATCTCCTCGCCGTTGACGGGCGCTCCGGTGACGGGGTCGACCCAGAACATCCGCTTGGTGCTGTACCAGCGTGTCATGCCCGTCTTGGCGACCTGTTCCGCGGTGACGCCCTTGATGGGCATCTTCTTCGGCATCGGGACCTGGGTCCAGGGGATGGTCTGCTCGAAGTAGTAGACGTCCATGCCGCGGAAGGTGCGGGTGCCCTTGTAGTGGATGGGCGAGCTCGTACGGGTCTGGGCGTCGAAGTACTCGTAGTCGCGCTTCTGGGTGAGGAAGGGCCACTTGAACTCGATGCCCTCGCGCCTGACCGGGTCGCCGTCGACCATTTCGCCGGTGGCGTGGACGGGGGCCTGACTGTGGGCGTCGAAGATGTAGCGCTCGGGGATCTCGGAGACCATCTTGCCGTTCGGGTCGGCGACGTAGCTGAGGGAGTCCCAGACGACGACGTCGCGGCCGGCGCTGCGCTCGATCTTCTCGGACTCCTCCACATTGCCCTTGAGGGTCTGCACGATGGTGACCTTGGGGACCTGCTTCACCTTCATGTTGTCGTTGTAGTCGAGGAGGGTGGCGGGCTTCGCCTCCAGCACCGTCTCCTGGTACTGGCTGGGCGGGATCTTCGCCAGCCTCGGGAAGGCGTACCAGCGCAGCAGTGGCGACATGGCGGCGAAGAAGACGGCGAAGGCCAGGAGTACGAGGCTGGCTCTGCGGCGCATGGTGGTGCCCTCCCTCAGCTTCTGTTGCTTCTTCCGGTGGCTAGTTCTTGGGGCCCGGGACGGTGGTCAGCAGGGGTTTGGGCGAGGTCTCTCCGGGCGGGGCGCCGATCGTGGTGATGGTGAAGACGAGCGCGAGAGCTGCGGCCAGTCCGATGGCGGCGGCGACGAGGGCACGCATGCCGGTCCTCCCGGAGAGCACGGATCTGATGGATCGTCAGGGCTGGGGCACCGTAGCAATGCGGGCGCGAGATGAGAACACGTAGAACAGCCCCTCTGCCGGGTGGTGGCGGAGGGGCTGTCGTGAGTGACGTGCGGCCGGGCGGGTCAGGCTGCGGGGGTCTCCGGGGCCTCGACCTTGAGCTCGATGACGACCGTGGCGCCGCCCTCGGTGGTGAGGCGCAGCTTGTACGTGCCCGCGGAGTCGTCGGCGTAGATCTTCGGGAGCTTCAGGATGCCGTCGGCGTCGGTCTCGAGGTCCGTGAGGGTACGGACCGTCTTGCCGTCCGCGTCCTTGAAGTACGGGCCCTTGTCGTTCTCCACCGGCGCCGCGGCGTCGGTGATCATGGTTGCGGTGACAGCGACACCGGCGGCGACCGCGCCCTTGTAGGTGGCCTTGACCTCGACGGCGTCTGCGAACTCGGCGCCGGGCGCGGCGGTCAGCGCCTTCTCGTCGGTCCTGGCGATCGCGTCGGCCTGCCGGGCGGTGACGGTCGCGGTGTAGATGACGGCGGGCAGCGAGCGGCCGGTGGCGACGGCCCGCACCGTGAACTTCCCCGTCGTCTCGCCCGCCTGCAGAACGGGCGCGGTGACCGTGCCGTCGGCTCCGGTGAGAAGAGTGACCGCGTTCTTCCCGCCGGCGAAGGCGGCGTCCGTGTCACCGGCGATCGTGAAGGTCACGGACGCCTTGGCGAGCGAACCGCCGAGCTTGTTCGTGGCCCGCACCTTGATCCGCTCGGCGAACGCGTCGCCCGCAGTCGCGGTGAGCGTGCCGGTGCCGGCGTTCTCCACACCTGCAATGGTCTGGGACGGCGGGGGCGTGGGCGGGGTGGGCTTCGGACTGGTCGGAGTGGAGCCGCCCGGCTTCGGCGGCTTCGGCTTCGAGCTCGGAGGCGGGGTCGGGGACGGCGAGGCGCCGGGGGTACCGGGGGTGCCGGGGTTCGGGCTCGGGTCCGTACCGCCGCCGAGGCCGGGCGGGACCACGCCGGTGCCGTCGGGGATCTCGTGGGTGCCGCGCCTGTAGTAGTCGAACCAGGAGCGGACCGTACGGAGATAGGCGTCCGAATGGTTGTAGCTCAGGACCGCCCGGTCGAGATCCGTGGCTATGGACAGATCGCGGGAGCCGGCGCAGAGATAGCGTCCGGCGGCGAGCGCCGCGTCGTAGATGTTGTTGGGGTCCTTGCGGCCGTCTCCGTTGCCGTCCTGGCCCCAGGTCGCCCAGGTGGACGGGATGAACTGCATCGGGCCGACGGCGCGGTCGTGCGTCGAGTCCCCGTCGTACGCCCCGTTGTCGGTGTCCTTGATCATGGCGAAGCCCCGGCCGTCGAGGACCGGGCCGAGGATCGGGGAGAACGTGGTTCCGTTCGCGTCGACCCTGCCGCCGCGGGCCTGGCCGGACTCGACCTTGCCGATCGCGGCGAGCAGTTGCCACGGCAGTCGACAGGCGGCGTCGCTGCCGGCGACGGTCTGTTCGGCCTTCTTGTACGCGGCCAGGATCGAAGCCGGTATGCCGGATTCCGCACTGCCGGTGATGGGCAGATCGGTGGCGGTTCCCGGCTTGTTGGGCGTGTTCAGCGGCGGCAGGTCCGTGTAGTACGGCGAGTTGCCGGTGGCCGCGGTGTCGTCGGGCGAAGGTGTCGTTCCGGCGGACTGCTGATCGCCGCTCCCGGTGGCCAGCGTTGCGCCGGGGGCCCCTGAGGCGGAGAGCGCCGCCACGGCGACTGCGGCCACAGCGGTCGTGGTCGCCCCCTTGTAAAGTCGGCGACCGAATTGCGCTGCCATACCTCTGGCCCCTCCCCTTCGACGACTGTCCGCGCTCCCCAGCGCCAGGACTCAGGCGACCCTACGGCAACTCGTGCCGCCGGAACACCGTGCACTGACCGGTTCTCACCTGTTTTTCACGTTCCGGACAGCAAGTTGTACGGAGGTCGTCGGGCAGGCGACTGCGGCTCACGCATACTTGCCGCCATGCCGTTCACACTCAGTCATGCCGCGGCCGTGCTGCCGGGGATGCGGCGGAACGGAACGGCACGCGGGCCGCTCCTCGCCTCTGCCCTCGTCGCGGGTTCGTTCGCCCCCGACATGACGTACTACGCGGACACCGCGATCCCGGGAGCCATGGAATTCGGGCGGGTCACCCACTCGGTGTGGGGCGTGTTCACGGTCGATGTGCTGATCACCTCGGCCGTGGTGGCGCTGTGGCTGCTGCTGCGCGAACCGTCGGTGGCGCTGCTGCCGAGGGCCTGGCAGGGACGGGTGCATGCGTTCGTGCGGGGGCAGCGGCGCGGATCCGACCGGGGGGCGTGGGGTGTCCGGGACGGTGGGTGGTTCGTACTGTCGGCGGTCATCGGGTCCGCCACTCATGTCGTCTGGGACGCCTTCACCCATCACGACCGGTGGGGTGTGCGGTTGGTGCCGGTGCTCGACGGGAACGTCGGCGGGCTTCCCGTGTTCCAGTTGGTGCAGTACGGCAGTTCGGCGGTGGCACTGGCCGTGCTCGCCTGGTTCACGGCTTCGGGGCTGCGGCGGACCGGGGCGCGCCCGGTCCCGCCGTCCGTGCCGGCGCTGGGCCTTCGGGGGCGGTGGTCGGCGGGGACGCTGCTGAGCGTCTGCGTCGTGCTCGGCGTCGTGCACCGGTGCGCGCGCTGGTATGCGTACTTCGGGCACATCGACACCCCGCTGGACATCATCCCGACCGCCTGCTTCGGCGCCGGGGCGGGACTGGCGGCGGGCCTGGTGCTGTACGGGGCGTGGATGCGGCTGCGGCGGTCGCGCGCTTCCGTGCCCTCGGTCGCCGGACGGGCCTGATTCCTCTGGGAGTGTCTGAACAAACCCCCGGGCCCGTCCGGCGCCGCCGCGTCAGTGCGCTGCGGACTCCCAGTCCGTACCGACACCCACCGATACATCCAGCGGGGCTCGCAACTGCACGGCCGTGGACATCTCGTGGCGGAGGATCTCCTCCACCTGTGCCCGCTCGCCCTCGGCGATCTCCAGGACGATTTCGTCGTGGACCTGGAGCAGCATCCGGGACTTCAGCTTCGCCTCGGTCAGCGCCCGGTCGACCTGGAGCATGGCGACCTTGACGATGTCCGCAGCCGTGCCCTGAATCGGTGCGTTGAGAGCCATGCGCTCGGCCATCTCGCGGCGCTGACGGTTGTCGCTGTTGAGATCGGGGAGGTAGCGGCGGCGGCCGAAGACCGTCTCCGTGTAGCCGGTGGCCCTGGCCTCCTCCACCACGCGGTGCAGATAGTCACGCACTCCGCCGAACCGCTCGAAGTAGGTGTCCATCAGGCCGCGCGCCTCGCCCGCCTCGATGTTCAGCTGCTGGGAGAGGCCGAACGCGGAGAGCCCGTACGCGAGTCCGTAACTCATGGCCTTGATCTTGCGGCGCATCTCCGGGTCGACGGCCGACTTGTCGACGCCGAAGACCTGCGAGGCGACCGTCGTGTGCAGGTCCTCGCCGGAGGTGAACGCCTCGATCAGGCCCGCGTCCTCGGAGAGGTGGGCCATCACGCGCAGTTCGATCTGGCTGTAGTCGGCCGTCATCAGCGTTTCGAAGCCCTCACCGACGACGAAGCCCCGGCGGATGGCCCGGCCCTCGTCCGTACGGACCGGGATGTTCTGCAGGTTGGGGTCGGTGGAGGAGAGCCGGCCGGTCGCCGCCACCGTCTGGTTGAACGTGGTGTGGATACGGCCGTCCGCCGCGATCGTCTTGATCAGGCCCTCGACGGTGACCCGCAGCTTCGCCTGCTCGCGGTGGCGCAGCATGATGACCGGCAGCTCGTGCTCGGTCTGTGCGGCGAGCCAGGCCAGGGCGTCGGCGTCCGTCGTGTACCCGGTCTTCGTCTTCTTCGTCTTGGGCAGGCCCAGCTCGCCGAAGAGGACTTCCTGGAGCTGCTTGGGCGAACCGAGGTTGAACTCTCGGCCGACCGCGGCGTGCGCCTCCTTCACCGCCTGCTGCACCGCACCGGCGAACTGCTGCTCCATGCCTTCCAGATGGGCCCGGTCGGCGGCGATGCCGTGCCGCTCCAGACGGGCAAGCAGAGCGGACGTCGGCAGCTCCATGCCGTGCAGCAGCTCGGTCGCGCCGACCTCTGCCAGCCGGGTGGTGAACGCATCGCCCAGATCCAGGACCGCGCGGGCCTGCGCCATCAGGGCGTCGGCCTCGGCCCGGTCGTCCGCGCCGAAGGCCAGCTGGCCGTCGGACACCGCCGCGGGGGCCAGCTCCCGGCCCAGATACTCCACCGCCAGCGCGTCCAGCGCGAAGGAGCGACGGCCGGGCTTGACCAGATAGGCGGCCAGTGCGGTGTCCATCGTCACGCCGTCGACCTGCCAGCCGTGCTCCGGGAAGACCCGCATGGCGCTCTTCGCGTTGTGCATGACCTTCGGCCGCCGCGCGTCGGCGATCCAGGCGGCGAACGCCTGCTCATCGCCCTCGTCGAGCTCTGCGGGGTCGAACCAGGCCGCCGCCCCGTCGGCCGCGGCGAGCGCGATCTCGGTGACCGTGCCGCTGCCCACCGCCCAGGTGTCGACGGTGGCGACGCCGAGCGGCTGCCCGCCGTGCTCGGCGAGCCAGGGCGCCAGCTCGGCCGCGCCCAGCACCGCACCGTCCAGCTCGATGCCCGCGGCGGGCGCCGGGGCCTCGTCCTCGGCCGCGCCCGGGTCGACGGCCAGCAGCCGCTCACGCAGGCTCGGGTTACGGATCTCCAGGACGTCCAGCACGCCCGTCACCGCGGTGCGGTCGTACGGTGCGCGCTCCAGGTCCTGCGGGGTCTTCGGCAGCTCCACGTCGCGGACCATCTCGGTCAGCCTGCGATTGAGCCGCACCGCGTCCAGGTGGTCCCGGAAATTCTGCCCGGCCTTGCCCTTGACCTCCTCGGCGCGCTCAACCAGCTCGTCGAACGAACCGAACTGGTTGATCCACTTCGCGGCGGTCTTCTCACCCACACCGGGAATGCCCGGAAGGTTGTCCGACGGGTCACCGCGCAGCGCCGCGAAGTCCGGGTACTGCTGCGGCGTGAGCCCGTACTTCTCCTCGACCTTGGCCGGGGTGAAGCGCGTCAGCTCCGAGACGCCCTTCGTCGGGTACAGCACGGTGACGTTGTCCGTGATCAGCTGGAACGAATCCCGGTCACCGGTGACGATCAGCACCTCGAAGCCGGCCGCCTCGGCCTGCGTGGCCAGCGTGGCGATGACGTCGTCCGCCTCGAAGCCGTCGACCGCGAAACGGTCGGCATGCATCGCGTCGAGCAGCTCGCCGATCAGCTCGACCTGGCCCCTGAACTCGTCCGGGGTCTTCGAGCGGTTCGCCTTGTACTCGGGGAACTCCTCCGAGCGCCAGGTCTTGCGGGAGACGTCGAACGCCACCGCGAAATGCGTCGGCGCCTCGTCACGCAGCGTGTTCGCCAGCATCGACGCGAAACCGTACACCGCGTTCGTCGGCTGCCCCGACCCTGTCGTGAAATTCTCCGCAGGCAGCGCAAAGAACGCCCGGTACGCCAGGGAGTGCCCGTCCATCAGGAGCAGGCGCGGTCGATTGTCTGCCGTCTTCTTCGATGCCGTCTCAGCCACGCCCCCGATCCTGCCACGGACCACTGACAATCCCGACCGGGCAGGGCACGCCGGACGCTCTGTCGGTGCCTCGTGACAGGATCGAGCAAGGAACACGTACCGCATCACCGCGTACAGCGCACCGCGCAGGTACGCAGTTGCTCAAAGGGGAGCGCGAAATGGCCACGAAGCCGCCCACAGGTGACCCGGTCCAGGATGCGCCGCGGGTCGAGCCGGCGCAGTACGCCGCCGCCGGACTGCCGGCCGTCGCGCACAGCCTGCTCATCGCCCAGCAGCAGATGGGCGTGCGGCGCACCGCGCAGACCCTCCTCAAGGTCAACCAGAAGAACGGCTTCGACTGCCCCGGCTGCGCCTGGCCCGAGGGCGACAAGCGGCACACGGCGGAGTTCTGCGAAAACGGCGCCAAGGCCGTCGCCGAGGAGGCGACGCTGCGCCGTGTCACCCCCGACTTCTTCGCCGCGCACCCGGTCGCCGATCTCGCCTCGCGCAGCGGGTACTGGCTGGGCCAGCAGGGGCGGATCACCCAGCCGATGTACCTCCCCGAAGGCGCCGAGCGGTACGAGGCGGTGACCTGGGAGCGGGCCTTCGGCATCATCGCCGAGGAGCTGGGCGCGCTCGCCTCCCCCGACGAGGCCCTCTTCTACACCTCGGGGCGCACCAGCAACGAGGCGGCGTTCCTGCTCCAGCTGTTCGCCCGCGAGTTCGGCACCAACAACCTCCCCGACTGCTCCAACATGTGCCACGAGTCCTCCGGCTCGGCACTGACGGAGACCATCGGCATCGGCAAGGGCAGCGTCTCGCTGGAGGACCTCCACCAGGCGGACCTGATCATCGTCGCCGGGCAGAATCCCGGCACGAACCATCCCCGGATGCTCTCCGCCCTGGAGAAGGCCAAATCCGCGGGCGCGAAGATCATTTCGGTGAATCCGCTGCCCGAGGCCGGCCTGGAGCGGTTCAAGAACCCGCAGACCCCGCTCGGCATGATCAAGGGCGCCGCACTCAACGATCTCTTCCTGCAGATCCGTATCGGCGGCGACCAGGCCCTCTTCCGGCTCCTCAACAAGATGATCCTTCAGACCGAGAGCGCCGTCGACGAAGCCTTCGTACGGGACCACACCCATGGTTACGAGGAGTTCGTGGCCGCGGCCCGCGAAGCCGACTGGGAACAGACCCTCACCGCCACCGGCCTCGACCGCGGCGACATCGAAAAGGCCCTCGCGATGGTCCTCGCCTCGAAGCGCACCATCGTGTGCTGGGCCATGGGCCTCACCCAGCACAAGCACTCCGTGCCGACCATCCGCGAAGTCGTCAACTTCCTTCTGCTGCGCGGCAACATCGGCCGTCCCGGCGCCGGAGTCTGTCCCGTCCGCGGCCACTCCAACGTCCAGGGCGACCGCACCATGGGCATCTTCGAACGTCCCGCACCCGAATTCCTCGACGCGCTCGACAAGGAATTCTCGATCACCTCACCACGCCACCACGGCTACGACGTCGTCCGCTCCATCCAGGCCCTGCGCGACGGCGACGCCAAGGTCTTCTTCGCCATGGGCGGCAACTTCGTCGCGGCCACCCCCGACACAGAGGTCACCGAGGCAGCGATGCGCCGCGCCCGCCTCACCGTCCATGTCTCCACCAAGCTCAACCGCTCGCACGCCGTGACCGGCACCCGCGCACTGATCCTGCCGACGCTGGGCCGTACCGACAAGGACGTCCAGGCGAGCGGCAAGCAGTTCGTCACGGTCGAGGACTCCATGAGCATGGTCCACGCCTCGCGCGGCAACCTCACCCCGGCGAGCCCGCATCTGCTGTCCGAGCCCGCCATCGTCGCCCGCCTCGCCCGCGCCGTCCTCGGCCCCGGATCGGCCACCCCCTGGGAGGAGTTCGAGAAGGACTACGCGACGATCCGCGACCGCATCTCCCGCGTCGTCCCCGGCTTCGAGAACTTCAACGCCCGCGTCGCACACCCCGGCGGTTTCACCCTCCCGCACGCCCCGCGCGACGAGCGCCGCTTCCCCACCGCAACCGGCAGGGCCAACTTCACCGCCGCACCCGTCGAGTACCCCGAACTCCCCGAAGGCAGGCTGCTGCTGCAGACCCTGCGCTCGCACGACCAGTACAACACCACCATCTACGGCCTCGACGACCGCTACCGCGGCATCAAAGGCGGCCGCCGCATCGTCCTGGTCAACCCCGACGACGCCCGCACCCTCGGCCTGGCCGACGGCGCGTACACCGACCTCGTCAGCGAATGGAAGGACGGGGTGGAGCGCCGCGCCCCCGGCTTCCGCATCGTGCACTACCCGACCGCCCGGGGCTGCGCCGCCGCCTACTACCCGGAGACCAACGTGCTGGTCCCCCTCGGCTCCACCGCCGACACCAGCAACACCCCCGCCAGCAAGTCCGTCGTCGTGCGCTTCGAGAACATCCAGGGGCAGAAAGCCCAGGGGCGGACCGCCGAGAGGTAATCCGTACCACAACCCACTAAGCGTTCGCTCAGTCGTCTGATAAGAACGATGCACACAGCAATAAAGCTATGAACCACCGCAGACGATCGGAGCCGGACCCCATGGGCGAGCACACCACACCCAAGTTCCCCCAGGAGATCATCGACGAGTACGCCGCACTCGGCATCGACCTGCCCGCGCTCTTCTCCGCCGGCCACCTCGGCGAACGGATGGGCGTCACGATCGTCGAAGCCTCCGCGGACCGCGTCGTCGGCACCATGCCCGTCGAGGGCAACACCCAGCCGTACGGGCTGCTCCACGGCGGCGCCTCCGCCGTCCTCGCCGAGACCCTCGGCTCGGTCGGCTCCATGCTCCACGGCGGCACCACCAAGCTCGCTGTCGGTGTCGACCTGAACTGCACCCATCACCGAGGGGTACGGAGCGGACTCGTCACGGGCGTCGCCACCCCCGTACACCGCGGCCGCTCCACCGCCACGTACGAGATCGTCATCACCGACGAGCACGACAAGCGGGTCTGCACCGCCCGCCTCACCTGCATGCTCCGCGACGCACCGCAGGCCAGCGCCGCCTGACCGACCGAAACACACCGCGCGACACCCCTACACCACTGCCCGGCCGGACCGCATTCCGGCCGGGCAGCGTTATTCCCGCCCACAACCACCCACGCACAAAGCGTTGTTGAGCAATCGAACCGGCCAACGCCCTTGACCGTGCGGCTGGTTGTATGGCCAACTCAGCACCCCGGCCACACCTGGCACACACCCCGCGCACACAACACCGCGTCGACCACATCACCCCCGATGTAACACTGCGTAACAAGCGTGCAATGCGCAAACGCCTCCGCGCAGCACTCCGAGCCCGGCCCCTCAGGCGCCGGGCGGCTCGTCGTGCCCTCATAACGCCCTCTTCGCCCCTCGACGCGCGACAGCAGCAAGATCGCTCAAGCCCCTTAGCAGAGCTGCGCGTTCTCACGATGCGGTCATTTCATCGACCGGCAAAAAGCCGTACATGTCCGCACAGCCACCTCAAGCCTTGCTCAAGGGCATAACAAGACAGTCACATCCTGCGGCGGACCCATCCCGGACCCCCACACCTGCGCCTAGAGTCACCGCCAGTCACCGCGCCGCCGGGCGCGTCTGCAGCACGGCCCTGTACCAACCAGTACGGCCCGGCGAACGACACGGCACCTCAAGCAGAGGAGGCCGCGCCAGGGAAAGGACCTTTCGTGCGACACCGTTCTTTGCTCATCCTCACCACAGTGCTCACCACAGGAGCACTGACACTCACCGCCTGCGGGTCGCGCGACGACAGCAACAAGAGCAGCAGCGGCGACACCCAGACCGTCGTCATCGGCGTCGACGCGCCCATCACCGGCGACCTGTCCGCCCTCGGCCTCGGCATCAAGAACTCCGCGGAGCTCGCCGTCAAGACGGCCAACAAGGAAAAGACCGTCCCCGGCATCACGTTCGAGGTCAAGCCGCTCGACGACCAGGCACAGCCCTCCGTCGGCCAGCAGAACGCCCAGAAGTTCATCGACGACGACACCGTCCTCGGCGTCGTCGGCCCGCTGAACTCCGGCGTCTCCCAGTCGATGCAGAAGCCGCTCAACGACGCCAGCCTCACCCAGGTCTCCCCCGCCAACACGGGCACCGAACTCACCCAGGGCGAGAACTGGAAGACCGGCGACAAGAAGCGCCCCTACAAGACCTACTTCCGCACCGCCACCACGGACCAGATCCAGGGCGCCTTCGCAGCGAAGTACCTCTTCAACAACGCGAAGATCAAGCAGGTCTACCTCATCGACGACCAGAAGCCCTACGGCGCCGGTCTCGCCGCCTCCTTCAAGAACACCTTCACCACCCTCGGCGGCAAGATCGTCGGCACCGACCACGTCAACCCCGACGACCGCGACTTCAACGCCGTCGTCACCAAGGTCAAGAAGTCCGGCGCCAAGGCCGTCTACTACGGCGGCGAGTACCCCGCCGGCGCGCCCCTGAGCCAGCAGCTCAAGGACAGCGTCCAGATCCCCCTCATGGGCGGCGACGGCATGTACAGCGCCGACTTCATCAAGCTCAACAAGAAGGCCCAGGGCGACATCGCCACCTCCGTCGGCAAGCCCGTCGAGGAACTCGACTCCGCCAAGAAGTTCATCGCGGACTACAAGACGGCCGGATACAAGGACGCCTACGAGGCATACGGCGGCGGCACCTACGACGCCACCTGGGCAATCATCGAGGCCGTCAAGCTCGCCGTCGCCGAGAACAACGGCAAGCTCCCCGACAACGACGCCCGCTTCAAGGTCCTCGACGCCATGAGCAAGGTCAAGTTCGACGGCGTCACCGGCCCCGTCTCCTTCGACGAGTACGGCGACACCACCAACACCATGATGACCGCCTACCAGGTCGACGGCGGCAAGTGGACCTCCAAGCTCAGCGAGGTCTACAAGCCCTGACCCGTGCCCTCCCGGACACGCACTGACTGACACCAGACCGCGCGGGAGCGCTACCAGCGCTCCCGCGCGGTGCCATATCCGAACCACTCCACGGAGGCCCTGCGGTGAACGAACTGCCGCAACAGCTGGCCAATGGACTCATCCTCGGCGCGATGTACGGTCTCATCGCGATCGGCTACACGATGGTCTACGGAATCATCCAGCTCATCAACTTCGCCCACGGCGAGATCTTCATGATCGGAGGCTTCGGAGCTCTCACCGTGTACCTCTGGATGCCGGCCGGTGTCTCCCTCCTCGCAATCATCCCACTCATGATCATCGGCGGCGTCGTATGCTCCGTCGCCGTCAGCACAGCCGCCGAACGCTTCGCCTACCGGCCCCTGCGCAACGCCCCCCGACTGGCCCCGCTGATCACCGCGATCGGACTCTCCCTCGCACTCCAGCAGGCCATCTGGAAGTGGTACCCCGACGCAAAGAAGGACCGCTCCTTCCCCCAGTTCAAGGGCGAAGCGATCGACATCTTCGGCGCCCACATCCAGCGCGGTGACCTCTTCGTCCTCATCACGGCACCCATCTGCATGCTCGCCCTCGGGCTCTTCGTCTCCAAGACCCGCTCCGGCCGCGGCATGCAAGCCACCAGCCAGGACCCCGACACCGCAAAGCTCATGGGCATCAACACCGACCGCATCATCGTCATGGCCTTCGCCATCGGTGCCGCGTTCGCCGCCGTCGCCGCCGTCGCCTACGGGCTCAAGAACGGCCAGATCGGCTTCAAAATGGGCTTCATCATGGGCCTCAAGGCCTTCACCGCAGCCGTACTCGGCGGCATCGGCAACATCTACGGCGCCATGCTCGGCGGCGTCGTACTCGGCATCGCCGAATCCCTCGCCACCGGCTACATGAGCAACGTCCCCGGCATGGAACTCTTCGGCGGCGGCGCCTGGAAGGACGTATGGGCCTTCGTCCTCCTCATCATCGTCCTGCTGCTCCGCCCCCAGGGCCTGCTCGGCGAACGCGTCGCGGATCGGGCGTGATACGGATGACCACCGACAACAACACCGAGATCACACCGGTCCTCCCCCTGCCCCAGGCAGCAGCCCGAGCGATCACCGCGATCGGCGCCGCGCTCACCATCGCCTCCACGTTCCTCGCATGGACCTGGACCTCCGAATTCCCCGGCGACCTCACCGTCACCGGCTACCCGGGCGGTCTCCAAGTCCTCACCCTCATCAGCGCAATCATCACCCTGGTCTTCGCCATCGCCTGCTACGGCATCCGAGGCCTCGGCTGGCTGAACCCCCTGAGCAGCAACAACGCCACGTTCTTCCTGGCCCTCGGCACACTGGCCACCACCTGGTTCACCGTCATCGCCATCGCGGTGGACCTCGGCGGCCTCGCCAACCTGGAACCCGGCGGATACGTCGCCGCGGCGGCCACCCTCATCGCCGTACTCGGCGCCCTGGGCCTGCCGCTGGACCGCAAGACCCGGGCGTCCCTCCCGAAGATCCGGGCGAAGCTGCCGCTCCTGATCCTCCTCGGCGTGATCGTCGGCCTGGGCTCGGTCGCACTGCTCGTCTGGCTCTACCGCAGCATCAGGCTCGGCAAGGTCGACCGCACCCTGCCCCGCGCCAAAGCCCTCCCCGAGTGGGCCGAGATCCTCATCATCGTCGTGTCGTTCGGCATCGGCCTCCAGGTCTTCGCCTACGGCATCGACACCGACTACACCGAACTCTTCATCGGCTTCCTCATCACCGTCGGCTTCGGCTTCGCCGCACTCCACCGGGCCGGACTCGTCTCCCGGCTCACCGCGCTGACCACGAAGCACCGCAACATCACCCTCGCCGCCGCCCTCGTCGCCGCCGTGTGCTTCCCGTTCACACAGCAGAAGGAGGAATACGCGCTCATCGGCGCCAACATCCTCATCTTCGGCACCGTGGCACTCGGCCTCAACGTCGTCGTCGGCCTCGCCGGCCTCCTCGACCTCGGCTACGTCGCCTTCCTCGGCGTCGGCGCCTACGCCGCCGCCCTGGTCTCCGGCTCCACCATGTCGGCCATCGGCGTCGAATTCCCCTTCTGGGCCGCCGTCCTCACCGGCGCCGGAGCCTCGCTCGTCTTCGGCGTACTCATCGGCGCCCCGACCCTGCGACTACGAGGCGACTACCTGGCCATCGTCACCCTCGGCTTCGGTGAAATCTTCCGCCTCACCGTGAACAACCTCAACGGCAACAGCGGACCCGACCTCACCAACGGCTCCCAGGGCATCCCGAGCATCCCCGACCTCAACTTCTTCGGATTCGACTTCGGGCTCAAGCACGACATCCTCGGCTTCACCCTCGGCAGGTCCGCCAACTACTACCTGCTGATGCTCGTCTTCACCGCCGTCGTCGTCCTCGTCTTCCGCCGCTCCGGAGAATCCCGCATCGGCCGCGCCTGGGTCGCCATCCGCGAGGACGAGACCGCAGCCACCGCCATGGGCATCAACGCCTTCCGCCTCAAGCTGCTGGCCTTCGCCCTCGGCGCCACCCTCGCCGGCCTCGCCGGCACCGTCCAGGCACACGTCAACTACACCGTGACACCCGAGCAGTACCAGTTCGCCGGCTCCGTACCGCCCAACTCCGCATTCCTCCTCGCCGCCGTCATCCTCGGCGGCATGGGAACCCTCAGCGGACCCCTCGTCGGCGCCGCACTGCTCTACCTCATCCCGGCCAAACTGCAGTTCATGCAGGACTACCAGCTCTTCCTCTTCGGCATCGCACTCATCCTCCTGATGCGTCTGCGCCCCGAAGGCCTGGTCGCCGACCGCAGGAAGCAGCTCGAATTCCACGAGACCGACCAGCTCGACGTACCGGAGCCACGGCAGTCCGCAGAGACCGGCGCCGGCATCGCCAAGGCGGGGGCGTGACCACCATGACCACCACCACGAAAACCGCCACCACCGTCCTCGACGCGAGCGGCGTCACCATGCGCTTCGGCGGCCTCACCGCCGTACGCAACGTCGACCTCACCGTCAACGCGGGCGAGATCGTCGGCCTCATCGGCCCCAACGGCGCCGGCAAGACCACCTTCTTCAACTGCCTCACCGGCCTCTACGTCCCCACCGAGGGCAAGGTCAGCTACAAGGGCACCGTCCTGCCGCCCAAGCCCCACCTCGTCACCCAGGCAGGCATCGCCCGCACCTTCCAGAACATCCGGCTCTTCGCCAACATGACCGTCCTGGAGAACGTCCTCGTCGGACGCCACACCAGGACCAAGGAAGGCCTCTGGTCCGCCCTCCTGCGCCTCCCCGGCTTCACCAGGGCCGAACACGCCAGCCGCGAACGAGCCATGGAACTCCTGGAGTTCATCGGCCTCCAGGACAAGGCCGACCACCTCGCGCGCAACCTCCCCTACGGAGACCAGCGCAAGCTGGAAATCGCCCGCGCACTGGCCAGCGACCCCGGACTCCTGCTCCTCGACGAGCCCACCGCCGGCATGAACCCGCAGGAAACCCGCGTCACCGAAGAACTCATCTTCGCCATCCGTGACCAGGGCATCGCCGTCCTCGTCATCGAGCACGACATGCGGTTCATCTTCAACCTCTGCGACCGCGTCGCCGTCCTCGTCCAGGGCGAGAAACTCGTCGAAGGCACCTCCGACGTCGTCCAGAGCGACGAACGGGTCGTCGCCGCCTACCTCGGCACCCCCTTCGAAGGCGCCCCCGGCGCCGAAGAAGTCGCCGAGGTCGAAGCCGCCGAAGCAGGCGCCACCAAGACAGCCGACAGCACCGGCACCGCCGACGCCACCGACACCACCAGCACCGAGGAGGAGGACACCCGATGACCGCACTGCTAGAGGTCGAGGACCTCCGCGTCGCCTACGGCAAGATCGAAGCCGTCAAGGGCATCTCCTTCACCGTCGAAGCCGGCCAGGTCGTCACCCTCATCGGCACCAACGGCGCGGGCAAGACCACCACCCTGCGCACCCTCTCCGGGCTCCTCAAGCCCGTCGGCGGCAGCATCCTCTTCGACGGCAAACCACTCAACAACATCCCGGCCCACAAGATCGTCTCCCTGGGCCTCGCCCACTCCCCCGAGGGACGCCACATCTTCCCCCGGCTGACGATCACCGAGAACCTCCAGCTCGGCGCCTACCTCCGCAACGACAAGGCAGGCATCGAAAAGGACATCCAGCGCGCCTACGACCTCTTCCCCATCCTCGGGGAACGCCGCAAGCAGGCCGCCGGAACCCTCTCGGGCGGCGAACAGCAGATGCTCGCCATGGGCCGCGCCCTCATGTGCCAGCCCAAGCTCCTGATGCTCGACGAACCCTCCATGGGCCTCTCCCCGATCATGATGCAGAAGATCATGGAGACCATCGTCGAACTCAAGGCACAGGGCACCACCATCCTGCTCGTCGAGCAGAACGCCCAGGCCGCACTCTCCCTCGCCGACCACGGCCACGTCATGGAGGTCGGCAAGATCGTCCTCTCCGGCACCGGCGCGGACCTCCTCCACGACGAGTCCGTCCGCAAGGCCTACCTCGGCGAGGACTGAACCCCGCCCGACCATACGAGCAAGGCCCGCACCCCGATCGATCCGGGGTGCGGGCCTCTCTCACGTACGCGCGCCTACTGGTCGCCGTCCTTCGCCGCCCTCTTCTTCTCCTCGGCATCCTCGATCAACGCCTCGGCAAGCTGCTGCATCGACAGCCGACGATCCATCGACGTCTTCTGGATCCAGCGGAACGCGGCAGGCTCCGACAGCCCGTAATCCGTCTGCAGAATGCTCTTCGCCCGATCCACCAGCTTCCGCGTCTCCAACCGCTGCGCGAGATCGGCGACCTCACCTTCCAGCGCCTTCAGCTCCGCGAACCGCGACACCGCCATCTCGATGGCCGGCACCACGTCGCTCTTGCTGAACGGCTTCACGAGATACGCCATCGCCCCGGCGTCCCGCGCCCGCTCGACGAGATCGCGCTGCGAGAACGCGGTGAGCATCAGGACCGGCGCGATGGACTCCTCGGCGATCTTCTCCGCGGCGGAGATCCCGTCGAGAATCGGCATCTTCACATCGAGGATGACCAGGTCCGGCCGGTGCTCCCGGGCGAGCTCGACGGCCTTCTGACCGTCCCCGGCCTCACCGACGACCGCGTAGCCCTCTTCCTCCAGCATCTCTTTGAGGTCGAGACGGATGAGCGCCTCGTCCTCGGCGATGACGACGCGGGTCGTCAGCGGCGGAACGTGCGACTTGTCGTCGTCGGCTGCGGGCTGGGGCGACTCGGGGGCGGTCACGGGGGCTCCTTGATCAAGACAGGGGTACTGCTGCCAAGAGCCTACCTAGTTACGGTATGTTTGAGGCACGAAGGTTCTTCGAGAACCTTCGTTTCGAAGGGGCCCCGGTAGCCCAGCGGTAGAGGCCATGGATTCAAAACCCATCCAGCGTCGGTTCGAATCCGACTCGGGGCACTTCCCCTTCGATTCCAAGGACGAGATGGCTGTTGGCAATCTTCACTCTTGCTGGTGAACGCGCCTTCGAATCTGGCGCACGCCAGCGAAGGTCGCATGAGACTCCACTGCATGGAACAGCACAATCCATCGATACGTGACGAAGCACTCGCACTCTTGCGGAGTGGCTCCACCAATCGAGCGGTTGCAGAACTCCTCAACGTTCCTCGCGGAACAATCGGCTGGTGGCTACACCAGGATCGCAAGCAACGCGGTGTGCAATATGAGCAGCCCACCGACTGCCCCGCGTGTACGGGTCGGGGCATCGATCGCGTTGCGTACGCGTATCTACTGGGGCTCTACCTCGGTGACGGCCACATCATCTCCAAGCCCAAACAGCACCACCTGTCGATCTTCTGCGGCAACACATGGCCCGGCCTGATCGAAGAAGCAGAGTCGGCAATGCGCAGGGTGATGCCCATGCCACGCACCGGACGGCGCAACAGAAACGGCTGCGTCGAGGTCAAGTCCTATACGAAGCACTGGACGTGCGTCTTCCCACAACATGGCCCCGGCAAGAAGCACGAACGCCCCATCATCCTCGAACCTTGGCAACAGGAGATCATCGACGCCCACCCCTGGGACTTCATCCGCGGACTCGTCCACTCCGACGGCTGCCGGAACATGAACTGGACGACCCGGATGGTCGGCGGCGTACGCAAGCGGTACGAGTATCCCCGGTACTGGTTCACCAACGTCTCGGACGACATCCGGCAGCTCTACACCGACACCCTCGACAAGCTGGGCGTCGAGTGGAAGCACTGCACGCGCGCGGGCAATAGATACAACATCTCCGTCGCCCGACGGGCGTCCGTCGCGCTCATGGACGCCCACGTCGGGCCGAAGTACTGACGACCGGCCTACTTGGGGCTGTCGTCCTCGCCGATGTGGTGCACCCGGACCAGGTTCGTCGAACCCGGGACTCCCGGCGGGGAGCCGGCCGTGATGACCACGATGTCGCCCTTCTCGCAGCGGCCGATCTTCAGCAACTCCTCGTCGACCTGGGCCACCATCGCGTCCGTCGAGTCCACATGCGGGCCGAGGAAGGTCTCGACGCCCCAGGTGAGGTTCAGCTGGGAGCGGGTGGCCGGGGCCGGGGTGAAGGCCAGCAGCGGGATGGGTGAGCGGTAGCGGGAGAGGCGCCTGACCGTGTCGCCGCTCTGGGTGAAGGCGACCAGGAACTTGGCGCCCAGGAAGTCGCCCATCTCGGCCGCCGCGCGGGCCACCGCGCCGCCCTGGGTGCGGGGCTTGTTGCGGTCGGTCAGGGGCGGGAGACCCTTGGCGAGGATGTCCTCCTCGGCGGCTTCGACGATGCGGGACATCGTGCGGACCGTCTCGATGGGGTACTTGCCCACGCTGGTCTCGCCGGAGAGCATCACCGCGTCCGTGCCGTCGATGACCGCGTTGGCTACGTCGGAGGCTTCGGCGCGGGTGGGGCGGGAGTTGTCGATCATCGAGTCGAGCATCTGGGTGGCGACGATGACCGGCTTGGCGTTGCGCTTGGCGAGTTTGATCGCGCGCTTCTGGACGATCGGCACCTGCTCCAGGGGCATTTCGACGCCGAGGTCGCCGCGGGCGACCATGATGCCGTCGAAGGCGGCGACGATGCCGTCGATGTTCTCGACGGCCTGGGGCTTCTCCACCTTGGCGATGACGGGGAGGCGGCGGCCCTCCTCGTCCATGATGCGGTGGACGTCCTCGATGTCGCGTCCGCTGCGTACGAAGGAGAGGGCGATGACGTCGGCGCCGGTGCGCAGGGCCCAGCGGAGGTCTTCGATGTCCTTCTCGGAGAGTGCGGGGACGGAGACGGCGACGCCGGGGAGGTTGAGGCCCTTGTGGTCGGAGACCATGCCGCCTTCGATGACGGTGGTGTGGACGCGGGGGCCGTCGACCTCGGTGACTTCGAGGGTGACGCGGCCGTCGTCGACGAGGATGTGTTCGCCGGTGGTGACGTCGGTGGCGAGGCCGTCGTAGGTGGTGCCGCAGGTGTGGCGGTCGCCTTCCATGGGTTCGACGGTGATGGTGAAGCTGTCGCCGCGTTCAAGGAGTACGGGGCCTTCGCGGAAGCGTCCGAGGCGGATCTTCGGGCCTTGAAGGTCGACGAGGATCCCGACGCTGTGTCCGCTCTCGTCGGAGGCCTTGCGTACGTGGTGGTATCGCTCTTCGTGTTCGGCGTAGGTGCCGTGGCTGAGGTTGAGGCGGGCGATGTCCATTCCCGCTTCGACCAGTGCCTTGATCTGGTCGTATGTGTCGGTGGCGGGTCCCAGGGTACAAACGATTTTTGCTCGGCGCATGGTGTGAGCCTAGACCTTACCTACGGGTAGATATTTGGCCCTGTATGACGACCCAACAAGCTTTGGGTGAAGGGTTATTGACAAGTGTTGAATTGTGCGGCGGGGTGCTCGGATGAGCATCCTCTTTATAGTTTTGGCGGTGACATGGTGAAGCGGGCGTTCACCTGGGCGTAGACGGTCTGGCGTTGTGGTTCGAGGTCGAGGGCCGGGGCGGGTTCGACCGCTGCCCCGCCGTATGCCGCGCGTCCTCGGACGCCTCCGGGTGCGACGGGCATGGCTATGGCCGGGGCGGCGTTCTCCGCGCCGAGGTCGGCGAGTTCGACCAGGGCGGTGAGGTGGGCGCCGAGGGCGTCGGCGTATTCGCGGGCGCGTTGGACGGCTTCGCGTACGGCCTGGCGGCGGGCGTTCGCGTGGGCGGGTGAGTCGGGGCGCAGGGCCCACCAGGGGCCGTTGACGCGTGTCATGTCGAGGTCGGCGACGCGGGTGGTGAATTCGCCCAGTGCGGTGAAGTCGTTGAGGACGGCGGTGACGTGGACGCGTCCGTGGTAGGCGCGGATTTTTTCGTCGCGGCCGTTTTGGGTGAGTTCGGGGGTGATGGAGAATGCGCCGGTTTCGAGTTTTTCGACCGCTTGTCCGTAGGACCGTGCGATTTCGAGGACGTGGTTGTTGCGTCGGGTGAGGTCTTCGAGGGCGGCGCGGCGGTCTTTTCCGCGGGCGCTGACGGTGATGCCGATGTGGGCGGTCTCGGGGTCGACTTCGAGGCGGGCTTCGCCTCGGACGGCGACGCGGGGGTGGTCGGGGGTGCCGTAGGGCGGTGGGGTGCCGGTCATGGGTCCACTCTCGCATCCGGGTACGACAGCGGGTGGTCATCAGATCGAAACCCGCTAGGGGTGTTGCCGGGTGTGGCTCCTGGGTCATTATCTACGCGCGTTGTGCACTGCGCGAGCTGAGCTGTACAAGAACTGAGCTGTACGAGAACTGAGATGTGGGAGACGAAATGCCGCTGAACCGTAGGACGTTCCTGGGCACATCGGCGGCCGCCGGTGCCGGTGTGGCGATCGCTGGTGGTTCCGCCGTTCCTGCCGCGGCCCACGGTCATGGCGATGGGCACGGCCACGGGCGTCCGCCGAAGCGGTACTCGTTCACCGTGATGGGCACCACCGATCTGCACGGGAACGTGTTCAACTGGGACTACTTCACGGACAAGGAGTTCGACGACAAGGCCCACAACGATGTCGGTCTGGCGAAGATCTCCACGCTGGTGGACCAGGTGCGCCGGGAGAAGGGCCGTCACAACACCCTGATGATCGATGCGGGTGACACGATCCAGGGCACCCAGTTGTCGTACTACTACGCCAAGGTCGATCCGATCACGGCGAAGCGCGGCCCGGTGCACCCGATGGCGCAGGCGATGAACGCGATCGGCTATGACGCCGCGGCGCTCGGTAATCACGAGTTCAACTACGGCATCCCGGTGTTGCGGAAGTTCGAGGAGCAGTGCGACTTCCCGCTGCTGGGTGCGAACGCGCTGGACGCGAAGACGTTGCGGCCGGCGTTCGCCCCGTACGTCATCAAGAGGATGCGTACTCCGCACGGTCCGGATGTGAAGGTCGCGATCCTGGGTCTGACCAACCCGGGCATCGCCATCTGGGACAAGGCGAATGTCAGCGGGAAGATGGTGTTTCCCGGTCTGGAGGAGCAGGCGGCGAAGTTCGTGCCGCGGCTGCGTTCCATGGGTGCGGATGTCGTGATCGTCTCGGCGCACTCGGGCCACAGTGGTACGTCGTCGTGGGGTGATCAGATCCCGTATGTCGAGAACGCGGCGGGTCTGGTGGCCGAGCAGGTTCCGGGTATCGACGCGATTCTGGTCGGGCATGCGCATCTGGAGATCCCCGAGTACTTCGTGGAGAACAAGCAGACCGGCAAGAAGGTGGTGCTCTCCGAGCCGTTGAAGTGGGGGCAGCGGCTGACGCTGTTCGACTTCGATCTGGTGTGGGAGAAGGGCCGCTGGGTGGTGGAGAGGGCGGGTTCGCAGGTGTTGAACTCCAACACCGTGGAAGAGGACCCGGAGATCACGAAGCTGCTCATGGACGAGCACAGGAAGGTCGTGGCGTACGTCAATCAGGTCATTGGCACGTCCACGGCGGCGATGACGACGGCGGAGGCGGCGTGGAAGGACGAGCCGATCATCGATCTGATCAATGTCGTCCAGGCGGAGACGGTGAAGGCGGCGCTGGCGGGTGGTGAGTACGCGGCGCTTCCCGTTCTTTCGCAGGCGTCCTGTTTCTCGCGTACGGCGCAGATCCCGGCCGGGAATGTGACGATCAAGGACGCGGCGGGTCTGTACCCGTTCGAGAACACTCTTGAGGCGCGGCTGTTGACCGGTGCGCAGATCAAGGATTATCTGGAGTTCTCGGCCCGTTACTACGTGCAGACGGCGGTCGGCGCTCCGGTGGACACGGCGAAGCTGACGAACGCGGACAATACTCCGGACTACAACTATGACTCGGTGTCGGGTCTGACGTATGAGATCGACATTGCGAAGCCGAGTGGTTCGCGGATCGTGAATCTGTCGTTCGAGGGCAAGCCGATCGATCCGGCGGCGCAGTTCGTGCTGGCGGTGAACAACTACCGGGCGAGCGGCGGTGGCAATTTCCCGCATGTGCCGGGTGCCAAGCAGTTGTGGGCGAACTCGGAGGAGATCCGTAACACGATCATCGCCTGGGTGCAGGCGAAGGGTTCGGTGGACGGTGCGCAGTTCGCTTCGGTGGACTGGCGTCTGACGCGGGACGGTACGCCGGTGTTCTAGGTGGTCGCCCCCGGTCGGCGGCCGTCCTCTCCTTCCGGAGGGGGCGGCCGCTTTCTGTCTGTGTGTGGGGGCGGGTGTCAGTTGCCTTGGACGAGGGGGATGCGGTCGGGGTTCTGGGTGGGGATGGTTGGGGTCTGGGGGGTGAGGCCGAAGGTGGTGAAGGCGGTGCGTTCCGGGAGGGGGTAGGCGTTGGTGCCGGTGAGGTTGTTGAGGATGGTGGCGCTGCGCCAGGCGGCGAGTCCGAGGTCGGGGGCGCCGACGCCGTGGGTGTGGCGTTCGGCGTTCTGTACGTAGACGTTGCCGGTGACGGTGGGGTCGAGGACGAGGCGGAACCGGTCGTCGATGCGGGGGCGTGCGGAGGCGTCGCGGCGCATGTAGGGGTCGAGGCCGGTGAGGATGCGGTCGAGGGAGCGTTCGCGGTAGCCGGTGGCGAGGACGACGGCGTCGGTGGTGAGGGTGGATCGGGTGTTCTGCTGGGTGTGTTCGAGGTGGAGTTCGATGCGGGTGTTGGCGATGCGTCCTGCGGTGTGTACGGAGACTCCGGGGGTGAGGGTGGCGTCGGGCCAGCCGCCGTGGAGGGTGCGGCGGTAGAGCTCGTCGTGGATGGCGGCGATGGTGTCGGCGTCGATGCCCTTGTGGAGCTGCCATTGGTGGGGGACGAGCTCGTCGCGTACGGATTCGGGCAGGGCGTGGAAGTAGCGGCTGTAGTCGGGGGTGAAGTGTTCCAGGCCGAGTTTGGAGTACTCCATGGGTGCGAAGGCCTGGGTGCGGGCGAGCCAGTGGAGCTTTTCGCGGCCTGCGGGGCGGGAGCGCAGGAGGTCGAGGAAGATTTCGGCGCCGGACTGTCCGGATCCGATGACGGTGATGTGTTCGGCGGCGAGGAGTGTTTCGCGGTGGTGGAGGTAGTCGGCGGAGTGGATGACGGGGACGGATTCGGCTTCGGTGAGGGGTTTGAGGGGGTCGGGGATGTGGGGCTCGGTGCCGATTCCGAGGGCGATGTGGCGGGTGTGTGCGCGGCCGAGTGCTTCGGCTTCGCCGTCGGTGTCGAGTTGGGTGAAGTCGACTTCGAAGAGGCGCCGTTCGTTGTTCCAGCGGACGGCGTCGACCTGGTGGCTGAAGTGGAGGCCGGGGAGCTGGTCGCTGACCCAGCGGCAGTAGGCGTCGTATTCGGCGCGCTGGATGTGGAAGCGCTCGGCGAAGTAGAAGGGGAAGAGCCGGTCGCGGCTGCGTAGGTAGTTGAGGAAGGTCCAGGGGCTTGCGGGGTCGGCGAGGGTGACGAGGTCGGCGAGGAAGGGGACTTGGAGGCTGGCTCCGTCGATGAGGAGGCCGGGGTGCCAGTGGAAGGCGGGGCGCTGTTCGTAGAAGGCGGCGGTGAGGGGGTGGGGGTTGCCCGGGATGCCGTGGGCGAGTGCGGCGAGGGAGAGGTTGAAGGGGCCGATGCCGATGCCGACGAGGTCGTGTGGCTGGTCGGTCTCGGGGGTGGGCAGGGCGGTCATCGGGGGGTGTTGCCTTCCGCGAGGTCGTTGGCGAGGTGGTTGACGAGGTCGAGGAGTGTGCGGAGGTCGTCGGGAGTGGTGTGGGGGTTGAGGAGGGTGGCTTTGAGCCAGAGGCGGTTGTCTGTGTGGGCGCGGCCGAGTACGGCGTGGCCCCGGGTGAGGAGGGTGCGGCGGATGGTGGCGACGGTGTTGTCGTCGGCGTCGGTGGGGCGGAAGAGGACGGTGCTGATGGTGGGGCGGTCGTAGAGGTCGAGGGTGGGGGTTTTGGCGATGAGGTCGGCGAGGTGGTGGGCGGCGGCGACGGTGTGGTCGATGAGGTCGGCGAGTCCGGTGCGGCCGAGGGCCTTGAGGGTGACGGCGATCTTGAGGGCGTCGGGGCGGCGGGTGGTGCGCAGGGAGCGGCCGAGGAGGTCGGGGAGGCCGGCTTCGGTGTCGTCGTCGGCGTTGAGGTAGGAGGCGCGGTGGTGGAGTACGTCGAGGTGGGTGCGGTCGGGGACGGCGAGGATGCCTGCGGATGCGGGTTGCCAGCCGAGTTTGTGCAGGTCGAGGGTGACGCTGTGGGCGCGGTCGAGGCCGTGGACCTTGCCTCGGTGGGTGGGGCTGAAGAGGAGGGGTCCGCCGTAGGCGGCGTCGATGTGGAGTTCGGCGCCGTGGGTGGTGCAGAGGTCGGCGATGTCGGCGAGGGGGTCGATCTGGCCGGTGTCGGTGGTGCCTGCGGTGGCGGTGACGAGCAGGGGGCGGTGGAGTTCGGTGAGGGCTTCGTCGAGTGCGGCGAGGTCCATGACGCCTGTGGGGGCGGGGATGACGACGGGTGCGGGAAGGCCGAGGAGCCAGGCGGCGCGGGTGATGCTGTGGTGGGCGTTGGCGGCGCAGATGGTCTGTACGGGGCCGTTGCGTTCGCGGGCGAGGAGCAGGGCGAGTTGGTTGGCTTCGGTGCCGCCGGTGGTGACGAGTGCGTCGGGTGAGGGCTGGTGGGGGTAGATCTCGGTGGCGAGTGCGGCGGTGATGTCGGCTTCGAGGGCGGAGGCTGCTGGGGCCTGGTCCCAGGAGTCCATGGAGGGGTTGAGGGCGCTGGCGGCGAGGTCTGCGGCGGTGGCGAGGGCGAGGGGCGGGGTGTGGAGGTGGGCTGCGCAGAGTGGGTCGGCGGGGTCTGCGGCGCCTTCGGCGAGGGCGCTGACGAGGGTGTGCAGTGCGTCGTGGGGGTCGGTGCCGTGGTCGGGGATGACGGGGTGGGTGGCGGTGCGCATGCGGGGGGTGACGGCGTCGGGTCCGCCTGCGGGGAGGGGGCCGTCGCGGCGGTGGGCGCCGTCGTGCAGTGCGGTGAGGACGGTGTCGATGAGGGGGCGCAGGGCGGCGGGGCCGGTGGTCGAGCCGGCGAGGGGCGGGGTGGGCATGGTGGCGGGGCCCTTCGGGTGCGCATGGGTGGACATGCCAGCTTGTCCGGGTTTTCGGGGGCGCCGCCGCGGAGCTCGGTGATCTGAACTCGAAAGGGGGATGCGGGTTGGGTGGAGGGGTGTTGTCGGGGGTTTCGGTGATATGGGTGTGGCGTCGGATATGGGTGTGCCCGGCGCCTCCCTGTGTGGTGGGAGTGGCGCCGGGCACGGGTGGTGCCGACCCTGACGGTCAGTGGGTGTCGCGTACGGCGAGGGCGCGGCGCAGGTCGTCGATCTGGTCGATGAGCTTGCGGCGCAGGGCCGGGATGAGGTCCTTGTCGTTCAGGGCCTGTTCGCCGAGGTGGAGGCTGTCGGCGTCGACGGCGTACGCGGGGAAGGCGCAGCGGCCGGCGGCTTCGGCGATGGCGGGGCCGCGGCGGGCGGCGAGTCGGGTCGCCTCGGGGTAGTAGCGGGGCACGTAGTCCCTTACGAGGTCGGCCTGTTCGGGCTGCCAGAAGCCCTGGGCGGTGGCGGTGAAGAGGTAGTTGGAGAGGCTGTCGTCGTTGAACAGGGCGTGCCAGGCGGCGGCCTTGGCCTCGGGGGTGGGGAGGGCGGCCCGGCAGCGGGCGGCGCCTTCCTGTCCGGTGGCGCTGGGGTCCTGTTCGAGTTCGGCGGCGATGGCGGTTTCGTCGGTGGCGCCGAGGACGGCGAGGCGGGTGAGGATGCGCCAGCGCAGTTCGGGGTCGAGTTCGGGTCCGCCGGGGACGGTGCCGTTGGTGAGCCAGTCCTGGATGGTGTCGGGCTGGGTGGCGGCGTCGATGAGGTGGCGTACGGCGACGAGGCGCAGGCCGGGGTTGTGGCCGTCCTCGGTGCGGCGGATGAGGTCGCGGCACAGAGCGGTGAGGGTGGCGAGGGCGGCGGGGCGGTTCTCGGGGGCGAGGTAGCGGCCGGCGATCTGGGTGTCGGCGAAGGCGAGTACGCCCTGGGCGAGGGCGAGGTCGGTCTCGTGCGGGAGGTGTGCGCGGGCCGCTTCGAGGTAGGTGGTGGGGGCGAGTTCGCCGTCGCGGACCATGTCGCGGGCGGTGTTCCAGACGACGGCGCGGGTCAGCGCGTCGGGGATGCCGGACAGGTCGCGTACGACGGTGTCCCAGGACTTGGCGTCGAGGCGGATTTTGGCGTAGCTGAGGTCGCCGTCGTTGAGGACGACGAGGGCGGGGCGTCGGCCGGAGAGCGCCTTGACCGTGTCGTTCCGGGGGACGTCGATCTCGAACCGGTCGCGCAGGACGAGGCGGTCGGGGCCGAGGTGGGCGTCCGGGGCGTGGTCGTATGCGCCGACGGCGATGCGGTGGGGGCGGCTGCCGTCGTGGTCGACGGTGAGGGACCACATGCCGCCGGACTCCTCGACCCGGGGGCTGAGGGTGTCGACTCCGGTGGTGCGCAGCCAGGCGTCGGCCCAGGCGTGGACGTCGCGGTCGGTGGCCGATGCGAGGTTGTCGATGAAGTCGGCGAGGGTGGCGTTGGCGAACTTGTGGCGGGCGAAGTGGGTGTTGATGCCGGCCAGGAAGTCCTTCTCGCCGAGCCAGGCGACGAGTTGACGCAGGGCGGATGCGCCCTTGGCGTAGGAGATGCCGTCGAAGTTGAGCATGGCGGACGCGGTGTCGGGGACGGCTGCCGGGTCGGGGGCGACGGGGTGGGTGGAGGGGCGCTGGTCGGCGTCGTATCCCCAGCCCTTGCGGGCGACGCCGAAGTCGACCCAGGTGTCCGTGAAGCGGGTGGCCTCGGCGAGGGTCTGGTAGCCCATGTACTCGGCGAAGGACTCGTTGAGCCAGATGTCGTCCCACCAGGCGAGGGTGACGAGGTCGCCGAACCACATGTGGGCCATCTCGTGGGCGATGACCATGCCGCGGGTCTGGCGTTCGGTGTCGGTGACGGCGGAGCGGTAGATGAACTCGTCGCGGAAGGTGACGAGTCCGGGGTTCTCCATGGCGCCCGCGTTGAACTCGGGGACGAATGCCTGGTCGTAGGAGTCGAAGGGGTAGGGCTCGTCGAACTTCTCGTGGAAGCGGTCGAAGCAGGCGCGGGTGATGTCGAGGATCTCGTCGGCGTCCGCGTCGAGGTACGGGGCCAGTGAGCGGCGGCAGTGGATGCCGAAGGGCAGTCCGGCGTGTTCGGTGGTCACGGAGTGCCAGGGGCCTGCGGCGACGGCGACGAGGTAGGTGGAGATCAGCGGGGTGGCCGCCAGGGTCCACCGGCCGTCGCCGCGGTGCTCGGCGATGCCGTTGCCGAGGACGGTCCAGCCTTCGGGGGCGGTGACGGTGAGCTCGAAGACGGATTTGAGGTCGGGCTGGTCGAACGCGGCGAAGACGCGCTGGACGTCCTCCATGAACAGCTGGGTGTAGACGTACGTTTCGCCGTCGGTCGGGTCGGTGAAGCGGTGCATGCCTTCGCCGGTGCGGGAGTAGCGCATGGCGGCGTCGATGCGGAGTTCGTGTGCGCCGGCGGTGAGTGCGGTGAGCGGGAAGCGGTTCTCGGTGAGGTCGGCGGGGTCGAGGGGCTGTCCGTCGAGGCTGATCGAGCGCAGGGTGGCCGGCTTGAGCTCGACGAAGGTGTCTCCGGCCGCGGCTGCGGTGAACTGGATGACGGTGCGGGAGTCGAAGGTCTCCTCCCCTCCGGTCAGATCGAGGTCGATCGTGTACCGGTGTACGTCGAGGAACTGGGCTCGGGTCTGCGCTTCGTCGCGCGTCAGTACGGACATGCACCCATGCTGCCGTACGGCTCGGGCGGGGCGCAGGCGGGTTCTCCCAGGGCTGATCGAAGGCTCGGTGGGAAGGCTGGGCGGGAAGGATCGGTGGGCCTTTCAGGGCTGAGATTCTTACCCATTGTTTTCCTTTACGGAGGAGTGCCCGGAATGGCGAAGAACGCGGCTTCCGCTTCCGCGACGCGGCAGGACGCGGTGGCGTCGATCGTCGAGGACTGGCGGCGGGAGCGGCCGGATCTGGATACGGCTTCGTTGGAGGTGTTCGGCCGGCTGCACCGGGCTTTCCTGCGGTACAGCGTGGCGATCTCCCGGCCGGTGGAGCGCAAGGGCCTGTCGATGGCCGGGTTCGATGTGCTGACGGCGCTGCGCAGGGCGGGGGCGCCGTTCCGTCGTACGGCGGGTGAGAGCTGGCCGATTCCGGTTTGATCAGTTCGGCGGGGGTCACGCTGCGGATCGACCGTCTGGAGAAGGACGGGCTGATCCTGCGGGAGCGTGATCCTCAGGACCGTCGGGTGGTGCACTCGCGGCTCACGGACGAGGGTCTGTCGACGATCGACGAGTTGTTCGCGGAGCACTTGGACAACGAGCGGCGGATGCTGGCGGGGCTGACTCCCGCGGAGTGCCGGCAGCTGGCCCGGCTGCTGGAGAAGCTGGAGCGGTCGGTGCTGGCGGTGGAGGAGGACGCGTAGTCGTCCCTGGTCGCCGGACGGGCGGGATATCGAG
Organism: Streptomyces sp. NBC_00057; assembly: GCF_045041165.1. Lineage (NCBI taxonomy): Bacteria > Bacillati > Actinomycetota > Actinomycetes > Kitasatosporales > Streptomycetaceae > Streptomyces > Streptomyces sp. NBC_00057. The sequence goes on along the minus strand of NZ_CP108256.1, from coordinate 6,789,804 downwards.
CCTGTCCGGCGATGGAGGACGTCTGTTCTGCCCGTCCGGCGGTCGAGGTGTCCCGGGTTCAGCCCGTCGCGTCGGCCTGCGCTTCCGCCTCCGTGCGGTACATGCGGCGTTCGCGGACCACACCCAGGTCGTGCTGATACAGATTCTCCGCCTGGTCGGCATCGGTACGGAGCTCCTCCAGCATGACGCGGTCCTGTTCGAGAACCTCCCAGTGCCGGTTCTCCAGCACGGTCTTGTACAGGAACCGCCAGGTGTCGCGCTGCCAGTCGGTCACCCGTCGGTAGCGCCAGAAGAAGACGGCGCAGCGCTCCTCGTCGATGGGGATGGCCATGCCCACGATGCCGAACGGGCCTCCTGGGCCCGCGGTGGGCGGGTACGGGATGGTGAGGTCGACCCAGTCGACGCCGGTGCGGCAGAGCTCGACCCAGTCGAAGTTGACGCCGCTCTGGTCGGTCTTCTCGAAGAAGAAGCCGCGTTCGGTCTCCCGGATGCGGAAGCGGGCGGTGGTCTGCCCCTCGGACATGCTGTGCGAGTCGCGGTGCCGTCTGGCCGACCGGTTCGGCCGGGTCAGGGTGATCGCGTACTGCGTGGCTGCCTCGGGCGCGGTCAGCCTGGCCCTCACCGCGTGCACCTCACCGACCCCATTCCTGGCACTGCGCTTCGTGCAGGGTCTGGCGATCGGCGGCGAGGTGCCGGTGGCGGCGGCATTCATCAGCGAGATCACCCGGAGCTTCAAGCGTGGCCGCTTCGTCCTGCTGTACGAACTGGTCTTCCCGGCCGGCCTGACGATCGGCGCCCTGGCCGCGGCCTGGGTGGTTCCGGCGGCCGGCTGGCGCGTGATGTTCGCGATCGCCGCCGTGCCCGGGCTGCTCGCCTTCCTCGTCCAGCGCAAGGTCCCCGAGTCACCGCGCTGGCTGGCGGACCGGGGCCGGCCGGCGGAAGCAGAGACGGTGATGGCCGGGATCGAGGCGAAGGTATCGGCGGCGACGGGCGAACCGTTGCCGCCCCTTGGCGCCCCTGCGACTGTTCCGGCCCCCTCGATGTCGACGAATCCCGCCCCTTCAGGGCTGCGCGGCCTGTTCACCGGCCGCTACCGCCGCCGCACGGTCGTCGTCGGCGCGATCTGGTTCACCGGTTACTTCGTGAATTACGGCATCACGTCGTGGCTGCCCAGCATCTACAAGGACGAGTACGGCCTCACCCTCTCCGACGCCCTGCTGTACTCCACCGTCACCTCGGTCGCGGGCCTGCTCGGCTGCCTCGTGGTTGCCCTCACCGTGGACGTCCTGGGACGCCGCAAGATCATCGCGATCTTCCTGGGCGGCGCGGCGGCACTCCTGCTCACCCTCGCCGCGCTGGGAGCCCACACGCCCACCCAGGTCCTGATCTGGACCTCCCTGTCGGCGGTCGGCTTCTTCGGCGCCAACATCTGCCTCTACCTGTACACACCGGAGCTGTACCCGATACACACCGGAGCTGTACCCGACGAGGATGCGCGCCCTCGGCTGCAGCGTGGGCGGCGCGGTCAACCGCCTTGCACCGAGACAGCCACAAGGCCGCCCCGTCCCGGCCACCCATTGACCCCCGGCCCATCCGCCGGCCTCGCGGCGTCGTCGGCTCTGTTGTCAGTGGCCTGCGGCATGATGCGGGGCATGTGACGGCGTGCCCGACAGGGGCTCCCGAGGCCGTCCTCGACAAGGGGGTTGCTGTGCGCAGGCCGGTCACAGGCGAGGTGCACGTTCACTACGGTCAGATCTACGTCGAGAGCGATCCGGACAGCGCGAACCCGGACCTCTCCGAGGCGTTCGCAGGCCAGAGCGGGGGGTTGTGCGGAGCCGCGGTCCCGGGTGTGCTCTGGCTGGTCACCGGACTGCACACGGGCAGCGTCGGCTTCATCGTGGAAGTCCACGACGAGGCCCCTCCGCTGGACCCGGTTTGGGAGGACGTGGTGGAGGTGTCCTTCCGACCGATGTCGGAACGCACCAGTTTGGTGCAGTGGGCGGGCGAGGCCGCGTGGGACCTGGATCTCACCCGGACCGACTACCGGGTACGGTACTGCGCCCGGGGGATGGACGAGGGACAGGAACTCGACACCAGAGTGACCGGGGAGCCACAGGCAGACAGTTACCTCCTCCAGTTCTGGCCCGCGTCGCCCCGCCCGGACCGTGTGATCCGCCAGACCTCGCAGAACGCCGCGTACTGGCACCGCTACGCGCGCGAACTTCCGCCCGCACCTACGCCCGAGCAGCGCGCCGAGGCTGAACGCCTGGCTCGCCAGGCGGAGGAACAGGCCGCTGAGGAGCGGCGACTGCACTACGAGGGGTGGGAGTGGGGCGGACGGCTGCCGAGCGAGGGGCTGCGCGGTGCCCGCGAGAGCAACGTCCTCGGTCTGCTCCGCTTCGACAGTGACCTGGTGCACGCCCTCGATGCCGCGGGCCCCGAGGTCCAGCGTGCAGTGGCATTGCTGGCCGCGCGGCGGGCCTGCGAGGCGGCGGGCCTGACCGATGTGTTGTGGGTCGCCCAGGCGCTCACCGAGTTGGCGGAGAGACGTCCGCTGCCGCCGCCGTTCGACGACGCGGCCCGGATGTGGGAGACCCTGCGCTCTGATCCCCGCGTACCGGGGAGGTCGGTACTTGAGGCGATACCTCCCGAGCGACCGCCATACCGCCCACCGATGCCTCCGGCGGCGGCCGGGTGGACGTGGGTCCCGGCCGCGGAGTCGGGAGACGACGGGCCGAGGCGGCCGGGCCTCGGCCGGGCACTGGGCGCGCTCGTACCGGCGGTGTCCGGCGACGGGAGGCCAACACCGCCCGCAAACATGGGGCACGACGTCGCCGTGGTGGTGCACGCCACCGGCACGCCGCGCGCCCCCGAACAGATCTCACAGCCGCACTTCGCACTCCCCGCCGTGCTCGCTGCCGCCGAGCCCGCCCCGCTCAGGGCGGCACTGGATGCGGTGTGGCATGCGCTGAACACGTACGGCGAGCACTACCCAGAGCTGCTGGACGAGATCCGGTCGGCGTGCGCCGAGCGGGTGGGGAAGTAGGCAGACCTCCGTTCCGTCGACGGTGCCTCCCGGTAATGGGCTTTTAAGCGCCGATGGCGACACGAGCTCACCGGACACGGCCTCTGCGGACACAAACGAGGAAGGCTGGGTGCGCGCGGAATCCGGAAGGGTTGACACAGCTCGGCTAATTACATTGAGCCCGCTGCCTGCGCGCGGCCGTCCACGGCTTCGCAGTTCCGGAGGCCGAGGGCACGTTCGGGCTCCCGGAGAAGCTGGACGAGAGCTACGACCTGCTGATCCACATGATGATCACAGGCCTGCACGCACCTCGCTGATCAGGCCATGATGAGAGACCTCTGACCAAACGCATGACAGAGCCGCATCATCAACGACAGCCGAGCTCGGCGGGAGTATCGGGGCATATGGACCGTATGGGGCAGGCAGTGTCCGAAGCGGTGCGTGGGGCTACGGGGGCGGGCGCGGACGTCGCACGGCGGCGGGCCGTGGGGGTCGTGCCATGGGGAGTGGCGGCGGGTGCGGCTGCCTGGTGTCTCGCGGGGAGCTGGCGCGCCGCACACATGGAGAACTATCCCTGGAACGTCTGGACTCCGATCGGTTACGGCGCGGTCAAGGGCGTGTTCCTGGGGCTGCTGGCCGGCTGGTGTGCCGTGCTGAGCCTCCGGGTCGGCCGGGCGGCCTGCCGGAGGGAGGACGGCGGGGCAGCGCGTTTCGCGGGGCTGGTCTTCGGCGGCGGGCTGCTGGGCGGGGTGGTGCCCGGGTCGGTCCGGGACTTCATGGGTGCGCCGCAGCCGCGGACCCTGTACTACTTCGACGGGCCGAGGCCCGAATCGGAGTGGTACTGGCGGCCGCTGCTGTCCGAATGGCTGACCTACACGGTGCTGCCGGCGCTGGGCTGCGCGGTGCTTCTGACAGTGGGTGCTCTGGTGTCCGCCCGGTCCTCGCGCCGCGCAAGCGTCGGCTGGGCGGTGCCCGCCCTGGTGGCAGCGGGACTACTGGTCCTCCCGCACTACGCTGCCGCCGGCCTGCCCACACCGGAGGGCAACGGCGACCATGTCAACGAGTCGGCCTCGGCCGGGCTCGTCGTTCTGGCCACGGGACTCGGTCTGCTGGTGAGTGCCTGGGTGGCGTGGTCGAGGCGCAGACGCTCAATCGGACGGTCCGGCCCGTATCCGTCGCACCGGGCGGGCGAACCGCCCTCAGCTCATTGAGAAAACAAGAAGTGGAGAGCGATTACCGCCAGTCCCCCCACTCCCGAGGCCGCCAAGCCGATCCCGATCAGTCTCTGGTGGGCGAAGGAACGGAAGAACCGCCGCTCCGCGCTGCCGCCCATCCACTCGCGCCACCGCCGCTGAATGCCCCGGAAGTCCGCCGCGACGAACACGCCGACGCCGATCAGGAGGAGGCAGAGGGGGCCCTCACCCAGGCGGGCGGCAGTTCCCGTCCGGTCGCGGCGGCGACACCCTGCGAAAGCAGACTCATGCGCGCCGTCCCCCCGACCACCGGGAGCGCCCCCGGTGGTCACAGCCTCGACTGTCGGCCCGCAGGGATCAACCCCCGGCCCCGTTCACGACCCGGCGCCGGTTTCCCCGTTCGCCGCCGACTCCTCCGCGATCCGTTCATGGTGGCGGATGACCTCCGCCACGATGAAGTTCAGCAGCTTCTCCGCGAAGGCCGGATCCAGATGCGCACTCTCCGCCAGCTGCCTCAGCCGGGCGATCTGCCGGCTCTCGCGGGCCGGGTCGGCCGGAGAGAGCTGGTGGGCGGCCTTGAGGTGGCCGACCTGCTGGGTGCACTTGAAGCGCTCGGCGAGCATATGGACAACAGCGGCGTCAATGTTGTCGATGCTCTCGCGCAGCCGGTTCAGTTCCGTGCTCACGGACTCGTCAATGTCCCTCGAGGTCATGGTCAGCGAGCTTAGACGGCCGGGCCCAGGGGGTTGCGAGCTGCTGCCGGTTTGCTGCGTTGAAGTGAGTTGTGGTGAGCGGGAGTAGGTCCTGCCGGTGGGCGTGCGGGGGTGGGAACGGGGGTTCTGGGGCCGAATGAGTGACCTTGACGGCTGCTGCTCGTTGGGCTGGGTGGCAGGTGCTTGGCCTGGTGGGAGGGGGTGATGTTGTGGGTGGTTTGCGGGAGTTAGCCGGGTCCATCGTGGTGCCGGGGCCTTGCGGGGTGGCGGTCCGGGACCGTCTGAAGCACCTCACGCCCCAGGACGAGAACGTGCTCCGCCTGGTCGGTGGGCATCAGGGTCGTCTGGCTTCGCGTGATCTCAGGGCTCGCTGTGCGGATGGTCTGGAGCACGGCGCGGACATCTGGGCATCGCGAAAGCGGGACCTGACGCCGCTGTCGTCGTCGCGGATCGCGGGGCGATCACCAAGGCCACCCATGATCAGTGGGCGCTGGCGCGCCGTTGTCAGGCGGCGCACATCCGGAATCTGGAGGCCGGGATCGGGACGCTGCGGCACCGCCTGTCCCTCCCCATCGACGCGAGGGGAACGAAGCGGGCGGCCGGTGGCTACCGCTCCAAGGGTGAGTGGTTCCACAAGTCCCGCCGCCTCGCGGCACTGGAAGCCCGGCACGATGCCGCGGTCCGTGACCGGCAGGCCGGACGTGTCCGGGTCGTGCGGGGCGGCAGACGCCTCCTCAACACCCGCCACCACCTCGCCCAGGCCCGGCTCACCGAGGAGCAGTGGCGGGAGCGGTGGGAGGCGAGCACTGGTTCATCCCGCCGACGGCGAGTCGGGGAAGCGGTTCGGGAACGAAACGATCCGCGTCACCCCGGACGGCGAGGTGAGCATCAAACTGCCTGCCCCGCTCGCGCACCTGGCCAACGCCAAGCACGGCCGGTACACCCTCACCTCGACCGTGGCGTTTGCGCACACCAACGCCGACCACTTCGCCGCCTACCACCTCGACCCACACGGTAACCCCATCGGCAACCCGCGCCGCTTCGGCTACGACCTCTCAGGCACCACCGCTCACCGCGACGCACAGATCCGCCACGCCCTGACCCGCCTGATCAACTGGGCCAAGCACGTCGGGGTCGCCGCGATCGGCATCGAAGACCTCGACTTCACCGCGGAGAAGACCCGCAAGAAACATGGCCGCAAAAAGCGGTTCCGGCAGCTGATCTCCGGCATCCCGACCGGCAAACTCAAGGCCCGGCTGGTCTCCATGGCCGCCGAACAGGGCCTGAGCATTGTCGCGGTCGACCCCGCCTACACCTCGATGTGGGGTGCCCAGCACTGGCAGAAACCACTGGCCACCCCCAAGCGAAAGATGTCCCGTCACGACGCCGCCGGCATCGCGATCGGACGACGCGCCCTCGGACACCCGATCCGGGATGGGGTAACCCCTGCTCGAACGGAGTTGAGAGCTTGGGGAAGGACGGCACCGCCCCCACACGACCGGAGTGATCGTGCGGGGCATCGGACCGCCCAGGCCCCACCAGGCCCCCGAGGGCGTGAGGGAACCCGCCCACCCGCAACGGACCGGCCCCCTGGAGGGCCAGCGCCGAGTGGGAAGCGAAAGCGGGGAACCAGCGCATCCAACACCGTTCGGGATGCGCCCAGAACGCAGCAGTGGGTCCAGGACTCACTCACGTGCACTGGTTAGGAACGGTGATCGTCGGTGGGTGTTCCGGGTCCGGGACCTGGTCGCTCCAGCCGCCCGGGACGCTGCGGCCCTGCTGATCGCGGAACCGGACCGGGGCGGTGCCGACCCGGCGGGCGAAGAGGCGGGAGAAGTAAGCCGGGTCGTCGTAGCCGACGCGTCGGGCAACCGCGGCGACCGGCAGGTCGGTGGCGGCGAGGAGCTCCTTGGCGCGGCCGAGCCGGATGCCGAGGAGGTAGTCCTTCGGGCTGCAGCCCGCGCCCCGCCGTACCGCCGTGCGCAGTTCGGCGGGTGTCATTCCGTGCCGGGCCGCGTGCTCGGCGACGGAGAGCGGCTGGAAGGCATCGCGGGCGAGGGCCTGCAGGACCGGGTCGCCGTCGGGGCCGACATCGGCGCGGGCCCGGCGCAGGGCGACGAGGAGTTCGTGCACGGCGGCGCCGGTCTCGACCTCCAGCAACGGGTTGCCGCGCCGTGCCGCGCGCACCATCCGCCCCACCGCGGCGCGGGGGCCCGCCGTGTCGGCGAGCGGGACGAGCGGGCGGTCCGGCTCGATGTAGCCGAGCTCGGTGTACGTGGCGGTGGCGGGGCCGGTGAAGTCGACGAAGCTCTCGTCCCAGCCGGTGCCGGGATCGGCGCCGTAGTGGTGCGGGGTGCCGGGGGTCAGCCAGATCAGGCTGGGTGCGATGACGGGCACCCGGCGGCCGTCGGCTCCGATGAACCAGCCGCTGCCGGAGTTGATGACGACGGCCACATGGTGGTCCAGGGTGCGCGGGCCGACCGTCGGCAGGGCGCCGTGCTGCAGCCCCACGCCCAGGCAGACGAGGCCCAGCCGGTGGTGGAGCGGGCTGGGAGTGAAGAAGCGCATCCAGGTGTGGTACATCGGCCTTCCTTCCTCCCCCCTCTTCTTTGGCGTGGGTCCGACAGTTTCTTTGGCGTTGGCCCGAACAGTTCGCGTCCGAACAATTGTGTCCAAACAGCAGTGATCTTTGTCCATGGACCGGCCGCACGCCAGGGGGCGAAGGTTGGTTGCAACATTCCTCCCGGGTTCGCCCGCTCGTGCGACCCCTGGGCGGCGCGGCCCCGGGGGACCGCACGCACAGGAGAGTACGAGCACGATGGCTGACTTCACCGTGGGGGACGACCACTTCCGGCTCGACGGGAAGCCCGTACGGCTGCTGTCGGGGGCCCTGCACTATTTCCGGGTCCACGAGGCGCAGTGGGACCACCGGCTGTCGATGCTGCGCGCCATGGGTCTCAACTGTGTCGAGACATATGTGCCGTGGAATCTCCATGAGCCGGAGCCCGGCCGCTTCCTGGACGTGGCGGCGCTGGGCCGGTTCCTGGACGCGGCGCAGCGTGCGGGGCTGTGGGCGATCGTCCGCCCGGGACCGTACATCTGCGCCGAGTGGGAGAACGGTGGTCTGCCGGCCTGGGTGACGGGGCGGTTCGGGCGACGGGTGCGGACCCGTGACGAGGAGTATCTGGGTGCCGTGGAGCGGTGGTTCACGGCGCTGCTGCCGCAGGTGGTGCAGCGGCAGATCGGACGCGGCGGCCCGGTGATCATGGTTCAGGCGGAGAACGAGTACGGGAGCTACGGCACCGATCGGGTCTATCTGCAGCGGGTGGCCGGGATGCTGCGGGAGCGCGGGGTGACCGTGCCGCTGTTCACCTCCGACGGGCCGGAGGACCACATGCTCACCGGCGGTTCCGTGCCGGGGCTGCTCGCCACGGTGAACTTCGGGTCGGGTGCGCGGGAGGCGTTCGAGGTGCTGCGCCGCCATCAGCCGAAGGGGCCGCTGATGTGCATGGAGTTCTGGTGCGGGTGGTTCGAGCACTGGGGTGCTGCGCCGGCGGTACGGGATCCGGCGGAGGCCGCGGAGGCCCTGCGGGAGATTCTGGAGTGCGGGGCGTCGGTGAATGTCTACATGGCGCACGGGGGGACGAATTTTGCGGGCTGGGCGGGGTCGAACCGCTCGGGTCCGGTGCAGGACCAGGATCTTCAGCCGACGGTGACGTCGTACGACTACGATGCGCCGATCGACGAGTACGGGCGGCCGACGGAGAAGTTCTGGCTGTTCCGGAAGGTCCTGGCGGAGTTTGCGGACGGTCCGCTTCCGGAGCTGCCGCCGGAGCCGGTCGGGTCCCCGGCGCCGGTGCGGGCAGAGCTGACCGAGTGGGCGCCCCTGTCGGTGGCCCTGGAGGTGCTGGGCGACCCGGAACGGGCGGAGTCCGGCGTTCCGCCGACGTTCGAGGAGCTGGGCGTGGACCGGGGCCTGGTGCGGTACGAGGTCACCGTTCCGGGTTTGCGACGCCCGTACGCGCTGGGTGTGTCCGGGCTCCGGGACCGTGCGGTGGTGTATGTGAACGGCGTCCGGCAAGGTGTGCTGAGCGGCGAGAGCGCCACTCTCGACGAGCCGGTGGCCGGGCCCGCGGAGGTCGAGCTGTGGGTGGAGTCGCTGGGCCGGGTCAATTACGGGCCGCGGCTGGGTGAGCCGAAGGGCATCACGGGCGGCGTCCGGCACGAGCGGCAGTATCTGCACGGGGTGCGGGCGCGGGGGCTGCGGCTGGCCGCTTTCGAGGAGCCGGGTGCGGTGGACGTGGTGCCTTTCGGGGGGGTCGTCGAGAGGGGCCGTGCCGGGCTGTACCGGGGTTCGTTCGAGTCGGCGGAGTCGGGGCTCGCGGGTCTTCCGGATCACGCGGGGCTCGAACTGCCTGGCTGGACGCGCGGGTTCGTGTGGGTGAACGGTTTCTGTCTGGGCCGGTACTGGTCGGCGGGTCCGCAGCGGACGCTGTACGTGCCGGGTCCGGTGCTACGGGAGGGCGTCAACGAGGTGTGGGTTCTGGAGGTGGAGGGCGCCGGCGATCCATGGGTGGAGTTGGGTCCGGGTGTGCCCGTCCGGACGGGCACACCCGGGGGTGCTCAAAGCTGATGCGGTGGGGCCGGCCGAGGCGTCAGAGTGCGGCCGCCGCGGAGGCGATGGTGGCGGCGAACGTCGAGACCTCGCTGTACACACCCGGGTAGCCGGGCTCGGCGCAGCCCTGGCCCCAGCTGACGATGCCCACCTGGATCCAGGCTCCGGCGTTGTCCTTGCGGAACATGGGGCCGCCGGAGTCGCCCTGGCAGGTGTCCACGCCGCCCGTGTCGATCAGGCCGGCACAGATCTCGTCACCGGGGACGAGGTCGCTGCCGTATGCGCCCTGGCAGTCGGCGTCGGAGACGAACGGCACGGTGGCCTTCAGCAGATACCGCTGCTGGCTTCCGCCCTCGGTGGCGGCGCCCCAGCCTGCGATGGTGAAGGTGCCGTTGTTGTACGTGGTGTTGGTGGCGATCTTCAGGGTGGGCAGGTCGATGGGCTTGGCAAGCTTGATCAGCGCCCAGTCCTTGCCCATGCCGTTGTAGCCGGGGGCCTGGAGGACCTTGGTGGACTTGACCTTGATCGCGCTGGACGACTGGAGGTCGACGACGCCCGCGGTGGCGGTGATGGAGGTGTTGTTGCCCGAACCGTCCACACAATGCGCGGCGGTGAGGACGATGTCCTTGGCGTAGAGAGCGCCGCCACAGCCCATCGACAGCCGGACCATGAACGGGAATTCACCCTGGGCGGCGCGGGTTCCGCCGACGACCGGGGTGGGGGCCGCGGACGCGCCGGCGGGCTGGAGGCTGACGGCCGCGAGGACCACGGCGGCTATGACGGAGCATCTCTTCACGGCACGCAGAAGCTGCTTCAACGGACTGCCTTCTTTCATGGGGGGTTCTTGTGGGGGGCTGTACGTGGGGGTACGTGCCCTCGCCCGGGGTCCTGGCCACGGGCAGCAGAGCCCCGTTGGTCATGCCCCCGACAAGGACATGATTCGGATTATCGGAAGTGATCACGGGCCCCACAAGGTTCACTTTTCGGCCAAGATCACTCACGTCGCTGCGGCTACAGTGGAGGCCGGTCGATCGTCGCGGATGGGGGCGGGGACGTGACGGACAGCAGCCGGGACAACAGCCAGGACCACGGCCGGGGCGGCGGAAGTCCGGTCGTCCACGGCTTCCCTCATCTCGACACCGTCCGGTCCGCGATCACGGCGCTGTACCGGAGGTTGTCGTACGACGGTGTCCGCGGCTACGCCACGAGCCTCGCCCCCGCGGACGCCGCCTTCTCCGACCAGGACGATCTGTACCTCGGCGCCCAGCGGGTGGCTCGGGCCATGGTCCAGCATCTGCACCTGCCGGACGCCCGCATGATCGTCGGATTCCGGGCGATGGAACACGCCGCCGGTGTCGAACTCGCCGCGGGGCCCGAGTACTTCATCGAACTCAACGACCGCTTCCGCACCCATCGCAGGGACATCGGCGCCGCGCTCTCGCACGAGGTCATGCATGTGCTGCTGCACCGTCTCGACCTGGAGTTCCCCGGTACGCGCGACAACGAGATCCTCACCGACACCGCGACGACGTATCTGGGCGCGGGCTGGCTGCTGCTGGACGCCTTCCGCGAGGACGCCGTCTCCAGCCAGAAGCTCGGCTATCTCACCCCGGAGGAGTTCGGATACGTCCTCGCCAAGCGGGCGTTCGCCTTCGACGAGGATCCCTCCCCGTGGTTCACGAGTCCGCAGGCGTACACGGCGTACACGAAGGGGCGCGCCCAGGCCCTCCATGACACCCGGCAGCCACCCCTGGTGGCGGCGGGCTGGGCGGGCCGGCACCGCTATGCCAAGGACCGGCGATACGCCCAGGACCATCCGGGTGCGGGGGCGGCCGCGGGCCCCGACGCCCCATACACCTTCGAGAACGGCCCGCAAGGACTCCGGGTCTCCTTCGCCTGCCCCACCTGCCACCAGCGCATCCGCGTTCCGGTACGCGGCCGGGTCCGGGCCCGGTGCGGGTTGTGCCGGACGGTCCTGGACTGCAACACCTGACGCAACCGGGGGCTCCGCTCCCGAACCCCCTCACCTCGAACGCCGGAGAGGATGAATAGTCAGCCTCGCCGGCGGCTGGATTTCGCCCCGTACACCGGCTGCGCCGGCTCCGCCTCCGACAGCAGCTTCCGTGCCGCTTCCCCCGCCTCCGCCGGTGCCCACCGCGCACCCCGGTCCGCGGTGGGACCGGGTCGCCAGCCCTCCATGACCGTGATCCGGCCGGCCTCCGCCTCGAAGACCCGCCCGGTCACCCCGTCGCTCGCGGCCGAGCCGAGCCACACCACCAGCGGGGACACGTTCTCGGGGGCCATCGCGTCGAACTCCCCCTCCCCCGGCGCCGCCATCGTCTCCGCGAACGTCTGCTCGGTCATCCGAGTCCGTGCCGCCGGGGCGATCGCGTTGACCTGGACCCCGTATCGCCCCATCTCCGCGGCCGCGACAAGCGTCAGGCCCACGATGCCCGCCTTCGCGGCGGAGTAATTGCCCTGTCCGACGCTCCCGAGCAGCCCCGCACCGGAGCTTGTGTTGACCACCCGGGCCACCGGCGTGCGGCCCGCCTTCGCCTCGGCCCGCCAGTGCGCGGCGGCATGCTTCAGTGGCAGGAAGTGGCCCTTCAGGTGGACCCGCATCACCGCGTCCCAGTCGTCCTCGTCCAGATTCGCCAGCATCCGGTCGCGCAGGAATCCGGCGTTGTTGACCAGCGTGTCCAGCCGCCCGAAGGTCTCCAGCGCGGCAGTGACCAGCGACGCCGCCCCCTCCGTCGTGGCGATGTCGCCCCCGTGGGCGACCGCTTCGCCGCCCGCCGCCACGATCTCGTCGACTACCTGCCGGGCCGGACCGGCCGAGCCCCCGTCGCCGTTCGGGCCGACACCGAGATCGTTGACCACGACCTTTGCCCCCTCGGCGGCGAAGGCGAGCGCGTGGGCGCGGCCGAGCCCGCGCCCGGCACCCGTCACGATCACGACGCGCCCGTCGCACAGCCCACCGTCGTTTCCCCCGACGTCTCCCCTTTCGCTTCCCCTGTCCCGTCCGTCGCTGCTTGCGGTCATCACACATCTCCTTGTTGGCGATGCGGGGGCAGGCTGCTACCTTCCACACCTAACAAATGTTTGGTGGAAAGGTAGCTGATTCGCCCATGGGTGTCTCCACCGCAAGTCCCGGCAAGGGCATCTGCCTCGTCACGGTCGACCATCCGCCCGTCAACGCGCTCCCCGTACAGGGCTGGTACGACCTCGCCGACGCACTCCGTGCCGCGGGCCGCGATCCCGAGGTCCGCTGTGTCGTGCTGGCCGCCGCCGGGCGTGGATTCAACGCGGGCGTCGACATCAAGGAGATGCAGCGCGACACCGGTCACGCCGCCCTGATCGGCGCCAACCGTGGCTGCTACGAAGCGTTTTCGGCCGTGTACGAGTGCGAGGTCCCGGTCGTCGCCGCGGTGAACGGCTTCTGCCTCGGTGGCGGCGTCGGCCTCGTCGGCAACGCGGACGCGATCGTGGCGAGCGACGATGCGACATTCGGCCTGCCCGAGCTGGACCGGGGCGCGCTCGGCGCCGCAACCCATCTCGCCCGGCTCGTGCCGCAGCACCTGATGCGCGCGTTGTACTACACCTCGCGCACCGCCACCGCCGCGGAACTGCACTCCCACGGCTCGGTCTGGAAGGTTGTACCGCGCGATGAACTCCTTGATGCAGCAATTGAGTTGGCGGGCGAGATCGCCCGTAAGGACGGGTATCTGATCCGGCTGGCCAAGGCCGCGATCAACGGCATCGACCCGGTGGACGTACGCCGCAGCTACCGCTTCGAGCAGGGCTTCACCTTCGAGGCCAATCTCAGTGGTGTCGCCGACCGCGTCCGCGACACCTTCGGCAAGGAGGCATGACCGTGACCGGAATCGGTACCGACATGAGAACCGACAAGACCATGACAGCGCAGGACGTCGTCTCCCGGCTCAGCAGCGGGATGACGATCGGCATCGGCGGCTGGGGCTCCCGCCGGAAGCCGATGGCACTGGTCCGGGCGCTGCTCCGCTCCGGAATCACCGATCTCACCGTGGTCTCGTACGGCGGCCCCGACGTCGGCCTGCTCGCCGCCGCCGGCAAGATCCGCAAACTGGTCGCGGCCTTCGCCACGCTCGACTCGATCGCGCTCGAACCCCACTTCAGGGCGGCCCGCCAGCGCGGCGCGTTCGAGCTGATGGAGGTCGACGAGGCCATGTTCATGTGGGGGCTGCACGCCGCCGCGAACCGGCTGCCGTTCCTCCCCGTCCGTGCCGGTATCGGTTCGGATGTGATGCGGGTCAACCCGGGCCTGCGTACGGTCACTTCGCCGTACGCGGACGGCGAGGAGTTCGTCGCGATGCCCGCCCTGCGGATGGACGCGGCCCTGGTCCACATGAACCGCGCCGACCGGTTCGGCAACGGCCAGTACCTCGGCCCCGACCCGTACTTCGACGACCTGTTCTGCGAGGCCGCCGACAACGCGTACGTCTCCTGCGAACGTCTGGTGGAAACCGCCGAGTTGACCGAGAAGGCGGCCCCGCAGACCCTCCTCGTCAAGCGGCACTCCGTCACCGGCGTCGTCGAGACCCCGAACGGCGCGCACTTCACCTCCTGCGTCCCCGACCACCCGCGCGACGAGGCGTTCCAGAAGACGTACGCGACCGCGGCCGCCGACCCCGACGCCTGGGCGGCCTTCAGCGACCGCTTCCTGCCCGCACAGGGCGACGAGAAGAGCTATCAGTCGGCCGTCCAGACCTGGCACGAGGAGCAGAAGTGAGCAACCGGAGCGCGACCCGGGCCGAGTACTGCGTGATCGCCTGTGCCGATGCCTGGCGCGACAACGGGGAGGTGCTCGCCAGCCCGATGGGACTCGTCCCGTCCGTCGGCGCCCGGCTCGCCAAACGCACCTTCTCGCCCGGTCTGCTGCTCACCGACGGCGAGGCGCTGATCGTCGGCCCGGACGGCACGACGGAGGGCTGGCTGCCGTACCGCCAACACCTCACCATGGTCACGGGCGGCAGGCGTCACGTGATGATGGGGGCGAGCCAGATCGACCGGTTCGGCAACCAGAACATCTCCTGCATCGGCGACTGGGAACAGCCCACCCGCCAGCTCCTCGGCGTACGCGGCGCCCCGGTCAACACCCTGAACAACCCGGTCAGTTACTGGGTGCCCAAGCACTCCACCCGGGTCTTCGTCGAGCGCGTCGACATGATCTGCGGGGTCGGTTACGACAGCGCCGCGGCGGCCGGCCCGTCGGCGACCCGTTACCACCGCATCCCGCGCGTCGTCACCGATCTCGGCGTCCTCGACTTCGCGACCCCGGACCGCTCGATGCGCCTCGCCTCGCTGCACCCCGGCGTCACCGCCGACGAGGTCCGCGAAGCCACCGGCTTCGCGCTCACGATCGCGGACGACGTCCCGTACACCCGGGAGCCGACCGCCGAGGAGCTGGGCCTGATCCGCGAGGTCATCGACCCGAAGGGCACCCGGAACCGCGAGGTCAGGGTCTGATGCGGACCGCGCTCACAGATCTTGTCGGCGTCCGCCACCCCGTGGTCCAGACCGGCATGGGCTGGGTCGCGGGCCCCCGCCTGGTCTCCGCCACGGCCCGCGCGGGCGCGCTCGGCATCCTGGCCTCCGCGACAATGACCGTGGAGCAGCTGCGGGCAGCGGTACGGGAGGTCAAGTCCCGTACGGACGAGCCGTTCGGCGTCAATCTGCGCGCCGACGCCGGTGATGCGCGCGAGCGGGTACGGATCATCGTCGACGAGGGCGTGAAGGTGGCGTCCTTCGCGCTGGCCCCTTCGAAGGGGCTCATCGCCGAGCTGAAGGACGCGGGCGTGGTCGTGATCCCGTCGATAGGTGCCCGGCGCCATGCCGAGAAGGTCGCGGCGTGGGGCGCGGACGCGGTGATCGTGCAGGGCGGCGAGGGCGGCGGCCACACCGGTGATGTGGCAACCACCGTGCTGCTGCCCCAGGTTGTCGACGCGGTGGACATCCCGGTGATCGCGGCGGGCGGCTTCCATGACGGTCGGGGCCTGGTCGCTGCGCTGGCGTACGGGGCGGCGGGCATCGCGATGGGTACGCGGTTCCTGCTGACGTCGGACTCGACCGTGCCGGACGCGGTGAAGGCCCGCTATTTGGCGGCGGGCGTCAAGGACGTGACGGTCACCACGGCGGTGGACGGGCTCCCGCACCGGATGCTGCGTACGGAGATGGTCGCCGCGCTGGAGAACGCGGGCCGGATCCGGGCGTTGGCCCAGGCGGTGCGCCGGGCGGCGGGATTCAAGCGGATCTCCGGGACCGGCTGGTCCCGGATGGTGCGCGACGGTCTCGCGATGAAGCACGGCAAGGACCTGTCCTGGAGCCAGGTCCTGCTGGCCGCCAACACCCCGATGCTCCTGAAGGCGTCCATGGTCGACGGCCGCACGGATCTGGGCGTGATGGCATCGGGCCAGGTGGCGGGCCTGATCGAGGACCTGCCCAGCTGTGCGGAGCTGGTGGAGCGGGTGATGGAGGAGGCCTGCGCGGCGCTCGGCGCGGTATCGGGCGCCGTGAGCCCGTCCGGCGATTGAGGACGGTGCGGTGACCGGACGAATCCGGTCACCGCACGTCATCCGTACCGCTACGCGGCCCTGCGGCTACGCCCCGCCGCCGCACCACCGCGTCCGGCCCCGGACCCGGAACGCCCGGCGCCGGCACCGCGTGCCTCGCCACGGCCACCACCAGCACCGGCACCGGCACCGGCACCAGCGCCACGAGCCGAGCCGCCCGCACCGCCGCCGCGGGCGGAGGAACCCGTACCCCGGCCTTCACCGCCGCCGCCCTGCCCGGCACCACCGCGCCGGCCCCGGCCGCGGCTGCCCGAGCGGAAGCCCGCGCCACCGGCCGCGGCCCCGCCCGACCGCGTGCGCGGCTTCGGCGGGGTCGGCTGGGGGACCTCGATGACGATCGCGACGCCGGACGGCTCACGGGCCCCGGTGATCCGGGTGAGTTCCTCGTCGCTGGACTTGATCCGGGTGGTCCGCGGAGCGATGCCCGCATCGGCCATCAGCCGGGTCATCTCCCGCTTCTCCTCGGGCAGCACCAGGGTGACGACGCTGCCGGACTCCCCGGCGCGCGCCGTGCGCCCGCCGCGGTGGAGGTAGTCCTTGTGGTCGGTCGGCGGGTCCACGTTCACGACCAGATCGAGGTCGTCGACATGAATGCCGCGCGCCGCCACATTCGTCGCGACGAGCGCGGTGACCTGGCCGTTCTTGAACTGGTCCAGTGTCCGGTTGCGCTGCGGCTGCGAACGCCCGCCGTGCAGGGCGGCAGCCCGTACACCGCTGGCGAGCAGCCGCTTGGCGAAGCGGTCGGCGGCACGCTTGGTGTCCACGAACATGATCACCCGGCCGTCACGGGCGGCGATCCTGGTGGCGACGGCCTTCTTGTCGGTCTCGTCGGCCACGTGCAGCACATGGTGCTCCATGGTGGTGACCGCGCCCGCGGACGGGTCGACCGAGTGCACGACCGGGTCGGTCAGGAACATCTTGACCAGCCGGTCGATGTTCTTGTCCAGGGTCGCGGAGAAGAGCATCCGCTGACCGTCCGGCTCGACCTGCTTGAGCAGTGCGACGACCTGCGGCATGAAGCCCATGTCCGCCATCTGGTCGGCCTCGTCGAGGACGGTGATGGCGACCTGGTCGAGGCGGCAGTCGCCGCGCTCGATGAGGTCCTTCAGTCGTCCGGGCGTGGCGACGAGCACCTCCGCGCCGCGGCGCAGCGTGCCGGACTGCTTGCTGATCGACATGCCGCCGACGACGGTGGCCAGGCGCAGGTTCACGGACGTCGCGTACGGCGTCAGCGCGTCGGTGACCTGCTGGGCGAGCTCACGGGTCGGGACGAGGACCAGTGCGAGCGGGGCGCGCGGCTCGGCGCGCCGTCCGCCGGTGCGGGCCAGCAGCGCGAGGCCGAAGGCGAGGGTCTTGCCGGAGCCGGTGCGGCCGCGGCCGAGGATGTCCCGGCCGGCGAGCGAGTTCGGCAGGGTGGCGCCCTGGATCGGGAACGGTTCGGTGACGCCCTGCGCGGCAAGGGTTTTCAGCAGGGCTGCGGGCATGTCCAGCTCGGCGAACGCCTCGACGGCGGGCAGTGCGGGGGTCATGGTTTCGGGCAGGGCGAATTCGCCCTGCGGCGGCGTGGCCCTGCGACGGGGCGACGCCTTGCCGGATCCCTTGCCGGAACCCTTAGCGGTTGCCTTTGCCGGGGCCGTGCCGCGCCCCCTCGACGGGCGGTTGCGGGCGGGTCGGTCCTGGCGTTCGGAGCGGGTCATACGGAATTGCCCTCCTGGGGGATTCCTGAGGATTCCTAGGGATTCCTGGGAACTGCGTGGGACTGCTGGGGAGCACTGCGGGACGGCGCGCTTCTTCGCCATGTCCCGGGGACAGCACAAGCCGGGACCCGCACCTTCACGGTGCGGGCCCCGGCTGCGAGGTACGCGTCCGGCAATTAGGCCGGGACGATGTTCTCCGCCTGCGGGCCCTTCTGGCCCTGCGTGACGTCGAAGGAGACCTTCTGGCCCTCCTGGAGCTCACGGAAGCCCGAGGTGGCGATGTTGGAGTAGTGGGCGAAGACGTCGGCGCCGCCGCCGTCCTGCTCGATGAAGCCGAAGCCCTTTTCCGAGTTGAACCACTTCACGGTTCCAGTAGCCATGTCATTCTCCTAAAAGAGGTGCAGTGCCGGAAATCCGCACTTTACGAATTCCAAGTCGCCGCATTGAGCCCCATCCGGAGAAAGCCGGAAAACAATAATGCGCCTGAGGAAGCATTCCCGTCAGGCGCACATAAAGTTCATGGGTACCAAAACTGCAACTCGACAACCGTAGCACGTTCTGCCGACCGGCGGTGGAACACGCCGCGCCGCCGGCCGGTGGATTTTTTGCCCGGGCCCTTGGGGTAACTGGCCCGGGGCGAGCTCGGAACCCTGCCGAAACTTGCTCACGGAGCCCTGTAGGAGCGGTTCGGTGACCTGGTGAGTGGCCGGGCAGGGGCCGGGGCGGGGGTCAGAGCCGTTCGATGATCGTCACGTTCGCCTGGCCGCCGCCCTCGCACATGGTCTGCAGCCCGTAGCGGCCGCCGGTGCGCTCCAGCTCGTGCAGCAGCGTCGTCATCAATCTTGTACCGGTTGCACCGAGCGGGTGGCCCAGGGCGATCGCGCCGCCGTTGACGTTGACCCTGTCCGGGTCGGCTCCGGTTTCTTTCAGCCAGGCCAGGACGACCGGGGCGAATGCCTCGTTGATCTCGACCAGGTCGATGTCGTCGATGGTCATTCCGCCCTTCTTGAGCGCGTGCGCGGTGGCCGGGATCGGCGCCGAGAGCATGCGGATCGGGTCCTCGCCGCGCACCGACAGGTGGTGGATGCGGGCGCGCGGGGTGAGACCGTGCTCGGCCACGGCGCGCTCGGAGGCGATGAGCATGGCGGCGGCCCCGTCGGAGACCTGCGAGGAGCAGGCGGCGGTGATCGTGCCGCCCTCCAGGACCGGCTTGAGGCCCGCCATCTTCTCCAGGGTGGTGTCGCGGCGCGGCCCCTCGTCGGTGGTGACGTCGCCGTAGGCGACGGTCTCGCGCGCGAAGCGGCCCTCGTCGATGGCGCGGATCGCACACCGGTGGGAGCGGAGGGCGAACTCCTCCATGTCCTGGCGGCTGATGCCCCACTTCTCGGCGATCAGCTGGGCGCCGTGGAACTGGTTGACCGGTGCGTCGCCGTACCGGGCGCGCCAGCCCTCGCTGCCCGCGTACGGGCCGTCCGTCAGGCCGAGGGGCTCGGCGGCCTGACGGGAGGCGAAGGCGATCGGGATCTGCGTCATGTTCTGCGTGCCGCCCGCGACGACGAGGTCCTGGGTGCCGGACAGGACACCCTGGGCGGCGAAGTGCACGGCCTGCTGGGAGGAGCCGCACTGTCGGTCGACGGTGACGCCGGGGACCTCCTCGGGCAGTCCGGCCGCCAGCCAGCAGGTGCGGGCGATGTCACCGGCCTGCGGTCCGACGGTGTCGAGGCAGCCGAAGACCACGTCCTCGACGGCCGCCGGGTCGATTCCGGTCCGCTCGACGAGGGCCTTGATGACATGGGCGCCGAGGTCGGCGGGGTGGACGGAGCCGAGTCCTCCCTTGCGCCGGCCGACCGGAGTGCGTACCGCTTCGACGATGTATGCCTCGGCCATGACTTCTACTCCTCGGTGAGCTCGGGTGTGGTCAGGTGTCGAGGGCGATGCCGTCCAGAACCATCGAGAGGTACTGGCGGGCGATCTCCTCGGGGCTGTGCTGTCCGCCCGGCCGGTACCAGGACGCCGCGACCCAGACGGTGTCGCGGACGAAGCGGTAGGTGAGGCGGATGTCGAGGTCGGCGCGGAAGGTCTTGTCGGCGACGCCGCGTTCCAGCGTGCCGAGCCACGCCTTCTCGAACTTCTGCTGGGAGTCGACGAGGTACTGGAAGCGCGGCTGGGCGGCCAGGTGCTTGGACTCCTTCTGGTAGATGGCGACGGCGGCACGGTGCCGGTCGATCTCCCGGAAGGACTCGGTGACGAGGGCCTCGATGGTCTCCCTGGGTCCGAGTCCGGCGGCAAGCACCGCGTCGTACCCGTCCCAGAGTTCGGTGAGGAAGGTCGAGAGGATCTCGTCGATCATCGATTCCTTGGAATCGAAGTGGTAGTAGAGGCTGCCTGCGAGCATCCCGGCCGCGTCCGCGATCTTGCGGACGGTGGTGGCGTTGTATCCCTGCGCGGCGAACACCTCGGCGGCGGTGGCGAGCAGTTCGCGGCGACGCTCGGGCGAGGGGGTCACCTGGGGCTTCTTCTTGGTAGGCACCCGCCCATTCTCCGCCCGGCCGTCCTCCGGTCAGGCATGCCGGTTGCTGACGGAGACGACCTCTCCCGTCATGTAGGAGGAGTAGCCGCTGGCGAGGAAGACGATGACGTTGGCGATCTCCCACGGCTCGGCGTAGCGGCCGAATGCCTCCTTCTCGGTCAGTTCGTCGAGGAGTTCGGCGGAGGTGACCTTCACCAGGTGCGGGTGCATGGCGAGGCTGGGGGCGACGGCGTTGACGCGTACGCCGTACTCGGCGGCCTCGATCGCGGCGCACCGGGTGAGCGCCATGACGCCCGCCTTGGCGGCGGCGTAGTGGGCCTGGCCGCTCTGGGCGCGCCAGCCGACGACAGAGGCGTTGTTGACGACGATGCCGCCGCGGCCCGCCGCCTTGAGCGAGCGCAGGGCGGCCCGGGTGCAGCGGAAGGTGCCGTTCAAGGTGACGTCGAGGACCTTGGTCCATTGTTCGTCGGTCATCTCGGCGAGTTCGGCGGTGCCGCCGAGGCCGGCGTTATTGACGACGATGTCGAGGCCGCCGTGGGTCTGTTCGGCGAGCGCGAAGAGTGCCTGGACCTGGGTCTCGTCGGTGACGTCGCAGGGCAGTGACGCGACATGGTCCGCGCCGAACTCCTCGGCGAGCGCCTGCTCGGTCTCCTTCAGCCGGCGGGCGTGCGCGTCGCCGATGACGATGCGGGCGCCCTCCTCGAGGAATTTACGGGCGGTGGCGCCGCCGATTCCGGCGCCCGCGGCTGCGGTGACGACGGCGCTGCGGCCGGCCAGCAGGCCGTGTCCGGATACGTACTGCGGTGCGCTCACGCCCGCGCCTCCTCGGTCTCGGCCCGCGGATCCTCGACGGTCCTCATGCTCGTACGTTAACCTACCAAACACTTGTTAGGGAAGGATGAGCCGATGCTCGATGCCCACGACACACCTGCCGGTGACGCCGGTGACCTCCAGCCCGATCCCGTGCTGTACGAGCGCCGGGGCCCGGTCGCGTACGTGACGCTGAACCGCCCGCGCTACCGCAACGCCCAGAACTCGGCGATGACCTACGCCCTGGACGCCGCGTTCTACCGGGCCGCCGAGGACTCCGAGGTCAAGGTGGTCGTGCTGGCGGGCGCCGGTGAGCACTTCTCGGCGGGCCATGACATCGGCACGCCCGGGCGCGACGCGCATCTCTCCTTCGAGCGCAGGGCCGGTCTGTGGTGGGACCACACCGACAAGACCGGTGCGGAGAGCCGCTTCGCCCGTGAGTCGGAGGTCTATCTCGGCATGTGCAGGCGCTGGCGCGAGCTGCCGAAGCCGGTCGTCGCCTCCGTCCAGGGCGCGTGTGTGGCCGGCGGGCTGATGCTCGCCTGGATCTGCGATCTGATCGTGGCGAGCGAAGACGCCTTCTTCGCCGATCCGGTGGTGCGGATGGGCATCCCCGGCGTCGAGTACTTCGCACACCCCTGGGTGATGCCGCCCCGGATCGCGAAGGAGTTCCTGTTCACCGGCGACCGGATGAGCGCCCGCCGGGCGTACGAGGTCGGCATGGTGAACAAGGTGGTGGAGCGCGGCGAACTCGCCGGACGTACCGATGAATTGGCGTTGCGGATCGCCGGGATGCCACGTCTGGGGCTGGCCCTCACCAAGCGTGCGGTCAACCAGGCCGAGGACCTTCAGGGGCTGCACACCGGCATGGACTCGGCCTTCGGGCTGCACCATCTCGCCCATGCGCACAACGCGGAGACGGCGGCGGACCCGCTCGGCGGCATGGACATCGCCTCGATGAAGAAGGCGGGTGCCTGATGGATCTGTCGTACACGGCCGAGGAGGAGGCTTTCCGGGCCGAGGCACGGCAGTGGCTGCGGGCCAACGTACCCGCCGAGCCGCTGCCGTCCCTGGAGACCGCCGAAGGCTTCGCCGCGCACCGGGAGTGGGAGGCGCGACTGTACGCGGACCGCTGGTCGGTCGTCTCCTGGCCGGCCGAGTACGGCGGCCGGGGCGTCGACATCTTCCGGTGGCTGACATTCGAGGAGGAGTACTACGCGGCGGGCGGCCCCGGCCGGGTCTCACAGAACGGCATCAGCCTTCTCGCCCCGACGCTCTTCGACCACGCCACAAAGGAGCAGCGGGCCCGGGTCCTGCCGTCGATGGCGAGCGGGGAGGTGATCTGGGCGCAGGCCTGGTCCGAGCCGGAGTCGGGCTCGGACCTGGCGTCACTGCGCTCGCGGGCGGTGCGCACGGACGGCGGCTGGCTGCTCTCGGGGCAGAAAACCTGGTCCTCGCGGGCCGCGTTCGCGGACCGGGCGTTCGGCATCTTCCGTACGGATCCCGAGCCCGCGAAGCCGCACCATGGGCTGACGTATCTGATGTTCGATCTGTCGGCGCCCGGGGTTTCGGTCCGGCCGATCGGGCGGCTCGACGGCAAGCCCGCCTTCGCCGAGCTGTTCCTGGACGAGGTGTTCGTACCGGACGAGGACATCATCGGGGAGCCCGGACAGGGCTGGCGTATCGCCATGTCGGCAACGGGCAACGAGCGCGGGCTGACGCTCCGCTCCCCCGGCCGCTTCCTGGCCGCCGCGGACCGGCTGGCCGGGCTGTGGCGCACCCACGGCGACCCGTCCGACACGGCGCTGCGGGACCGGGTGGCGGACGCGGTGATCGGGGCGCGCGCGTATCAGCTCTTCACCTGCACCAACGCCTCACGCTTCGCGGCGGGGGCGGACATCGGCGCGGAGTCCAGCCTGAACAAGGTGTTCTGGTCCGAGTACGACATCGCTCTGCACGAGACGGCGCTCGATCTGCTGGGCCCGGACGCGGAGGTGGCGGAGTCCGAGTGGGCCGAGGGGTACGTCTTCTCCCTCGCGGGCCCCATCTACGCCGGTACGAACGAGATCCAGCGCGACATCATCGCCGAGCGGCTGCTCGGCCTGCCGAAGGGACGGCGCTGATGCGTTTCCTCCTCGACGACGAGCAGCGGGAGTTCGCCCGCTCGCTGGACGCGATGCTGACCGCCTCGGACACCCCCACGGTGGTACGCGCCTGGGCCGCCGGGAACCACGGACCGGGCAGGGACCTGTGGGCACGGCTGGCACAGACGGGGGTGTTCGCCCTGGCGATACCGGAAACGTACGAGGGCGTCGGACCGCTGCCGGTCGAACTCGCAGTCGCCTTCACCGAATTGGGGCGGCACGCGGTGCCGGGGCCGGTCGTGGAGACGGTTGCGGCCGGGGTGCTGCTGGGGGGTGTGGGCGGCGCGGCGGCCAAGGAATGGCTGCCGCGGCTGGCGTCCGGTGCGGCATCGGCGACGCTCCGCGTGGATGGGTACGGGCCGTATGCGCTGGACGCGGACGCGGTGGACGCCGTGTTCACGGTGACCGGCGACGAACTGCGGCTCGCGCCTGGGCCGGGGGTGCTCAGCGTGTCGTCCGACCCGGCACGGCGGCTGTGGCGCCCCGGGCCGGGCGGGGAGCTGCTCGCATCCGGGCCCCGGGTGGCGCAGGCCGCGGGGCGGGCCGCTCGGTGGGCGGCGTTCGCCACGGCCGCGCAGGCGCTCGGCACGGGCGAGGAGCTGCTGCGGACCACGGTCGCGTATGTGCAGCAGCGCACCCAGTTCGGTACGGCGATCGGCTCCTTCCAGGCGGTCAAGCACCGGCTCGCGGACACGCTGATCGGACTGGAGTTCGCCCGCCCGCTGCTGTACGGGGCGGCGCTCGCGCTCGCCGGCCAGGCGCCGGACGCCGGTGCGGCGGTGGCGGCGGCCAAGGTGACGGCGGGCGAGGCGGGGTACGCGGCGGCGCGGGCGGCACTGCAGTTGCACGGTGCGGTGGGGTACACGCAGGAGCTGGATCTGTCGCTGTGGCTGCTGAAGGCGCGACCGCTGCGGGACGCGTGGGGGACGCCGAAGGTGTGCCGGGCGCGGGTGCTGGCCGACGGGCCGGCCGCACCCGCCGCCCGGCGCCCCGGGTCAGGTGGTTTCGCTCAGTGAGCGGTCGTCGTTGCCCCTTCGGAAGGTGCGCAGCGGGTGACCGGGGCGCCATGTCCGGATGATCACGGTGTCGCCGCTTTCGAGCCCGATGTGCACCACCTCGGTCGGTTCCACGCGGAAGAGGTGGAAGGGCTCCGGCGGCTTCGCCTCCTCGATGAAGCGGGCCAGCACGGCGGGGTCGGTCACCTCCACCGCGCGGCCGGAGATCCGGACGTCACCGTCGGCCATCTCGGCGTCCGGGCCGGGGTTGGCGTGCACCGCGAACCGTGGATCGCGCAGCAGGTCCAGCGCCTTGCGCGAGTTCGGCATCATGCCGAGCCACACTTCACCGAAGCGAAAGTCCACCTCCAGCCCGGTCACGCGTGGCGATCCGTCCTTGCGCAGGGTCGCCAGGACATGGTGCTTGTACAGCTGGAAGCGGGCCTGGACGGTGTCGGCGAAGGCCGGCTCCGCCGAGCGGAATTCTTCCCAGGAACTCGTTGTCATGCGTTCATGGAACCCTGGAAACCCGACATCTTCTGTCCTGATTTCCCGACCCGCGCCGATCGGTCCATCCTTCGGCCCATCCGTACCGCCCGTCTCATCCTTCCGACAGGGTGACCAGCAGCGCCCACCCGTGGGTCCGCAGCACCCCCGCCGATTCGTCCCGCGTCAACAGCGCGTCGTAGCGGTCGAGTTCGAGCTCCGAGCCGTCGAGCACCGCACCGTCCTCCAGCGCGATGGCGAGCACCGCCCCGCCCGGGGGCGCCGACAGCCGGACGGTGCCGCGCACCACCGCGACCGCCGCGCTCGTCCGCCCCCTGCGGCACATCACATTGAGGTTGACGACCGGGCCGCCGAGCAGTGTGCCGTCGGTCGCCAGGTCACCGGGGAAGTCGTGCGGCCAGTACTGCTCGTCGACGATGTGGTGCTCGCCGCCCACCACGAGGTCCATCCCGGCGCCCTCGACCACGGTCAGCGTGCGGTCGACCCCGGGGAACGAGGAGAACGGCCCGTCCCGGGACACATCGGCAAGGCTGACCCGCCAGTCGAAGGCGTCCAGCGGCGTGCCCTCGGGGGACGCCGCGATCTCGCGGGTGACTCCCCCGCCGTTCTTCCAGGGCGTGGCCGTGCGGTCGGCCGCCCGCAGCACCCGGGCCGTCACTTGACGATCCCCTGTGCGCGGGCCGCGGCCAGCCACCGCGGGAATTCGGCGACCAGCCGGTCGTACAGTTCGGCGTCCGGGACCTTGCGCGGGTCGAGTCCGGCGTGGAAGAAGCCGGCGTTGTCCAGGGGGCGCTTGGCGGGTACGGCCAGTTCGTCGAGCTTGTGCAGGAAGTCGAACTGCGTACTCTGCTTGTTGCCGAAGCCGATGAACTGCCAGAACAGGGGCAGTTTCGCCGCCTTGCACACATAGCGTTCCGCCGCGTGCTTGCTGATCGGGCCGCCGTCCGTCTGGAAGACGACGAGCGCGGGGGCGGTGGAGCCGCTGTCGATGTAGTGGTCGATGACGGCGTCCATGGCCAGGTGGTAGCTGGTCTTCCCCATGTGCCCCAGGCCCGCCACGATCGCGTCGATCCGGCCGCGGTGGTTGTCCAGGGCAATGTCGGTGACGGCGTCGACATCGGTGGAGAAGAAGACGACCGGTACGCGGCCGTCGTCGTCCAGATGTGCCGAAAGACCCAGCACCTGATCCGCCAAGGCCTGGACGCTGCCGTCCCTGTAGTACTCCTTCATGGAGCCGGAGTAGTCGAGCACCAGATATACCGCTGCGCGCTCCCCGCCCATGCCGTGCTTCGTCAGCGGGACGGAGGCGCTCTTGTAGAGGCTGACCAGCGCGGGTGCGGTCTCCTCGATCTTGCGGAGGCTGATGGCCGGACCTGCTGCGGCGGACGAGCCGGCCATGCGGATTCCCCGATCCTCGACGTGTCAGAACCTTGAGCGTAAGGCACCCGGATATGCCCGGGGCGGCGGTGTTCGCTATCTTGATCGCCGCCGTCCCCACCGGCCGCTCGTGTCCGCCCACCCGTTAAGGAGCCGTGCCGTGGAGGCCGCGATCACCACCTGCTACCGCCATCCGTCCTACGAGACGTATGTGAGCTGCACCCGCTGCGAGCGGTTCATCTGCCCCGACTGCATGCGTGAGGCCGCCGTCGGTCACCACTGCGTGGAGTGCGTGAAGGAGGGGCAGCGTTCGGTCCGGCAGGCGCGCACGGTGTTCGGCGGTGCGGTGTCGAGGACCGCGGTGCCGCTCGTCACGTATGTACTGATGGGCCTGAACATCCTGGCGTACCTGGGCGAGTTGGTCCGTCCGGGGATCGTCGACCGGTTCGCGATGCTCGGTGCGGGGCTGAACGGCCCGGACGGAGGCCAGTACGTCTACGAGGCCGGGGACTTCCCCGGCTTCGATGTGATCGGCGTGGTGGACGGCGAGTGGTACCGGCTGCTGACCGGGGCCTTCCTGCATCTCCCGCCGGACGGATCGTCCTTCGGCTCCCTGCCGTTCGGGGTGCTGCACATCCTCTTCAACATGTACGCGCTGTGGAACCTGGGCCGGGTCGTCGAGGAACAGCTGGGCCGGGCCCGCTATCTCGCGCTGTATCTGCTGTCCGCGCTGGGTGGTTCGGTCCTGGTGTATCTGATCGCGCCGTTCGACAGCACGGTGGGTGCCTCGGGTGCGATCTTCGGTCTCGGCGCGGCGTTCTACGTCATCAACCGGCGCCTCGGACGCGATATGCAGGCGGTGAACCGGTTCATGGCCGGGTTCCTGATCTGGATGCTGATCTCGGCCGGATTCACCTCGTGGCAGGGCCACTTGGGCGGGCTGCTGACGGGCGGCATCGTCATGGTCGCGTACGCGTACGCCCCGGCGGAGCGGCGTACGACGGTCCAGGCCGCCGCGAGTGTGGTGCTGCTCGCCGTGCTGGTGCTGCTGGTGGTGCTCAAGACGTCCGCGCTGTCGGGATGAACCGCTGCCCCGACCGGCCCCGGACGCGCCACGGCGCCTGCCGAATCGTCCGGTCGGGGACGGGCAGGCGCCGCGTTCAGTTCCGTACGCCTTTGTACGGGACGTCTGTGTGTGCCGTGATCAGGCCATCAGAGCACGGTCCGTCGGGCGGATCGGGGCCGGCAGTGCGCTGGCTCCGGTCAGGAAGCGGTCCACACCGCGTGCCGCGGAGCGGCCCTCGGCGATGGCCCACACGATGAGGGACTGGCCACGGCCCGCGTCACCGGCGACGAAGACTCCGTCGACGTTGGTGGCGTAGTCCGCGTCGCGCGCGACATTGCCGCGCTCGTCGAGCTCCAGGCCGAACTGCTGGACCAGGCCGTTGGACTGGTCGGTGCCCGTGAAGCCCATCGCGAGGGTGACCAGCTGTGCGGGGATCTTCCGCTCGGTGCCGGGCTTCTGCGCCGGCTTGCCGTCCTTGAACTCCACCTCGACCAGGTGCAGGGCCTGGACGTTGCCGTGCTCATCGCCCTCGAAGTGGGTAGTGGAGACGGAGTAGACCCTCTCGCCGCCCTCCTCGTGCGCGGAGGTGACCTTGTAGAGCATCGGGAAGGTCGGCCAGGGCTGGTTGGCGTTACGGTCCTCGCCCGGCCGGGGCATGATCTCCAGCTGGGTGACGGAGAGCGCGCCCTGGCGGTGGGCGGTGCCGACGCAGTCGGCGCCGGTGTCTCCTCCGCCGATGACGACGACGTGCCTGCCCTCGGCGGTGATCGGGGAGACCGTCAGGTCGCCCTCCTGCACCTTGTTGGCGAGCGGCAGGTACTCCATGGCGAAGTGCACGCCGTTCAGCTCACGGCCCGGGACGGGCAGATCGCGGGAGACGGTGGCACCGGCGGCGATGACGACCGCGTCGTACCGGCGGCGGAGCTTGGCAGCGTCGATGTCCTTGCCGATCTCCACTTCCGTACGGAACTTGGTACCTTCCGCGCGCATCTGCTCGATGCGGCGGTTGATGTGCGACTTCTCCATCTTGAACTCGGGGATGCCGTACCGGAGAAGACCTCCGATGCGGTCCGCGCGCTCGAAGACGGCGACCGTGTGGCCGGCCCGGGTCAGCTGCTGGGCCGCGGCGAGACCCGCCGGGCCCGAGCCGATGACGGCGACGGTCTTGCCGGAGAGCCGCTCGGGCGGCTGCGGGGTGACGTCGCCGCTGTCCCACGCCTTGTCGATGATGGAGACTTCGACGTTCTTGATGGTGACGGCCGGCTGGTTGATGCCGAGCACACACGCCGACTCGCACGGGGCCGGGCAGAGCCGCCCGGTGAACTCCGGGAAGTTGTTCGTGGCGTGCAGGCGCTCGGACGCCGCAGTCCAGTCCTCGCGGTAGGCGTAGTCGTTCCACTCGGGGATGAGGTTTCCGAGCGGGCAGCCGTTGTGGCAGAACGGGATGCCGCAGTCCATGCAGCGGCCGGCCTGCTTGCTGATGATCGGGAGCAGCGAGCCCGGAACGTAGACCTCGTTCCAGTCCTTGACGCGCTCGCCCGCGGGGCGGGTCTCGGCGACCTCGCGCCCGGTGGTCAGGAAGCCCTTGGGGTCAGCCATTGGTCGCCGCCTCCATCATCTTCTCGGTGGTCTCCTGTTCGGAGAGACCGGCGAGCTCAGCGGCGTCCTTGGCGGCGAGCACTGCCTTGTAGGTGGACGGGATGATCTTGCTGAAGCGGGCCACCGCGGTGTCCCACTCGGCAAGCAGCTTCTCGGCGACCGTGGAACCGGTCTCCTCCTGGTGGCGGCGCACCACATCGTGCAGCCACTGCTTGTCGGTGTCCAAGAGGGCCTCGATCGCGTCGAGGTTGCCGACGTTGACGTTGTCGCGGTCCAGGTCGATGACGTACGCGACACCGCCCGACATACCTGCGGCGAAGTTGCGTCCGGTCTCGCCGAGGACGACGGCGTGGCCGCCGGTCATGTACTCGCAGCCGTGGTCGCCCACGCCTTCCGAGACGACGGTCGCGCCGGAGTTGCGGACGCAGAACCGCTCGCCGCTCCGGCCGCGCAGGAACAGCTCGCCGCCGGTCGCGCCGTAGGCGATGGTGTTGCCCGCGATGGTGGAGTACTCGGCGAGGTGGTCGGCGCCGCGGTCCGGGCGGACGATGACGCGGCCGCCGGAGAGGCCCTTGCCGACGTAGTCGTTGGCGTCGCCCTCCAGGCGCAGCGTCACACCGCTCGGCAGGAACGCGCCGAACGACTGGCCGGCGGAGCCGGTGAAGGTGATGTCGATGGTGTCCTGCGGCAGACCGGCGCCGCCGAACTTCTTCGTCACCTCGTGGCCGAGCATGGTGCCGACGGTCCGGTTGATGTTCCGGATCGCGATCTGGGCCCGGACCGGCTGGGCGGCCTCGGCGCTCTCCGCGTTCAGGGCGTCGGCGGCGAGCTTGATCAGCTCGTTGTCGAGGGCCTTGGCGAGACCGTGGTCCTGCTCGACCAGCTGGTGCCGGACGGCACCTTCGGGCAGCTCGGGAACGTAGAACAGCGGCTCCAGGTCGAGGCCCTGCGCCTTCCAGTGCGTGATCGCACGGTCGGTGTCGAGCAGCTCGGCGTGGCCGACGGCCTCTTCGATCGTACGGAAGCCCAGCTCGGCGAGGAGCTCACGGACTTCCCTAGCGATGAACTCGAAGAAGTTGACGACGTACTCGGCCTTGCCGGAGAACCGACTCCGCAGGACCGGGTTCTGGGTGGCGATGCCGACCGGGCAGGTGTCGAGGTGGCAGACGCGCATCATGACGCAGCCGGAGACGACGAGCGGCGCGGTCGCGAAACCGAACTCCTCGGCGCCCAGCAGCGCGGCGATGATGACGTCGCGGCCGGTCTTCAGCTGGCCGTCGGTCTGCACGACGATACGGTCGCGCAGGCCGTTGAGCAGCAGGGTCTGCTGGGTCTCGGCGAGGCCGAGCTCCCAGGGGCCACCCGCGTGCTTCAGCGAGGTGAGCGGGGAGGCGCCCGTTCCGCCGTCATGGCCGGAGATCAGGACGACATCCGCGTGCGCCTTGGAGACACCCGCGGCGACCGTGCCGACGCCGACCTCGGAGACCAGCTTCACGTGGATGCGGGCCGCGGGGTTGGCGTTCTTGAGGTCGTGGATCAGCTGAGCCAGGTCCTCGATGGAGTAGATGTCGTGGTGCGGCGGCGGGGAGATCAGACCGACACCCGGGGTGGAGTGCCGGGTCTTGGCGACCCACGGGTAGACCTTGTGGCCGGGCAGCTGGCCGCCCTCTCCGGGCTTGGCGCCCTGCGCCATCTTGATCTGGATGTCGTCCGCGTTGACCAGGTACTCGCTGGTCACACCGAAGCGGCCGGAGGCGACCTGCTTGATGGACGAGCGGCGTGCCGGGTCGTGGAGCCGGTCCGCGTCCTCGCCGCCCTCACCGGTGTTGGACTTGCCGCCCAGCTGGTTCATGGCGATGGCGAGGGTCTCGTGCGCCTCGCGGGAGATCGAGCCGTAGGACATGGCGCCGGTGGAGAACCGCTTGACGATCTCGGAGACGGGCTCGACCTCGTCGACCGGGATCGCCTCGCGGTCCGACGTGAAGCCGAACAGGCCACGCAGCGTCATCAGGCGCTCGGACTGCTCGTTCACCCGGTCCGTGTACTTCTTGAAGATGTCGTACCGCTTGTTGCGCGTGGCGTGCTGGAGGCGGAAGACCGTCTCCGGGTCGAACAGGTGCGGCTCGCCCTCGCGGCGCCACTGGTACTCGCCGCCGATCTCCAGCGCGCGGTGCGAGGCGGAGATGCCGGAGGTGGGGTAGCCCTTGGCGTGCCGGGCGGCGACCTCCTTGGCGACGACGTCGAGTCCGGCGCCGCCGATCTTGGTCGCGGTGCCGTTGAAGTACTTCGCGACGAAGTCC
This sequence comes from Streptomyces sp. NBC_00057, assembly GCF_045041165.1. NCBI lineage: Bacteria > Bacillati > Actinomycetota > Actinomycetes > Kitasatosporales > Streptomycetaceae > Streptomyces > Streptomyces sp. NBC_00057. Next base: position 6,758,625 of record NZ_CP108256.1, on the reverse strand, counting down.
TCGTCCAGGCCGACGGCCTCGAAGACCTGGGCACCGCGGTAGGAGGCGACGGTCGAGATGCCCATCTTGGACATGACCTTCAGGACGCCCTTGCCGAGCGCGTAGATCAGGTTCCGGATGGCCTTCTCGGGCTCGATGCCCTCGATGAACGTACCGGCACGGACCAGGTCCTCGACGGACTCCATCGCCAGGTACGGGTTGACCGCGGCGGCGCCGTAACCGATCAGCAGCGCGACGTGGTGGACCTCGCGGACGTCTCCGGCCTCGACCAGCAGACCCACCTGGGTGCGCTGCTTGGTGCGGATGAGGTGGTGGTGGACGGCCGAGGTGAGCAGCAGCGACGGGATCGGCGCGTGCTCGGCGTCGGAGTGCCGGTCGGACAGGACGACCAGACGGGCGCCGTCCTCTATGGCGGCGTCGACCTCGGTACAGATCTGCTCGATCCGGGCGGCGAGGGCCTCACCGCTGCCGCCGACCCGGTAGAGACCGGAGAGCGTGGCGGCCTTCATGCCCGGCATGTCGCCGTCGGCATTGATGTGTATCAGCTTGGCCAGCTCGTCGTTGTCGATCACCGGGAACGGCAGCGTGACGCTGCGGCACGACGCGGCGGTCGGCTCCAGCAGGTTGCCCTGGGGGCCGAGCGTGGAGCGCAGCGAGGTGACGAGCTCCTCGCGGATGGCGTCCAGCGGCGGGTTGGTGACCTGCGCGAACAGCTGGGTGAAGTAGTCGAAGAGCAGCCGCGGACGCTCGGAGAGTGCGGCGATCGGCGAGTCCGTGCCCATGGAGCCGAGCGGCTCGCCGGCGGTGCGGGCCATCGGCGCGAGGATGACGCGGAGCTCTTCCTCGGTGTAGCCGAAGGTCTGCTGGCGGCGGGTGACGGAGGCGTGCGTGTGCACGATGTGCTCCCGCTCGGGGAGGTCCTCCAGCTCGATCTCGCCGGCCTCCAGCCACTCCTGGTACGGCTGCTCGGCGGCGAGGCCCGCCTTGATCTCGTCGTCCTCGATGATGCGGCCCTCGGCAGTGTCGACGAGGAACATCCTGCCGGGCTGGAGGCGGCCCTTGCGGACGACCTTCGCGGGGGCGATGTCCAGGACACCGACCTCCGAGGAGAGCACGACGAGGCCGTCGTCGGTGACCCAGTAGCGGCCGGGGCGCAGACCGTTGCGGTCCAGGACCGCGCCGACCTGGGTGCCGTCGGTGAAGGTGACGCAGGCCGGGCCGTCCCAGGGCTCCATCATCGTGGAGTGGTACTGGTAGAAGGCGCGCCGGGCCGGGTCCATGGCGTTCATCGATTCGGGGCTCTCCCACGCCTCGGGGACCATCATCAGCACCGAGTGCGGCAGCGAGCGGCCACCGAGGTGGAGCAGCTCCAGGACCTCGTCGAAGGAGGCGGAGTCGGAGGCGTCCGGGGTGCAGACGGGGAAGATCCGGTCCAGCTGCGCAGCCCCGAAGAGGCTGGAGGCGAGCTGGGACTCGCGGGCCTTCATCCAGTTGCGGTTGCCCTTGACCGTGTTGATCTCGCCGTTGTGCGCGACGAAGCGGTACGGGTGGGCGAGCGGCCAGCTCGGGAAGGTGTTCGTGGAGAAGCGCGAGTGGACCAGTGCGACGGCGGTGGCGAAACGGCGGTCGGAGAGGTCCGGGAAGAACGGCTCCAGCTGCCCCGTGGTGAGCATGCCCTTGTAGACGATCGTGCGGGCGGACAGCGAGGGGAAGTACACCCCGGCCTCCCGCTCGGCGCGCTTGCGCAGTACGAAGGCCTTGCGGTCGAGCGCGATGCCGGTGCTCTCGCCTCCCCCAGACTCCGTCCGGGAGGTGCCCCCTGCGACGAAGAGCTGGCGGAACTCGGGCATGGTGGCGCGGGCGCCGTTGCCGAGGATGTCCGGAGCGACCGGGACCTCGCGCCAGCCGAGGACCTTGAGGCCCTCCTCGACGGAGATCTTCTCCAGCTTCCGGACGGCCTCGGTGGAGTCGTCCGCGGGCAGGAAGGCGATTCCGACGGCGTAGGCACCGGCCTCGGGGAGGTCGAAGGCGACCTCGTCGCGGAGGAAGGCGTCCGGGACCTGGAGGAGGATTCCGGCGCCGTCGCCGGAGTCGGGCTCGGATCCGGTGGCACCGCGGTGTTCGAGGTTGCGCAGTACGGTCAGCGCCTGCTCGACCAGCTCATGGCTGGCCACACCGGTCAGAGTGGCCACGAACCCGACGCCACAGGCGTCGTGCTCGTTACGGGGGTCGTACATCCCCTGCTGGGCGGGGCGACCGTCCATGGGCGACCAGGCGTCGGTACGCATCGGCTCTCCCGTCGTCGTCGTGGCATATGCAGTGCCGAGGGACGACGTTGGCCCTCTGCGAAATTTCGTGCGGGTTACATGATGGGGCGCTTCTCAAGAAGCGGATAGCCCGTTCCAACATGCGGACACCGCGTGAGGCGGTGAGGGTGGGTCGCAGTCGGAGGATCGGCGCCCGGAGGGGGGACCGCAGAGAGCAGGCGTCGTTGCCTGCGGTGTCTACGGCTCATGCCCAGCGGCAAAGGAAACGAAACCGCCAGGTAACGGCTAATTATGCGCAGCTTTGTATAGAGACTCATTTTACGCCGGGCGAAGCCGCCCGCCCAGGGGCGGACGCCTAGACGTACGTCACACGAATGGCGGACGCGTTAGGCCCGTCCGGCATCTGAAGGACAAAGCCTTCAGCCGGACGGGCCCGAAGTCACGCTCTTGCCGAAGAGCCCTAGCTTCCGACGGCCACACCGAACAGCGTGCCCAGACCGTAGGTGATCGCCGCCGCGGCCCCGCCCAGCACCAGCTGACGCAGCCCGCTGTACAGCCAGCTGCGCGCCGTCACCCTGGCCACCACCGCACCGCAGGCGAACAGCCCGACCAGCGCGAGCAGCACGGCCGGCCACAGCGCACTCGCACCGAGCAGATACGGCAGTACGGGCAGCAGGGCCCCCAACGCGAACGCGCCGAACGACGACACGGCGGCGACGAGCGGCGAGGGCAGATCGCCCGGGTCGATGCCGAGCTCCTCGCGGGCGTGGATCTCCAGGGCCTGCTCCGGGTCGCGCGACAGCTGCCGTGCGACCTCGCGGGCGAGCCCGGGCTCGACGCCACGGGACTCGTAGAGCTCGGCGAGCTCCCGCTCCTCGTCCTTGGGATGCTTGCGCAACTCGCGCCGCTCGACGTCGAGTTCGGCCTCGACGAGCTCGCGCTGCGAGGCGACGGAGGTGTATTCGCCCGCCGCCATGGAGAACGCACCGGCGGCCAGGCCCGCCAGACCGGTGATCACAATCGTCTGCTGGGAGACGGCACCGCCCGCGACGCCGGTCATCAGCGCGAGGTTGGAGACCAGCCCGTCCATGGCGCCGAACACCGCCGGGCGCAGCCAGCCGCCGTTCACATCGCGGTGGCTGTGGTTGTCGCGGTGCGCCGCGTGCAGTACGGCGTCGGTCTCGATGATGGACACAGCTCTCCCCTTCTCCGGCAGCGGGTTTCACGCGCTCCGCCCCCGCTCAACACCATCGAAAGTACGCACGAAAAAGGCCCCCCGCCAGCAAGGCAGGCCGTACTTACCTGCCCCTGTGACCAGGTAAGTACGGCCTGGCTCACTGCCTCTGAGCCGTCATCCGACTGGCCCTTTTGTTGCGATTATCGGCCTCTGTCGGGGCTCCGCGTGGCACAGATCGAGCAGGTACGAGAACTGGCTCGGTGTGAGCGAAGGGTCGACGCGATGGAGTTGATTGCAGGAAATCCGGCAGAGCTGCGGACGGGCGGTACGGAGGCGGCGGTACGGGGCGGCACGGACCGGGGCGAGGTGTCGCGGGGAAACCTGGGCGACCGGGCCCGGGGCTCCCTGCTCGGTCTCGCGGTCGGTGACGCGCTGGGCGCACCGGCGGAGAATCTGCGGCCGTCCGAGATCCGTCGTCGCTGGGGCCGGATCGAGGGCTTCGTGAGCGACGACCCTGCGGGTACGGACGACACGGAGTACGCGATCTTCTCCGGGCTGCTGCTCGCCCGGCACGGTTCGGCACTGACCGTCACCCATGTGGAGCGGGCCTGGCATCTGTGGATCGCCGACCTGGACGAGGGGCCGTTCCGCGGCGCCGGGTTCAGTGAGCGGGGCACGCTGGAGAATCTGCGCCGGGGCCTCGCCGCCCCGATCTCCGCCCAGCACCGGCATGCCTGGAGTGACGGCCTGGCGATGCGGGCGGCGCCGTTCGGCGTCTTCGCGGCGGGCCGGCCGGACGAGGCGGCACGGCTGGTCGCGGTGGACGGACGGGTCAGCCATGACGGTGAGGGCATCTACGGCGGCCAGGCGGTGGCGGCCGGGGTGGCCGCTGCGATGGCGGGTGCCGGGGTCGCGTCGGTGATCGCCGCCGCGCTGTCCGTCGTTCCCATGGACTCCTGGACAGCGCGCTCGCTGCGGCGCGCGGTGGCGGCCGCACAGCGCACGTACCCCGACCGGCTCACCAGGGAACGCGCGGTGCGCTCCGCGGTTGTCGTCGGCGGCTATCCGTGGACGGACCTGGCGCCCGAGGCGGTCGGCCTGGCCTTCGGCGCGTTCGCGGCAGCGCGCGGCGACTTCCGTACGGCGGTGCTGACCGCGGTCAACATGGGCCGCGACGCGGACACGACGGCCGCGGTGGCGGGGGCCCTGGCCGGCGCCCTGCACGGGGCGTCCGCGATTCCGCGGCACTGGGGGGAGGCGATCGGCCCGGTCCGGGGCAGCTGCCTGCCGTCGATGCGGGGCTACCACGTCCTGGACATCGCGGAGTTGCTCACCCCGGACGACGCGGACGAGGTGTGCAAGGAGGCGCGGAACGACGCCGGTACGCCGGAGGGCGACCCGGCGCGGAACACCGGCGCCGAGTACGCGCAGCCCGGCGCCCCGTCCGCCGCCTCCCCCACCACGGGCGGAACGGTGGTGGAGTGATGACCACCGAGCGCGGCACTCAGGAAGACCCTCACCGGGACGCCCCGCACGAAACCCCCCGCACCGCCGCCTCCCGTATCCGTACCCGTCCCGCCCCCGGGCACAGGGCCCGGATCGAGGGGCTGTTGCTCGGGCTCGCCTCCGGGGACGCCGCCGGGTGGCCGGCCGCGCGGCACCGGGCCGCCCGGATGCCCGAGTGGACCCGGCGCCTCACCCGGGAGCTCGACACCTTCGCCGAGCAGAACGCCACGACCACGCTGCCCGTACCCATCGCGCTCAACCAGCCGCCCGAACCCCTGCGCCTCGGGCCCTCCGACGACGCCGAATGGGCGGCGTTCGCTGCCGGGACCGTGCTCACCTCGGCTGCCGGTCCACTGCATGGGCTGTCCCCCGAACGCCGGATGCGGGCCGCCGTCGATGTCGCCTGGACCGCTCTGGCGGCCGAGGTCGCCGCGGCTGCCGCCCGTGCCCCCGAGGTCGAGTCCGCGGTGCTCCCCCTGCGCGCCCGGATCTCGGTACGGGCCGGGCTCGGCAATCTCGCCGCCGGGCTGCGCCCGCCCGCCACCGGGCACGACAATCCGCACTACTTCGACGACGCGGCCTGCGTACGGGCAGCCGTGCTCGCCGTCGTCCACCCCGCGGACCCCGCCGCAGCCGCCGACCTCGCCGAGTTCGACGCCCGCTACACCCAGGACGGCGACGGTGTGCACGGTGCCCGCGCGATGGCGGCCGCGATCGCCGAGGCCCTGGGCGGTGCGGACGTGGACACCGCTGTGAACGCCGCGCTCGCCCAGCTCCCCGATGGCACGGAGATCGCCCGCAACGCCGCCCACGCCGTCCGGATCGCCCGCGACTTCGTCGGCGAGGCGGCCGGCGCGTTCGCCCTCGTACCGGTGCTGGAGCATCAGATCGTGGACCACGTCTACAGCTACGGGATCGCCGCCGCCGAGACCGTCCCGGTCGCCCTCGCCCTGGCCACCGCGGCCCGCGGCCAGATCGCCCAGGCCATTCCCGCGGCGGCATGCCTGTCGCGGGTGGCCGACTCGGCGCCCGCGCTGGCTGGCGCTCTGACCGGTGCGCTCGGCGGCATCGGCGCTCTCCCGGACGGCTGGCGCGAGGCCTGCCGCACCCTGGCGGGGTGTGCGCTGCCCCGACTCGCGGGGACCGATCTCATCGAACTCGCCGGGCTGCTGGCAGACACGGAACCGAAGCCCGCGGGTGGACAATTCGGACATGACATCCATGACGCCCATGTGGTCCGAGGCGAAGACCACGGCACTCACACTTGATGAACGGATCACGGGAGCGCTCGTCGGCGCCGCGGTCGGCGACGCGCTCGGCGGTCCGGTCGAGGGCCGGTCCCCCGAGCAGATCGCGGCACGCCACGGCGGGCGGATCAGCGGCATCGTCGGCCCGTGGGACGGCGACGACTGGCGTACCGCCCGCCCCATCGCCCCATACCACAAGGGCGACGGACACGTCACCGACGACACCTTGATGACCCATGCGCTGGTGCGGGTGTACGGCGCCGTGCGCGACCATCTCGACGCGTACGCGGTCGCCGACCATCTCGTGCCGGAGCTGATCTCCACCCCCCGCTGGATCCCGGAACTGGAGGCCGACGCGCTGCCGCTCCAGCGGATCTTCCTCGCCGAGAAGTGGATCGTCGCGCGGCTGCACTACGGGCATGTCGATCCGCGCGAGGCGGGCTCCGGAAACATCGTCAACTGCGGTGCGGCGATGTACATGGCACCGGTCGGGCTGGTCAACGCCGCCCACCCGCAGGCCGCGTACGCCGAGGCGCTGGATGTCGCCGGTGCCCATCAGTCCTCGTACGGCAGGGAGGCGGCCGGAGTCTTCGCGGCGGCCGTCGCCGCCGCCTGCGCCCCGGACGCGACGCCCGCCACCGTCGTCGACACCTGTCTGTCGCTCGCCAAGGACGGGACGCGTGCCGCCATCGAGGCAGTGTGCGAAGTGGCCGTACGGCACCGCGACTTCGAGTCGGCCCTGACCCCGCTGCGTACCGCCGTCGCGCGCTTCGACACCGTCGGCCCCGACTACCGCGCCCCTTCCCTCGGCGCCCGCCGGCCGTCCCGGCTGCACTCCATCGAGGAACTCCCGATCGCGCTCGGCATGCTGCTGGTCGCGGACGGCGACTACCGGCACGCGGTCCTCGGCTCGGTCAATTACGGCCGGGACTGCGACTCGATCGCCACGATGAGCGGCGCGATCGCGGGCGCGCTCCACGGTGAGCGGGCGATCCCCGCCACCTGGGTGAGGACGGTCGCCGAGGCCAGCCGACTCGATCTGCACGCCCCCGCGCGGACCCTGGCCGACGTCTCCCGCAACGTGTTCGCACGGGACACGGCCCGGCGCCGCGCGCACGAGTCGGCGTTCGCCGCACTGGTGGGTACGCCATGAAGGTACGGGTGACGTGGGTGCAGCCCGAGGACCTGGTCGGGCACGAACTGCGCCAGGCGGCCGAGGACGGCCGGGACGCGCGGGCCATCGCGCGCCGGTGGTACGAGGCGGGCGGCGCCCCCGCCCCGGAGCGCGCGGGCGCGTCGACCCCTGCGGCACCCGAGCTGCGCGCACTGGCCGAACGGCTGCTCGACGAACTCACCCTGCTGGAATCACCGTTGGAGGCTGACGAGCCGACGGAGCTGACCGCGATCCGGGCCGCATGCCCCAACTGGCCGGTTCCCCGCGCGGACTTGCCGCCGGTGAGTCAGGACCGCCTGCACGCCGCCTGGCTGGGCCGGGCCGCCGGCTGTCTGCTCGGCAAACCCGTCGAGAAACTGCCGCTCGCCGGCATTCGCGCACTGGCGCGCGCCACCGGCAACTGGCCGCTGGCCACCTGGTTCACCGCCAAGGGGCTGCCCGCCGAACTGGCCGCCACCTACCCCTGGAACCGACGCTCCGCACACACCTCCCTGGCCGAGAACATCGACGGTATGCCGGAAGACGACGACCTCAACTACCCCCTGCTGACTGTGTTGTTGCTCCAGCGGTACGGCCCGTCCTTCACCACCTGCGATCTCGCCCGGCTCTGGCTCGACGAACTCCCGGCCGGCCGGACGTTCACCGCCGAGCGAGTCGCGTACCGCAACCTGCTCGACGGGATCGAGCCCCCGCACACCGCCAGGTACCGCAACCCGTTCCGGGAGTGGATCGGTGCCCGGATCCGGGCCGATGTGCACGGCTGGACGCATCCGGGCGACCCGTCGGCCGCGGCGGAGCAGGCGCACCGGGACGCCGTCCTCACCCACACCGCCAACGGGGTGTACGGGGCGATGTTCACCGCTGCGGCGCTCGCCGAGGCGGCCGGCGGTGAGAGTGATGTGCACGGCGCTCTGGCCGCCGGGCTGCGTGTGGTCCCGCCGCGTTCACGGTTCGCGCACGCGGTGCGTTTCGGTGTCGGGGCGGCCCGCGGCGAGAGCGGCTTCGACGCGGTGGCCGACCGGCTGCACGCCGAGTACGGCAGCTACCACTGGGTCCATGTGCTGCCCAATGCCGCACTGCTCGCCGCCGCCCTCACCCACGCCGACGGCGACTTCTCCGACTCCATCTGCCGTGCCGTGTCGGGTGGTTGGGACACCGACTCGAACGGAGCGACTGCCGGTTCGCTCGCCGGTCTGTTGGCGGGGCGGCCCACAGCGCTCCCGGCCCACTGGACCGCCCCGCTGAAGAACCGCCTCGCCACATCCGTCCCGGGTTTCGACGCCATCGGCTTCGACGCACTCGCCGAACAGACCCACCGGCTCACCCACAAGGAGGCACTCCGCCCATGACCGGCATCGCGGTGCTCGGCAGCACCAATATGAACCTTGTCGCATACGTCGCACGGGCTCCGGAGCGCGGAGAGACCGTCACCGGACGGGAGCTGCGCACCATCCCCGGCGGCAAGGGCGCCAACCAGGCCGTCGCCGCCGCCCGTGCGGGCGGCGAGGTGATGATGATCGGCGCGGTCGGCGACGACGAGTACGGCACCCTGCTGCGGTCCAACCTGGAGCACGCCGGCGTCGACACCGATCTGCTGCACACCGCGGAAGGCCCCAGCGGCACCGCGCACATCGTCGTCGACGACATGGGCTCCAACTCCATCGTGGTGATCCCCGGCGCCAACGGCACCGTCACCGCTCTCGGCCCCGGTGAAATGGCCGCCATCGCCGGAGCCGATCTGCTGCTCCTCCAGCTGGAGCTGCCGCTGCCCGCCGTGCTGGAGGGCGCGCGGGTGGGCCACGCCCAGGGCGTACGGACCATCCTCACCCCCTCCCCCGTACAGCCCCTGCCTTCCGAACTCCTCGACTGCGTCGATCTGCTGATCCCCAACGAGCACGAGGCGGCCGAGCTCACCGGCTCCGCGGATCCCCATGCGGCAGCGCAGATCCTGCTCAGCCAGGTCCCGGCGGTCGTCGTCACCGTCGGCTCGAAGGGCTGCCTCTACGCGGCCCGGGGCAGCGAACCCATCCTCTTCCCCGCTCCCGAGGTCACCGCCGTCGACACCACCGGGGCCGGGGACACCTTCGTCGGCACGCTCGCCGTGGCCCTCGGCGAGCGACGGCCCGTACCGGAGTCACTGGCCTGGGCGTCGTCCGCCGCCGCGCTCTGTGTACAGAGGCCCGGCGCCTCGACCTCCATGCCGTACCGCAGCGAGATCGACGCCGCATGAACGCGACTGCGCAGGCGCCTCTGACCGGACTGCGGGTCATCGACCTCGCCACGCTCTTCGCAGGCCCCCTCTCCGCCACCATGCTCGGCGACTTCGGCGCCGAGGTGATCAAGGTCGAGCATCCGCGCAAGCCCGATCCGTCGCGCGGGCACGGCCCCACGAAGGACGGCGTCGGCCTGTGGTGGAAGCTGCTCGGCCGCAACAAGCGCAATCTGACCCTCGATCTGTCCAGCCCCGGCGGGCGCGACATCCTGCTCCGGCTGGCCGCCGGGACCGATGTGATCATCGAGAACTTCCGGCCCGGGACGCTGGAGCGCTGGGGCCTCGGCTGGGCGGAACTGCACGCCGTCAACCCGCGGCTGGTGCTGGCCAGGGTCACCGGCTTCGGCCAGTTCGGCCCGTACGCGCACCGCCCCGGTTTCGGCACGCTGGCCGAGGCGATGAGTGGATTCGCCGCGATCACCGGAGAACCGGACGGGCCGCCCACGCTGCCACCGTTCGGGCTCGCCGACTCGATCGCGGCGCTGGCCACCGCGTACGCCGTGATGGCCGCACTCGCCGGACGCGACAGGACCGGGGAGGGGCAGATCGTCGACATGGCGATCATCGAGCCGATCCTGACGGTGCTCGGCCCGCAGCCGGTCTGGTACGACCAGCTCGGCTACGTACAACCGCGCACCGGCAATCGCTCCCGGAACAACGCCCCGCGCAATACGTACCGCACATCGGACGGGCACTGGGTGGCCGTATCCACCTCCGCGCAGTCGATCGCCGAACGGGTCATGCATCTGGTCGGCCGGGCCGAGCTGATCGACGAACCCTGGTTCGGCTCCGGCACCACCCGCGCCGAGCACTCCGACGAGCTCGACGATGCGGTCGGCAACTGGATCGCCCGGCACACCCGTGAGGACGCGGTCTCCGCGTTCGAGAAGGCGGAGGCGGCGATCGCACCCATCCACGACATCCGGGACGTGATGGAGGACCCGCAGTACCGGGCTCTGGACTCCATCACCGAGGTCGACGACCCGGAGCTGGGGCCGCTGCGGATGCAGAACGTCCTGTTCCGTCTCTCGGGGACACCGGGCGCGATCCGCTGGGCGGGCCGGCCGCACGGTGCGGACACCGACGAGATCCTCACCGGGCTGGGTCTGTCGGGCCCGGAGATCGCCGCGCTGCGGGCGGAGCACGTCCTGTGACGGCGACGGTCCCCCTCACCTTGCTGTACGTTCCCGGGGACCGGCCCGAGGTGGTGCGCAAGGCGCGCGAATCGGGAGCGGATGTGGTGATCGTCGATCTGGAGGACGCGGTCGCGCCGGACCGTAAGGAGTACGCACGGTCCGCCACCGCCGAGCTCCTGGCCGAGGCGGTCGAGGAGACGGCAGTGCCGATCCATGTCCGGGTCCACACCGAGGCGGACGTCCTCGCCCTGGCCGGGCTGCCGGGCCTCGCCGAACTCCGGCTGCCGAAGATCACGCATGCGGCGTCCGTCCATCACATCGCGGCTGTGGCACCGGGGGTCGCGCTCTGTCCGCTGCTGGAATCGGCGCTCGGCATCGAGCACGCGTACACGGTCGCCGCCTCCCATCCCCAGGTCCGCTCCATCGCACTGGGCGAGGCGGACCTCCGGGCCGATCTGGGGGTACGGGAGGACGCCGGGCTCGACTGGTCGCGCAGCCGGGTCGTGGTCGCCGCCCGCGCGGCCGGGCTCGCGCCGCCCACCCAGTCGGTGTTCCCGGACGTACGGGACCTGGACAGCCTCCGGGCGTCCTGCGCGCATGGCCGGGCGCTGGGTTTCCTGGGCCGGGCGGCGATCCATCCCCGCCAGCTCCCGGTCATCGAGCGGGCGTTCCGCCCGACGGCACAGGAGGTCGAGGCGGCGAAGGAGATCGTGGCGGCTGCCGTGACGGACGAGGGCGCGCTGGCTCTCCCCGACGGCCGGTTCGTCGACGCGGCGGTAGTGGCATCGGCCCGCCGCACGCTGGCGCTGGCACAGAGGCGGGGTGACGGGTGAGGTGCTGGACGGGTTCCGGCGCGGGGCCCACCCGCCTGACGGTTCCGTCCTCGATCGCCGGACGGGCTCGACTTCGCCCACCCGGCGTTCGAGTACAGGCGCGGGTTTGATCCATCCGCCCGGCGACCGCGAACACCGATGGCGCGAGGCCGAAATCAAGCCCGTCGAGGGGCTCCTCCCATGCCCTTGAGGCCATGGGGGAGATTGAGGACACGCTCTCGGCCGCAGGCCGGCGCAGAACGTGGGGCCCCGAACCAGACGGTTCAGGGCCCCCACCTGCACGTGCACACGGCTCAGCCGTTCTTCGTCGCCTCCGCGGTGCTGTTCTTCTCCGGCGCCTCCGCGGCACTGTCCTCGGCGTGCCCGGCGCCACCGTCCGCGTCCGCATCAGGCGCAACGGCACCGTCCGCGTCACCCGCGGCGTCACCGCCCTCCGCGCCCTCGCCGTCTTCGGCGTCCACCGCGTTCGGTTCCACGATCTCCTCGCGCCCCGGCCGTACCTTCGCCGAGATCACCATGTACGTCACCGCCAGCACGAGCACGATCAGCGCAGTCCACACATTCAGGCGCAGGCCCAGGATGTGGTGGGCCTCGTCGACCCGCAAGTACTCGATCCAGACCCGTCCGGAGCAGTACGCGGCGACGTACAGCGCGAACGCCCGGCCGTGTCCGAGCCTGAAGCGGCGGTCCGCCCAGATCACCAGCAGGGCGACGCCGATGCACCACAGCGACTCGTACAGGAACGTCGGGTGGTACGTACCGGCGACCCGGTTGGGGCCCTCACTGATCTCCAGCGCCCACGGCAGATCGGTCGGCTTGCCGTACAGCTCCTGGTTGAACCAGTTGCCCCAGCGGCCGCAGGCCTGGGCCAGGACGATGCCGGGGGCGAGCGCGTCGGCCAGGGCGGGCAGCGGGATCCCGCGGCGGCGGCAGCCGATCCAGGCGCCGACGGCGCCGAGCGCGATCGCACCCCAGATACCGAGGCCGCCCTCCCAGATCTTGAAGGCGTCGACCCAGTTCTTACCCTCGCCGAAGTACAGCTGGTAGTCGGTGATGACGTGGTAGAGCCGGCCGCCGACAAGGCCGAAGGGCACGGCCCAGACGGCGATGTCGGCAACGGTGCCGGCTCTGCCGCCCCGGGCGATCCAGCGCTTGTTGCCGAGCCAGACGGCGAGGAAGACACCGATGATGATGCAGAACGCGTAGCCGCGGAGCGGGATCGGGCCGAGATAGATCACACCGGTCGACGGGCTGGGAATGTAGGCAAGGTTCATGGCAGGGTCGACGCTACCCTGCCGGGTGGGGCGTACGGCAACCCACCCGGCAACGTCTGGGTAACGGGAAGGTCATCTGTTCCCCCTGTCGGACACGCTCAGGAGCCCGACGGTGCCGGGGTGACCGTGCCCGGCTTCTTGCCCTTGTTGGCCTCGGCGACCCACTTCTTCAGGTTGGCCGCGGTGATCGGTTCGTTCCCCTTCTTCGGGAAGATCGACTCGCCGTTGAGCAACGCGGTCGGCGTGCCCTCGAATCCGCCCTTCAGGAACGCCGTGTTGGACTTCTGGACCCAGCTGTCGTGCTTGCCGTCCTCCACACAGCCGCGGAAGGCGGCGGTGTCGAGTCCCGGGACCTTCCCGGCGAGCTTGATCAGCTTGGCGTTGTCGGCGAAGGCGTCGACGGACTCCTGCGGCTGGTTGCGGTAGAGGACGTCGTGGTACGCGGAGAACTTGCCGACGTCCTGTGCACAGGCCGCGGCGTTGGCCGCCCGCAGCGAGCCGCTGCCGCCGAGATTGCCGTCGATGATCGTGGCGAGGTGGTACTCGACCTTGATCTGTCCGGTCTTCTCCAACTGGTGGATGGTGTCCCGGAACGCGTTCTCGAACTGGGCGCAGACCGGGCAGCGGAAGTCTTCCCAGATGGCGAGTGTGGACGGGGCGTTGTCCGCGCCGACCTGGATGGCCAGGCTGTCCTTGCCGGTCGCACCGGACGGCGCGACGGCGGGGCCCGCCGTCTTGCTCTTGCTGCCGTTGTCGCCCGTGTTCGCGGCGATCACGCCGACGACGGCGGCCAGCGCCAGCACACCCACCAGGCCACCGCCGACGATCAGCATGCGCCTGCGTCGCTCGCGCGCCTTCTGGCGCTCCCGCTGCTGGACGAGCCGGTCTCGCGCGGCCCTTTTTCCCTGTTCGTTCTTCTCGCTCACACCCGCAGCAACGACCCGGGGAGGCACGTGCGTGCCTCCCCGGGTCCAGGTCCACCCATTTGGATTACACCCGTTTCAGCGCTTTCGAACGCCTTCGGCGAGTTCGCCCGCCAGGGAGCGGACCGCGGCCAGGCCCGCCTCCTCGTCGGGGGCGTCGAGCATGCCCTTGACGAAGGCCGAGCCGACGATCACCCCGTCGGCGAAGCCCGCGACCTCGGCGGCCTGTCGGGCGTTGGAGACGCCGAGTCCGACGCAGACCGGGAGGGACGTGGTGGCGCGGGTGCGCGCGACCAGGTCCTGGGCCTGCTCGCCGACGGACTCGCGGGTGCCCGTGACACCCATCAGCGAGGCCGCGTACACGAAACCGGAGCCGACCGCGGTGATGGTGGCGAGACGCTCGTCCTTGCTGCTCGGCGCGACGACGAAGACGGTCGCGAGACCGTGCTTGTCAGCGTGTTCGCGCCACAGTTCGGACTCCTGGACCGGCAGGTCGGGCAGGATGCACCCGGCGCCGCCCGCCTCGGCGAGCTCGGCCGTGAAGCGCTCGACGCCGTACCGGTCGATCGGGTTCCAGTACGTCATGACGAGGATCGGGACACCGGTCGCCTCGTACGCCTCGCGGACCGTACGCATCACGTCGGCGATCTTCACACCGCCGCGCAGGGCGATGTCGTCGGCGGTCTGGATGACCGGGCCGTCGAGCACCGGGTCGCTGTGCGGCAGCCCCACCTCGACGATGTCCGCACCGCCCGCCACGACCGCCTTCACGGCGGCGATCGCGCCGTCGACGGTCGGGAAGCCGGCCGGGAGGTACGCGATGAGCGCGGCCCTGTTCTCCGCCTTCGCCTGTGCGAGGGACGAACTCAACAACTCCACATTGCCGCTCACCTGGTGACCTCCTCTTCCCCGTCGGCCACGTCGGCCTCGACGACCCCGTCGGTCGCGTCGTACAGCCCGAAGTAGCGGGCTGCCGTGTCCATGTCCTTGTCGCCGCGGCCGGACAGATTGACCACGAGCAGTCCGTCCTTGCCGAGCTCCTTCCCGACCTCCAGGGCTCCGGCCAGCGCGTGGGCGCTCTCGATGGCCGGAATGATCCCTTCGGTACGGGAGAGGAGGCGCAGCGACTGCATGGCGGCGTCGTCGGTGACCGCGCGGTACTCGCCGCGGCCGATGTCCTTGAGGTACGCGTGCTCCGGGCCGATGCCCGGGTAGTCGAGGCCGGCCGAGATGGAGTACGGCTCGGTGATCTGACCCTCGTCGTCCTGGAGGACGTAACTGCGCGAGCCGTGCAGGATGCCGGGCTCGCCCGCGGTCAGGGTCGCCGCGTGCTCGCCGGTCTCCACACCGTGTCCGGCGGGCTCGCAGCCGATCAGCCGGACGTGCGCGTCCGGGATGAAGGCGTGGAAGAGCCCGATGGCGTTGGAGCCGCCGCCGACACAGGCGATGGCGGCGTCCGGCAGCCGGCCGGTGCGCTCCAGGATCTGGCGGCGGGCCTCGACGCCGATGACGCGGTGGAAGTCGCGGACCATGACGGGGAAGGGGTGCGGTCCGGCGACGGTGCCGAAGAGGTAGTGCGTGTGGTCCACATTGGCGACCCAGTCGCGGAACGCCTCATTGATGGCGTCCTTCAGGGTCCTGGAGCCGGACCTCACGGCGATGACCTCGGCGCCGAGCATCCGCATCCGCGCCACGTTCAGCGCCTGCCGCTCGGTGTCGATCTCACCCATGTAGATCGTGCATTCGAGGCCGAAGAGCGCGCAGGCGGTCGCGGTGGCGACGCCGTGCTGGCCGGCGCCGGTCTCGGCGATGACCCGGGTCTTGCCCATGCGCTTGGTGAGCAGCGCCTGCCCCAGCACGTTGTTGATCTTGTGCGAGCCGGTGTGGTTCAGGTCCTCGCGCTTGAGGAAGATCCGGGCGCCGCCCGCGTGCTCGGCGAAGCGCGGGACCTCGGTCAGCGCGCTGGGGCGGCCGGTGTAGTTGACCATGAGCTCGTTGAGCTCGGCGGCGAAGGCCGGGTCGGCCTTGGCCTTGTCGTACTCGACGGCGACCTCGTCCACGGCGGCGACGAGCGCCTCCGGGATGAACTTGCCGCCGAACGCACCGAAGTACCCCTCGGCGCTGGGAATCAGACCCTCCGGGTCCGGAATGAAGAAGTCAGATGACATCCGACGTACTCCTCGACATTGCAATGGGTGGGTTCACCGTATGCGCCGTGAGCGGAGCGCCGCCGCGACCGGGAGCGGTCGGGCAGTGCGGTCGTACGTACGACAGGAGTGGTGCGGGTACGTCGGCCGGGGCTCGCTACAGCGCGGACCCCGTGCGCCATCGCATGCCGTTGACCTGGCCGGGCTCGTCGCCGATCACGTACCGCACGCGCCTGCCGTGCACGCGCCGGGCGGGGGCGCGGCAGCCGCGGGGGCGGCAGCCGCGCGCCAGCGGCGCGTGCGGGTCCCGGGCAGCCGTCACCACGGCCAGGCGCAGGCGCGGCCGGGCGCGGGGCACGGGACGGGCGGCGGACATGGTGCGGGTCAGCCCCGTCCGTGCCGGAGGGCCGGGTGGGCGCCCGCGGCGACCAGGTCGGCGACAGCGGCCCGCGGGTCGCGGCCGGTGACCAGGGACTCGCCGACGAGTACGGCGTCGGCGCCGGCGTTGGCATAGGCAATGAGGTCGTGCGGGCCGCGGACGCCGGACTCGGCGACCTTGACGATGCCCGCCGGAATCTCGGGGGCGACACGCTCGAAGGTGGAGCGGTCGACCTTGAGGTCCTTCAGGTTGCGCGCGTTGACACCGATGATCTTCGCTCCGGCGTCCACGGCTCGTTCCGCCTCCTCCTCGTCGTGCGCCTCGACCAGCGGCGTCAGGCCGATGGACTCGGCGCGCTCGATCAGGGAGACCAGGGCCTCCTGGTCGAGGGCGGCGACGATCAGCAGGGCGAGGTCGGCGCCGTAGGCGCGGGCCTCCCAGAGCTGGTACGAGGTGACGATGAAGTCCTTGCGCAGGACCGGGATGTCGACCTTGGCGCGGACGGCCTCCAGGTCGGCGAGGGAACCGCCGAAGCGGCGCTCCTCGGTGAGGACCGAGATGACGGACGCGCCGCCCGCCTCGTAGTCCGCGGCGAGCGCGGCCGGGTCGGCGATCGCGGCAAGTGCCCCCTTGGAGGGGCTTGAGCGCTTGACCTCGCAGATGACGGTCACGCCCTCGCCGCGCAGGGCGGCGACTCCGTCCTTGGCCGCAGGAGCGCGCGCCGCGCGTTCCTTCAGCTCGTCGAGGCTGACACGCGCCTGCCGCTCTGCGAGGTCGGCGCGTACGCCATCGATGATCTCGTCGAGCACACTCACGCGAGCGGCCCCCTTCCGGGACGGTGATGAGGGAACAGGATCAGCCATGTCAATGCTATCCGCAGGAGGCCAAAGGGCCCGAATCCAGTCACCGAATGTCCCATTACCTGGGCATTCAAGGCGCCAGCACCGATCCGACCGGCAGATTCCGGACGACCGAGAAGATCAGCAGCACGGCCCCGATCCCCCACCAGACGACGGGCTTCGCGGCGATGCTCATGGGCCTGCCCCGGGAGGCGCGGGCCATCCAGACCACCCAGAGGACGGCGAAGATCCCATAGCCGACGACGGCGAGCGCATTGGAGCCGAGGGCAGCGGCGATGTCGCCGTGCGCGACGGCGTGGGCACTGCGCAGCCCGCCGCAGCCCGGGCAGTACAGGCCGGTGAACCGGAGCAGTGGGCAGACCGGGTAGTGGCCCGGCTGATTGGGGTCGACGGCACCGACGTAGCCGAACGCCCCGATGACGGCGGCCATGACTCCCACCGGGGTGGCGAGCCGCCGGACAGCCGACCGGGGCAGGGGCGCGGGCGGGAAGACCGGCACGGGCGGGTGACCGGGCGGGCCCGGTGCGGCTGCGGGAGAAGGCGAGGCGTCCACCCGGTGATTGTCCCCGGTCACACGGAACGGCGCAGCCCGGCCCGGGCTGCGCCTCGCACGATGGGTCCGACCGGGGTCAGGAGGAGATCTGAGCCTGTCCGGCCCGCGCCCTGGCCGCGGCCATCTCGGCGGACTCCTTCGGCATGCCGAGGCCGGCGGCCTTCATCGCGAGACCGACAATCCCGCCGATGAAGATGACCGCCATTCCGGCCCAGAAGCCGAGCGGGTTGGCCGCGACAATGAAGACGCCTGCGACGCAGAAGCCGATGAAGGAGATGATGACACCGGTCCAGGCGGCCGGGGTGTGTCCGTGGCTGCTGCCCGCCATGAGTTGCTCCTTGTTGGTGATGCGCTGTTGGTATCGCTGTACGCAAAGCTGGTGCCGCTGTTGGTGCCGCTTGTGCAGAAAGCTCAGCCTCATTGTCCCGTACGTGCGGGTGCGACGTGAGCCGGGGGTCATGCCTCGCGCGTCGGGTCCTCGCCGCGGTCCAGGGCCTTCCACAGGTCCTCGGGCCGGTCCGGGTCCGGGGCGGTGCGGGCGGCCTTGCGGGGGCGGGGGGTGCCGTCCCGTTCGTACCGTCCCGACATGGTGGGCCAGAGCTTCCCGTACCGAAGGGCGAGCAGCCCGGCGAGCAGGATCAGCAGGCCGCCGGCTGCGGTGACGTAGGGCCACACGGTGTGGCTGAGGGCCTCGATGGTCGCCGAGGCGTCGCCGGTGGTCTGCGCGGCCTTCTCGTCGAGCGCCGAGCTGTCGGAACCGCCGAGGTAGGCGCTCAGCCCGGCACCGAGGCCGCTGAGGGCGAGGAGCCCGGCGACGATCAGCCGCGCGCCGCTGCGGACGGCGAAGACGGCGACGAGGGCGGCCAGGCCGACTACGGCGAGGGCTGCCGGAAGACCGGTGACGTCCTGGCCGTCGGCGGTCAGCGGCAGGGTGCCGCCACCGACGGCCGCCCGGCCCTCGGCCCACGTCTGGCCGGAGGCGAGCAGGACGACGGTGGCGCCGGCCGCCCCGAGGAGCAGGCCGGCGGCCAGGCTGCGGCGGCTTCCCGCGACGTCGGACGCGGTGGCGGCTCGGGCACGGGGCTGGGGTACGGGGACAGCGCTCACGTACTCCACTATCCCTTACCGCCTCATGCTCCGCGGAGCCGGTTGGCCGTATGCACCGCACGGAGCACCGCGGCGGCCTTGTTGCGGCACTCGGTGTCCTCGGCGACCGGGTCGGAGTCGGCGACGACACCTGCTCCGGCCTGGACATACGCCGTGCCGTCGCGGAGCAGGGCGGTCCGGATCGCGATGGCGGTGTCGGAGTCCCCGGCGAAGTCGAGGTAGCCGACGCAGCCTCCGTACAGTCCGCGGCGGGTCGGTTCGAGCTCCTCGATGATCTGCATCGCGCGGGGCTTGGGAGCGCCGGAGAGGGTGCCCGCGGGGAAGCACGCGGTGAGGACGTCGAAGGCGGTGCGGCCCTCGGCGACGCGGCCGGTGACGGTGGAGACGATGTGCATCACGTGCGAGTACCGCTCGATCGACATGAAGTCGACGACCTCGACGCTGCCGGGTTCGCAGACCCGCCCCAGGTCGTTGCGGCCGAGATCGACGAGCATCAGATGCTCGGCGCGTTCCTTCGGGTCGGCGAGGAGTTCGTCGGCGAGCGCCTGGTCCTCCTGCGGAGTGGCGCCGCGATGCCTGGTACCGGCGATCGGGTGGACCATGGCGCGTCCGCCCTCGACCTTGACGAGGGCTTCCGGACTGGAGCCCGCGACGTCGAAGCCGTCGAAGCGGAAGAGGTACATGTACGGCGACGGGTTGGTGGCGCGCAGCACCCGGTAGACGTCCAACGCGCTTGCCGTGCACGGGGTTTCGAAGCGCTGGGAGGGGACGACCTGGAAGGCCTCGCCGGCCCTGATGCGTTCCTTCACATCCTCGACGGCATCCTGGTACGCCTTGCCGCCCCACAGCGCGGTGTACGGGGGGAGCTCGGACGGCGGGAGGGCGGCGGGGGCGTTCTCGACGGGACGCGAGAGGTCCTGCTCCATGGCGTCGAGACGGGCGACGGCGTCCGCGTACGCCTCGTCGACGCCGGTCGCGAGGTCGTTGTGGTTGATCGCGTTGGCGATCAGCAGGACGCTGCCGTCCCAGTGGTCGAGTACGGCCAGGTCCGAGGTGAGCAGCATGGTCAGCTCGGGAACGTGGAGGTCGTCCTCGACGCTGTCGCCGATCTTCTCCAGGCGGCGCACGATGTCGTAACCCAGGTAGCCGACCATGCCGCCGGTGAACGGGGGCAGCCCCTCGTCGACGACCAGGTCGTGCGGGGTGTGCAGGGTCTCGATGGTGGCGCGCAGGGCCTGCAGCGGGTCGCCGTCGCCGGGAACGCCGACGGGCGGGGTGCCCAGCCAGTGGGCCTGTCCGTCGCGTGCGGTGAGGGTGGCGGCACTGCGTACCCCGATGAAGGAGTAGCGCGACCAGGTGCGGCCGTTCTCCGCGGATTCGAGGAGGAAGGTGCCGGTGCGCTCGCCCGCGAGTTTGCGGTAGAGCCCGACCGGGGTGTCGCCGTCCGCGAGGAGCCGGCGGCTGACGGGGATGACGCGCCGGTCGACGGCCAGCTTGCGGAAGGTATCGAGATCCATGACGGCTGACCCTACTGAGCGAGCGGGAGGACGTCTGCGTCGAAGCAGGTGCGGTCGCCGGTGTGGCAGGCGGCACCCGTCTGGTCGACCTTGACGAGGACGGTGTCGGCGTCGCAGTCGAGGGCGACGGACTTGACCTGCTGGATGTGGCCCGAGGTGTCGCCCTTGACCCAGTACTCCTGACGGCTGCGGGACCAGTAGGTGCAGCGGCCAGTGGTGAGGGTGCGGTGCAGGGCCTCGTCGTCCATCCAGCCCAGCATCAGCACCTCACCGGTGTCG
Organism: Streptomyces sp. NBC_00057; assembly: GCF_045041165.1. Classification (NCBI taxonomy): domain Bacteria; kingdom Bacillati; phylum Actinomycetota; class Actinomycetes; order Kitasatosporales; family Streptomycetaceae; genus Streptomyces; species Streptomyces sp. NBC_00057. Next base: position 6,737,974 of record NZ_CP108256.1, on the reverse strand, counting down.
TACTGCTGGGCGATGACCGGGACGAGGCCGTCGGCACCGCGCTTGAGGCGAGCGGCGATGGCCGGGTCGAGGTTGCCGGACGGCGGCGGAGTGCTGGGCGTTGGCGCGCTGGTCATGCGCCCATTGTGCCGTGGCCGCGGGAGCAATTGCGTGCAGCGTTCACTGGGCGGACCGCTTGCGGCGGTCGTACGCTGGCGAGCATGTCGACCCATGCGAAGCGTGAACGACTTCTGCTCGCCGACCTGTTGGAGGCGGCGGGACCGGAAGCCCCGACCCTGTGCCACGGCTGGACGGCCCGGGACCTGGCCGCCCATGTGGTGGTCCGCGAGCGCCGGCCGGACGCGGCGGGCGGGATTCTGCTGGGCGCGCTCAAGAACCGTCTTGAGCGGGTGCAGGCCGAATTCGCCTCGAAGCCGTACGAGGAGCTGATCCAGCTGATCCGTACGGGACCGCCGAGGTTCTCCCCGTACGCCGTGAAGCAGGTCGACGAGGCAGCCAACACCATCGAGTTCTACATCCATGCGGAGGATGTGCGCCGGGCCCAGCCGGACTGGTCGCGGCGGGACTTGGACCCGGTCTTCGCCGATGTGCTCTGGTCGCGCGCCGAGAAGACGGCCCGGCTGCTGGGCCGCAAATCCCCGGTGGGGCTGGTGCTGCGCCGCCCGGACGGCCAGACGGCGGTGGCGCACAAGGGCACCCCGGTGGTGACGGTCACCGGCGAGCCGGGCGAGTTGCTGCTCTTCGCATTCGGCCGGCAGGACGCGGCGACGGTGGACCTCGAGGGCGACAAGGAGGCGGTGGCCCGGCTGCACACGGCGGAGCTGGGGATGTAGGGCCGACGAGTCCGGGTCAGCGGGGAAGTTCCGCGCGGCGCAGCCGGGTGAAGGCCAGACCGGCCGTCGCCCCCGCCGCGCACACCGCAGCACTGGTGACGAAGACCGGGCCCGTTCCCCAGGCGGCGACGGCGGCTCCCGTGACCGGATAGCTGAGCGGTGCGATCGCATGGGTGAAGAGCGTCGAGACCGAGGTGACCCGGCCCAGGTAGGCGGGGTCGGTGACGGTCTGAATCAGGGCGCCGCACAGGGAGCCGCCGAGGCCGGCGAAGAGCCCGATGCAGACGGCGACGGCGATGGCGAGGCCCACCGAGGGGACGTGGGCCAGGGCCGCTATGGCGACTGCGCCGATCAGCATCGTCAGGCACATCACGAGCCCGGCCCGTGGAACCCGGCCGCGCACGGCGAGCAGCAGGGCCGACGCGCCGGCACCGATGCCGAACGCGGCGACGATCCAGCCCATGCCGGACGCCCCCCAGCCGCGCTCGCGGACGAGCAGGATCAGTCCGAGGTTGAGCGGCCCCGCGAAGCCCAGTTCGCTGAGGGCAACGGCGAGCATCAGCGGTCCGAGCACCGGGTGACGGCGGATGTGACGCAGCCCGTCGGTCAGATCGTGCCAGGCGGTGCCGGAGGGTTGGGCAGTCTCCCGGGCGGGTAACGGACTGATCCGCAGGGACAGGAGCAGCGGCAGCGATACGGCGAAGAGCACCCCGGCTGCGGCGAACGCGAGCCTCGGGCCGCCGACGGCCACCGCGACGCCGCCGAGCGGGGCTCCGACGACATTGGCGGTACGGGAGGCGAGTCCGCGCAGCCCCTGGACGCGGGCCAGCTGTCCGGCGGCGGTGATCCGGGGCGGCAGCGCGCCGACGGCGGGCAGGAAGAGGGCGTCGACCACGCCGAAGACGAGCGCGACGGCGATCAGCATCCACACGGCGGGCGAGGTGAGCAGCAGCGCGCCCGCCAGGCCCAGGACGACCAGGCAGCGGGCGGCGTCGCTGCCGATGACGACGCGGCGCGGACCGATCCGGTCGGCGAGCACTCCCCCGCCGAGCATCAGCAGGGCCCTGGGTATGGAGCCGACGGCGAGGACGAGTCCGGCCTGGGTGGCGCTGCCGCTGCGGGCGGCGGCCCAGGCGAGCGCCATGTAGTAGACGCTGTCGCCGATCATCGAAGCGGTGTAGGCACCGAGCCAGCGCAGGACGTTGCCGTCGCGATGGGCGGGGCGTTCGGGAGCTTTCGTGGCTGTGACGGTGACGGTCATGAGGGTCGTCCTCTCGGGGCGCAGGCTCAGATGCGGAACGGGAATCCGTACAGGTGCATGGCGACGTTCTCGCGCCCTTCCGTGTCGCCCGCCTCGTCGCGGGCACGGCCGAGCTCCTCGTACCGGTCGATCACCTCGTGCACCTCGCGGCTGAGCGCGGCGAGCTCCTCGGCGGTGAGCCGGGCCAGGTACTCGGAGCCGGAGGCGGCGCTGCGCCACTCCAGCGACCAGCTCTGGGCCGAGTCGAGGTAACGGCGGTACAGCTCGATGTGCTGGTCGAAGGAGAGCCGGCCGACAGCGGCATGCGTGGCGACCTTCTCGGGCGCGTCGCTGAAGTCCTCTTCGCGAAAGCTCAACCCCTTCGAGGCGGGCTGCCACCAGCGCTCGCGGCCGTCCTTGCCCTGCTGCTCGGCCTCCTCGATCAGACCGTGGTCGGCGAGCTTGCGCAGGTGGTAACTGACCAGCGCGACCTGCTCGTCGACCTGCTCGGCGAGCTGGGAGGCAGTGGCCTTACGGGCGATGTGGAGCGCCCGGTAGAGCTTCATCCGCAGCGGGTGCCCGAACGCCTTCAGGGTCTCCAGATCCGAGATCCGGCGCGATTCATTGCTTGCCATGCCTTCCACCGTAAACAGGAAGGAAAACTTGCGCAATCACTATTGCGCAATAAATGTTGCGGGGTTTGGGTGGTGTGTGGCCGCGACCGGGAGATGCGACGCGACTGCCCTCAGAACGCCGATCGCCGGGTGGAGCCGAAAAACGGCTCCACCCGGCGATCGATGACTGCTGCGGTCAGCGGACCGGGTGTCCGGCCTCCCTGAGCGCGCCCTTGACCTCGGAGATCCGCAGATCACCGAAGTGGAAGACGGACGCGGCGAGCACCGCGTCGGCGCCCGCCGCGATGGCCGGCGCGAAGTCCGCGAGTCGGCCCGCGCCGCCGGAGGCGATGACAGGGACGGTCACGTGCTCCCGTACCGCCGCGATCATCTCGGTGTCGTAGCCGTCCTTGGTGCCGTCCGCGTCCATCGAGTTGAGCAGGATCTCGCCCGCGCCCAGCTCGGCGGCCCGGTGCGCCCATTCGACGGCGTCGATGCCGGTGCCCTTGCGGCCGCCGTGCGTGGTGACCTCGAAGGTGCCCGCGGGCGTGCGCCGGGCGTCCACGGAGAGCACCAGGACCTGGCGGCCGAAGCGCTCGGCGATCTCCCGGATGAGGTCCGGGCGGGCGATGGCCGCGGTGTTGACGCCGACCTTGTCCGCACCGGCCCGCAGCAGCTTGTCGACATCGTCGGCGGTGCGGACGCCGCCGCCGACCGTGAGCGGGATGAAGACCTGCTCGGCGGTGCGGCGCACCACGTCGTAGGTGGTCTCCCGGTCGCCGCTGGACGCGGTGATGTCCAGGAAGGTCAGCTCGTCGGCGCCCTCGGCGTCGTACAGCTTCGCCATCTCGACCGGGTCGCCCGCATCGCGCAGGTTCTGGAAGTTGACGCCCTTGACGACCCGGCCGTTGTCGACGTCCAGGCACGGAATGACGCGTACCGCGAGGGTCATCGCGCACCTGCCCGGTATGCCTCGACCTCGACCTCGACGACCAGGCTCGGGTCCACGAAACCGGACACGATGATCATCGACGCGGCGGGGCGGACGTCGTCGAAGAGTTCCTTGTGGGCGCGGCCGACCTCGTCCACGTCCCGGGCGTGCGTGATGTACATCCGGGTGCGGACGACGTCCTCGCGGCCCAGACCGAGCTGCTTCAGGGCGTCGAAGGCGACCTTGAAGGAGGTGACGGTCTGCTCGTACGGGCCGCCCGCGGAGATCTGCCCGTTCTCCACCGACGTGCAGCCGGCCACCAGGACGAGCCCGCCCGGCAGCTCGACCGCGCGGGAGTAGCCGAACTTGTCCTCCCAGGGGGCGCCGGAGGAGATGCGGTTGACAGAGTCGGTCATCCGGAGACCACCTGCAGTGCTTCTTCGAGGGTGAACGCCTTCGCGTACAGCGCCTTGCCGACGATCGCGCCCTCGACGCCGTCCGGGACGAGCGAGGAGATGGCCCGCAGGTCGTCCAGCGAGGAGACACCGCCGGAGGCGACGACGGGCTTGTCCGTGGCGGCGCAGACGTTCTTCAGGAGCTCCAGGTTGGGGCCCTGGAGCGTACCGTCCTTGGCGATGTCGGTGACGACGTAGCGGGCGCAGCCCTCGGAGTCGAGGCGGGCAAGCGTCTCGTAGAGGTCGCCGCCGTCGCGGGTCCAGCCGCGGCCGCGCAGTGTCGTGCCGCGGACGTCGAGGCCGACGGCGATCTTGTCACCGTGTTCGGCGATGACCTTGGCGACCCACTGAGGGGTCTCCAGGGCGGCGGTGCCGAGGTTGACCCGGGTGCAGCCGGTGGCGAGAGCCGCGGCGAGCGAGGCGTCGTCGCGGATGCCGCCGGAGAGCTCGACCTTGATGTCCATGGAGCGGGCGACCTCGGCGATCTGCGCCCGGTTGTCACCGGTGCCGAACGCGGCGTCCAGGTCGACCAGATGCAGCCATTCGGCGCCTGCCTGCTGCCAGGCGAGGGCGGCCTGCAGGGGGTCACCGTAGGAGGTCTCGGAGCCGGACTCGCCGTGGACGAGGCGGACGGCCTGGCCGTCGCGGACGTCGACGGCGGGGAGGAGTTCAAGCTTCGGCATTACAGCGTCTCGATCCAGTTGGTCAGCAGCTGGGCGCCGGCATCGCCGGACTTCTCGGGGTGGAACTGGGTGGCCCACAGGGCGCCGTTCTCCACGGCCGCGACGAACGGCTCGCCGTGGGTGGCCCAGGTGACCCGGGGCGCGCGGATCTTGGCGTTGGTGACCTCCAGGCTCCAGTCGTGCACGGCGTAGGAGTGCACGAAGTAGAACCGGGCCTCGGGGTCGAGACCTGCGAAGAGCTGGGAGTCCTCGGGGGACCGCACGGTGTTCCAGCCCATGTGCGGGACGATCGGGGCCTTCAGCGGGGCGACGGTGCCGGGCCATTCGTCCAGCCCCTCCGTCTCCACACCGTGCTCGATGCCGCGCTCGAAGAGGATCTGCATACCGACGCAGATGCCCATGACGGGGCGGCCGCCGGAGAGCCTGCGACCGATGATCCATTCACCGCGGGCCTTCTTCAGCCCCTCCATGCAGGCGGAGAACGCACCGACGCCGGGCACCAGCAGCCCGTCGGCGTTCATCGCCTTCTCGTAGTCGCGGGTGATCTCGACATCCGCGCCGACGTGGGCGAGGGCCCGCTCGGCGGACCGGACGTTGCCGAAGCCGTAGTCGAAGACGACGACCTTCTTCTTGTCGCTCTTCTTCTTGTCGCTCACAAGTCGTACCTCAGTCCCAGAGTCCCTGGATCCGCATGACGCCTGCTACCAGGCACATCACGGACGCGAGCCCGAGCAGGACGATGACGCCCCTGGGCATCTTCTGCTTCGAGAAGGAGTAGACCCCGCCGGCCAGGAACAGTCCGACAACGATCAGGATGGTGTTCAGGCCGGTCACAGCGCGCCCTTCGTGGAGGGAAGAATTCCAGCAGCACGCGGATCGTGCTCACTGGCGTAGCGCAGGGCACGGGCGAGCGCCTTGAACTGGCACTCCACGATGTGGTGGGCATTGCGCCCGTACGGCACGTGGACGTGCAGGGCGATCTGCGCCTGGGCGACGAAGGACTCCAGTATGTGCCGGGTCATCGTCGTGTCGTACTCGCCGATCATGGGCGCCATGTTCTCGGGCTCGGTGTGCACGAGGTACGGGCGGCCGGACAGGTCGACGGTGACCTGGGCCAGCGACTCGTCCAGCGGGACGGTGCAGTTGCCGAAACGGTAGATGCCGACCTTGTCGCCGAGGGCCTGCTTGAACGCGGCGCCCAGGGCGAGGGCGGTGTCCTCGATGGTGTGGTGCGAGTCGATGTGCAGGTCGCCTTCGGTCTTGACCGTGAGGTCGAAGAGTCCGTGCCGGCCGAGCTGGTCGAGCATGTGATCGTAGAAACCGACCCCGGTCGACACCTCGACCCTGCCGGTGCCGTCGAGGTTGATCTCGACGAGTACCGAGGTTTCCTTGGTGGTGCGTTCGACTCTTCCTACGCGGGCCGCGCGAGTCATGCGTCGTGCTCCTTCTTGAGTTCGCGTACCGCATCGAGGAACGCGTCGTTCTCTGCCGGGGTGCCCGCGGAGACCCGCAGCCATCCCGGTACGCCGTTGTCCCGGACCAGGACGCCCCGGTCGAGGATCTGCTGCCAGGCGGTGTGGCTGTCGGCGAAGCGGCCGAACTGGACGAAGTTGGCGTCCGAGTCGGTGACGTCGTAGCCGAGAGCGCGCAGCTCCGTCACGATCCGGTCGCGTTCGCTCTTCAGCTGCGCGACATATCCGAGCAGCGTATCCGTGTGCTCCAGGGCGGCGAGTGCGGTGGCCTGGGTGACGGAGGACAGGTGGTACGGCAGTCGCACCAGCTGGACCGCGTCGACGACGGCCGGGTCGGCGGCGAGGTAGCCGAGGCGCAGTCCGGCGGCGCCGAACGCCTTCGACATGGTGCGCGAGAGCACCATGTTCGGCCGGCCCTCGATCAGCGGGAGCAGCGAGGCGTGGTGGCTGAACTCGCCGTACGCCTCGTCGACGACGACCATCGACGGCTTGGCCGCCTGGGCCGCCTCGTACAGCGCGAGTACGGTCTCGGCGTCGACGGCGGTGCCGGTGGGGTTGTTGGGCGAGGTGATGAAGACGACGTCGGGCCGGTGCTCGGCGATGACCTTCCGGGCGGCCTCGACGTCGATGGTGAAGTCCTCGTTGCGCGGTCCGGAGATCCAGCCGGTGCCGGTACCGCGGGCGATGAGGGCGTGCATGGAGTACGAGGGCTCGAAGCCGATCGCGGTGCGCCCCGGGCCGCCGAAGGTCTGCAGCAATTGCTGGAGCACTTCGTTGGAGCCGTTGGCCGCCCAGACGTTGGCGAGGCCGACCTCGTGTCCGGCGGTGCGGCTGAGGTAGCGGGCCAGCTCCGTACGGAGCTCGACGGCGTCCCGGTCGGGGTAGCGGTTGAGGTCGCGGGCGGCCTCGCGGACCCGCTCGGCGATCCGGTCGACGAGCGCCTCGGGCAGCGGGTACGGGTTCTCGTTGGTGTTCAGCCGCACGGGTACGTCGAGCTGCGGCGCCCCGTACGGGGACTTGCCACGCAGTTCGTCGCGGATCGGGAGCTCGTCCCAGGCGTTGCGGGTGGACTTACTGTGCGTCACTGCTGCGGAACCTCTCCGCCGAACCTGGCCTTGAGCGCGGCGCCGTGGGCGGGGAGGTCCTCCGCCTCGGCGAGGGTCACGACATGGTGGGTGACCTCGGCGAGCGCATCGCGCGTGTAGTCGACGATGTGGATGCCGCGCAGGAAGGACTGCACGGACAGGCCCGAGGAGTGGCAGGCGCAGCCGCCGGTCGGCAGGACGTGGTTGGAGCCCGCACAGTAGTCGCCGAGCGAGACCGGGGCCCACGGGCCGACGAAGATCGCCCCGGCGTTGCGGACCCGGTCGGCGAGCGCGGCGGCGTCGGCGGTCTGGATCTCCAGGTGCTCGGCGGCGTACGCGTCGACGACCTTGAGGCCGTCCTCCAAGTCGTTGACCAGGACGATCGCGGACTGGCGGCCGGCCAGTGCGGGCTCGATCCGGTCGGTGATGTGCTTCGTCGCGGCGACCTGCGGCTTCAGCTCGGCCGCGGTGGCTGCGGCCAGTTCCTCGGAGTCGGTGACGAGGACGGCGGCGGCCATCGGGTCGTGTTCGGCCTGGCTGATCAGGTCGGCGGCGACGTGCACCGGGTCGGCGGTGGAGTCGGCGAGGATCGCGATCTCGGTGGGGCCCGCCTCGGCGTCGATGCCGATCCGGCCCTTGAGGAGGCGCTTGGCGGCGGCGACATAGATGTTGCCGGGGCCGGTGACGAGGTTCACCGGAAGACAATCGGCCGTTCCGTACGCGAACATCGCGACGGCCTGGGCGCCGCCGGCCGCGTACACCTCGTCGACGCCGAGCAGGGCGCAGGCGGCGAGGATCGTCGGGTGCGGCAGACCGTCGAAGTCCTTCTGCGGCGGGGATGCCACGGCGATGCCCTCGACGCCCGCCTCCTGGGCCGGTACGACGTTCATGACGACGGAGGACGGGTAGACGGAGCGCCCGCCCGGTACGTACAGCCCGACGCGCTCGACCGGCACCCACTTCTCGGTGACGGTGCCGCCGGGGACGACCTGGGTGGTGTGCGTGGTGCGGCGCTGCTCGCGGTGGACGAGGCGAGCGCGGCGGATCGACTCCTCGAGGGCGGCCCGTACGGCCGGGTCGAGCCGCTCCAGCGCCTCGGCGATCGCGACAGCCGGGACACGGATCGAGTCGATCCGTACGCCGTCGAATTTCTCCCCCCACTCGATCACTGCCGCCGAGCCACGATGGCGTACGTCCTCGCAGATGGGCCGCACCGTCTCCAGGGCGGCTTCCACGTCGAACTCGGCACGGGGCAGCAGGTCGCGCAGGGCTCCACCCTCGGGGAGGGCGTTGCCGCGCAGATCGATTCGAGAGATCACACCGCAATTCTCTCAGACCGCCTCCGGCGTCCGGTCGCCCGTATCACTGGCTGATACATGTCCCGGCCGTCACTGCTGACCAATAGCGTTCACTTCGTCACACAGAGGGAAGAACAGCTCCGAACGGAAGGGGCACCCGTGACCGAACCGCACGACGGCGATTTTCCGGACGGTCTCAGCGCGGCCGAGCTGGGCATGTGGCAGGCCTTCCGGAACGGCAGCACCTACGATCTGCGCGCCCGCGACCCGGCGCGGGACGATCCGTTCGCGCCGCGCACCTGGGGACCGGAGCGCAGTGTGGACGGGCGCGTCGTCGCCCGGCTGCTGCTGTCCGGGCCACCGCCGCGGCCCGGCCGGGTCGCCGCGCTGAAGCTCCGGGGTGTGCGGATCACCGGGACGCTGGATCTCGCGGGCGGGCGCGTCGCGCCGTACGTCGAGCTGACCGGCTGCCGCTTCGAGAGCGAGGTGGTGCTGCCCGAATGCCATTTCACGACGTTGCGGATGGTCGGCTGCGCGATGCCGCGGCTGGAGGCGGCCCGGCTGCGTACCGAGGGCGATCTGCATCTGCCGCGCTGCCGCGTCAAGCGCGGGATCCGGCTCACCGACGCACAGATCGGCACCGATCTGCTGATCAACCAGATCGAGATCGGCCCCGACCGGGGTGGGCGAGCCCTGGCCGGTGACGGGCTGGCGGTCGCCCAGGACCTGCAGGCGGAGATGGTCGAGGCGCGCGGCGAGCTGAGCCTGCGCGGGGCGAAGGTCGGCGGTTCGCTGAGTCTGCGCGGCAGCCGGCTGCGGGGCAGGGAGGGGCGGCGCGCACTGAACGCCCCTCAGCTGACCGTGGAGCGGACGCTGTACATGAGCGAGGCGTGGGTGAGCATCGACACCGGGAACCAGGGCACCACTCCCCCGTACGGCATCGTCGTGGCGCCGACCCCGGCGCGCGGTACGCGTTCGCAGATCTTCGAGTGCCGCGGCGGGGTGCGCCTGGACGACGGACGGTTCGGCGACGCGGTCGATGTGCACAAGGCACGGTTCGTACTGGCCAGGCACGAGGAGCTGTCGCTGCGCCGGATCGTCACCCCGGAGCTGCGTTTCAACGCGGAACGGCCGGAGGAGGGCCGGGTCGTGCTGAACGGCGCGAAGGTCGTCACGCTGATCGATGTGTCGACCAGCTGGCCGGGACCCGGCGGTCTGGCGATGGGCGGTTTCGTGTACGAGAACCTCGTCCCGTACGGGCACTTCCCGCTCTCCCGGCGCCTGGAGTGGGTGGCGGCGGCGACCCCGGAGTACGTACCGGAGCCGTACGAACGCCTCGCCACGGTGCTGCGCAACTGCGGGGAGGACGCGGACGCCCGCGAGGTGCTGCTGGCCAAGCAGCGGCGGCGCCGCGAGACGCTGCCGCCCGCCGCGAAGCTCTGGGGCTTCATCCAGGACTGGACGGTGGCGTACGGCTACCGGCCGGGGCGGGCCGCGGTGTGGATGGCGGTGCTGTGGGCGGCGGGTGCGCTGGCCTTCTCCCAGCACGTCCCGGCGGCGATCAAACAGGATGAGCATCCGCAATGGAATCCGGCGCTGTACGCACTCGATCTGCTGGTGCCGGTCATCAATCTCGGCCAGGACGGTTATTGGCGGATGGAGGACGGCTGGCAGTGGGCGGCGGCCGTGCTCGTCCTGCTGGGTTGGATACTGGCCACGACGGTCGCGGCGGGCGCCTCACGGCTGCTGCGCCGGGGCTGACCGGAATCCGGCCACGGCCGGCCGGACGACCGACCGTCCGACCGGCCGAAGCCCTTCTGCGCAGTGGCCGTCGCGGTGGCCGGAGGCCGTGGTCGAACGATCTGCCGAGCCACGGCCGAAGTGTCGCAGACCGATGGCCGGATCAGTGGAAACAAGCCAGATTCCCCGCTTTCCTTCACTTTTTATTGACCCAGCTCGCTACAACCCATCCACTCGGCACCAAAGCTTCACAGCACCCCCCCTGGCGCCGTCCCGACCAGCGCTTTTCAATGGTCCGCACCATGTCATTCCTTCGCGCTCTGCTCCGTACCGCGCGCGTGATCCGGCACTCCCCCCAGGGGTCCGCCGGACTGCCCGCGGACGACGCGGTGCTGCTCGACGCCCCCGACGAACGGCTCTCCCCGGCACTTGTCGCCGCCGCCCTCGGGGAGTACGAACCGGCCGCGAAACTCCTCGCCACCACCCGGGACGGCGCCGAGTGGGAGAACCGGGACCGCTACCTCAGCCGGCTCGTCACGTTCGCCCGCAACCGCGACGGATGGCTGACCGACTGGCTCGCCGCCGCACCGCACGACCCGGACGCGCTGCTCGTCAAGGCCGAGCTGGCGGTCCGCCGGGCCTGGGAGTCGCCTGTCCGGGCAGAGCAGCTGCGCGAGGTGGGACCGCTGATCACCGCGGCGGCCGAGAGCGACCCCCGTGACCCGGTGCCGTGGCGGCTCGCGCTCGACCATGCGCGCGGCACCCATGCCACGCACACCATGTTCGAGGCGCTGTGGGAGCAGGCGATCCAGCGCTCCTCGCACCACTACGGCTGCCATGTCGCGGCGCTGCGGTACCTCTCCGCCGCCTGGTACGGCTCGCACCGCGAGTGCTTCGACTTCGCCGAGCGGGCCGCCGAGGACTCGCTGCCCAGCTCACTGGTGCAGGCGCTGCCGCTGCGGGCCGCCTTCGCCCTGCTGATCGAGGGGCCGGACGTATGGACCACCTCGGTGCAGGAGGAACGGATCGACGCGGCAGCGGATCTGGCGATCATGCTGTCCGCCTCGTTCGCGCCCGGCGATCCCTGGCCCGCCGAGGTCCGCAACCTGCTGGCGTTCGTGCTGGTCGCGCGGGGCCGCTGGGGCGAGGCACTGGAACAGTTCCGGCAGATCGGACTCCATGCGGCGTCGTTCCCGTGGTCGTCGGTCTCCGACGATCCGCTCGGCCGGTTCCTCGACGCGAGGGACGAGGCGCGGCTCCGGGTGGCCTGCGCGACGCCCTTGCCGGGCCGGGCCGACCTGGGTCGGCCCCGCGGCCATTACGCTTGACCGTTGTGACCACCGCTCGCCTGCCTCTGTTCCCGCTGAACGCGGTGCTGTTTCCCGGCCTCGTGCTGCCGCTGAACGTCTTCGAAGAGCGTTATCGCGCCATGATGCGTGAGCTGCTGAAGACCGACGCCGACGAACCCCGCCGCTTCGCCGTGGTCGCGATCCGCGACGGCCGCGAGGTCGCCCCGACGGCCGCCGGAATGCCGGAGGCGGTGAGCACCCCCGCCGAGCGTGGTCCCGCGGACGGCTTCGGGCCCGACCCGATCCAGACCTTCCACCGGGTCGGCTGCATCGCCGACGCGGCGAAGATCCGGGAACGGCCGGACGGCAGCTTCGAGGTCCTCGCGACCGGCACCACCCGGGTCAAGCTGCTCTCCGTCGACGCGAGCGGCCCCTATCTGACGGCCGAACTCGAAGAGCTGGACGAGGATCCCGGCGAGGAGGCCGGCGCACTCGCCGAGGGCGTCCTGCGGGCCTTCCGCAGCTACCAGAAGCGACTGGCCGGGGCGAGCGAACGCTCTCTGACGACGGGTGCGGACCTGCCCGACGACCCCTCCGTCGTCTCCTACCTGGTCGCGGCGGCGGCCGTATTCGACATCCCGTGCAAGCAGCGGCTGCTCCAGGCACCCGACACCGCGACCCGGCTGCGCGAGGAACTGACTCTGCTGCGCTCCGAGACCGCCGTCATCCGGCATCTGCCGTCGCTGCCCGCGGTGGACCTGACGCGTGCCCCGACCCACCCCAACTGACTGACGACCGACCCGAGGACCCTCCCCCGTGGCGAAGAAGCCGAAGAAGCAGCAGCAGTCCGGCGGCACCCCGGCAACGGTCGCATTGACCGCGGCCGGCACGGCGTTCACCGTCCACTCCTACGACCACGACCCGGCGTCGGCCTCCTACGGCGAGGAGGCGGCCGAGGCACTGGGCGTCTCCCCCGACCGGGTCTTCAAGACCCTGGTCGCGGACGTCGACGGCACACTCACCGTGGCGGTCGTCCCGGTGGCCGGCTCCCTGGACCTCAAGGCCCTGGCCTCCGCGGTGGGCGGCAAACGAGCCGCGATGGCCGACCCGACAGCCGCAGAACGCACCACCGGCTACGTACGGGGCGGCATCTCCCCCCTGGGCCAGCGGAAGCGGCTGCCTACGGTGCTGGACGCGTCGGCACAGTCCCACGAAACAATCTGCGTCTCGGCGGGCCGCCGCGGCCTGGAGGTCGAACTCTCCCCCACGGATCTGGCGTCCCTGACGGGGGCGGTGTTCGCGGAGATCGGCCGGGAGTAGCCGCCCTGGGCACTTCTCGGCCCGGCGCTTGCGGGTGCCGTTCAGCCTGCCCGGCGCTGGAGGACGCTTTCAGCCCGTCCGGCGTTCGAGGACCGGCGTCCGGGGCGGAGCCCCGGTCCGGGAAGAGGCAGGCAGGGGACAAACCCCCCGCACCGGCACCCTGTCTAAGACTCAGCCGGCGGCACAGGCGGCACGCCCCCACCTGCGGGCGACGGCCCCGCCCCCGGTACAGGCCCACCCGCGGCCCACCCCGGAAACACCCCCCACTCCGGCTCCGGATCCCGCGGCCCGAACCACGCCGTCAACCCGAGATGAACCGCCATCGCCCCCAGCGGCCACGCCAGCAACGCCGCCTTCGCCCGCAGCTGAAGCGGCGCATCGAAGACCACGCCCTTGCCGACCGCTCGCGCGTGCGCGACCACGTCCTGGTCCGGCCCGAGCCACACCCCCAGCCGCCAGGCCAGCAGCGAACCGAGCAGCCCGCCCAGCGCGAGCCCCACCACCAGGGCGATTCCGCCACGCCGCTGGAACAGGAAGACCAGCGCCGCGGAGAGCGCACCGAAGGCCAGCGCCAGCAGCACGAACGTACCGTCGGCGCCGATCGCCTCCTCGCCCTCACTGTCACTGAGGAAGACGGCCGTGCTGTCGGAGATCAGCGGAACCCGCGGCGCCAGCCACAGCCAGAGAAGTCCGAGCCCGATGCCGGTGACGGTCACGAGAACGGTGACAACAGCGGCACGCAGCAGATCCGACCGGAGATTCCGCTCCTCCTGCGACTCCAGCAGGGTGCCGGAGTGGGCGGCACCCGGGCCGCCGGGACGACCGGGCCCACCCTGACCACCCCATTTCGGCGGGGTCTGCCAGGGGCCGTTGGACGAGGGCTGGTGAGGCGGCGTCAGAGGTGCGGTCACCTTGCCATCGTGCCAGGCGTCCCTGTGCCGCGCCTCACCGGACCGCTGCCCTGCGGTACGCCCAGGTGGCCGCAGCCAGCGAGAGGACGCCGACGACGGCGCAGACCGCGAGATCCAGTGCGACGACCGCCCAGTCGGGGTGGGCGTCGAAGGACCGGGAGAGCGCCTCGACACCGTACGTGGAGGGCAGCAGATCGCGGGCCCAGCCGATCGGCCCGGGCAGCCGGTCGGCCGGCAGGACGCCGAGCAGCAGCGCCGCCGACATGCCCAGCTGCCCGAGCAGCGTGGCCAGCTCCTGCCGGGGCGCGAGGAGCCCCATCGCGGCGCCGAGCCCGGAAAGCGCCGCCCCGGAGAGCGGGATGACGGCGACGAGCACCCACAGATGCGTCAGCGGCAGTCCGAACAGCACGCTCCCCGCCACGGCCGTGACGATCGTGCCGGGCACGGTGAAGGAGGCGTACGCCCCGGCCGCGCCGAGCACCACCGCGGCGGGCGGCACCGGCAGGGTGGCGTAGTAATCGAGTCCGCCGCCGGCCCGCAGCTGCCCGAAGTACTGGGCGAGCAGGTTGAGCGCGACGAAGGCCACCACGAGGACGCTGGATCCGGCGACGACGGCGCGCGCCTCGGAGCCGCCGTCGACGACCCCGCGCATCAGCACCATGATCCCGACGGACTGGAAGGTCGCGACGAAGAGCAGCGGAATACGCGCGACCCTGGCCCTGGACAGCTGGGCACGGTAGACGGCCGCGAGCGAGGGGAACAGCCGGGCCCGTGGCGCGAGCGGCGCGGGAGCTGCCCCCTCCTGGACATCGCGGCCGGCACGGCCGTCATCGGCGGTCCGGACGGGTCCGGTCACCGACTGCGCGGGAACGATGCTCGTCACCTGGCGCTGCTCCTGTTCGCTCCCTGCTCGGCCACGCATGTGCATCCGGTCGCCCCGCCCGCCGCGGTCATGACTTCACCAGCCCCTTGGTCGCGTCCCCGCCGAGCGCGAGATAGACGTCCTCCAGGCTGGGCGTCGCCAGCGTGAAGTCGTCGAGTGCGGCAAAGGCCGCGCCGCCGGTCACGGCGGCGACCGCCGCCCGTGCCTCGTCGGGACCGAGCCTCAGCACCCAGCGCCGCCCGGACTCCTGGGCCGAGCCGCGAAGCACGGCCACTTCGGGCACATCCAGGGGCGCCCGTTCGCGCCACACCAGCTCGACCCGGACCTCGCCGGCGACACGTTCCTTGAGCCCGGTCGGCGTGTCGCAGGCGATGACCTTGCCGCGTTCGATCACGGCGACCCGGTCGAGAACCGTCTCGGCCTCGATGACGTTGTGGGTGACCAGCAGCACCGTCGTGCCGCGTTCGGCCCGGCGCCGGTCGACGGCGGCCCAGACGGCGCGCCGCGCGACGGGGTCCATGCCGGTCGTCGGCTCGTCCAGCACCAGCACCGGCCGCTCGCCGACCAACGCGGCCGCGAAGCAGGCGAGCCGCCGCTGTCCGCCGGAGAGCTTCTTCAGGGGGCGTCCCGCGATCTCGGTGAGGCCGAGTTCGTCGAGTACGTCGTCGCGCTCGGCGCGGGCGTCCCGCACCGCGAGGCCGCGCAGCCGTCCGGTGGTCTCGGCGGCGAGCGAGACGGTCAGCTCGTCGAGGGCGGTGGACTCCTGCCCGAGGTACCCGATCAGCCGGGAGGCCCGCTCGGGATGGCGTACGAGATCGTGGCCCAGCACGGTGACGCCGCCGGAGTCGGGCCTCATCAGCCCGGTGAGCTGCCGCACCAGGGTGGACTTTCCGGCGCCGTTGGGGCCGAGGAGGCCGAAGATCTCGCCGCGCCGCACATCCAGGCTGATCCCGTCGGTGGCGCGCACCTCGGGTGTGGCGGGTGCACCGCGGCGGCCGCGGGCGGCGGGATAGGTCTTGACCAGATCACGCACCGCACACACGGTCCCGGTCACCGTCTGCGCCTGTGCTGTGCCCGTACTCACGAGGTACGAGAGTACGGGGTCGGATGCCCCGTATTGCGCCCGGGGCCATGCCGGTCGGACGCCGACGCCGCAGTCGCAGACCGGGTTGCGCCCGCGTGACCGTTGTGCCGTCAGTCGCCGGACGGGCTCGTCCGCTCCACCGCCGGGGCGTGTTCCGCCGCGGCCCGAACATCGATCTCCCGCCAGAATCCGGCCCGGATCGCGTAGCGGTCGTGCTCGTCGATCTGGTCGTCCTTGTGGGCGAGCAGGCCGAACCGTGCCGCGTACCGCAGCAGTTCGCCGTCGATGCGGTGCGGGATGCGCGGATACATGGTCGACAGCTTCTGCAGATGGGCTGTCTCCGTCAGCCGCTCCATCCAGCGCCGGGCGAAGACCTGGCCCACCTCGAAGGGGTCGCCGCCCACGGTGGTGATGTCCTCCTCTCGGTCCGCCCAGCGCTGCTCGGCACTGGTGAGCTGGGCCAGCGTCGGGAGGGAGGCGGTTTCGGCGGGCTCGCCCAGCGGTCCGCCGCGCTCCATCCAGCCCTTGTCGGAGGACCAGCGCAGTGTGGCGTTGGCGGGCGGCGGCTGGGTGGGCTGGGCGCCGGGGCCGCGCAGGCTGCCCGCCAGGTCCTTGGGTGTGGGGACGCCCCTTCCACCGTGGCCGGGCCGGTCGGCGGTGGAGCTCTCCTCGGGCGGCGGCGCCGCACCGTTGCGGGCGGCCGCAGCCTGGGCCTCCGATGCCCGCTCGGCGGAGGCCGCGAGGGCCGCCTCGGGCAGCGGTGCGGAGAGGATCGCGGCGATCTCCGGTCGGGGGGCCGGGGGCGGGGCGCAGACGCCGCCGGTCTCCTTGGCCCGTACGGCCTGCGTGATCCAGGCCCGGTCGAGCACCCTTCGTTCGTCGGCCTCGGCGACCAGGTCCTCGGACTGGTTGTAGTCGCCGTCGGCGGCCTGGACCGCCCACAGATGGACAGCGACGCCGTGTTCCTTGGCGGACATCAGGCCGGGCAGCAGATCGCCGTCACCGGTCACCAGCACCACGTCGGAGCAGGCCCGGTTCCTGGCCAGTTCGGTGAGCTCGGCGTGCATCGCGGCGTCGACGCCCTTCTGCGCCCAGCGCCCGTCACTGCGGGTGAGAGCGCCGAGCCGGACGGTCACCCGGGGCATCACACGAAGTCTGCGGTGCTCGGGCTGCGGTACGCGGTCGGGGGCGCCGTCGAACCAGTAGATCCGCAGCAGCGGCTGCTGCGTATCGGCCTCTGCCAGCTCACGCAAGCCCCGGATGAGGCCCGCGTGGTCGACGGTGATGCGGGAACGGGCGGGCTCCCCGGCCAGCAGACTCGCGGCTGCACCCAGCAAGTAGCCGGCGTCCACCAGGACGACGCAACGGTCCACGCGTTCCACCCTCTTCCAGAAGTTCGGGTGTGGTCTTTGCCAAGGGTTTCCTTCGAGTCTGCCCGACGGCGCAGGGGTTGACGGCCGGAACTCGATCATCGGCGTGGCGGAACCTGAAAACGGCGCATGATACCCCCTCACTACGCACGGTAATGATCCAACATGCACGCTTTATCCCGTCATGTGAATCTGAACGCGGTCCTGGCCCCGAGAGTCCCCGTAGGAGGAACACCATGGCCAAGAACAAGAACCGCAAGCAGAGCAGCCAGCAGCAGAACCGCGCGTCCGGTCCGGAGCGCGGCGCGAATGCGGAAGAGGCCAAGCCCGCGTACGAGTCGCAGATACAGCCTCAGTCGCAAGCCCAGGGCAGCCCTGCTGATGTTGCCCGTAAGCACCAGCGTCGCTTCGGCCACAACTGACCGGGCGGATCTCCGGTCCCGGCCGCAGGCCGGGTGGCCGAGAGGGGCGCTCCCGCTCTCGCGGGGGCGCCCCTTTCTCGTACGTCGGCCGTGAACCGGCTCAGCCGGCCAGGCAGGACGGTCCGAGCAGCACCTTCAGGTCACCGAAGAGCGCCGGGTCGGGCTTCACCCGGTGCCGGTCGAGCCGGAGCACCGTGGTCTTACGGGGGCCCTGGAGCTTGATCCGCACCTCGGTGTCGCCCCGGTGGTTGCTGAGGACCTCGCCGAGGCGGCTGACCATCGGCGGGGTGATCTTGACCGTGGGGATGGTCAGGACCACGGGGGCGTTGGTGCCGGCCGACGAGATGTCGGGGACCTGCATCTCCATGGCGACGAGCCGGGGCACGTCCTCCCGCTTGTCGAGACGTCCCTTGACGAAGACGACGGTGTCCTCGACGAGCTGGGTGGAGACCAGCTGGTAGGTGGCGGGGAAGAACATGCACTCGATGGATCCGGCCAGGTCCTCGACGGTGGCGATGGCCCAGGCGTTGCCCTGCTTGGTCATCTTGCGCTGCAGGCCGGAGATGATGCCTCCGACGGTGACGATGGCACCGTCGGAGTGCTCCCCGCCGGTCAGCTGGGAGATCGAGGAGTCGGCCTTGTCGGACAGTACGTGTTCCAGACCGAAGAGCGGGTGGTCGGAGACGTACAGGCCGAGCATCTCGCGCTCCTGGGCCAGCAGGTAGGACTTCTCCCACTCGATGTCGGAGAACTCCACGTCGAGCCCGAAGCCCGGCTCGTCGCTCTCCTCCTCGCCCATGCCGCCGAAGAGGTCGAACTGGCCCTCGGCCTCCTTGCGCTTGACCTGCACCACGTTGTCGATCATCGGCTCGTGGTGGGCGACCAGGCCCTTGCGGGTGTGGCCCATCTCGTCGAAGGCGCCGGCCTTGATCAGCGATTCGACGGTGCGCTTGTTGCAGACGACTGCCTCGACCTTGTCCAGGAAGTCGGGGAAGTTGCTGTACTTCCCCTTCGCCTTGCGGCACCGGATGATCGAGTCGACGACGTTCTGACCCACGTTCCGGACGGCCGTGAGGCCGAAGAGGATCACGTCGTCGCCCTGCGCGGCGAAGTTCGACAGCGACTCGTTCACATTGGGCGGCAGCACCTTGATGCCCATGCGACGGCACTCGTTCAGATAGACCGCCGACTTGTCCTTGTCGTCCTTGACCGAGGTCAGCAGCGCCGCCATGTACTCGGCGGGGTAATTCGCCTTGAGGTACGCGGTCCAGTAGGTGACCAGGCCGTACGCGGAGGAGTGCGCCTTGTTGAACGCGTATCCGGCGAACGGGACCAGAACATCCCACAGCGCCTTGATCGCCGCGTCGGAGAAGCCCTTCTTCTTGGCACCGGCCTCGAAGAGAACGAAGTTCTTCTCCAGCTCGTCGGCCTTCTTCTTACCCATGACGCGGCGCAGGATGTCGGCCTCGCCGAGCGAGTAACCGGCGACGATCTGGGCGGCCTTCTGCACCTGCTCCTGGTACACGATCAGGCCGTAGGTCAGGCCGAGGACCTCCTTGAGCGGTTCCTCCAGCTCCGGGTGGATCGGGGTGATCTCCTGGCGGCCGTTCTTGCGCTCGGCGTAGTTCGTGTGCGAGTTCATGCCCATCGGGCCCGGCCGGTACAGGGCCGAGACGGCGGAAATGTCCTCGAAGTTGTCGGGCTGCATCTGGCGCAGCAGGGAGCGCATCGGACCGCCGTCGAACTGGAACACGCCGAGCGTGTCGCCGCGGCAGAGCATTTCGTACGTCTTCGGGTCGTCCAGCGGGAGGCCGAGCAGGTCCAGCTTGACGCCCTTGTTGCTCTCCACCATCTTGACGGCGTCGTCCATGATGGTCAGGTTCCTGAGGCCCAGGAAGTCCATCTTCAGCAGGCCGAGCGACTCGCACTGCGGGTAGTCCCACTGCGTGATGGTGACGCCGTCGGTGTGCCGCACCCAGATCGGGGCGTGGTCGACGATGGGCTCGCTGGACATGATGACGCCTGCGGCGTGCACGCCCATCTGCCGGACCAGGCCCTCGACACCCTTCGCGGTGTCGATGACCTTCTTCACGTCCGGCTCGTTCTCGTACATCCCCCGGATCTCACCCGCCTCGCTGTAGCGCGGGTGCTTGGGGTCGGTGATGCCGTTGAGGTCGATGCCCTTGCCGAGGACGTCGGCGGGCATGGCCTTGGTGAGCCGGTCGCCCATCGCGTACGGGTAGCCGAGGACCCGGGCGGAGTCCTTGATGGCGTTCTTCGCCTTGATCTTGCCGTACGTGCCGATCATGGCGACCTTGTCGGCGCCGTACTTCTCCGTCACGTACCTGATCACTTCGACGCGCCGACGCTCGTCGAAGTCGATGTCGACATCGGGCATGGAGACACGCTCGGGGTTGAGGAACCGCTCGAAGATGAGTCCGTGCTCGATCGGGTCGAGGTCGGTGATGCCCATCGCGTACGCCACGATCGAGCCGGCCGCGGAACCACGGCCGGGGCCGACCGCGATGCCGTTGTTCTTCGCCCACATGATGAAGTCGGCGACGACCAGGAAGTACCCCGGGAACCCCATCTGGATGATGATGTCCATCTCGTACTCGGCCTGCTTCTGCCGGTCGTCGGGGACACCGCCCGGGTAGCGGCGGTTCATGCCGACCCGGACCTCTTCCTGGAACCAGGTGATCTCGGTGTAGCCGTCCGGGATGTCGAACTTCGGCATCAGGTCGCGCTTCTCGAACATGCCGACGGTGTCGATCTGCTCCGCGACCAGCAGGGTGTTGGCGCAGCCCTCCTGCCAGGCGTCGGAGGAGTCGACGGCGTACATCTCGTCGGTGCTCTTGAGGTAGTAACCGGTGCCGTCGAAGCGGAAGCGGTCCGGGTCGGAGAGGTTCTTGCCGGTCTGGATGCAGAGCAGCGCGTCGTGCGCGGTGGCCTCGTGCGCGTAGGTGTAGTGCGAGTCGTTGGTCACCAGCGGCGGGATGCCCAGCTTCTTGCCGATTTCGAGGAGCCCGTCACGGACCCGGCGCTCGATCTCGATGCCGTGGTCCATCAGCTCCAGGAAGTACTTGCCCTCACCGAAGATGTCCTTGTAGTCGGAGGCCGCCTGGACCGCCTCGTCGAACTGACCGAGCCGCAGTCGCGTCTGCACCTCGCCCGAGGGGCAGCCGGTGGAGGCGATCAGGCCCTCGGACCACTGGGCGATGGTCTCCTTGTCCATACGGGGCCACTTCTGCAGCCAGCCCTCGGCGTACGCGTCCGAGGAGAGCCGGAAGAGGTTGTGCAGCCCCGTCGCGTTCGACGCCCAGATCGTCTTGTGCGTGTAACCACCCGAACCCGAGACGTCGTCGCGCTTCTGGTGCGGCTGGCCCCACTGGATCTTCCGCTTGTGCTTGCGCGACTCCGGAGCGACGTACGCCTCGATCCCGATGATCGGCGTCACGCCCGCCTTCTGCGCCGAGTGGAAGAAGTCGTAGGCACCGTGCAGGTTGCCGTGGTCCGTCATCGCGATGTGCGACATGCCCATTTCATTGCAGGCAGCGAACATGTCCTTGAGCCGCGCGGCACCGTCCAGCAACGAGTACTGGGTGTGGACGTGAAGGTGCGTAAAGGGCGGCTTGGTCACGGCGTCGGGCCTCCGGGGAAACAGGCAATGACTGACTGGGGGGACAGCGTGGAAGTCTACGTCTCCGAGGTGACAACCGAGGGGCACTCCCGGGTACGGTCGCGCGTTGAAGGGGCTGAGAAGCCCGTCCCATTTGTCATGCACGTCAGGCACCAGGAGGCACCCAGAGATGTCGGAAGCGCAGACCGGCGCAGCACAGCGCGGGGAGCAGATTCTTGAGGTCTTCGACACCGCGTTCGGGGAGCTGCTGGCCGCCGATCCGGCTGCCTTCCGGGTCAAATTCCGCAAGATGGCGGGCTCGGCGTTCGCCTTCTACCGGGGCACGGCCTGCCTGTATTACGCCGATCTCAGCTCGACGAGGAACGCGGACCCTTATCTGGACGAGCGAACCAGCAGGGTGTGGGTGCACGGCGATCTGCACGCTGAGAACTTCGGCACATACATGGATTCCAATGGCCGCCTTGTCTTTAATGTGAACGACTTCGATGAAGCCTTCGTAGCCCCCTTCACCTGGGACCTCAAGCGGTTCGCCGCCTCCGTCGCGCTGATCGGGTACGCGAAGGCGCTGGGCGACGACCAGATCACCGAACTGGTCCGGATCTACGCGGCGGCCTACCGTGAGCGGATCCACGCACTGGCGACGGGCGCGAAGAGCGACGAGGTACCGCCCTTCACGCTGGACACGGCGGAGGGCCCGCTGCTGGACGCGCTGCGCGACGCCCGGTCGCTGACCCGGTTCTCGCTGCTGGACTCGATGACGGAGATCCGGGACTTCGAGCGCCGGTTCGCGACGGGCGGCGGCTCGATCGACCTGGACGCGGCGACGCGCTACAAGGTGCTGGCCGCCTTCGACGGCTATCTGGAGACGCTGCCGGAGTCGAGCCTGACCCGCCCCGACTCGTACCGGGTCAAGGATGTCGTCGGCCGTCGTGGCATCGGTATCGGTTCGGCCGGGCTGCCCTCGTACAACATCCTTCTGGAGGGCAACAGCGACGCCCTGGAGAACGATGTGGTGATCTATCTCAAGCAGGCGCAGACCCCCGCGGTCTCCCGACACATCACCGACACGGCCGTGCGCGAGTACTTCCAGCACGAGGGCCACCGCACGGTCATCTCGCAGCGCGCCCTGCAGGCACACGCCGACCCGTGGCTCGGCTGGACCGAGCTGGACGGAGCCGGACAGCTGGTCGCCGAGGTGTCTCCGTACGCGGTCGATCTGGACTGGTCGGACATCGACGAGCCGGAGGAGATCGCCGCGGTCGTCGCCGACCTCGGCCGGGCGACGGCGACGATGCACTCCGCGGCGGACGACGAGAGCGGCCACTCGCTGGTGCCGTTCTCCACCGAGCGGGCGATCGACGCGGCGATCGCGGCGGACGAGGAGGGCTTCGCCGGCCTGCTGGTGGACTTCGCCCACAGCTACGGTGCCCGGGCCCGCGCCGACCACCAGATCTTTGTGGATCTTTTCCGCAACGGCCGCATCCCGGGACTGTAGGGCTCCGCACCCAACCGGCCCCCCTTCAGGGGTCACTTACAGGTTCGCATGCGACACTCCTCGACGATGGACATATCCGGGACGCAGCTCAGAGTCGTTCGCGCGGCGCTTTTCACAGCGCTCGTCGTGACGCTCTCCGCTGCGTCCCATGTGCTGCTCTCCCAGGTCTCGCTGCCGCTGACCGTCGTCGCCCTGCTGGCCGGCGTGGTCTTCGCCGTGGCGTACGCGCTGGCCGGCCGGGAGCGCGGCTTCGGGGCGATCGCCGGACTGCTGGTCCCGCTGGAACTGGCCGCCGACACCGTGTTCACCACCGGCCAGCACCTCTGTTACGGCGCGGCAGGCGGCCCGATCGCGGGGCCGCTGCGCTCGGTCGGCGTCGATGTGCTGTGCGGCGGCGGTGACATCGGGGCCGGCGCGCCCCAGGTCGATGACGTCGGCACGCCGCTCACTTCGGTGACCGGCGGCGGACACACGGCAGCCGCGCTGCTGGCCTCCCCGGGCCCGGCGGTGCCGTGGCTGCTGCTCGCCGCCCATGTGACGGTCGGTCTGCTCGCCGCGGCCTGGCTGCGGCGCGGCGAGTCCGCGCTCGTCGGCCTGCTGGGCGCGGTCGCCGTTCTGGCGTTCCGGCCGCTGCTGATCGCGGTCGCCGTGGTGGGTACGGCCGGCCGCTCCGTACACCGCAGGCTGCACCCCGCCGGGCACGGCCCGCACCTGCTCGTACACGCCCGTCTGCTCGTGCACTCCGTGGGACGGAGGGGTCCGCCGCGCTCGGCCCGCGCCATCGCCTGAGCACGCACGTCCCTGACGACATACCACCCGCACCATGGAGAGACGAACATGAGCAACCGCAACAGCCAGGCCAACAAGGCGGCAGCCCGCGAGCGTCTGCGCGCCGAGCGCGAGCGCCAGGCCAAGAAGGACAAGACCCGCAGGCAGATCCTCGTCGGCGTCTCGGTCGTCGGCGTGCTGGCGATCGCGGGCGCCGTCGGCTGGGGTGTCATGCAGATGAACAAGCCGTCCCAGTGGGAGGCGGCCAAGGACGCGAAGAACGTCACGGCACCCAGGAACACCTCGGGCAAGGACGGCACAACCGTCGTCATCGGCAAGCCGACCGCCAAGAAGACCCTCGAGCTGTACGAGGACTTGCGCTGCCCGATCTGCGGAACGCTTGAGCAGTCCATCGGCGAGACGGTGCACAAGGACGTCGACGCCGGAAAGTACAAGATCAAGTACGTCGGCGCCACGTTCATCGACGGCATGACCGGCGGAGAAGGCTCGAAGAACGCGCTGAGCGCGGTGGGTGCCGCACTCAATGTCAGCCCGGAAGCCTTCCTCGACTACAAGTCCGCGCTCTACTCCGCGAAGTACCACCCGGAGGAGACCGACGACAAGTTCAAGGACGACGCGTACCTGATCAAGATCGCCGACACGGTCGACGCTCTGAAGGGCAACAAGGCGTTCCAGAAGGACGTCGAGGACGGTACGTACGACGGCTGGGCGATGAAGATGTCCGCGACGTTCGACAAGAGCGGCGTGCAGGGCACTCCGACGCTGAAGATGGACGGCAAGACGCTCACCGGCGCTGACGGCAAGAACGCGCCGATGACGGTGGCCGACTTCAACACCGCGATCACTGCCGCGCTGAAGGGCTAGCGGCAAACTCCCGGCAGCGGCTCTCCGACGGGCAGGCGAACTTCCTTCATTCGCCTGCCCGTTCGCTATACCGGTCAGTAGGGTTCTCCTGACCAGTCGACACCTTTCTTCGCCGATATCCGCCCCCAGCCGCCGCACGGTCGTCATGGCCGCTGCCGCCACCGCCGTCGCCGCGCCGGTGCTCGGCACCGCCACCACCGCGCGTGCCGCGGACGGGCCCGCCTTCCTGCACGGCGTCGCCTCCGGCGACCCCCTCCCCGACGGCATACTCCTGTGGGCCCGCGTCACCCCGGCCCCCGACGCCGTGCCCGGCTCAGGACGTGGCGCCGATACGGCGGTGCGCTGGGAGGTCGCCGAGGACGAGGAGTTCGCCCGGGGAACGACCGTCGCGAAGGCCGCTTCCGACCACACCGTCAAGGCCGATGTGCGGGGGCTGAGCCCAGCCACCACCTACTGGTTCCGCTTCTCGGCGGGCGACGGTACGGGGATCTCCTCGCCGGCGGGCCGCACCCGTACCGCGCCCGCGGCCAAAGCCGCCACGCCCACACGCAGGGTACGGAGGGCTCCTGGGCCGACCGGGCCGCGGGCGCCAAGCAGGCTTACTTCGAGTGGATGCCGGTCCACCCGGTGCACTGAGGGTCGTTTTTCAGCCACTGCAGTCCATATTGACGGCGCATTACATCGCTACGGCGCGTGGCGTGTTTCCCGACCCCAATGGGGACACACCGCCCTCCGGGGTAACGCGGGACGTTACGTCCGCGTCTCAAACTCTGGAACACGCAGAATTATTTCTTCCCGTCTCCCCGTTTTGCCCCACGATCGATTGGGCCTGATCGATTCTCCTCAAGATCTGACATGCGCACGTAATCTCCCGGCGGCGGGTGAGGAAATTCCTCCCCCACACATCCGCGAGGAGTCCCTGTGCGCGCTCTTGCCCGTATATCGCCGCGTATACGTAACCGTGCGATCGGCACCGCCGTCCTGGCCGGAACCCTGGCCCTGGCACCGCTCTCCGCTTCCACCGGCTCC
This sequence comes from Streptomyces sp. NBC_00057, assembly GCF_045041165.1. NCBI lineage: Bacteria > Bacillati > Actinomycetota > Actinomycetes > Kitasatosporales > Streptomycetaceae > Streptomyces > Streptomyces sp. NBC_00057. The sequence continues at coordinate 6,712,527 of NZ_CP108256.1, read as the reverse complement.
GCCGCCGCAAAGGCATCCACCTCCTCCGCGTCCGCCGCATCCGCCGAGAAGTGCGCGAGCGAGGCGAGCACCGGCGCCACCGCGCGCGAGGCCCGCCCCTCGGGCACCAACCACGCCGCTGACCCCAATGAACTCACCACGTCCCAGGCCAAGGCCATGGACACGCAGCTCAAGGAGAGACTCGCGGACCGCCGGGTCAGCGGCTCCACGCTCGCTGCCGGAGCGACGATCCCGGTCTACTTCCACGTCATCCACTCCGGCACCACCGGCAAGCTCACCGCGGGCGACATCAGCAGCCAGATGAACGTGCTGAACGCGGCCTACAGCGGTCAGGGCACCGGAAACACCGACTCCGGCTTCCAGTTCTCGCTGGCCGGCACCGACTACACGGACAACGCCTCCTGGTACAACCTCTCGTCGGGCTCCGCCGCGGAGAAGTCGATGAAGTCGACGCTGCGCAAGGGCGGCAAGAACGCGCTCAACGTCTACACCGCCAACCTCGGCGGCGGGCTGCTCGGCTGGGCGACCTTCCCCAGCTCGTACAACTCCAGCCCGAGCATGGACGGCGTGGTCATCCTCGACACCTCGCTGCCGGGCGGCTCGGCCACCAACTACGACGAGGGCGACACCGCCACCCACGAGGTCGGCCACTGGATGGGGCTCTACCACACGTTCCAGGGCGGCTGTAGCGGCAACGGCGACTACGTCTCCGACACGCCCGCCGAGAAGAGCGCCGCGTTCGAGTGCCCGACCGGGCGCGACACCTGCACCAACAAGACAGGGGTCGACCCGATCCACAACTTCATGGATTACACCTACGACGCGTGCATGACCCAGTTCACCGCGGGCCAGGTGCAGCGGATGAGCGACAGCTGGATCGCCTACCGGGGCTGATCCTCCCAGTCCGCGCGAAGGGCCCCGCGCTGTGCGGGGCCCTTCGCGCGGTCACAGCGTGGCGAGGAAGCCGAGCGCGACCTTCCAGGCCAGCTCGGCCGAGGCCGCGTCGTGGTCCGGCAGTTCGGGGTCCGTGAAGAGATGACCCGCGCCCGGATAGCGGTAGACCTCGACATCGGCACCGGTCCGCTGCATCTGCAGATACCAGGAGTTCAGCCAGTCGTGCGTCTCGAACGGGTCCGGGTCCGCGACATGCAGCTGTACGGGCAGTTCGTCCACCGAGGCGTTCTCGGCGATGTCCGAGGTGCCGTGGAACAGCAGCAGACCACGCGCCTTCTCGTCGCCGAGCGCCAGGGTCTGCGCGGTGGACGCCCCGAAGGAGAATCCCGCGTACACCAGGCCCCGGTCGGAGTAGGGCGCGGCGGCCAGTACTGCCTTCCTGAGAAGCTCGTCCTTGCCCACCTCTTCCTTGAAGGCCATGCCTTCCTCGACGGTTTCGAAGGTGTGCCCCTCGAAGAGATCGGGCACGTGCACCTCGTGCCCGGCGGCGCGCAGCCGGTCGGCGGCCGCGTGCACCGCGGGGCGCAGACCGTACGTCGAGTGGAAAAGCATGATGTTCATGAGGCCAATGGTGCCAGCTACGGTCGGGAGCATGGAGAACGACAGGATGGAGATCGTGCTGCGTCCGCTGATCGTCGTCGGCGGCTCGGTCGTGATCACGCTGCTGGTCGGCTGGCTGGTCGATCTGCTGCTCAGACGGGCCGACCGCCGACACCGCGAGACACCGCTGTGGGGTCTGCTGAGACGCTGCCGGATCCCGCTGCAGCTGACCCTGTGCACTGCGCTGCTGCGGGGCACGTACACCCACACCCGGCTCGAACTCGTCAAGGACCACGGGGCCGGGATCGGCCAGGTCCTGACTCTGGTGCTGATCGGGACGTCGGCCTGGCTGGTGGTGCAGATCGCGGCGGCCGTCGTGGACTCCGTCTACGCCCGGTACGCGGCGAGCACCCGCGATCCGGCACGGGTGCGGCGGGTCCGTACGCAGGTGACGCTGATCCAGCGGGTGGTCACCGCGATCGTGGCGACCGTCGCCGTCGCCGCGATGCTGCTGACGTTCCCGGCGATGCGGACGGTCGGCACCTCGATGCTGGCCTCGGCCGGTGTGCTCGGCATCGTCGCGGGCATCGCGGCCCAGTCGACACTCGGCAATCTCTTCGCGGGGCTGCAGATCGCCTTCGGCGACATGGTGCGGATCGGCGACACGGTGGTGGTGGACGGCGAGTGGGGCACGATCGAGGAGATCACGCTGACCTTCCTCGCGGTACGGACCTGGGACGAGCGGCGGATCACGATGCCGGTCTCGTACTTCACCAGCAAACCGTTCGAGAACTGGTCGCGCGGCAGCGCCCAGATGACCGGCTCGGTCTTCTTCCATCTCGACCACTCGGCCCCGGTCGCGGCGATGCGTGACCAGTTGCGGGACATCCTGGGCGAGTGCGCCGCCTGGGACGGCCGTAACTGGTCCCTGGCGGTCACGGACACCACACCGTCGACGATCCAGGTCCGCGCGGTGGTCACGGCCAAGGACGCGGACGACATCTGGACGGTGCGCTGTGCCGTGCGGGAGCAGCTCATCGGCTGGCTGCGCGACCACCATCCGTACGCACTGCCGAGGATCGCGACGGCGCCCGCGACGCTTCCGCCGGGCGACGAGTGGCCCAACTCGCCCCACCCTACGGACGAGAAGCCGACGGGCTGGGACAAGTCCCCCCGCACGGGACGCGGCTGACCGGGCGCGGGCGCCGCGTCACCGCAGGCTGCGCACGTCCAGCTGCCGCAGCACCCGGTCGACGACCTCCGGGTCCGTGCCCGCCTCGTTGCGGGCCGAGAGCACCGCGTGGCGGGCGGCCGACATCATTTCGCGCTGGACGCGGTTGATCGCCTTGAAGCGTTCGGCGCGCTTCGCGTACGCCTCGCGGCGCTCGTCGTCGACCATGTCGGGGCTGATCCGCGCCCCCACGTCGTACGCCAGCCGCTGCAGCCGCTCCGCGACCTCGTCCGGGAACTCCTCGACCTCCCGGATCTCCTTGAGCCGCTGCTTCGCGGCCTTCGCGGCGCGGATCGCGAGGTCCTTCTCCAGCATCTCCTCGGCGTCCGTGTCCGCCCGGACCCGTAGCTTACGGACCAGCCACGGCAGGGTGAGTCCCTGGACGACGAGCGTGGCCATGATCACGGCGAAGGCGATGAAGACGATCTCGTCACGGCCCGGGAACGGCTTCCCGTCGTCCGTCTTCAGCGGAATCGCGAGCGCCAGCGCGACCGAGGCCACTCCCCGCATCCCGGACCACCACATGACGACGGTCTCCCGCCAGCTGGTGGGGATCTCCTCGCTGACGTCGCGCCGGGTGTGCAGCCGCTTGGCGAGCCAGGTCGCGGGCAGCAGATACAGCAGCCGTACGCCGACGACGACCGCGACGACGACCAGGCCCCAGCCGAGCATCTGGAGCTCGCGCCCGTCGGCCGTCCCGAAGACGTTGTGCAGTTCGAGGCCGATCAGCCCGAAGGCGACCCCGGTGACGAGGGTGTCGACGATCTCCCAGAACGTACGGCCGGTGAGCCGCCCGAGGACGTCGTCGGCGTCGGCGGTGTGCTCGGCGAGGAAGAGCGCGGTGGTGAGGACGGCGAGGACACCCGACCCCATCAGCTCCTCCGCGAGGACATAGCTGACGAACGGCACCAGCAGGGTGAGGCCGACCTGGAGCGTGGCATCGCCGAGCAGGCCCATGAGTTTGATGGTGATCCAGCCGAGCGCGACACCCACCGCCACGGCGACGACCGCGGAGAGGATCAACAGCCCGAACGCCTCCGGCAGCGAGAACGTGCCGCTCACCGCGGCGGCGATCGCCACGTGGTACAGCACGATCGCGGTCACATCGTTGAACAGCCCCTCGCCCTCCAGGATGGAGACGAGTCTGCGCGGCAGCCCGACCGAGCCCGCGACGGCCGTCGCCGCGATCGGGTCGGGCGGGGCGACGAGCGCGCCGAGCGCCACGGCGGCGGCGATGGGCAGTCCGGGGACGATCGCGTTGGCGACCGCGGCGACGGCGGCCGTCGTGATGAAGACCAGCGCCACGGCCAGCAGAAAGATCGGTCGTTTATTGGCTGCGAACTGCCGCCAGGAAGTGCGCTGCACGGAGGCGTAGAGCAGCGGCGGCAGCAGCGCGGGAAGAATGATCTCGGGCGGGATGTCCACATTCGGCACGAAGCTGAGGAACGCCATGCCGACTCCGGCGAGCGTCATCAGCACCGGCGCGGGCAGTCCGAGACGCTCCCCGAGTGGCACCGTGACCACAGCTCCGAGCAACAGCAGCAGGAGCAGTGCCATTTGGTCCACGAGGTGCCTTCCGGAACGCGGCGAGCCGACCTCTTCGGTCGGTCGATCTGGACTTCAAGCCTGCCACGCAAGGCCCGCAATCCGGACAACACCCCCTCCGCATCGCCTCTCTGACCGACCATTCCTCCGATGTATCCGATCCTCGCGAAGGCCATCAATTTCTACGCGCACTTCCTGCACGAGGGCCCGGACGGCAGGCTGCATCTGCTGGAGACCCGCTCCCCCGAGTACGCCAACGCCGAGGACTGCACCTGCGACCTCTCGCTCGTCCGCTGGGGTGTGCGCACCCTGATCGCGTCGGCCAAGCTGCTGCGCAACAACGATCCGCGGCTGAAGCGCTGGCAGGACATCGATCAAAGGCTCACCCCGTACGCCGAGGACCCGGCGGCCGGCGTCTTGATCGGCAAGGACGTCCCGCTCGCCGGCTCGCACCGGCACCATTCGCATCTTCTCCGGCTCTACCCGCTGCGCGAACGGAACGGGACCGGGCCGGGGACCGCGATGTGATGCAGCGCTCCATGGACCACTGGATCTCCATGCAGCAGCTGTGGCACGGCTACAGCTACGCCACCGCCTCGTCCATGTACTCGGTGATGGACGAGCCGGAGAAAGCCCTCGACTTCCTGACCTTCTTCACCGATCTGAAGGTGGTCGCGGACTGCCGGATGACCGTCAACACGATGTACCGGGAGGGCAAGAACCTCGCCCCGGAGAGCCCGCTGTCCGCCGCCCAGTCGATGCTCGACATGGTGGCGCAGGGCCACGAGGGGTGGTGAAGGTCTTCCCGTCCGTCTCGGACCGCTGGGCGGACGCGTACCCAGGGCGCCTTCCTCGTGGACGCGGACCGCTCCGGCGGTGCCACGCGCTGGGTACGGGTGCGCAGCGAGGCGGGCGCCCCGCTGCCCCTGAACCACTCCATCGCAGGCCGGATCGACGTGCGGGACGCGCACGGGCGCCCGCTTTACTGGCGGGAGACCGGACCGGGCCGGATCACGGTCGCCCTGCCACGCGGTGGCACGGCGGTGGTCACTCCGCACGGCGCGCGCCACCCCGGGACGGGACCGCGCGATGTGCCGTCGAACGGGGCGTGGACGCGCTGGGGCCTGCCGGACTGACCCGGACGTATGCGGGGGTGCCGCTCGCTCCGTACGGCCGGGGCGACACCCGGCACTCGTCCGCTCGCTACAGAGCGCGGCGCATCGCCCGGTGGGCGATCCCGGCGTCCGGGAATTCGGGGCCGTACACCACATACCCGAGCCGCTCGTAGAAGCCGAGCGCATGGGTCTGGGCGTGCAGATCGACGGCGGCCAGACCGAGCTCACGGGCCGCGTCCTCAATGGCCCGGACCAGCGCCACGCCGACGCCGAGACCGCGCGCCTCCTTGGTCACCGCCAGCCGGCCGAGCGAGCCCACGGTGAGGTCGCCGCCGGTCTTGGCGAGGGCGGCCGGACCGTGCAGAAGTCGCCCGGTACCGAGCGCGGAGCCGTCCGCCGCGACGGCGATCACATGCACCGCGTCAGCGTCGTAGGCGTCGTACTCGATCTCCTCGGGCACGTTCTGCTCGCCGACGAACACGTCCTTGCGGACCTGGAAACAGGCGGCGCGGTCCTGCTCGTCGGCGACGGTACGGGTGGTGTACGGGGCGGACGTGCCGGTCATTCGCTCTCCGCCGCGATCTTGTCCAGGGCCTGCTGGAGGTCGTCCGGGTAGTTGCTGGAGAACTCCACCCAGCCACCGTCGGACGGGTGCTCGAAGCCGAGCCGGACGGCGTGCAGCCACTGCCGCGTCAGGCCGAGGCGCTTGGCCATCGTCGGGTCGGCGCCGTAGGTGAGGTCACCGACGCAGGGGTGGCGGTGGGCCGACATGTGCACCCGGATCTGGTGTGTACGGCCCGTCTCCAGCTTGATGTCCAGGAGGCTGGCGGCGCGGTAGGCCTCGATGAGGTCGTAGTGCGTCACGGAGGGCTTGCCCTCGGCCGTGACCGCCCACTTGTAGTCGAGGTTGGGGTGGCGCCCGATGGGGGCGTCGATGGTGCCGCTCATCGGGTCCGGGTGGCCCTGCACCAGCGCGTGGTACTTCTTCTCGACGACCCGGTCGCGGAACTGGGCCTTCAGCAGGGTGTAGGCCCGCTCGGACTTGGCGACGACCATCAGGCCGGAGGTGCCGACGTCGAGGCGGTGGACGATGCCCTGGCGCTCGGCGGCGCCGGACGTCGAAATCCGGTACCCGGCTGCGGCGAGACCGCCGATGACGGTCGTGCCGGTCCAGCCGGGGCTCGGGTGGGCGGCGACCCCGACCGGCTTCACGATCACGACGATGTCGTCGTCGTCGTGCACGATCTCCATACCCTCGACGGGCTCGGCGACGATCTGCACCGGAGCGGGTGCCTGCGGCATCTCCACTTCCAGCCAGGCGCCGCCCCGTACCCGCTCGGACTTCCCGACCACCGAGCCGTCCACCTGCACCTTCCCGGCAGCAGCCAGGTCGGCGGCCTTGGTGCGGGAGAAACCGAACATCCGGGAAATGGCGGCGTCGACACGCTCGCCCTCCAGACCGTCGGGTACGGGCAGGGTGCGGACCTCGGGATACGTACTCACCTGTCGAGTATGCCTTGCGCCCGCTAGTCCTCGTGCACGGTCCCGTCGGGGTCCAGGCCCTTGAAGGAAAGGATCACGATCAGGATGCCGCCGCAGACGATCGCGGAGTCGGCGAGGTTGAAGACGGCGAAGTGCGCGGGGGCGATGAAGTCCACCACCGCACCCTGGAAGGTGCCGGGAGCGCGGAAGATGCGGTCGGTGAGGTTGCCGAGTGCACCGCCGAGCAGCAGGCCGAGTGCGATGGCCCACGGCAGGCTGTAGAGCTTGCGGGCGAGGCGGGCGATCACGACGATCACGCTCGCGGCGATGAAGGTGAAGATGATCGTGTAGGCCTCACCGAAGCCGAACGCGGCGCCCGCGTTGCGGATCACGTCGAACTTCAGCCAGTCGCCGAGGATCTCGATCGGCGGGTGGTGCTCCAGCTTCGCCACCACGATCGTCTTGCTGATCAGGTCGAGCAGATAGGCGAAGACGGCCACGGCGAAGAGCACCATGATCTTCCGCTTGCCCCTGCTCGGGGCCGTCTCCTCGACCCGGTTCTCGGCCTCGTCCCCTTCGGTCCCCTCAGCATCGGGGATGTCCGGCGTACCGATGATGCGCTCCGCCTCTGCCACGTGAGTCCCTCAACCTAGGTTCCTGACTGAGGACGAGGGTACGGCACACGGCCACGGATCAACCGCGGCGCTCCTGCTTCTGTTTGTCCTCGACGCAGAGCGTGGCGCGGGGGAACGCCTGCATCCGCGCCTTGCCGATCGGATTGCCGCAGACCTCGCACAGTCCGTACGTCCCGGCGTCGAGCCGGGCCAGGGCCCGCTCGGTCTGGTCCAGCATCTCCTGGGCGTTGGCGGCGAGCGACATCTCGTGCTCGCGAGTGATGTTCTTGGTGCCGGTGTCCGCCTCGTCGTCACCCGCCCCGTCGCCGGAGTCGCGCATCAGCCCCGCGAGTGCGGCACTCGCGGCCTCCAGCTCACTGCGCAGCCGCATGATCTCGCTGCTCAGCACGGCCCGTGCCTCTTCGACCTCTTCCGGCGTCCAGGGGTCCTCACCCGGCCGGACCGCCAGCTCGCCGGGGGCTGTCGTCGCGACTCCACGGGCCGGGGGCACGGGCGCCGCGCCCTTGCCGGCCGTGCGGGTCCGGGCCGCGCTCTTCTTGGCTACCACCGTGTGGGCTCCCGTCTGCTCGGCGGCCTCGGCCGCCACCGTGGCCGCCGCAGCGGCCTTCTTCGACGCCTTCTTGGCCGCGCTCTTCTTCGCAGGTGCCTTCTTGGCCTGCGCCGTGTGCTCGGCGGGCGCCGCCCGCTTCCGGGCTGCGGCCTTCTTCGCCGCGGTCTTCTTCGCAGCCGCCTTCTTCACGGCCGCCTTCTTCACGGCCGCCGCCGTCGGGCCGGTCTCGGGAACGGTCTCCGCGTCCGCCGTCTCCACACCCGCCTGCGAACCGCCCTCCGCACCCGCCTCTCCGCTCGTCCTCCCGGCTGCCGCACCCGTGGATCTCGCCGACGCCGACTTCTTTGCGGCGGTCTTCTTCGCCACCATGGCCGCGGCCCCTTCACATATTGTGATCTTGCACGCGAATCGTGCTGGGACGATAAATCGACCCCAGCCCCGCGGCAACGGGGCACGCCGCCGAATCGCCCCTCCCCGTGTCCGGATACCGACGCGCCTGAATCCGTTGTGCCCAGCTCCCCGCCGGGTAATCCGCCTCCCGCCCCCCGCCCGGACTCCGTACGTCCGCGTCTGCCCATTCGGGTCACGCCCCGCCCCACGGGTTGAACCGGTCGGCCGTCGCCCGTACGGGCCCGTACACTGGCCTCAGCGAGAGGCGTGGATGGGACGAGTAGCGTCGTACGCAGCCAGGAGCGACCCGGGGACGGTGCGAGCCCGGGGGCGAGCGCGTCGTGAAGATCACCCGGAGCCGTCGGAAGAAAGCCGCAAGGCGAGTAGAACCGGCATCGCGACCCAATGAGGGGGCCACGGGTGCACACCCGGGGCCAAGGAGGGTGGTACCGCGGGAGTCGACGAGGCTCTCGTCCCTCCGACGGAAGTGGAAAACGTCCGCCGGAGGAAGTCCGCCCATGACATCGCCGCAGTACCGCCAGGTACCCGCCCAGGTCGACCTGCCCGCGCTGGAGCACGCCGTGCTCGATTTCTGGCGCGAGAGCAAGGTCTTCGCCAAGAGCCTCGAACAGTCCGAGGGCCGCCCCGAGTGGGTCTTCTACGAGGGCCCGCCCACCGCCAACGGTATGCCCGGCGCCCACCACATCGAGGCCCGCGTCTTCAAGGACGTCTTCCCCCGCTTCCGCACCATGCAGGGCTACCACGTCGGCCGCAAGGCCGGCTGGGACTGCCACGGACTGCCGGTCGAGCTCGCGGTCGAGAAGGAGCTGGGCTTCAACGGCAAGCAGGACATCGAGGCGTACGGCATCGCCGAGTTCAACGCCAAGTGCCGCGAGTCCGTGACCCGCCACACCGACGCGTTCACCGAGCTCACGACCCGAATGGGCTACTGGGTCGACCTCGACGACGCCTACCGCACGATGGACCCCGAGTACGTCGAGTCGGTGTGGTGGTCGCTGAAGGAGATCTTCAACAAGGGCCTGCTGGTCCAGGACCACCGCGTCGCCCCCTGGTGCCCCCGCTGCGGCACCGGCCTCTCGGACCACGAGCTGGCGCAGGGTTACGAGACCGTGGTCGACCCGTCGGTCTTCGTACGCTTCCCCCTCACCTCCGGCCCGCTGGCCGGCGATGCCTCGCTCCTCGTCTGGACGACCACCCCCTGGACCCTGGTCTCCAACACCGCCGTCGCCGCGCACCCCGACGTCACCTACGTCGTCGCGACCAACGGCGAGGAGAAGCTCGTCGTCGCGCAGCCGCTCGTCGAGAAGGCGCTGGGCGAGGGCTGGGAGACCACCGGCCAGACCTTCACCGGCCGCGAGATGGAGCGCTGGACGTACGAGCGCCCGTTCACCCTCGTCGACTTCCCGGCGGAGGCCCATTACGTGGTCAACGCCGAGTACGTGACGACCGAGGACGGTACGGGTCTGGTCCACCAGTCCCCGGCCTTCGGCGCCGACGACCTCGTCGTCTGCCGCGCCTACGGCCTCCCGGTCGTGAACCCGGTCCGCCCCGACGGCACCTTCGAGGAGAACCTGCCGTTGGTCGGCGGCGTCTTCTTCAAGAAGGCCGACGAAGCGCTCACCGAGGACCTGGCCGCCCGCGGCAAGCTCTTCCGGCACGTCCCTTACGAGCACAGTTACCCGCACTGCTGGCGTTGCCACACCGCGCTGCTCTACTACGCGCAGCCGTCCTGGTACATCCGTACGACCGCCATCAAGGACCGGCTGCTCCAGGAGAACGAGAAGACCAACTGGTTCCCCGACTCGGTCAAGAACGGCCGTTTCGGTGACTGGCTGAACAACAACGTCGACTGGGCGCTGTCCCGTAACCGCTACTGGGGCACCCCGCTGCCGATCTGGCGCTGCGAGGACAGCCACCTCACCTGCGTCGGCTCGCGCGCCGAGCTCAGCGAGCTCACCGGCACCGACCTCTCCGGCCTTGACCCGCACCGCCCGTTCATCGACGAGATCACGTTCACCTGCTCGCACGAGAACTGCCAGCTGGAGGCGTACCGCGTCCCGGAGGTCATCGACGCCTGGTACGACTCGGGCTCGATGCCGTTCGCGCAGTGGGGCTACCCGTACAAGAACAAGGAGATCTTCGAGAGCCGCTACCCGGCGCAGTTCATCTCGGAGGCCATCGACCAGACCCGCGGCTGGTTCTACACGCTGATGGCGGTCGGCACGCTGGTGTTCGACAAGTCCTCCTACGAGAACGTGGTCTGCCTGGGCCACATCCTCGCCGAGGACGGGCGCAAGATGTCCAAGCACCTCGGGAACATCCTTCAGCCGATCCCCCTCATGGATCAGCACGGCGCTGACGCGGTGCGCTGGTTCATGGCGGCGGGCGGCTCCCCGTGGGCGGCGCGCCGCGTCGGCCACAACACGATCCAGGAGGTCGTCCGCAAGACCCTCCTGACGTACTGGAACACGGTCGCCTTCCAGGCCCTGTACGCCCGTACGTCGGACTGGGCGCCGTCCGCGGCCGACCCGGCCCCTGCGGACCGCACGATCCTGGACCGCTGGCTGCTGAGCGAGCTGAACGCGCTGGTGGACCAGGTCACGCAGGCTCTGGAGGGTTACGACACCCAGCGCGCAGGCAAGCTCCTGTCCGCGTTCGTCGACGATCTGTCCAACTGGTACGTACGCCGCTCGCGCCGCCGCTTCTGGCAGGGCGACAAGGCGGCCCTGCGCACCCTGCACGAGGTCATCGAGACGGTGACCCGGCTGATGGCCCCTCTCACCCCGTTCATCACCGAGCGGGTCTGGCAGGACCTGGTGGCTCCGGTCACCCCGGACGCCCCCGAGTCGGTCCACCTGTCCGCCTGGCCGAAGGCGGACCTCGCGGTCATCGACCCGACGCTCTCCACCCAGATGGCGCTGGTTCGCCGCCTGGTCGAGCTCGGCCGCGCCACGCGCGCGGAGTCGGGCGTCAAGACCCGTCAGCCGCTCTCCCGGGCGCTGGTCGCGGCGTCGGGCTTCGACGCGCTCTCCCCCGATCTGCACGCCCAGATCACGGAGGAGCTGAACGTCTCCTCGCTGGCCTCCCTGTCCGAGGTCGGCGGCTCGCTGGTCGACACGACGGCGAAGGCGAACTTCCGTGCGCTCGGCAAGCGGTTCGGCAAGGGCGTCCAGGCGGTTGCCAAGGCGGTCGCGAACGCCGACGCGGCGGCCCTCTCGCTGGCACTGCGTGAGGGCACGGCGTCGGTCGAGGTCGACGGCGAAACAGTCACCCTCTCCCCCGACGAGGTGATCATCACCGAGACGCCGCGCGAGGGCTGGTCGGTCGCGTCCGACTCGGGCGCCACGGTCGCCCTGGACCTGGAGATCACCCCGGAACTGCGGCGCGCGGGCCTCGCCCGTGACGCGATCCGCCTCATCCAGGAGGCCCGCAAGAACAGCGGCCTGGACGTCGCCGACCGCATCGCCGTCCGCTGGACGTCCACCTCCCCCGCCACGGTGGAAGCCCTGACCGAGCACGCGGCCCTGATCGCGGACGAGGTCCTGGCCCTGGACTACGCCCAGGGCGAGGCGGACACGGCATACGGCACCCCGTTCGAGGACGAGGGCCTGTCCCTGACGTTCCGCCTCCGCAAGACGGAGCAGTAGCCCAAGGCCATCGGAGGCCCGCCCGGAACAAGTGCTCCGGGCGGGCCTCCGGCGTTCTCCCCTACCCGCCCCTTCCCCTAACCGGGGGCTTCGCCCCTGAACCCTCGCTCCTCAATCGCCGGAGGGGCTTGATTGCGCCGGGTGCGACGTGAGATTCAGCCTCGCCGGCGTTTGAGGCGCGGGGTCTGGGGCGGAGCCCCGGCTCGGGAAGGGGCGGGTCGGGGAAAAGTCGTACCCCCGCCCACGGCAAAAGGGCCGGGCCCCGGGGAAAACCCCGGGGCCCGGCCCTCTGCCTGCCGACGGCTACGCGCTCACCGCGCGCACCCGGCTCAGTTGTCGTCCTCGTCGATCAGGAACCCGCGCATCGGCGAAGGAGCCTGCTGCATCGGCTGCGGCGCCTGCGGCCGCACCGGCGCCATCGGCTGGGTCATCGCCGGCGACATCTGCTGCTGGCCACCGTACGAGGGCCCACCGCTCATGGACGGGTTGCCGCCCATCTGCTGGTTGCCGTGACCGCCGTGGCTGCCGCCCATGGTGTGACCCATGGCACCCGCACCGGCCGGAGCCAGCGAGGGCGACGGCGGCAGCGAAGCGGTCGCCGGGGTCCGCGGCGGGGCCAGCGAGTCGTCGGCCTGAGTCTCCAGCTGACGCAGCTGGCTCTCCAGGTAGGACTTCAGCCGGGTCCGGTACTCGCGCTCGAAGCCACGCAGGTCCTCGACCTTGCGCTCCAGCGTCGCGCGGGCCGACTCCAGCGAGCCCATCGCCACGCGGTGCTTCTCCTGCGCGTCCCGCTCCAGCGCGTCCGCCTTGGCACGCGCGTCCCGCTCCAGGCCCTCGGCACGGCTGCGCGCCTCGCCGACGATCTTGTTGGCCTCTGAACGGGCCTCCGCGATCGCCTGGTCGGCGGTCTGCTGTGCGAGCGAGAGGACACGGGCGGCGCTGTCGCCGCCGGGGCCCTGACCGGGCTGCTGCATCTGCGGCGGCTGCTGCATCTGCTGCATCTGCTGCTGCGGGGCGTGACCGCCCATGGGGCCGCCCATCGGGCCACCCATGGGACCGCCCTGCATCGGACCGGGGCCGTGCGGGCCCTGCGGGCCGGGGCCGTGCGGGCCCTGGGGACCAGGACCGTGACCGCTGGGACCGGCGGGCAGCTGCGGAGCGCCACCGGGCAGCTGGGGCGGACCCATCTGCGGGGGCTGCTGCTGGACCGGCGGACCCGATATGGCGGCGGGCACAGGTGCCCCGGGCCGGTCCTGCGGCTCCGGCTTGCGCATCCCCTGCTGCTGGTTCTGCGCGGCGGCACGCGTGGCGGCGGCCAGCTTGGCGCGCAGGTCCTCGTTCTCACGGAGCAGGCGGGTCAGCTCGGACTCGACCTCGTCGAGGAAGGCATCGACCTCGTCCTCGTCATAGCCTTCTCGGAGACGGACGGTCGTGAACTGCTTGTTCCGCACGTCCTCGGGGGTCAGCGGCATCTCTTCTTCACCTCTACGTAGTCGTCGGCAGTCGGCAAGACCGTATCGCTCACAGCCTGATCACGATGTTGATCAGGATGTAGACGATGATCATCAGAACGAAGAAGGACAGGTCGAGTGCCACGCCCCCGAGACGCAGCGGCGGGATGAACCGCCGCAGAAGCTTGAGCGGTGGATCCGTGACAGTGTAGGTGGCCTCAAGTATCACCACCATCGGCTTGCCGGGCTGCCATGAACGTGCGAACTGGAAGACGTAGTCCATGACCAGCCGGAAGATCAGCACGATGAGGAAACACATCAACGCGATATAGACAACTTGCAGTACGACGCCCATTTCGCGCTTCCCTCTCCCCTGGCTCTCGTAGCTCCGGCCTTACGGCCGGGTTGTTCCCGGTGTCGTGTTCTCAGCTCTGGTTGAAGAATCCGCCCTCAGCAATGCGGGCCTTGTCCTCCGCCGTGACATCGACGTTAGCAGGCGACAACAGGAACACCTTCTGCGTCACGCGCTCAATGCTGCCATGGAGACCGAAGACGAGTCCTGCGGCAAAGTCGACAAGTCGCTTTGCGTCCGTATCGTCCATCTCCGTGAGATTCATGATCACCGGAGTGCCCTCACGGAAGTGTTCCCCGATGGTACGGGCCTCGTTGTAGGTCCTGGGGTGCAGCGTGGTGATGCGGTAGGGCTCCCGCTCCGACACAACCTTGGGCATGATCACCGGTGCATTCTTCTCCATGTTCGGGCGTTCAGGTGTGATGGATGCCACGGGGGCGATCCGGGCGGGTCGCTCCCTCTCCGCCGGGATCTGAACCGGCTCCCGCTGCGCGGGAGGCTGCACCACTCGTACCGGTTCGTCCCTTTCCCGGTCCCGCTCCACCTGATGCGCGGACTGATGCCGCCGCCGGTCGCGCTCGGGCTCCGGCTCGGGTTCGAATTCGTCGTCGGGGTCGAACCCCGGACCGTCGTACCCATCGTCCTCCACGAGGCCGAGGTAGACCGCCATCTTGCGCATCGCGCCGGCCATGCTCTGAGTCCTCCGCTCTGTGGTGGATCGGCATCTGTCACCAAGTGCCCCGCGATCCACTGAGGCCTGCCCGCCAAAGGCGGGAATGACCATATTTTCTGCTGTGGTCCGACTTGCTTGGCGACGTTACCCGAGCCTCGGTCGGACTCCGAGTACCGCCGTACCGACGCGCACATGTGTCGCTCCGGCCGCAACCGCTTCCTCGAGGTCCGCGCTCATCCCTGCAGAGACCATGTTCGCAGCCGGATGGTTCCCGCGCAGGCGGGACGAGAATTCCATCAGCCGGTCGAAGGCGGCGCGTTGCCGTCCCGCGTACGGTCCGGCGAGCGGTGCGACGGTCATCAGACCGCCGAGCCGCAGCCCGGGCGCGGATTCGACCGCGGCGGCCAACTCCTCGATCCCGTCCGGCGCGACGCCACCCCGGTCACCCCGCTCGCCACTCTCCGCGTCGAGTGCGACCTGAATGAGGCAGCCGAGTTCGCGCCCCTCGCGCACGGCCGCCGCCGAGAGAGCCGTGACCAGTTTGGTCCGATCCACCGACTGCACGACATCGGCATAACTCGCCACAGAACGAACCTTATTCGTCTGCAATTGACCAACAAAGTGCCATGTGAGCGACAGATCCGCACATTCGGCTGCCTTGGGTGCCGCGTCCTGGTCACGATTCTCTGCGACATGACGCACACCGAGTTCATGCAGAATCCGCACATCGCTCGCGGGGTAGGTCTTGGTGACCACGATGAGGGTCACTTCTTCCCGCTCGCGACCGGCGGCGACACAGGCGGAAGCAATGCGTTCCTCCACCAGTGCCAGATTTTCGGCGAGTTGAGCCTTACGGTCCGTCATGCCCTATCAGTCCAACCAGACATATCCGGCGAGCCGCCCGGTGGTGCGGTCGCGGCGGTACGAGAAGTGGTCGCCCGATTCGAGGGTGCAGACCGCAGATGCGCGCCGGTCCTGAACCCCGAGGGCTTCGAGCTGGGCGTGGACCCCGGCGGTGACATCCACAGCCGGGGTGCCCCAGCTGGTCTCGGACCATGAGGCCGGGACGCTCTCGGCGACCTCGGCGCGCATCCGGGACGGGACTTCGTAGCACCGTCCGCAGACCGCCGGTCCGGTGCGGGCGATGATCCGGGAGGGCTCGGCGCCGAGCCCGATCATGGCCTCGACCACGGCGGGGACGACACCGGCGACCAAACCGGGACGGCCCGCGTGCGCTGCCGCCGCGATCCCGGCGACCGGGTCGGCGAGCAGTACGGGGGTGCAGTCGGCGGTGAGCACGGCGAGCGGGAGTCCGCGCCGTGCGGTCACCACCGCGTCCACCGCGGGGATTTCCGAAGCGTCTCCCCACGGGCCGTCGACGACCGCGACGTCCCGCCCGTGCACCTGGTTCATCCAGACAACCTGCGCCGGGTCCAGACCGAGGGCCCGCGCGGCGCGCTCCCGATTGGCCAGAACGGCGGCGGGGTCGTCTCCGACCGCGCCGCCGAGGTTGAGCTCCTCGTACGGGGGGGCGCTCACCCCGCCCCACCTGTCGGTGAAGGCGAAGTGCGCGCGCCCCCCCGAGGGTACTGAAGACACTGCGGGCACTGCGTGGTGCGGACCTATCACTTCAAGAAGTCCGGAACATCCAGCTCTTCGGCCTGGGAGTCCTGGTAGGGACGGGCCGGCGGGATGTGCGGCGGAGCAACCGGCGGCAGATGACTCTCGCCCACCGCCGGAATCGGCTCGGCCTGGACCGGGGGCTCCTCGCGCGGGGGTACGGAGCCCAGTCCGCCGGTCTGGCGCACGGGCTCGGCACTGCGGACCGGAGGGGCCGGCTCCTCACGCTTGGTGGCGTTCGCGCCCAGGACGTTCTCGCGACGGGCCGGCGGCTGTCCGCCGTCGAAGCCCGCTGCGATCACGGTGACGCGTACTTCGTCGCCCAGTGCGTCATCGATGACCGCACCGAAGATGATGTTCGCCTCGGGGTGCGCCGCCTCGCTCACCAGCTGGGCCGCCTCGTTGATCTCGAAGAGACCGAGGTCGCTGCCGCCGGAGATGGAGAGCAGGACACCGCGGGCGCCGTCGATGGACGCCTCCAGGAGCGGCGAGGAGATCGCCATCTCCGCGGCGGCCACCGCGCGGTCGTCGCCGCGGGCGGAACCGATGCCCATGAGTGCCGATCCGGCCTCGGACATGACCGACTTGACGTCGGCGAAGTCGAGGTTGATCAGACCCGGGGTCGTGATGAGGTCGGTGATGCCCTGGACACCCGAGAGCAGCACCTGGTCGGCCGACTTGAACGCGTCGAGCACGCTGACCTGGCGGTCCGAGATGGACAGCAGTCGGTCGTTGGGAATGACGATGAGGGTGTCGACCTCTTCGCGGAGCTCGGCGATGCCGTCCTCCGCCTGGTTCGCGCGTCGACGGCCCTCGAAGGTGAACGGGCGGGTGACCACGCCGATCGTCAGGGCGCCGAGCGAGCGCGCGATGTTGGCCACGACGGGTGCGCCGCCGGTGCCGGTGCCGCCGCCCTCTCCGGCGGTGACGAAGACCATGTCGGCCCCCTTGAGGACCTCCTCGATCTCCTCACGGTGGTCCTCTGCCGCCTTGCGACCGACGGCCGGGTTGGCCCCGGCGCCGAGGCCGCGGGTGAGTTCGCGGCCGACGTCGAGCTTGACGTCGGCGTCGCTCATCAACAGGGCTTGCGCATCAGTGTTGATCGCGATGAACTCGACGCCCTTGAGACCGACCTCGATCATTCGGTTGATGGCATTGACACCACCGCCGCCGACACCGATGACCTTGATGACTGCGAGGTAGTTCTGCGGTGCTGCCACGTCGAAGGCCTCTCGCCTCGAGTTACGTGTCGTCGCTTTGCGGTAGTACCGCCGCGACGACGGATGCCGATTGGGACGGTCCGAAACGCCGACCCAAACCCTAACGTTGAAGTTTAGGGTTACCAGTGTGTCTGCTTCATGGACTCTTCCGAACAGGACACTAAGTCGACAAGTGGCGCACGTTCAACGAACACGCCGAACCTCCCGTTTTTCTTTTCACCCTATGTGATCACCTGTAGCGCTGACCAACCAGGGTGCTGGCCAGGCCAAATACGCGTCAACTGCTCGACACCGCAGGGGCGGTGGGTGCACTCACGTCGAAGTGTCCCGCTTTGGGAGTGGCTTTCATGAGAGCGGTGAGGACTCTCGCCTTCGCCGGGCCTTCTTCACCGCTGCCCCAGACCACCGTGCGACCCCGGGTGAGTTCCAGGGAGATCGAGTCGTACGAGGTGACCCGTACGACCTTGGTGCCCTTCGCGACGCCGGCCGGAAGTTCACTCGCGACCCGGACCGCTTCCTGCGCCAGCCGGGCACTGCCGAAGCGGCGCAGACTCGCGGACTGACCGGGCGTCAATTCCAGCAGCGGTACATGCCCGGGCGATTTGTCCACCGTTGCGAAGCGCACGCCTTTCGCGTCCACTTCAATGAACTTTGCGCCCTTTTTCACCAACAGGACCGGCTGTCGTTCGGTCACCTTAAGTCCGATTCCGTGCGGCCATGACCGTACGACATCCACCGAGTCGATACGAGGCAACTTCTGGCGCAACCGGTCAGCGATGGCGTCGGTATCCACGGAGATCAGCGGGGCCCCGATCGGTACCGCAGCCGCGGCTTCCACCTCGGCCGGTGTCAGTACGTCGACGCCGGTGGTCCTGACCTGCTCGGCCCGGAGCCAGGAGGAGCCGTAGAGCGTCCAGACGGCGCCGGAGGCGAGCAGCAGCACGAGCACACCGATCACGATCAGCTGTCTGCGGCTGGGCAATCTGCGCCCTTCGGGGCGCAGACGCGCCGGGCGGGCCGGGGAGTCCTCCTGCTGCGCTGCACCGCGCTGGGCGGTCGTCGGTCCGGCCACGCTCGCTCCTTATGCCGGGTCCGGGGGCCACCGCTCCCGGACCCGTCCGCCTCACGCGTTGCGGCGTGCGGCAATCGCCTCGTACACCATGCCGACGAGCAGGTCGTCGGCGTCCCGGCGGCCGAACTCGGCGGCGGCGCGGGACATCTCGTACAGCCGGTGCGGATCCGCAAGCACCGGAAGGACGTTGCCCTGCACCCACTCGGGGGTGAGCGCCGCATCGTCCACCAGCAGACCGCCGCCGGCGTTGACCACCGGCTGGGCGTTGAGCCGCTGTTCGCCGTTGCCGATGGGCAGCGGCACATAGGCGGCGGGGAGCCCGACGGCGGAGAGTTCGGCGACGGTCATCGCGCCCGCGCGGCAGAGCATCATGTCAGCCGCCGCGTACGCGAGATCCATCCGGTCCACGTACGGTACCGGGATGTAGGGCGGCATCCCGGGCATGTTGTCGACGCGCGGCAATTCGTTCTTCGGGCCGACCACGTGCAGGATCTGGATCCCGGAGCGCTGCAGCAGTGGGGCGACCCGCTGGACCACTTCGTTGAGGTGGCGGGCGCCCTGCGAGCCGCCGGAGACCAGCAGCGTCGGCAGGTTGGGGTCGAGACCGAAGGCGGCACGCGCCTCGGGGCGGACCCGGGCCCGGTCCAGGGTGGCGATGGTCCGGCGGAGCGGGATGCCGATGTAGCGGGCACCACGCAGCTTGCTGTCGGGGGTGGAGACGGCGACCCCGTGGGCGTACCGCGAGCCGATCTTGTTGGCCAGGCCCGGCCGGGCGTTGGCCTCGTGGACGACGATCGGCACACCGGCCCGCTTGGCAGCGAGATAGCCGGGCAGGGCGACGTAGCCGCCGAAGCCGACCACGCAGTCCGCCTTGGTGCGTTCCAGGACCTGCTCGGCGGCCTTGATGGTGCCGCGCAGCCGTCCCGGGACGGTGATCAGTTCCGGGGTGGGCTTGCGCGGCAGCGGCACGGCCGGGATCAGGGCGAGTTCGTACCCCCGCTCGGGTACGAGCCTGGTCTCGAGTCCGCGCTCCGTGCCGAGGGCAGTGATTCCCACGGTCGGGTCCTGCCTGCGCAGGGCGTCCGCGAGGGCAAGCGCGGGCTCGATGTGGCCGGCGGTCCCCCCACCGGCGAGTACGACATGCACCGAAATTCACCGCTCTCCGGACGGACGCTTCTTGACGCGCCGTCTCATCGTCTTCCATCTCACCCCGGGCCTCCGCATGGCCAGGGCCGCCTTCGCTGCGGGATCCTCTCGCGCGAACGCGATCAGCAGCCCGACAGCGAACATGGTCGGCAGCAGGGCCGATCCTCCGTAGGAGAACAGCGGGAGCGGGACACCGGCGATCGGCAGCAGGCCGAGCACCGCACCAATGTTGATCACGGCTTGCACCGTGATCCAGGTGGTCACACCTCCCGCGGCGTACCTCACGAAGGGGTCCTCCGTGCGTCCGGCCACGCGGATACCCGCATAGCCTAGAGCCGCGAAGAGGGCGAGTACCGACAGCGTCCCCGCCAACCCCAGTTCCTCCCCGGTGATGGCGAAGATGAAGTCGGTGTGCGGTTCGGGCAGTTGACCCCATTTTTCCACACTTGCACCGAGCCCGGAACCGAACCATCCACCGGACGCCAGAGCATAGATGCCGTGCACGGCCTGCCAGCAGGAGTCCCCCGGGCCGGGTTCGCTGGCGCCGATGCAGGCGAGCCTGGACATCCGGTTCGGGCTGGTCTTGATCAGCACGAAGGCGATCACTCCGGCGAAGGCGAGCACTCCGGCGAAGAGCCGGGTGGGTGCCCCGGCCAGCCAGAGCAGTCCGAACAGGATCGCCGTGAGAATGATCGCAGTGCCCATGTCGCCACCGAGCATGATCAGCCCGAGGAGCATGAAGGCGACCGGGACGAGCGGTACGAGCATGTGCTTCCACTGCGTGAGCAGCCGTTTGTCCTGTTTACGGGCGAGCAGGTCCGCGCCCCACAGGACCAGGGCGAGCTTTCCGAACTCACTGGGCTGGAGCTGGAAGGGGCCGCCCAGATAGAGCCAGTTCCGGTTGCCGTTGACCGACATCCCTATCCCCGGCACCTGGACCAGCACCATCAGGAAGACGGTTCCCATGAGCAGCGGATAGGCGAACGCCCGGTGCAGTTTGGTGGGCATCCGGGCAGCCAGCGCCATCAGTCCGGCGCCGATGACGGCGGCGAGGAACTGTTTACGGAAGAAGTAGGTGCCGGGTTTGTCCAGCTCCAGGGCCTTGATCATCGAGGCGGAGTAGACCATCACCAGGCCGAGCACGGTGATCAGCAGGCCGGCGCCCAGGATCAGGTAGTACGCGGTCAGAGGGCGGTCCCAGGCCCGGCGCGCCTGCTCGTACATCCGCCGCACACCGCCGCCGCGGGGGGACCGGGGGCTGCCGGAGCGCCCCTTGGAGCGCGGCGCCGAGGGGCGCCGGGAGCCGGTGACCGACCGGACGCGCAGGGCGGGGCCAAGGGGCGCCGGGGAGCCCACACCCGCGAGCAGGGGCGGGGTGAGCGCCCGGCTGATCGCCGCGGTGGCCCGTGAGCGGTCCCCACGGGGCGCGGCGGAGCTCTCTTCGGCCGGCATTGTCGCTGTCCCCTCCACTGCTCGTGCCCGGGGCTGCTGCCGAGGGCCGGGGCCCGTGGCGCGGCCGCCCGCACCCAATCATCCGGGACAGTACGGCGCGGGGGCCGGGCCCGTCAGTCGCTCTCGGCGGCGAGTGCGCGGACCGCGTCCGCGAACGCCTCGCCCCGCTTGTTGTAATTGACGAACATATCCATCGAGGCGCAGGCCGGGGCCATCAGCACGGTGTCCCCCGGACGGGCGAGCCGTGCCGCCTCGCGGACCGCCTCGGACATCGCCCCAGTGTCGGTCCGGTCGAGGTCGACCACCGGGACCTCGGGGGCGTGTCGCGCGAGGGCTTCACGGATCAGGGCCCGGTCGCGGCCGATCAGTACGACGCCCCGCAGCCGCACGGCTGCCCCGGTCACCAGCTCGTCGAAGGTGGCTCCCTTGGCGAGGCCGCCGGCGATCCAGACAATCGGGTCGTAGGCCGCGAGGGAGGCCTCGGCAGCATGGGTGTTGGTGGCCTTGGAGTCGTCGATGTACGCGACCCCGGCGACGTCCGCGACATGCTCGATGCGGTGCGGGTCGGGGCGGAAGGCCCGCAGTCCGTCCCGTACGGCCGCGGGCTCGACACCGAAGGCGCGGGCCAGGGCCGCGGCCGCCAGGGCGTTGGCGATGTTGTGCGGGGCCGACGGGTTGACGTCGGTTACCTCGGCGAGCTCCTGGGCCTGCTTCTGCCGGTTGGCCACGAAGGCGCGGTCGACGAGGATGCCGTCGACGACGCCCAGTTGGGACGGGCCCGGTGCGGCCAGAGTGAAGCCGATGGCGCGGCAGCCCTCTTCGACGTCGGCCTCGCGGACCAGGTCCTCGGTCGCCTTCTCGGCCGCGTTGTAGACGCAGGCGATACGGTTGCCCTCGTAGATCCGGCCCTTGTCCGCGACGTACGCCTCCATGGAGCCGTGCCAGTCGAGGTGGTCGGGGGCCAGGTTGAGGACTGCCGCGGAGTGGGCGCGCAGCGAGGGCGCCCAGTGCAGCTGGTAGCTGGACAGTTCGACGGCGAGTACGTCGTACTTCTCGTCACCGAGGACGGCGTCGAGAAGGGAGACGCCGATGTTGCCGACGGCGGCGGTGCGCAGCCCGGCCGCCTCCAGGATCGAGGCGAGCATCCGGACGGTCGTGGTCTTGCCGTTGGTGCCGGTGACCGCGAGCCAGGGTGCTGGTTCTCTGCCATCGCGACCGCGCAGCCGCCAGGCGAGTTCGACGTCGCCCCAGACCGGGACGCCCGCCTCGGCGGCTGCGGTGAAGAGCGGCTTGTCGGGCTTCCAGCCGGGGGTGGTGACGATGAGCTCGGTGGACTCGGGCAGGGTCGCCCCGTCGCCGAGGCGCACGGTGATGCCCTGCGCCTCCAGCTCCGCGGCCTGCGTACGGGAACGTTCGTCGTCCCCGTCGTTGACCACCGTGACAACCGCCCCGAGGCTGTGCAGCACCTTGGCCGCCGGGATTCCGGAGACTCCGAGTCCCGCGACGGTGACGTGCTTGCCCTGCCAGTCCTGGTTGCTCACTTCTCGGCTGCCCACCCTGCGTAGAAGAGACCGAGTCCGACGATCACGCACATGCCCTGGATGATCCAGAAGCGGACCACGACAAGGACTTCGGACCACCCCTTGAGTTCGAAGTGGTGCTGGAGCGGCGCCATCCGGAAGACCCGCTTACCGGTCATCTTGAAGGAGCCGACCTGGATGACCACGGACATGGTGATCATCACGAAGAGGCCGCCGAGGATGGCCATCAGGAATTCCGTGCGGGAGCAGATCGCCAGGCCGGCGAGCGCGCCGCCGAGGGCGAGCGATCCGGTGTCACCCATGAAGATCTTGGCGGGCGAGGTGTTCCACCACAGGAAGCCGAAGCAGGAGCCCATCAGGGCGGAGGCGACGACCGCGAGGTCGAGTGGGTCTCGTACCTGGAAACAGGCGTTGGGGTTGGTCAGGGTCTCCGCGTTGACGCAGGACTCCTGGAACTGCCACAGCCCGATGAAGGTGTACGCGCCGAAGACCATCACCGACGCACCGGTGGCCAGGCCGTCGAGACCGTCCGTCAGATTCACGCCGTTGGACATGGCGAGGATCATGAACAGCGCCCAGACGACGAACAGCACCGGGCCGATCGACCAGCCGAAGTCCGCGACGAACGACAGCCGGTCGGAGGCCGGGGTGTTGCCCTGCTTGTCCGCGAACTGGAGCGAGAGGACGGCGAAGGCGCTGCCGACGATCAGCTGGCCCGCCATCTTCGCCTTGGCCCGCAGACCCAGCGAACGCTGCTTGACGATCTTGATGTAGTCGTCGAGGAAGCCGACGAGACCCATGCCGGTCATCAGGAAGAGCACCAGCACACCGGAGTAGCGCATCTCCTCGCCGGTGATCACCTTCGCCAGGACGTACGCGATGATCGTCGCCAGGATGAAGGCAATACCGCCCATGGTGGGCGTGCCCTTCTTGGAGCCGTGGGTGCGCGGGCCGTCGTCCCGGATGAACTGCCCGTATCCCTTGCGGGCGAGCAGCTTGATCAGCAGCGGAGTTCCGACCAGGGTCAGGAAGAGCCCGATGGCCCCCGCGAAGAGGATCTGCCTCATCGGCCGGTGACCTCGCCCTCGGACGCGTTCTCCAGCAGTGCCATGGCGACCTGCTCCAGGCCGACCGACCGGGACGCCTTCACCAGCACGACGTCTCCCGGGCGCAGTTCACTGCGCAACAGGTCGACGGCAGCCTGTGCGTCGGACACGTGCACCGACTCCTCACCCCACGAACCCTCGTTGTATGCGCCCAGTTGCAGCCAGGAGGCTTCTCTGCCCCCGACTGCGACGAGCTTGCTGACGTTGAGCCGGACGGCGAGCCGCCCGACCGCGTCGTGCTCGGCGAGCGAGGCGTCGCCGAGCTCGGCCATGGGGCCGAGCACCGCCCACGTACGCCGGCCCTTCCCCATGGCGGCCAGCGCGCGCAGCGCTGCTCTCATGGATTCGGGGTTCGCGTTGTAGGCGTCATTGACGAACGTCACGCCGTCCGGACGCTCGGTGACCTCCATGCGCCAGCGGGAGAGGGTGCCCGCCTCGGAAAGCCCTTCGGCGATCTCGTCTGCGGACAGGCCCAACTCATGGGCGACGGCGGCCGCGGCGAGCGCGTTCGACACGTGGTGCTCACCGTACAGGCGCATGGTCACGTCGCTGCACCCGGTGGGTGTGTGGAGCTTGAAAGTGGGGCGCCCGTCGTCGGTGAGACGGACCTTCTCTCCCCGTACGTCCGCATCCGCGGCTTCACCGAAGAGCAGCACCCGGGCTTTCGTACGGGAGGACATGGCGCGCACGAGCGGGTCGTCGGCATTGAGTACGGCGAGGCCGTCCTCGGGCAGGGACTCGACCATCTCGCCCTTCGCCTTGGCGATCTGCTCGCGGCCGCCGAACTCGCCGATGTGGGCGGTGCCGACATTGAGGACGAGGCCGATCCGGGGCGGGACGAGGCCGGTGAGGTAACAGATGTCGCCGATGTAGCGTGCACCCATTTCGAGGACGAGGTGCTGGGTGTCCTCGGTGGCACGCAGTGCGGTGAGCGGCAGGCCGATCTCGTTGTTGAGGTTGCCCTCCGGGTAGACGGTGGGCCCCTTGCGTTCGAGGAGCTGGGCGATGAGGTCCTTGGTGGAGGTCTTGCCGGCGGAGCCGGTGAGGGCGACGACGGTGGTACCGAGGCGGCCGACGACGGCGCGGGCGAGCGCGCCGAGCGCGGCCACGACGTCGTCGACGACGATCGCCGGAACACCGACGGGGCGGGCGGCCAGCACGGCTGCCGCGCCCGCCTCGACGGCGCCCTGCGCGAAGTCGTGGCCGTCGACCCGCTCGCCGGTGAAGGCGACGAACAGGCTGCCTTGCTTCACCTCTCGGGAGTCCATGACGACAGGCCCGCTGACGGTCGCTGCCGGATCCGGTATGTCGTACGACTGCCCGCCGACGATTTCGGCGATCTCGGCGAGGGAAAGGGCGATCACTTGGTCATCCCTGACTGTTGTTCTCGTGGGTGTGGGCGCGGTGGGCGGCGCTGTCGGTGCTGCTCCGCCCCAGGGACCGCTCGATGGCCGCGCGCAGGACCACGCGGTCGTCGAAGGGGCGTACCACGCCATGGATGTCCTGGCCCTGCTCGTGGCCCTTGCCGGCGATCAGCACCGTGTCACCGGGCTCGGCGCGGGCGACCACGGCTGCGATGGCGGCGGCCCGGTCGGCGTCGACCAGGACGTCGCCCCGCTCGTGGACGGGCACCTCGGCGGCGCCCGCGAGCATTGCGGCGAGGATTGCGAGGGGGTCCTCGGAACGGGGGTTGTCGGAGGTCAGTACTGCGGTGTCGGCGAGGCGGGCCGCGGCGGCGCCCATCGGTCCGCGCTTGGTGGTGTCGCGGTCGCCGCCGCAGCCGAGGACGATGTGCAGCCTGCCCTCGGTGACCTTCCGCAGGGAGCGCAGCACGGATTCGACGGCGTCGGTCTTGTGCGCGTAGTCGACGACCGCGAGGTACGGCTGTCCGGCGTCGACGCGTTCCAGGCGGCCGGGGACGCCCGGAACGGCGGCGACACCGTCGGCTGCGGTCTGCGGGTCGAGACCCGCGACGGCGAGCGTGACGATCGCGGCGAGGGTGTTGGCGACGTTGAACGGGCCGGGCAGCGGGGCCCTGGCGGCGATCCGCTCGTCCTTGGGGCCGACGACGGCGAAGGTGGAGCCCAGCGGTCCGACCTCGACGTCCTCGGCGCGCCAGTCGGCGTCCGGGTGGCCCTCGGCGGAGAAGGTGACGACCGGGACGGAGGCCTCGGTGACCAGCCTGCGGCCGTACTCGTCATCGAAGTTGACGACGCCCTGCCGGCTGCGCAGCGGGGTGAAGAGCTGCGCCTTGGCCTGGAAGTAATCCTCCATTCCGGAGTGGAACTCCATGTGCTCCGGGCTGAGGTTACTGAAGACCGCGACGTCGAAGACGCAGCCGTCGACCCGGCCGAGCACCAGGGCGTGGCTGGAAACCTCCATGGTCACCGAGTCGACGCCGCGTTCACGCATGACGGCGAACAACGCCTGCAGGTCGGTGGCTTCGGGGGTGGTGCGCTCGGACTTGATGCGCTCGTCGCCGATCCGTGTCTCCACGGTGCCGATCAGCCCGGTGGCACGCCCGGCGCCCCGGAAGCCGCCCTCGATGAGGTAGGCGGTGGTGGTCTTGCCGGAGGTTCCGGTGATGCCGATCTGGAGGAGGTCGGCGCCGGGCCGTCCGTAGATCTCGGCAGCGAGTTCGCCCATCCGGCCGCGTGGGTCCTCGGTGACCAGCACCGGCAGTCCGGTGGCGTCGGCGCGCTCGGCGCCGGCCGGGTCGGTGAGGATCGCCGCCGCGCCGAGGCCGGCAGCCTGGGCCGCGAAGTCGGCGCCGTGGAAGCGGGCGCCCGGCAGGGCCGCGTACACATCACCGGGGCGGACCGCCCGCGAGTCGTGGGTGATGCCGGTGACCTCGCCGGTTCCCGGCGGTTCGACTCCCAGCCGGGCTGCCAGCTCGCCGAGGGGCGTCGGCCTGAGCCGATCCGGGCGGGGCGCTCCCGGGTAGTTCACAGGGGCGTCCTTCTGGGTGGTTTGAAACTGATCAGCGTGGGGCACGGCGGTGAGCGTACCGGGCCCACCCGGCCTCTCGCGAAGTGAGGGGGCGGGGCTCTGGTGGTTCCCGTTCCGGTTCCCGGGATCGGGGGTGATGGTTGTCACTGGCTGGTTTCCCCGTGTTCACTCGCCGGGTTTGAAGGACACCGGCAGCCGGGCTGGCTTGCTGCCGGACGGTGGGGTCTGGAGGGTCTTGAGCGCGAACTCCATGACCTGCTTGTAGATCGGTCCGCAGATCTGGCCGCCGAAGTAGCTGCCCTTGGTCGGGTTCTGAATCGCGCAGTAGACGGTGATCTGCGGGTTGTCGGCGGGTGCGAAGCCCGCGAAGGACGCCGTGTAGCCGTGGTAGCCGCCGCGTACCGGATCGACTCGGTTGGCCGTACCGGTCTTGCCCGCCACCCGGTAGCCCGGGATCTTGGCCTTCGTCCCGGTGCCTTCCTCGTCACCGACCACCGACTCCAGCATGGCGGCGAGCGACTTGGCGGTCTTCTCGCTGACCACCCGGGTCCGTTCGGGAGCGGCGGCGGCCTTGAAGTGGCCGTCGGGGCCCTTGGTGCCACGTACCAGCGTGGGCGCGACGCGCACCCCGCCGTTGGCGATCGTCGAGTAGATGGAGGCGGCCTGCATGGCGTTGAGCGAGAGGCCCTGACCGAACGGGATCGTGTACTGCTGCGAGGTCGACCAATCCTCGGGCTTGGCGAGGATGCCGGGGGTCTCGCCCGGGTAGTCGAGACCGGTCGGCGAGCCGATCCCGAATTTTCGCAGGTAGGAGTAGAGGACCTTGTTGGCCTCGGCCTGGGTCCTGCCGAGTTCTCCGGTGGCCAGGATCGTGCCGATGTTGCTCGACTTGGCGAGTACGCCGTTGAGTGTCAGGTACCAGGTGGGGTGGTCGATGTCGTCCTTGAAGAGCCGGTCGCCGCGGTGCAGCCGGTTGGGGACGGTGACATGGGTGCCGGGGGTGGCGACCCCCTCCTCCAGCACGGCGGCCATGGACATGACCTTGCTGGTGGAGCCGGGCTCGTACACGTCCTGGAGCGCCGCGTTTCCCAGTGACGCCGCGTCGGCCTGCGAGAGGTCGTTGGGGTCGAAGCCGGGTGCGTTGGCCATGGCGAGGACCTCGCCGGTCCTGGTGTTCTGCACGATCACATAGCCGCGGTCCGCCTTGGACTTCTTCACCTGGTCGGTGATGGCCTGCTGGGCGGCCCACTGGATGTCGCGGTCGATGGTCAGCTCGATGTCGGACCCGGCGACGGCCGGGACCTCCTTGGTGCCCGCGGTGGGTACCCGCCGGCCGCCGGACTGGGCGTACTTGATCTTGCCGTCCTCGCCCGCGAGCTCCTTGTCCAGCTGCGATTCGAGGCCGCCTGCACCCTTGCCGTCGGTGTTGACATAGCCCAGTATCCCGGCGGCGAGCCCTCCGTTCGGGTAGACCCGCTTGGTCGTCGACTCCTGGAAGACCCCGGCCAGCACATTGGCTCCGGCGCCGCCGGCCGCCTTGTCCTTCGCGGCCTTCTCGGCGAAGACGGACTTGAGGTCCTTGATCTGATTCCAGACCTGCGGGGTCTGGCGGCGGGCCAGGACGGTGTAGCGGCCCTTCTTGGACAGCTTCTCGGTCAGTTCGGAGGCGTCGGCGCCGAGGATCGGGGCGAGGAGCGCCGCCGCCTGCTGGGGCGCGTCGGGGGTCTTGCTGATCTCCGGCGTGAACATCGACGGGTCGGCGGTGATGTCGTACGCGTCGACGCTGGTGGCCAGCGCGATACCGCTGCGGTCGGTGATCTCGCCGCGCTCTGCGGAGATCGTGTAGCTGAGGTAGCGGTTCTCCTTGGCCTTGGCCGCGTACGCGTTGGCGTCGACGACCTGGACCTGGAGGAGCCGGACGACGAACGTCAGCATGACGAGCGTCAGGGCGAGACTGACCAGGCGTAGCCGGGGACGCGGGCTGCCGAGGCGGAGGGAGCGCGCGGGCCGGTTGCGGGGCGCGCGGACACGCGGTGCCGGGGACGACGGGCGGCGGGCGGCGGGCCGGGGGCGTCCCTGGCCGCCTGCGGCGCTGCGGGGGCGCGCGGGGCCGGGGACCCGGCGGCGCGGTGGTTCCTTGGAAGGCACTGCGTCACCTGCCGGGGCTCGTCGAAGGCTGGTTTGCCAGGGCATGCGGCCCGGCGGGCGAGGCCGCGGAGGTGCTGGGCTTCACGGCGGCGCCCGAAGGGGTGGCCGACATCGGGGGAGAGGGCGAGCCGGCGGACGGCGCGGTCGCGGGGGGCGCCTGGGGGGTTCTGGGCTTCTGCGGCGGTGTTGCGGGGGTCGGCTCGGCGCTGGCCTCGGCGGCTACGCCGCGGACCTTACCGTCCGGATCGAGAAAGGCGGGGCTGCCGCCGGGCACCATGCCCAGCTTGCGGGCGCGCCTCTCCAGGGCGTCCGGCTCGGAGTATCGGTCGACGTCGCGCTGGAGGGCCTGCTGCTCGTCCGTGAGCTCGGTGGTCCGTTTCTTCAGCTCACTCAGCCTGAACGATCCTTCGTTGAGGGCCGAGTTGAGAACCAGAAGCGTGATGAGCCCGCCGCCGAGGAGCAGCACGACCAGCAGGACGAAGGGGGTACGGGCCGCGGTGCTGGGCCCGGACGGCATCAGCCGGGCGAGCCGCGCTGCCCGCCCTTTCAACTGCCCGGCCGGTCTGCTCACCACGCCGCCCCGGGTGTCGCCGGTGTCCGGGTTCCCGGACACCGGACGCTCATCGTTCCTCCTCGCGGATCCGCTGGGCGCCGCGCAGCCTGGCGGGGGCGGCGCGCCGGTTCTCGGCGACCTCCTCCTCCGTGGGCAGCTCCGCGCCACGGGTCAGCAGCTTCAGCCGGGGCTGATAGCGCTCGGGCACGACCGGCAGTCCGGGTGGCGCGGTGGTGGCGGCGCCCGCCGCGAAGACCTGCTTGACCAGCCGGTCCTCCAGCGAGTGGTACGAGAGGACGGCGATACGGCCGCCGACCGCGAGGCTCTGCACGGCGGCCGGAATGGCCCTCTCCAGGACGGTGAGCTCGCCGTTGACCTCGATGCGCAGCGCCTGGAAGGTGCGCTTGGCAGGGTTGCCGCCGGTGCGCTTGGCGGCCTGCGGCAACGCGTCACGGATCAGCTCGACGAGCCGGGCGCTGTTGCTGAACGGCTCCTTCTCGCGCTCGCGTACGATCGCGGAGACGATCCGCTTGGCCTGCTTCTCCTCGCCGTACGCCCGCAGGATCCGTACCAGTTCGCCCGGCGGATACGTGTTGAGCACCTCGGCCGCGCCGATGCCGGTCGTCTGGTCCATGCGCATGTCGAGCGGGGCGTCCTGGGCGTACGCGAATCCGCGGTCGGCCTCGTCCAGTTGCATGGAGGAGACACCGAGGTCGAACAGGACGCCCTGGACCTTGGGGATGCCGAGTCTGGCGAGCACCTCGGGCAGTTCGTCGTAGACCGCGTGCACCAGGGTGGCCCGGTCTCCGTACGGGGCGAGCCGCTCGCCGGAGAGCCGCAGCGCCTCCTTGTCACGGTCCAGCGCGATCAGCCGCGCGGAGGGGAAGGCGGAGAGCAGCGCCTCGCTGTGTCCGCCGAGGCCGAGGGTGCAGTCGACCACCACGGGCTGCGGCGGGCCGGGCGCCTCCAGGGCCGGGGCCAACAGGTCCAGGCACCGCTGGAGCATCACCGGGACGTGTCGGGTCTGGCTCATGCGCCCTCTCAGGCTCAGGTCCCGTGTGGCTGCACGTACGGCCTGGTCCCCGCCCACCCGGAAGGGGAGGTCGGCCGGCGCCGGGGAAGGGGCGTCGGCCGACCGGCGAGCGGGAGAGGGCCGGACCGTACGCACGCCGCACACACGGGGGAAATCTACGGAATGTGCAGGGTGTCGGTAACTTCCCGTCACTTTAGTCCACCCTGCCATTCGATCGATTCCCGATCAATCAACCGGGCAGCGCGTCGCCCTGCCCGCCGTTCACCCGGTCGAATGAACAGCTGTGAGGCTTGTGGGTTACCTCACACAAGCCTCGTTGACGTTCTTTGTCCCTTCTCACAGCACGACGGGACCAAGGGCGAGAGCTAACGTCATATCCATGCCGACTTCCGCGCACTCCTCCGTCGAGCCCTCCGTGCCCGCTGCCGACCAGGCCCGCACCGGGGGCACAGTCACCGACCGCCTCGTCGAGGCGAACGTCCGGTACGCCGCCGAATTCAACGACCCGGGCATGGACGCCAAGCCGGTGCTGCGCGTCGCTGTGGTCGCCTGCATGGACGCCCGGCTCGACCTGCACGACGCACTCGGTCTGTCGCTCGGCGACTGCCACACCATCCGCAACGCGGGCGGCGTGGTCACCGATGACGTGATCCGTTCGCTGACCATCAGCCAGCGGGCTCTCGGCACCCGCAGCGTCATACTCATTCATCACACGAATTGCGGCCTGGAATCGATCACCGAGGAATTCCGCCAAGAGCTGGAAGTGGAGGTCGGTCAGCGTCCGGTCTGGGCTGTCGAGGCATACAAGGACGCCGACCAGGACGTACGGCAGTCGATGCAGCGCGTGCGCACCTCGCCGTTCCTGCTGCACACCGACGACGTCCGCGGCTTCGTCTTCGATGTGACCAGCGGCTTGCTGCGCGAGATCCTTCCCGTCTCCTGACCGCCCGGACGGGCGTACGTCGGGAACCGATAACCTCACCGACCCCGACATATCGCCCCCACTTGTCCACAGGCGAGTGACACGAAGCGGTAACGGCAACAAGAATGCGCATGTGGCATCTCACCGGACGTTTCCGGAGGGGTGTCCGTGTTTCGGGGTGGGCCGGGCCGCTGCATGCGCGTCGGCCCGTGAATGGGGTATCCCCTGCTCCTGGCGAGCGTGGGGCAGGGCCGAGGAGGGCCGGGTGACGACCTATGACGATCGAGCGAGCCTCACAGATCTGACCACGACTGCGGAGCGGGTGCGCAGGTCGGTGGAGAGCGTGATCGAGGGCAAGCCTGAGGTCGTACGGCTTTCGCTGACCGTGCTGCTGGCGGAGGGGCATCTCCTCATCGAGGATGTCCCCGGGGTCGGCAAGACAATGCTGGCCAAGGCGCTGGCACGGTCCATCGACTGCTCGGTGCGGCGTATTCAGTTCACACCGGACCTGCTGCCTTCGGACATCACCGGTGTGTCCATCTTCGACCAGCAGCGGCGCGACTTCGAGTTCAAACCGGGCGCGATCTTCGCCCAGATCGTGATCGGCGACGAGATCAACCGGGCCTCGCCGAAGACCCAGTCGGCGTTGCTGGAGTCGATGGAGGAGCGCCAGGTCACCATCGACGGGCACACGTACGAGCTGCCCGACCCGTTCATGGTGGTGGCCACCCAGAACCCGGTGGAGATGGAGGGCACCTATCCGCTGCCCGAAGCCCAGCGCGACCGGTTCATGGCCCGGGTGTCGATCGGCTATCCGAGTGCGGACGCCGAGCTGCAGATGCTCGATGTGCACGGCGGGACCTCGCCGCTCGACGATCTGCAGCCGGTGGCGCACGCGCACGACATGGTGAAGCTGATCGACGCGGTACGGACGGTCCATGTGGCCGACGCCGTGCGGCGGTATGCGGTGGAGCTCGTCGGGGCCACCCGCAGCCATCCCGATCTCCGGCTCGGCGCCTCGCCGCGAGCCACCCTGCATCTGCTGCGCGCGGCGAAGGCCTCCGCGGCGCTGAGCGGCCGGGACTACTGCCTGCCGGACGATGTGCAGGCGCTGGCGGTCGCGGTGCTCGCGCACCGGCTGCTGCCGACGGCACAGGCCCAGCTGAACCGTCGTACCGCCGAGCAGGTCGTGCTGGAGATCCTGCAGCAGACACCGGTACCCACCGCCGGCGGCGGCGCCGCCCAGGTACAGCCCCAGCACCGGCCGGGCCGTCCGGTGTACAGCCGGCCGCAGCCCGGCGTACGGCGGGTGTGATGACCTCCGGGGGGCCGGCCGCGATGGACGACGGCGACGACAAGGGCGGTCTGCGGGCCGCTCTGAGCGGGCTGACCACACGCGGGCGGTCCTTCCTCGCAGCCGGTATCGCCGCGGCGATCTGCGCGTATGTGCTGGGACAGGCGGATCTGCTGCGGGTCGGGCTGCTGCTCGCCTCGCTGCCACTTGTCTGTGTCGTGGTGCTCGTCCGCACCCGTTACCGGGTCGCGGGCACCCGGCGGCTCTCGCCGTCCCGGGTGCCCGCGGGCACGGAGGCGCGGGTCCATCTGCGGATGGAGTCGCGGCTGCCGACCGGGCTGCTGATGCTGCAGGACCGGGTGCCCTATGTGCTCGGGCCGCGGCCCCGGTTCGTGCTGGACCGGGTGGAGGCGGGCGGCCGTCGCGAGGTCTCCTACCGGGTGCGGTCGGATCTGCGCGGGCGCTATCCTCTGGGTCCGCTGCAGCTGCGGCTGAGCGATCCGTTCGGGATGTGCGAGCTGACTCGTTCGTTCAGCGCCTACGACACCCTCGTCGTCATTCCTCGGACCGAGCCGCTGCCGCCGGTACGGCTGGCGGGCGAGGCCCCCGGGTACGGCGAGGGACGACAACGTTCGCTGGCGCTGGCCGGTGACGACGACGTGATTCCGCGCGGCTACCGGCACGGCGACGATCTGCGCCGGGTCCACTGGCGCTCCACCGCGCGCTACGGCGAGCTGATGGTGCGCCGCGAGGAGCAGCCGCAGCGAGCCAGGTGCACGGTGCTGCTGGACACCCGGCGGATCGCCTATCAGGGGACGGGGCCCGACTCCGCCTTCGAGTGGGCGGTGTCCGGTGCGGCGTCCACGCTGGTGCACATGCTGGAGCGCGGCTTCGCGGTCCGGCTGCTGACCGACGACGGGAACGCGGTTCCGGGCGAGGGCGAAGGAGGCTTCGCCGGATCGACGCAGGAGTCCGCCGACTCCGCGGGGCTGATGATGGACACCCTGGCGGTGGTCGATCACTCCGACGGGGGCGGTCTGTCACGTGCGTACGACGTGCTGCGCGGCGGCAACGAAGGGCTGCTGATCGCGTTCTTCGGTGATCTGGACGAGGAGCAGGCGGCGGTGGCGGCCCGGATGCGGCAGCGCAGTGGCGGCGCCGTCGCGTTCGTACTGGACAGCACGGCCTGGGTTCAGGGCGCCGCCGCGCCCGCGGGGACGGACACGGCGTTCGAACGGCGACTGCGGCTGCTGCGCGAATCGGGCTGGACGGCGGTGGCGGTGGCGCCGGGGACCGGTCTCGCCCGGTATTGGCAGCAAGCGGGACACCAGGGCCTGGCGACTCAGTCCGCTGCCGTCGGCGGCACCACAGGTGGCACGACAGGTTTCTCCGGGGGATGGTCATGAGCGGTCGTGGTCGGCTGACGCTGTGCGCTTTCGCGGCGACGCTGATGGCAGCGGGCTCGATGCTGCCGCTGGTCGAGCCCGCCGGATGGATCCTGCAGGCCGCGTTTCTGCTGGCGGTCCAGAGCGGGATGGGCGCGCTCGCCCGCCGGGTGCCCATGCCCCGGATGCTGATCGTCGCGGCGCAGACACTGGTCACGCTGGTTCTGCTGACGGTGGTGTTCGCCAGGACTCAGGCGTTGGCCGGTGTCCTGCCGGGTCCGGAGGCCGTCCAGCGGCTCGCGGATCTGCTGACGTCGGGCGCCGAGGATGTCGGGAGGTACGCCGCTCCGGCGCCCGTGACGGACGGCATCCGGCTGATACTGATCGGCGGTGTGCTGCTGGTCGGCCTGGCCGTGGACGCCCTCGCTGTGACGTTCCGCAGCGCGGCCCCGGCCGGTCTGCCTCTCCTCGCGCTGTACTCGGTGGCTGCGGGACTTTCCGAGGGCGGAGCGGACTGGCTCTGGTTCCTGCTCGCGGCCGGTGGCTATCTGCTGCTTCTGATGGCCGAGGGCCGGGACCGCCTCTCCCAGTGGGGGCGGGTCTTCAGCGGCGCGACCAGCCCCCCTGGCGGTCCGGCGGTCGGTGCGGCGTTCTCCGGCGGCCGCCCGACGGCACCGGTCCGCACCGGACGCCGCATCGGTGCGCTTGCGCTGGGGATCTCACTGGTCGTACCGGCGGCGCTGCCCGCGCTCGACAGCGGTCTGCTGGCCGGTACGGGCGGCACGAACGGCAAGGGGAGCGGAGGCACCATCTCCGCGGTCAATCCCCTGGTCTCGCTGCAGAACAATCTGAACCAGCCGGAGAACCGGGAGGTGATGTCCTACCGCACCAATTCCGGTGACCCGCAGGGCTTCTATCTGCGGATCCTGTCCCTGGATCAGTTCAACGGAAGAGAGTGGCGGCCCTCCACGCGCCGTCTGGAGGATGTGCCGAAGCGGCTCCCGACCCCGGAGGGCCTCGGCGCGGACGTCTTGGCCACGGAGATCAGGTCGAACATCTCCGCGTCCCGTTCCTACCAGCAGACCTATCTACCGCTCCCCTACCCCGCGACCGAGGTCAGGATCGGCGGGCGCTGGCGGTACGAGCCGATGGGACGGACACTCGTCGGTGACCGCGGGGAGACGACCCGCGGTGCGCAGTACCAGGTCTCCAGTCTGGTGGTCCATCCGACCGCCGATCAGCTCGCCGCGGCAGGCACCGCGCCGGCCGCTCTGCAGCGCGAGTACACCAGTGTTCCCGACTCCCTGCCGAAGGTGGTCAGGCAGACCGCGGACAGGGTGACGCAGGGCGCCGCCAACAACTACGAGCGGGCGGTGAAGCTGCAGAACTTCTTCGCCTCGGACGGCGGCTTCACCTACGACACCTCGGTGAACTCGGGCACCGGGAGCGCGGCGATCGGCCGGTTCCTGAAGGACAAGCGGGGCTTCTGCGTCCACTTCTCGTTCACGATGGCCGCGATGGCGCGGACGCTGGGTATTCCGGCCCGGGTCGCGGTGGGCTTCACTCCCGGCACTGCGCAACCGAACGGTTCGGTGTCGGTGGGGCTGCGCGATGCTCATGCCTGGCCCGAGCTGTATTTCGAGGGCATCGGGTGGACCCGTTTCGAACCGACCCCGACGCGGGGCACCGCCCCGTCGTACACCCAGTCGGACGCCCCCGCCGGCGGCACGTCCGACCCGGCCCGGCCGGAGAAGGGCGCCTCGGCCGCTCCGACGGTCGCGCCGTCCGTCTCGGACAGCTGCCCGGCCCAGATGCGCAAGCAAGGCGAGTGCGGCAGCTCGGCTGCGCCGGGGGTAGCGGCTCCGACGGATTCCGGGACGCCGACAGGCACCGTCCTCGGTCTGGTCCTGGCCGCCCTGGTGATCCTGGCGCTGCCGTTGCTGCCCATGCTCTGGCGGGTTCGGGCGCGCAGGCGCCGGCTGAGTTTCTCCGCCGGGCGTACGCCGGCTGATGCGACGGCCAGAACGCTGGCAGCCTGGCGGGAGATCATCGACACGGCGTGGGACCACGGCATCGAGCCGGATGACTCCCAGACCCCGCGCAAGGCGGCGGCCCGGGTGGTGCGGCTGGGTCAGCTCGGCCCCGACGAGGCCGCCGCGGTGCACCGGGTGGCGGGGGCGGTGGAGCAGGTGCTCTACGCCCCGGAGCCCCGGTCGGGTACCGGGCTCGCCGAGGACGTGGAGACGGTGCGGGCCGGACTGCGGGCGTCGGCCGGGCGGTTCGCCCGGATCCGCGCAGTCGCGGCACCACGCTCGGCCGTTCGGGTGATCTGGGCGGCCTCGGATCGCTGGGCGGCGTTCACCGGTAGGTGGGCGGAGCGGTGGGGCCGGGGCCGGTGGGCTGGTTGGCTGCGACGGCCTTCCCGCCAGCAGGGGTGACGGGGGCCGGCCTGCGACCCGCCTCTGTCACGCCGGCAGGGGTGACGGTGGGCCTGGCCTGCGGCCCCGCCTCTGTCCTCAATCGCCGGACGGGCCAGTAGGCGCCCCGGGCCCACCCGGCAGCCTTTCGCCCCCAGCAGCGGACGGGCTTGAAGCTTCCTGTGGCCCGCTCCTGACAGTCCCTTGCCCTGAATGGCCGGACAGGTTTGGAGCTTCCTCGCACTGCCCCGTATGAAGGTGCGCCCTCAAGCGCCGGGCAGGCTCGATTTTCGGGCCTGCCCGGCATTTGAGGGCAGCGGCGGGCCGAAGGCCGACCCCGGGCACACGTGAGGGGCGGCCGCAGAAATGCGGCCGCCCCTCACCCAAGATTGTCCGAGGCCCTACTGGCCCTGCTCGTCACGGCGACGCTGCCACCGCTGCTCGATCCGATTCATCACGGTCCGGCGTTGCCTGGGCTGACGGCGCTCACCGCCGACGGCTGCCTGTCGCTCGCCCGGCTTGGGCGCTTTGCGCCAACCTGTGACCGCAAGGACCGCGCAGCCGAGCATGACGAGGAACCCCACCACGCTGATCCAGATCTGCTGGGCGACCATTCCGGCCATGAGGAGCGCGATACCCACCAGGAAGCCTGCGACCGCCTGGTAGACCCGTCGCCGGGTGTACATACGCAGCCCGCTTCCCTCGAGCGCTGTCGCGAACTTGGGATCTTCGGCGTACAGCGCTCGCTCCATTTGCTCGAGCATTCGCTGCTCGTGCTCCGAGAGCGGCACGGAGTCCTCCTCGTCGTCGGCCGCGGGGGGCGGCCGGTATGCGGCCCTTCCAGGATAGGCAGGGAATCGCCCCCGTGAAACCCGCCCAATTTGCCAATCAGCCAGTCCGGGCCGCCATGACAGCTCAGCCGCTGAGGCGTTGATTCCCCAACCTCCGATCCGTCATGCCGGATGGTGTCCCCCGATCATACGTGGCGAAGCCCCCGATCGGGGGCCCTGGGGCGTACTCCATCTGCGGCTGCGTCCCTGATCAGCCGCGCTACAGCTGAGCTACCACCGGTCGGCGGCCGCGCCCTCAGGCGCGCTTCGTGCCCAGAACGTGCAGCTGCGTCGCGACCGAGTGGAAGGCGGGCTGTTCGGCCGCGGCCGCCTCCAGCTTGAGCAGGGCCTCCATGGCACCGGGCTCGGTGTCCACCAGGACGCCCGGTACGAGGTCGGCGAAGACCCGTACACCGTGGACCGCGCCGACCTCGACGTCCGCCGCGGAGACCAGCTCGGTGAGCTGTTCCGCGGTGTAGCGCCGGGGCACCGGGTCCCCTTCGCCCCAGCGGCCCGCCGGGTCGCCGAGCGCCTGCCGCGCCTCGGTGAAGTGACCGGCGAGCGCCCGGGCCAGGACCGCGCCACCGAGCCCGGCGGCAAGCAGGCTGAGCGCACCGGACGGACGGAGCGCCTCGACCGCGTTGCGCACACCCTCGGCGGGGTCGTCCACGTACTCCAGGACTCCGTGGCACAGCACCGCGTCGTAACCACCGCGCTCCACCACCTCGAACAGGCCGTGGATGTCGCCCTGGACCCCGCGGACCCTGTCGGCGACCCCGGCCTCGGCGGCTCGGCGCTCCAGGGCGAAGAGCGCGTTGGGGCTGGGGTCGACGACGGTGACCCGGTGGCCGAGACGGGCGACCGGCACCGCGAAGTTGCCGGTGCCGCCGCCGGTGTCCAGGACATCCAGGGCGTCCCTGCCAGTCGCCTTGACCTGGCGGTCAAGGGCGTCCTTAAGGACCTCCCAGACCACGGCGGTACGGAGGGAGGCGCGGGGGCGCAGCTGGTCCGACACGGCAGATGACTCCTCGGCACGGTGCCGCCGCTGACGGCGGAGCGTGAACAGTGCAGGTGGTACAGGTGCTGTCCACCCTATTGCCTCGCGCCCCCGTCGCCGTCATCCTGCGTCGGGCCGCTCCCTGCGGGCCTGTGGGAGCACCGGCTGAAGCGCCAGCAGCCGCTCGACCAGGCGCAGGAACATCGCCGCGTCACGCAGCAGATCGTCGGCGTCCCGCCGGCTGGCCGCGCCCGGTATACCGGCTTCCGCGCGGGCTCTGCGACGGGCGCCGGAGGCGAACAGTGCGCTCCATTCGGTCAGCTCGGGGGCTATTTCCGGGAGAACCTCCCAGGCGCTGCGGATCCGCTCCCGACGCCTTCGGGATGTCTCGGGGCGGCCCCGCACGGCGAGCACGGCGGCAGCGGTGCGCAGCGCGGCAAGGTGGGCGGTGGCATACCGCTCGTTCGGCACATCGAGAACGGCGGCCTCGTCGAGGCCGGCGCGGGCCTGGGCGAGCAGATCGAGGGCGGCGGGCGGCGCCGTGGTGCGGCGCACAACGGGATGGACATCGTTTGCCGGACCGGTCAGTGAGGGGGCAGGGCCGTCTGCGCGGCGCCGGGGTGCGGCTGCTGCGGACGAGTGGGCCATGACGAAACCTCCTGTCTCGTGTAACGGCTCCGTGGCCGTATGTATCCATCGTGAGGGGCGCCACTGACAATCGGGTCCGCCTACCCCCTGACCTGCCCTTTTGCTTCGATCGCGAGTTCGGGATACTTTTTAGACTGACCAGTCAGTTCAAAATGAGAGGGAGAGTCTGTGGACAGCCCGCACGGGGCCGCTGTCACCGCCGAGGATTTCGGGCTCAAGGGACCACGCGGCTGGGCCTTCCGGGGTGTGGGCATCAAGGCCGGGCCCGGCTCACTCGTGGCGATCGAGGGCCCGTCCGGCTCCGGCCGCACCTGCCTGCTGCTCGCCCTCACCGGCCGGATGCGCCCCACCGAGGGCCAGGCGGAGATCGGCGGACTGCGCCTGCCGCGCCAGATGGCCGCCGTACGCCGCATCAGCGCACTGGGCCCGGTGCCCGGGGTCAGCGAGCTCGACCCGGCCTTCACCGTCGCCGAGCACCTGCGGGAGCGGGCCCTGCTGCAGCGCCGCTTCGACGGTTCGCTGCGCGCTCTGCTGCGTCCGCGCGCCGAGCGCATCGCCGCCGCGCAGGAACGGATCGACGCGGCGCTGGACGCCGCCGGACTCGACCCCGCCGCCCTGCCCAAGGCCGAGCAGACCCCTGTACGGGATCTGGAACGGCTGGAGGCGCTGCGGCTGTCCATCGCCCTCGCCCTGATCGGCCGGCCCCGGCTGCTCGCGGTGGACGACACCGATCTCAAGCTCTCCGACGCCGAACGGGCCCAGGCCTGGGAGCTGTTGGGGTCCATCGCCGGCAGCGGGACGACGGTGCTCGCCGTGTGCAGCCAGGCACCCGAGGACGCCATCACCGTACGTACCGACACCACGGCCGCACCGGCGGACGCGCAGGACACCGCAGCCGAGGAAACCACGACCGAGGAGGGATCGGCCGATGCGTTCGCCGAGACTGGCCGCGCTTGAGCTGAAGCGTTTCGGCAGGGGAAAGCTGCCGGTCGCC
Source organism: Streptomyces sp. NBC_00057 (assembly GCF_045041165.1). Taxonomy (NCBI): domain Bacteria; kingdom Bacillati; phylum Actinomycetota; class Actinomycetes; order Kitasatosporales; family Streptomycetaceae; genus Streptomyces; species Streptomyces sp. NBC_00057. The sequence continues at coordinate 6,672,614 of NZ_CP108256.1, read as the reverse complement.
GCACTGATCGCGCTCCTGCTGCTGCCGCTGCTCTACGGCGCCCTGTACCTGTGCTCCTTCTGGGACCCGTACAGCCGCCTCGACAAGATCCCGGTCGCGTTGGTCAACGACGACAAGGGCACCACCGCCGACGGAAAGCACATCGCGGTCGGCGACGAGATCACCGGCGAGCTCCTCGACTCCAAGACCTTCGAGTGGCACGAGGTGAGTTCCGCCGAGGCGCACAAGGGCGTCGAGGACGGTACGTACTACCTCTCGCTCACCATGCCGTCGGACTTCAGCAAGCGGATCGCGTCCAGTTCGGGTGACTCCCCCGAGACCGGCGCGCTCCAGGTGCGGACCAACGACGCCAACAACTACATCGTCGGGCAGATCTCCCGGACGGTGTTCTCCGAGGTGCGCACCGCCGCGTCGACCAGTGCCTCGCGCAGCTACCTCGACCAGATCTTCATCGGCTTCTCCGACATCCATGACGCGACGGCGGAGGCCGCCAAGGGTGCTGACGACCTCAAGGGCGGCATAGGCGAGGCGAAGAAGGGATCGCAGGATCTGGCTGACGGGCTGAAGGATGCCAAGGCCGGCAGCAGCAGTCTGGCCGGTGGGATCACCAAGCTGAACGAGGGCGCGGGCGACCTCGAAACCGGCTCCCGGCAGGTCGCCGAGGGCACCCAGCTGCTCGCTGACAAGGTCAGCGGGGTGGCGGCCGACGTCCGCCCGTTCCTGAAGGACAACGGCAAGTCGATCGGCGACACCGCCCGGCTGGTCGCCGATTCCTCGCAGACCGTACGGGACAACCTCGACACGCTGGTGAAGTCGGCGCCCACCGCGGCCACCGCCGCCCACACGGCCTCCGACGACCTGGCCGAGGTCTACCGCACCACATGCACGGAGCAGCCGCTCGCCGACCCCACCGCCTGCCCGCCGCTGAAGCGCGCGAAGACCGCGGCGGCCGATGTCGCGAAGGTCGCCGACGATGTGAATGTGCTGGTCACGAACCAGAACGGCGACCTGAAGAAGCTGCGCGCCCAGTTGACCACGCTGCAGCAGCAGGCCAATGACCTGGCCGAGAGCGCGCCGCACCTGGACGAGGACCTGAAGGCCGCGGTGAAGAAGGTCAACTCGCTCAACACCGGCGCCCACGAGGTCGCCAAGGGAGCGGACGAACTGCACACCGGCCTGGACACGGCCAAGACCGGCTCCACCGACCTGGACACCGGTGTGAGCAACCTCAAGAAGGGCGCGACCGATCTGGACGGCGGGCTGATCCGGCTCAGCGACGGTTCGGCCACCCTCGCCCAGGGACTCAACGACGGCGCCGGCGAGATCCCCGACTACGACAAGAAGGACCGCGACGCGCGTACGGAAGTCATGGCCGACCCGGTACAGCTCGCCTCCAAGTCGCTGCACGCGGCCCCCAACTACGGCACCGGCTTCGCCCCTTACTTCATCCCGCTCTCCCTCTGGGTCGGTGCGATGGTGGCGTACATGCTGATCCAGCCGCTCAACCGGCGCGCACTCGCCGCCGGGGCCTCCGCGTGGCGGATCGCCTTCGCGGGCTGGCTGCCGGTGGCCGCGATCGGTCTGGTGCAGGTGGCCGCCCTGATGTCCGTACTGCACTGGGGGCTCGGTCTGCAGATGACCCGTGCCGCCGGGACAATCGGCTTCCTTGCGCTGGTGACCTGCTGCTTCGCAGCGATCGTGCAGTGGCTCAACGCCCGGTTCGGGGCTGCGGGACGGATTCTTGTGCTGGCGGTGCTGATGCTCCAGCTGACCTCGGCCGGGGGCACCTATCCCGTCGAGACCAGCCCCGGATTCTTCAACGCGATCCACCCCTACCTGCCGATGAGCTACGTCGTCGAGGGGCTGCGCCGGCTGATCACGGGCGGCGGGCTCGGTCCGGTCTGGCAGGGCTGCGCGGTGCTGCTGGCCTTCACGGTGGGGGCGCTCGCCCTGACCGCGGTCGCCGCACGCCGCAAGCAGGTATGGACCCTGGACCGGCTTCACCCGGAGCTGAGCCTGTGAGCGCAACCGGACCTGTGAGAATCAGGGGCATGGAAAGCAGTAGCACCACGCGCCGCCAGGCCACCCGGCAGAAGCTCTACGAGGCGGCCGTGACTCTCATCGCCGAGAAGGGCTTCTCGGCGACCACGGTGGACGAGATCGCCGAGCGCGCCGGGGTCGCCAAGGGCACGGTCTACTACAACTTCAAGAGCAAGACCGAGCTCTTCGAGGAGCTGCTGCGCCACGGCGTCGGGCTGCTCACGGCATCGCTGCGCTCGGCGGCGGAGGAGACCGAGGGGCGCGGCGGCACCCGGGTCGAGGCCCTGGACGCGATGATCAGGGCCGGTCTGGTCTTCATCGACCGCTATCCGGCCTTCACCCAGCTGTACGTCGCGGAGCTGTGGCGCACCAACCGGGCCTGGCAGTCGACCCTCCTGGTGGTGCGTCAGGAGGCCGTCGCCGTGGTCGAGGAGGTGCTGCGCGAGGGCGTGAAGAACGGTGAGCTCAGCGAGGAGATCGACATCCAGCTGACGGCTGCCGCCCTGGTCGGCATGGTGCTGGTGGCGGCCCTGGACTGGCAGGCGTTCCAGCCGGAGCGGTCGATCGACGATGTGCACTCTGCGCTGTCGCTGCTGCTGCACGGGCGCGTCAGCGGGCGCTGACCCCCGAGGGGGCCGGCCCTGAGGCGGGGCCGGCCCCCACTGTCGGGCTGTCCCCGCTGCCGGGCCACCCCCGCCGCGGCCGCCCGCACCGACGCACAAAGACGCCGGTCCGGCGAGGCTCGATCCCCCCGAGCCTGCGCCGGACCGGCGTCTGCTGTGCAGCCGGAGAACCTTCCCCCGTGACCCCCGTTTCCCCCCGTGGTCCCCGGGCTCTCCGTCGTGCTCCCCCGCTCCGGAAGGAGTGCCGCGCCCGTTCCGCCGCCCCGTGTCGGCGGTGCCGGTGCCGCGCCCCTCTCCGTGGGCTCCAGTTTCCCGTCCGCGCAGGTGGGAGCCCATCCGCGCACCTACTCATCTCGTTGCCTAGGTACGGATACTCAGGGCTGCGCACCGAACCCCACTCCGGGCCGATCGCCGTCTGGTTACGATCGCGTCCGTGTCCGTACTCCCTCTGGTGTTCACAAGCGGCTGGGCGAGCGGGATCAACGCCTATGCGGTGGTCCTGCTGCTCGGTGTCTTCGGCGCGACCGGGATCACAGACGAGGTGCCCGCATCGCTGCAGCGCACCGATGTCCTCGTCGTGGCCGGTGTGCTCTTCCTGTGTGAGGTGGTGGCGGACAAGATCCCGTACGTGGACTCGGTCTGGGACTCGGCGCACACCGTCATCAGGCCGGTCGCCGGTGCCGTCGTGGCGGCGCTGCTGGCCGGCGAGAGCGGTTCGCTGCCGGAGCTCGCGGCCGGGGCCGTCGGCGGTTCCACCGCGCTGATGAGCCATCTGGTGAAGGCGGGCACCAGGATGGCGGTCAACACCTCCCCCGAGCCGTTCAGCAATATCGCGGTGAGCACGGCCGAGGACCTGGGCGTCGCAGGAATCGTCACGTTCGCGATATTCCATCCGCTGGCGGCCGCGATCATCGCCGCGGCACTGCTGCTGCTCGGCATGGTCATACTGGTCTTCCTGGCCTCCCGGATCCGCCGGTTCCTGCGCCGCAGGGCTCAGCGCCACGAGGAGAATCGCCTGGCCGGGACCGGTTCGCACTGGCCACTGGACTGAGTGTCGGAGGCGGCCGTTAAGGTCACTGACATGGCACGAATTGCGGTGATCGGCGCCGGGATGGGCGCGATGACGGCGGCCGCCCGGCTCGCCGTGGCAGGCCACCGGGTGACGGTGTACGAGCGGTCGGCGACCTTCGGCGGCTCGGTCGGCCGGTATGCCCATGAGGGCTTCGCCTTCGACACCGGTCCCACGCTGCTGCATCTGCCCGCGGTCTACCGCGACTTGTTCGTGAAAACGGGCAAGGAGCCGCTGGAGCGGTGCGTCACCATGACCCAGGTCGATCCGGCGAGCCACCACATCTTCGCGGACGGCACGGCGGTCTCGCTGCCGAATGCCTCACGTGCCGGGGTGGTCGCCGCCCTGGACACCGCGCTCGGGGGCGGCGCGGGCGCGGCCTGGGGCGAGTTCCTCGACCGGGCGCGCGATGCCTGGGACCGGTCCCGGCGTCCGCTGCTGGAGGAGCCGTTGCGCTCCGACTGGCAGGTGCTCGGCCGTGATCCGTATCCCGCGCTCCGGCAGCGCCGGCTGCTGCGCTCGGCACGCCAGGCGGGCACGGTGACGGAGGTCGGCGCGTGGGAGCTCTCGGACCCCCGGCTGGCCGCCCTGCTCGACGGGTACGCCCTGTCGTACGGGCTCGACCCGCTGCGCGCCCCGGCGGCGGCCGCCCTGCTGCCGTACATGGAGGAGACCTTCGGCAGCTGGTACGTCTCCGGCGGGATCCGGGCCCTGGCCCAGGCGGTGTACGAGCGGTGTCTGGCCCGGAAGGTGGAGTTCGTCTTCGGCGGCGAGGTGGCCCGGGTCGTCGAGAAGGACGGCCGGGCAGCGGGCGTCGAGCTCCTGGACGGGACGGTTGCCGAGGCCGGTCATGTGGTGCTGGGGGCCCGTCCGAATCCGGGCCTGGTGCCCGGTCAGGAGCTGTGGCGGGACGGCGATGTCGCGGTGCAGCCGAAGCAGGGGGTGGTGCCGGGCCGGTTCCTGGTCCTGCTGTCGCTGCGCGGCGCCCGGCCCGCGGATGCCGTGCACCGGACCCTGGTGCACCCGGCGGACGGCGGGGCGGAGCGCGGGGCGGTGTTCGGCGGAAGGCTCGCCGACCGTCCCACGGTGACGGTGCTGCGCCCGGACGACCCGTCGACCCGCCCCGACGACGCGCACGAGGCAGTGACGCTGATGGCGACGGTCGCCCCGCACGGCGCGGTGGACTGGACGGACGCGGCGCTGCGCGAGCGGTGCGCCGACGCACTGATCGAAGCGGCCGGCGTGGCCGTGCCCGGCATACGGGAACGGCTGCTCCACGCCGAGGTGCGGACCCCGGCCGAGACGGCGGCCGACACCGGCGCCGAGGGCGGCTCGGTGCCCGCGCCCGCGCTGGCCGGGGCGGGGTGCGCGTATCTGCACCCGGGCAATCGCACCCGGCTGCCGGGGCTCTACATCGCGGGCGGCTGGTCGCATCCGGGTGGCGGGCTCGCCCACGCGGGGATGTCGGGGGCGCTGGTCGCCGGGCTGATCGTGGAGGGGGACGGGTTCCGGGGCTCCCAATGAGGGAGAGGCCGCCGGTCGGCGGCGCCACCGGGGTGCCGAGCGGGTCCGATCGCCGCCCCTGCCCTCGGTCACTCCCGCGGCACCCTGCTCCTGCCGGTCCGCGATCAGTAGCGGTGCTGCTGCTCGTCGTAGCCGGTGTCGTAGCCGTTCGGGTACGGGGCAGGCTGTGCGGGCTGCTCCGGAGGTGCGGACGGGTACTGCTCGCCCTCGCGCTGCTGCGGCACCCAGACACCGCCGGGCGGGGTCTCGGGGGCGTACGGATCGGCGGCGTACTGCTGCTGGCCGTCGTAGCTGTCGTAGCCGCTGCCGTTGCCGTAGCTGTCGTACGAGGCGTACTGCGTGGAGCCGCCGGTGGTGCCGGTCCCGATGTACGGGTCGGAGTACGCGGCGTACTGCTGCTGATCCGTGCCGTAGTCGTACTGCCCGGCGAACGAGTCCTGTCCGGCGTACGGGTCCTGGCCCGGCGCCGCGTACGTGGAGTGGTCGGCGTAGGGGTCGTACGCCGCGTACTGAGGCTGCTGCTCGGGCTGCCGGCCCTGGTTCTGTCCCTGCTGCGACTGCGGGTGATCGCTGTAGACGCCGTACTGCCCGGTGTCGTCCGGCAGCGGCTCCGGCTCGTAGACCGCGGCCCCCGGTGCCGCGGCGTCCGCCCGCTGCGGGACCTGCTCGTCGTACTCCATCTCCAGGTCCGACACCTCGAGCGTGGGCTCGCGGCTGCCCCGGTCGCCCCCGCCCCGGCGGCGACGGCTCTCGCCGGGGCTGCCCCCTATCGCCCAGCCGGTCGAGAAGCCACGCCTGAAGGACAGCGTGACGTACGTCTGACCGGTTGCGAACGCGATCGCACCGACGGCGATGACGAACACGGACGGCATCAGTACGCCGACGACCACACAGCCGAAGCCTGCGAAGGCGAGCAGGCGCCAGCGAAGGCGCGCCTTGTACTGCAGGAGCACCTCGCCGAGCAGCCACAGCGCGACGATTCCGAACGCGATGTAGAGGACTGTCCAGCCCATGCCCGCCCCCTCCTACGGCCACCGCCCCGGGTCGTGGCGGGTACGGCCGGTCACGACTGCTTGTGCAGTCCGAGATTCTCGTAGATTTCGAGCGTCGCCGTCGAGTTGTTGAGCGTAATGAAGTGCAGTCCGGGTACACCCTCGGATCGCAGCCTCGCGCAGAACTGCGTTGCGAAGTCGATACCAATGGAGCGTACAGCGGCGGGATCTTCCTTGGCGGCGAGGATGCGTTCTTTCAGCGCGGAAGGGAAAGACGCGTTGCTGAGCTGCGCAAACCGGTCCAACTGCTTGACGCTGGTCAGCGGCATGACCTCGGGGATGATCGGCGTTTCGCAACCCGCAGCGACCACGCGGTCACGCATCCGCAAATAGTCCTCCGGATTGAAGAACATCTGGGTGATCGCATAGTCGGCACCGGCGCGGCACTTGTCCACGAAATGCCGGGTGTCGGTGTCCCAGTCGGTCGAGCGCGGGTGCATCTCGGGAAATGCCGCGACGCCGACGCAGAAATCGCCGGATTCCTTGATGAGTCGAACGAGATCAGCCGCGTACCGCACGCCCTGCGGGTGCTCGACCCACTCGCCCATCGGGTCGCCGGGCGGGTCTCCGCGCACGGCGAGGATGTTCCGGATTCCGGCGTCGGCGTACTGCCCGATCATGTTGCGCAGCTCGGCGACGGAGTGGTTGACCGCCGTGAGGTGCGCGACCGGGGTGAGGGTGGAATCGGCGGCGATCTGCTGGGTGGCCTTGACCGTCCCGGCCCGGGTGGAGCCACCGGCCCCGTAGGTCACGGAGACGAAGCTCGGCCCCACCGCCTCGACACGGCGCAGCGCATTCCAGAGGTTCCGCTCGCCCTTCTCGGTCTTGGGCGCCCAGAACTCGAACGAATACGAAGTCTTGCCGGTCGCGAGGAGCTCACGCACCGTGCGCGCGTGATCTGTCCTGGTAGAAGGTGTGCCAAGGGCCATACGGGCAGGTTAACCAGAGCGCGACGGCCACAGGACCAGACCAGCGGCAATTGCCCGAATTGACTGGTTGTTTGTCCACCCTTCGGACATCTGGCCGGATCACGCTCCGGTGCGCGCCCGGATTCGCTCGACCAGCTCGGCGGTGGCGGCGGCCGGGTCGGGGGCCTCGGTGATCGCCCGTACGACGACCACCCGGCGCGCTCCGGCGTCCAGCACCTCGTCGAGATTGCCCGCGTCGATCCCGCCGATGGCGAACCACGGACGCCGCTGGTCGAGCGAGGCGGCGTACCGCACGAGGTCCAGGCCCGGGGCGTGCCGGCCGGGCTTGGTCGGAGTGGGCCAGCAGGGGCCGGTGCAGAAGTAGTCCACCCCGGGCTCGGCGACGGCCGCGTCGACCTCGGACTCGGCGTGGGTGGAGCGGCCGATCACCACATCCTGGCCGATGGTGGCGCGGGCGGCGGGGACCGGCAGGTCGCCCTGGCCGAGGTGCAGCACATCGGAGCCGATGGCGTGGGCGACATCGGCCCGGTCGTTCACCGCGAGGAGCCTGCCGTGGCGCCTGCAGGCTTCGGCGAAGACCGCCAGGTGTTCGAGCTCCTCGGCCGCTTCCATGCCCTTGTCGCGCAGCTGGACGATGTCCACCCCACTGGAGAGGACGGCGTCGAGGAACGCGGGGAGATCGCCTTGGCGCCTGCGTGCGTCCGTGCACAGATACAGCCGGGCATCGGACAGCAGCGCGCGAGGCGTGGACATGGCGCGGTTCCCCCTGGAGAGCGTTGCGGAGCGGTTGTCGGTACGGCGCGGGGGTACGGGCCGCGCACTGCTGCGCGGCCCGCCCCTCACATACGGCCTGCGGTCAGACGGCGAGCGCCTGGGCGCGGCGCTTCACCTCCGTGCCGCGATTCTCGCTCAGTGCCTGGGCAGGGGTGCCCGGCAGGGTCGGGTCGGAGGTGAAGAGCCATTCCAGCATCTCTTCGTCGCTGTAGCCGTCGTCCCTCAGGAGCGTCAGGGTTCCGGAGAGCCCCTTGACCACCTTGTTGCCGTCGATGAAGGCGGCAGGCACCTGAAGCGCCCGGTTCTCACCACGTCGTACGGCGATGAGCTGGCCCTCCTTGACCAGCTGCCGCACGCGCGTCACCTCGACATCGAGCATTTCGGCGATGTCGGGAAGGTGGAGCCAGGCAGGGACGAGAGCATCGATCTTTGCGTCAATCTCGGTCACAGGGACAAGCGTGCCATCCCGGACCGACAGTCGGTAGCCGGACTCAGCCCTTCAGGGCGTCGCGGACCACGTCCGCGACGCGGCAGTGGCTCTGCTGGTCGCGGGTGACCCAGCCGTGCGCGGTCGTCAGGGAGCGCGAGTAGCAGGCTCCGGTGTCCGTGGTGCCCCGGTACTTCTCGGTCGAGGCTCCGTCGGCGGACTGGACGACGCCGCCCGTGCGGACGAGGTTGCCGGTCGAGTCCACGGTGTCGTCCGTGACCGCTTCTGTGTGCCACGCGTGTGCGGAGCCCTTACGGGACGTGTCGACGAGCACACGGCGCTGGGTGACGTCGGCCCTGAGGTCGTAGTTGTTGTAATCGCCGTACACCGGGATGTCCATGTCCACGTCGATGGGGTAGGACCAGGTGTGCCGCTGCGCGTCCGTGCGCCCGTGGGTCTGGGTCGTCACCGTGGTGGAACCATGGTCACGCTGATGCATCACCTGATGGCTGCCCGTGCGGGAGACGTTGTCCGTGTTGGTGTAAGCGAACTTCTGCTCGACGGTGGTGGTGACCCGGCCCTTCGAGGTCTCGACATAGCCCGAGATCTTCCAGGAGCGGCCGGTCGACACGGAGACGTCCGTGGAGCCGTCCTTGCCCGGGGTCTGGACGGTCTTCACGACCGGGGTGTGGCTGAGCGTGTTGGTGGTCACCTTGCCACTCGTGCGGGACGCGTGCGCGTCCGTGTCGAGGAAGAGCGAACCATCGACGGTCCAGCCGTCGGCCGCACCGTACGGGGTGATGCTGATGGCGTGCGGCTTGCCGTCGGCCAGCAGACCCGCGAAGGGGGTGAGGTCGATGTCGTACGCCTCGGTCTTGAACTGGTCGATGGCCGGGATCGGGCGCCACAGGGTCGGCACGATGCCGCCGGAGTACACCACGGGGTACGGCTGGGCGAGACCGGCGGGCTGTCCGTCCACCGCGACCTGCACCTCACGGTAGGGGCCGCCGCCGCAGAGGTAGTCCGGAGCGGTTTCCGCCAGGTCGCTGGGGACCGCGTCGAACCACTGCTCGTCGCAGCCGCCCCCGCGTGCGTAGACCTCCAGGCGCGCGTTGGTCAGATTGCGCGGGAAGGTGACCTCGGTGCGGGTGGAGCCGCCCTTGCCGACGTTCATCCAGGGGGCGCCGCCGGAGTTGGTGTCACCGAGCGGGACGATGCTGTCGGCCGTGGTGGCGGCCGGGTGGCGCTTGTCGGCCTGGTAGTACGTGACCGTCAGCTTGATCTTGTACACGCCGGTATACGTCTCGTTGACGACATTGCCCAGTTCGAGCTGGAGCTTCTGCGGGTCCTTGAGGAGCGGCGCGAAGTCGGTGATGTCCTTGGCGACGTGCCAGCTGATGCCGTCGTCGTCGGGCTCGGCGGTGCTGGTGCGGAAGACCTCCGCGCCACCGACGAAGACCGCGGCGAGACGGTCGTACTGACGCCCCTTCACGCTGCCCGACCAGTCGAGGACGACCTTGTTCCACGGCCCCTTGCACTTCTCGGGCGGGGTGAGCGTGGTGGTGTACGGCGGTCCGCCGAGGGTGTAGCCGAAGTCGTGGTCGACGGCCGTCACCGAGCAGTGCTTGGTGTCCGGGCGGGAGACCGGCGGCAGCGCGTCGATCGGGTCCTGGTAGTCGACAGCCGGGTTGGAACCGGGCTGGGGAGCGGTGCCCGCGTACGCCGGGGCGGCGAGTGCGCCTCCGACGAGGGCGATCGACGCCGAGGCCATGGAGATTCCGCGCAGCGCGCGGGCCCATCTGTGTCGAAACATGCGCATCCTTCGAAGAGATATGAAATGAGCACTCTAAAAGATGCACAGTGCACTAACTTTTCCCTCCTCCCAAGGGGTCGTCCACATAGCGGACGTCAACGTCCTTTGCCCGTACGCCTACTGACGAGTCGCCGACTTCAGCGGTACGGACGGGTCACCGGCCCGCTCCGGATCGAGCCGTGCCCCCGCCTCGATGAGCTTGCGCCCCTGCGCCAGATCGCGTGGCCGGCCGACGGCGAGGACCGCGACCAGGACGTCGTCCCGCAGCCAGCACACCGACCAGGAGGGACCGGCCGGATCGCCGCGCCACAGCAGGGTGTCGGCGCTCCCGTGGTGGCCCGCGTACTGCACGAACCGGTCGAACTGCTCGGACCAGAAGTACGGCACAGGGTCGTACGTCCGCGGAGCCGGGCCGTCCTCGGCCCCCGCCCCGATGATGTTGGCGGCGGCGGTCCGAGGGCCCTGGAGTGCGTTGTCCCAGTGGTGGATGAGAAGGCGTTCGCCGTACCGCAAGGAGGGGAACGAGGCGCAGTCACCGACCGCGTACACATCGGGGACCGAGGTGCGCAGCGTCCCGTCGGCGGTCACCGATCCGTCGGGGCCGAGCGCGATGCCGGAGCCGGCCAGCCAGCCCGTGGCGGGCCGTGCGCCGATTCCGACGACGACCGCTCCGGCCGGGATCGTGCGGCCGTCCGCGAGGATCACCCGGCCGGGTTCGATGCGGGCGACCCGGGCTCCGGTGAGGAGTTCGGCGCCGCTCTCGGCGTACCAGGCGGTCATCGGGGCGGCGACCTCGGCGGGCATCGCGCCCGCGAGGGGCCGGTCGGCGGCCTCGACGACGGTGACCTCGCAGCCCGCGGCGCGGGCCGCGGTGGCGAACTCGGCACCGATCCAGCCCGCGCCGACGACCACGACGCCGTGCTGCCCGTCGAGTACGGGCCGCAGCCGTGCCGCGTCGTCGAGGGTGCGCAGCAGATGGACGCCGGGAACCCCCTCGGCGCCGGGCAGGACGACCGGTTCGGCGCCGGTCGCGATCACCAGGACGTCGTATGCAACGGGTCCCGACGGGGTGTCCAGCTCATGCGCGCCCGGCCGCACACCGGTGACTTCGCGGCCCAGCTGCAGATCGATGTCCAGCGCGTCGAAGTCGACGTCGAAGGCGGAGTCCTCGGCCTTGCCGAGCAGTACCGCCTTGGACAGCGGGGGCCGGTCGTAGGGCTGGTGCGGTTCGGCGCCGATCAGGGCGACGGAGCCGGTGAAGCCCTGTTCCCGTAGGGCCACCGCCGTCTGCACGCCGGCCATGCCCGCGCCGACGATGACGACGCGGCGCCCTGCCTGCCGGTCCGGCTGCTCTGACTGCTGCTGCTCGCTCACTAGTACACCTTACGCATCTGACGAATCGTCAGGAAAGGGGGAGCTCTTCGACCGTGCTCGTCCCGCTGCTCTGCAACTCGGTTCACAGCTGCTCGACCAGCGCCCGGTTTTGGCGAACATGGGCACGATTGGGTGAACAGTGTGACGATCTGTGGGTATGCCCGGCCATGTGTGCGTAATGTGCGCGGTGCGATCTGGGACGCCGAGTGTGGCGTCAGCAGTCGGGGCCCCCGTATCACCGGAGTAATGGTTCGGGGCCTCCCCGTCGCCTCTGGCCACACCCACATGACCAGGTCGTAGGGATTCCACCCACCTGGGACGGACCGCATACGGGATATGCGTCGCCGCCCAGGAGGCGAAAGCGGAGGACCAGTGCGCCCAAGACCGTTCGGGGCGTGCCGGTGGGACAGGACCTGTTCCTGCTCACTGCCCAGGAACGGTTTAGGGTGGCCAACGTAAAACACTCGCGGGAGCCCGGACGCACCGGGCTGAGAGGGAGGCTGGAGCGGCCTTCGACCGTACGAACCTGATCCGGGTCATGCCGGCGAAGGGAGGGGTTGGGCACCCATGCGTTCTTCTCGGAACGGGAACGGATCCGATGTCCTTGTCATCGGGGGCGGGATCATCGGTCTGGTGACCGCCTGGCGGGCCGCGCAACGCGGACTGCGCACCGCGGTCGTCGATCCCGAACCGGGTGGCGGAGCCGCCCGGGTGGCGGCCGGCATGCTGGCCGCCGTCACCGAACTCCACTACGGCGAACAGATGCTGCTGGGCCTCAATGTCGCCTCGGCCGCCCGCTATCCGGCCTTCGCGGCCGAGCTGGAGGCGGCGAGCGGACAGGAGACCGGCTTCCGCGCCTGCGGCACCCTGGCCGTCGCGCTGGACTCCGACGACCGTGCCCATCTGCGGGACCTTCACGCCCTGCAGCAGCGTTCGGGCCTGGAGTCGGAGTGGCTCACCGGCCGCGAGTGCCGCCGCCTGGAGCCGATGCTCGCGCCGGGCGTCCGCGGCGGTCTGCGGGTCGAGGGCGACCACCAGATCGATCCCCGCCTGCTGGCCGCCGCACTGCTGACCGCCTGCGAGCGGGCCGGGGTGGTCTTCCACCGCGGCTGGGTGGAGCGCCTGACGGTGATACGCGACCGGGCCGCCGGAGCCGTGCTCGCCGGGGGTACGGAGCTCGCCGCCGACCAGGTCGTGCTCGCCGCGGGCAGCCTCAGTGGCCGGCTCCCGGGGCTGCCGGACGAGGTCGTGCCGCCGGTCCGGCCGGTGAAGGGGCAGGTGCTGCGGCTGACCGTGCCCGCCGCGTACGCACCGTTCCTCACCCGGACGGTCCGGGCCGTGGTCCGGGGCAGCCATGTCTATCTCGTACCGCGCGAGAACGGCGAACTGGTCGTCGGCGCCACCAGCGAGGAGATGGGCTGGGACGCCACCGTCACCGCGGGCGGCGTCTACGAGCTGCTGCGGGACGCCCACGAGCTGGTGCCCGGCATCACCGAGCTGCCGCTCACCGAGACCGGGGCCGGCCTGCGCCCCGCTTCCCCCGACAACGCCCCGCTGCTCGGCCCGACCGCCCTGCCCGGCCTCCACCTCGCCACCGGCCACCACCGCAACGGGGTGCTGCTGACCCCCGTCACCGGTGACGTCATGGCAGAGCTCCTCACCACAGGCGAGCTGCCCGAGGTGGCCCGCCCCTTCACCCCGCACCGTTTCTCGTCCGCCGCCGTCTCCGTACGTCAGGAGCAGCCCGCATGACCGATCCCGCACCCCTCTCCGTGTCCGTGAACGGCGAGGTCCGTCTCCTCGCCGCGGGCACCACCCTGGACACCCTTGTCGCCACCCTGACCGCCGCGCACTCCGGCGTCGCGGCCGCCGTCAACGAGACCGTCGTCCCGCGCGGCCGGTGGTCCACCGCCGCACTCGGTGACGGTGACCGCGTCGAGGTCCTGACCGCGGTCCAGGGAGGCTGACCATGTCCGACGACCTCTTCGCCCTCGGCGATACCGCCTTCGGCTCCCGGTTGATCATGGGAACCGGCGGAGCGCCCAGCCTCGACGTGCTGGAACGCTCCCTGACCGCCTCCGGTACCGAGCTCACCACCGTCGCGATGCGCCGCCTCGATCCGACCGTGCAGGGCTCGGTGCTCTCCGTGCTCCAGCGGCTCTCCATCCGCGTGCTGCCGAACACGGCAGGTTGCTTCACCGCGGGCGAGGCCGTGCTGACCGCCCGGCTGGCCCGCGAGGCGCTGGACACCGACTGGATCAAGCTGGAGGTCGTGGCCGACGAGCGGACCCTGCTGCCCGACCCGATCGAGCTGCTGGACGCCGCGGAGACCCTGGTGGACGACGGCTTCACGGTGCTTCCGTACACCAATGACGACCCGGTGCTGGCCCGCAGGCTCCAGGACGTGGGGTGCGCGGCGATCATGCCGCTCGGCTCCCCCATCGGCTCCGGCCTCGGCATCCGCAATCCGCACAACTTCCAGCTGATCGTCGAGCAGGCCCGGGTGCCGGTGATTCTCGACGCGGGCGCCGGGACGGCCTCGGACGCGGCGCTCGCGATGGAGCTGGGGTGCGCGGCGGTGATGCTGGCGTCCGCGGTGACCCGGGCCCAGGAACCCGAGCTGATGGCCGCGGCGATGCGTCATGCGGTGGAGGGAGGGCGGCTGGCGTACCGCGCGGGCCGGATCCCGCGCCGCCACTTCGCCGAGGCCTCGTCGCCGGTGGAGGGGCGCGCGGCGCTGGACCCGGAGCGCCCGGCGTTCTGACCCACCGGACCGCCGCCGGCGGCTGCGTCGCGCATGTCCCTGTCACGGCTCGGCTGCAGTACGGCCCCGGGTCTGCCCGGGGCCGTGAGCCGTGTCCGTGGCAGCTCGTAGACTCGCATGCGTGGATACGACCCTCCAGGACCCTCTCGTCGGGCAGCTGCTCGACGGCCGCTACCGCGTCGATGCCCGCATCGCCGTGGGCGGCATGGCCACGGTCTACCGGGCCGTGGACACCCGGCTCGACCGGGTGCTCGCCCTCAAGGTGATGCACCCGGCGCTCGCCACAGATGCCTCGTTCGTCGAGCGCTTCATCCGCGAGGCCAAGTCCGTGGCCCGGCTCGCGCACCCCAATGTCGTCGCGGTCTTCGACCAGGGCGCCCAGGGGCAGTACGTCTACCTCGCGATGGAGTACGTCGCGGGCTGCACCCTGCGCGACGTACTGCGCGAGCGCGGCGCCCTGCAGCCGAGGGCCGCACTGGACATCCTGGAGCCGGTCCTCGCCGCCCTCGGCGCCGCGCACCGCGCGGGCTTCGTGCACCGCGACATGAAGCCTGAGAACGTCCTGATAGGGGACGACGGCCGGGTCAAGGTCGCCGACTTCGGTCTCGTACGGGCCGTGGGCGCCGTCACCAACACCACCGGGTCCGTCCTGGGCACCGTCTCCTATCTCGCCCCCGAGCAGATAGAGCACGGCACGGCGGACACCCGCACCGATGTGTACGCCTGCGGTGTCGTCCTGTACGAGATGCTGACCGGCTCCAAACCGCACGCCGGCGACACCCCCGCCCAGGTCATCTACCAGCACCTCAACGAGGACGTCCCGGCCCCGTCGGCCACCGTCCCGGGGCTCCCGGTCGAGCTCGACGACCTGGTGGCCGTCGCCACCGCCCGTAACCCCGAGCTCCGCCCGTTCGACGCGGTGGCGCTGCTCGCCGAGACCCGCGAGGCCCGCTCCGGCCTCACCGACGCCCAGCTGGACGCCGTACCGCCGCAGGCTCTCGCCGAGGTGCACGACGCCGCCGAGGACCGCACGAGCGTGATCCCGCGGCTGCTCCCGGCCGACCAGGGCGTGGCCCACCACACCAGCCGGCTGGAGATGCCCCCGCCGACACCGCCGCAGCCCGCGCCGCACGGCCTGCGCCACGGCGGCCCGCGGCGCTCCGTCATCGCCGTGGTCGTCGCGGTGCTGCTGGCGCTGGGTATCGGCACCGGTGTCTGGTACATCAACTCCGGGCAGTTCACCCGGGTCCCCTCGGTGCTCGGCCAGACCGAGAAGACCGCCCGGGAGCGGCTCTCGGACGCCGGCCTGGAACTCAAGAGCGTCGAACGGGCCTACAGCGATACCGTCGAGCGCGGCAAGGTCATCAGCAGCGACCCCGAGTCCGGTGCCCGCATCCGGGGGAACGATGCGGTGACGCTCGTCGTCTCGCGCGGTCCGGAGACCGTGAAGGTGCCCGATGTCCAGGACCTCTCACTCGGGGATGCCAGGCGCGCGCTGAAGGAGGCGGGTCTGGTGCCCGGTATGGTCACCAAGGAGTTCAGCCAGGAGACGGGACGGGGCGAGGTGATCCGCACGGACCCGGTGGCGGGCACCGAGCGCCACCCGGACTCCGCGGTCGCCCTCGTCGTCAGCAAGGGCGCTCCGGTCGACGTCCCGGATGTCACCGGGCTGTCCGTCGAGGACGCCACCACCGCGCTGGACGAGAAGGGGCTGAAGGCAAAGGTGCTGCCCGACCGGGTCAGCTCCCCCGAGGATGCGGGCGACATCGCCCGTCAGTCGCCGGGCGAGGGCACCGAGGCCGCCGAGGGCGACACCATCACGCTCACGGTCTCCAAGGGACCGCGGATGATCGACGTCCCGGACGTCATCGGGAAGGACGTCGATGACGCCAGGAGCGAGCTGGAGGACGCGGGCTTCGAGGTCAAGGTCGACCGCCCGTTCCTCTCCTTCGGCGACACCATCGACAGCCAGTCCGTCGACGGCGGCAATCAGGCCCCCGAGGGCAGCACCATCACCATCAGGACCAAGGGACTCTAGATCCACATGCGCAACCCAGTCGGCGGCCATGTCCCCGTGGCCGGCGGCCTCGCCAAGGTCGGCCTCCCCTACGCCCGCGAGATGGCGGCGGAGGCCGTCCAGGTCTTCGTCGCCAACCCGCGCGGCTGGGCGACGCCCGCCGGAAACCCGGCCCAGGACGAGCGGTTCCGCGCCGAGTGCGCCGCCGATTCCATACCGGCGTACATCCATGCCCCGTACCTGATCAACTTCGGTTCGCATACCGTGGCCACCGTCGAGAAGTCCGTGGACTCGCTGCGCCACTCACTGCGCCGGGCCCGCGAGATCGGCGCCCTGGGTGTCGTGGTGCACACCGGATCGGCAACGGGCGGCCGGCCGCGCGAGCAGGCCCTCGGACAGGTACGCACGCACATGCGGCCGCTCCTGGACGAGCTGACGCGCGACGACGACCCGTATCTGCTGCTGGAGTCGACCGCCGGGCAGGGGTTCTCGCTCTGTTCGCGGACCTGGGACTTCGGCCCGTACTTCGACGCACTCGACGCCCACCCCAAGCTCGGCATCTGCCTCGACACCTGCCACATCTACGCGGCGGGCCACGACCTGACGGGCCCGGCGGGCATGCGGCAGACACTGGACCTGCTGGTGGACACGGTCGGCGAGGGCCGGCTGAAACTGATCCACGCCAATGACTCCAAGGACGTGGTGGGAGCCCACAAGGACCGGCACGAGAACATCGGCGCCGGACACATCGGCGAGGAGCCGTTCCGGGAACTTTTCACTCATCCGGCGACCGCCGGTGTACCGCTGATCATCGAGACGCCGGGCGGCAAGGAGGGGCATGCGGCGGATGTGGCGCGACTGAAGGAGCTGCGCGACCGGGGCTGAACGGCTCGGCCGCGCACTGATTTCCCCGCCGAGGAATACCCCATGGGGGTATACGGTTCTTGCTGTCGACAGGAACCGCTACTCGGCATTGGGGGATCGCCATGCAGCACGACACACAGCACGAGCAGCACAGCCACCATGAGCGGGGCGAGCAGCACAGGCGGCACACAGGTCGCAGCAGGCGCGTAGACCACGGCGAGCACGCAGCCCACTCAGGTCATGCCGACCACACCAGCCACACCGGCCACCATCTCGGCAAGGCCGGCTGGGCCATCGCCGCACAGGCCACCCTGCACTGCCTCACCGGATGCGCCATCGGCGAGATCCTCGGCATGGTGATCGGCACGGCGCTCGACTGGGGCAACATGGAGACGATGGTGCTCGCGATCGTTCTGGCCTTCTTCTTCGGCTACACGCTGACGCTGCACTCCATCCGGAAGGCGGGCGTCGACTTCCGTACGGCCCTGCGGGTCGCCCTCGCCGCCGACACCCTCTCCATCGCGATGATGGAGCTGATCGACAACGGCGTGATCGCACTGTGGCCGGGCGCCATGGACGCCACTCTCTCCGACACGCTGTTCTGGGGAGCGCTCGTACTCTCGCTCGCCGTCGCCTTCGTCGTCACCACACCGGTCAACAAGTGGATGATCGGCCGCGGCAAGGGCCACGCGGTGGTGCACCAGTACCACCACTGAGGGCGGACCGGGCCGGCCCGGGAGCCATCAGGTCAGAGCTCGGGGCCGTCCCCGGACTCTTCCTGGTAGGAGTAGCGCTGCTCGCGCCACGGGTCGCCGATGTTGTGATAGCCGCGCTCCTCCCAGAAGCCGCGGCGGTCGGCCGTCATGTACTCGACGCCCCGGACCCACTTGGGCCCCTTCCAGGCATAGAGGTGCGGCACGACGAGCCGGAGCGGGAAGCCGTGCTCCGCGGTGAGCAGCTCACCGCCCTTGTGGGTGGCGAAAAGTGTTCGGTCCGAGGCGAAGTCGGAGAGCCGAAGGTTCGAGCTGAACCCGTACTCGGCCCAGACCATCACATGGGTGACGTTCGGCGCGGGTGGCGCGAGTTCCAGGACCGTGCGGGCGAGCACCCCGCCCCATTCGGCGCCGAGCATGCTGAATTTGGTGACGCAGTGCAGGTCGGCGACGACCGAGGTGAACGGCAGTACCGAGAACTCCTGGTGGTTCCAGCAGCGCTTCTCGCCGTCCGCCGTGGCGCCGAAGACCCGGAACTCCCAGCGGTCGGGCTTGAACTTGGGCACAGGCCCGTAGTGGGTAACCGGCCAACCACGCTGGAGTCGCTGTCCCGGCGGAAGCTCGGACTGCTCCGACGCGCTGTTTTCCCGGCTTTCCGGCTGACCCATGACTCCATGGTGACAGACAGGCAGGGGTGGTCCCGACCAGGGCAAGGTCAATTCGGGCAACTCGTACTAAGCATGTACTTACTGGACGATGACGGGGTGCGGTGCGAGGATGCGGCCAACTTGCCCAGTTCACCGGTTGGAAGGAGCCTCTGCGATGCAGGGCGACCCCGAGGTCCTTGAGTTCCTGAACGAGCAGCTGACCGCCGAGTTGACCGCCATCAATCAGTACTTCCTGCATGCAAAGATGCAGGACAACTTCGGCTGGACGAAGCTCGCGAAGTACACCCGCTCCGAGTCGTTCGACGAGATGAAGCACGCCGAGATCCTCACGGACCGCATTCTCTTCCTCGATGGACTGCCCAACTACCAACGACTGTTCCACGTACGGGTGGGTCAGACCGTCACCGAGATGTTCCAGGCCGACCGCCAGGTCGAGGTGGAGGCGATCGACCGCCTCAAGCGCGGGATCGAGCTGATGCGCAGCAAAGGCGACATCACGTCCGCAAACATCTTTGAGTCGATCCTGGAGGACGAGGAGCACCACATCGACTACCTCGACACCCAGCTGGAACTGGTCGAGAAGCTCGGCGAGCCGCTCTACATCGCCCAGCAGATCGAGCAGCCCGACAGCTAGGGCCTGCCCGGCGGATCAGGCCGCTTCAGGGAGCTGGATACCCGGGGCCACGCCCGGGGCGATACCCCGATCGACCTCGGGGACGGTGTCCGTGGCGGCGTCGGCGGCAGTGCCCGGCGTCCGCTTCCGGTCGATCAGCTCGCGGCGCGGGCAGGCGCCGCGGCCGAGCACGGCCTGGATCGCGCGGACGCAGCCGCCGCAGTCCGTGCCCGCCTTGCAGGCGGAGGCTATCTGCCGGGGCGTGCACGCCCCGGCTTCCGCATGTTCCTTGACCTGCTTCTCCGTAATGCCGAAGCACGAGCAGACGTACATGCGGTTCACCTCCCGGCGGGATCGGTCGTCGGCGCCACCCCGTTAATCGGTGAGGCCAACCTAACCTTACCCGGCGCTCCAGGCCCTTGAAAGCCTCCGAACGCCCTGTGGGGCACGGATCACATCGATCCGTGCCCCACAGTCGTACGCGCGTTGCCCGCAGTGATGCCTACTGGTCCCGGTACATCTCGGCGACCAGGAACGCCAGGTCGAGGGACTGGCTGCGGTTGAGCCGCGGGTCGCATGCCGTCTCGTAGCGCTGGTGCAGATCGTCCACGAAGATCTCGTGTCCGCCACCGACGCACTCGGTGACATCGTCACCGGTGAGCTCGACGTGGATGCCGCCCGGGTGCGTGCCGAGACCCTTGTGCACCTCGAAGAAGCCCTTGACCTCGTCAAGGACGTCGTCGAAGCGACGGGTCTTGTGGCCGGAGGCGGCCTCGAAGGTGTTGCCGTGCATCGGGTCGGTAACCCACGCCACGGTGGCGCCGGAGGCGGTGACCTTCTCGACCAGGTCGGGGAGCTTGTCGCGGACCTTGTCGGCGCCCATGCGGACGATGAAGGTCAGCCGGCCGGGCTCGCGCTCGGGGTCGAGGCGTTCGATGTAGCCGAGCGCCTCGTCGACGGTGGTCGTCGGGCCGAGCTTGATGCCGATGGGGTTACGGATCTTCGAGGCGAACTCGATGTGCGCGCCGTCCATCTGGCGGGTGCGCTCACCGATCCAGACCATGTGGCCGGAGGTGTCGTACAGCCGGCCGGTGCGCGAGTCGGTGCGGGTCAGCGCCGACTCGTAGTCCAGCAGCAGACCCTCGTGCGAGGAGTAGAACTCGACCGCCTTGAACTCGGCCGGGTCCGTACCGCACGCCTTCATGAAGTTCAGCGCGTTGTCGATCTCGCGGGCGAGCGCCTCGTAGCGCTGGCCGGACGGAGACGACTTCACGAAGTCCTGGTTCCAGGCGTGCACCTGGCGCAGGTCGGCGTAACCGCCGGTGGTGAAGGCGCGGACCAGGTTCAGCGTGGAAGCGGATGCGTGGTACATCTGCTTCAGCCGCTCAGGGTCCGGGACGCGGGCTTCCTCGGTGAAGGCGAAGCCGTTGACGGAGTCGCCGCGGTAGGTCGGCAGGGTGACGCCGTCGCGGGTCTCGGTCGACTTGGAGCGCGGCTTGGAGTACTGCCCGGCGATCCGGCCCACCTTGACGACGGGTACGGAGGCCGCGTAGGTCAGGACGGCGCTCATCTGGAGCAGCGTCTTCAGCTTGGCCCGGATGTGCTCGGCCGACACGGCGTCGAAGGCCTCGGCGCAGTCACCGCCCTGCAGCAGGAACGCCTCGCCCTTGGCGACGGCTCCCATGCGGGCACGCAGCTGGTCGCACTCACCCGCGAAGACGAGCGGGGGATACGACGCGAGGTCCGCGAGTACATCGCGCAGAGCCTCGGCATCGGGGTACTCGGGCTGCTGCGCCGCGGGAAGGTCTCGCCAGGTGTTGCCACCGGCGACGGAGGTATTGGCGTTCACGGTCACATCGACAACATTACGGGGTCGGGCGGTGCGTCCATCCGTAAGCTCAATAGTTGAGACGCGCCCTCGGATGACGTGGTCATCCGTTAGGGTTCGGAACATGTTCGCGCAGACAAACCAGAACTGGTGGTGGACCGCTCATCCGGCGGCCCACTGATCGATCGCGCGCAACAGACCACGCGAAGGCCGCCCGAGGGGCGGCCTTCTCTGCGTTTCGGGAGCCGTTCCTCCATCCGGAAGGAACACCCCCCATGCCTCACCGCACCGACCTCGTCATCGAGAGGCTTCTCCGTGACGACTGCCCGCCGTTCGCGCTGCTGCGCCGGCGCACCCCCGGCCACGACCAGGACACCGTCGAGGTGCTGATCGGCCCTGTGCGGGAAGCGGACCGGCTCGCCGATCTCCCGGTCGGTGCGCTGCCCTCGCTGGCCCTGGTGCCGTTCCGGCAGATCGCCGAGCGCGGTTTCGACGTGCGCGACGACGGGACGCCGCTGTCCGTGCTGGCCGCGGAGGAGACGTACGAACTGCCGCTGACCGAGGTGCTGGACCACCTGCCGGTCCATGACGTGCGGGTCGAGGGCGGTACCTTCGACGTCCCCGACGAGGAGTACGCCGGGATCGTCCGGCGGGTCATCGAGGACGAGATCGGGCAGGGAGAGGGAGCGAACTTCGTCATCCGGCGGACCTTCCGGGGCGAGATCCCCGGCTTCGGCCGGGCCGACGCACTGGCCCTCTTCCGGCGGCTGCTGGCCGGTGAGCGGGGCGCGTACTGGACGTTCGTCGTACACACAGGTGACAGCGGGCCCGAAGGGCCCTCCGCATCGGGGCGGCGGTGGGTGACGGGTGGGCGGACACTGGTCGGCGCCAGCCCCGAGGTGCATGTGCGGATGTCCGGCGGGACGGTCGTGATGAACCCGATCAGCGGGACGTACCGCTACCCCGCCGAGGGCCCGACCGTCGAGAATCTGCTGGCCTTCCTCTCCGACCGCAAGGAGAGGGACGAGCTCTCCATGGTGGTCGACGAGGAACTCAAGATGATGTGCACCGTCGGCGACATGGGCGGGGTGGTGGTCGGGCCGCGGCTCAAGGAGATGGCCCATCTCGCACACACGGAGTACGAGCTGCGCGGGCGTTCCTCGCTGGACGTGCGGGAGGTGCTGAAGGAGACCATGTTCGCGGCGACGGTCACCGGCTCCCCCGTGCAGAACGCCTGCCGGGTCATCGAGCGGTACGAGCCCGGTGGCCGCGGCTACTACGCGGGCGCGCTGGCGCTGCTGCGGCAGGAGCCGGGCGGGGCGCAGACCCTGGACTCGCCGATCCTGATCCGTACCGCCGACATCTCGGCCGACGGGCATGTGCAAGTACCGGTCGGGGCGACGCTCGTACGCCACTCCGATCCGGACAGCGAGGTCGCCGAGACCCATGCGAAGGCGGCCGGCGTGCTGGCCGCACTGGGGGTGCGGCCAGGCCGGCCGCGGGCCGAGGCGGCACGTCCGCAACTGACGGGCGATCCGCGGGTGCAGGCGGCACTGGACGCCCGGCGCGACGGTCTCGCGCCGTTCTGGCTGCGGATGCAGGAGCGTACGCACGAGCTGTCCGGCCATGCGCTGGTGATCGACGGTGAGGACACCTTCACCGCGATGCTGGCGCATCTGCTGCGCTCCTCGGGTCTGGAGGTGTCGGTGCACCGCTACGACGAGCCGGGGCTGCGCGAGCGCGTACGGGCACACGAGGGTCCGGTCGTGCTGGGCCCCGGGCCCGGGGATCCGGGTGACACCACCGACCCGAAGATGCGGCTGCTGCGCGAGTTCGCCGTGGAGCTGGTCCGTGATCACCGGCACGGGCTGCTGGGGGTCTGCCTCGGCCATGAGCTGATCGCGGCGGAGCTGGGTCTGGAGATCGTCCGCAAGACCGTGCCGTACCAGGGCACGCAGACCCGGATCGATCTGTTCGGGCGGCCGGAGACGGTCGGCTTCTACAACAGCTTCACCGCGCGCTGCGACGACGGCGCGGTCACCGAGCTGGCGGCGCACGGTGTCGAGGCGAGCCTGGACGAGGCGACCGGGGAGCTGCACGCACTGCGCGGTCCGGGCTTCGCCTCGGTGCAGTTCCACCCGGAGTCGGTGCTGACACTGCGCGGCGCGACGATCGTGGCCGGGCTGCTGGCAGGGCTGCCGGTGGCCGGCTGAAGGGGGCTCCCGGGTCCCGGTTCACCGGGAAAGCACCGGGACGAGGACGTTGTCGCTGCGGCGGTCGGCCAGATAGTCGGCGACGTTCTGGACGGTGGCGTCGATGATCTGGGCCACGGCGTCCTGGGTGTAGTACGCCTGGTGCGAGGTCACGACGACGTTCGGGAAGGTGACGAGCCGGGCGAGCGTGTCGTCGTCGATGCCCTCCAGGGACTTGTCGAGGAAGAAGAGCCCGGCCTCCGCCTCGTACACATCGAGTCCGACACCCAGGAGACGGCCCGCGCGCAACTCGGCGACCAGCGCCGTGGTGTCGATGAGTCCGCCGCGGCTGGAGTTGATCAGGATCGCGTCGTCCTTCATGTGTGCCAGGGCGTCCTTGCCGATGATGTGGTGCGTCGAAGGCAGCAGCGGGACGTGCAGGCTGATCAGATCGGAATCGGCGAGGAGCTGTTCCTTCTCCACGTACTCCATGCCGAGCCCGACGCAGACGGGGTTCTCGACGACGTCCCAGCCGAGCAGCTTCATGCCGAAGCCGTGGGCGATCCGGGTGAAGGCCTCGCCGATCTTGCCCGTACCGATCACACCGGCCGTGCGGCCGTGCATGTCCCGGCCGAGGAGGCCGTCGAGCCGGAAATCGAAATCGCGGGTGCGACTCGCGGCCCGGATGATGCGGCGGTTGACCGCCATCGCGAGCGTCCAGGCGAATTCCGCGACCGAGTAAGGCGAATAGTAGGAGACCCGGGCGACCCGCAGGGCGAGCCGCTCGGCGACGTCGAGATCGATGTTGTTGAAGCCGGTGGAGCGCTGGGCGATCATCTGCGTGCCACCCGCTGCGAGGGTCTGCAGGACGCTGCTGCCCAGGTCGGCGTTGACGCTGGTGGAAATGATCTCGTGGCCCGCTGCGATGGGGGCGGTGTCCTTGGTGAGGAAGACGTCCAGGCAACGGACCTCGTGCTGTCCGGCGAAGGCCTTCTCGAGCAGCGGCTTCTCGTCGGACTGCACACCGAATGCCAGGATTTCCATGACTTCTCCCGTTCATTGCGCAGATCAGGGGACACGGGCCGGTCATCGCGAATATACGACCCATGCCCCAGGTGCGCCGCCCGGTCCCCGGTGCGCCGCTCAGCCGAAGAAGACACCTGCCTCCGCGTAGAGGGCCGCGTCGACGGTCTTGAGCCGGGCAGTCGCCTCCGCGATCGGCACCCGAACGATGCCGGTGCCCTTCAGGGCGACCATCGTGCCGAAGTCGCCGTCCCGCACGGCATCGATCGCGTGCAGGCCGAAGCGGGTGGCCAACCAGCGGTCGAAGGCGCTGGGGGTGCCGCCGCGCTGGACATGGCCGAGGACGGTCGTTCTGGCCTCCTTGCCGGTGCGGCTCTCGATCTCCTTGGCCAGCCATTCGCCGACGCCGGAGAGCCGGACATGACCGAACGAGTCGTGCGATCCGTCCTTGAGAATCATCTCGCCCTGCGCGGGCACGGCTCCTTCGGCGACCACCACGATCGGTGCGTAGCTCGCCCTGAAACGGGAGGCCACCCAGGCGCATACCTGATCGATGTCGAAGCGCTGTTCCGGGATGAGGATGACATTCGCGCCGCCGGCCAGTCCCGAGTGGAGCGCGATCCAGCCCGCATGACGGCCCATCACCTCGACGACGAGAACCCGCATATGGGATTCGGCGGTGGTGTGCAGCCGGTCGATGGCCTCGGTGGCGATGCCGACAGCCGTGTCGAATCCGAAGGTGTAGTCGGTGGCGGAGAGGTCGTTGTCGATGGTCTTGGGAACGCCGACGCACTTGATGCCGTGTTCGTCGGACAGGGTCGCCGCCACGCCCAGGGTGTCCTCGCCGCCGATCGTGATGAGCGAATCGACCTCGTACTTGGCGAGGTTGTCCCTGATCCGGCGGACGCCGTGCTCCGCGCCGAGCGGATTGGTGCGCGAGGAACCGAGGATGGTGCCGCCACGCGGCAGGATGCCGCGCACCGCCGGAATGGAGAGCGGCACCGTCTCGCCCTCCAGCGGGCCGCGCCAGCCGTCCCGGAATCCGATGAAGTCGTAGCCGTATTCCTGCACGCCCTTGCGGACGATGGCACGGATGACTGCATTGAGCCCGGGGCAGTCGCCGCCCCCGGTCAGTACTCCGACCCGCATGGAAGCATCCCTTCGCCGAGTGAGCTCGCTGATGACCACGCTAATCGTGATCCAGGTCACTCAGGAATGGGTCGGAAGGTCAAATTCCGTGCAATCCGGGCGGGTTGGGTCAGGCGTCGTCGAGGCCGCGCTCGATCGCGTACCGCACGAGCTCCACCCGGTTGTGCAACTGGAGCTTGCCCAGGGTGTTCTGGACGTGGTTCTGGACGGTGCGGTGCGAGATGACCAGACGCTCGGCGATCTGCTTGTACGAGAGCCCCTTGGCGACAAGCCGCAGCACCTCGGTCTCGCGTTCGGTGAGTTGCGGGGCCTTGGGTTCGTCGGAGGCGACGGGCGTGGGGTCGGAGGCAAGCCTTCGGTACTCGCCGAGGACCAGTCCGGCAAGGCCCGGGGTGAAGACGGGGTCGCCGACGGCGGTGGATCGCACGGCCTCGATCAGCTCCTGCGTACTGGCCGATTTGAGCAGATAGCCGGTGGCGCCGGACTTGACCGCCTCCAGCACGTCGGCGTGCTCGCCGCTCGCGGAGAGCACCAGGACGCGCAGTCCGGGGTGGGAGCCGACGAGTTCCTTGCAGACCTGTACGCCGGGCATGCCGGGCAGGTTGAGGTCGAGTACGAGGACGTCGGGGGTGGCTGCCTTCGCCCTGCGGACGGCCTGCGGCCCGTCACCGGCGGTCGCCACCACTTCGAAACCGGACTCGGAAAGATCGCGGGCGACGGCGTCGCGCCACATCGGGTGGTCGTCGACGACCATCACCCTGATGGTCCGCTCCTCGGCACCCTGGATGTTCTCCGTGCTCATCTTGCTGATCCTGCCTTCCCCCGTGAAACCTTCGGAACCTTCAACTCGACCTCGGTGCCCTGGCCGGGCACCGAAATCAACTCCGCCGTGCCGCCCAGGTCACGCAGCCTTCCCCGGATCGACAGGGCGACCCCCATCCGCCCCTCCCCCTCGGCCTGGGCGAGCCGCCCGTCCGGGATGCCGGGGCCGTCGTCCCGGACCGTCACGATCACCTCGTCCGGCCAGTCCTCGACGAGGATCCAGGCCTGGGCACTCTCTCCCGCATGGACCCTGACATTGTCCAGGGCGGCACCGACAGCGGCAGCCAGTTCCTTCGCCGCCCCGGGAGCGAGCAGCACCGGTGCGCCGGGCTCCGCGAAGCTGATCCGGGAGCCGGCGTGCGGGGCCAGCAGGGAGCGCAGATCGCACTCGGCCTGCCCGGACGGCTCGTCGTCGACCTCGACGCTGCGGACCACGGCGCCCTCGGCGGCGTCCTCGGAGACCCGGGTGGTGGGCACCAGACCGCTGGAGACCAGGGTGCGCAGGGCGACTTCCTGCTCCCCGGCCATCCGGCCCAGTTCGGCGGCCTCGCCGCCCAGCGCCGCGCCGCGACGCTGCACCATCGCGAGAACCTGGAGCACGCTGTCGTGGATGTCGCGGGCCAGCCGTTCCCGCTCGCGGGTGGCGGCCTCGATCTCCAGGGCGCGGGCGAGGGTGCGCTCACTGGCCCTGGCCACCTCCACGACGTAACCGATGGCGATGGAGGCGACCCAGACCAGCAGGACGTTGTGGAAGGTGTCCCGGCTGGGCTCGCCGCGCTCGATGATGTTGACGACGGCGACAAAGGTGGAGGCGAAGGCCGCCCAGCGCCAGCCGCCCTTGATCGCGAAGGCCAGCACGGAGCCCGCGGTCCAGATGGACGGCAGCGTCGGACCGTCGACGTGCTGGGCCTCGAAGTCGGCGAGCGGGGTGAGGAGGATGCCGACGAGGGCGAGGGCCAGGTCGGCGCCGAGGAAACGCTTGGTGCAGGCGACGGCGCCCGCGACCTTCGGGAGGGTGCCGAGTGTCCAGGCCGCCATCACCACCAGGAAGGCGATGGCCACCCACGGCCGGTCGTACCTCGCCCGGCCGAAGACGGCGAGCAGGATCGCGTAGAGCATCGTCAGAATGCGGTACGCCGTCAGCGCACGCCACAGCGGCTGCTCGACCGACATGCGCACGACCCGCTCGCGCCTGGCCATTTCCCCACCCCCCGGACGGAAACGACGCGGTTACGCGCCGGACCGTTCCGTCACCCTTGCGTTCCGGACTCTCTGCCCTCGTGCTTCTGCTCCTCGGCGCGGCGCTTCGCCTCGTCCGCGATCTGCCGCTTGGCGGCGGTCGCGTAGATGTCGACGTACTCCTGGCCGGAAAGCTTCATGATCTCGTACATCACCTCGTCGGTGACCGAGCGCAGGATGAAGCGGTCTCCCTCCATGCCGTGGTAGCGGCTGAAGTCGAGCGGCTTGCCGATCTTGATCCCCGGGCGCATCAGCTTGGGGATCACCTGGCCCGGCGGCTGGATCTTCTCCGTGTCGATCATCGCGACGGGGATGACGGGCGCTCCTGTGGCCAGCGCCACCCGGGCGAGTCCGCCGGGCTTGCCGCGGTAGAGACGGCCGTCGGGCGAGCGGGTGCCCTCCGGGTAGATACCGAAGAGCCCGCCGCTTTCGATGACCTCGATGCCCGCCTTGATGGCCGCCTCGCCGGCGCCTCGGGCACCCGAGCGGTCCACCGGGAGCTGGCCGACACCCTTGAAGAACGCAGCGGTCAGTTTGCCCTTCACACCGGGCGCGGTGAAGTACTCGGACTTGGCGATGAAGGTGACCTTGCGGTCCAGGACGGCCGGCAGGAAGAAGGAGTCGGAGAACGACAGGTGGTTGCTCGCGAGGATCGCCGGTCCCTGCGCGGGGATGTTCTCCAGGCCCTCCACCCATGGCCTGAAGGCGAGCTTCAACGACCCGCCGATGGAGAACTTCATTGCGCCGTAGATCAACTCGGGTGCCTCCTGTGTGCTGTCGACAGACCTTAACCCGTGGGGCCGTCCGCGCTCCCGCCCGGCACCGAGCCGAAGCGGCGGCCGGGGCCGTGACGACCCTGGTCGGTGTCAGTCCGGTCGCGTACGGTGAAGTAATCCTTCTGCACTCCCCCCTTTCGCTCCCCTTCGAGCCTCACGAACAGGAGACCCCGGTGCCGGTCCTGCCTGGAGCCGAGCCGTTCCGCCACGAGGGCGGAGAGGTCGGCATCCTTCTCTGTCACGGATTTACCGGTTCCCCGCAGTCGCTGCGCCCCTGGGCCGACTATCTGGCGGCGCGCGGGCTCACCGTCTCGCTGCCGTTGCTGCCCGGGCACGGCACCCGCTGGGAGGACATGCAGCTCACGGGCTGGCAGGACTGGTACGCGGAGGTGGACCGGGAGCTGCGCGCCCTGCTGGAACAGTGCAGCCAGGTCTTCGTCTTCGGGCTTTCCATGGGCGGAGCGCTCACGCTGCGACTGGCGGCGAAGCACGGGGACGCGATCAGCGGTCTGGTGCTCGTCAATCCGGCGAACAAGGTGCACGGCCTGTCGGCGTACGCGCTGCCGGTCGCCCGGCATCTGGTGCGGACGACGAAGGGGCTGGCGAGCGATATCGCCCTGGAGGGCTCCGCCGAGGTGGGGTACGACCGGGTGCCGTTGCACGCGGCGCATTCGCTGCGGAATTTCTTCCGCCTGGTCGACGCCGAGCTGCCCCAGGTCACCCAGCCGATCGTCCTGCTGCACAGCCCGCAGGACCATGTGGTGCCGCCCGCCGACTCGGCCCGGATCCTCAGCCGGGTGTCATCGACGGACGTCGAGGAGATCCTGCTGGAACAGAGCTACCACGTGGCGACGTTGGACCACGATGCGGAGCGGATCTTTGACGAGAGCTACCGGTTCATCGGCCGCCTCGCTCCGAGCGTAGGGAAGAAGGGGAGCACGTCAGGTGGCTGAGCACGACGCGGAGCGCGCGGGCAGCGAGGAGGGACGCGAGCCCCTGCCCGCGGAAGGAGCCGCCCTCCCCGCGGAGGGAACGTCCGTCCCCGACGACGGTACGGGTCCGCAGGATGCTGTTGCCCAGAAGGTGCCGCCGGGCGCCGACGGCGAGCGGTCCGACCGGTCGGTCGACGAGGACGCCGTGTGGAAGGCGATCGTGGCGGGGTACGGCGAGGAGCCGCCGGACCCGCCGGGCGCCAAGCCGTTCAGGTCGATCGAGGATCTCGCACTGCTGGAGGACGATCAGTCGGGCGTCCTGGATCCCGACAAGGGGGTCGGCAAGAAGGCCCCGAAGCCGCCGGAGAAGCCGCTCGGCAGCTCGATCGTGTTCGCCCCCGGCGTCGCCGGTCCGCGCGACTACGAGGTCGAGGAGCCGAAGGACGGTGACATCGACGACAGCGACGAGGGGCATTTCGTCCCTCCGGAGCCGCCGCCGCTGCCGGAGGCCGATGTCACGGCGAAGTTCGCCTGGCTCGCGGTCGTCGGCGGTCCGGTGCTGATGCTGGTCGCGGTGCTGCTGCGGTGGGACATGACCTGGTGGCTCACGACGGTCTGCGTCGGCGGATTCCTGGGCGGCTTCGTCACGCTGGTGGCGCGGATGGAGGACGACGACGAGGACGGCGACGACCCGGGGCGCGGAGCGGTGATCTGAGACCGGGCCGGTCGAGGTGGCCTTGAGCTGCTGCCGTGCAGCTCAAGGCCTGGTCGCGGGCACCCGTAGTGCCGCCAGCACCGGCAGGTGGTCCGTGGCCGCCCGCAGGTCCGCGTCGGTGACACCGGGCAGCCCTGTGGGGACACCGCAGCCGAGCACCTCGATCCCGCCTGTCGCGAACACGGCGTCGATGCGCCGCCGCGGATGGTCCGGCGAGAAGGTGTTCTCGTCGCCCCACGGATTCACGGCCCAGCAGTCCTGGAGCCGCCCGGCCAGCCGTCGGAACGCCGTCCCGGTCGGTACGTCATTGAGGTCGCCGGCCGCGATGGCGTGCTCGACGCCCATCGCGTCCAGCCGTTCCAGCAGCATCTGCGTCTGGGCCAGGCGTTCGTCGCGCTGCAGGCTCAGATGGAAGCTCAGCAGGCCGATCCGGGTGCCCGCGATCCGTACCACCGATGTGGCGAAGCCCCGGCGGTGCAGTCCGGGAGTGAGTGGCAGCAGCAGGTCCTGTGTCCGTTCCACGGTGGCCCGCAGCGAGCAGAGCAGCAACGGCCCGGCCGCCGTGGCGCCGCCGCTCAGGACGACCAGGTCGGTGCGGGCCGCGAGCCAGGCGGCGCGCTTGCGCCAGCGGAAAAAGCGCGGGGCCTCCTGGATGAGGACGAGGTCGGGGGCGCAGGCGCTGATGACGCGGGCCAGTGCCTCGCAGTCGTCGCGCATCGACCGGACGTTGTAGCTGAGCACTCTGATGACGGCTGAACCATCCGGCTCGGTACGGGAGTCGGGCAGCGGCGTCAGGACCATGCGCCTCACGATACGACGGACGCCCGCCGCTCCCCAGGGGGCGCGACGGGCGTCCGGCTCTGTGCGGTTCCGGGTGGTTCAGCCCTGGCGGGCCAGGTCAGCCGCGCCCACCAGACCTGCCTTGCCGCCCAGTTGGGCCGCGAGCACCTGGGCGTGCGGACGCCATTCGCCGCCGATCAGCCAACGCCGGAACGACTTGCGGATCGGGTCGAGGACGAGCTCGCCCTCGTCCGACACGCCGCCGCCGACGATGAAGGCGGACGGGTCGAAGAGCGAGGCGAGGTCGGCGAGTCCGGCGCCGGCCCAGCGGGCCAGCTCGCGGAACGAGTCGATCGCCACCGCGTCGCCCTGCCGGGCGGCCGCGCTGATGTGCTTGCCCTCGATGCCGTTCACCGTGCCGTCGCCGAGCGACAGCAGGATCGTAGCGTTCTCCGGAGTGGCGTTGGCGCGCTGCTTGGCGTACCGGACGAGTGCGCGCCCGGATGCGTACTGCTCCCAGCAGCCCTGACTGCCGCAGCCGCAGAGCAGGCCGTCCGGGACGACCCGGATGTGGCCGAACTCGGCGGCCACACCGAAGCGTCCACGGCGCAGCTTGTTGCCGATGATGATGCCGCCGCCGAGACCGGTGCCGAGTGTGATGCAGATGACGTCGTCGTGGCCCTGTCCGGCGCCGAAGCGGTATTCGCCCCAGGCCGCGGCGTTGGCGTCGTTCTCGACGACGACCGGAAGACCGACGCGCTGTTCGACCTTGTCCTTCAGCGGCTCGTGCCGCCAGTTGATGTTCGGCGCGAACAGCACGGTGGCGCGCTTGTCGTCGACATATCCGGCGGCGCCGATGCCGACGGCGTCGATCTGGTGGCCCTCGCTCGCACCGGACACGGCCGTCGCGATCGCGTCGACAATGCCTTCAGCCGTCGGCGGGGTCGGCACCCTGAACATCGAGAGGATCTGTCCCTCTTCGTCGACCACTCCAGCTGCGATCTTCGTGCCGCCGATATCGACGCCGATGGTGAGTCCCATGAATCCCTCAGTTTCGGTCGAGCCCCGCTGTGGCCAACGGTACCCGAGCCGGGGACCCGGCCCATCGGTGCAGGTCAGTCCAGGTCGATGTGTTCGCCCGCGGCGGGGCCCTCGTCGCGCGGGTCGGTGGGGTCGTCGGCCTTCTTTTCTGTGCCTGCGGGGGCCCCGGCGCCCTGGGTCCAGCGGCGTTCCTGGCCTTCCACGGCGGAGCGGTAGGCGGCGAGGAGTTCGTTGCCGGCCGCGGCGATATGGTCGAAGACGTCCGGGTTGCGTTCGATGACGGGCTCGACGGCGGACTTGGCCTGCTTGATGATCTGCTGCACGGTGCCCTGGGCCGCCGCGCCGAACAGCGGCGACTGGAGGGACGAGACCTTGTCGGCCACGGCGTCAACCAGCTTGCGCAGCTCCTCGGCTGCGGAGCCGGGCGGCGGGCCGTGCTGGGCGCGGCGGCGGGCCTTCTCCGCTTCGAGGTCCTCGGCGCAGGCCTTCGCCCACGCGTCGTCGTCGACGGGACGATCGGTGGCTTCGCTCATGGCGGACTCCTGCGACGTGGTTTTCCGGCGGCCCGGCATACGGGACACGTACTACCGACGTTACCCGAACCGTGATGCGCCGTTCAGCTCGTCCGGGGCCACAGGCCGGGGTCCGGCGTGAACCGGACCCGGAGCACCCCGTCGGTGAGGGCGGCGCCGGAGACGGTGCAACGGCGCAGCCCGGACTCCAGGGGGACGATCCGGTGGAACGGTCCCACGGTGAGGAGCAGTTCGTCGCCGCGGCGCACCAGCTGGAGGTCCGACTTGACGACGCCGGGCAGGGGCAGGCACCAGACCAGAACGCAGTCGCCCTCGCCGGGCGACGGGGCGGTCACGATCCGGCTGCCGGGCAGCAGCGGCCGCAGCTCGTCGAGGCCGTCCGGGGCGTTCGGGTCCTCGATCCACCAGGGGTCGTCGGCCCGGCCGGGGCTCCGGTCGTCCAGTTCCGCGGCAAGTCCGTCGCCCTCGAAGAGGCCGCCGCCGGTGCCCGCCTCCTCGAAGACGGTGGAGCCGGCTCCGGTGTCGAGGAGGGTGAGGTCGTCCAGGCCCCGCGGATCGCGGCCGAGGTGGGGCACTTCGCACAGGGCTGCCGCGGGCACCCATTCCTCGTACCAGTGGTCGATGGTCTTCTCCTGCTGCGCGGCGAGCGCCGCGAACCAGGGGTCGCCGGAGTGCCTGGGCAGTACCCGGTTCACCGCGAGGGTGTCGACGCGCAGTCCGTGCAGGGCGAGTCCGGTGCGGGCGGTGCGCAGGGCGTCCTCGGCGGCGGGGCCGGGTTCGGCGACCAGCCGCAGCGTGGTGTTGCGGTCCTCGATCAGTGCCTGGACGGCGGCCAGTTCGGCGTCCCTGCGGGCGGCGGCCTCGTACAGCCACTGGGCGGGCATGGGTACGCCGGCGAGCTGGGCGAGCATCGGGCGCAGGGCGCGTGCGGCCTGGCGTTCCTGGGGCAGCAGCCGGCGCAGATAGCGGCGCAGCTGTTCGGGCAGGGCGAGGACGGCGAGCGCTTCGCGCAGCGGCGGCAGGTCGACGACGAGGAGTTCGTAGCCGCCCGGCGACCAGTCGCCCTGGGCGGCGCGGCGCAGGGCGTGCAGGAGGGCGAGCTGGGTACTGCCGGGAAGTTCGGTGAGTTCCTCGCCGTCCAGCCGGTTCCCGCCGAGCAGGTCGAGCACACCGGACGCCTGGTCCTGGAGGGTGAGCAGTTCGCTGCGGAAGTGTTCGCCGGAGTCGATGCGGGCGGACCACAGGCCGTCCGTTACCTCGGTGGGTTCTGTGCCTTCGGGGAAGCCGGGTATGGCGTCGGCGGAGAGCAGCAGGGTGCGGCGCCCGCGACGGGCCGCGGCCAGCGCGGTCGCCGCCGCGACGGTGGTACGGCCGGCGCCGCCGGGGCCGGTGACGAGGACCGTACGCACCGGGTCAGGCCTTCGGGACGGACTCGACGCGCTTCTTCAGGCCGGCCAGGGCGCGGTCGATGATGACCTTCTCGGCCTTGCGCTTGATCATGCCGAGCATCGGGATCTTGACGTCGACGGTCAGCCGGTAGGTGACTTCGGTGCGGTCGCCGTCGCCGAGCGGGGCCAGCGCGTAGGAGCCGTCGATGGCGCGCAGCATCTGGGACTTGACGAGGGTCCAGCTGACCTCGTAGCCGCCGATCCAGGTGTACGCGAGGGTGTGGTCGTCCTTGATCGCTCCGGCGTCGAGGACGAGACGGACCTTCTCGGCACGGCCCTGGTCGTCGGTGGAGAGGACCTCGGCCTCCTTGACCTCGCCGGTCCACTCCGGATAGCGGGCGAAGTCGGCGATCACTCCCATGACGTCGGCCGGCGCCGCCTCGATCGTGATGCTCGAGCTGGTGTGTTCAGCCATCGCCGTGGCTCCTCCAGTGCGGTGTACCGGTGCGTCGGCAGAGGCCTGCCGTCAGAAGGCTATCGCGTGCGCGCGGCGCCTCGTTCCAGGGTCCGGTGCCGGTGCGGTCACCATTCCAGGGCCCAGGGCCTGCCGGTGGAAGCGAAGTGGCCGACGTTCACACATTCGGTGGTGCCGATCCGCATCCGGCGGACCAGCGGCTGGTGGACATGGCCGAACAGTGCGTACCGGGGGCGGGTCCTGCGGATGGCGTCGAGCAGGGCCCGGCTGCCGCGTTCGAAGCGGCGCGCCACCGTGTCGTACGTCAGCTCCGGCACATCGGGGGGAATGTGGGTGCAGAGCACGTCGACCGGGCCGACGGCCTCGATCTTGGCCGCGTACTCCTCGTCGCTGATCTCGTACGGCGTGTTCATCGGGGTCTTCAGGCCGCCGCCGACGAAGCCGAATACGCGGCCGCCGATCTCGACGCGGTCGCCGTCGAGGACGGTGGTGCCCGGGCGTGCGTACTCGGGCCACAGGTCGGGGATGTCGACGTTGCCGTAGGTGGCGTACGTCGGGGCGGGGAAGGCGGCGAAGAGTTCGGCGTACTGCTTGCGCACCGCCGAGACGATCGCGGCGTTGCGGTCCATGCCCGCCCACAGGCCGCGGCCGAACTCGCGGGCCTCCTCGTAGCGGCGAGCGGTGCGCAGTTCGACGATCCGGTCGGCGTTCTCCACGCCGAACAGATCGGGGAAGATGCCGCGCGAGTGGTCGGCGTAGTCGAGGAAGAGCACCAGGTCACCGAGGCAGATCAGCGCGTCGGCGCCGTCCCCGGCGCGGGCCAGGGCCTCGGTGCTGCCGTGCACGTCACTGACCACATGAACGCGCGTGCGCCGTGCGGTCGAGGTTCCTCGGCTGTTCGGTCCGGCTGGCATGACGATCACCCTAGAACTCTGCTGTCCACCTGGGTAGAGGCCGCGGGACCTGCGACGACCTCCGGGTGGAAACCACAGTGGACTACTGTGCGCGCAAGGATCACCGTTGTGTGTGACGCATAAGACATCTGGCCGGAACCCTCTATCGGGAACCGAGTACCGGTGGGTAACGTCCGGGCAGTCCAGTCGTGCTCACCCCACTGAGCACCCGCCAATCTTGGACCGCAGCCGGTGCGTCACACAGAGCCGTGGCACCGGAGCCCGATGAGGAGCAGCAGTCTTGCGCGAGTTCAGCCTTCCGGCCCTGTACGAGGTCCCCTCGGACGGCAACCTGACGGATCTCATCCGCCGCAATGCCGCTCAGCATCCCGACGTCGCGGTAATGAGCCGGAAAGTGGCGGGGGTGTGGACCGATGTCGACGCCACACAGTTCCTGGCCGAGGTCAGAGCCGTCGCCAAGGGCCTGATCGCCGCGGGCATCGAAGCGGGCGACCGGGTGGCCCTGCTCTCCCGTACCCGATACGAGTGGGTACTGCTCGACTTCGCGATCTGGAGCGCGGGCGCGATCACCGTCCCGGTGTACGAGACCAGCTCGCCCGAGCAGATCCAGTGGATCCTCGGTGACTCCGGTGCCACCTTGTGCATCGTGGAGTCGGAGGCGCACCGGGCCGCCGTGGTCTCGGTCCAGGCGGATCTGCCTGCCCTGAAGGGCATCTGGCAGATCGAGGACGACGCGGTCCGCCGGCTGTCGGCGACCGGCGAGGACGTCTCGGACGAGACCCTGGACCTGCGGATGGCGAGCGCCAAGGCGGACGACCCGGCCACCATCGTCTACACCTCGGGCACCACCGGCCGTCCCAAGGGCTGTGTGCTCACGCACCGCAGCTTCTTCGCGGAGTGCGGCAATGTGGTGGAGCGGCTGAAGCCCCTCTTCCGTACCGGCGAGTGTTCGGTGCTGCTCTTCCTGCCCGCCGCGCATGTCTTCGGACGGCTGGTCGAGGTGGCCTCGGTGATGGCCCCGATCAAGCTCGGCTGCGTACCGGACATCAAGAACCTCACCGATGAACTGGCCTCCTTCCGGCCGACGTTGATCCTCGGTGTGCCGCGGGTCTTCGAGAAGGTCTACAACTCGGCGAACGCCAAGGCGCAGGCCGACGGCAAGGGCAAGATCTTCGACAAGGCCGCGAACACGGCGATCGCGTACAGCCGCGCGCTGGGTACCCCTCAGGGCCCGTCCCTGGGCCTGAAGTTCAAGCACAAGATCTTCGACCGGCTGGTCTACAGCAAGCTGCGGGCCGTCCTCGGCGGACGCGGCGAGTACGCGATCTCCGGCGGCGCACCGTTGGGCGAGCGGCTCGGCCACTTCTACCGCGGTGTCGGCTTCACCGTGCTCGAGGGCTATGGCCTCACCGAGACATGCGCGGCCACCGCGTTCAATCCGTGGGACCGGCAGAAGATCGGTACGGTCGGCCAGCCGCTGCCCGGCTCGGTCGTCCGGATCGCCGACGACGGCGAGGTGCTGCTGCACGGCGAGCACCTGTTCACCGGCTACTGGAACAACGAGGTGGCGTCGGCCGAGGCGCTGGCCGACGGCTGGTTCCACACGGGCGACATCGGCACACTCGACGAGGACGGCTATCTCGCGATCACCGGACGCAAGAAGGAGATCATCGTCACGGCGGGCGGCAAGAACGTCGCTCCCGCGGTGATCGAGGACCGCATCCGCGGGCACGCCCTGGTCGCCGAGTGCATGGTGGTCGGCGACGGGCGGCCGTTCGTGGGCGCGCTGATCACCCTGGACGAGGAGTTCCTGGGCCGCTGGGCCGAGGAGCACGGCAGGCCGGCCGGCTCGACGGCCGTGTCGCTGCGTGAGGACCCGGAGCTGCTGGCCGAGGTGCAGCGGGCGGTGGACGACGGGAACGCCGCGGTGTCGAAGGCGGAGTCGGTACGCAAGTTCCGCATCCTGGCGTCCCAGTTCACCGAGGAGGCGGGGCACATCACACCGTCGCTGAAGCTGAAGCGGAATGTGGTGGCGAAGGACTTCGCGGACGAGGTCGAGTCGATCTACCGCGGCTGACCGGAAATACGTGAGAGGGGGCCCGCACGGCGTGTGCGGGCCCCCTCTCACGTACTCGCGCGGGCCCCTCCCGGCGTACCGCGTCACATGGGGTCAGAGCAGCGCCCGGAGCCTGTCGGCCATCAGGTCCCAGCGCCACTTCTCCTCGACCCAGGCCCGCCCCCGCTCCCCCATCCGCTGCCGCAGCTCCGGGTCGCGGAGCAGGGTGACGATCCGGTCGGCCGACTCCTCCACGGAGCCGCCGCGCACCACCCACCCGGTCTCGCCGTCGAGCACGGCGTCCGGTGCACCGCCCGAGTCGCCCGCCACCACCGGCAGTCCGGTCGCGGACGCCTCCAGGAAGACGATGCCGAGGCCCTCCACGTCGAGGCCGCCGCGACGGGTCCGGCACGGCATGGCGAAGACGTCGCCCGCGCCGCAGTGGGCGGGCAGTTCGTCCCACGGCACCGGCCCGGTGAAGCGCACCGAGTCGCCGACCCCCGTCTCCTCGGCCAGCCGCTTCAGCTCCTTGGCGTACGGCCCGCCACCGACGATCAACAGCACCGCGTCCGGTACCTGCGCCAGGATCGCGGGCATCGCGAGGATCAGCGTGTCCTGACCCTTGCGCGGCACGAGCCGTGACACACAGACGACGACGGGCCGGTCCGAGAGCCCGAGCCGGGCCCTGATCAGGTCCCCGCCGGAGTCGGGGTGGAAGGTCTTCTCGTCGACGCCGGGCGGCAGTTGGACCATGCGGCCCGCCGCCTCGGGGCTGAGTGTGGTGGCGATCCGGGAGCGGGTGTACTCCCCCAGGTAGGTGATCGTGTCCGTGGTCTCCCCGATCCTTCCCAGCAGCTGCCGGGCCGCGGGCAGCTGGGCCCAGCCCGCCTCGTGCCCGTGCGTGGTGGCGACCAGGCGGCGGGCACCGGCCCTGCGCAGCGCCGGAGCCATCAGCGCGAGCGGGGCCGCGGCGCCGAACCAGACGGATGTGCAGCCGTGTACGCGCAGCAGCTGCACCGCGCGCCGGGTGACGCGCGGGGTCGGCAGCAGCATCGTCGTACGGTCCCGGACGACGGTGAACGGCTGCTCCGCGTCGAAGGCGGCGGTGGCCGCGATGCCTTCGGGGCTGCGTTTCCAGGTGGAGGCGTATACGACGATCTGTCCGGGGTCCAGGCGCAGTGCCATGTTGTGCAGGAATGCCTGGATGCCACCGGGGCGGGGCGGGAAGTCGTTGGTCACGATCAGGGTCTTGTCCATCCCGGCCGACAGTACCGGGCGGCCGGGCCGATGGCTCTCGCACGGGCCGGGCGGGCATCATGGCTCGTCGTACCCACCGAGTACGCACTGACGAAACGGATGAGGCGTCCATGACGGGATCGACCGGCGCGCGGCTCGCTCTCGCGGTGTGGGCCCTCACCAGGGTCGCGCTGCTGCTCTGCGTCACGAAGGTGATCACGCTGCCCGGACCGGACGTGACCAGTGATGTCTCGGTGATCTACCACGGCTGGTCCGAGATCCTGAAGACCGGTACGTACCCGCGGTCCGACGTCACCTGGCAGTACCCGCCCCTCGCCGCGCTCGCCATCCTCTCCCCCGCCCTGCTGCCGTTCCTGGACTACGCCTCGGCCTTCTTCGTCCTCGCGTTCCTGTGCGACGGGCTGGTGCTGGGGCTGCTGCTGTACGCGGGCCGCCGGACCGGCCGGTGGACGGCGGGCGCCTGGGTGTGGGTGGCGGGGGTGCCGCTGCTCGGTACGACCGCCTACGCCCGCTACGACGTGATGGTGGCGGCGGTGGCGGTGGCGGCGCTGCTTGTGGGGGTGCGGCATCCGCGGGTGCTGGGGGTGCTGGCCGCCGTGGGTGCACTGCTGAAGGTGTGGCCGGCGCTGATCCTGGCCGGTACGGCGCGCGGCCGGCAGACGCGGCTGGCATGGACGGCCGCGGCGGTGGCGGCGGCCGGGCTGCTGGCGGTCTGCACCGTGGCGATGCCCGGTGCGCTGGCCTTTCTCGGCTTCCAGCGCGACCGGGGCACCGAGGTCGAGTCGCTGGGGGCGCTGGTCTTCCATGTGTGGCGGCAGTTCGGCTGGCAGGGCCGGGTGGAGCTGCACTACGGCTCGCTGGAGTTCCTGGGTCCGCATGTGCCGCTGGTGAGCACGCTCGCCCTCGGCCTGTCCGTCGTGGCCTTCGGCTGGCTGCTGGTGTGGCGGCTGCGGGCCTGTGACTTCCGGGTGAACACCCCGGCCGACGCGGCGTTCACGGCGGTGTTGCTGTTCACGACGACGAGCCGGGTGATCAGCCCCCAGTACATGCTGTGGCTGGTCGGCCTGGCGGCGGTCTGCCTGGTCTTCCGCGACAGCCGGATGGGGCTGCCGGCCGTTCTGGTGCTGCTCGCCACGGGCATCACTCAGCTGGAGTTCCCGCTCGGCTTCGTCCATGTGGTGGCCAGCGACGCGACGGGCGTGACGCTGATGTTCCTGCGCAACGGCCTGCTGGTCGCGGCGACACTGATCGCCTGCCGGCAACTGTGGCGGCAGGCGGTGTCCGGGGGGCCGCGCGAGGGTGGCCGGCCGCCGGCCGCCCGGTCCGGCGTCGGCCGGGAGGCTGAGCCGGTCGGCTCCTGAGCGCGTCCCGCTCAGCCGAGCCGGAAGCGCAGATACTCGCGCCAGCGTGCCGTGAAGTCCTGCGGGGTCGTGGAGAGCACCTCCTGCATGGCCTGCTCCACCGCCCCGTCCCGCCCTGAGTGCCCTCCGACGGCCCGGTAGAAGGCGAACAGCTTCTGCTCGCCCCAGTGGTCGGCGATCAGCTCGCAGGCCAGCCAGGCGCCCTCGTACGCCCTCGCCAGGCGCGCGGCGTCTCCCGCGAAGCCGAAGTCCTCGTCCGTGGGGAGCTCGGCGGGCAGATCGCCGCGCAGGACGGCTTCGGCCAGTTCGGGGGCGGCCTGTGCGGCGGTACGGTCCTCGGCGCGGTAGGCCGCCCAGTCGGCGAAGCCCTCGGAGAGCCAGGTCGGGGTGGCGGCAAAGGTGCGGGCGCGGGTGGCGACATGGGTGATCTCGTGGGTGAGGACGATCCGCTGCCCGAAGGTGCCGAGCATGCCGTACGCCTGCGGGTTGACGATCACCCGGTCCGCGGGCGCCCGGTCCGGACCGCCGGTCTGCCCGGTGGTGACGGCCGCGATCCCTCGGTAGTTCGCCGCCGGTGACCCCAGCAGATCCGCCATGTCCTCCACGGTGTGCGGTACGAGCACCAGCACGCGGCCTGCCCAGCGTTCCGGCCAGGCGTCCGAGACGGCGGGCACCGCGCGGTCCGCCGCCCGGGAGATCCGGTGCAGCTCCTGCTCGGTGCGGCCGACCCCGAGGACGAGGCTGTGCTTTCCGCCCACCACCTGGACATCGCCCTGCTGCCAGAGCTGCCGGCCGCCGTCCTTGCCCGCCCGGTCGCCGACGATGTACCAGCGGTCGTCCGCGCTGTCCCGTCTCAGATCGAGCACCCGGTCCGCGGCGACCGGGGCGGCGTCGTAGCCCTTGATCCGGTAGCGCAGCTGTATGTCCGCGGTCGCCCGGTCGGTGCCCTGTCCGGTCACATCCGTCAGCCGGTACGTCCATGAACTCAGCGGCACGTCCGCGAGGTTGTCCAGTTCCCTGCGCTGGGCCGTGCGCAACCCGGTGGCCCGCGGGTCTATGGCGGCCAGATAGGCATCCGTGTCGTGTTCCAGCACGGCGGCCGCGCGGCGGTCCAGAGTGGCGCGGATACCGCGGGCGGTGGAGTCCGGGGCGGCGCCGTCGTCGGGGGCCGCGCAGGCGGAGGCGAACAGCAGCCCGGCGAGCAGCACTCCCGCCGTGCGCCGTCCTCCGTTACGTCCCCGCCGTGCGGTACGCCGCCTGTCAGCCACCCGGTCGAGGGTACGGGTCAGATGCGGGTGACCGAGGAGACGGGCATCATGCCGACGGGGTCGTAGCGCACCGGGGCGCCCGGGTACGGGGCGTGGATCACCTGGCCGTTGCCGACGTACATGCCGATGTGGCCGGCGTCCGCGCGGTAGGCGACCAGGTCGCCGGGTCGGGCCTCGGAGAGCGGCACCATGCGTCCCGCGTACCGCTGGGCCTGCGAGGTGCGCGGCAAGCTGACCCCGGCCTGGGCGTACGCCCACTGCATCAGCCCGGAACAGTCGAATCCGGCGGGTCCGTTGGCCCCCCAGATGTACGGGCGGCCCAGTGCCTCCCGGACCGCCATGACGGCTGCGGCCGCCCGTGCGGAGCCGGCCGGCACAACGGCCATGCCCGGGAACGCGTCGTCGCGGCCGGAGCGCGAGGACCGCTCGAAGTCCGCCCGGTCGGCGCCGGGCAGCGCGTCCAGCAGCTGCTCGGCCCGGGCGAGCTTGCGCTCGACGGTCCGTTTGTGGCGGGTGGCGGCCGCCCTGTTGCGCTCCAGATCGGCCAGCGCCCGGGCGGCCTCCGCGCGGGTCTGTGCGAGAGAGCGCTGAGCCTGCTGGAGCTGCCGCAGCTCGGCGGCCTGATGCTCGGTCAGGCGGTCCAGGGTGGCCGCCCGGTCGAGGTAGGTGTCCGGATCGGAGGAGAGCAGCAGAGCGAGCGAGGGATCGAGGCCACCCGAGCGGTACTGCGCGCTCGCCACCGAACCGAGCGCCGTACGCATCCGGTTGAGGCGTTCCTGATCACGGGCCGCCCGGTCCTGGGTCCGCTTCAGCTCGCCGCGCAACCGGTCGGCTTTCTCACCGGCCTTGTTGTACTGCTCGGTGGCCCGCTCCGCCTCGCCGTACAGCCGGTCGACCCGGGCCTTGGCGGTCCCGGACGTGTCCTGCGGGTCGGCGTTCGCGGTGGCCGCCCCGAGCGTGGCGGCCGCGGTCGCCGCCGCGGCCGACAGAACAGTGACCCGGGCGCCCCGGTTGAGGCCGGGCTGTGTGGAACGGCGATGGGACACCACAGGACGCCGCACTCCCTTCCGCTGTACGCAGATGTGCGCAGCCCCTGCCGCCCGGGGCGGGCGGACCGACGACCGGGAGCTGCACGGCAGGCAGACAGTAGTCGGGCGATTACGCAGCGGCCAAAGACCGCGCCGGGCGGACGGGCGGCAGAAACAGCTACGCCCCAGCGGTGACCTGTGGTCTCAGCCAGGGCGCACTGTCTGTGCGGGGCGCGGGAATTCGCCCGTTCGGGCGTCGTCAGCCGATGCGCACGCCGAACTGGAAGCTGCCCATGGTGTTCATCGACTCGTAGCGGACCACCGTGCCCGGGTACGGGGCGTGCAGCACGGTGTTGTTGCCCGCGTAGAGGCCCACGTGCGAGGTGTTGTTGAAGAACACCAGGTCGCCCGGCTTCAGCGCGCTGCGCCCGATCCGGGGGCCGTCGTTGACCTGGGTGTACGTGACCCGGGAGATGTTGACGCCGGCCTGGGCATAGGCCCACTGGGTCAGGCCCGAGCAGTCAAAGGAACTGGGGCCGGTGCCGCCGGAGCGGTACGGCTTGCCCTGCTGGGTGGAGGCGGCCTGGAGGGCCGCGGCGCCGCGGGCGGAGGCGGGCACCTCGTTACCCAGGTCCACCCGGTCACCGGCGGCACGGCTGGCGCGCTGGTCCTTCTCGCGCATCTCCTCGCGCTCGGCGACGGTCAGCGTGTTGAGCAGGCGCTGCGCGTCGGCAAGCTTGCCCTGGAGCTTCTTCTTCTTCTCGCCGAGCGTCTTGCGGACGTCCGCGAGGTCGCCCAGCTTGTCCTGGGCCTCCTTGCGCTGCTGTGCGAGGACCCGCTGCTTCTCCTGGATCTTCTCCAGCGTCTCGGTCTGCTTGGCCGTCAACTGGTCCAGGGCCGAGGCCTGGTCGAGGAAGCTGTCGGGGTCCGAGGCGAGGAAGAGCTGCACCGACGGGTCGATGCCACCGGAGCGGTACTGCGCGGCGGCGAGCGAACCGAGGCCGTTGCGCAGGGTGTTGATCTCCTGCTGGCCGCGGGCCACCTTGTCCTGGAGCGCGCCGACTTCCTTCTCCAGCTTCTGCTGCTTCTCCTTGGCGCCGTAGTACTGCTCATTGGCATCGCCGGCCTCGTGGCTGAGCTTGTCGACCTTCGCCTTGACCTCGCTCTTGGAGGGCTTGGGGTCGGCCTGGGCCGCCTGGGAGGTCAGAGCCACGGCTGCGGCTGCGGTCGCGGTGACCACGGTCACACGGGCGCGGCTCGGCTGCTTGGGACGACGGTGGGACGCCACGGAGGCGAGCTCCTTCTTCCTCGAGCCGCCTACCGGGCTGTGGGGGATTTGAATCCCCGGCTCCGTGCACGTCACGGACTCGGCGGTGCCTTCGCAGTCACCCCGGATGGGTGATCAACCGTGCGAAGGTTCGAGGCCCGACCCTAGTGACCAACTTGTGATCAGTTCAAATCCTCACAGGAAAAATCTCGTCACAGGAAGCACTTCTTTACCCACGACACACGGGGTGTAGCGGCGACTTGACGGTCCGTTCCCTGATTTCCGCCGAGTCCCGACAAGTGTCACTAGACGCGCGAAAGGCGCTTCAGGAGCAAGGCGGACGCAACGGGCCTGGCGCCCGACTTCGCCACACCGTCGGCGACTTCGCGGTCGGTGGAGACCACCACGACCGGCCGGCCCGGCGGTTCGGCGCGCGCCAGCTGACGGATGAGCTCATCGGCGGTCACACCGGGCTTGCTGAACAGCACCCGGACCCCGCGCGGCGGTGCGAGCAGCACCGGTGCGGCCAGTTCGGCCCCGTCGAAGACACAGGTCATCTCGGCGCCGGTCTGCGCCGCGAGGACCGCGAGACCGCCCAGCAGCCTCAGCCGCTGCTTCTCCAGCGGCAACTGCGGATAGCCGGTCTTGGTGACGTTGTAGCCGTCCACGATCAGATGCGCCTGCGGCAGCGCGAGCAACTGGTCGAGCAGGGCCGGATCGGTCTCCGAAAGGGCCCTGGCGGCAATGTCCTTGGGCGACATCCGGCCCGGCTCAACCGCGTCGACACTGTCGGCGGGACGGATCGAGGAGGGCGGCAGGGCCAGTTCGCGACGGAGCCCGCTCGCCGCGTCGAGCACCGTGTCCAGCAGCAGCCGCAGCCGCATGTCCTCGACCGAGCGGCCCTCCCTGGCGGCCCTGCGGCCCGCCTCGACGGACGCCTCGGCCTCACCGAGCCGCGCCTTGAGCCGGCGGGTCTCGCTCTCGGCCGCGGAGACCTGGGCGGCCGCCTCGGAGCGTACGGCGTCGGTCTCGGCCCGGCTGCGGCGCAGCGCGGCCTCGCCGCGCTTGACCTCGTTGACGACACTGCGCAGTTTGCGCTGAAGGGATTCGGCTTCCTTGCGGGCCGCGTCCAGCTCGCCGCGAAGCCGTTCGGTCTCGCTCTTCGTCTGGGAGCGGGCCTGAGCGAGTTCCTCGCGCAGCCGTTCCAGCTCGCGGCGGCTCTCCTCGTCGGCGCGCTCGGCGTCGGCCCGTTGAGCCTCCTC
The DNA here is from genome assembly GCF_045041165.1 of Streptomyces sp. NBC_00057. NCBI lineage: Bacteria > Bacillati > Actinomycetota > Actinomycetes > Kitasatosporales > Streptomycetaceae > Streptomyces > Streptomyces sp. NBC_00057. The sequence continues at coordinate 6,628,044 of NZ_CP108256.1, read as the reverse complement.
GCCGGCGGAGGTGACCAGCTTCACCCAGCCGGCCGGGCGCAGCACATAGGCCGCGGCGGCCACATCGACGGGGTCGGCGGCGGCGGGCGGCGAACCGGCCTCCAGCGCGGCCGTCAGCTCCGGCTGCTCCTCCTTGAGCCGTTCGCCGATGCGCTGCCGGAACAGCGCGTCGCTCTCCAGGGCGGCCGCCATCGCGTTCCCGGCGAACTTGGCGCGCCGGGTCGGGGTGAAGCGGGCGTACTGCCTCAGCTGGGCCGGCAGTTCGGTGACCGTCAGGTCGCCGAACGCGTCCGAGACCAGCGCGACGACCCGTCGCCGTACACCTTCGGGCAGCGGGCGGTCGAGCGCCTCGACGGCGTCGTCGGCCGCCTCGGCCGACTCGGCGCCGCTAGCGGGCTGCTCCACCATCCGTCACCCCAAATTGTCTGTCCGCACGGCCCCGTCAGGAGTCGGCACCCGGCCTGTCCACCAGTTCGATCTGATCCACCGCGTTGCACCAACGGCAGCGCACCGACTCGATGGTCTCACTGACCACCTCGCGTTCCTCGACGGTGGACTCCCCGGCCAGGTCGAGATGGACGTATTCAATGACCTTGGAGGAACGCGTCACGTCGAACCGTGTGAGGTTTCCGCAGAGCGTGCAGCGCCAGCGGGTCCCGTCGGTCGGCTGGGGAACCGTCGTCATCGTGCGTCCTCTTTCGTCGAGCCTCGTGCTGCCTGCTTCAAGGATCTCGCGGTGCGCCGTCGAACTGCGGATGTCCTGCCGTAACCCTACGGCCTCGCCACGTCCCCCCGACACGGCGAGGCGGTCTGTCCCGTTCCCTCCGCTTGCGTCATGCTCTGTTCATGATCGATCGGCGGGCTGCGGCCGCCAGATTAACCAGTGGACTCCTACGGACGGTCACCTCGGGCGGACCGCCCGTGACCTATGCCCTGATCACCCTGTGCTGCCTGATCTTCCTGATCAGTCCGCTCTCCGGCTTCAACCCGCCCTACGGCACCGCCGACGCCCTGCTCGCCGCCCAGGCCGGGTATTTCGAACGCTGGGGCGTGATCCCGAGCGAGCTGTGGGACGGCTCCGCACGCGCCCTGCTCACCCCGCTCACCGCCCTCTTCGTGCACGGCAGCTGGCTGCATCTGCTCGGCAACATGCTCTTCCTGTACGTGTTCGGGGCGATGACCGAGGAGCGCATGGGCCATGCCGAGTTCACCTTCTTCTATCTCGGCTGCGGCTATCTCGCTCTGGTCGCCTATGCGGCCGCGCACGCCACGTCCGACCAGACACTCGTCGGTGCGTCGGGGGCGATCTCGGCGGTACTGGGGGCATTCCTCTACCTGTTCCCCAGGGCCCGGGTCACCAGTCTGTTCCCGTTCCTCTTCTTCCTGCCGCTGCGCTTCCCCGCCTGGATCGTGCTGATCTTCTGGTTCGTCCTGCAGTGGCTGGCGGTCCAGGGCGCGGGCAGCGGGGGCCCCGGCGTGGCCTATCTGGCCCATGTGGTCGGCTTCGTCCTCGGCTTCCTCTACGCCTGGGGGCGTTACCGGCGTACGGATAGAGTGAAGACTCCAGCCACGGCCACCGAGGGAGAAAGCCAGCCGTGATCACCGCGATCGTGCTCATCAAAACCAGCGTGGACCGGATTCCCGAGATCGCCGAGGCCATCGCAGCGCTGGACAGCGTCAGCGAGGTCTTCTCGGTCACCGGTACGTACGACCTGATCGCCATGGTCCGGGTGGCCAAGCACGACGATCTGGCGGACGTCATCCCCGGCCGGATCAGCAAGATCCCCGGCGTCGAGGCCACCGACACGCATGTGGCCTTCCGTACGTACTCGCAGCACGACCTGGAGGCCGCCTTCGCCATCGGCCTCGACGCGTAGGTACGCCCCTTATTACGGCGTAGCACTTCGGCGGGGGACGGGCAGTCGCGCCCGTCCCCCGCCGAAGTGTTGCGCGCCCGTCAGAGCTGCGCTGCGCCCCGGTCCGGGACGCAGCGGCCTTCCTCGGTGCGGTACTTCCACTGGGCGCCCTTGCTCACCAGTTCCTTGACCGCGCGAACGAATCGCTCGATGTGCTCGTCCGGCGTACCGGCGCCGAAGCTCACCCGGATCGCGTTGAGCAAGGGGGTTCCCCCGGTCGAGTCCGTTCGAGACCGGGGGAGCTCGCCCGGCTCGGCCTCGGGCGCGCCGCACTCGCCGGCCTCCTGCGGGTCGCTGCCCAGCAGGGTGCGGACCAGCGGGTGGGCGCAGAACAGTCCGTCGCGGACCCCGATGCCGTATTCGGCGGAGAGCGCGGCCGCGAAGTGCGAGCTGTTCCAGCCCTCCACCACGAAGGAGATGACGCCGACCCGCGGGGCGTCGTCGCCGAACAGCGAGAGCACCTTGACCTCGGGGACGCCGGCGAGTCCGGCCCGGACCGCGGTGACGAGGTGCTGCTCCCGGGTGACCAGGTTGTCGAAGCCTGCCTCGGTCAGCGCCCTGCAGGCGGAGGCGATGGAGTAGACGCCGATGACGTTGGGCGAACCGGCCTCGTGCCGGGCGGCGGTGGAGTGCCACTCCACGTCCACACCGCCGTCGGTGCGCCGGGCGACCTTCCGGGAGGCGCCGCCACCGGCCAGGTACGGCTCGGCGTCCTGCAGCCAGTCGGCGCGACCCGCAAGCACACCCGAGCCGAATGGCGCGTACAGCTTGTGTCCGGAGAAGGCGACCCAGTCGACGTCCAGCTCGGCGATGTCGACGGGGTGGTGCGGGGCGAGCTGCGCGGCGTCCAGCACGATCCTGGCACCGTGGGCGTGCGCGGCGGCCGCCAGCTCCTTGACCGGCCACAGTTCGCCGGTGACGTTGGAGGCGCCGGTGACGCAGACCAGCGCGGGGGCAATGGGGCCTCCCCTGCTCGAACGGAGTTGAGAGCTTGGGGAAGGGTCGCGGTCGGCGAGCGCCCGCTCCAGCGTCTCGACGGCCTGGGCCGGGGTACGCGGGGCGTTCAGGTAGGTCACCCGGGCGTCGCGCCACGGCAACAGCGAGGCATGATGCTCGGTCTCGTACACGAAGACCTGGCAGTCGGCGGGGACGACGGCGGCCAGCAGGTTGAGGGAGTCGGTGGTCGAGCGGGTGAAGATCACCTGATCGTCGGCGCGGCAGCCGAGGAACTCCGCGACGGTCGCGCGGCTGTTCTCGAAGAGGTCCGTGGAGAGCTGCGAGAGGTACCCGGCGCCGCGGTGGACACTGCCGTAGTACGGGGCGTACGCGGCGACGTCGTCCCAGACGCGCTGCAGGGCCGGGGCGCTTGCGGCGTAGTCGAGAGCGGCGTACGTGACTTCGCCACCCGTGACCAGCGGAACCGTTACATCCTTGCCCAGAACCGACAGAGGGGCACAAAGCGACTGGTCGGCGGCAGCGGTGAAGACAGACATGGCGAACTCCCGTAACAGGCAGGCGAATTACATGCGCCGGCGGATACGCGGCAGCGCAGCAGAAAGTGAAAAGGGTGTGCGGAGAAGGGCCGATAAGCCCTATCGCATTCGCTTGCTCACAAGAGACTCCCTAGGGACCAGGACCCCGGGGGCTGGCATTCACAGATGCCGAGGGGCCCGCGCTTGCCGCAGACCTCGCTGCCTGCGGCCTGGTCTTCACCCGGGGCACCCCGCCACGGACGGAGGGTTGCCGGACAGCGGGCCGGGGCCGTAGTCGCTGTCACTCATGACCTGCCCAGCATCCTGCCATACGTGCGTCGACGCGCAAGGCGCGGTCCAAGATCTGGACCGCGCCCTGCGTCATATTCCGTCCGGTCAGGCGTTGCTGACCGCCACCCAGCGCTCCAGCGCCTGCCGGGCCGCCCCCGAGTCGATGGACTCGGCGGCCTTCGCGATTCCTGCGGCGAGCTGCTCGTTCAGCGTGCCGTCCGTCGGGTCCAGCGCGACCAGTGCCGCTGCCGAGTTGAGCAGCACGGCCTCCCGTACGGGCCCTCGCTCGCCGGCCAGTACCCGACGGGCCACATCCGCGTTGTACGAGGCGTCGGCGCCACGCAGCGCCTGTGCCGGCACCAGCTCCAGACCGACGTCGCGCGGGTCGAACGCCTCCTCGCGCACCGTTCCGTCCCGGACCACCCAGACGCGTGAGGTCGCGGTGGTCGCCAGCTCGTCCAGGCCGTCGTCGCCGCGGAAGACCAGCGCCGAATTGCCGCGCTCGGCGAGGACACCGGCGACGATGGGCGCCATCCGCAGGTCGGCGACGCCGATGGCCTGGGAGCGCACCTTGGCCGGGTTGGTGAGCGGCCCGAGGATGTTGAACGTCGTCGGGGCGCCGAGCTCCTTGCGGGCCTTGGCGGCGTAGCGCAGGGCGGGGTGGAACTTCACCGCGAAGCAGAAGGTGATGCCCGCCTCCTCGGCGACCTCGACGACCCGCTGCGCGCTGAGCTCCAGATTGACGCCGAGCCTTTCCAGCACATCGGAGGAACCGCTCGCCGACGAGGAGGCGCGGTTGCCGTGCTTGACGACCTTGGCGCCGGTACCCGCGATGACGATCGCCGACATCGTGGAAATGTTGACCGTCTTGGCGAGGTCGCCGCCGGTGCCGACGATGTCAACCGTGCGACCCGGTACGTGGATCGTGTTGGCGTGCTCGTACATCGCGCTCACCAGGCCGGACACCTCGTCGACCGTTTCGCCCTTGGCGCGCAGGGCCACCGCGAAACCGGCGATCTGCACATCGGTCGCCTCACCGCTCATGATGCGGTCCATCGCCCATGCGGTGTCGTCCGCGGTCAGGTTCTCGCCGCGCAGCAGCGGGTTCAGCACGCCGGGCCAGGAACGGTCCGCCACGCTGTCGCCGCCGACCGGGGTCACAACGTTCATGGTCCGCTCCTGGGGGTCCACAGCCGATAAAAGGGGTTGCCCCCACCCTATCGAGCGCCACGGACAGCGAAGAGCCCCGTCCATCGGATGGACGGGGCTCCTGCTGTGGCGATCAGTTCAGGCGATCAGTGGTGACCGTGGCCGCTGGTGATCTCCTTGTACTCCTCGGTGGTGGGCTTGGCGATCTGGTTGTCCTCGCCGTAGTAGCCCTTGCTGAGCCTGGCCCGCAGCTTCTGCAGTACGGGCACCTTGCGCTCGACACCGTTCTCGTCGACCGTCGGGCCGATCTCGACCGGCTTGTACTGCTCGTGCGCGGTGAGCGTGTGCAGCTGCTCGGGGCCGAGCGGCTCGTGGATCTCGACGAACTCACCGTGCGGCAGGCGCTTGATGATGCCGGACTCGCGCCCGTGCAGCACCTTCTCCTTGTCGCGGCGCTGGAGGCCGAGGCAGATCCGCCTGGTGACGATGAACGCGATGACCGGGCCCACGAAGATGAAGATCCGGACGAACCAGGAGATGGCGTTCAGCGACAGGTGGAAGTGCGTGGCCCACAGGTCGTTGGCACCACCGATGAAGACGACGACGTACTCGGTGATCCAGGCGACGCCGAAGGCAGTCCGGGTCGGAGCGTTGCGCGGGCGGTCCAGGATGTGGTGCTCGCGCTTGTCCCCGGTGATCCAGGACTCGATGAACGGGTAGACCGCGATGATCGCGAGTACCAGTCCGAAGGCCATCAGCGGAATGAACACCCCCAGGACGAGCGTGTGGCCCCAGAGGTTGATCTCCCAGCCAGGCATCACTCGGATCAGCCCCTCGGCGAAGCCCATGTACCAGTCGGGCTGGGCGCCGGTGGAGACCTGGTCCGGGCGGTACGGGCCGATGTTCCAGATCGGGTTGATCGAGGCGATGGCCGCGATGATGGCGATGATGCCGAAGACCAGGAAGAAGAAGCCACCGGCCTTCGCCATGTACACCGGCAGCAGCGGCATGCCGACGACGTTCTTGTTGGTGCGGCCGGGACCCGCGAACTGCGTGTGCTTGTGGTAGAAGACCAGGATCAGGTGCGCCACCAGCAGACCGAGCATGATGCCCGGCAGCAGCAGGATGTGGATCGAGTAGAACCGGCCGATGAAGTCGTGACCGGGGAACTCTCCGCCGAACAGGAACATCGAGATGTACGTGCCGACGATCGGCATCGACAGGATCGCGCCCTGGGTGAAGCGGACACCCGTACCGGACAGCAGGTCGTCCGGGAGCGAGTAGCCGGTGAAGCCGGTGAACATGCCCAGCACGAACAGCAGGAAGCCGAACAGCCAGTTGATCTCACGCGGCTTGCGGAACGCACCCGTGAAGAAGACGCGCATCATGTGCACGAACATGCCGGCCAGGAAGATCAGCGCGGCCCAGTGGTGGATCTGGCGGACCAGCAGACCACCGCGGACGTCGAAGCTGATGTCCAGCGTCGAGGCATAGGCCGCGGACATCCGGATGCCCTGCATCGGCTCGTACGAGCCGTGGTACACGACCTCGCTCATGCTCGGGTCGAAGAACAGCGTCAGATACACACCCGTGAGGATGATGATGATGAAGCTGTAGAGGGCGATCTCACCGAGCATGAAGGACCAGTGGTCCGGGAAGATCTTGCGCATGTTGGACTTGGCCAGGGAGTAGATCCCCAGGCGTCCGTCCGCCCAGTCGGCCACCCGCTCACCGGCGGGCGCCTTGCGCTGTGTGTCGGTCGCAGTACTCATCCGCGCTCCCAGAATGCAGGACCGACGGGCTCTTCGAAGTCACCGAGCGCTTCGAGGTTGCCCTCGGCGTTCACACCGATCCGCAGCTGCGGAAGGGCGTGACCGGCCGGACCGAAGATGACGCGGGCGCCGTCGGAGAGGTCGAAGGTGGACTGGTGGCACGGGCAGAGCACGTGGTGGGTCTGCTGCTCGTACAGGCTGATCGGGCAGCCGACATGGGTGCAGATCTTGGAGAAGGCCACGATTCCCTCGTGGGCCCACTCGCGCTCGCGCTTGTCCTTGATGTTGTCCGGCTCGATGCGGATGATCATCAGCGCGGCCTTGGCCATCTGGTTCTGGAAGTCGTGCGCGTCCTCCTCCAGGCCCTCGGGCATGGCGAAGGTCAGCGAACCGACGGCGACGTCCTCGGGACGCAGCGGCTCCATCGTGTTCATGTTGATGAGCTGCTTGCCCTTGGCCCACAGGGTGTTGCGGAGCTTCTTCTCCGGCAGCGGACCGAGGTCGCGCAGCAGCACCACGCCGGAGAGCGGCACCAGGGCCAGCGCGCCGAACATGGTGTTGCGGATCAGCTTGCGCCGTCCGAACGCGGACTCCTCGGCACCGGCCGCGAAGTCGGCCAGGACCTTCGCCTTGACCTCCGGCGTCGCCTCGATGGCGTGCCGGTCGTCGGCGACCTCCACGTCGGACATCAGCGTGCGCGCCCAGTGGACGGCGCCGGCGCCGATCGTGAAGAGGGCCACGCCCAGGGTCAGACCCAGGGAGAAGTTGAGCGCGCTCACGTGGCCGAAGGGCCAGATGTACACGATCTTGTCGACCGGGAAGATGACGTACGAGGCGATGAAGCCGACCGTCGCCAGCATGGACAGCGTGAACATGAACGCGACGGCGCGCTCGGAGCGCTTCGCGGCCCGTTCGTCGATGTCCTGGATGCGCGGCTTGTGGGCCGGCAGCCCCGGGTCGGCGAACGGGTCGTCCGCGACCTCTACCGCGCCGTGCGCGGTGCCCTGCTCAGCGGGCAGGTTCTCTTCTGGAATCTCTTGGCTACTCATGACTTCTTGGCCTTAGCGGTGTGGGCCGCGACCCAAATGGCAACTGCGATCAGTGCGCCGAGCCCGAAGATCCAGGCGAACAGCCCCTCACTGACCGGCCCCAGGCCGCCCAGCTTCAGACCACCCGGGTTCTCCGACTGGCCGCTGTTCACGGTCTGGACGTACGCGATGATGTCCCGCTTCTCCTGCTCGGGCATCGTCGTGTCCGGGAAGGACGGCATGCTCTGCGGGCCGGTCTGCATGGCCTCGTAGATGTGCTTCGGGTCCACGCCTTCAAGGCTGGGCGCGTACTTGCCGTTCGACAGCGCGCCGCCCTCGCCGGTGAAGTTGTGGCACTGGGCGCAGTTGGTACGGAACAGGTCGCCACCCTTGGCGATGTCCGCACCGTCAGGGCTTACCTGGCTCTTGTTCGGAATGATCGGGCCGGCGCCGAGCGACGCGACGTACGCCGCGAGCTGGTCGATCTCGGCCTGGCTGTAGATGACCTTCTTCTTCGGTACCTGGGCACCCGGCTGCTGCGCCGGCATACGGCCCGTACCGACCTGGAAGTCAACGGCGGCGGAGCCCACGCCGACCAGGCTCGGCCCGTCGGTGGTGCCCTGACCGCCGGTTCCGTGGCAGCTGGCGCAACCGACGGAGTACAGCTTCTTGCCCTCATCGATGGCAAGGGACTGGGCGGTTTCGTCGGCCTGCGCCTTACTCGCGGGCGCAAACGCGGCGTACAGCCCCCCAGTGGCCGCCAGCGCGAGGAGTAGTACGACGACCGCCGCCAACGGATGGCGTCGTCGTGCGGAGAGCTTTTTCACGGATTACCCCGGTGTCAGGATCTTCTGCGTCGATGCTGGATGTGGTTCGGGTTCGAACCCGGTTACTTGATCATGTAGATCGTGGCGAAGAGGCCGATCCACACGACATCGACGAAGTGCCAGTAATAGGACACGACGATGGCTGCGGTCGCCTGTTCGTGGGTGAACCTCTTGGCTGCGTATGTCCTGCCCAGAACGAGCAGGAAGGCGATGAGACCGCCTGTCACGTGCAGACCGTGGAAGCCGGTGGTCAGGTAGAACACCGAGCCGTACGGGTCGGAGGACAGCGAGAGACCCGCTTCCTTGACCAGCTCGGTGTACTCGAGGACCTGGCCTCCGATGAAGATCGAGCCCATCACGAAAGTGATAATGAACCAGGTGCGGAGCTTCTTCACATCACCCCGCTCCGCGGCGAAGACGCCGAGCTGGCAGGTGAGTGAGGAAAGCACCAGGATCGTGGTGTTCGTCGCCGAGAACGGGAAGTTCAGGTGCTCGGCCATCTCCTTCCAGTGATCCGGTCCCGTCACCGATCGCAGGGTGAAGTACATCGCGAAGAGGGCCGCGAAGAACATCAGCTCGGAACTCAACCAGATGATGGTTCCGACGCTGGTGAGGTTCGGTCGATTGACCGACGGGTGCGCGTGCCCGGTTTCTACTGTCGTTGCTGTCGCCACGACCGACATTATGTCGGTCCCTTATCCCGCCCTCACTCCGGGGGGTGCCGTTCGGTGTGTCAACAGGGTGTGCCCTCCCCGAACGGCCCATGAATCCGCTGTCCCGGGCGGTGCTGACAGCCCATCGGGCGGAGTACGATCCGCGCATCGGTTCATGCCCGGAAAGCCCCGAAGACACAGATGTCACGGAGGAACAATGCAGCCGACCGCCACGGTCCTGGTCTACAGCGACGACGCCAACACCCGTGAGCAGGTGAGGCTGGCAGCCGGGCGCAGGCCCGCGGCCGATGTGCCACCGGTGGAATTCCTTGAGTGCGCCACCCTGCCCGCCGTCCTGGACGCACTGGACAACGGCGGCATCGATGTCTGTGTGCTGGACGGCGAGACGGCACCCGCGGGCGGCATGGGCGTCTGCCGGCAGATCAAGGACGAGATCTTCCACTGCCCGCCCGTACTGCTGCTGATCGGGCGCCCGCAGGACGCCTGGCTGGCCACCTGGAGCCGTGCGGACGCCGCGGTGACCCTGCCGGTCGAACCGGTCGAGTTCGCGGACGCCCTGGCCGCTCTGCTGCGCAGCAGGGACTGCGTGGACGCCTGAGCCCTGCCGGGGTTCTGTCCGCAGTCCCGCTGAGGGGCAGCGCACTCCCCGGGCCGGTCAGACCTCGGGGCGCAGTCGCGCCGCCTGGAACGTGTCTGTGCGGTCCGGGGTGTCGTTCTTGCGAAGAGCGCTGCCCTGCTGCCATTTGGCCCAGGAAAGGTTCCAGTCGCCGTAGCCGTTGTCGAACGGCGTCATCGTCTCGCCCTGACTGCCGACGACCTGGACGATGTCGCCCGTGCGCACGGTGTTGAAGAACCACTCGGCCAGGCTGGTGCTCATGCCCGTACAGCCGTGGCTGACGTTCGCGATCCCCTGCGAACCGGTGGACCAGGGGGCCGCGTGCACGTACTCGCCGCTCCAGGTGACACGGGTCGCGTAGTAGACCAGCAGGTCGTACCCATCGCTGGAATCCGACGAGATGCCGATGGTCTCCCCGCGCATGCGTACGGAGTACTCCTTGCTCAGCACGACCTTGACGCCGTTTCGGGTGGCGAAGCCCGGCTTGCCGGTGGTCACCGGAATGGTGTTGATCACTTTCCCGTTGCGCCTGACGGTCATCGTGTGCGCTGCGGCGTCGGTGATGGCCTCGACACGGTCGCCCGTGGTGAGCTTCAGCGCCTTCGCGGGGACTCCGTACAGCGTGTCGGTCACCTTGATGCCCGCCAGGCCGCTGGTGACGTCGATGGTGGCCTTGGCAGGCCAGTAGTCCTTGGGGCGGTAGTGCAGGATCTTGTCGTCGACCCAGTACCAGGAGCCGGTCACGGCGGGTTTGGAGCGGACCCGCAGGGCGCGCTCCACGATGGCCCTGGACGCCTTGTCCTTGACCGGAGCACTGAGTTCCGCCGTAATGGGCTGTCCGACGCCGTAGGTGCCCGCCTGAGGGCCGAAGGTGACCTTCAGGAGCTTCTTGGCCTTGACGGAGGCGGTCTCGAAGGAGAGCGTGCGGCTGCCCGGGGCGCCGTCGCCGTCCTCCATGCTGACCCGGACCGTGTAGCGGGCGCCGGCGGCGAGCGGAGAGGTGGAGTGCCAGCGCTTCCCGTCGGCGTCGAGCTCGCCGGCCAGATGGCGTCCGATCGCGTCCACGGCCGACACGTCCGTGATCCGGCCGTCATCGTCGTTGACGGATACTTCGAGCGGCTTGTCGGAGTCGGCCTTCTCGTCGCCCTCGGGAACGTTGGCGGAGATCTCGTCCGCCGCGTCGTACGGTTTCGCCGCGAGCGGGTGGCCATTGGACCCACCGCAGGCGGTCACACCTGCGACCAGGGTCACGACCAGCAGAGTGCAGCTCACTACGGGGCGGAAGCGCGGCGCGTGGTTCATGAACACACGCTATGAAGATTCATCCCTATAAGCGCGCAATGTGACTGCAAACGGGGGATTTGCACTTCTTTTGGCGGAGAAGTACACGCCGAACGGGGGGCCTGCACTTCCCTCGGTGGAGAAGTGCAGGCCCCCCGTCAGGTGGAGCGGCGACTCGCTGTCACTGGGTGCGGTTCTCACCGCGGTAGTACTCGAAGACCCAGCCGAACAGGCCGATCAGGATCACCGGGAGCGAGAAGTAGAGCAGCCACCAGCCGAAGATGACGCCCATGAAGGCGAGGGCACCACCGATGGCCAGCGAGAGCGGCTGCCAGCTGTGCGGGGAGAAGAACCCCACCTCGCCGGCCTCGTCCGCGACATCGGCTTCCTTGTTGTCCTGAGCCATGGCGTCGACCCGCTGCGCCGTGAAGGCCAGGTAGAAGCCGATCATGACGCTCAGGCCGAAGGCCAGGAAGAGCGCGGTGGTACCGGCCGGCTCCTTCGACCACACGCCGTACGTGATGGCCATGGCGAGCATGAAGACGCTCAGCCAGAGGAACATCTTGCCCTGGATCTTCACTTGCCGGCCTCCTTGCCACCAGCGAGGGCCTTGTCATCCGCGGAGTGGTGCTCCAGCTGCTCGAGCGCCGAGATCTCCGGGTGATGCAGGTCGAACGCCGGGGATTCGGAACGGATCCGCGGCAGCGTGAGGAAGTTGTGCCGCGGCGGCGGGCAGGAGGTCGCCCACTCCAGCGAACGGCCGTAGCCCCACGGGTCGTCGACCTCGATCTTCTTGCCGTACTTCGCGGTCTTCCACACGTTGTAGAAGAACGGCAGCATCGACAGCCCGAGCAGGAACGAGGAGATCGTCGAGATCGTGTTCAGCGCGGTGAAGCCGTCTGCGGCCAGGTAGTCCGCGTAACGACGCGGCATGCCCTCGGCACCCAGCCAGTGCTGCACCAGGAACGTGCCGTGGAAGCCCACGAACAGCGTCCAGAACGTGATCTTGCCGAGCCGCTCGTCCAGCATCTTGCCGGTGAACTTCGGCCACCAGAAGTGGAATCCGGAGAACATCGCGAAGACCACGGTGCCGAAGATGACGTAGTGGAAGTGCGCGACGACGAAGTACGAGTCCGAGACGTGGAAGTCCAGCGGGGGCGACGCCAGGATCACACCGGTCAGACCACCGAAGGTGAAGGTGATCAGGAAGCCGACGGCCCAGAGCATCGGTGTCTCGAAGGACAGCGATCCCTTCCACATCGTGCCGATCCAGTTGAAGAACTTCACACCGGTCGGTACCGCGATGAGGAATGTCATGAACGAGAAGAACGGCAACAGCACACCGCCGGTGACGTACATGTGGTGCGCCCACACGGTCACGGAGAGGCCTGCGATGGCGATCGTCGCGCTGATCAGACCGATGTAGCCGAACATCGGCTTTCGGCTGAACACCGGGATCACTTCGGAAATGATTCCGAAGAATGGCAAGGCAATGATGTACACCTCTGGATGGCCGAAGAACCAGAAGAGGTGTTGCCAGAGCAATGCGCCGCCATTGGCCGCGTCGAAGATGTGCGCACCGAACTTGCGGTCCGCCTCCAGCGCGAAGAGCGCGGCGGCGAGGACCGGGAAGGCCAGCAGGACCAGCACACCGGTCAGCAGGACGTTCCAGACGAAGATCGGCATGCGGAACATCGTCATGCCGGGGGCACGCATGCAGATGATCGTGGTGATGAAGTTGACCGAACCGAGAATCGTGCCGAAGCCGGAGAAGGCCAGACCCATGATCCACATGTCGGCACCGATACCCGGCGAACGGACGGCGTCCGAGAGCGGGGAGTAGGCGAACCAGCCGAAGTCGGCCGCACCCTGCGGGGTGAGGAAGCCGGCCACCGCGATGAGCGAGCCGAAGAGGTACAGCCAGTACGCGAACATGTTCAGCCGCGGGAACGCCACATCGGGCGCGCCGATCTGCAGCGGCATGATCCAGTTCGCGAATCCGGCGAACAGCGGCGTCGCGAACATCAGCAGCATGATCGTGCCGTGCATCGTGAACGCCTGGTTGAACTGCTCGTTCGACATGATCTGCGTGCCGGGACGGGCCAGTTCGGCGCGCATGAAGAGCGCCATCAGACCGCCGATGCAGAAGAACGCGAACGATGTGACCAGGTACATCGTGCCGATCGTCTTGTGGTCAGTGGTGGTCAACCACTTGATGACGATGTTTCCCGGCTGCTTCCGCCGGACCGGCAGCTCGTCCTCGTACGAGTCGTCTGCTGCCGCGGCACCCTGAGGTTCGTTGAGGATGCTCACAGTTTGTTCGTCTCCGCATTCCTGGCCGGGTCAGTCTGCTCGATGCCGGCCGGCACGTAGCCCGTCTGGCCCTTCTCCGCCAGCTCCTTGAGGTGCGCCTGGTAGCGCTCCGGGGAGACGACCTTGACGTTGAAGAGCATCCGGGAGTGGTCGACGCCGCAGAGCTCGGCGCACTTGCCCATGAAGGTGCCCTCCTGGTTGGGAGTCACCTCGAAGGCGTTGGTGTGGCCCGGAATGACGTCCTGCTTCATGAGGAACGGCACCACCCAGAAGGAGTGGATGACGTCACGCGAAGTCAGAACGAAACGGACCTTCTCGCCCTTCGGCAGCCACAGGGTCGGACCCGGGTTGCCGTTCTGCGGGTTCCGGGTTCCCGGGACGCCGAAGTCGTAGACGCCTTCCGCGCCCTTGGGGAATTCCTTCTGGTACCTGTCCGGGATGGCGTCGAGTTCCTTGGGGATCTCATTGCCCGTGGCGGTGGAACCGTCCACGTTCTCGATGTAGTTGAAGCCCCAGCTCCACTGGTAGCCGACCACGTTGATCGTGTGGGCAGGCTTCGGGGAGAGCGAGAGGAGCTTCGCTTCATCGCGCGCGGTGAAGTAGAACAACACCGAGACGATGATCAGAGGGACCACGGTGTACAGCGCCTCAATGGGCATGTTGTACCTGGTCTGCGGAGGAACCTCGACCTTGGTGCGGCTGCGCCGGTGGAAGATGATCATCCACAGGATCAGGCCCCAGACCAGCACGCCCGTGGCGAGCGCTGCCGCCCACGAGCCCTGCCAGAGGGAAAGGATCCGTGGTGCCTCTTCCGTTACCGGCGTGGGCATACCAAGGCGGGGGAAGTCCTTGTATGTGCAACCGGTGGCGGTCGCCAGGATCAGGCCCGCAGTCAGCACCTGCGGCAGCTTCCGCCGCATCGGGCGCCGCGACGAGCGGTCGGAGCCGTTGGGACTCACGTAGCGCCTTCCCGAGAGTCTCGCCCGCGCGGTCGGCGCGGCCGTCTGTCTGGTCGGTCGCCGCCCTGACGCGGGCAGGGGTTTGGATGTTTATGCGGACCAAACCCTACTGGACGCTATTTGGGGTCGCGCGGGGAGGGTGCCCAACGCGCCGTCCGACTCCCCGAAGGGGTGGAATACGGGCCTCCGGCCACCATCTGACGCCCTCTCTCCTGGCTGGACGGGCGGCCCGTCCCCGGGTGCGGGCCCGGTGCGGGCTAGCGTGGCCGCGTGCCCTACTTCGACGCCGCATCCTCCGCCCCCCTGCACCCCGTCGCCCGCCAGGCGCTGCTTGCCGCGCTGGACGAGGGGTGGGCCGACCCGGCCAGGCTCTACCGCGAGGGGCGCCGGGCCCGGCTGTTGCTGGACGTGGCCCGGGAGGCCGCCGCGGAGGCCGTCGGGTGCCGTCCGGACGAGCTCACATTCACTCCTTCGGGTACGCATGCGGTGCACTCCGGAATTTCCGGGGCTCTCGCGGGGCGTCGGCGTGTCGGCCGCCATCTGGTCTTCTCCGCGGTGGAGCACTCGTCGGTGCTCCATTCGGCCGCCGCCCATGAGGCGCAGGGCGGATCGGTCTCCGAGGTCGCGGTGGACCGGTCGGGGGCGGTGAGTGCAGAGGCGTACGCGGATGTGCTGCGCGAGGACACCGCGCTGGCCTGTCTGCAGTCCGCCAATCACGAGGTCGGCACCGAACAGCCGGTGGCCGAGGTGGCGGAGGTCTGCCGGGCGGCGGGGGTGCCGCTGCTGGTGGATGCCGCGCAGTCGCTGGGCTGGGGGCCGGTGCCGGACGGCTGGTCGCTGCTGGCGGCCAGCGCTCACAAGTGGGGCGGGCCCGCGGGTGTCGGGCTGCTGGCGGTACGCAAGGGGGTGCGGTACGCGGTTCCAGGGCCGGCCGACGAGCGGGAATCGGGGCGGGCCGCAGGGTTCGAGAATCTTCCGGCGATCGTGGCCGCGGCGGCATCGCTGCGGGCGGTGCGGGCGGAGGCGGCGGCGGAGTCCGTACGGCTGCGGGCCCTGGTGGACCGCATCAGGGCCCGGGTGCCGCAGCTGGTGCCCGATGTGGAGGTGGTCGGCGATCCGGTGCGGCGGCTGCCGCATCTGGTGACCTTCTCCTGTCTCTATGTCGATGGAGAGACACTGCTGCATGAACTGGACCGGGCCGAATTCTCCGTATCATCCGGTTCGTCCTGCACCAGCAGCACACTGACGCCGAGCCATGTGCTCAGGGCGATGGGCGTGCTGTCGGAGGGGAACGTACGGGTGTCGCTGCCGACCGGCACCGCGGACGAGGAGGTCGAGCGCTTCCTGGACGTGCTGCCGCGGGTGGTGGCAGAGGTACGGGAGAGGCTGGGGGCTCCCGTTTCCGCGCCCCCCTCCCCTGCCGTGACCGCGCCCCTGGTGGTCGACGCCCTCGGGAAGCGCTGCCCGATCCCTGTGATCGAGCTGGCAAAGGCGATCGGGGAGGTACCGCTGGGCGGGACGGTGACCGTGCTCTCCGACGACGAGGCGGCGCGCCTGGACATCCCGGCCTGGTGCGCGATGCGCGAGCAGGAGTACGTGGGCGAGGAGCCGGCGGACCGCGGCTCGGCCTATGTGGTCCGCCGGCTGACCTGAGGTTCTTCTTCGGCTCAGCCCAGGTGCGCGCGGACCTCGGCGGCGGCGTCGTGGCCGTACGCCTTGGTGAAGCGGTCCATGAAGTGGGCGCGGCGCAGGGTGTACTCCTGGGTGCCGACCGTCTCGATCACCAGGGTGGCGAGCATGCAGCCGACCTGGGCGGCGCGCTCCAGGCCGACGCCCCAGGCGAGACCGGAGAGGAAACCGGCCCGGAAGGCGTCGCCGACACCGGTCGGGTCGGCCTTGATCTCCTCCTCCGGGCAGCCGACCTCGATCGTCTCCTGGCCGGCCTGCTCGATCCGGACACCGCGGGCTCCCAGCGTGGTGACCCGGTGGCCGACCTTGGCCAGGATCTCCTCGTCGCTCCAGCCGGTCTTGGACTCGATGAGCCCCTTCTCGTACTCGTTGGAGAAGAGGTACGTGGCGCCGTCGAGGAGGATCCGGATCTCGTCGCCGTCCATCCGGGCGATCTGCTGCGAGAAGTCCGCGGCGAACGGGATTCCGCGGGAGCGGCACTCCTCGGTGTGGCGGAGCATCCCCTCGGGGTCGTCGGCGCCGATCGAGACGAGGTCGAGGCCGCCGACACGGTCGGCGACGGCCTTCAGCTCGATGAGCCGGGCCTCACTCATCGCGCCCGTGTAGAAGGAGCCGATCTGGTTGTGGTCGGCGTCCGTCGTGCAGACGAACCGGGCGGTGTGCAGGACCTCGGAGATCCGGACCGAACTGGTGTCGACGCCGTGGCGGTCGAGCCAGGCACGGTACTCGTCGAAGTCGGAGCCCGCGGCACCGACCAGGATCGGGTTCGTGCCCAGCAGACCCATGCCGAAGCAGATATTGGCGGCGACACCGCCCCGGCGCACGTCGAGGTTGTCGACCAGGAAGGAGAGCGAGACCGTGTGCAGCTGATCCGCGACCAGCTGGTCGGCGAAACGGCCGGGGAAGGTCATGAGGTGATCGGTGGCGATGGAGCCGGTGACTGCGATTCGCACGGGGAGACTGCTCCTGCGGAGATCGGGGGGAACGGGTGACTGCGTTCCCGGGGCGGCGTGACAGTTCACGCTACCCGTTCCCCGCACTCGCACTGAAGGGGGAAAACTACCCGATAGTAGGGCTTTCTTCCTGAGGCGTGCGATGCCTACGGTGCGGTTATGTCGAACCACATCGCCACACGCGAGTCCGAGATCAGCCTGGCGGAGCTGCGCGGTGACTGCGCACGAATGGCTCCGCACTGGGTGGCCCCCGCGAAGTCTGCCCCCGTTCGGGTGGCGCCGTCCCTGATTCACGGGGTTACCGTGCCTGCCGCCTCCGCCCGGCTGATCGACGCCATGTCCGAATACGGCGACTGAGACCGGCACCGATCGCGTCCGACACCCACCGAGGGAACCGTGCGCTCCTGTGCCCCGTCCCACCGTTGTCCCCACCCGCGGGACGGACAGCAGGCCGGATGACGGCCTGTGACGGCGATGCAGGCGAAGGAGCGATCCGGTGAGCACCGAGCGACCCGACAACGATGTGACCGGCCCCCGGCGGCGTTCACCGCTCGCCGTGGCCTCGGTGGCGGCAGCCGTACTGCTGGCCGGGGGCGGCGGTGCGTACTGGGCCGCGACCGCCGCGGACGGGGAGGGCGGGAGCAGCGGCAGCGCGGCAGGCAGCGGGGAGCGCACCCCTCCCCTGCTTGCCCTGGACGAACGCGCGGGCGACCCGACGGCGCCCGACGGGTCCTCGCCGGGCATCGCACCCGGCATCGCACCCGGCGAGCCCGATCCGCACGGCGGCCAGGTGGTCTACCGCGCGTCCGGCAAGCTGCCCGAGGGGCCGCGCACGGCCGCGGTGCAGCGCGCGGAGGGGACCGTCTCCGCGACGGAGGTGGCCCGGCTGGCGAAGGCGCTGGGGGTGCAGGGCACGCCGCAGGCGGAGGGCACGTCCTGGAAGGTGGGGTCCGACGGGGACGGCTCGGGCCCTGTCCTCCGGGTGAACAAGCAGGCTCCGGGCACCTGGAGCTTCGCCCGGTACGGCTCCGGCGGTACGGACAACTGCCAGAGCACCGCGGTCTGTTCGAGCGAGAAGCAGGCCCCGGGCGGCAGCGGCTCCCCGGTGAGCGAGAGTGCCGCCAGGGCTGCCGCGGCACCGGTCCTGAAGGCGG
This sequence comes from Streptomyces sp. NBC_00057, assembly GCF_045041165.1. NCBI lineage: Bacteria > Bacillati > Actinomycetota > Actinomycetes > Kitasatosporales > Streptomycetaceae > Streptomyces > Streptomyces sp. NBC_00057. The sequence continues at coordinate 6,609,950 of NZ_CP108256.1, read as the reverse complement.
TGGGACAGGACGACGCCGCCCTCGACGCCCGCCAACTCATGGGTTCGGTACGGGTGGTGAACGCCGACCCGGTGGTGGACGGACTTCCCACCTACGGCTGGTCGACCGGGATCCAGGTGGGTTCGGGCGGCGAAGTGGTAGGCGGCAGTGGGCAGTTGAAGGGTCTGGAGAAGGGCGACAGCTATCCGGTGATCAGCGCGGGCGAGGCGCTGAAGCAGCTGAACGGGGCGGCGTCCCGGACGGACGGGCGCGCGGACGTCGGCGGGTGTGCCACTCCCGTACCGCTGCAGGATGGCCTGAAGTCGCCGAAGGTCCACTGCGGGACGCGGGCCGGGGCGGAGCGGCCGACGACGACCGTGACGGTCGACAAGGCGGTGTTCGGACTGACCAAGCAGTACGTGGCGGGCAAGCAGACGCTCGTACCGTCCTGGATCTTCTCGGTGCGGCCGGCCGCGGGCGGCACGGGTGACACCGTGTCGCAGATCGCCGTGGACCCCGCGTATTTGGCGAAGGACGCACCGCCGGCGACGACCCCGTCCCCGGGGGGCACGGAGAAGTCCCGGCGGCAGATCCTGTCGTACAGCGCCGACGGGCGAACCCTGTCGGTGACGTTCTGGGGCGGGGTGTGCAGTAAGTACGCGGCGAGCGCGACCGAGGACGGGAGGACGGTGCGGGTGACGGTGACGGAGTCGCAGCCGGCCGAGAAGAAGATCTGCATCATGATCGCCAAGGAGCTGACCCGGACGGTGACGCTGGACGCCCCGCTCGGCGACCGGACGGTGGTCGACGCGGCGTCGGGCGGCGATGTGCCCCGCGCCTGACGCCCGATCCCCTGCGTACGACAACGGCGGCGGCCCCGGAATCCGGGGCCGCCGCCGTTCTGCTGTTCTGCCGCTGCCTTCAGGGCCTAGCTGAAGGAGTCGCCGCAGGCGCAGGAGCCCGTGGCGTTCGGGTTGTCGATCGTGAAGCCCTGCTTCTCGATGGTGTCGACGAAGTCGATGGAGGCGCCACCCAGGTACGGAGCGCTCATCCGGTCGGTGACGACCTTGACGCCGTCGAAGTCCTTCACGACGTCGCCGTCGAGGGAACGCTCGTCGAAGAAGAGCTGGTAGCGCAGGCCCGAGCAGCCGCCGGGCTGGACGGCGACGCGCAGCGCCAGGTCATCACGGCCTTCCTGCTCCAGCAGGCCCTTGACCTTGGCTGCGGCGGCGTCGGACAGGAGGATGCCGTCGCTCACGGTGGTGGTCTCGTCCGATACGGACATCTGCTTCTCTCCCGGGTTGTACGGAGACTGCTTGCCGACGTTGCAACCGTTGGGACCGCGGATTCATTCCGGGCCGAGCGCTTGCCTGTTCCATTCATGCTCGCACACAGGCCACTCGGCGGTATGCGTCACATAGACACTATGGCCGTCGTCAAAGTGACGTGAACCGGATATGATAGATAACGTCAATTCGACGAAAAGGCTTTCCGCAGAAAAGAAAGGGTGCGTGACGTGACCACGGCCCACCCCGTCCAGGATCTCGACGTCCAGCCGACGCCCCTCGCCCTGCTCCTGCTGGGCCGTGAGGCCGACCCGAGGAGCGAGCGCGGTGTCGAGTGTCCCGGCGACCTGCCCTCCCCGTCCGACCCGGACCTGGTGGAGCGTGCCCGCGCGGCCAAGGCGAAGCTCGGGGACAAGGTCTTCGTTCTCGGCCACCACTACCAGCGCGACGAGGTCATCCAGTTCGCGGACGTCACCGGCGACTCGTTCAAGCTCGCCCGGGACGCGGCCGCCCGGCCGGAGGCCGAGTACATCGTCTTCTGCGGCGTGCACTTCATGGCGGAGTCCGCGGACATCCTGACCACCGACGACCAGAAGGTCGTGCTGCCGGACCTGGCCGCAGGCTGCTCGATGGCCGACATGGCCACCGCCGAGCAGGTCGCCGAGTGCTGGGACGTGCTGACCGAGGCCGGGGTCGCCCAGCAGGTCGTACCCGTCTCGTACATGAACTCCTCCGCCGACATCAAGGCCTTCACCGGCCGGCACGGCGGCACGATCTGCACCTCGTCCAACGCGAAGCGGGCGCTGGAGTGGGCCTTCGAGCAAGGGGAGAAGGTGCTCTTCCTGCCCGACCAGCACCTGGGCCGGAACACCGCGGTCCGGGACATGGGGATGTCGCTGGAGGACTGCGTCCTCTACAACCCGCACAAGCCGAACGGCGGCCTGACCGCCGAGGAACTGCGCAACGCCAGGATGATCCTGTGGCGCGGGCACTGCTCGGTGCACGGGCGCTTCTCCGTCGAGTCCGTCAACGATGTGCGCGAGCGGATTCCGGGCGTCAATGTGCTGGTGCACCCGGAGTGCAAGCACGAGGTCGTGGCGGCGGCGGACTACGTCGGCTCGACGGAGTACATCATCAAGGCCCTGGAGGCGGCGCCGGCCGGCTCGAAGTGGGCGATCGGCACCGAGCTGAACCTGGTGCGGCGCCTGGCGAACCGGTTCGCGGCCGAGGACAAGGAGATCGTCTTCCTCGACAAGACGGTGTGCTTCTGCTCGACGATGAACCGGATCGACCTGCCGCACCTGGTGTGGGCGCTGGAGTCGCTGGCCGAGGGGAACCCGGTCAACCGGATCGAGGTCGACCCGGAGACGGAGAAGTACGCGAAGCTGGCGCTGGAGCGGATGCTGGCGCTGCCGTAGCCGGTTCCGTACCCCGGGAGGGCCGGACAGGCCGATTTTGTCCCGTCCGGCACTGGGGCGCCCCTCCCGTACCTACGCTGCTGTACCCACAGCTTGGATAGGTACGGGGGTATGGGCCACATGACACAGCGCAGCAGGGTCGACGACTTGATGGTTGTCGTGCCGGGCATTCTGGGCAGCCGGCTGGCGGATGCGGACGGGCACGAGGTCTGGGGGCTCTCCGGGAAGGCGCTGTTGCGGGGCATCCAGACCTTCGGGAAGTCCGTCAAGGGACTGACTCTCCGCCCCGATCTGGGCAACGATCACCCTGGCGACGGCGTACGGCCCATCGGGCTGATGCGCGATCTGCACTCCCTGCCCGGCGTGTATATGCCGATCGACGGATACAACACACTGCTGGACTGGCTGGAGCGGAACTTCACGCTTCGACGCCGCCTGCCGGGCGACGAGGCCGACGCCCCGGTCAACCTGATCGACTTCGCCTACGACTGGCGACTCTCCTGCCGCTACAACGCGGACCGGCTGGCCGAGCGGGTCGACGAGGAACTGGGTCGCTGGCGGGCGTCCCGAGCCGACCGGCGGGACGCCAGGGTCATCTTCCTCTGCCACTCCATGGGTGGCCTCGTCACCCGGCAGTACGTCGAACAGTGCGGGGGTGCGGAGGTCACCCGGCGAGTGATCACGCTCGGGACGCCGTACCGCGGGTCCCTGGACGCCCTGGTGTACCTGGTCAACGGTCTGCGATACGGGATCGGCCCGCTGGGCCTCGACCTCACCACGTTCGCCCGCAGCCTGCCCTCCCTGCATCAGCTCACCCCTGACTACGCCTGCCTGACGACTGCCGCCGGTACGCCGTTGCGGTACGCGCGCGAGGTCGCGGGGCTGCCCGGCGTCGACGCGGCGCTGTTGCGGGACGCCGCGCTGTTCCATGCGGACCTGCGGGCATCGGGGGCGGGTGCGGACTACGGAGTGGAGTACGTACCGGTCAGCGGGGTGCTCCAGCCGACGCCGACGACGGCGGAGATCCACGGCGACACCCTGAACGAGGCGCTCACCATCGACGGGCTCGACGAGGGTGGCGACGGGCGGGTGCCCCGGCTGTCCAGTGCCCACGTGGGTGCGGGGCGGCCCGCGTACACCCCTTGGGAGAAACACGGATCGCTCCAGAACAACAAGGCCGTCCGCCAGGCTCTGTACAACTGGCTCACTCCGGAGCCGCCGGTGCACCGGGGTTCCGACGACGATGACGTACCGCTGTCCGTGGACGCCCCCGAGATGCTCACCGAGGGCGAGACCTACGAGATTCGGGCCACCGTCCCACTGGGGACACCAGGTCACGACCGGGTCGCCCTCTTCGTGGGCGTGGAGGGCGGGCCGGTGCGCAAGATGACCAACCGAGGCGGCGGACAGTACGGCGCCCGGCTGACCGAACTGCCGACGGGCGCGCATCGAATGCGGGTCAGCACGCGGGTTTCGGCCAATGTGGTGATGACGGCGCTGGTGCTGGTTCTGGAACGGGGTGCCGACGGTGACGCGTGAGGCGGGCGGGGACCGGCCGGAACCGGTGGGCACAGCGCTGTGTGTGGTGTGCGAGGAGTACGCCGACGAGCGGAGGTTCCCCCGGCTGACGGGGGCGGTGGCCCAGATGGACGAGATCGTCGGGCTGCTGGAGGGGCTTGGGTACGAGGCCCGGAAGGTGGGGGGCGGGAATCCGTCGCTGGCCACGTTCACCGCGGAGAGCGACGCGTGGTGCGAGGGCTGGAACGCCACGGGAGCGTCCGGGCCGGCTCTGGTCATCTGGTCGGGGCACGGCGAGCTCGCCGACGAAGAGTTGCGTCTTGTGCTGTCGGATCTGGAGCTGGGCGACGATCCGGGTATCCGGGAGGCACGCCTCCGGAAACGTGGAGTCCTGGTCGAGACGCTGATCAACGACGCCGCAGCTTCCGGCGCCGACCAGATTCTGGTGATCATCGACACCTGTTACGCGGGCGGTGCCGTGGCGCAGAGTGTGGAGACGGCGCGGAGGCGCTGGGAAACCGTGTCCATGCCTCCTGGCCGCACAAAGTGGCTCGGGATCATGGCGAGTTGCCAGAAGAACGAGACTTCCGACGGCAGCGGTCCCCTGCTTGCCGCTCTGGCGGAGGTACTGAAGGCCGGGCCCGAGACCGACGAGTACCGCTCTGCGTGGAGCGCCCACAACGCGCTCGTCAGCGGCACGGACCTGCTGGATGCGCTGACCGGCCACTGGAAGGGTGAAGGCCAGAACCCTGTCCCCGCGACCCTCGGCACCGGGCGGCCCGTCTTCCCCAATCCGCTCCACAGCCCCGGGGCTCCGGCCAAACTGGTCGAGCATCTGGTGCTGGCCGCACGCGGGGTCGGACACCGTGAGGAGGGGTGGTTCTTCACCGGCCGGAAGAAGGTGCTGGGCGACATCATCGCCTGGATGGCTGCGGACAGATCCGGGCTCTTCCTGGTGACAGGACCGGCTGGCTGCGGGAAATCCGCGGTGCTGGGACGCATCGCCACCCTCACGGACCCGGTACAGCGCGAGGAAGCCATCGAGCACGGCGCCCTGCGCGACGACGACCCCGATCCGGGCGTCAGGGCCGACCGGACTCTCGCAGCCGTACATCTACGCGGCCTGACTCCGTTGCAGGCAGCAGCCGAGCTGGCCCGGAATCTGAAGCTCCCCACGCCACGGAACGCGGACGACTTCCGGGGTGAGCTGCGGGAGCTGTCGCCGCAGCCAGTGCTGGTCATCGACGGCCTCGACGAAGTGCCCGCCGAACACACGCAGGGCATGATCGAGGAGTTGATCTTTCCGCTGAGCCGGACGGTACCTGTGCTGCTCGGCTCCCGCGCACGTCCGTTCCGGAACCAGCTCGACGAGAACGAGACCCTGCCGAAGGCCCTGGCCCGTCTCATCGGGGCGGACGTCGTGACCGTTGACCTGGAGCACGAGCCGCACACCCAGGAGAACATCAGCGAGTACGTCTTCCGCAGGTGCACGGCGGCCGGGGTCACGGACACCCGGGCGCGTGATGCCGGCGTGGCGATCTCGGAGCGAGCAACAGCCGTCGACGGCGGTTTCCTCTTCGCTCGGCTGGTGACCAGCACGCTCCTCACGGAATTCCGCTCCCCTGACCGCGCCGAGGAAGACGGCCTGCTGACCCGTCTGCCGGACTCCATCGGAGCCGCCTTCGAGAACGAATTGCAGGCAGGCCCGGTGCGCGTTGGGGAAGACGGCACTGAACTTCCCTCTGCGGCAAGGGATCTGCTCGCCGCACTGGCTTGGACAGTGGGCCGAGGCATGCCGGCCGGCGGCGTATGGGAGGTGGTGGCCGGAGCACTGGGCGGCGGCGTCGCCTATGACGAGAGCGACGTGGACTGGGTGCTGTCCGCCTACGGCCCCTACATCGTGGAGGATGCCGAGGACACGCAGGCGGTGTACCGGCTGTACCACCGGGAGTTCGTGTCCCACCTCATGCGTCGGGACGGACCTGGCGGGGCAGACGCCGACCACGTGGTGGCGCGGACGATTGTCGACCTGGTCAAGCGGCAGGCCCGGGTTGGAGATTGGGCCGGGATCGACCCCTATCTTGCGCGCGGCCTGGTGACGCACGCAGTGCGCGACGGGGGTTCCGGAATCGAGATGTTGCGTGAGCTTGTGGCGTGGGACGAAGAGAGTGCACTTCCATATCTGGCGGGGGCCGTTAACGATTTCTCACTCGCGCTGTCCAAGGCGGGGAAGCGCGAGGAAGCGCTGACCTACTCCCGCGAGGCGGTCAGTCTCTACGAGGAACTCAACGAGATCCGTCCTGCAGCGCATCTGTCCGACCTCGCCATGTCCCTCAACAACCTCGCCAACCGTCTCGCGGAAACCGGAGACCGCCAGGGCGCACTCACCCCCGCACACGAAGCCGCACGCCTCTACCGCACCCTCGCCGAACAACACCCCACCGCCTTCCTCCCCAACCTCGCAGGCGCCCTCAACAACCTCGCCGCCCACCTCGCGGACACCGGAGACCGCCAGGGCGCACTCACCCCCGCACACGAAGCCGCACACCTCTACCGCACCCTCGCCGAACAACACCCCACCGCCTTCCTCCCCAACCTCGCCACATCCCTCAACAACCTCGCCAACCGTCTCGCCGAGACCGGAGACCGCCAAGGCGCACTCACCCCCGCACACGAAGCCGCACACCTCTACCGCACCCTCGCCGAACAACACCCCACCGCCTTCCTCCCCGACCTCGCCATGTCCCTCAACAACCTCGCCGCCCACCTCGCGGACACCGGAGACCGCCAGGGCGCACTCACCCCCGCACACGAAGCCGCACGCCTCTACCGCACCCTCGCCGAACAACACCCCACCGCCTTCCTCCCCAACCTCGCCACATCCCTCAACAACCTCGCCGCCCACCTCGCGGACACCGGAGACCGCCAGGGCGCACTCACCCCCGCACACGAAGCCGCACGCCTCTACCGCACCCTCGCCGAACAACACCCCACCGCCTTCCTCCCCGACCTCGCCATGTCCCTCAACAACCTCGCCAACCGTCTCGCGGACACCGGAGACCGCCAGGGCGCACTCACCCCCGCACACGAAGCCGCACGCCTCTACCGCACCCTCGCCGAACAACACCCCACCGCCTTCCTCCCTAACCTCGCCACATCCCTCAACAACCTCGCCGCCCACCTCGCCGAGACCGGAGACCGCCAGGGCGCACTCACCCCCGCACACGAAGCCGCACGCCTCTACCGCACCCTCGCCGAACAACACCCCACCGCCTTCCTCCCCAACCTCGCCATGTCCCTCAACAACCTCGCCAGCCGTCTCGCCGAGACCGGAGACCGCCAGGGCGCACTCACCCCCGCACACGAAGCCGCACGCCTCTACCGCACCCTCGCCGAACAACACCCCACCGCCTTCCTCCCCAACCTCGCCATGTCCCTCAACAACCTCGCCAACCGTCTCGCCGAGACCGGAGACCGCCAGGGCGCACTCACCCCCGCACACGAAGCCGCACGCCTCTACCGCACCCTCGCCGAACAACACCCCACCGCCTTCCTCCCCAACCTCGCCACATCCCTCAACAACCTCGCCAACCGTCTCGCCGAGACCGGAGACCGCCAGGGCGCACTCACCCCCGCACACGAAGCCGCACGCCTCTACCGCACCCTCGCCGAACAACACCCCACCGCCTTCCTCCCCAACCTCGCCATGTCCCTCAACAACCTCGCCAACCGTCTCGCGGAAACCGGAGACCGCCAGGGCGCACTCACCCCCGCACACGAAGCCGCACGCCTCTACCGCACCCTCGCCGAACAACACCCCACCGCCTTCCTCCCCAACCTCGCCACATCCCTCAACAACCTCGCCAACCGTCTCGCCGAGACCGGAGACCGCCAAGGCGCACTCACCCCCGCACACGAAGCCGCACACCTCTACCGCACCCTCACCGAACAACACCCCACCGCCTTCCTCCCCAACCTCGCAAGCGCCCTCAACAACCTCGCCAACCGCCTCGCCGACACCGGAGACCGCACGGCAGCGATCCAGACATACGAAACAGCCATCGCGGATCTGATCGCCACACAGCCGGCGGCCTGCCGGGCCCTCGCGCTTGAACGCAACACATTCCTGATCCGCAGGCCTGAGTGTTCGCCCGGAGCAGGCCTCAGTGGCCTCGTACAACTACTCAACGGCCAATCCGCTGACAGCTCCGACCTTGTCGGCCTGCGCGCTCGACAGGTCCTTCGCTCATACGTACGTGAGAGCGCTCAGAACCAAGACGCACTCGCCACGATCTGGCAGGACAAGACCGGCACCTCGGTCCCCGAGTGGTTGGCGCTCTCCGCGGAGGTCCTGGACGCAATCGCCTCATGGTTGGCCACACCCACCTGGTCGGATTCGTGCGACTACTGGTCGGAGCACGCCGATGTCTTGAGCAGCGCCGAAGCCGCAGTCGCCCTTGCCGAATACGTCCTTGTCTCTCCCGAGGGAGCAGCCCAGCACGAAGCACTTCGCGAGCGGATTCTCGCCAACGGTGTGTCCGAGGCATTCCGCCCGTTCATTCTCGGCGACCAACTCGCAGAGTGGACAGAATGCGACACCTGGGAGGAGTCGGAGCAGTTCCTCCGCGCGCACACCGGTCTCCTGAGTACCGGACTCCCCGCTTCACCCTCGCTCACCCACGCTGCTCTGCTCCACGTCGCCCGTACGCGGGACATCGCCGCCGCCTATGCCCTCGTTCGCGACCGCAGTCACCTCCAAGACTACGTACAGCGCGCCCTCACCGCCGGGGACGCCGAGGCTCTCCTCCATGCCTCGGCCATCGAGGGCGAGGTCTTCTCCGACCCGCTCTCCTCCCTCACCCATGCCCAGTCCGCCCAGGTGCTCGCCGGGGCCGTCGATGACATCGATCCCGATGATCTCGCCGCCCTCGCCGCCGACGCGTCGCCCGACCTCCGTAACCGTCTGCTTTCGGAGATCGCCACGCTCAGCGCGATGCATGCCCACCAGCACGCCGCACTCTGGGTCCGGATTATCCAGGTGCTCGCCAAGACCGCATGATGTCAGCCATTTGTCTCGTCCTCGCCGCCTCACCCGGAGTCGGCAGGGCGCCCGCTCTCCATGAGGAGCACCGGGACGTGCAACGCAGCATCACGCACGCCCGGTTCGGGCGTCTGCTCCGGCTCGATGTGCTTCCGGCTGCCCGTGCCGAGGCTCTGGTGCAGTACCTGGCAGGCACCACTCCGCATGTTCTTCACTTCGCCGGGCGCGGCACGCCTGACGGTGGACCACGGTTCGTCACCGACGACGGCGGCGAAGCCCCCGTCGCGCTGAAAGACTTACGCGACTGCGTCGTCGCCGCCGCTTCCCTCGGCCTGCGCCTGCTCGTCCTCAACGCCTGCTGGACGGAGCCGCTCGCCAAAGAGCTGGTCGGCTCCGTCCCGGTCGCCATCGGCTGGCAGGGACAGGTCCCCGATGCGTACGCGTGCACCTTCGCCCGGGTTTTCTACCGCAACCTCGCCGAGGGCGACTCCGTCCTCCGGGCCCACACGACGGCCTGTCTCATGCTGGGGCTGATCGGCTGTACGGACCTGCCTGTTCTGCACACCGCCCCCGGGCATCTGCCCGAGGCCCATTTCCTGATCCGTTCCGAGGAACGCCCCGTCCCCCCGGGCCGGCCTCTCAAGCCTCGCTGGTACAGGAGCAGTGCTCGGCTGCGTAAGCCACGGTTTCCTCGTCCTCCGCAAGCGTGAGCCCGGCTTCCAGTCGCTCTCCCCGGCTCGTGGCGATCCGCAAGGTGTCCCGCAGCGACTCCGCGAGCCGCACACCGGCGAACCGCAACTCCCGCTCCCCCACTGCGGCTTCAGCCAGCAACGCCCTTGCCCCGGTCAGTACGTACTCGGCCGAGACGAGCAGATCCGCTTCCACCTCGTCGGCCAACCGCGACATCCGGCTGTCCGGGTCGTCGGTGCTCAGGTAGCACGGCGCCCCGCTCTGGCTGACCCACGGGAGCAAACGCATGGGCCGCCCCTTCGCATCGAACATCATGTCGTCACTGCCTCCGTTCGAGGGGCCCTATGGCACCCGGCCGCACACGCTGGTTACCGTGTGTGCCGCAATCGTCGCGTTGCGACGGGTCGCACCAACAGGGTTGCCCTGTCCCGGCGTTGAGAGCGGGACACACGGAAGGCACGCACCATGACGTTCAGGCCTCAGCCCCTCACCCCGTATCTCTCCGCCCGCCACTACTTCGGCTCCGAGCAGCGCCGACACCGCGAGCGCGCGGATCTTCCCTCGTACAGCTGGCGGACATCCTGAACTCCAGCAAGAGCACGCTCGCCCGGATCGAGACGGCTGAGCTGATGCCGCCGCCGGACATCCCCGGTCGGCTCGACGCGGCGTTCGGCACCGACAAGCACTTCCACGGGTTGTACGAGCTGGCCAAGAAGGAGATCCATCCGGATCAGTACCGCCGGTACATGGACTTCGAGTCCAAAGCCGAAGTCATAGAGCAGTACGGGGCGCAGGCCCTGCCAGGTCTGCTCCAGACCGAGGCGTACGCACGCGAATTCCTTCGCTGTCAAAAAGACTTGAGCCTGGATCAAATTGAGCAACGAGTCGCGGCCCGAATGTCCCGGCAGGAGAGGCAGCGCTCCAGTACGCCCCCTTTCCGGTGGGCGATCATCGACGAAGCCGCGCTGCGGAGGCAGATGGGCAGCCCCGTGTCCATGAGTGAGCAACTGGCTTCGCTGCTCGACCAAGTCGATACTCCGGACAGTAATATTCAAGTGATGCCGTTCAGCGCGGGGCTCCACTCGCTCATGGGCTGCGCGCTGACTTTGCTGACACTCGCCGACGGCACCCGAGTCGCCTACGAGGAGGGCATCCAGGCCGGTCACCTCTACGAGGACCCGAGCAGGGTGGAGAAGTGGCGGCGGCAGTACGAGGTACTGCGGGCCAACGCACTCTCACTGCCCGAGTCGGCGCACATGATCCGGACGCTTATGGAGGGCTACACATCATGCGACACATCCCCGAGCTGAGCACCGCCCGCTGGCGCAAGAGCAGCTACAGCAACTCCAACGGGGGCGAGTGCGTCGAGATCGCCGACGCCTTCCCCGGCATCATCCCTGTACGCGACAGCAAGCACCCCACCGGCCCCGCACTTCTCATCCCCACCTCTGCCTGGAACGACTTCATCGCCTCCCTCAAGTAGGGCGCGAGAAGAGCAGAACGGCCTGTCCCACGCTCCCGCGTGGGACAGGCCGTTCTCGCTTTTACCGGTTCACCGAACCGACTACACGCCCGACGGCTCCGCCGTGCGCGTCTCGTCCGACTCGTCCGACTCGGTGGACTCGGCCTGCACCGGACCGCCGGCCTTCTTGGCGCGCTTGATCGCCTTCTTCTTCGCCCGGCGCTCCTTGCGGAGCTCCACCATCGCGTAGAGCGTCGGCACCAGGAGCAGCGTCAGCAGCGTCGAGGTGACCAGGCCGCCGATCACGACCACCGCGAGCGGCTGCGAGATGAAGCCGCCCTCGCCAGTGACGCCGAGCGCCATCGGGAGCAGGGCGAAGATCGTCGCCAGGGCGGTCATCAGGATCGGACGGAGCCGGTGGCGGCCGCCCTCGATGACTGCTTCGACGACGCCCATGCCCTGCGTCCGGTACTGGTTGATCAGGTCGATCAGCACAATCGCGTTGGTTACCACGATGCCGATCAGCATCAGCATGCCGATCATCGCCGGTACGCCCATCGGGGTGCCGGTGATCACGAGCAGGCCGATCGCGCCGGTTGCCGCGAACGGGATGGAGACCAGCAGGATCAGCGGCTGAATCAGGGACCGGAAGGTCGCCACCAGCAGCATGAAGACGATCGCGATCGCGGCCAGCATGGCCAGGCCGAGCTTCAGGAACGCGTCGTTCTGGTCCTCGGAGACACCGCCGATGGTGGCGGTGGCGCCGTCCGGGAGCTTCAGGGCGTTGATCTTCGTCTGGAGCGCGGCGCTGACCGCACCGGTGTTGTCACCGGTGGGCTTGGCGGTGATGGTCGCGGCGCGCTGGCCGTCGATCCTCGTCATCGAGACCGGCCCGGGGACCAGCTCGACGTCGGCGATCCGGCCGAGCTTCACCGGGCCGAGCGAGAGGTTCTTCAATTCGGCCATCGTGGTCGCCGGGTGGGCGGACTTGATGACGATGTCCCGCTCGGTGTCGTCCATGATCGCCTTGCCGGACGGGGTACCGCGCACCGCTCCGGCGACGGCCGCGCCGAGCGTGGTCTGGTTGAAACCGGCGTCCGCGGCCTTGGCGTTGGCCTTGACCGAGATCCGCGGGACGCTCTGCGCCAGGTCGCTCTGGACGTCGGTGACGTCCTTCAGCTCGGCCACCTCGGCCCGTACCTCTTCGGACGCCTTCTTCAGGACGTCCGCGTCGGCCGCCTTGACCACGACGCTGAGGTCCTGGCTGCCGAAGCCGTCGCCCGCGGCGATGGTGGTGTCGCCGATGCCGTCGAGCTTGCCGAGGCCCTCGTCGATGCGCTTCTGGGTGGCGTCGAAGTCGGCCGAGTCCTTCAGGGTGACCTGGTAGGAGGCCTGGTTGGATCCCGTACCGCCGCCGAAGGCCGCCATGAAGCCGGAGGAGCCGACGGTGACCTGGTAGTCCTTGACGCCCTGGTCGCCGGCGAGGAGCTTCTCGACCTTCTTGGCCGCCTCGTCGGCGGCCGCCAGGCTGGTGCCGGGGGTCAACTCCTGCTTGATGGAGAGGACTTCCTGCTCTCCCTGGTCGAAGAAGTTGGTCTTCAGCAGCGAGGCCATGCCGAAGGTGCCGAACAGCACCACGACGGCGATGACGATGCTGGTGACACGGCGCCGGGTCGCGAAGCGCAGCACCGGGATGTACAGCCGCTGGAGCCGGCTGCGGGCTTCCTTCTCCTCGGCCTTGCGACGGGCCTCGTCCGGGTTCTCCGTGCTGCCCTTCGGGGCGCGCAGGAACCAGTACGACAGGACGGGGACGACGGTCAGCGAGACCAGCAGGGAGGCCAGCAGGGCCGCGGTGATGGTCAGCGAGAAGGAGCCGAAGAGCTCGCCGACCATGCCGCCGACCAGACCGATCGGCAGGAAGACGGCGACCGTGGTGAGGGTCGAGGCGGTAACCGCGCCGGCCACTTCCTTCACCGCGGCGAGGATCGCGGACTGGCGCTCTTCCCCATAACTGAGGTGACGCTTGATGTTCTCCAGGACCACGATCGAGTCGTCGACGACGCGGCCGATCGCGATGGTCAGCGCGCCGAGCGTGAGCATGTTGAGCGAGAGGTCGCGGGTCCAGAGCACGATCAGCGCGAGGACCACGGAGAGCGGGATGGAGACCGCGGTGACCAGGGTCGAGCGGAGCGACGCGAGGAAGACCAGGATGACGATGACGGCGAAGAGCAGACCGAGCGCGCCCTCGGTGGTCAGACCGGAGATGGCTTTGGAGACGGCGGGGCCCTGGTCGGAGACGACGGTCAGTTCGGCACCGGCGCCGAGGTCCTTGCGGAGGTCGGGGAGCTTGTCCTTGACCGCGTCCGAGATGGCGACGGCGCTGCCGTCCTTGTCCATCGTGGCCATCACGGCGAGGCTCGGCTTGCCGTTGGTACGGGTGAGGGAGACCGCGGTGGACGGCTCCTGCTTCACCGTGGCGATGTCACCGACGCGGACCGGCTCGCCGGGCTTGCCCGTCGCCGGGTCCTGGCCGGTGACGCGCAGGTCCTCGATCTGCTTCAGGGAGGTGAAGGCGCCGCCGACCTGGACGGTACGGCTCTTGCCCGACTCCGAGAAGGCACCGGCGGGAACGGTCGCGCCGCCCGCCTGGAGCGCCTGGGAGAGCGTCACGGCGTTCAGACCGGCCGCTGCAAGCTTCTTGTCGTCGGGGGTGATGGAGACCTGGAGGTCCCGCACACCGTCGACGGAGACCTGACCGACGCCCTCGATGTCCTCCAGCGCGGGAACGACGGTGCGGTCCAACTGGTCGGCGAGCGCCTGCTGGTCCTTGTCGGAGGTGACGGCGAGGACGACGGCCGGGATGTCGTCCGTCGAACCGGCGACGACCTGCGGGTCCACGTCGTCGGGAAGCTGGACGCGGGCGCGGTTCACCGCCTGCTGGATGTCGGCGACGAGCTGCTTGGTGCCCTCGCTGCCGAAGTCGAAGGTCGCCATGATGACGGCGTTGCCCTCGCTGGCGGTCGAGGTGGTGCCGGTGACGCCGTCGACGGCCTTGATGGAATTCTCGAGGGGTTCGACGACCTGCTTCTCGACCACATCGGGGGACGCACCCTGATAGGGGGCGAGCACCGACACCATCGGGAGTTCGATGGTGGGCAGCAGCTGCTGCTTGAGCTGCGGGATCGCGATCGCTCCGAATACGAGGGCGACGATCGAGATCAGCCCGATCAGGGCCCGTTGCGCGAGGCTGAATCTGGACAGCCAGGACATGGGTGGGTCTCTCTTCTGTGGCTTACGCGGCAGATGGGCGGGTGGCTGGGGGGCAGACCCGGCCCAGCTATACGATCAACCATCCGCAAGACCGAAAGCGTCGGCCCCAGGTCGCTTTCTTATGCCGCGCATACCGCAGGTGGAGTACGCCGTATCTCCACCCCGTCACTCCACCCTGGGGCGCACCAGGCCCGACTCGTAAGCAATTACTACCAATTGAGCCCGGTCCCGAGCTCCCAACTTCGCCATCGCCCTGTTCACATGGGTCTTGACGGTGAGCGGGCTGACGACGAGCCGCTCGGCGATCTCGTCGTTGGAGTGCCCGCCCGCGACCAGGACCAGCACCTCGCGTTCGCGGCCGGTGAGCGCGGCGAGCCGCTCGGAGCACTCCGCGGGGCTCGGCCCGTCACCACCCGAACTGCCGCCCTGCGCAAGGAAGGTGGCGATCAGGCCCTTGGTCGCGGCCGGCGAGAGCAGCGCCTCACCGCCCGCGGCGATACGGATGGCATTGAGCAGTTCCTCCGGTTCCGCCCCTTTGCCGAGAAAGCCGGACGCCCCGGCCCGCAGCGACTGCACCACGTACTCGTCCACCTCGAAGGTGGTGAGCATGACGACCCGTACGTCCGCCAGTTCGGGATCGGCACTGATCATCCGGGTGGCGGCGAGTCCGTCCGTACCGGGCATCCGGATGTCCATCAGCACCACGTCGGCACGCGTCGAGCGGGCCAGTTCCACGGCCTGTGCGCCGTCCGCCGCCTCGCCGACCACCTCCATGTCGGCCTCCGAGTCGACCAGCACCCGGAACGCGCTGCGCAGCAGCGCCTGGTCGTCGACGAGCAGCACCTTGATGGGCGGTGTCATGTGTTTTCCCCCGTCCGGCCCGCCGCGCCCGGCTCCTTGGGCTCTGCCGTGCGGGCCTTGACGGGCAGGATCGCATGAACCCGGAATCCGCCGCCGTAGCGGGGCCCCGCGGTGAGGGAGCCGCCGAGCGCGGTGACGCGTTCGCGCATACCGAGGAGGCCGTGACCGCCGCCGTCCCCGTTGCGGACGCCTCCGCCCGAACCGTTGTCGATCACGGTGACCTCGGCCGTGGCGCCGACCCGTACGACGCTCACCTCGGCCTTCGCCCCGGGGCCCGCGTGTTTGCGCACATTGGTCAGCGCCTCCTGGATCACCCGGTACGCGGCCAGGTCGACGGCCGCGGGCAGCGGGGGCCGCCGGTCGGTGCAGGCCACCTCGACCGGGAGCCCGGCCCGCCGGACGGTGTCCACCAACTCGTCGAGGACCGCGAGCCCCGGGGCCGGTTCGGTCGGCGCCTCCGGGTCGCCGGACTGACGCAGCAGCCCGACGGTGGCCCGCAGTTCGTTCAGCGCGGAGCGGCTGGCCTCCCGGACGTGGGCCAGCGCCTCCTTGGCCTGGTCGGGGCGCTTGTCCATGACGTGGGCGGCCACCCCGGCCTGGACATTGACCAGGGCGATGTGGTGGGCGACGACGTCGTGCAGTTCGCGGGCGATCCGCAGCCGTTCCTCGGCGACCCGGCGCCGGGCCTCCTCGTCACGGGTGCGCTCGGCCCGTTCGGCGCGCTCCCTGATCGCGTCGACGAAGGCGCGCCTGGAGCGTACGGCGTCCCCCGCGGCACCGGCCATGCCGGTCCAGGCGAAGACGCCGAAGTTCTCCTGGCTGTACCAGGGCGCCGGACCGAAGAACATCGCGGCGGCCGTCAGCGCGGCCATGGTCAGCAGACCGACCCGCCAGGTGGTGGGCCGGTCGGTGCGAGCGGCGACGGTGTAGAGCGCGATGACGGTGCTCATCACCACGGGCGCGGGCGGGTCGGATCGCACCAGCGCGACGATCGTCAGCCCGGCGGTGGCCGCGAGCACCGCCTTGGGATTGCGCCGCCGCCGGATGAGCGCCACGGCACCGAGCACCATCAGGAGCACACTGCTCGCCTCGGGCCTGAGAGTGCCGAAGGTGGGACGGTTCGGTACGCCCGGGCGGACGAACGACCCGATGATCATGGCCACCAGTACGGCCAGGGCGAGCGCTGTGTCCAGCGCGAGGGGATGGTCGCGCAGCCAGTGCCGGATGCGCAGAACCCCGGTTCCGAGGGTGGTCACGTCAAGCTACGTTACGGCGTGTCGCGCGCGAATCGGTCCGGGTCGTACGGAGAAACCGGCACGGAGCGCGCTGAACCGCCACAGCGCCGTGCCACGGACACAGCCGTGCCCCGTGTCCGGCGGACCGGACACGGGGCACGGACTTGTGCGGGTGCTGGAGAGCGACCGGCGTCAGCCGGGGATCAGGCCGTCGTCCCGGAGCATGGCGCGCACCTCTTCAAGGGTCGCGTCGGACGACGGCAGGATCAGCTCGGACGGCTCCAGGGAGTCGTCCGGCAAGGGTGTGCCGAACTCGCGCACCCTGGCGAGGAGTGCGTGGAGAGTGGAGCGGAAGCCGGGGCCGTCGCCGCTCTCCATCTCGGCGAGCAGTTCGTCGTCGAGCCTGTTGAGCTCGGCGAGATGGCTGTCGGCCAGTGCGACCTGGCCCTCCCCCATGATCCGTACGATCATGACGCTGCCTTAACTCTTGTCGAACCTGTGCGGGGACTGCGACGACTGCTGCTGCGCCGCATCCTGCGGGCCGCCCTCGATCGCCTGCTGCTGGGTGGAGCCGCCGGCCAGCTCGGCCTTCATGCGCTGCAGCTCCAGCTCCACATCCGTACCACCGGAGATCCGGTCCAGCTCGGCGGCGATGTCGTCCTTCGCCGTCCCGGTCGGGTCGTCCAGGGCGCCGGAGGCGAGCAGCTCGTCGATCGCGCCGGCCCGTGCCTGCAGCTGCTGGGTCTTGTCCTCGGCACGCTGGATCGCCAGGCCGACATCGCCCATCTCCTCGGAGATCCCGGAGAAGGCCTCGCCGATCCGGGTCTGCGCCTGGGCTGCGGTGTAGGTGGCCTTGATGGTCTCCTTCTTGGTACGGAAGGCATCGACCTTGGCCTGCAGCCGCTGGGCCGCGAGAGTGAGCTTCTCCTCCTCGCCCTGCAGCGTGGTGTGCTGCGTCTCCAGGTCGGTGACCTGCTGCTGGAGTGCGGCGCGCCGGGACAGCGCCTCGCGGGCCAGGTCCTCGCGGCCGAGCGCGAGCGCCTTGCGGCCCTGGTCCTCCAGCTTGGACGACTGACCCTGCAGCTGATTCAGCTGCAGCTCCAGCCGCTTGCGCGAGGTCGCCACATCGGCGACGCCGCGGCGCACCTTCTGAAGCAGCTCCAGCTGCTTCTGGTACGAGTAATCGAGGGTCTCGCGCGGATCCTCGGCCCGGTCAAGGGCCTTGTTTGCCTTCGCGCGGAAGATCATCCCCATACGCTTCATGACACCGCTCATGGGCTTCGCGCGCCCCCTTCTGACGGACTGAGCTCCAGCACTCCAACAGAACCCACAGTACGGGCCCTGCCTCTATTACCGCACTGTTCGAGCACGGATGTGCTCCTCCCCAAGGACGACTGCACCCGGTCACCGCTCCGGCCCAGGGAGTAGGTGGCGGTCGGGGAAACCGGTCGGGACGTCCGCGGCAAACCCATGGGGACACCTGCCAGGACGCAGGCCGTTGCCGGATCGTTCCCGACCGGCCTGGGGTCGCGGCGATCGAACCCGTACCCTTGGGCCTTGTGTTCCGTAGCCGTTCGAAGGAAGAGAAGGCGCCCACCAACAAGGTGACGGCGGACCTCTCCAAGCAGCCCCGCGACCCGCAGGCCCCCAAAGGTCGCCCCACCCCCAAGCGCAGCGATGCCCAGTCGCAGCGCCGTCGTGCCTCCAGTGGCGCGCCGCTCGACCGCAAGGAGGCCGCGAAGCGGCAGCGCGAAGCGCGCCGTGTGGACATGGCCAAGCAGCGTGAGGCGCTCGCCAGTGGCGACGAGCGCTATCTGCCGGTTCGCGACAAGGGCCCGGTGCGGCGCTTCGTCCGCGATTACGTGGACTCGCGTTTCTGCATCGCGGAGTTCTTCCTGCCGCTCGCCGTGATCATTCTGATCCTCAGCGTGATCCAGGTGCAGAACATCCAGACCATCTCGCTGCTGCTCTGGCTCATCGTGATCGTGCTGATCGTCATCGACTCGATCGGGCTCGCGTTCCGCCTGAAGAAGCAGCTGAACGAGCGCTTCCCCGATACGCCGAAGCGTGGCGCGGTCGCCTACGGTCTGATGCGTACGCTTCAGATGCGTCGGCTCCGGCTGCCGAAGCCGCAGGTCAAGCGTGGAGAGCGGCCCTGAGTACGGATATCTCCGGCTCGGCCGGTGGTCCGTCCGCCGACGCCGCTCCCGCCACCGTCACCGGATTCTCGGGAGCCTCCTCGGTGTGGCTGAAAGGGCTCGGCGGGCTGCGCAACTTCGTCCGCCAGGAGCTCGTCGCCCGGCAGATCGACGAGCAGATAGCGGCCCGCTTCCCGGTCGGGCAGCGACTGCGCATCCTCGACGTCGGCATGGGCCAGGGCACCCAGGCGCTGCGCCTGGCCAGGGCCGGTCACAGCGTGACGGGCCTGGAGTCCGACGCCGAGATGCTGCGGGTGGCCCGTGAGGCACTCGGCAGCGAGCCCGCGGGCATCCGCGAACGGGTCCGGCTCATCGAGGGCAACGGCCTGGACACCGGGGTGCACTTCCTGCCCGGCAGCTTCGACGTGGTGCTCTGCCACGGCGTGCTGATGTATGTCCGGGAGCCGGACGCGATGCTTGCCGGACTTGCCCGGATGCTGGCCCCGGGCGGACTGCTCTCGCTGCTCGTACGGAACGCCGATGCGCTGGCGATGCGGCCCGGGACCGCCGGGGACTGGGACGCGGCGCTGGCCGCCTTCGATACGGATGCGTACACCAATCGGCTGGGTCTCGCGGTGAGAGCCGACCGGCTGGACGCTCTGACGGCCACGCTCGCCGGTATCGCGGCCCCCCTGCACGCCTGGTACGGGGTGCGCGTCTTCACGGACAACGTGAGCAACGACGCGGAACTGCCGGCCGCCGACGAACTGGAGCGGGTACTGGCCGCGGAGGACCGCGCCGGACGGACCGATCCGTACCGCCGGGTGGCCGCGCTGCTTCATCTGTGCGGAGTGCGGGGCTAGAACCTCCGGGTCGCCGCCGGAGTTGTCCGGCGGCGTACCCGATCGGCCGAACTCAACAGGCCCCCAATGGGGCTAAAAGCAATAATTCGGACATGGATGCATCCCACTCCCGCAGCCGTGTACGCCATCTGCTGCTGCCTCTGACCACAGGTGTCTGCGCGGTCGCCCTGGTGAGCAGCTGCTCGGGCACGAAATCCGATTCTCCGGCCCAACCCACTACGTCGACCTCCGCTTCCCGGCCCGTCGGCGATCTCCAGAACGAATACCAGGACGTGATCAAGAACGTCCTGCCGTCGGTCGTGCAGATCGAAGCCTCCAACAGCCTGGGCTCCGGCGTCATCTACGACTCCAAGGGACATATCGTCACCAACGCCCATGTGGTCGGCAACGAGAAGACGTTCAAGGTCACCGTCGCCACAGGCGAGAAGGTGGTGGAGGCCTCGCTGGTCGCCGCCTATCCGGAACAGGATCTGGCCGTCATCAAGCTCGCCGGCGTCCCGGAAGGGCTGAAGCCCGCGAAGTTCGGCGACTCGGAGAAGGTCGAGGTGGGACAGATCGTGCTGGCGATGGGCTCGCCGCTCGGACTGTCCTCCAGCGTCACCCAGGGCATCGTCTCGGCGCTCGGCCGGACCGTCAGCGAAGGCCGCACGGGCGGTGGCACGGGCGCGACGATCGCGAACATGGTGCAGACCTCGGCGGCCATCAACCCGGGCAACAGCGGCGGTGCGCTGGTCAATCTGAACAGCGAGGTGATCGGCATCCCGACGCTGGGGGCGATCGACCCGCAGATGGGTGACAGCTCGGCGCCGGGGATCGGGTTCGCGATCCCCGTGTCGATGGTGAAGACGGTCGCCGATCAGATCATCAAGAGCGGCAAGGTCACCGACTCGGGCCGGGCGGCGCTGAACATCACCGGACGCACGGTCATCGACGACACCTACCGTCCGGTCGGGGTGGCGCTGGTCGGCGTGACGAAGGGCGGCGCCGCGGACAAGGCGGGGCTGCGGGTCGGCGATGTCATCACCAAGGTCGGAGATGTGCGGGTCCCGACGATCACGTCCCTGTCGGAGGCGCTGGCCTCGGACAAGCCGGGCGAGAAGGTCACGGTGACGTATCTGCGCAACGGGGCCGAGACGACGGCGCAGGTCACCCTGGGCGAGATCTAGCTCCCGGTCGTCGCCGTACAGGCCCGATCGGGGTCGTACGGGCCTGATGACCGCCGCACGACCCCGATCGTCAGTCGTACGGGGCCTGGAGACAGACCCAAGCCCGTACGGCTGTTCACGCGCCGGGGCGGATCAGCCCTGGTCGGCCTGGAGGCTCATGGGGCCGTAGATCTTTGTCGTGTCGTCGAAGAGCGTCACCTGGTCCGCCCCGCCGTCGAGGAGTTCCTTCCAGTACTCACCGATCCAGGACTCCGCATCGCCCTGCGTAGTGAATTCCTCCGGCTGCAGGGCCGGCTCCGTCTCCGTACCGTCGGACTTCTCGAACCGCCACGTCCACGCCATGTCCGCCTCCTGGGTCACTTTGCTGCCCGCAGCCTAGTGCCTCCAACCAGTGCGGGAACGGGTCCTGCGCCCACCCGGACACCCCCAAGTCGCGCACCCGCTGCGCGGACGCGGGAGGATCGGAGACGTGGAACTGACTCTGCTCGGCACCGGAGCCCCCGACGGGCTGCCGCGGCCCGAATGTCCCTGTGCCGCCTGCGCCACCGCCCGCGGTATGCGCTCGCGGGCCGCGACCGCACTGCTCGTCGACGACGCGCTGCTGCTCGATCTCACCCCGGGGGCCGTGTTCGCCGCAGCCCGTGCGGGGCATTCGCTCACCGGCGTACGGCAGGTGCTGCTCACCCATCCGCACGACGGGCCCGCCGTGGAACTGCCCGCCGGACTGCCTCCGGCGGGACGCGTGCCGGACGGGCGGGAGCTGACGCTGATCAGCGGTCACCGGGTGAGGGCGGTGCCGATGGACGCGCCGGGGACGGGTTACGAGGTGACGGCTCCGGAGGGCGCACGGCTGCTCTACCTGCCGCCGGGCGCCGCGCCCTCCGGTCTCGCGGACCGGGTGGCACAGCCCTACGACATGGTGGTCGGCGATGTGGTCGGGCGGCCGGACGCGGTGGCGCGGCTGCGGGCCGTCGAGGCGATCGGGCCGACCACCGAGATCATCGCCGTCCATCTGGACCATGACGCACCGCCCGGCGTCGAGCTGGACCGGCGGCTCGCGGCGGCCGGCGCGCGGACCGTGCCCGACGGGACGACGCTGGTGGTGGGCGAGTACCGCTCGGTGCCGGACGTGCCGCGGCGCACGCTGGTGACGGGCGGTGCCAGATCGGGGAAGTCGGTGGAGGCCGAGCGACGTCTGGAGACGTTCCCCGAGGTGGTGTACGTGGCGACCGGTGGCGGCAGGGAAGGGGACGCGGAGTGGGCGGCCCGGATCGGGCTGCACCGGGACCGCAGGCCGGCCGCCTGGCGCACCGAGGAGACCTGTGAGCTGGTGGAGCTGCTGGAGTCGGACGGGCCGCCGCTGCTGATCGACTGTCTGTCGCTGTGGCTGACGGATGCGATGGACCGGGTGGATGCCTGGGACGACGCGGCGTGGGCGAACGGCGGCGAGAGCGCGTTGCGGGAGCGGACCGCCGAGCTGGTCGCCGCGGTGCGCGGAACACGGCGCACGGTCGTCGCCGTGACCAATGAGACCGGCTCGGGCGTAGTGCCCGCGACGGCTGCCGGTCGGCGGTTCCGGGACGAGCTGGGCCGGTTGAACGCCGCGTTCGCCGACGAGTGCGAACAGGTGCTGCTGGTGGTGTCCGGACAGGCGCTGACGCTGCGCGGCTGACCGGGACTCGGCAACGCGGAACGCAGAAACGCAACGCAGGGACGGGACGCGAGAACAGGAGGAGCGGACATGGCACGTGTGCGACCGATGCTGAACGGGGTCCCGGAGACCTTGTTGTGGACGCTCTACAACCGGGCGTACGAGGCCGGGCAGCCCTATCCCGTGCTGGATGATCCGATGGCGCTCCGATTGCTGAAGGATCTGGACTACCCCTTCGAGGAACGGTTCGGGCGGCCGAACGCGTTCCACTCACAGGCCCAGGGGCTGCGCTCGCGCTGCTTCGACCTGGCCGTGCAGGGGTATCTCGCCGACCGGCCGCAGGCCACTGTGGTCGCGCTCGGCGACGGTCTGGAGACCGGCTTCTGGAGGGTCGACAACGACCGGCTGAACTGGCTGAGCGTGGAACTGCCCGAGGTCGCCGAGCTGCGCCGGGCGCTGCTGCCCGCCTCGGACCGGCTGCGCACCCTGTCCCGTTCGGCAACCGATCTGTCGTGGCTGAACGAGATCGAGGACCCGGAGGGACGCGGTGTTGTCGTCACGACGCAGGGTCTGCTGATGTATCTGCCCCCCAAGGAGGTACGGAGGATCCTGGCGGCCTGTGCCGAACGGCTGCCCGGCGGCATCCTCGTACTGGACACGATGGCGCGCTGGCCGGCCAGGGGCACGGTGGCCGGCGCGTCGAAGGTCGGCGGGATGACCATTGCGCCGATGCGCTGGGCGATGAACCCCGGCGAGCGGCACAAGCTGCGCAGTGCGCACCCGGGGATCACCGAGGTGCGGGCGCTGCGGCTGCCGCGGGGGCGGGGCGCGATGGGCGAGCTGATCCGGATCCAGTCGCTGCTCCCGGGGCTGCGGACCCTGACGCCCGCGATGACGCAGCTGCGGTTCGGGGGCAGAACCTCGCACTGACCGGGTGCCGGAAACGTGGCGGTACTGTTCCGCAGTGAGCCCGCCGCCGGGCTCACCGGCCCACTCCACGTATCGACCCGCGAGGCAGACCCCCGTGAATCTGGACGACTTCTCCGACCTGATCGAACGCCCCGACGGCGGCGTACGGCGCGACGCCGAGGAACGACGGGAGCGCCTGGTCGTTCCCCCGGGCGCCCTCGGCCGCCTGGACGAGCTGGGCGAATGGCTCTCGGCCGCCCAGCAGTCCGTACCGGTCAAGGCGATCGAGCAGCCGCGCGTGGTGCTCTTCGCCGGTGACCACGGGGTTGCCGAACTGGGCGTCTCCGGGCGCGCGGCCGGGACTGCGTACGAGCTGGTTCGGGCCACGCTGGAGGGTGCGACTCCGCTCGCCGTGCTGGCGCGCCAGTTCTCCGTACCGGTACGGATCGTCGACGCCGCTCTGGACTGCGACCCCGAACTGCTGCCCGAGTCGGTGGTACGTCACCGGGTGCGGCGCGGGTGCGGCCGGATCGACATCGAGGACGCGCTGACGGCCGAGGAGGCCGAGCAGGCGGTACGTCTCGGCATGGCGATCGCCGACGAGGAGGCCGACTCGGGCACCGATCTGGTGGTGCTCGGCGATCTGAGCGTCGGCGGTACGACGGCCGCGGCCACGCTGATCGCGGCGCTGTGCGGCACGGACGCCTCGGTGGTCACCGGGCGCGGCGGTGCGGGGATCGACGATCTGGCGTGGATGCGCAAGTGTGCGGCGATCCGGGACGCGCTGCGACGGGCCAGGCCGGTCCTCGGTGATCAGCTGGAGCTGCTGGCCACGGTGGGCGGTGCGGACCTGGCGGCGATGACCGGGTTCCTGCTGCAGTGCGCGGTGCGCAGGCTGCCGGTCATTCTGGACGGTGTGGTCTCGTCGGCCTGTGCGCTGGTGGGTCAGCGGGCGGCCTTCCGGGCGCCGGACTGGTGGCTGGCGGGTCAGGCGAGCGGCGAGCCCGCGCAGGCCAAGGCGCTGGACCGGATGGCACTCAACCCGTTGCTGGACCACGGCGTCATCGTGGGCGAAGGAAGTGGGGCACTGCTCGCACTTCCGCTTGTCCGGGCCGCGGCCGCGCTGGCGGCGGAGCTGCCCGAGCGTGCACCCGTCGCCGACGAGAAGGACGGCGCCGGCGAAGGAACCGACGGAAACGACGCGGACGGCGACGCGACCGACGGCTGACGGACCCTGCAGTGCTGCGGCCGCCGAGCACCGGCCGCAGCACAGTCTCCTCATGCAGCGCGATGCACCATATGATCGCTTTTCATGGGAGAGGTCCGATTGGCCACCGAGGAATCCGGGCGGGGCAGCACCCGACCACCGAGCACCGTCCGGTCACGCCGCAGCGCCGCGTTCGCCATCTGGTATCTGCGCGTCGTGTCGTTCATCAATTTCCTGAGCGCCGTCTGGGTCACTCTCGGCAATGATCTGCGCCGTCACAACACCGCGAACTACTTCACCCCGTACCTGCTCACCGCGGGCTTCTCCTCCGGGGTGGTCGCGCTCTTCCTCGCGGTGACCATGCGCCGCCGCAAGCGGGCCGCGTGGATCGTGAACATGGTGGTGAGCAGCCTTCTGCTGCTGCTCTTCGCCCTGGTGATTCCGTTCCCGGAGGTCCGGCAGTACCCGCAGAACTGGATCTCGCTGGCGCTGACCGCCGCTTTCGTCCTGGCGCTCGTCCTCGGCCGGCGCGAGTTCTACGCGAAGGGCGACCGGTCCAATCCGAAACTGGCCGCCGTCGTCGCGGCCGGCGGGCTGCTGGTCACCTCGCTGATCGCCGCGGGCCTGGTCACCCTCACCAACACCGCGCACGACGAATACCGTTCGTCCTTCCTGGACCGCTGGCGCTACGGCGCCCTGCGGCTGGTCTCGGTCGCCGCCAACGATGTCGATTTCCCCGGAATCACCACGCCCGGCTGGGTCAATGTCACCATCAACATCCTCTCCACGCTGCTGCTGATCGCCGTCGTGTACGCGGCGTTCCGGGCCCGCCGGGCCGTCGACCCGATCACCCCGAAGGACGAGGCCCGGCTGCGGGCGCTGCTCGACAAGCACGGCGACCGCGACTCGCTCGGCTACTTCGCACTGCGCCGGGAGAAGAGCGTCATCTGGTCACCGACCGGGAAGGCCGCCGTCGCCTACCGGGTGGTCGGCGGGGTCTCGCTCGCCTCCGGTGATCCCATCGGCGACCCGGAGGCCTGGCCCGGAGCGATCGATCCGTGGCTGGCCGAGGCCCGCGAGCACGGCTGGATCCCGGCGGTGATGGGCGTGAGCGAGGAGGGCGGCACCGTCTACGCGCGGCACGGCCTCGACGCCCTGGAACTGGGCGACGAAGCGATCGTGGAGACCGCCGAGTTCACCCTCGAAGGACGCGCGATGCGGACCGTCCGCCAGGCGTACAACCGGGTCAGGCGCGCCGGGTACGACGTGACCGTGCGCCGGCACGCCGACATCCCCGACGACGAGATGGCCGAACTGGTGCGGCGCGCCGACGACTGGCGCGACGGGCCGACCGAACGCGGCTTCTCGATGGCGCTGGGCCGGCTCGGCGATCCGGCCGACGGGCAGTGCGTGATGCTCGAATGCCGCAACGCGCCCACCGAAGAGGGCGGCGGGCCCGGCGAGTTGCGAGCCGTACTGAGCTTTGTGCCATGGGGACCGAACGGCCTCTCGCTGGACCTGATGCGCCGTGACCGGGACGCCGAGAACGGCCTGATGGAATTCATGGTCATCGAACTCCTGCAGCGTGCCGAAGAGATCGGGATCACCCAGGTCTCACTGAACTTCGCGATGTTCCGGTCCGTCTTCGAGCGGGGTTCACGGCTCGGCGCCGGACCGGTGCTGAGGCTGTGGCGCTCCATGCTCAGCTTCTTCTCGCGCTGGTGGCAGATCGAGTCGCTCTACCGCGCCAACGCCAAGTACCGACCGATCTGGGAGCCGCGCTTCATGCTCTTCGAGAAGAGCTCCGACCTCCTGCGCATCGGCCTCGCCGCGGGCCGCGCCGAAGGGTTCCTGGAGGCACCCGGTCTGCCCAAGTGGATGCATCGCTCGCATCTCGGGGCCGGTGGATGAGACCCGTACGCGCGCTGGGCCGGGCGGCTCGCCGCGAGTGGGGTCCGCTCGCGGGGACCGTACGCGCAGGGCTCGCCGCCTCCCGGCTGCGGGCTGTCCCGATGACGCTGACCTCGGTCTGTCTGACGGCGCTGCTCCATGCGGTGCAGAACCAGTCGTGGGGCTTCGGAGTGGTACGCGAGCTCGGGGCGGTGCGGGCCGAGGATCCGTTGTGGCAGGCCCTGCTGCGTACCCCGTTGTCGCTGTTCGTCCCGGCGCCGGATCTGCCGGTGTGGGGGGCGCTGGTGCAGATCCTGGTGGTGTTCGGGAGCGCCGAGATCTGCCTCGGCCGATGGCGCACACTCGTGATCGCGCACGTCGCGACGGTGGCCGGGACGCTGTACGCGCGGATCGGTGTCGCGCTCGGTCCTGACGGGCTGTTCGGGCTGCCCGCCTCCGACGCCCGGGTCGTCGACACCGGTCCGTCGGCGGCGGTGGTCGGTGTCGCCGTCTATGTGTGCTGCGTCTACCGGGCCTGGTTCACCGGGGCGCTGGTGGTCGTGGCGATGGTCGTCGAGGTGCTCTTCAAGAACAATCTGGCCGGCAAGGAGCATCTGGCGGCGATCGCCGCGGTGCTCGTGCTGTGCGCCGTCATGGTCGGCCGGGACCGGCATCCGCGCCGCCGTGATCAGGGCTTGCGTACGGGGGCCGGAGCCCGGTCCGGTGCGCCGCCGATCAGGTCCTGGAATCTGCGGCGCGGACCCGCCCAGCGCACATCGTGGTGGTAGGCGCGCAGCACCGCCCGGGCGCGGGCGCGGTGGCGGTTGCGGTAGAAGCGCTTCGCCCACATCGAGGTCGGCCGGGCCAGCCGGATCGCCCCGATCAGCGCGACGAACGGGACGAGGGTGCCGACGACCGCGAGCCGCGCCTTGCCCTTGAACAGGGCGATCAGCACGAAGCAGAAGTTGACGACCAGGGTCAGGATGACGCCGAGCCTGCCCTGCTGCTGGTCACTGCTCAGCTCGTTCACGCCGAGCGGTGAGAAGCCGGCCAGGACCAGCAGCACCAGCGCCGCGGTGAGGACCACGACCTCCACGCTCTGGCGGCCCTCCTCGGTCCAGTACACATCGTCGAGGTGGAGGATCAGGGCGAACTCGTCCAGCACCAGACCCGCACCCATGCCGAAGATCACCGCACAGACCCCCGCGGTGACACCCTGGCGGCCACTGGCGACCGCCCCGAAGCCACCGATGACGCTCAGCACCACACCGGGCACCACATGGTGGACATGCACTCCGCCGGGCGTGATGTTGCGGAACGGGCCCTTCCCGGCCCGGATCATCCGCGTGATGACCCGGGTGATGGCGAAGGTGAGCACGAAGGCGGCCAGGGCGAGGAGCAGCGGCAGCTTTCCCGGCTCGACGATGTTCTGATCGAACCAGTGACCCATGCCACCCACTCCCGATAAGCCGCTTTTGCCACGATCTGCCGTGTTCTGCACAATCTATCGGCCCGTCACACCGATTAGCCTGCGCGCCGTGACTTCCCTGAACAGCCATGGCCTGCGCTTCGCCTTCGGCACCCTGACCGTGCTCCCCGTCCGCGTCACCCGCTGGGACCGCCAGGCCGCCCGCGCCGGGATGCTGTGCGCGCCGCTAGCCGGTCTCGTCGTGGGGCTGCTCGCAGCGGTGCCCGGCTGTCTGTTGCTGCTGCTCGGCTCCGGTCCACTGCTCGCCGCGGTCGCCTCCGCCGCCGTACCGGCGGTACTGACCCGGGGTCTGCATCTGGACGGTCTCGCGGACACCGCCGACGGCCTGGGCAGCGGCAAGCCCGCCGACGATGCCCTGCGGATCATGAAGCAGTCGGACATCGGGCCATTCGGTGTGATCACCCTGCTGTTCGTGCTGCTGGCCCAGGTCGCGGTCCTCCACCAGCTCTACGGGCAGAGCTGGGCGCACGGCGCGGTGGCGGCGGTCGTCGCCGCGGTGACCGCCCGGCTGGCGCTCACCCTGGCTTCCCGTCAGGGCGTACCGGCTGCCCGTCCGGAAGGGCTGGGTGCGGCGGTGGCGGGGACGGTCACGGTCCGGGCCGCGGTGACGGTCGGGGCCGTCACGGTCGCGGCCTGTGCGGGTGCCGGTGCGCTCCTCGGCGGGTACGGGGCGCTGCACCATGCCCTCGCCGCGCTGACCGCCCTCGGCGTCGCCCAACTCCTGCTGCGGCACTGTGTGCGGCGCTTCGGCGGGGTGACCGGCGATGTCTTCGGCGCACTGGCGGAGACGGCGGCGACGGCGGCCCTGGTGGTCCTGGCACTCGGTTAGGGGCGGGCCTTCGGGCACTCCTGGCGCCACACGCCCAGCTCGTACTTCTTCCGCAGTGAACTGAGCCCGAGCCGCTTCGACCCGGCGCAGAACCGGGCGACCGGCAGCTCGTACTCCACATGGAAGACGGCCTTGCCCGCCTTCACGAACGGTGTGAGGGCATCGCACTCCCCGTACTGCGCGCACTGCTCATTGACCGCGAAGTCGAAGTCCGGCTCCAGCTCCGGTATCTGACCGAGGTCGTTCTTCAGGCCGACGGCGAGTCCATGGCGGTGGGCGATACGGGCGATGAGCCGGTTGTAGCGCAACTGGTCGGCGGCGGTCAGCGGGAAGCCCGTGCGGTTTCGGTAGCCGTCCATGTTGTCGGGCTCCACCGCGTCGAAGCCCTTCTTCGCGCACATCGCGATCCGCGCCTCCATCAGCGGCTCCAGGACGTCCGTACGGCGGATGTCGAGCCACCGCTCCCCCGCCCAGCCGTTGCCCTTTCCCCGTACCGAGGCGGGGAACTTCCCGGCGTCCGGGCGGAACTCCTCCCAGGCGCCGGTGGAGAGGTAGCAGATCACCTTGCGGCCCCGGCGGTGCAGGTCGGCGACGGCCGAAGCCTTGTGCTCGAAACCGTCGATGTCGTACACCGGGACGTCCACCGTGGGGTCCAGCCGGCCGGAGAGCTGCCACTGCCAGCCGATGCCCGGCTCCGGCCGCCAACGGGCCGTGCCGGCGGGTGCCGGCGCCGAGGTGCAGCCGGCCAGCAGGACCAGCAGAATCAGTAGGGAGCCCAGCGCCGGTCCCGGCCGGGTCGCGCGTGCAGCCCCACAGGCGCGCATGGTTCTCCCCCCGTCGGTCCGGCACCACCAACGACCCTACTTCCACGGCACGTTCCAGCTGCACGGCTCCGGCCCCGGCCGCCCGGAACCGAGGCATCGACGCCACAACGGGCCGCCGACGTGATCCCGCAGCAAAGGCGCGCGTAGGCTCATTCCCGGCACATTGCGGCGGCGTCTACGATGCGCCGGGCACGGTCGGCCCACCCCTCGACCGACAACGAACTCAACGGAAGCGAGATTTCACCACCGTGACTGCTCTCACTCTCAGCACTGCCGGTGCGGCGACGCTGCGCGCCGACGCACTCGTCGTCGGCGTCGCCAAGGGCGCTGGATCCAAGTCTGGGGACCTGGTCCTCGCACCGGGCGCCGAGGCCGTGGACAAGGCGTTCGACGGAAAGCTCGCCACCGTCCTGGAGGCCCTGGGCGCCACAGGTGCCGAGGGCGAGGTGACCAAGCTCCCCGCTCCCGCCGACCTCAAGGCCCCGGTCGTCATCGCGGCCGGACTCGGCTCCGTCCCGGAGAAGGACGCGGCGTACGACGCCGAGGTGCTGCGCCGGGCCGCGGGCTCGGCCGCCCGTGCCCTGAGCGGTTCGAAGAAGGCCGGCTTCGCGCTGCCCATCGAGTCCGCCGAGGACGCCGAGGCGATCGCCGAGGGCGCGCTCCTCGGTGCGTACGCCTTCACCGCGTACCAGGGCGGCGAGAACAAGCTGGCGCCCAAGGACAAGAAGAACGGCAACGGCGCGAAGCTGCCGCTCGGCGAGGTCGCCCTGCTCGGTGCCAAGCCGCGCGACAAGGCGTTCAAGGCGGCCGCCGAGCGTGCCGTCGCGGTCGTCGAGGAGATCAACCGGGCCCGCGACCTGATCAACACCCCGCCGAACGACCTGTACCCCGAGTCCTTCGCCGCCGTGGCCACCGCCGCCGGCAAGGAGCACGGCATCAAGGTGCAGGTCCTCGACGAGAAGGCGCTCGTCAAGGGCGGCTTCGGCGGTCTGCTGGGCGTCGGCCAGGGCTCGACCCACGGCCCGCGTCTGGTGAAGCTCGCCTACACGCACCCGAAGGCGGAGAAGACCCTGGCCCTGGTAGGCAAGGGCATCACCTACGACTCGGGCGGCATCTCGCTGAAGCCGGCCGGCCATAACGAGACGATGAAGTGCGACATGAGCGGCGCCGCCGCCGTGTTCGCAGCCGTCGTCGCGGCCGCCCGTCTCGGCCTCCAGGTCAATGTCACCGGCTGGCTGGCGCTCGCGGAGAACATGCCGTCCGGCAACGCCACCCGCCCCGGTGACGTGCTGCGCATGTACAGCGGCAAGACCGTCGAGGTCCTCAACACGGACGCCGAGGGCCGGCTCGTCCTCGCCGACGCGCTGACCCGCGCCTCCGAGGAGAACCCGGACGCGATCGTCGACGTGGCGACCCTGACCGGCGCGATGGTGCTGGCACTGGGCAACCGCACCTTCGGCATCATGGCGAACGACGACGCCTTCCGTGCCTCCATCCACGAGATCGCCGAGGAGGTCGGCGAGGCTTCCTGGCCGATGCCGCTCCCCGCCGACCTGCGCAAGGGGATGGACTCCCCGACCGCCGACATCGCCAACATGGGCGAGCGGATGGGCGGCGGCCTGGTGGCCGGTCTGTTCCTGCAGGAGTTCGTGGGCGAGGGCATTGCCTGGGCGCACCTGGACATCGCGGGCCCGGCCTTCCACGAGGGCGCGCCGTACGGCTACACGCCGAAGGGCGGCACCGGTTCCGCCGTCCGCACGCTGGTGAAGCTGGCGGAGCGCACCGCTGCCGGAGACCTCGGCTGAGGTCGCAGCCGACATACGGCCCCGGGCATACGTCCGGGGCCGTATGTGTTCCCCCGGTGGCATCGCAGCACGGATCCGGCAGGTTTCGCTCTCAACGAAATCAGTAGGCCCTCCCGTTTCCCACCACCACCCTTCCAAGGCCGCGCTGCGCGCCTATCTTTTTATTTCTACGCAGCGGTAATCACCCGAGACGGATGATCATCCGTCTCAGACCCGGGCCCCGCGTCCCGCCCACCGTCAACAAGTGCGAAGATGGGTTCTCGGCAGGACAGGGCCCCCACCACAGGGCCGAACACAAAAAAGCGGCCGAACACCAGCCGACCGGCCGGTCATCCCCCAGCGACGGGGCCCGGCGTACGGCGCACATGCATGGAGGACGTGACGTGGCGAACGACGCCAGCACCGTTTTCGACCTAGTGATCCTCGGCGGTGGTAGCGGCGGTTACGCCGCGGCCCTGCGCGGAGCGCAGCTGGGCCTGGACGTCGCTCTGATCGAGAAGGGCAAGGTCGGCGGTACCTGCCTGCACAACGGTTGCATCCCCACGAAGGCCCTGCTGCACGCCGGCGAGATCGCCGACCAGGCGCGCGAGGCCGACCAGTTCGGTGTCAGGGCCACCTTCGAGGGCATCGACATCGAGGCCGTCCACAAGTACAAGGACGACGTGATCTCGGGCCTGTACAAGGGTCTGCAAGGTCTCATCGCCTCGCGCAAGGTCACCTACATCGAGGGTGAGGGACGGCTCTCCTCCCCCACCTCGGTGGATGTGAACGGCCAGCGTGTCCAGGGCCGCCACGTGCTGCTCGCGACCGGCTCCGTGCCGAAGTCGCTGCCGGGTCTGGAGATCGACGGCAACCGCATCATCTCCTCGGACCACGCGCTGAAGCTGGACCGTGTCCCGAAGTCCGCGATCGTGCTGGGCGGCGGCGTCATCGGCGTCGAGTTCGCCTCGGCGTGGACGTCCTTCGGCACCGACGTCACGATCATCGAGGGCCTGAAGCACCTCGTCCCGGTCGAGGACGAGAACAGCTCGAAGCTTCTTGAGCGCGCCTTCCGCAAGCGCGGCATCAAGTTCAACCTCGGTACGTTCTTCCAGAGCGCCGAGTACACGCAGGACGGCGTCCGCGTGACCCTCGCCGACGGCAAGACCTTCGAGGCCGAGGTGCTGCTGGTCGCCATCGGCCGCGGCCCGGTCTCGCAGGGGCTGGGCTACGAGGAGGCCGGCGTCGCGATGGACCGCGGCTACGTCCTCGTCGACGAGTACATGCAGACCAACGTGCCCACCATCTCGGCCGTGGGTGACCTGGCCCCGACGCTCCAGCTCGCGCACGTCGGCTTCGCCGAGGGCATCCTGGTGGCGGAGCGGCTGGCCGGTCTGAAGACCGTTCCGATCGACTACGACGGTGTCCCGCGGGTGACGTACTGCCACCCCGAGGTCGCCTCCGTGGGCATCACCGAGGCCAAGGCCAAGGAGCTCTACGGCGCGGACAAGGTCGTCGCTCTGAAGTACAACCTTGCGGGCAACGGCAAGAGCAAGATCCTCAAGACCGCGGGCGAGATCAAGCTCGTCCAGGTCAAGGACGGTGCCGTGGTCGGCGTCCACATGGTCGGTGACCGTATGGGCGAGCAGGTCGGCGAGGCCCAGCTGATCTACAACTGGGAGGCGCTGCCCGCCGAGGTCGCGCAGCTCATCCACGCCCACCCGACCCAGAACGAGGCGATGGGCGAAGCCCACCTGGCCCTGGCCGGCAAGCCCCTGCACTCCCACGACTGATCAGTCGACCGGGCGCGACGACCGACCTACTTCCGCACTTTCGTAAGGAGCAACTGAAACCATGTCGGTTTCCGTAACCCTTCCGGCGCTCGGCGAGAGCGTCACCGAGGGCACTGTCACCCGCTGGCTGAAGGCCGAGGGCGAGCGCGTCGAGGCCGACGAGCCGTTGCTCGAGGTTTCGACCGACAAGGTCGACACCGAGATCCCGGCGCCCGCCGCCGGCATCCTCGCGTCCATCAAGGTCGCCGAGGACGAGACCGTCGAGGTCGGCGCCGAGCTGGCCGTCATCGAAGACGGCACGGGTGCGCCCGCCGCCGCTGCGGCCCCGGCCGCCGAGCCCGCGGCCGCCCCGGCCCCGGCGCCGGTCGCCGAGGCCCCCGCTGCCGCTGCTCCGGCCCCCGTGGCCGAGGCTCCGGCCGCCGCCGCACCGGCCGGTGGCGCCGCCGGTACCGACGTCACCCTCCCGGCGCTCGGCGAGAGCGTCACCGAGGGCACCGTCACCCGCTGGCTGAAGGAGGTCGGCGAGGAGGTCACGGAGGACGAGCCCCTCCTGGAGGTCTCCACGGACAAGGTCGACACCGAGATCCCGGCCCCGGTTTCCGGTGTGCTGCTGGAGATCGTCGTCGCCGAGGACGAGACCGCCGAGGTCGGCGCCAAGCTCGCCGTCATCGGTGCTGCCGGTGCCGCTCCGGCGGCTGCCCCGGCACCGGTCGCTCCGGCGCCCGTCGCCGCCCCGGCTCCGGCCGCCGCTGCCCCCGCACCGGCACCGGTCGCTCCGGCCGCCCCCGCGCCGGCTCCGGCCCCTGTGGCGCCCGCCGCCCCGGTCGCCGCTCCGGCCCCTGTGGCGCCCGCCGCTCCGGCCCCGGCCGCCCCGGCGCCGGTTGCCGCGCCGGCTCCGGTCACCCCGGTCGCCCCCGCCGCGACCTTTGGTGACGACGGCGCGTACGTCACGCCGCTGGTCCGCAAGCTCG
Organism: Streptomyces sp. NBC_00057; assembly: GCF_045041165.1. Classification (NCBI taxonomy): domain Bacteria; kingdom Bacillati; phylum Actinomycetota; class Actinomycetes; order Kitasatosporales; family Streptomycetaceae; genus Streptomyces; species Streptomyces sp. NBC_00057. Next base: position 6,575,676 of record NZ_CP108256.1, on the reverse strand, counting down.
CCGCCGAGAACGGCGTCGACCTGGGCGCGGTCAAGGGCACCGGCGTCGGTGGCCGTATCCGCAAGCAGGACGTCGTCGCCGCCGCGGAGGCCGCCAGGGCCGCCGCTGCTGCGCCGGCTCCGGCCGCCGCCGCTGCGACTGCCGGAGGCCATGCAGCCTCGAAGGCGCCGAAGCTGGAGGCCTCCCCGCTGCGCGGTCAGACGGTCAAGATGACCCGCATGCGCAAGGTCATCGGCGACAACATGATGAAGGCGCTGCACTCGCAGGCCCAGCTGACCTCGGTCCTCGAGGTCGACATCACGAAGCTGATGAAGCTGCGCAACCAGGCGAAGGCCGCGTTCGCCGCCCGTGAGGGCGTCAAGCTGTCCCCGATGCCGTTCTTCGTGAAGGCGGCGGCCCAGGCGCTGAAGGCCCACCCGGTCATCAACGCCCGGATCAACGAGGACGAGGGCACCATCACGTACTTCGACTCGGAGAACATCGGCATCGCCGTGGACGCCGAGAAGGGTCTGATGACCCCGGTCATCAAGGGTGCGGGCGACCTGAACATCGCCGGCATCTCGAAGAAGACCGCCGAGCTGGCCGGGAAGGCCCGCGGTGGCGGCCTGACGCCGGACGACATGTCCGGCGCCACCTTCACCATCAGCAACACCGGCTCGCGCGGTGCGCTGTTCGACACCGTCATCGTGCCCCCGAACCAGGCAGCCATCCTGGGCATCGGTGCCACGGTCCGCCGCCCGGTGGTCATCGACCACCCGGACCTCGGCGAGACGATCGCGGTGCGGGACATGACGTACCTCTCGCTCTCCTACGACCACCGTCTGGTGGACGGTGCGGACGCCGCCCGTTACCTGACCGCGGTCAAGGCGATCCTGGAGGCCGGTGAGTTCGAGGTCGAGCTCGGCCTCTGAGCACCACGGTTGTAACCAGCCTCACCAGCGGCGCCCCCGTCCGGATCACTTCCGGGCGGGGGCGCCGCCGTATTGTCTAGACACCACCGGTCGCCCCGGCAGCCGTGATGGCGCAGACAGCACCGGTTTGCCCCGAAGGAGCCCCTCATGACCCCGCCCGTCGTCCACTCGCTGCGCGAACAGATCCGCGAGCACATCGTGGACGGGATCGTCAGCGGGCGATGGAAACCGGGCGAGCGGATCGTGGAGCGCCGGATCGCCACCGAGCTGGAGGTCAGCCAGACGCCCGTGCGCGAGGCGCTGCGGGAGCTGGAGACGCTCCGGCTGATCGAGTCGGCCCCCAACAAGGGCGTACGGGTCCGCAATCTCACCGCGGCCGATCTGGAGGAGAGCTATCCGGTACGGGCCGGTCTGGAGCAGATCGCGGCCGAGCTGGCGGCTCCGGTCCTCGGCGAGGACTGCTCGCGCCTCGCGCCGCATGTGACGGCGCTGTACGAGGCGGACCGGCTGGCCGACGGTGAGGCGCAGGTGCGGCACACCGTGGGGTTCCACCGCGAGATGGTGCGGGCCGCCGGGAACGCCGTGCTGCTGCACACCTGGGAGGGGCTGGGCATCGAGGTGTTCACCGCCCTGTCGATCCGGTGGCTGGGCACGGTCCAGAAGTCGTACGCGGAGGAACACGAGGCGCTCATCGAGGCGTTCCTGCGGAAGGACCCGGACATCGGTGTGCTGGTCAAGGCGCATGTGCTCGGCTGCGCACCGCGCGCCTGAGGAGCGTACGCATCTGTCGTGAGGGGTGCTCGACTGTGCAGGCGAGCGCCCCTTATGCGTATTAAATCCCGTCACTCCGTGCCCCGTTTCGCGGCACCGAATGCCAATTTCTTCATATCGAGAAGTTTTGCCGTTCATCCTTTGATCGATCATCGATCGGCGACTTACAGTTCACTCCGCGGGCCCACCGGCCCCATCGCCCTGTCCTGCCAGTCAGGGCCTTTCTCCACCCCCCTCCACTCCGGAAGGCGGCGATCATGACCGACCCCGTAGGAAAGCTTCCGAGCGAGCTCGACCAGCTCCCGGACCGTGACCCCGAGGAGACCGCCGAATGGGCGGCCTCCCTGGATGCCGTCACCAAGGCCGCGGGCCCGCACCGCGCCGCGTACCTGATGCGCCGCTCGCTCCAGCACGCCGAGGGCGCCGGTCTCGCGCTGCCCAAGCTGCTGGAGACCGATTACGTCAACTCCATCCCGACCGCCGCCGAGCCCGCGTTCGACGGCGACCTGGAGATGGAGTCCAGGATCACCGCCTGGAACCGCTGGAACGCGGCCGCGATGGTCACCCGTGGCTCCCGCCTCGGCGTCGGCGGCCACATCGCCACCTTCGCCTCGGCCGCCTGGCTGTACGAGACCGGCTTCAACCACTTCTTCCGCGGCAAGGAGGGGGACGGCTCCGGCGACCAGCTCTACATCCAGGGCCACGCCTCCCCCGGCATCTACGCCCGCGCCTTCCTCGACGGCCGGCTCGGCGAGCAGCAGCTCGACAACTTCCGCCAGGAGGCGGGCGGCGACGGTCTGCCGTCCTACCCGCACCCGCGGCGGCTGCCCTGGCTGTGGGAGTTCCCCACCGTGTCGATGGGCCTCGGCCCGCTCTCGGCGATCTACCAGGCGCGCTTCAACCGCTATCTGGCCAACCGCAACATCAAGGACACGTCGAACTCGCACGTCTGGGCCTTCCTCGGCGACGGCGAGATGGACGAGCCCGAGTCGACCGCAGCCCTCGCCCTCGCGGCGCGTGAGCGGCTCGACAACCTGACCTTCGTCATCAACTGCAACCTGCAGCGCCTCGACGGCCCGGTCCGCGCCAACTTCCGGGTGGTCCAGGAGCTGGAGGGCGCGTTCCGCGGCGCCGGCTGGAACGTCATCAAGACGCTCTGGGGCAACGCCTGGGACGAGCTGTTCCGGCTGGACACCACCGGTGCGCTGGTCCGTCGGCTCCGTGAGGTCCCGGACGCGCAGTTCCAGACGTACGCCACCCGTGACGTCGCGTACATCCGCGAGCACTTCTTCGGCGCCGAGCCGGCGCTCGCCGAGCTGGCGAAGCTGCTCACCGACGCGAAGATCGCCGAGTGCTTCTACACCTCCCGCGGCGGCCACGAGGCCCGCAAGGTCTACGCGGCCTACCGCGCGGCTCTTGAGCACAAGGGCGCGCCGACCGTGATCCTCGCGCAGACGGTGAAGGGCTACACGCTCGGCAAGGGCTTCGAGTCCAAGAACGCCAACCACCAGATGAAGAAGCTGTCCGTCGACGAGTTCAAGGACATGCGCGAGCTGCTCGGACTCCCGATCCCCGACAGTGCCTTCGCGGACGGGCTGGTGCCCTACGGCCACCCCGGCGCCGACTCCCCCGAGGTCCGTTACCTCCAGGAGCGCCGCGCCGAGCTCGGCGGCCCCGCCCCGGCCCGCCGGGTGCACGCGGTAGCGCTGCCCGAGCCCCAGGAGCGGGCGTTCGCCGCGCTGAAGAAGGGGTCCGGCAAGCAGGAGATGGCCACCACCATGGCGTTCGTGCGCCTGGTCAAGGACCTGATGCGGGACAAGGAGACCGGCAGGCGCTGGGTGCCGATCGTCCCGGACGAGGCCCGTACCTTCGGCATGGAGTCGCTGTTCCCCTCGGCCGGCATCTACTCCCCGCTGGGCCAGACGTACGAGCCGGTCGACCGCGACCAGCTGATGTACTACAAGGAGGCCAAGGACGGCCAGATCCTCAACGAAGGGATCACCGAGGCCGGGGCCATGGCCGACTTCATCGCCGCCTCCACGTCGTACGCGACGCACGGCGAGACGATGATCCCCTTCTACATCTTCTACTCGATGTTCGGCTGGCAGCGGACCGGCGACCAGATGTGGCAGCTCGCCGACCAGCTCGGCAAGGGCTTCATCGTCGGCGCCACGGCCGGCCGGACGACGCTGACCGGCGAGGGCCTCCAGCACGCGGACGGCCATTCGCACCTGATCGCGTCCACGAACCCCGCGTCGCTCAACTACGACCCGGCGTTCGCTTACGAGATCGCGGTGATCGTCAAGGACGGTCTGCGCCGGATGTACGGCCCCGAGGCCGAGAACGTCTTCTACTACCTGACGGTCTACAACGAGCCGAAGCCGCAGCCTGCGATGCCGGAAGGCATCGAGGAGGGCATCGTCAAGGGCCTGTACCGCTTCAAGGAGGGCACGCCCGCGACGGCGGACGCGCCGCGCGTCCAGCTGCTGGCCTCCGGTACGGCGATCCACTGGGCCCTGGAGGCGCAGGAACTGCTGGCCGCGGACTGGGGTGTGACGGCCGACGTGTGGTCCGCCACCTCGTGGGGCGAACTGCGCCGTGAGGCGCTGGAGTGCGACGAGGCGCTGCTCCGCGGTGAGCAGCGGGTGCCGTACGTGACCCAGGCGCTGGAGGGCGCACCGGGTCCGGTCCTCGCGGTCAGCGACTGGATGCGGCAGGTCCCGGACCAGATCAGCCAGTGGGTGGAGCAGGACTGGTCCTCGCTCGGCACGGACGGCTTCGGGCTCTCCGACACCCGTGATGCGGCCCGCCGCCACTTCGGTGTCGACGCCCAGTCGATCACGGTCGCGGCCCTGGCCCAGCTGGCCCGCCGCGGCGAGGTGACCGCGTCCGCGGCCAAGGAGGCCCGGGAGCGGTACGGGCTCTGACGCGTGAAGGCGGCCGGGTACGCCCGGCCGCCGCCTCGCCCCCGGTCCGGCAAAGGCTCCGTCCTCGATCGCCGGACGGGCTTGAAAATCAAGCCCGTCCGGCGATCGAGGACATTTTTGAGCCCGGCCGGGGATCGAGGCCACCCCCGGGCCTGCGGGCCGGGGCCCGCGCACCGCGGCCACAATGGCCGCATGCGTGCTGCCCGCCTCATCAAAATGGTGCTGCTCCTGCAGTCCCGCCCCGCCATGACCGCCGCCGAGCTCGCCCAGGAGCTCGAGGTGTCCGAGCGGACCGTCACCCGGGACGCGCAGGCACTCTCCGAAGCGGGCGTCCCGGTGTACGCGGACCGGGGCCGGGCCGGGGGCTACCGGCTGGTCGGCGGGTACCGCACGCACCTCACCGGACTCGCCCGTAACGAGGCCGAGGCGCTCTTCCTCTCCGGACTGCCGTCCGCCCTGCGCGAGATGGGCCTGGAGGACGCCGCGTCCGCCGCCAGGCTCAAGGTGTCGGCGGCCCTGCTGCCGTCCCTGCGCGACGCCTCGGACAGCGCCGCCCATCGCTTCCACCTGGACGCTCCCGGCTGGTACCAGGAGCCGGTCACCCCCGAACTGCTGCCCGCCGTCGCGGAGGCGGTCTGGAACGACCGGATCGTCCAGGCCCGCTACCGCCGCAGCGGCCGGGACGACGAGGTGGAGCGGGAGCTGGCCCCGTACGGACTCGTCCTGAAGGCCGGGGTCTGGTATCTCTGCGCCCGCGTGGCGGACGACTTCCGGGTGTACCGGATCGACCGGTTCTCGGCCGTCTCGGTGTCGGATGAACGGTTCGAACGCGACGAGCAGTTCGATCTTCCGGGCTTCTGGGACGAACGGGCCGCCCAGTTCGCCCGCTCGCTCCTGCGTACCGAGGTGACGGTACGGGTGACGGAAAAGGGTGTACGCCGACTGCCGTACGCCATGGACCGTTCGGCGGTCCATGACGCGCTGGAAGCGGCCGGCCCGCCCGACGCACAGGGACAGCTCACCGTCACCCTGCCGGTCGAGTCCCTCGATGTCGCGTACAGCCAACTGATGGCCCTGGGGCCGGAGTCGGAGGTCCTCGAACCGGCCGCCCTGCGGGCGCGTTTCACCGCAGCCGCCGAACGCCTGCGCGAGCTCTATCGCTGAGGGCTTCTTTTCGCCGCGTCCGCGTGCGTCGCCCGCCGTCAAGGCCGATGCTTGTCCCGTGATGGACGAGACGGAGTTCTGGGAGATCATCGACAGCACCCGCGAGGCCGCCGAGGGCGACCCCGAGGACCAGGCCGATCTGCTCGTCGAACGGCTGGTGCGGCTCGATCCCGAAGCCGTGCTGGATTTCGCCAGGCACTTCGAGGCCCGTTACAACCGTGCCTACCGATGGGAGGTGTGGGGCGCCGCCGCCGTACTGCTCGGCGGCGCGAGCGACGACGCCTTCGACTTCTTCCGCTGCTGGCTGATCGGGCAGGGCCGGGAGATCTTCGAGGGCGCTCTGCACGATCCGGACAGTCTCGCCGATCTCCTCGACGACTTCGACGAGGAGATCGACGGGGACGCCGAGGATCTCGGCTATGCCGCCGACGAGGCGTACGAGCAGCTCACCGGCGTGGTCACCCCGGACCTCGGGCTGCCGCCCCAGGCCTCCGAGCCGGAGGGCACCCCCTTCAGTTTCGAGGACGACGCGGCCCTGGCGGAACGCTTCCCCGCGCTCTGGGAGCGATTCGGAGCCGGCTGAACGCGCCCGGGGCCCTGCCGCCCCGTCAGAAGTGGGTTCCGCCGTCGATCCGGATCTCCGTACCCGTGATGAACGCCCCGTCCTGCGATCCGAGCATCGCGACGACGCCCGCGACGGTGTCCGGGCTGGCGAAGCCCTCCCCGAGCGCCGGAGACAGCTTCATGAAGAGCGACATGTCGGCATCGGTGGGCAGCCCCGGGCCGTTGCCGCTGGTCATGTCGGAGGAGATCGAGCCGGGCGCGACGGCGACGACCCGCAGCCCCTGCTTGCTGTACTCGCTCGCCAGCGCGTGCGTCATCGACTGGACGCCGCCCTTGCTCGCCGCGTACGCCGACATGTAGGGGTGCGCGAAGCTCGCCGAGGTGGAGGAGAAGTTCACGACGACCGGCCTGTCGCCCACCAGCAGGGCCGGTATCGCCTCACGAATCATCAGGAACGTCCCCGTGAGGTTGACCGCGAGGATCTTGTTGAAGAACTCCAGCGACGTCTTGTGCGTGTGCTCGGAGCGCAGAATTCCGGCCGCGTTGACCAGTACGTCGAGGCCCCCGAGGGTGGCCACGGCGGAGGCGACGCCCGCCTGGACGGCCGCCTCGTCCGAGATGTCGAGGACGAGGGTAGTGAGGCGGTCGGCGGTGCCGTTCGCCACGGCTGTCGCGTACGTGGCCTTCAGCCCGGTCTCGTTGACATCGGCCGCGACGACGCGGCCGCCCTCGGCGAGGACACGGTGGACGGTGGCCTGGCCGATGCCGGAGCCACCACCGGTGATGAGTGCGCGGCGGCCTTCGTAGCGGTTCATGTCTGTTCTCTCCCGATCCCGGTGACTGCTGTCCCGAGGCTGTCTCGGTACTTCCTCGATCGATGTCCACCGTACGCCCAAGTGGCACGTTTTGCCACAACGTCATTTCATGCACACCTCTCCTCTGCCGGGGTAATCTCCTGGGAATGAGCCCCAAGCCGAGTCAGCCGTCCCTCACCGAACGCCGTAAGGCCGCAACCCAGCTGGACATCGCGCGCGCCGCCGCCGCGCTCTTCGCCGAGCGCGGACCCGAGGACACCACGGCGGAGGACATCGCCCATCGGGCGGGCGTCGCTCTGCGTACCTTCTACCGGTACTTCCGCTCCAAGCAGGACGCGGTGGGCCCACTGCTCTCCGGCGGCGCCGAGCGCTGGCGGGCGCTGTTGGAGGCGGCCGAGCCGGGGGAGGCGCTCGCCGGGGTGCTGGAGCAGGCGGTCACCGAGGCGCTCCGGGTGCCGGGCGCGGACGCCGCCGAGCAGCTCGGCTGGACGCGCGGGCTGCTGCGGGCGGCGGTGGGGGACCCGGCGTTGCGTGCCGTCTGGTACCGGGTCAATCAGGATTCGGAGGAACGGCTGCTGCCGGTGCTGACCCGGCTGGCGGGCGACGGGGCGGACCCGCTGGAGATCCGGCTCGCCGCAGCCGCCGCCACGGACGCGGTGCGCGTCGCGCTGGAAGCCTGGGCGGAGACGGACGCGCCGACGAGCGGGCCCGGCTCACCTTCCGATCTGGCGGTGCGCTGCCTCCATGAACTCATGGGTGGCATGCGGCTGTTCAAGGGCTGAGCAGGAAACAAGGGGTCACGGCGCCAGCGAGCGGCCCATCATGACGTCGTCGACGTAACGCCCGCCCAGGAAGAACTCGCCGGGCAGCACACCCTCGACGACGAACCCCTCCGACTCGTACAGCGCCCGCGCGGGTGCGTTGTGCCCGAGCACCCGCAGCGTCATCCGGTTCGCCCCGTCACTCCGCGCCGCCGCGAACGCCGCCCTCAGCAGGGCCCTGGCGATTCCGCGGCCGCGCGCCCAGTCGGCCACGGCGAGGCCCTGTATCTGGCGCACATGCGTGTTGCAGGCGAGAGGGGTCGGCACGTCGGCCCGGATGTAGCCGGCGATGCGTATCTCACCCGCCAGGTCCTCCGCCTCGGCCACGAGCAGGTGCTCGGGCCGGTTGCGGTCGTCGAAGAACGGTTCGTACGGCGGGTGCGGCCGCGGTGTTACGGCGTGGAGGGTCGACCACGTGGCCCGGTCGAGCTCCCCGAGAGCGGTGTCGTCGGAGAGCACGGCAAGGCGGACGGGGCGGATGTGGATCTTGGGCATGGGCGCCACTGTGCCACGACCCGCCCGGTCGCGTCATCGCATATCTGCCGGGCGCTCGGCGGAGCCGAACGGGAGGCGACGGCGGAAAGAATCTCTTCGACATGCGCGAGGCGCTGGAGGTGCTCGCGGTCCGGCCCGCCGTCGAACGAGCCACCGACAGCCAACTGCAGCAACCGGCAGCCCTGTTGGAAACGGCACGCCGGGCCACCCTGTCCGGCGGACCGGAACGCATCTCGCGGGCCGACGCCGCCTTCCACCACCACATCGTCGAGCTGTCCGGCATGAGCTGCCGGCCACCACCCCGGAGTCGCTGGAGGGGCGGCTGCACCGGCTGTTCCAGCAGATCGACGACCCGGGACCGCTCCGGGAGGAGCACCGGCTGCTGTCCGCCGCCATCACCGCGGCGGACAGCGAGGCAGCGGCGCTCTGCGCCCTGCGGCATGTGCGCCACTACCGGGATGTCGCCCTACAACTGCTGTTCGAGTGATTCGGACGGTACGGGCGAGGCGCCCCCTGCGCCGCTGCGGCAGGATGGGGCCATGGTGTACTCCCGTATCGCTGTCACCGGATCCACCGGACTCATCGGAGCCGCGCTGGTGCGCTCGCTGCGGGCCGACGGGCACAAGGTCGTGCGCCTGGTCCGGCACCCGGCGCGCGCCGGGGACGAGGTCGAGTGGGACCCGAAGCGGGGTTACGTCGACGGGGCGGGCCTGGTCGGCTGCGACGCCGTCGTCCATCTCGCCGGCGCCGGGGTCGGCGACCACCGCTGGACGGAAGAGTACAAGCAAGAGATCCGGGACAGCCGGGTGCTGGGCACAGCGGCGATCACCGAGGCGGTGGCCTCCCTCGATGTACCGCCGAAGGTGCTGCTGTGCGGGTCGGCCATCGGCTACTACGGCGACACCGGGGACCTCGCGGTCGACGAGAGCGCGCCGCACGGCACGGGCTTCCTGCCGTCCGTCTGCGTGGACTGGGAGGCTGCCGCGGCCCCGGCGGAAGCGGCAGGTATCCGGACGGTGTACGCGCGCACGGGTCTGGTCGTCGCCCGGGAGGGCGGGGCCTGGGGGCGGCTGTTCCCACTGTTCCGGGCGGGGCTCGGCGGGCGGATCGGCAACGGGCGCCAGTACTGGAGCTTCATCGCGCTGCACGACCACATCGCGGCCCTGCGGCACCTCCTCGACACGCAGTCGCTGTCCGGACCGGTGAACCTGACCGGCCCCGACCCCGTGACCAACGGCGAGGTGACAGCCGCGATGGGGCGCGTGCTGCACCGTCCGACGCTGTTCACCGTCCCGGCACCCGCGCTCCGGATCGCCCTCGGGGACTTCGCGGAGGACGTGCTGGGCAGCCAACGGGTGCTGCCCGCACGGCTGCTGGACTCGGGGTTCACCTTCGCCTTCCCCGGCATCGACGGCGCCATTCGCGCGGCGCTGCGCTGACCACGAACGGTCGAATCACACGGATGTGCGACCCCGTGCAACGGTGCCCCGGGCCGCGCGCGACTGTGCCCGAACCGGACCCCTCCTAGCCTCGTGGCGAACTCGGTCATTCCGGGGGCCTGTCGGGGGCAAGAGCCTCCCAGCAGTTGCGCCGACTCGGGGAGGGGCACGTGCTCAGCACGGCACACCACGCGGACGTCGTCATCATCGGTGCCGGGATCGCCGGCCTGTCAGCAGCCCATCAATTGACCAGTGCAGGGGTCAGCGTCAGCGTTCTGGAGGCCGGCCCACGCGTCGGCGGCCGGATGACCACCGAGGAGGTGGACGGGTTCCGGCTCGACCACCTCGGCCCGCTTCTCAGCACCTCGTATCCGGAACTGCGCACGACGCCAGGTCTCGAAGGGCTCGCGCTGCGGAACTTCGCGCCGGGGGTGCTCGTCCACAGCGAGGGCCGCCAGTACCGGACCGGCGACGTGCGGCACACACGGAGCGCACGGGGCGCACTCAAGGCGGCACGCGCCCTGGCGAGCGCCCCTCGCCCGCCGATGGGCGGGCCGATCGACCAGGCCCGGCTCGGCGCCGCCCTGGCCCGGCTCGCCACCACCCCGGTGTCCCGCATCCTGGCCCGGCCGGAGCGGACCGCGCTCGCCGCCCTGTCCAGCCGCGGCCTGCCGTCCCGTACCGTCAACGGCTTTCTGCGCCCGCTGCTCACCGCGCTGCTCAGCGACCCCGGGCTCACCACATCGAGCCGCTGCGCCGATCTCGCCCTGCGCGGCTACGCACGCGGCCGGCTGTGCGTACCGTCCGGCGGTTCGGCCACGCTGCCCGACCTGCTGGCGGCGGCCCTGCCGCCCGGCACCGTGCGGACGGGGGTCCATGTCACCGCCGCCGACATCACCTCCGTACGCACCAAGGAACACGGTGAACTGGGCTGCCGTTCCCTGCTGCTGGCCACCGGCGCGAGCGCCGCGGCCGAGCTGCTCCCCGGCCTGCGGGTGCCGCCCTTCCATCCGGTGACGGTCCTGCACCACACCGCCCCCGCTCCCCCGCCGACCGGCGCCTCACTGCTGCTGGACGCCGACCGCTCGGGCCCGGTCGCCCACACCTGCGTGATGAGCGAGGTCGACCCCTCGCGCGCCCCGCACGGCCGGACCCTGATCACATCGACGGTGCTCGGCACCCCGCCACCCGACCTCGACCGGTCGGTCCTCGCCCATCTCGCCGCGCTGTACGGCACCCCCACGGACGACTGGGAACTCCTCTGCGCCCACCACGACCCGGAGGCGGTCCCCGCCATGCCACCCCCGCACGATCTGCGCCGCCCGGTCCGGCTGCTCGCCGGGCTGTACGTGTGCGGCGACCACCGGGACACGAGCACGGTGCAGGGCGCCCTGTTCTCAGGCCGCCGCGCGGCGCACGCCATCCTCGGCGATCTGGGCATCCGGCCCGGCCACCTGGAGACGGAGCTGCGCGAAGCGGCCTGAGTCCGCCCGCGCGCATCCTGCCCCGGTCAGGCCGGCCCCAACCCCCAGCGCTCCTTACAGATCGGATCTCTCACCCCACCTCCCGCTTTCGAGAGTGGTCCACACCACTCCCGCAAACACCCTTGTCGTGCAACACATCTACCGCTACGGTCCTGGCGAAACCGGACTTCAGGAGACCGTAGTGCGCCGAGTCCTGCCCGTTCTGCCGCTCCTCATAACCCTAGTCATCGGATCTATATCTCCCGTCGCGGTGGCAAACGAGCCTCCGGACGAACCCGCGTCGAACGCAAGCGCCACAGCAGCCGCACCAGGGCCTCCCGTTGTTCCCGGACCGACCCGGTGGACCGGCCTCGGCGGCCTCGACCCGGCCGAACCGTGGACCGTCTCCGGCTGGGTCAGGACGACCGGCAGGACCAGTGACCAAGTGCTGCTCGGCTCGAAGGTCGGCGCGCTCAAACTCCAGCAGTGGGGCACCGGCAAGGTCGGCTTCACCCTCTACGGCGCGGCCGACCACAGCTTCGACTACACCCTGCCGCTGAACCAGTGGGTCCAGCTGACCTGGGTCACCGAGCCGGGCCGCACCACCCTGTACGCGAACGGCGAGCGCGTCGGCACGGTCGACGCGTCCATTCCGCTCCCGCTGCGCTCGATCGGCACCGAGAAGGCCGGGCTGCGCGGAGATCTCGACGAAGTCACCACCTGGGACGAGGCGTTGAGCCCCGAACAAGTCCAGGCCGACTACGCGCACGACGACCGCTGACCGGAAGGAACCCGCAGTGACCCGCACCCGCACCCATGCCCGTACCCGTACCCGTACCAGACTCGTCGGAGCGACAGCCCTGGCGGCCCTCGCCGGCCTCCTGACCACCCCGGCCTCCGCCGCCCCCGAACCCCCGTCGAAGGACTACGAGCCGACGGTGGAATCCCTCGACAGCCACCCCACGCCGTCGTGGTTCAACGACGACAAGTTCGGCATCTTCATCCACTGGGGCGCCTATTCGGTACCCGCCTGGGGCCCGCGCGGCAGCTACGCCGAGTGGTACTGGAACTACATGAACAGCAAGGGCAGCGCCACCAACACCCACCAGAAGGACACCTACGGAACGGCCGCGAACTACGACGACTTCATCGGCCGGTGGAAGGCCGAGAAGTACGACCCGGACGCCTGGGTGAAGCTGTTCAAGGACGCCGGTGCCAAATACTTCGTGCTGACCTCCAAGCACCATGAAGGCGTCGCCCTGTTCGACAGCAAGGTCAGCGGCCGCGACACCGTGGACCTCGGCCCGAAGCGCGACCTGGCGGGCGACCTGTTCAAGGCGGCGCGCAAGGACACCGAGGGCGGGCAACTGAAGGCAGGCTTCTACTACTCGTTGTACGAGTGGTACAACCCGTCGTACACCGGCAGCCCCGTCCGCAACCCGTACACCGGCGCCGAAGTCCCGTACACCGGCGCCCCGTCGGTCAAGGACTACGTCGGCGACTACATGGTGCCGCAACTGAACGAGCTGGTCGATCAGTACGATCCCGACATCATCTGGTGCGACGGGCAGTGGGACAAACCCGCCTCGTACTGGAAGACCGCGCCCGTCATCGCCGACTACTACAACCGCGCGAAGAACCGGGCGCACCCGAAGGAAGTCGCGGTCGCCAACCGCTGCAAGATCGAGACCGGTGCGCTGGACAGCAAGGAACTCGACTTCCAGACACCCGAGTACACGGTCAAGCCGGACATCGACCCGAACAAGTGGGAGGCGAGCCGGGGCATCGCGCACTCGTACGGCTACAACCAGAACGAGCCCGAGGAGGACCACCTCACCTCCGACCAGCTGATCGACTCGCTCACCGACATCGTCAGCAAGAACGGCAACCTGCTGCTCGACATCGGCCCGCGCGCCGACGGCACCATCCCCGAGATCCAGCAGCAGCGACTGCTCGACATCGGAGCCTGGCTGAAGATCAACGGCGAGGCGATCTACGGGACGACCTACTGGCACCACGCCGAGGAGCCGTCCAGCGACGACAAGATCCGCTACACGGTGAAGGACGGCACGCTGTACGCGACCGCGCTGGAGTGGCCCGGCGCCGAACTCACCCTCGGTGCCGACACGCCCGTCGCCGCCGACTCCCGTATCACTCTGCTCGGTTCGGACGGCGGCGCACTGCCCTGGCACAAGGACTCCGCAGGCCGCGTGATCGTCGAGACGCCGAAGGACGGGGCGTCGGCCACCGGGAGCACGAGCGCGTACGTCTTCAAGGTCACCACTCCGGGCGTGAACACCCTCGTCCGCACGAGGACCGAGCTACCGAAGGAGCTCAACCCCGAACGCGCCGCCGACGGCACCCTGACCCTCACCAACACCGCCCGCACGCGCGCATCCGGGACCGGGGTCGGGCTGTCCGGACCCGAGGGCTGGACCGTCACCCCGGCGGCCACCCGGGTGAACCCGCTGGCGCCGGGCGCGGACGCGAAGGTCCCGTTCACCGTGACGCCGCCCGCTTCCGCGGCCCCCGGTACGTACACACTGGACATCACCCTGCGCCACGGCCGTCTCACGACCACCACGGCGGTCAAGGTCAGGGTGGCCCCGGAGAACCTCGCCCGGAACAAGCCGGCCACCCAGAAGAGCACCGCGTGGGACGCCCCTGCCTCCCGCGCCGTCGACGGGAACACCGACGGCTCCTTCGGGTCGGGCTCGGTGACCCACACCGCGGAGCCCTCGTCGCAGGCATGGTGGCAGGTCGACCTGGGCGCCTCGAAGTCACTGTCCGCAGTCGACATCTGGAATCGCACCGACTGCTGCTCCGACCGGCTCAAGGACTTCTGGGTCCTGACCTCGGACACCCCGATCACGGCCGACGGACTCGATGACGCACGGACCGCCCCCGGTGTGACGGCGGTGCATGTCACCGGCCAGGCCGGACGGCCGTCCACCGTGCAGCTCCCGGCGGGCACCTGGGGCAGGTACGTCCGCGTGCAGCTGACGTCCGGCACCGACCCGCTGTCGCTGGCGGAGGTCGAGGTACACGGGCACTGAGAGAGCCCCGCCGAACGGGTGGCCCGGACCGATCGCTCCCGGTCCGGGCCACCACCCGTGCTGCCGCGCGGAAGAGTCACGCGGAGGAGTCACCCGTGGTCACGCCGGAGAGATCACCCGAGGGCCGCGACCCGCTCGCGGTATCCCCGTACCGGGGCCGCGTCCCGGTACGGCTCCAGGCGTCGCTCGAAGTCCCGCACGTACTCCGTCGCCCGTACCGACCGCATCTCCGCCGCCTGCTGGGCGGCCTCGGCGCCGAGCACGCACGCCTGGTCGAGCTCGCCGAGCCCGAGCCGTGCGGAGGCCAGCACCACCCGGCAGAACAGCCTGCTGCGGGCGTACGCCGGGGCGCGCAGCTGGAGGGAGCGCTCGGCGTGCTGCGCCGCGGCCCGGTACTGCTGCAGATCCCGGTGGCAGTGGCCGAACTCGTCGGCGAGCTGGGCCTCGTCGAAGTACTGCGCCCAGTGCGGCACCTCGTCCCCGGGGCGGGCGGTCTCCAGCGCGCGTTCCGCCCGCGCCAGTGAGGCGGTGCAGAGCCTCGCCTCGCCGAGCACCCCGTGACCGCGTGCCTCCACGGCGTGCAGCAGGGCCTGGACGACGGGCGGCGCCGCCGAACCGATGCCCTGCTGGGCGACGCGGGCCAGCTGTACGGCTTCCCTGCCGTGCCCGAGGTAGACCGCCTGCCGGCTCATGGTGATCAGGACGTAGCCGCCGTACGCGCGGTCCCCCGCGGCCTGGGCGAGCCGCAGCGCCTGGACGAAGTACCGCTGGGCCAGGCCGTGGGCCGCGATGTCGTACGAGGTCCAGCCCGCCAGCCGGGTCAGGTCGGCGGCGGCGGAGAAGAGCCGGCGCCCGGTGGCCTCCCCGTAGGTCCCGCGAAGCATCGGCTCCGTCTCGTGCTCCAGATACCGGACGAGGGCCTGCCGGGCGTGGCCGCCGCCGTAGGCGTTGTCGAGGGCGCGGAAGAGTTCGCCGACCGACCGCAGGGCGGCGACATCACCGCTGCTGACCCGCTGGCCGGCGCCGCGGTCGCTCTGCCGTTGCCGGGGTACGCCGGGGGCGCCCGACAGGCCTGTTCCCAGGGCGGCGGGAGCGGTCGAGGGTGCGGGGGACCCGGATGGCGCGGACGGTCCGGAAGGCCGGGACGGGACGGGCCCACGGAACCCGCCGCGGCCACTGACGCCGGACGCCCCCGTCAGACCGTGTCCACGGTCGCCGGGCCAGTGCGACCCGTGCAACCCCTGCGCCCCGATCCCGCGCGCCCCACCGGGACCGCCGGACCGCGCCGAACCACCGGCCTCAGTGGCCCCTGCAGCCCCCGCAGCCCCAGAGGCCCCGACGGACCTGCCGTGCGCACCAGCCGCACGGGCACCAGCGGCCCCACCGGCGCCGCCCGGCACCGGGGGCGAGGACTCGCTCCCCCGTCCCACCCACTCATCGGCCCGGCCGATCAGCCAGTCCCTGCTGGGGACGACGAGCCCGGCCGGGGTGAAGGCGATCTTGCGCAGCTCCGCATGGCTGCCCGAGTCCTTCCGCCACAGTCCGCTGACGATGTCGACCGCCTCGGCGGGCGTGGCCGCGAACTCCAGGCCCGCGTAGACAGGGGCGCATGAGTCGAGGCCCAGGTCCTGCGCGGAGAGGCGGCGCCCGAGCCGCCGGGTGAAGACCTCGGCGATCAGCGCGGGCGTGGTTCCGCGCGGCTGCTGGCCGCGCAGCCAGCGGGTCACGGAGGTCTTGTCGTACCGCAGGTCGAGGCCGTGTTCCAGGCCGAGTTGGTCCACCCTGCGGGCGAGGCCGGCGTTGGAGAAGCCGGCCTCGGTGATGAGCGAGGCGAGGCGGCGGTTGGGGGTGCGCTGCGGAGGTCGTTCCGACATCAGCTGTACGGTCTCCTGCCTTCGGGGCCGGTCGGGCAGCCCTAATGGAACGGCGTGAATTTAGCGGCCTCCGCGGCGGTCGCAGCCGCCTTCGCTTCACTTTCATCCGATCGTGTGAGGATTGGGGGTGGCGCTGACGGGAACGACCTGCTGGGCCACCGCCCGGAGTCCGGTCGTACAGTGGCTCGGGGCTGATTCAGTGCATGGTGGCGTGGCTCCGGGCACCCCGGCTCCCCGCACCGCGAGTAGGGAGGCATCTGTCGTGACTGGGCTTCGGTTCGTCCGGCTGGGATTCGGCGAGGAAGCAGTCGACTACCAGGAGGCCTGGCAGAAGCAGCGCGAGGTGCACGCGGCCAGATTCGAGGACACCGTCCCGGACACCTGTCTGCTGCTGGAACACCCGCCCGTCTACACGGCGGGGCGGCGCACGACCGACAGCGAGCGCCCGCTGGACGGCACCCCGGTCATCGATGTGGACCGCGGCGGGAAGATCACCTGGCACGGTCCCGGACAGCTGGTCGGCTACCCGATCCAGAAGCTGCCCCGCCCGGTGGATGTCGTCGCGCATGTCCGCCGGCTGGAGGACGCCCTGATCCGTACCGCCGCCGAATTCGGTCTGGAGACCTCCCGGGTCGAGGGCCGCAGCGGGGTCTGGGTCCTCGGCGACCCGGTCGAGGACCGTCCGTCGCTCGGCGGCCTCTCCCTCGACTTCGACCCGCGGCTGCAGGACGAGGAGTTCGACCCGCGGCTGAACGGCCCCGAGTACGCCCCGTCCAACGCCGGGCAGCGCCGCGAGGACCGCAAGCTGGCCGCGATCGGTATCCGGGTGGCCAAGGGCGTGACCATGCACGGCTTCTCGCTCAATGTGAACCCGGACAACACCTGGTTCGACCGCATCGTGCCGTGCGGCATCCGGGACGCGGGCGTCACGTCACTCGCGTACGAACTGGGTCGCGACATCGCAATCGCGGAGGTGCTCCCGGTCGTCGAGAAGCACCTCAAGGACGTCCTGGAGAACGCGCAGCTCGCCCCGCGCACCATCGAGCGCCCGGCGGATGCCGTGGCCACGGCATGACAGCCTGGACACCCGGCGGGGAATAGGGCCTGCCGGCCACAGGTTGGCCAGACGTAAAGCCATTTGAACTACGGGCGTACCCTGGTGTTCGCCGAAGAATCCAATGCAGTGAAAGCAAAGGGGAGTGCCGGAGTGTCCGCTGTCGCACCCGACGGGCGCAAGATGCTGCGCCTTGAGGTCCGGAACAGCCAGACCCCCATCGAGCGCAAGCCCGAGTGGATCAAAACCCGGGCGAAGATGGGCCCCGAGTACAGCCGGCTGCAGAAGCTCGTGAAGAGCGAGGGTCTGCACACGGTGTGCCAGGAGGCCGGCTGCCCCAATATCTTCGAGTGCTGGGAGGACCGCGAGGCCACGTTCCTCATCGGCGGCGACCAGTGCACCCGGCGCTGCGACTTCTGCCAGATCGACACGGGCAAGCCGCAGGCGCTGGACCGGGACGAGCCCCGCCGGGTCGGCGAGTCCGTCGTCACGATGGACCTGAACTACGCCACCATCACCGGCGTCGCACGCGACGACCTGGAGGACGGCGGTGCATGGCTGTACGCGGAGACCGTGCGCCAGATCCACGCGCTGACTGCGGACCGGGAGGCCGGCCGCACCAAGGTCGAGCTGTTGATCCCCGACTTCAACGCGGTGCCCGAGCAGCTCGCCGAGGTCTTCTCCTCGCGCCCCGAGGTGCTCGCGCACAACGTCGAGACGGTGCCGCGGATCTTCAAGCGGATCCGTCCCGGTTTCCGTTACGAGCGCTCCCTGGAGGTCATCACGAGGGCCCGCGAGGCCGGCCTGGTGACCAAGTCCAACCTGATCCTCGGCATGGGCGAGACCCGCGAGGAAGTCAGCGAGGCGCTCCAGGATCTGTACGACGCGGGTTGCGAGCTCATCACGATCACGCAGTACCTGCGGCCGTCCGTGCGCCACCACCCGGTCGAGCGCTGGGTGAAGCCGCAGGAGTTCGTGGAGCTGAAGGAGGAGGCCGACGAGATCGGCTACTCCGGCGTGATGTCCGGGCCGCTGGTCCGTTCCTCGTACCGCGCGGGCCGTCTTTTCCAGCAGGCGATCGAGCGGCGCGGCGCCGTCGCAGCGGCGCCCGCTGTGTGAATCCGAGCACAAGAAGCTACCGAGCGGTAATAGCTGGTTCGACGCGGCCCATACGCTCCCCGCAGGCCGGGGGCGCGTATGGGCCGCGTCGGCGTGCGCTGCGCCCATATCAAGGTTTCATTGGTGTTTGACCGACCGGTCATGCGCTGGTAACACCGAGCAATGACGCTGGGTGCAACGGCGCAGCGACTCTGCGGGCCGCTGCCACCCCTGTTTCCCGCACCCAGCGCACGCCACCCACTTCGCGCAACGCAGTCCCGGGCAGATCGGCCCGGGCAACTGAGTCCACGCAACTCAGTCCGCACATCCGCTCCGAGGAGATTTCCACGATGCAGGCCGTGCCGGTACGCGCCACCGCCATCCCTTCCGTCACCCATGCTCTCCGTGCCGTCGAGTCGCTGCTGTTGAGCAGCGGCCAGCGCACCGCCCGCCGCAATGCCTGGACCGCCGTCCTGGAGGACCGGCGCCGGGCCAAGGACCGGGTCGAGACCGAGTACGTACTGGAGGCCGCGGCCGACCACCGTTCCTAGGCCACGTAAACTTCCGTACATGGCGAGGAAGGCAAACACTGAAGGCGCGGACAGCGCCGAGAACGCGGGGCGGCTCAAGCAGATCGCCCTGACCTACAAGATGACCCGGCGGACCGACCCCAAGATCGGTCTTGTCGTCGCGGGTGTGGGAATCGTCACCTTCGGTGTCCTCCTCGCGGTCGGTTTTCTGATCGACCACCCGATCTACCTGGGCATCCTGGGCTTTTTGCTGGCCCTCCTCGCGATGGCGATCGTCTTCGGACGGCGTGCCGAGCGCGCGGCCTTCGGGCAGATGGAGGGACAGCCTGGCGCTGCGGCGGCAGTGCTGGACCGGGTGGGCCGTGGCTGGACCACGACCCCTGCGGTCGCGATGAACCGCAGCCAGGACGTCGTCCACCGCGCCGTGGGCAAGGCGGGCATCGTCCTGGTCGGCGAGGGCAACCCGAACCGGGTGAAGCTGCTGCTCGCGGCCGAGAAGAAGAAGATGGCACGCATCCTGGTCGACGTACCGGTGCACGACATCGTCGTCGGCAACGACGAGGGCCAGGTGCCGCTCAGGAAGGTGCGCACCAAGATGCTGAAGCTGCCGCGCGTCCTGACCGGCCCGCAGGTGACGGCCGCCAATGACCGGCTGCGCGCGATGGGCGACCTGATGAGCAACATGCCGCTGCCCAAGGGCCCGATGCCGAAGGGCATGCGGATGCCGCGCGGCGGAAAGATGCGCTGACGCCTCCCTCGTACATATCCGCTGTACGCACGAAGAGGGCGGGTTGCGAACCGGTTCGGTTCGCAACCCGCCCTCTCCTCATGCCGTCTGCGGTATCCGTCCTCGGCTCAGATACGCACCTGAACAGCGCGGGCCAGCCGGTCGTGCAGGCCGCGGCCGTCGCGGTCCCAGACCAGGGCCGGAATCGCCAGGCACAGCAGCACACTCCGGACGATCACCCGCCCGAAAGTGAGCCGGCCACCGTTCTCGGCGACGACCCTGATGCCCAGGAGACGCTTGCCGGGCGTGCAGCCGATGGTCCCGACGGTGAGCACACTCAGCACGAGAAAGACGCCGAGCGCCCAGTTCCCGGCCGTCTGCTGGTCACCGCGAGCGAACAGCCCGTATGCGATCACCATGCACAGGACCCAGTCGATGAAGAGCGCACCGAAGCGCCGGCCGAGCGGCGCCACGGATCCCGGCCCGTGCTCGGGCAGACCGAGCCGCTTGCCCCGGTGACCGAAGTCGGCCCCCATCTCCTCGGCGGCCGCGCGCGGCCCGGAGAGCCACGATCCGATTGCTTGCCTATTGTCCACCCGACCACGGTACTGCGCCCGCCCGCGCGCCCTGCCGGGCGGGGGCCGCTACGGGCTGCCGCCCGGCAGGGACGAGGGCCCCGGACCGGCCACAAGGTGCCGCTCGCGCCCGGCTCGGTTAACTTCTGCGAAACAAATGGGTCATGCTTGAGAAATCCGGTCTGCCTATGGTCGGGTCCAGCGTGTGCCACCGCACCGGCCGCACCACGAGCTACAACCCCGTCCCTCCCGGGCCGGGAGTAGGAGGAGTTGGATGTTCCAGAACGCCGACGACGCGAAGAAGTACATCGCCGACGAAGACGTCAAGTTCATCGATGTCCGGTTCTGCGACCTGCCCGGTGTGATGCAGCACGTCACCGTACCGGCGGCAACCTTCGAACCGGCCGACGAGCTCGCCTTCGACGGCTCGTCGATCCGCGGCTTCCAGGCCATCCACGAGTCCGACATGGCGCTGCGCGCGGACCTGTCGACCGCCCGCGTCGACCCGTTCCGCCGTGACAAGACCGTCAACATCAACTTCTTCATCCACGACCCGATCACGGGCGAGCAGTACAGCCGTGACCCGCGGAACGTGGCCAAGAAGGCCGAGGCGTACCTCGCTTCCACCGGCATCGCCGACACCGCGTACTTCGGTCCCGAGGCAGAGTTCTACGTCTTCGACAACGTCCGCTTCCAGACGTCGGCGAACGAGAGCTTCTACCACATCGACTCCGAGGCCGGCGCCTGGAACACCGGGTCGGAAGTGAACAACCGCGGCTACAAGGTCCGCTACAAGGGCGGCTACTTCCCGGTCCCGCCGGTCGACCACTTCGCCGACCTGCGTGCCGAGATGTCCCTGGAGCTGGAGAAGAGCGGTCTTCAGATCGAGCGCCAGCACCACGAGGTCGGCACCGCCGGCCAGGCGGAGATCAACTACAAGTTCAACACGCTGCTCGCCGCGGCCGACGACCTGATGCTCTTCAAGTACATCGTGAAGAACGTCGCCTGGCGCAACGGCAAGACCGCGACCTTCATGCCGAAGCCGATCTTCGGCGACAACGGCTCGGGCATGCACGTCCACCAGTCCCTGTGGGCCGGCGGCGACCCGCTGTTCTACGACGAGCAGGGCTACGCGGGCCTCTCGGACATCGCCCGCTACTACATCGGCGGCATCCTCAAGCACGCCCCGTCACTGCTGGCCTTCACCAACCCGACGGTGAACTCGTACCACCGCCTGGTCCCCGGCTTCGAGGCCCCGGTCAACATGGTGTACTCGCAGCGCAACCGCTCGGCTGCGATGCGCATCCCGATCACGGGCTCGAACCCGAAGGCCAAGCGCGTCGAGTTCCGCGCCCCGGACCCGTCGTCCAACCCGTACCTCGCCTTCTCCGCTCTGCTGATGGCAGGCCTCGACGGCATCAAGAACAAGATCGAGCCCGCCGAGCCGATCGACAAGGACCTCTACGAGCTGGCTCCCGAGGAGCACGCGAACGTCCAGCAGGTCCCGACCTCCCTCCCGGCCGTCCTGGAGGCGCTGGAGGCGGACAACGAGTACCTGCAGGCCGGCGGCGTCTTCACGTCCGACCTGATCGAGACGTGGATCGACTACAAGCGCACCAACGAGATCGCCCCGATCCAGCTGCGCCCGCACCCGCACGAGTTCGAGCTGTACTTCGACCTCTGAGCCGCTGGGTCGACCTCGCTGGGCCCCGAGGCGGGCGGCGTCCAGCGCGGTCGCGTCCGCTGCGGCCCGGCCGCCGGCCTTCAGCCGGGCGAGCCGCACCGTGACGGTGAAGGAGAACAGGCCGGGACCCGTCCCGGCCTGTTCTTCTTTGATCCGCCAGGCCGGCGCTCACCGAACTCGGCCATGGCATCGAAGGCCGCGTCCTTCGCCGGTGAACCCGAACTTCCGTGCATGGCAGCGGTGTCGGGGAACACAGGACGCGAACGCGCCCCACGCGATGGCTGATCGGGCGTCACCCGACTGGATGGGGGAACGGAATTGACCGTCCTCCCAGTGTTCGAGGCCAGGCCATTCTTCCTGGACGGGTCATGCGACGCCCCCCAATCCGCAACCGCACGGGATAAACCTGACACTGCCACTCCCAGGTGAGCGGTCTCGTGTTGCACATCAGCCCTGATGCAACGCTTTCCTTGCACGGACCCATCACAAAGGGGAATCTCATGCAAGGAAAGGCCCGCCGCTGCGACCACGTCGCGGCACCGGGCCCTGCGGCATTGCAGCACGCCGGCGATGGTGATCCAGCAGCAGCCACACACGTCGCAGAGCGCGCATCCAGAAACCGACTATCCTAGGGGAGATGTCCCAGGTAATAAACATCCGCAGTAGTCGCCCAGCAGAGGGGACAACGGATGAATTACGACCAACGGCGAGCGGAGCTCGCGGACTTCCTCAAAAAACGACGGCTGGCCCTTCAGCCGGAAGAGGTCGGCCTTCCGTCGCGAGCATCGCGGCGAACGCCGGGCCTGCGGCGGGAAGATGTCGCCGACCTTGCGGGGATCAGCGCCTGCTGGTACTCCCGCCTCGAACAGGCCCGGGACATCCGGGTCTCCGACCAGGTCCTCAATTCGCTGGCCGAAGCCCTTCGCCTCAGCGCCGATGAGCGCGACTATCTCCTGTCCTTGGCCAACAGGGGCGCCCGTTCCAGCGCGAGCGTTCCCGCGGACGGTGTGTCTCCGGCGCTCCAGCGCATCCTGGACAGCCAGCATCCGCATCCGGCATTCGTTCTCGGTCCTCGATTCAACATTCTTGCGTGGAACCAGGCAAGAACCGATGTCTACGGTGATCTCACCAGAATCCCCCCTGAACACCGGCATATGCTGTGGCTGTTCTTCGGCGGATATATGCGTGAATTGATTCGGAACTGGGAGTCGAGCGCCCGATCCGTACTGGCCGATTTCCGCGCGGCCACCGGATTGTACGTCCACGAACCATGGTTCACCACACTGGTCAGCGAACTGGGGAAGAACAGCCCGGAATTCCAAAAATGGTGGCAGCAGCACGAAATAGAAAGGCACCATGTCACCGCTCGGGAAGTGAGCCATCCTTTCGTCGGCCGTATGGTGCTGGAGGAGAGCGCGCTCATTGTCGACGACTGCTCGGATCGGCGGATCATTCTCGAGATCCCGCAACCCGGCACCGGCACCGAGAACAAGCTGACGGCACTTTCCTGCCGACCTCAGGTAACTGCCCATGAAATGCAGGCAGTTGTGGCGCGATCCACGATCAGTGCCGCAGGGCGGTTCCCACGTCGACCTTGATGTCGCCCGACAGCTTGCGGTTGCTGCGGGCCGTGGCGTCCTTGGAGGCCTTCGGACCGACGTCGTCGACCGTCACCACCACCGTGTCGAGCAGATTGCCGCTCGGGTCACGGAAGTTGATCTGCACGGCGTACGACTTCGCCGAGTCGGCGCTGTTCATCACCGTGACCTTCGCGGTGGCGCGGCCGTCGTGGCCGGTGCTCGGCGTGCCCAGCGTGACGTCGCTCTTGGCGTTCACGCCGTTCTTGAAGCCCTTCAGCTTCTCGCCTGCGGCGGCTGTCGCCGAGGCCACCACGTCGGAACCCCTGGATGCCACCGACGCCGCGGCGGACGCGGCTTCGGACGCCGTGCTGGAGGCGTTGCCACCCTCGTTGGAACAAGCGGCGGCCGTCGACATCACGGCCGCCGTCAGCAGTGCGACCCACAGACCTTGCGCGGCTTTCCTCGTCATCGTGCCTCCCAGTACTGGCCCATCGCCCCAGTCAAAGGGGCGGCGGGCCAGGCCGCATGCCGTGCACGCCGGACGGGTGATGGGCCGGGCCGGAGCGGAGGTCGTACGTCAGGGAGCGGCTGCCCCGTGGAGTCGCGGCGTACCGGGCGACGGCCGAGTCCGGTGGCATGAGCGACCAGGACCCGGGCGGCGTCCCGGACCAGCCATGGACCCAGCCGCAGCCACAGCCCCGTCGGCGACGGCAGTGGCCCCGGGTGGTGCTGGTCGTCGTGCTGGTACTGGCGTGTGCCGTCCGGACGGCCGCGGCGTCCGGGGCCTTTGCCACTGCCACCTGCAGCGGGTTCTGAGCCGGGTGCGGTCGTACGTGCCTGTGCCCCCGGGTTTCCGGAGGCACAGGCTTCGCGTGCGCGAGCAGTCGCTCGTCAGCCGTCAGCGGCCGTAGCGGATCAGGGCGCGGACCATGCGGCAGGTCGTGTCGGACGGCGGGTGGATGCCGATGCGCTCGGCAGTCGTACGTATCTTGTCGTTGGTCGCGGTCGACGGGTAGTAGACGCCCGTGTCGAGCAGGGCGATCGCCAGGCGCATGGCCTTCAGGCGGCGATTGTGCGAGACGTACCACTCGCGGGGCCGGCCCGCGGGGAGCGGCTTCTTCTGCAGGGGCTTGTGGAGCGGCTTGGTCGTGACTGCGGCAACGGCCATGGGCAACCTCCTGGCACGGTCGTGAAACCCTCACGAACTACCTCTATTTTACGGCCCACCACTGACAATCGACGCTGGCCGGACGGGCTTTCACGGTGTCCCTCCCGTACCGTTGACCCCATGGAGATCTGGATCAATCCCGCCTGTTCCAAGTGCCGCAGCGCGGTGCAGCTGCTCGACACGGAGGGCGCCGAGTACACCGTCCGCCGCTATCTGGAGGATGTGCCGTCGCCGGACGAGATCCGGGCCGTGCTCGACCGGCTCGGGCTGGAGCCGTGGGACATCACGCGGACGCAGGAAGCGGACGCGAAGGAGCTCGGACTCAAGGAGTGGCCGCGCGAGGCCGGTTCGAGAGAGCAGTGGATCTCGGCGCTCGCCGGGCATCCGAAGCTGATCCAACGGCCGATCATCACGGCGGACGACGGCACCGCCGTCGTGGCGCGCACGGACGAGGCGGTACGGGACGCCATGGGGCGCTGAGCAACCCGCGCGGCGAGAGCTACCGGGTCATCAGGAAGTCCTCGATCCTGCGGTTCAGTTCGTCGGCCGTCGGCTCGTGCAGCGGCAGGGTGTGGTGCGTCGCGCCGGGAATCGTCGCCGTCTGCGCGTGCGGAAGCAGCCGGGCCGCCGCGGCGGCGACGCGGGCGCCCGTACGGGGCGGGCCGCACCGCCTCCCCGTACCGGCCCGGCCCCATGCCCCGTCTCCCTACACCCCCGCATGCTTCTCCGCCTCGGCCAGCAGTTCCGTCAGGCGTAGTCCGAACCGGACGTCGCAGGGGTGCGGCTCCCCCGTGCGTACCGAGTCGATCAGTGCGTCCACCGCTGCCCGGAAGGAACCGACCGCGTCGCCCCACCGCGGCAGTGTGGCGATTCCCTGTTCGCCTTTGAGTTCGATCTCCGTGCCTACCGCGCCCACCGGAGCCCCCAGTGCGAGCGTCACCGTGCTGGATGCGCCGGAGGTGTGGCGGAGGATCAGGTGGGTGGTGTCGGACGGGCCGCGGGCCGCGGTCAGATGTGTCACGTCGCCCAGTACCGGGATCAGGACCGACAGGACATGCGGGCCGACGTCCCACAGGCCGCCCTTCTCGCGGCGCCAGGGCGAGGCGGCGTACTCGCTGGTCGTGCCGGGGGCGAACAGCGCTCCGATCCACTCGGCGCGGGCGGTGAACCAGCCTTCCAGGGCGGCCTGTTCGGTGATCCAGGCGGATGTCTCGGCCGCGAACCGCAGGGTGCAGAAGACGACGGACGCGACCCCGGCCTGCTCGACGGCGCGGGCGACCTCGCGAGCTCCGGCGACGGTGGTCGCCACGGGCTTGTCCATCAGCAGATGACGGCCGGTGGCCGCGGCGCGGGCGGCGAGCGGGGCCTGGATGTCCGGCGGCACGGCGAACGCGACGGCGTCGCTGGCCGCGAAGAGCTCGTCGATGCCCTCCTCATCGGTGTACGCCGTGGTGCCGTGGGCGGCGGCCAGCGCGTTCGCGGCCTCGGGGCGGCGGCCCCACACGCCGCTCAGTGCGACGCCGGGGTGGGCGGCGAGGGCTGGGGCCTGGGTGTTCCGGGCCCAGGGGCCCGTGCCGACGAGGCCGATGCGCAGGGGGGTCGCGGGAAGTGTCGTCATGGGGCAAGTCTGCCGGGTTCGCCGCCGCGCCGGTGGCGGAGTTCGCGGCGCGGATTTCCGATGGACCGCATCTGCGGACGCTCGCCGGTCTTCGGGCGGCGGCGCGGGCGCAGGAGCGGGAGTGGGCCGAGACGCACGACACCCTGTTCGCGCGTGAGCTGCTGGACACCTCGTACGCCTTCGACCGGGTGTACCGGATGGGCTCGTTCACACTGTGGCGGTTCCTGCCGCCGTTCCTGCGCAATGGGGAGGGGCGGCACATCGGTGAGACGATCACCGATCACAAGGGGCAGGTCGCGTATCTGAAGACGTTCCGACTGTCCGAGGCCCAGATCAGGCGTGGTCATCTGCTGCACCGGCTCTCCGACGCGGACTGGCGGCTCGCGCAGGCGGCCGTGGCGCTGGGCACCACCGAGGAGGAACTGGTGCGCCGGATCCGTGCCGCCGGTTTCGAGTCGCTGCTCAGGGCCCGCGCATAACGCAGAA
Source organism: Streptomyces sp. NBC_00057 (assembly GCF_045041165.1). Lineage (NCBI taxonomy): Bacteria > Bacillati > Actinomycetota > Actinomycetes > Kitasatosporales > Streptomycetaceae > Streptomyces > Streptomyces sp. NBC_00057. The sequence goes on along the minus strand of NZ_CP108256.1, from coordinate 6,548,856 downwards.
AACCTCGGTAACACGAGGTTCACATTCGGGCAACGGACGGGTGAGAGAGGCCTGCTGCGCCGTCGCGTTCTCTGGTTCAATGGGGGCATGGCCAGCATCCAGTACACCTCGACAGGTCGCAGCGACCTCGAACCGTTCTGGCCGTCCCGTCAGCACCACGACTTCGACCGGGTGTGTTGCCGCGCGTTGAACGCGCAGGCCCTCTAAAGCCGCTCACCCGGCCTTCGGTCCGCGCGCACGCAAGCAAGTCCGTCCATCGACGACTCCTTCGCGCGAAAGAGCTGACCCTCATGGCGAACACTCGTTCCTTCTCCGCCGCAGCCGCTGCCACCGCGGCGCCTTCGGCGACCGCTGCGGCCACCACCTCCGCCCTCTCCCTCTCCCCCAACCGCCACCGGCTGCGCGCCGTCGACCCCGATGAGGTCGTCCAACCGGCCGATGTGGCCGGGTTCCTGCCGCCGGGTGCCACCTGGCTGCCCGCACCCCAGCACACCGTTCCGGCGCTGCCGGGCCGGCCACCGATGATCGGCTACCTGGTGCTCGTACCGGCCGATCAGCAGTCGGCCGTCACCGCGGCTGCCGCTGCGGCCGCCCAGTACGTGGTGCCGTCGCCGGTGGAGGACCCGTCCGCGGGTCCGGTGCGCATCGACCCCGTACAGCGCACCGCGACGGTGGACGGGAACACGCTCGACCTCACCTTCCTGGAGTTCGAGCTGCTCGCCCATCTGGTCACACACCCGCACCGGGTGCACACCCGCGACCAGTTGGTGACCACGGTCTGGGGCTACGGACATGTGGGCGACGGACGCACCGTGGACGTCCATGTCGCCCGGCTGCGCCGCAAGCTGGGCGCCGAGCACCGCCGGTCGATCCAGACGGTGCGGCGTGTCGGCTACAAGTACGCCCCCTGACGGCGCTGAAGGCGCATGAGAGCGGCCCTGGTCCGGTATGTACCGGACCAGGGCCGCTTCGTCTGCCGGGTCAGCCACGCAGCCCCGAACCCACCGGAGCCTCGGCCGGCCCCGTCCCCCTGCCCGTCTCCCGCTCGCCGTGCTCCAGGCCCGGCAGTCGGGTCAGTCCGCGCGGGGTCCGCCAGTTCCGCTCCCCCAGCAGCGCCATCACGGAGGGCAGCAGGACCATCCGTACGATCGTGGCGTCCAGCAGCACAGCGACAGCGAGGCCGACGCCCATCTGCTGCATGTCCTGCATCGACAGCGTCCCGAAGACCGCGAACACCGCGACCATGATCACGGCCGCGCCGGTCACCGCCCCCGCCGTCCGCCGGATGCCCTCGTCGATCGCGGCCCGGGTGTGCAGACCGCGGTCGCGGGCCTCACGGATCCGGGAGACCACGAACACGTGGTAGTCCATGGAGAGTCCGAACAGGACGACAAGGACGAACAGCGGAATCCACGCCTCGATCGCGCCGACCCCTTCCGAGCCGATCAGCGAGGCCCCCCAGCCGTGCTGGAAGACGGCGACCATCACTCCGTACGCGGCGGCCACGGAGAGCAGGTTGAGCAGGATCGAGGTCACGGCGATGACGTACGAGCGGAAGCAGAACAGCATCAGCAGGAAGGTCACCGCCGTGATGAACGCGAAGACGGGGACGATGCCGCGCTCCAGCTGGTCGTTGAAGTCGACGGACCCGGCGATCTCCCCGGTCACGTACGCCTGGGCCCCGGTCCCGTCGAACGCGGCGGGCAACCGCTCCTTGCGGAGCTCGGAAAGGCCGGCCTTGCCGTCGGGGAGCGGAACCTCGATCTCCGCGACGTTCTGCGCCTTGTGGACGGTCACCTTGTCGAAGCCGTCGAACGCCTTGCGCAGTGCGGGCGCCTCGATGTTGTCGGCCTTGACCACCACCAGCGCCGGAGCTGGGCCACCGGGGAAGCTCTCATTGATCTGCCGGTAGGCGACCGACAGCTGCGAGTCCGAGCCGAACTGCTTCTCCAGACCCAGCTGTTCGGTCTTCATGCCGAGGGCGGGCGCGGCCAGGGCGAGCAGCACGACGACCGAGGCGACCGCGAAGATCTTCGGCCTGGACAGGACGGGCTTCAGCACCGTGCCGGCGAGCCCGCCACTGGTGCGTGCGCGCCGGCTGCCCCGCCGGTTGAGGAGCGGCACACGTCCCGCGTCGATCCGGTCGCCCAGCCAGGACAGCAGCGCGGGCAGCACCGTCACCGAGCCCAGCATCGCGATGAAGACCACGATGATCGTGGCGAGGGCGAAGCCCTTGAACAGCATCAGTCCGGACAGGAACATGCCGGCCATCGCGACCATGACCGTGAGCCCGGAGACGAGCACGGCCCGGCCGCTGGTCGCTGCCGCGATCCGCAGCGCCGTCTCGGCATCGCGTCCCGCCGCCCGCTCGTCGCGCTCGCGCCGCAGGTAGAAGAGGCAGTAGTCGACGCCGACGGCGAAGCCCATCAGGAACATCACGGAGTACGTGGTCTGGAACAGGTGCAGTTGGTGGCTGGCGAGCGACAGCAGTCCGAAGGCGGCCATGCACGCGGTCAGTGCCAGCCCGACGGGGAGCAGCGCCGCGACGACGGCGCCGAAGGCGACCAGCAGAATACCCAGGGCCAGGGGTACGGCGGTGAACTCGGCCTTCTTGAAATCCTCCGAGAGCAGATCGCCGAGCCACTTCCCGGCACTGGCTTCGCCGAACTGGTGGATGGTGACGTCGGGATGGTCCGCACGGACGGCGGAGACGGCGTCGAGCACGGGCTGCACCCTGTCCGGCGCCGTCGCCGCGTCCCCCTTCATGTCAAAGGTGATCAGCGCGTCCTTGCCGTCCTCGGAAGGGATCGGCGCCGCGAGGTTCGCCACCTCGCCGGTCTTCCCCATGGCGGCGGAGACCTCGCGGGCTGCGCCCTGCCAGTCACCCGCCTTCGCGGTGGACACCATGACCAGCTCGCCGGCGGGCTGCCCCAGCCCGGCGTCGTCGAGGATCTGTTCGGCCCGCGCCGAATCACCCGCGGCGTTCTCCGAGTCGGTCATCTCGACCAGACCGGATGCGCCGCCGATGCCTGCGGCGAGCACGACGAAGAGCAGCCAGCCGAGAATGGCGGTCTTGCGGTGGTGTGCGCTCCACACACCGATGCGTGCCGCGAGGTTGCGCCTCATGGCGTGTTCGCCCCCAGAAGTCAGACGGAATCAGATGGAAGTGGAAGAAATGCGAGGAAGTAAGAGGAAGTCGACGTCGAATGCGTCGTCGATGAATCTAGGAACGGGACGCCGCGCGCCCCAGCCGCCGAAACCCCCTCTCGCGGAGCCGTAGGGCGAGGTCGGCAGGGTGGTGCTGGGTACACCCCGCCCGGGTGGCGAAACGGCTGACGCCCGGGGAGCCCACCGGGTGAGACTGTCTGCGGACGAGCCCGATACCGGGGCCGGCGAGGGGAGATGGACCGAGATGAACGCGATACGGGCCCGGGTACGGGGCGCGCTGCTGGCCGCCGGGCGGGGAGCCGTGCTGTCGATCGCCAGCCTGGCCGGGTCGATCACTCTCTTCGTATGGACGGTGCTCTCCATCGCCTTCATCCCGCTGGGCATCGGTCTGGTCACCACCCCCTACGTGCTGGAGCTGGTCCGCAAGCACGCCAACCGGCGCCGGCTGCTCGCGGTCACCTGGTCCGACGTCCGCATTCCGGTCCCGTACCGCCCCTTCCCGAAGGATCTGCGCACCGGATTCACCGGGCAGGTGGAGCGGACCACGCTGCTGCTGAAGGACCCGGCGACCTGGCGGGACATCCGGTGGCTGCTGGTCGACATGACGGCCGGCTATGTGGTGTCGATCGTGGCCGGTGCGCTGCTGCTCTACCCGGTGGAGGGCTTCGTCCTGGCGGCGGGCCTGTGGCGGGTCTTCACCGACGACCGTTACTGGTACGCGTTCGTTCCGGTCGACAGCCAGGCGTCGGGGCTTGCCGCCGCCGCGCTCGGTATGGTGCTCTTCGCGACCGGCGTGCTGGTCAGTGAACGGCTGCTGCGGCTGCACTTCGTGATCGCCCGCTCAGTGCTGGCCCCCACCCATGAGCAGGAGCTGGCCCGGCGCATCGACCGCCTGACCGAGACCCGGCACGAGGCCGTGGACACCGCGGCCTTTGAACTGCGGCGCATCGAGCGCGACCTGCACGACGGTGCGCAGGCCCGGCTGGTCGCCATGGGCATGAACCTGGGCACCGTGGAGGCGCTCATCGAGAAGGATCCGGCGCAGGCGAAGAAGCTCCTCGCCATGGCCCGCGAGTCATCGGCCGAAGCCCTCACGGAGCTGCGCGATCTGGTCCGGGGCATCCATCCGCCGGTCCTCGCCGAACGCGGACTCGGGGACGCGGTCAGGGCGTTGGCGCTGCGACTGCCCTTCGAGTCGGAGGTCCAGGTGGAGCTGAGCGGCCGGGCGGACGCCGCGATCGAGTCGGCCGCGTACTTCGCGGTGAGCGAGACGCTGACGAACGCCGCCAAACACTCGGGGGCCGACCGCGTCTGGGTGGACATCCGCCACGCGGACGCCGCGCTACGGGTCTCCGTCACGGACAACGGCAGGGGCGGTGCGGCGGTCGGATCCGGCTCGGGCCTGAGCGGAATCGAACGCCGACTCGGTACATTCGACGGCATCATGGCCGTCAGCAGCCCCGCGGGCGGTCCCACCATGGTGACCATGGAGATCCCTTGCGAGTTGTCCTAGCCGAAGATCTCTTCCTGCTGCGCGACGGGCTGGTCCGCCTACTGGAGGCGTACGACTTCGAGATCGCGGCGGCTGTGGAGACGGGGCCCGAACTGACCCGGGCCCTGGCCGAGTTGGAGCCGGACGTCGCGGTCGTCGACGTCCGGCTCCCACCGTCCCACACGGACGAGGGCCTGCAGTGCGCGCTGGCGGCCCGGCAGGCCAGGCCGGGGCTGCCGGTGCTCGTGCTCTCGCAGCATGTTGAGCAGCTGTACGCGCGCGAGCTGCTGGCGGACGGCAACGGGGGCATCGGCTATCTGCTCAAGGACCGGGTCTTCGACGCGGAGCAGTTCATCGATGCGGTACGCAGGGTCGCCGCGGGCGGCACCGCGATGGACCCGCAGGTGATCTCGCAGTTGTTGTCGCGGCGTTCGCAGGACAAGCCGATGGGCGGGCTGACCCCGCGTGAACTGGAGGTCATGGAACTGATGGCACAGGGCCGTTCGAACGCGGCGATCGCCTCGCAGATGGTGATCACGGAGCGGGCGGTGGCCAAGCACACCTCGAACATTTTCGGGAAGCTCGGCCTGCCGCCGTCCGACGACGACAACCGCCGTGTTCTCGCGGTGCTCGCCTATCTGGACCGGGGCTGAATCACACCGTTCCGCCCCGGAAGGCCGTGCGACCCCGGCGGGGTCGCACGGCCACAGGGGTTACGGAGCGGTGCTCAGGTGCGGCGTCGTGGCCCCCCGGATGCCGGCCGGGCCTGAGCGAGACGTCGGCCTCGGCCGGGTACCACTGGAGATAGTTGACCGCCGGGTCGAGGATCTCGGCATCGCAAGGCCCGAGCGCAACCCCGACGCCGCCTCAGTCGTTGAACCACCCCGGCGCATCGAGCCGGAACGCGCTCGCGGGCGCCATCGCACGCAGATCGGCCTCCATCGCCCGCACCCGATCGGCACCCAGCACCCGGACCCACTCGGCGCGCAGCCGGTCGAATCCCTCGGCCGATCTGACCAGGACGTCGATGCCCCGCGCGGTCAGCCGGACCAGCTTGCGCCGGCCGTCGCGGGGATCGTCGACGCGCTCCACGTACCCGAGACCTTCGAGCTTCTCGACGGTCTTCCCGGCGGCCTGCTTGGAGACCCCGAGCCGTCGGCCGATCTCGCTGGCCGTCGCACCGTCACGGCCGACGGCCTGGAGCGCGAAGCCGTACGCGGGCCGCACGTCGCGGTGGCCGTGCTCGGCCAGCTCGCGGTGCAACTCGTCGATGATCGACCGGAATCCGGCGAACAGCAGCAGGGGCAGCTCGAAGCCCGCCCCGTCACCCGGGGACGACCGCGCGCCCGGCTCGACCCCTCGCTCAGCCATGGTGAAACTCGACAACCTGGTTTACCTTTTCGTCAATCACGTTGTCGATTTTAGCGCGAGCATCCACCAGGAGAGGTCAGCCATGTCCGCATCCGCGTTCCCCGACCACACCCTCGAATCCGCCCCCGCCGCCGCCCGCCGCACCATGGAGGCGGTGACGAAGAAGCAGGGCTATCTGCCCGCCGGCGTCGCCCGGCTCGCCGCATCACCGGAGCTGCTCGACGGCTTCCTGAAAATCAGCGCCATCTTCGAGTCCTCCACCCTGGACCCGCTCTCCCGAGAGGTCCTGATCATGACGATGGCGACCCGCAACGACTGCCACGTCTGTGTGGCGATGCATACCGCGAAGCTCACCGCACTCGGTGCGGATCCCGAGCTGATCGCAGCACTGCGCGAGCCGGAGGCACGCACCCTGCCGGATGAACGACTCGAATCCGTAAGACAGTTCACCCTGTCGGTGATCGCGACGTCCGGAGCCGTCGACGACGAGACGCTCCAGGCGTTCCTGGCGCACGGGTACACCGCCCGCAACGCGCTGGAAGTGGTCCTGGGCATCGGCGCGTACACGATGTCGACGCTGGGCAACCGGATGACCGGGGCGCCGCTGGATCCCCAAATGGTGGCCTTCGCCTGAGACTTGGGCATTCCATCCGGTTCAAGGACGGAGCTTCCCACGAATTCCGCGACCGAGTGAACGGACCGCACGCCGGTGCTGTACGGGCGACACGCGCGCGAGGAACGGCGGGAGCGGGTTGCGCGGCACGGTCGAGTTCAGTGGAAAACAGCTGTCGTGAGGGGGTGCCCGGTGCATCGCACATGAGCGCACCGGGGTGACCATCGCACGATTCGCTCGTTCTGTTGAACGTGCGCCCACTGCCAGAGGTACCTTCCGCAGCCGCCCCGGCCGATGTGGAGCATGCCGGAGCCGCGCTCGTCGAGCACTATCCGCGACTGGTCCGGCTCGGCTATCTCGTACTGCCGCCGTCCCTCGGCTGCCATCGCCGTGTTCTGACGGCGCACGCCCTGGCCCAGCGGGCGCTGCTGTCGGGGCGCAGGGCAGGGTGTGTGGCCGAGGGCCGCGTCCCACCACCACGCAGGTCCGCCGGTGCGGTGGTGGTGGACCCGTCCTTTGCGTACGTCTGCGGGAAGGTGCTGCGTGGGGCGCTGGAGGCGGGCCGTCCACTGCGCCGCGTCCGGGTGACACCCCTCCTCCCGCTGGTGTGGGGGCTGCGGCTGTTCCCGCATTCCGGTGGATCGGATGAACTCACCCTGGAACAGGCCCTGTCGGCCCTCTCCGCTCCCGCCCGCGCCGCCTGCGTGCTGCGCGGACTGGAGCGGCTGCCCGATGCGGAGGTGCGGCGGGTGCTCGCCGCTGCCGGGGTGGCAAACCCGCATGCGGCGCTCGCTGAGGCGGAGGGCGTCAAGGCTCCGTACGCGCTGCTCGGCTCCCCGGAGTTCGACCCCTGCTCGCTCCAGGCCCGCCCACCGGATCTGCTGCGCCGCCGACAGCACGCGAAGGCAGCGGTGGCGGCCGTCGCGGCGCTGCTGGTGTGCGGGGCGCTGCTGGGGCTGCCGGTCAACGGCTGGGGGCGTGACACTCCGCCCGTATCGCCGTACACCCGCAACGCCGCCGCCGAACAGGCCCTGGATCCGGGCGCGTTGCACCGGGTGTCCGCAACGTTCTGGCGGCGCTCGCCCCGTACCGATTTCACCTCCTGGCCCACCCGTGGCGACCGCGCCAAAGACACCCGGCTGCTGCGCCGAGCGCTCACCGTATGGGCGCATCCGGACGGCGCGGTGCGTGCGTCGGCGACTCCGAGGACACCTGTCGGCCCGCCGATGGGTGCGCCGCAGCTGCTGTACGCGGGTGAGGTGGACCGGGCGACGGTGGTGCTGTTCTACGACGGGCTGCGCATCGTGCGGTACGCGGAGCCGCGTGACGCCTCTCCGGCCGAAGGCGTGACGCTCGACTTCGCCCGGGTCGACGGTGCGGACAGGGCCTCGGCCGGCGCCCTGATCGCGGGCCGTACGCGCGACCGGGTCCGCTACCTCACCGCGCCCTGGGTGCATGCGGTCTCCGTACGGAATCTGCTCGCGCCGGGCAGCGCCCCGCAGCCGCTGCGCCGCACCCCCGACGGCGTGACCGCCGCGCTGACCAGCCCGGCGACGGCCAGGAGTTGCCGCGCCTGGGATGCGATCGAGCTGCGCGACGGCTCGGCGACGCGTCTGATGACGGACCTCGGCGAGCTGGCCCCCGCCCGGCTGACGTCGGGCCCGCCGTCCGCGGCGCACGATGTCTCCGGGCGGGCGGAGCGGGACAGCTGGGCGCGGACCGCCTGCCTGCTGCCCTCGGTCCGTTCGCACGGCGTACGGTCGGTGAACTCCTGGCAGTACGCCGAGCAGTTGCTGCCCGAGGACAGCGGCTCCGCGCACTGGCTCTGTACCAGGGCGGAGACCTGGCGCGGCACCGGAAGCCGGGTACTCGCCCAGTTCCAGGCCCCGTCGGCACCGTCCGTCGCAACGGGCGGCCCGCCCGGGGCGGTCGCGGCCCGGGCCGAGGACACACCGGCCTGCGGGATGCGCGATCCACGGGTGCTGGCCGGGGTGCTGTGGAGGTCACACGGCGGACGCTGGTACGTACTGGCCGCGGGCAGCGAGCAGTTCGCCTCGCTGACCACCTCGGGCGGGGTGGAGGGGCGGTCCGACAGCCGTCTCCTCGCCGTACCGGCCAGGGCGGGCGACCGGGCGCGGCTGAACGGGACGCTGACGGACGGCAGTCGGGTGGGCGCCCTGCGCTGACGCCCGGGCTTCTTTGGGGGTCAGGAATTTTGAGGGCACTGTTCAGCGAGTGCTGTCCTGCCTGCCTGCGAGCAACAGCTGCTGGAGTGTCCATCCGCGCCCCCGCGGATCGAGCGGGCGAGTGGCCGCGCTGAAGATCTCCGCTGCGCGGCGGTACGAGAGGCGGCCACGGCTGGTGGTGAACAGCGGCCCGTCCACTCGGCCGAGCACCAGCAGGGGGAGCAGCCGGGCCGTGCCTTCGCCCCAGCGCAGGGTCGGGTCCGCGCACTGCTGTACGGAGGGGGTGCGGTGGCCGGCGGCCTGGTCATGCTCGGCCGCCGGCCGCGCCGACCGCTCCTTGTGGCCACGGTGGCCACGCTCGGCTGGTCACTGCCGTCCGCCGCCCTCGCCACTGATCGGTCGCTGCCATGGCTCTGGCACCGCGCTGGTCGCAGGCGCCGGATCGGCAGTCTGCGGCACCCTCTACGCGACCGCCACACAGCGCCAGGTTCCGCCGGACGTGCTCGCCCGGGTCAACGCCTGCACCTCCTTCGGGGCATTCGCTCTCGGCCCCGTCGGGCTGGCCGCCGCCGGGCCGATCTCCGCACTCGTCGGCACCTCGTGGGTCCTGGGTTTCGGCGCGGTGTGGCAGATCGCGGCTGTCACCGCGGTCCTCACGCTTCCCTCCATACGCGCCGGGCTTCCCCTGCCGTCTCATGGGGAGCCCCCCGGGCGCCGACACGGCGGCGAGCGCGAACCCTCGACGCCACAGCACTGATGAGGATCTCCGAAACATCTACGTGGTCATCGGGTTACGCCCGGGCCATCCAGAAGTCAGCACTCGTTTGCCCCAGGCGTGGGGGCAGGCTGTCGCTCCACGGCCTGAGCGGCCCCGGCCCACCACCCCTCCCCCACCGCCCCACTGGGTACCCTGTCCACCATGACGACCGGGGTGCGGCGCAGGATGGGCGTCGAGGAGCGCAGGCAGCAGTTGATCGGTGTCGCGCTGGAGTTGTTCAGTCACCGCTCCCCGAACGAGGTGTCGATCGACGAGATCGCGGCCGCTGCGGGGATCTCGCGGCCGTTGGTCTATCACTACTTCCCGGGGAAGCAGAGCCTGTACGAGGCGGCGCTGCGGCGGGCGGCCGACGAGTTGGCGGCGCAGTTCGTCGAGCCGCGTGAAGGGCCGCTCGGGGCACGGCTGTTGAGGGTGATGGGGCGGTTCTTCGACTTTGTCGAGGAGCACGGTCCGGGGTTCTCGGCGCTGATGCGGGGCGGGCCCGCGGTCGGGTCGTCGACGGCGAACGCGATGATCGACGGGGTGCGGCAGGCGGCCTACGAGCAGATCCTGGCCCATCTGGGGGTCGAAGATCCCCCGGCGCGACTGGAGTTGGTCGTCCGGTCGTGGGTTTCGCTGGCCGAGTCGACGGCGCTGATCTGGCTGGACGGGCGGCGAATTCCGCGCAGGGAACTGGAGATGCAACTGGTGCACGACTTCGCGGCGCTGGCCGCGGTGAGTGCCGCGTACAACACGGAGATGGCGGGCATCGCGTTGAGGGTCTTCGCGCAGGAGCCGGCGGACGGACCGTTCGGCGAGCTGTGGAACCGGCTCTCCGCTCTGGCGCCCGCCGCGCCGGCCGTTCCCGTGCAGCGGCTTCCGTAACGGCTGTACGGCTCAGCGCTTGCGGTAGGACGGGTCCAGATGGCGGGTCTCCGCCGACGCGTGGACGGTGACGCCGTCGACGGGCTTGAGGTGGGCGGCCAGCAGCTCCAGTACGGAATCGGTCAGTTGTGCCTTGAGCTCCTCGGTACGGCCGGGCAGCAGGGCGATCGAAATGTTCAGGACCGCGTCGCCGGTGGCCGTGTCGCCCGCCACGAATTCCTCGATGCGCCGGAAGCGGGTCTTGCAGGCGGCGATCTTCGTGGTGACCGTCTCGGCGACCAGCGGGTGCAGGGCGAGTGCGAAGCCGCGGCGGTCGAAGCTGTCGTCGAGCTCGGCGGAGTAGTCGACAGTGATCTGCGGCATCATGCGCTCCTGGGTGGGGTACAGCGGGTACGGCCGGTTGCCGGACCTCACATTTACGCTGATCGGCATGACCGCACAAGAGGATTCGTTTCTTGATCCGGATGCTCCGGGTGCCCTCAGACCCTACGTGAGCAGTTCGCCCTGGAGCGCGGCCGCGAGGCCCACCTCCGCGTTGTCCGCCCGGCCCCTCTCGAAGGCGCGTTGGTAGGCGGCGTCGCCGACGGCCGCGCGGGCCTGGCGTTCGCAGGCCTCGCGCAGGACCATGGCCGCCTCCGCCGCCTCGTCCAGTCGGCCGAGGCTGGTCAGGGCGATTCGCGGGTCTGCGGCAGACTGCTGCCTCTCAACGTAGTCCCGTACGGCTCAGCTCACGGAAAACACCGCCACCGTGCGCCCCGGGACGGTGAAGCTTCCCGAACTCCTCTCGTACGTCGACTCTTTGACGGTAGGATCCGCGCCCGCAGCCTGGACGGGATGCAGGGTGTACTGCTGCCCGGCCAGGCCGGCGGCCTTCTGGGTCTCGGTGCCGGGGGTCGCGTTGAGGACGACCACCAGCTTTCCGAGCCTCATGGTGATCACACCCGGTGTCTCGTCCTTTCCGGAGAGCGGGAAGGACAGGGCGGACTGGACCTGCTCGGTGGTGGAGAGGTCGAAATCCTTCTCCGTGGAGCGGACGGTGAGCAGGTCCTGGTACGCGGCGGACGCGCCGTTGATCTGTGCGCAGCCGGGGCTGAGCGCGGCCCCGGTCAGCAGCGGCTTGGCATAGGACCACTTGGACTCGTTGTCGGCGGCCGGGGGCAGTCCGCGGCCGAAGCCGTTGCCGTCGCGGCAGTCCCAGTGCAGGGCGTTGAACCAGTCGCCGCTGTCGTACGAGTTTCGGTCCAGGGACTTGGAGCGCAGCAGATCGGTGCCCGCCTGGGAGAGCGAGGGCCCCTGCGAGAGGGTGGCCGTCGCCATCGCCAGGACCTGCATACGGGCCCGGTCCGCCGCTGATGTGCCCGCCGGGAGCTTGAACGCGAGTGCGTCGTACAGCGACTCGTTGTCGTGTGCGTCCGCGTAGGCGAGGGCGTCACCGGGGGCCGCTGCGTAACCGGCCGGGGCGCCGTTGTAGTCGACGCCGGACCCCTTGACCCTGTTGCCGGACGAGTCGGTGAAGGTGTAGTCGGCGAGGTTGCCGGTGAGGCCGACCTTGATCAGGTCCTGGTAGTGGAGCAGCCGGGCCTTCTGTTCGGCCTTCGTGCCATTGGCGGCCGAGGTGTTGGGGTCGGTGTAGAGGCCGGTGGCGAAGCCCTGTACGCCCGGGTCCTCGTCGAATGGGCTGCCGCCGCGGACGGCGTCGCGGGACCGGTCGGAGAAGGTGGCGATGCCGGTTCCGGCCATGTTCTTCTGGGTGGCCTGGACGAAGCGGGCGTCGTCGGCGGCCTCGCCGAAGTTCCAGCCCTCCCCGTACAGGATGATCTTCTTGCCGTCGACTCCGTCCTTGGCCACGGTCAGCGCGTCGAGCGCCTTGCGGACGGCAAGGATGTTGGCCTTGGGATGGTGGCCCATCAGGTCGAAGCGGAAGCCGTCGACCTTGTACTCCTTGGCCCAGGTGACGACCGAGTCCACGACGAGCTTGCCCATCATGGTGTTCTCGGGTGCGGTGTTGGCGCAGCAGGTGGAGGTGGCGACGGTGCCGTCCTCCAGCAGCCGCTGGTAGTAGCCGGGCACGATCCGGTCGAGCACGGACTTGTCCTCCTGGCCGGAGGCCACGGTGTGGTTGTAGACGACGTCCATGACGGTCCGCAGACCCGCGCCGTTCAGCCCCTGCACCATCTGCCGGAACTCGACCGTCCGCCGCGTGCCGTTCGGGTCGGAGGCGTACGAACCCTCCGGGACGGTGTAGTGCAGCGGGTCGTAGCCCCAGTTGAACCCGTCCTGCGCCGCGGCCTTCGCCACGCAGGCCTGCTGCTCCTCGGAGTCGGGGGCGTACACGGACAGATCGCAGGCCGGCTTCTGCCGGTCGGACTTCTTCTCGGGGATGGTGCCGATGTCGAAGGCGGGCAGCAGATGGACGTAACCGGTACCGGAATCCGCGAGCTGCTCGAGGTGCTTCATCCCGTCGGAGCGGGTGTCGGTGAAGGCGAGGTATTCGCCGGGGTGCTTCGAGGTGCGGTCCGCGATCGAGAAGTCGCGGATGTGCAGCTCCTGGATCCGGGCGTCACGCAGCGGGACGGCAGCGGGCTTCTTCAGCCCGGACCAGCCCTTCGGCGCGAGGCCCGGGTCGTCGAGGTCGACCACGAGGCTGCGCGCGGAGTCCGTGGTCAGGGCGGTTGAGTAGGGGTCCGTGACCTTGTTGGTGACAATCTTCCGGACGGTGGGTGCCCAGACATTCACGACGTAACGGTAGGGCTTGCCCGTCCACTTCCTCGTGCCCGTGACGGACCAGACGCCCGTGCGGTCGTCGCGGCGCATCGGGACGCTCCGGCCGTCGAGTTCGAGGGCGACGGTACGGGCGGTGGGCGCCCAGACGGACAGCGTGGGGCGGCCGTGGTCGAAGACCGGGCCGAGCGAGGCGGTGGCCGCGTTCTTCCCGTAGAGGTCGTCGAGCGCTCCCGCGCTCTGTACGCCGGTGGCGGCGAGCAGCGCACCGTTGGCGGCGCGCTGGGTGGCGATCAGCTGGCCGCGCAGCGCCTCACGCACCCTGTCCCGGTCGCGGACGTCGACGGTGAACGCCGGATAGTCCTTGAGGTGCGGGTACTTCCCTTTCTGCGCGTCGGTCAGCGCGGTCGGCGTGAGCCGCAGCCACTGCCCCTCGTCGGAGAGCGCCCCGTCGACGACGGAGATGCCGCCGTCGGGTGCGTGGACGAGCTGCTGGCTGGTGGCTTCGGTGGCTTTCACCTTCCATACGACGGTGTCGGCGTCGATCCACTGCGCCTCGGCCTCGGTGAGGTCGGGCGTGGGTACGCCGCCGGTCTGCGGCAGCAGGTAGCCGGGCGTGGAGCCGAGCATCCAGACCTCGTGCCCGTAGGTGGCGATGTCGAGCGACTGGTCGCTGGGGAGGTCCTTCTCGTCGCCCTTGTGCAGGATGTAGCTGAGCGAGGTCGCGCCGTCGGTGAGCGGCACCTCGAAGGTGACGCCGGAGGCGTCCTTCTTCACCGGCTGGAGCGGCTTGGCCCAGTCGGTGGGGTCCTTGGCACCGGTCCAGGTGTGCAGTCCCCAGCCGTCGTAGTCGCCGTCGGCCCGGTAGTAGTGCAGTACGGCCTTCGTGGTGTCCTGCGGCGGGTAGGCGCCGTCGGGAGCCTCGTCGGCCTGGCCGTCCTTGCCCTGCTCGATCCAGACCTGTCCGGTCTTCGCGAGGTCTACGGTGCGCTGCGGCCCGTCGGCGGTGCCGGACTTCTCCACGCTGTACGGGACCGAGGTGGTGCCCTCGTCGACCTTGATCCAGGCGAAGGCGCCGTAGGCGTCCCGCCCGGTGAACCCGGCCGACTTGTCGCCCGCCTGGATCCGCCAGCCGTCGTAGTCGCCGTCCGCACGCCTGTAGTGGACGACGGCGTAGTCACGCTCGACCGCGACGGGCTTCTCGGCGGCGGGTGCCTGACCCGCGGTGGACGAGGCGAGGGCACTCGCGGTGCGGCCGGCACGGTCGACGACAACCGCCTTGTACCGCAAGGGGGTTCCGGCGGGCACCGTGTCGCCCACGGTCTGGGTGACCTTGTACGGGGCGTGGTCGGCGGAACCGAGCGTGACCCACTTCCCGTTGCCGGTCCGGGCGGCGAAGACGACCCGGTTCAGCTGTCCGCCGTCGACGTCGGCGGAGATCTCGACGGTGCCGGTGGCTCCGGCGGCCGGGGCCTTCAGGGTGATGGAGGGCTTGGCGGCCGGAGCGCCCAGCGCCTTGTCGAGGTGCGGGTGGGCGCCCTTCGGCTTGTACCCGCACGTCTTCTCGGCGTAGTCGACGGTGCCGCGGTGTGGTTGGTGATGACGTCGAAGAAGACCTTCATGCCCTTGCCGTGGGCCTTGTCGATCAGTTTCGACAGGTCGGCGTTGGTGCCGAAGTGCGGGTCGACCTGGGTGAAGTCGGTGATCCATTGACCTCCTCCCCCGCATGAGTGTGGGGGATTCTCTCCCTGGCGTCCGTGTGTGCGGTGCGCCTTGAGGCGGGTTCCTGGTTCCTCCCCACCGATGGGTGGGGGTTGTGCGCGCTGCCGGGACGAGTCCTGGTCTTACGTGCGCTCCGCAGGCGTATACCTCGTCCGTTGCCGGGCGAGGGCCCCCGGTCCGGGGGTGGGTGGTACAGCCTGTTGTGCGGCGCGGATGCGCCGCCCTTCGTGCTTGATGTTCTGGCCCGCGTTGTGGTCCCGGTCGTGCCGGGTGCCGCACGCGCTACAGGTCCAGGCCCGGATGTGCAGGGGCTTGGGTCCGTCGCGGTAACCGCAGGCGGAACACACCTGCGAGGACGGGAAGGCGCGGTCCACCTTGGTCAGGGTGCGCCCATATCGGGTCGCTTTGTAGTCCAGCATGGTCACGAAGGAGGACCAGCCCGCGTCGTGCACGGACTTCGCCAGGCGGGTGCGGGCGAGGCCCTTCACGTTCAGGCTCTCCACGCTGACGGCTTGGTTCTCGCGCATCAGCTTCGTGGACAGCTTGTGGTGAAAGTCCCTCCGCGCATCCGCCACCCTCGCATGAGCACGGGCCACCCTGATCCGCTGCCTGTTCCGGTTCCTCGACCCCTTCGCCTTACGCGACAGCCGACGCTGCTCCCTCTTCAGCTTCTTCTCCGCCCGGCGCAGGAACCGGGGCGAGGTGACGCGGGAGCCGTCCGCCATCACGGCGAAGTGGGTCAGGCCCAGGTCGATGCCCTGATCCGTCTCCAGCGCGGGCAGCAACTCGTCCGCCGGGTCGGTCTCCACGACGAACGAACAGAAGTACCGGCCGGACGCGTCCTTGATCACCGTCACCGTGGACGGCACGGACGGAAGCCGACGCGACCAGCGGACCTTCACCGGACCGATCTTGGGAAGGTTCAGCTTCCCGTCCCCGGTGATCGACCACCGGGCATTCGCGGTGAAGCGGACGGATTGCCGGTTGTCCCGCTTCGACTTGAACCGGGGCTCGGCGATCTTCGGCCCCTTGCGGGTGCCCTTCAACGAGGCGAAGAAGTTGTTGTACGCCGTGTCCAGGTCCCGCAGCGACTGCTGCAGCACCACAGCGGACACCTCACCCAGCCAGCCACGCCCGGTGGTCTTCTTCGCCTCGGTGATGAACCTCTTCGACAACTCCGCCGACTTCAAAAACGGCTCGCCCGCAGCGCGGGCGTCCCGCCGCGCCCGCAGACAGTCGTTCCACACCACCCGCGCGCAACCGAACGCCCGGGACAACGCCATGCGCTGCCCTTGCGTCGGCTCAATACGGAAGGAGTACCGGAGCTGCATGACAACTCACCCTACATACCCGGTTTATGGCTTACATGCAGAACATCAGAACTGGTCGGCACTGCACTTTCGCCCTCCATGCCCACTTGGTTTTCGTGACGAAGTAACGTTCCCAGTCAAGTCTTTCTGTTCAGGAGCTGGAGGACCTCGGAAGGGTTTCAGAGGATTGGCCATGACCCTGGTGCGCGACAGTGAGCGGATCGGGCCGCCTATTCCGTGGCGGATCACTGCGCCACCTGCGAGCATCCGCGCATGCTGACTTTCGACGTGCCCGACGGGACCCGCCTCGCCTACCACCGGAAGGGCTCCGGAGGCGATCGACCGCTTGTCTGCGTTCCAGGCGGTCCGATGATGCGCTCCGCCTACTTCGGCGACCTTGGTGGGCTGGCCGCACAGAGGGAGCTGGTGCTGCTGGACCTACGCGGCACCGGGGACTCGGCCAAGCCCTCCGCCCTCGCGGGCTTCCGGGTAGACCGGCAGGCCGAGGACATCGAGGCGCTTCGTGTCGCCCTCGGCCTGGAGCAGTTGGACCTTCTTGGCCATTCGGCCGCTGGTGACCTCGTGCTGGCCTACGCGGCCCGCTACCCGGAGCGGGTGCGCTCGCTCGTACTGGTCTGCGCGCGTGCGCGCACTGCCGGGATCGACTTCCCTGTCGAGCGGCGGCGCGAGGCACTGGAGTTGCGCCGTGACGAGCCTTGGTATGAAGAGGTCCGACCGGCCTTCGAGCGGGCGGTGTCCGGGGAGGCGAGCGGCGCGGACTTCGCGCTGCTCGACCGCCTGTCCTACGGCCGCTGGGACGCCGCTGCGCAGACGCATGCCGCCACGTGCGAGGAGTGGTTCGACGAGAAGGCGGCGGGTGCCTACCTGGCTCCGGGCGCCTTCGACGGTGCGGACGCCGCCCGCGCGGTACTGGCTGAACTGGACGCGCCCGTCCTGGTGATATCTGGTGCGCTGGATGGCTCCCCGCGCCCGGACTCCGCCGCCGAGGTGGCTGGGCTATTCCCACGCGGCGAGCACATTGTTCAGGCAGACGCCGCGCACAACCCGTGGGTGGACGGTCCGGACGACTTCGTCCGGACCGTCACGGAGTTCCTGGCCAGGGACCATCGCTAGTGCCGCATCGGGCAACGTTCGACCACGAAGAAGTGCCAGCGGGTCGGCACCTGGACGGCAGCGAACAACGTCGGGATCGCCTACACCCCTACCAACTCCTCGTGGCTGAACCGCATCGAGGCCCAGTTCACCGCCTTGCGCTACTTCACCCTCGACGGCACCGACCACGCCAGCCACAAAGAGCAAGGCAGCATGATCCGCCGCTACATCACCTGGCGGAACAAGCACACCGCCGATATTCGCTTGCGCACCATCGTCACGCGGGTCAACGTCGCCTGACACCTTACGAAGGCAGAGAAGACGACCACGCAGACCCACCACGTCGACCACGAACTCATCCAGGCTGCAGCCCACATCGCGCGCACTCGCTGCCGGGGCGACAACCACACCATGGCGGCCGCAGCCCGTGCCCAGGACGGCCGGATCATCGCCGCGGTGAACGCCTAGGATCTGCCCGGGCCGCGCCTCGGGTTCACCCCGCCCGCGTGGGATGCGTTCGTGACGTACGCCTCCGAGAGCTGACCCACCGTCGCAGCCGCCGTGGGCGTCACGGAAGCCGACCTGCCCACGGCGCTGACGCAACGAAACGCGAAAGGCCGGGTCCCACTCCGGACCCGGCCCCGTTCTCGCGCCCGCCTCAGACGCCGCGGACCGCAGCGGTGGACCCCCGTACCACCAGCTCCGGCTGGAACACATACTCCGTACGCTGCACGGGGCTGCCGCCGATCTCCTCCAGCAGGGCGCTCACCGCGGCCGCCGCCATCGCCTGTACGGGCTGACGCACCGTCGTCAGCGGCGGATCGGTGAACGCGATCAGCTGCGAGTCGTCGAAGCCCACCACCGAAACATCGCGCGGCACGTCGAACCCGCGCTCCCGGGCCGCACGCACCACACCCAACGCCATCAGGTCGCTGCCGCAGACGATGCCGGTGCACCCCCGGTCGAGCAGCGCACCGGCCGCGACCTGGCCGCCCTCGACGCCGAACAGCGTGGAGCAGACGAGGAGTTCGGCCTCGGCGCGGCCCAGGCCCAGCAGGTTCACGGCGGCCTCGACGAAGCCCTCCCGCTTGCGGCGGGACGGCACATAGCGCTGCGGTCCGATGGCCAGGCCCACCCTGCGGTGGCCGAGATCGGCGAGGTGTCCGACGGCCATCCGCACGGCGGCGGAGTCGTCGGGCGAGACGAACGGGGCGCTGATCCGTTCGTTGTAGCCGTTTATCAGGACGAACGGTACGCCGCGCTCGGTGAGCGCGGCGTACCGGGCCGGATCGGCCGACAGGTCGGCGTGCAACCCGGACAGGAAGACGATCCCGCCGACGCTGCGCTCGACGAGCTGCTCGACGAGTTCGTCCTCGGTGGCGCCGCCGGGCAATTGGGTGCAGAGCACCGGCGTGTAACCGTGCCCGGCCAGTACTTGTTCGACTGACTGCGCGAACGCCGGGAAGATCGGGTTGGTGAGCTCGGGCGTCACCAGTCCGATCAGCCCGGCGCTGCGCTGCCGCAGCCGTACGGGACGTTCGTAGCCCAGGATGTCCAGCGCCGCGAGCACCCGCTGACGCGTGCTGTCCGCGACGCCCGGTTTCCCGTTGAGCACCCGGCTGACGGTCGCCTCGCTGACCGCTGCCTGGCCGGCGATGTCCGAGAGCCTCGGCGCACCGCCACTCCTGGACAGGGGGACGGTCACACCGTCCACCACACCGTGGTGTCCGCGGGCAGCTCGATCTCGGCGCCGTCGGCGGCGACCGGGGTGCTGGACAGCAGGACGGTGCCGCGTACGGGGATGCGTACCGGACGGCCCGTCGTGTTGACGGTGCAGACGAAGCCGGGGCGGGCGAAGATCAGCAGCCCCTCGGGGGCCTGGAGCCACTCCACCGTGGTCCCTGCGCCGAGCCCCGGGTGCACCCGGCGGGCGGCGATCGCGGCCCGGTACAGCTCCAGCGTGGAGCCCGCGTCGCCGGTCTGCGCCTCGACGCTCAGAGCGCCCCAGCCGTCGGGCTGCGGCAGCCAGCTGCCACCGCTGCCGAAGCCGTACGAGCTGCCGTCGCGGGTCCACGGAATCGGCACCCGGCAGCCGTCGCGGAAGCCGTCCTGGCCCTCCGCGCGGAAGAACGACGGGTCCTGGCGGGCCTCGTCGGGCAGGTCGGTGACGTCGGGCAGACCGAGCTCCTCACCCTGGTAGACGTACGCGGAACCGGGCAGCGCCAGCATCAGCAGGGTCGCGGCGCGGGCCCGGCGCAGGCCCAGCTCGCGGTCGCCGGCCGTGCGGATCTGGGTGCCGAGGCCGGGCGGGTTGGCGAACCGGGTGGTGTGCCGGGTCACGTCGTGGTTGGAGAGCACCCAGGTGGCTGGGGCGACGACCGGACGCATCGCGTCGAGCGAGGTGTCGATGACCTTGCGCAGTTCGGCGGCGTCCCAGGCGGTGGAGAGGTACTGGAAGTTGAACGCCTGGTGCATCTCGTCGGGGCGCACGTAGTTGGCGGTGCGCTCGACGGTGGGGGTCCACGCCTCGGCGACGGCGATGCGGTCGCCGGGGTACTCGTCGAGGATGGTGCGCCAGGAGCGGTAGATCTCGTGCACCCCGTCCTGGTCGAAGAACGGCATGACGTCGTTGCCGAGCAGCTTGAGCTGGTCGTGTGTGCCGAGGTCGGGCAGGCCCTCGGCCTTGACGAGGCCGTGGGCGACGTCGACCCGGAAACCGTCGACACCCATGTCGAGCCAGAAGCGCAGGATCGAGCGGAACTCGTCGGCGACGGCGGGGTGTTCCCAGTTGAAGTCGGGCTGCTCGGGCGCGAAGAGGTGGAGGTACCAGTCGCCGGGGGTGCCGTCCGGGTCGGTGGTCCGGGTCCAGGCGGGGCCGCCGAAGATGGACTCCCAGTCGTTGGGCGGGAGTTCGCCGTCCGTGCCCTTGCCGGGGCGGAAGTGGTAGCGCTCGCGCAGTGCGGAGCCGGGGCCCTCGGCGAGGGCGCGCTTGAACCACTCGTGCTGGTCGGAGGAGTGGTTGGGCACCAGGTCCACGATGATCCGCAGGCCCAGGTCGTGGGCGTCCCGGATCAGCGCGTCGGCGTCCAGCAGGGTGCCGAACATCGGGTCGATGGCACGGTAGTCGGCGACGTCGTAGCCCGCGTCGGCCTGCGGGGACGCGTAGAACGGGCTGAGCCAGACCGCGTCGACGCCGAGGTCCTTGAGGTACGGAAGTCTGCCGCGTACGCCTGCGAGATCGCCCATGCCGTCGCCGTTGCCGTCGGCGAAGCTCCGCGGATAGACCTGGTAGATCACCGCGTCCTGCCACCAGCCGGTGCGGTGGCCCGGAGCGTCGTCGGACGTGCCGGTGGAGGGGGCAGCGAGGTGCTGGGTCATGTCGTCCCTGGGGTGTCTGGGTGGGGAGCGTCGCCGGGACCGGGTCGGGATTCCGGCGACGCCGTGACTTGGTGCGTGCGGGTCGTACGGGGCGTGCTGTGTCAGCCCTTGACGGCTCCGGCGGACATGCCGGTGACCAGATGGCGCTGGGCGAAGAGGAAGACCAGGGCCGCGGGTATCGCGATGAGCACGGACGCGGCGGTCATCGGCCCCCACTGGGCTCCGTACTGGTTGACGAAGAGCTGCAGTCCGCCCGCGAGGGTGAGGTTGTCCTCGCCGACCATGAAGGCGGAGGCGTACGCCACTTCGCCCCACGCGGTGATGAAGGAGTAGAACGCGGTGACGGCGAGGCCGGGCTTGGCGAGCGGCAGGACGAGCCGCCAGAACGTGCCGAACGGGGTGAGGCCGTCGACCTGCCCGGACTCGTCGATCTCGCGCGGGATGGTGTCGAAGAAGCCCTTCATCATCCAGGCACAGAACGGCACCGAGATGGTGAGGTAGGTGATGACGAGGCCGGCGGGCTGATTCAGCAGCCCCATGCCCGACATGATGTTGTAGATCGGCACGATGAGGACGGCGACCGGGAACATCTGGGTGATCAGCAGCGTCCACATCAGCCCGCGCTTGCCGGGGAAGCGGAAGCGGCTGACGGCGTAGCCGGTGGAGGCGGAGATGATGACGCCGAGAAGCATGGTGAGCCCCGCGACGAGCAGGGAGTTGCCGAACCAGGTGAGGAACTTCGTGTCCCGGATCAGGTTCGTGTAGTTCTGAGTCGTGGTCTCTTTGAAGAAGTCCGTGGTGGTCGCGTACGCGGCGGGCTTCAGCGAGGTGAGCAACACCCACAGCACGGGGAAGACGGCGATCACGGACGCGACGACGAGCGTGAGGTGCAGCCCGACTGAGGCGATCGGCGAACGCTCGCCGCGCAGCCGGACCTTGCGCACGGAGTGCCGCGCGGAGGTCGCCGGGACGGTGGTTGCGGGGGCGGTGGTCACCAGTCGTCTCCCTGTGTGCGGAGGACTCGCCGGTAGACGGCGGCGAAGATCATCAGGAGTACGAGGATCAGCACGCCCCAGGTGGAGGACTGTGCGAAGTCGCGCGGGCTGATCTCGAAGGAGAACTTGTACGCCTGGGTGACCAGGATCTGGGTGGCTTCACCGGGTCCGCCGCGGGTCAGCAGGAAGATCACCGGGAACATGTTGAAGGTCCAGATGGTGGAGAGCAGGATCACCGTGGTGGAGACCGGCCGCAGTCCGGGCAGCGTGATGTGGCGGAACCGCTGCCAGGCGGTGGCGCCGTCCATCTCCGCGGCCTCGTACTGCTCGCTGGGGATCGACTGCAGTCCGCCGAGCAGAGCGACCATCATGAACGGCACACCGAGCCAGACGTTGACGGCGATGACGGAGAACTTCGCCCAGGTCGGGTCGTTCAGCCACGGGATGCCGTCGATTCCGCCACCGGAGAGGATCTTGTTGAGCAGCCCGCGGTCCTCGTTGTAGAGGAAGCGCCAGGCGAAGACGGAGACGAAGCCGGGAATGGCCCAGGGCAGGATGAGCGCCATCCGGTATGCGGAGCGTCCGGCGATCCTGCGGTTGAGGATGTTGGCGAGGGCCATGCCGAGGGAGAAGGTGATGGCCACGCAGGAGACCGTCCACACCAGGGTCCACCCGAGCGTGCCGAGGAACTGATCGCCCGTGAGAGCGTCGGCGTAGTTGTCCAGGCCCACGAACTCGTACGTGGCGGGCGAGTGGTTGACACCGATGGACCGCTCGACGTTGCGCTCATTGGCATCGGTCATCGACAGGTAGATGCCGCGGACCAGCGGATAGCCGATGATCACGCCGATCACGACGACGACCGGGGCGACCATGGTCCAGGCGTACCAGTGGGTCGACAGAGCCCGACGGAGCCTGCTCGGCGGCGGGGGGTTGCCAGTACCGCGGCTCCGGCCGCGGGCGACGTCGTCGCCCGCGGCCTTCGCCACCGACTGGCTGGTGTGGACAGCCATCAGCCGGCCTGCCTTCCTGTTACTTCCAGCCCTTGAGGAGCTTGCGGTAGGAGTCGCCGGTCGTCTTGACGGCCTTCTCCGGCGTGGCCTGGCCGGTCAGGACCTTGGTGTACTCGGTGACGAGCGGCGCGAAGAGGCTGCCGGTCTCCGGGATCCAGGGGCGCTCGACGGCGGTCTCGACGACGGGCTTGAAGAAGCCGACGATCTCGTTGTCGACGACGTCCTGCTTGGCGTAGGCGGAGGTACGGGTCGGCAGGAGGCTCAGCTCCTTGGTGACCTTGGCCTGGGTGTCCGCGGACGTCATGTAGTCGACGAACGCGTAGGAGGCGTCGAGGTTCTTCGAGCCCGCGTAGACGGCCAGGTTGTGACCGCCCTGCGGGGCACCCTGCGCGGCGGAGCCGGCCGGGACCGGGGCGATGCCCAGGTTGGCCTTGTCCTTGAAGTCCTTGCCGGCGTAGGTGTCGGCGACGGCCCACGGGCCGTTGATCATCATGGCGACCTTGCCGTCCTTGAAGGACGCCTGCATGTTCTCCCAGCCGTCCGTGGCATCGGTCTTGGCCGCACCGGAGTCGACGAGGTCCTTGACGACCTTCATCGCCTTGACGCCCTCGGGGTTGTCGATGGTGACGGACTTGGTGGAGGCGTCGACCATGTCGCCGCCCTCGCCATACAGGAAGGAGAGGAACCAGTACGCGTCGTCGCCGCGCAGGTACATACCGGTCTTGCCGGTCTTGTCCTTGATCTTCTTGGATACGGTCTTCAGCTCGTCGACGGTCCTGGGAACCTCGACCCCGGCCTCCTTGAAGATCTTCTTGTTGTAGAAGATGCCCATGGAGTCGATGACCTGCGGCACCGCGTACGTCTTGCCGTTGTACTTGGTGGACGCGGCGGCCTGCTTCAGGAAGTCGTCCGGCCTCTGCAGCGCGGGGGTGTCGTCCAGCGGGGCGAGGTAGTCGAGGTCCGCGAACTCGGGGGTCCAGGCGACCTCGGAGCGGATGACGTCGGGAGCGTCGGAGCCGGACTGGGCCGCGTTCTTG
The DNA here is from genome assembly GCF_045041165.1 of Streptomyces sp. NBC_00057. Lineage (NCBI taxonomy): Bacteria > Bacillati > Actinomycetota > Actinomycetes > Kitasatosporales > Streptomycetaceae > Streptomyces > Streptomyces sp. NBC_00057. The sequence continues at coordinate 6,525,095 of NZ_CP108256.1, read as the reverse complement.
AACTTGTTCTGCGCGTCGCCGAAGGGCACGTTGACGTACTTGATGTGGACCTTCGGGTGCTGCTTGGTGAAGTCCTCAGCGATCTTCTTGAAGACCTTGTCCTCGCTGCCCGCGGTGGAGGTGTCCCACCACGTCACCGTGCCGGAGAGCTCGCCCGAGCTCTTGCTCGTGCCGTCGGACTCGCTGTCGCTGCCGCAGGCGGTAGCCGCAAGCGCCAGGGCCGCGACCAGGGCGGTGGCCGTTATGCCACGTCGCATCTGAACTCCTTCAACTGCCGTACCGCTCCGTCGCGGCGCCGGGTCGACGTGAACGTAACAAGGATGAAAGAACGCCGAAAGAGTTTGCGGAAGATTTCTGCAAGCATCGGCGATCGTTACATTCGCGTGTCCTCACGGTTGCCGTCAAGCCTCTTGACGCGAGCCGTTAATCCCTGGCAGTGGCAGGCCACAGCCCACGATCCAGTAGTGCGACGATCTGACTGCGGTCCGCAAACCGGGCCCGCAAGACCTTGCAAGATGTTGCTGCGATGCCACCCCGAACCACCGCGCAGGTGCGGTCGTCCGATTCCTGTGGATGGTGGGCAATCCGACATACGCCCGGTACAGTCCACTTCCATGACCGCACGGCTTGCCGATATCGCAACTCAGGCGGGGGTCAGCGAAGCGACGGTCAGCCGTGTACTGAACGGCAAGCCAGGTGTCGCAGCGGCCACCCGTGAATCCGTTCTCGCCGCGCTCGACGTTCTCGGCTACGAACGGCCCGTACGGCTGCGCAGGCGCAGCGCGGGACTGGTCGGGCTGATCACGCCCGAGCTGGAGAACCCCATCTTCCCGGCGCTGGCCCAGGTCATCGGGCAGGCACTGACCCGGCAGGGCTACACCCCGGTGCTGGCGACCCAGACCCCCGGCGGCTCCACCGAGGACGAGCTGACCGAGATGCTGGTCGACCGCGGTGTCTCGGGCATCATCTTCGTCTCCGGGCTGCACGCCGACACCTCGGCCGATATGCAGCGCTACGAGCAACTGCGCGCCCAAGGCGTCCCGTTCGTCCTGGTCAACGGCTTCTCACCCAAGGTGCAGGCGCCGTTCATCTCGCCGGACGACCGGGCCGCCATGCGGCTCGCGGTGACGCATCTCGTGTCGCTGGGCCATCAGCGGATCGGCCTGGCGGTAGGGCCCAAGCGGTTCGTGCCGGTCCTGCGCAAGATCGAGGGCTTCCACTCCACCATGCAGGAGCAGTTGAACCTCGGTCCGGACGAGGTGGAGGAGCTGATCCAGCACTCGCTGTTCACCCTGGAGGGCGGGCAGGCCGCCGCGTCGGCGCTGATGGAGCGGGGTTGCACGGCGGTGGTGTGCGCGAGCGACATGATGGCGCTCGGCGCGATCAGGGCCGCCCGCCGGCTGTCGATGGAGGTGCCGCGCGATCTGTCCGTGGTCGGTTACGACGATTCGCCGCTCATAGCGTTCACCGATCCGCCGTTGACAACGATCCGTCAGCCGGTCACGGCGATGGGCCAGGCGGCCGTGCGCACCCTCCTTGAGGAGATCGGCGGCACACCCGCTCCGCACAGCGAATTCGTCTTCATGCCCGAACTTGTCGTTCGCGGTTCAACGGCCGCAGGTCCCGGGCCCGCTCCGGCCTCCGCCGCCGGAACCGTTCCAGGATCGCACGCCCGCTCCTAGCGCGCAGTACCAGCAGTCAGATGTGCGGCCCCGAACCGATCGGAGGATGATCGGGCGGGGGGAACATTTCTGGCAGACTCTGTGCCTATGGGTGAATTGAGCGTGACGTCACAGGAAGGCCGGTCGGAGGCCACCCCGTCACCCATCGTGGACGAGGCGGCCCCCACGGCGAACGCTGGGCAGAACGCCGGGTGGCAGGGCGGCGGCCCGGCGAGACTACGTTCCCTGCGTTCCCCTCGCCGGCCGCGCATCTGGTTCGAAATCCTGCTGATTGCAGCCAGTTACTGGGTGTACTCGCTGGTGCGCAACGCCGTCCCTGAGCAGAAGGCCGAGGCCCTGCACAATGCCGACCGGATCTGGTCGGTGGAGACATACATGGGCATCGCCGTGGAGCAGACGGTCAACCATGCGGTGAATTCCGTGACATGGCTGATCGTGTCGATGAACTACTACTACGCGACACTGCACTTCATCGTCACCGTCTGTGTGCTGGTGTGGCTGTTCCACCGTCACCCCGGCCGTTACGCGGCGGCCCGTCTGGCCCTGTTCGCGACCACGGCCGTGGCACTGCTCGGCTACTACTTGTATCCACTGGCACCGCCCCGCCTGATGAACGGCGGCCACTTTATCGACACCGTCCTGGTCCATCAGACCTGGGGATCGATGGCCTCGGGCAACTTCAAGAACATGTCGAACCAGTACGCGGCGATGCCCTCGATACACATCGGCTGGTCGCTCTGGTGCGGCCTGACCATCTTCGCGCTGGCCTCCGCCCCCTGGGCGCGCATCCTGGGCCTGCTCTACCCGGCAGTCACCCTGCTGGTGATCGTGGCGACAGCGAACCACTTCTGGCTGGACGCGCTGGGTGGCATGACGTGTCTGGCCTTCGGTTACGCGATCTCGTACGCCTGGTACGGCTCGCTGCCGCACCACCTCCCGAAGCGGGTTCCGCTGCCGCGGGGGAGGTCGCGGCCGGCAGGTCTGTCCACGGGCACGCCGATCCGGACGCAACACCCGGCGACGGACACGGCAGCACGCAATTCAAGCCCGTCCGGCGTTTGAGGACCGGGGGCCGGGGCGAAGCCGCATATCGATGCTGCCGGGAAGGGGCGGGTAGAGGACAGGCCCGCCGCAGGCGCCCCGGCATCGCGCAGGTCCCGGCAGCACCAGGTCCGGCCGGCCCAGTCGGCGTGTTCCAGCCACGCGGCACCGCCCTCGACGGTGCCGTCCATGAAGAACTTCACGCCGCCGACCCGCCGGAGCCGGCCCGCCTCGCTCCGCACACGTACCAGCTCGTCCAGGGGTGGCGGCCATGCCGGAAAAGAGTTCCACGCGGCGGGTGCGGCGCCTCGTGGGTGAGGGAGACACCTGCCTGCCTTGCGATGGCGGGCCTGACGCGGCGTGCGCGCCTGACGACTGCCCTCCCGGCAGCCGGGATGAGCGCGAGGCCCGTCCGGTACAGATGCAAGAGGCGTCCTCGGCCACGCCCCATGGAAGCCGTTCGCGCAGCTCCGGGAGCCGGGGCCCGCGGCGGAGCCCCGAACCTCGGAGCAAGGCCCCGCGCCGCAGCGGGCGCCCCCTCACGCCCCGTAGAACCGCTCCTCCACCACTGCGCGCGCCCGCCGCGTAATCCGCCGGTAGTCGTCCAGCATGTCCCCGACATGCCCCGGCTCGTACCCCAAGTACCGCCCCACCGCCGTGAGTTCGCGCGGCCCCGACGGAAACGTGTCGCCCGGCCGCCCCCGTACCAGCATCACCGCATTGCGGACCCGCGTCGCCAGCACCCACGCCTCGTCCAGCGTCTGCGCGTCCTCGCCCGAGATCAGCTCCGCCGCGCACGCCGCGGCCAGCGCCTCGCGGGTACGGGTCGTCCGCAGCCCCGGTTCCACCCAGCCGTGCTGCATCTGCATCAGCTGGACCGTCCACTCGACATCGCTCAGCCCGCCGCGCCCCAGCTTGGTATGGAGCGTCGGGTCAGCGCCGCGCGGCAGCCGTTCGGACTCCATCCGGGCCTTCAGGCGGCGGATCTCGCGGACCGCGTCCTCCCCGAGGCCCTCCATCGGGTAGCGCAACGGATCGATCAACTCGATGAAGTCACGGCCGAGTTCCTCGTCACCGGCCATCGGCTCGGCGCGCAGCAGTGCCTGGCTCTCCCAGACCAGCGACCACCGCCGGTAGTAGGCCTCGTACGACCTCAGCGTACGCACCAGCGGCCCGCTCTTGCCCTCCGGCCGCAGATCCGCATCGATGATCAACGGCGGGTCGGCGGTGGGCAGTTGCAGCAGTCTCCGCATCTCGGACACCACCTGGTTCGCGGCCCGGCCCGCCTCCTGCTCGTCGACGCCCTCGCGCGGTGAGTGGACGAACAGCACATCGGCGTCGGAGCCGTATCCGAGCTCGTGTCCGCCGAAACGGCCCACACCGATGACCGCGAACCGGGTGGGGAGAGTGTCCCCCCACTGCTCGCGTACGGCGGCGCGCAGGGCGCCCGCGATCGTGACGGCGTTGAGATCGGTGACAGCGTTGCCGACCCGGTCGACGAGAGCCCCGGGGTCCTCCTCGGCGGGGCTCTCCTCCGTACCGTACGAGCCGATGAGGTCCGCGGCCACGGTCCGGAACAGCTCGCGCCGACGCACCCCGCGGACCACGGCGACGGCGGATTCGGCGCCCTCCGCGCGCCCCACCGCGGCCAGCACCTCCTGCTCCAGGTGCTCGCGGCTGCGCGGCTTCAGCCCCTGCGGATCGCCGAGGATCGCCACCGCCTCGGGCGCACGGAGCAGCAGGTCGGGGGCGAGCCGGCCGGCCGAGAGCACCCGGGCGAGGTTCTCCGCGGCGGCGCCCTCGTCCCTCAGCAGCCGCAGGTACCAGGGGGTCTTGCCGAGTGCGTCGGACACCTTGCGGAAGCCGAGCAGCCCGGCGTCCGGATCGGCGGAGTCCGCGAACCAGCCGAGCAGCACCGGCAGCAGGGTGCGCTGGATGGCGGCCTTGCGGGACACCCCGGACGTCAGCGCCTCCAGGTGCCGCAGCGCGGCGGCCGGATCGGCGTATCCGAGCGCTTCGAGCCGGTGCTTGGCCGCCTTCGCGCTGAGCCTGGACTCGCCGGGCGCGAGCTGGGCGACGGCGTCGAGCAGCGGCCGGTAGAACAGTTTCTCGTGCAGCCGCCGCACCACGGAGGCGTGCCGCTTCCACGCCTGGTTGAGCTCGGTGATCGGGTCCGCACGCATCCCGAGGGAGCGCCCGAGCCGCCGCAGATCCGCCTCGTCCTCCGGCACCAGATGGGTGCGGCGCAGCCGGTAGAGCTGGATCCGGTGCTCCATGGCACGCAGGAAGCGGTACGCGTCGTCCAACTGCGCGGCGTCCACCCGCCCCACATAGCCGCCCGCGGCGAGCGCCCGAAGGGCCTCCAGGGTGGTGCCGCTGCGCAGGGTGGCATCACTGCGGCCGTGCACCAGCTGGAGCAGCTGTACGGCGAATTCGACGTCCCGCAGCCCGCCGGGACCGAGCTTGATCTCGCGGTCGACGCGGTCGGCGGGGATGTTGTCGACGACTCGGCGGCGCATCTTCTGTACGTCGGCGACGAAGTTCTCGCGGTCCGCGGCCTGCCATACGAGCGGCGAGACGGCCTCGACGTACTCCGCGCCCAGTTCGGGGTCGCCGGCCACCGGCCGGGCCTTGAGGAGCGCCTGGAACTCCCAGGTCTTGGCCCAGCGCTGGTAGTACGCGAGGTGCGAGGACAGCGTCCGTACGAGGGGCCCGTTGCGGCCCTCGGGACGGAGGTTGGCGTCGACGGGCCAGATGGTGCCCTCGACGGTCGTGTCGGAGCAGATCCGCATCATGTGCGCGGCCAGCCGGGTGGCGGCCTGCACGGCTGCGCTCTCCTCGTAGCCGTCGACGGGTTCCGTGACGAAGATGACGTCGACGTCGGAGACATAGTTCAGCTCGTGCCCACCGCACTTGCCCATCGCGATGACGGCGAGCCGGCACTGGGCGGCGTCGGCGGGTGCGGCCGTACGGGCGATGGCGAGCGCCGCCCGCAGGGTCGCCGTGGCCAGATCGGCCAGTTCGGCGGCAGCCTCGGCGACGTCCGTCGTACCGCACACGTCGCGGGCCGCTATGGCCAGCAGGCACCGGCGGTAGGCGACGCGCAGCGAGTCGGGGTCGTCGGCCCCGGCGAGCCCCTGCTCGAATTCGGCCACCCCGGGGTGCAGATCGGTGGCCTCGTAGGTGACGAGCGCATGCCAGTCGCGGGGGTGGCGGGCGAGATGGTCACCGAGCGCCTCGGACGCCCCGAGCACCCCGAGCAGCCGGTCCCGCAGCGGTTTGGCGGTGACGAGGGTGTCCAGGAGGACCTGCCGCTCGTCCGGCTCCTCGGCCTCCACCAGCCGGACGACGCCACGCAGTGCCAGATCGGGGTCGGCGGTGCCCCCGAGGGCGTCGAGCAGCACCGGATCGGAGCGTACGGACGACAGCTCGGGCAGGTCGAGGAGCCGCTCGGCGGCGGAGGGGTCGGTGAAACCGTGCCGCAGCAGTCGGGTGAATGTACTGCTCCTGCGCCCCGGCACCGTCGTCATTCCGTGCTCTCCCGCTCGCCGTCCACACACACTTCAGCATTCCGAGCCTAGCCTCGCACCGATGAATTCGTGGCGGATGCGCCGTCCGCACTTCGGGGGCACGATCGCTTCAAGGACCCGACCGGGAGGCCCGCATGTCCGGATTCGAACCCTTCGCCGAGCTGGATACCCGTTACAGCCACGAGAGCGCGACGGCCGGCCGTTGGTCGGCGGCGAAGGAGTTTCTGACCAGGCCGGAGACGTAGAACCGGCCGGCCGCGGCCTGGGAGTCGAAGTACGGCCCCGAATGGCACTTCGACATCCAGGACGGCACGTCCCGGCACGCGGGCCATGTGGGACGACGCACTGGACGGCGCGCCGCCCCGCATGGGGGTGGACCTGGACGCCGGGACGGCGGTGGTCCGGCGGAAGCCGAAATCCTGAGCCGGACCGGACCGGGCCGCCTCTGCGCCCGTCCGCGCTCAGTTCCCGGACGGCTCCGGCCGGGTCGCGATGATGACGGTCGCGAACAGCTCGGCAGAGGTGACGACGCGCGGGACCAGGCCGCTGCGGGCGACGGTCTCCTCGGCCCGCGCCGCCTGCCGTTCGCTCGTCTCGACCAGCAGATGCCCGCCCGGTGCCAGCCATCGCGGGGCCTCGGCGGTGACCCGCCGCAGGACGTCGAGGCCGTCCCCGCCGCCGTCGAGTGCGACGCGTGGCTCATGGATACGGGCCTCCGGGGGAAGCAGCTCGACGTCCTGCGTCGGTACGTACGGCACATTGGCGAGCAGAATCCCCACCCGGCCGCGCAACGAGCCGGGGAGCGGCTCGAAGAGGTCGCCCTCGTACACCCGGCCCCCGTCGCCGATGTTGCGGCGGGCGCACCGTACGGCTGCGGGTTCGACGTCGGCGGAGTGCAGTTCGATCCGGTCGAGCGTTGCGGCAAGCGCGGTGCCGAGGGCTCCCGAACCGCAGCAGAGGTCGACGACGACCGCCCCGGGCCCGGCGAGGGCGGCGGCCTGCCGGACCAGGAACTCGGTGCGGCGACGGGGTACGAAGACACCGGGGTCCACGGCGATCCGGAGACCGCTGAACTCGGCCCAGCCGAGGACGTGTTCCAGGGGCAGGCCGGCGGCCCGCCGTTCGACCATGGAAGCGAGTTCGGCGTGGTCGGCGGCCGTGGAGACGATCAACTCCGCCTCGTCCTCGGCGAATACGCAGCCGGCGGCGCGGAGTGTGGAGACGATGGAGGAAACGGCGAGCGGTGAAGCGGAAACCGACATGAAGCGGAGCCTTTCGGGAAAGCCGATGGGCGCTCCGCGGTCGATTATGTCGGGTCGACCACGCGATCGTGAGGGGTGAGCACCCAGCCTGATGCAGCGGTAATGGCTCTCACCTCCTTGGTCGGTCCCCGTGTTGGGGTGGGCCACACTACCCCAGTCGCGGCCTCAGTCGGTGTGCCCGGCCGGGAAGGCCACCTGACGGAGATGTCCGGGGAGGCGCCGGTACTGCCAGTCGCGTTCCGCCGCCGTTGCTCGGGCGGAGGTCACCTTGTACGCGGGGGTGGCCCCGGACTCGTCCGTGGCGCGTGCGGAGTGGCGGGCGTGGCCCGGGACAGGGGCGGTCACCACGGCGTGACCGGCCGCGCGGGCCACAGCGCGGGCGGCCGGGCCTTCGGCGTCGCGTGCCACGCTGTGGGCCGCGAACGCGGCGGCGCGGGCCTGATTCATCGTCAGCTCTCCGCGCGCCCAGGCGCGCCCCGCTACGACTGCTTTGCTCGACCGGTCGTCACCGAAGTCCGCTGCTCGAAGTGCGGGAGCACGCGCTCGGGGCAGTCCGTGCCCCGGAGCGCCAGCGTGCGGCGTGCTCAAGCGAGTTGATCCTGCCGGGTTCATTCATGCCTTCGTCCCCCCTCCGTACCCACCGCCACCGGCCTCGGTCGGTGAGTAGCCGCGGCCGATCCGGGATACGACGAAGGGCCCAAGCACCAAGGTCCGGCCCTCCAGCCGGACCTTGGTGTTCCGCTAGCTAGTGGTTTCTCGAGCCCCCGTCACGCCCTCCGTCACTGTTGTGGTCCAGAGCCTTGGGCTGGGCCTTCTCGCTGACGCATGGAGCGTAAGTGGTCTTTGCGTTCTCGAGTCCCTCCGCGTAGCCCTTGCTGTACGCCGGGGTTGACTTGTCGTCAGCGCGCAGCCTGAAAATCTTGTTCAGGTCGCACGAGACCTTTCCATCCGCTCTCCCCGCTGCGAATCCCAAGTCATGGTCCTGCACTGCGGCGGTAATTGGTCCGGTGTCAGTATCGGATTTCGTGGTGGTGGTGGTGTTGTTGAACGGATTCTCGCAGGTTCTGCCGACACCACCCGTGGTTTGGAAAACGAACGTCCCTTCCGGGCCAGCGGGGAGGGCGATATTCGCCTGCCCATTAGGGGCGGTTGTGACGCCCTGAGTAAGCAGGGTTCCATTCCTCAGAGCGGTGAACGGGGTGGTGACGTCGAAGCCCTCGGCCGCGAGTTCGAATGTGGCACCATTTTGTACCACCGAGCAATTTGGCGGCGGAATGGCAGATGCCGGGGAAGGAGAGGCGATTACGCCTGCCCCCAGGATGAGAGGCGCTACTGCGGCTATTGCGATTCTCTTCCTCACCGGTCTCTCCGTTCGTCGGGGTCATCCGGTTAGCAAAAGTCTAATCGCTGTCGGCGTAGTTGGCCTTTTGGCGTTGGGCCCGATCCTCACGAGCCGACTGGCCCCCGACAGGAGATCGGGAGCTGGGCAGCATGGCGCGAAAACGCACCATCGTTGGCGGCTTAGTAGGGTCGGGGACTGGCGCGGTGGCCCGTGAGGGCTCCGTTTCCAGCCCCCGCCCGTCAAACCGTGCATGCGCTTCTCGCGCACACGGCTTACCGACATCGTTCACCGGCTGGCATGCACCGCCACCCTGCGCACGTTCCCGGACACGCGGAACACTCCGAGTCGGGTGAACCATGCGCCGTCGTGGCGCTTTCCCCACCGTCTGCCCGGGATGCCGCGCTTGCGATTTTCGAAAATCGCGAGTCGCTCGTGGACGTAACTGTCGATCGTTGAGAACTTCCCGGCTGAGTTGCCGTTACGGAAGTACGCCGCCCAACCCCGCAGGGCCGGGTTCAGATCGGCGACCACGGTTCGGCCGCAACCTGCTCTCCGTCGTCCCGCAACTGCACCGCGCCCGCCCCCGCGACGCCTACGGCCGACAAGTGGCCACGTACTACGGGATCACGCTCAACACGTCCGAACCACATTTGCCTGAGTCGTGACTCAAGCGACTCAACACCCCTCTCGCACCGCCTCTGAGTTGCTTGAGTCGCGACTCACAGCAATGTGACTGCAACCCACCCACACCCCGGACGAACCGAGGAGCCACGGTGACCACCGCCCTGCCTGCCCGGTACCTCACCCCCGACGACATCGCCACTCTGCTCTCCGTCCCGCCGGAAACCGTCTACGCCTGGCGCAAAAAGCGCACCGGCCCACCCGAATTCCGCATCGGCAAGCACCTGCGCTACGACCCCGAAGCCGTCCATGCCTGGATTGGCGCTCGCATCGAAGCCGACGCCGCCTGACCAAACCCGCCACCACCACAGGGGCATGACCCGCATGGGTCGTGCCCCTGCCGCGTCCGTTCCTCCCAGGAGCCCCAATTGGCAGGCCACATCCAAGACCGCTGGTACAAGACCGCCACCACCGACGGCAAGACAAACCGCGTCAAGACCGACCGCCACGGGACCGGCATGCGTTACCACGCCCGCTACATCGGCCCTGACGGCACCGAGAAATCCAAGTCATTCCCCGACCGACAGAAGCGCCGCATCCCAGACCACCGACACGACTACGCGCACCTCGGTTGCTGTGCAGCTTCGGCTGCACGCCTTTCCGTACATCGGGTCGCACCCCCTCGACTCCTTCCAGCCCTCGCGCATCCTCAACCGGCTCAGCGAGTTGGAACGCGCGCTCCCCATGTCGTCGTACCGCCGCGTCATCTTCGCGAGCGTGTCCGCGGTTCTTGCGGCGGATGACGATCTACAGGCCGCCCGCGAGCACGGGATGCATGCGCTCCGGCACTTCTACGCCTCGGTACTGCTGGACGCAGGGAGAGCATCAAGGCGCTCTCCACCTGCCTCGGGCACTCCGACCCCGGCTTCACTCTCCGGACGTACACGCACCTGATGCCGAGCAGCGAGGGGCGCACCCGGAAGGCCGTGGACAGCATGTACGACGCCACCGCTTGTGCGCCTGACGGCCCACAGACGGCCCAGGGCGATTGAACGGACTCCGGGCCAGAGGCACGACGCCTCTGGCCCGGATCGTCACTGCGTCGCCGTAATGCGGCTGACCTGCTGTTACAGCACCGGCAGCAGTGCCTTCAGCTCGAAGGCCGTGACCTCGCTGCGGTACTCCTCCCACTCCTGCTTCTTGTTGCGCAGGAAGAAGTCGAAGACGTGCTCGCCGAGCGTCTCGGCGACCAGTTCGCTCTTCTCCATCAGCGAGATCGCCTCGCCGAGGTTCTGCGGCAGGGGTTCGATGCCCATCGCGCGGCGCTCTGCGTCGGACAGGGCCCAGACGTCGTCGTCGGCGCCGGCCGGGAGTTCGTAGCCCTCCTCTATGCCCTTGAGGCCCGCGGCGAGCAGCACCGCGTACGTCAGGTAGGGGTTGGCGCCGGAGTCGATGGAGCGGACCTCGACGCGGGCGGAGCCGGTCTTGCCGGGCTTGTACATCGGGACACGGATGAGCGCGGAGCGGTTGTTGTGGCCCCAGCAGATGTACGAGGGGGCCTCGCCGCCGGCGCCCGCGGCGCGGGAGGAGCCGCCCCAGATGCGCTTGTAGGAGTTGACCCACTGGTTCGTCACGGCGGAGATCTCCGCGGCGTGGGTGAGCAGACCGGCGATGAAGGAGCGGCCGACCTTGGACAGTTGATACTCCGCGCCCGACTCGTAGAAGGCATTGCGGTCGCCCTCGAAGAGGGAGAGGTGGGTGTGCATGCCCGACCCGGGGTACTCGGAGAACGGCTTCGGCATGAACGTCGCCTGCACGCCCTGCTCCAGCGCGACCTGCTTCATCACCAGGCGGAAGGTCATGATGTTGTCGGCGGTGGAGAGCGCGTCCGCGTACCGCAGGTCGATCTCCTGCTGACCGGGGGCGCCCTCGTGGTGACTGAACTCGACCGAGATGCCCATCGATTCGAGCATGGTGATCGCCTGGCGGCGGAAGTCCATGCCGACGTTCTGCGGGGTGTGGTCGAAGTAGCCGGAGCTGTCGGCGGGGGTGGGGCGGCTGCCGTCGACCGGCTTGTCCTTCAGCAGGAAGAACTCGATCTCCGGGTGGGTGTAGAAGGTGAAGCCCAGGTCGGAGGTCTTGGCGAGGATGCGCTTGAGGACATAGCGCGGGTCCGCGAAGGACGGCGAACCGTCGGGCATCAGGATGTCGCAGAACATCCGGGCCGTGCCGGGGGCCTCCGCGCGCCACGGCAGGATCTGGAACGTACCCGGGTCCGGCTTGGCGATCATGTCGGACTCGTACACCCGGGCGAAGCCCTCGATGGCCGAGCCGTCGAAGCCGATGCCCTCGTCAAACGCCTGTTCCAGCTCGGCGGGGGCCACGGCAACGGACTTGAGGTAGCCGAGCACATCGGTGAACCACAGCCGTACGAAGCGGATGTCGCGCTCCTCAAGCGTCCTGAGGACGAATTCCTGCTGCTTGTCCATAGCCACATCCTTGCAGTTCAGACGGTCCGTGCACCACCGCCCGGGGTAGGGGAGAAGCTCCAGTATCACGACCCGGGATTTCACCCAGATTACGCACACGATGTGAGATGGAGCACCCGGCCACCCACTACGATCGGCGCCCATGGTGCGCACGGAGCGGAGCGGCTTCGCAACTGCCCGGTACGCACCGGTTTTCCCGACCGCTTCTTGTCCCCCCGCCCCTTCGCAGAAGGACCTGACGACATGAGCTTCGACCGCAGGACCCGCATAGAGCAGATGCGCAACGCCGACCGCGCGCGGGAGCGCCGCAACCGTGTCCTGGCCATAAGCCTGAGCGTCCTCGCCGTCGTGGGCCTGGTCGGTTTCGGCTCGTACATGGTGCTGGACAAGTCCGAGGCATCGGAGAAGAAGAAGGCCGTTCAGGCGGAGGACGCCAAGGCGTCCGCGGCGGAGCAGAAGAAGCTCGCCGCCGAGCCCATCGAGGGGCTGAAGACGTGGGACGCGAAGAAGCTGACCCGCAAGCACGTCACCACGCCGGTCACGTACCCGATGAAGCCCCCGGTCGGCGGTGACCACAACCCCGTATGGACGAACTGCGACGGCGAGGTATACAAGAAAGCGATCCCCGACGTGAACGCCGTGCACTCGCTGGAGCACGGATCGGTGTGGGTGACGTACACGGACAAGGCCTCGAACGCCGATGTGGCGAAGCTCGCAGAGCGGGTCGGCAGGACGCCGTACTCGCTGATGAGCCCGTACGAGGGCCAGGCCGGGACGATCATGCTGAGTGCCTGGGGCAATCAGGTGACGGTGGACAGCGCCGATGACCGGCGGGTCGACCAGTTCTTCGCCAAGTTCGTCCAGGGGCCGCAGACACCCGAGCCCGGTGCCGCGTGCACGGGCGGGCTGGGGACCCAGTGACCGTGGTGAAACGCGACCGGCGCATCCAGTGGGTGGCGGGCTCCGCCGTCGTGCTCGCACTGCTGTTCGCGGGGGTGGCGACGGTCGCCTCCGCGCGGGACGACGGCGCGGACCATGCCGCCGCCCCCGCCACGCGCACGCCGGCGGTGGACTCGGCGGACGCCGGTTTCGCCCGCGACATGGCGGTTCACCATCAGCAGGCCGTCGAGATGTCGTTCATCGTGCGTGACCGTACGAAGGACGAGGAGGTACGCCGTCTCGCGTACGACATCGCCAATACGCAGGCCAACCAGCGGGGCATGATGCTCGGCTGGCTGGACCTGTGGGAGCTGCCGAAGGCGGCCGCCGGGCAGGAGCCGATGGCCTGGATGGCGGCGGGGCACGACGGACACACGATGGACGGCATGGAAGGAATGGGCGGGACGGCGGGCATGGGGGCCGGTTACCGGGCCCATGACGGCTCCCTCATGCCCGGTATGGCCACCAGGACCGAGCTGAACCGGCTCCGCAGGGCGAACGGCAGGAAGGCCGAGATCCTGTACCTCCAGCTGATGACCGACCACCACAAGGGCGGCATCGACATGGCCCGCGGCTGCGCCCGGCTGTGCACGGTGAATGTGGAGAAGCGGCTGGCCCAGGGAATGGTCGAGGCCCAGCAGTCCGAGCTGGACATGATGACCCGGATGCTGGCGGCACGAGGCGCGAAGCCCCGGCCCTGAAAGATTCCCTCCGAGCTGCATACACACCCGAACGGGTGATAGCGGTCGCGTGCCCCGAACGGGCCCATGACGATGGGTTCGCTCGGGGTCGTACAGCATGCCCACCGGCACGCAGGAGGAATCCCTCATGACCACCGCCAAGGACATCATGCACACCGGGGCCACATGGATCCCCGCGCACGAGACGCTCGACCGCGCCGCACAGCTGATGCGCGAGCACAAAGTGGGCGCGCTGCCCATCTCGGCCAAAGGCGAACGGGACCGGATGATCGGCATACTCACGGACCGCGACATCGTGGTCGGCTGTGTGGCGATGGGACACGATCCGTCGAAGATGACCGCGGGCGACCTCGCCAAGGGCACCCCTCGCTGGATCGACGCAGAGGCGGGTGTGGAGATGGTTCTGGAGGAGATGCAGACCCATCGGATCCGCCGGCTTCCCGTGGTCGAGAACAAGAAGCTGATCGGCATGATCAGCGAAGCCGATCTGGCGCATCACCTCTCCGACGAGCAGATCGCCCTCTGGGTGGAGAAGGTCTACGCCCCCAGCTGACCGGCTCGCGATCACACAGCCCGATGGCCCGGTACCCCTTGCCCACGAGGGGTACCGGGTCGCTGTGCGTTCTCTCCGCCGGGCCCTGTATTGCTGCGGCGATACGTTTCCGCGCGCGGCGCATACGGGGCGGGGGTAGGGTGCTCGACATGACCCTGAGTGGATGTGTGGCATACGGACAGTTGTTGCTGTCCGTTGCGCTGCTCATCGGGATCATTCGCCTCCTCAGGGGCGTCGTGGCGCGAGTGCCGCCGGCCGCGCGGCCGGTATCCCGGCCGGGCCGGACCCATCTCGCTTCGTTGTCGGTGCTGTGCATATAGGAGGGGTGCCTCCCCCTCCCCCAGCAGACCGAAATACCGACAACACCCCGAGGTGCTTCCGCCATGCGTACTCCACCCACCCGACGCGCCGTGCTCGGCGCCGCTGTCGCCACTGCCGGTACGGCAGTCCTGGCCGCCTGCTCCGGCGAATCCGACACGGCCCGCGGCGGTACGAAGGCCGGCGGCCCGAACGCCGGCGGCACGAGCCACGGCGGTGCGAACCACGGGACCGCCCCCCACGCGAAGCCCAGGGGCGAGTACGTCTCCCCCGACGGGGAGGAGGTCGCCGCGGCCGAGGTCGGGCGGGGTTCCGGCCCCGTACACAAGATCCACCTCACCGCCACCCCGTCCCGCCTCGATCTGGGCGGCGGGCTCGTCGTCGGCTCCTGGGCGTACGAAGCCCGGCTGCCCGGCAAGGAACTCCGGGTCGCGGTCGGCGACACCCTGGCGCTCACCCTCGCCAACCACCTTCCGGCGACGACCAGCCTGCACTGGCACGGGCTCAATGTGCGCAACGACATGGACGGCGTACCCGACCTGACCCAGCCGCCCATCAAGCAGGGCGCCGAGTACGCGTACCGCTTCAAGGTGCCGCACCCGGGAACGTACTGGTTCCATCCGCACACGGGCGTCCAGCAGGACCGCGGTCTGTACGCGCCACTGATCGTCGACGACCCCAAGGAGCCCCTCAAGTACGACAAGGAGTGGGTCGTCGTCCTCGACGACTGGGTCGACGGGGTGGACGGCTCCACGCCGGACGGGGTGCTCGACGAACTCAGCGGGGGCCGGGGCGGCATGGGCCACGGGATGGGCCACGGGATGGGCCATGACGGCATGGGCGACAAGAGCGACATGGATGACAAGAGCGATTCGGGCGACGCCGGGCACGGAGGTTCCCCCAAGTCCCCCAAGTCCGCCAAGCGCCGCTCCGGCCCCTCCCGTGTCATGAAGAACTCGTTCAGCGAACTGCTCGACAGCCACGGTGGCAATGTCGACTACCCGCATTACCTGATCAACGGCCGCATCCCGAAGGCCCCCACCTCCTTCGCCGCCAAGCCCGGCGACCGGATCCGGATTCGCATCATCAACGCGGGCGGCGACACCGCTTTCCGTGTCGCGCTCGGCGGCCACCGGATGACGATCACCCACACCGACGGCTACCCGGTCCGGCACACCACGACGGACGCCCTGCTGCTGGGCATGGGTGAGCGGTACGACGTGGTGGTCACCGCCGGGGACGGGGTGTTCCCGCTGACCGCGCTCGCCGAGGGCAAGCGGGCGTCGGCGCTGGCCCTGCTCCGTACCGGACGGGGCGCGGCGCCCACCGCCTCCGTACGGCCGAAGGAGCTGGACGGAAAACTGGTGGAGGCGGGCGAGCTGTCGCCGGACGAATCCGTGGCGCTGTCCGTCCGCGAGCCCGACCGGACCATCCGGTTCAAGTTGACCGGCAACATGGCTGCGTACAACTGGGGCTTCAACCACAAGCCGTACAGGCCCGGGCAGCGCCACCCGGTCAAGGCGGGCGAGCGGGTCAGGATGGAGTTCTACAACGTCACGGAGATGTGGCATCCCATCCATCTGCACGGACACTCGTTCGGGCTGGTGGGATCGGCAGGGCCGGAGCACCGGGCCTCCCACCGGCGCGAGGCCACATGGGCGCGCAAGGACACCGCGATCGTCCGGCCGGGCAGCTCGATCGCCGTGGAGTTCGACGCGGACAACCCGGGCCTGTGGATGCTCCACTGCCACAACATCTACCACTCGGACGTGGGCATGATGACGGTCCTCGGCTACCACCACTGACCCGTTCCTGGCGGGCGGCTCCGCGATTGCACTGCCCGCCAGGACATCGCGTCAGTCAGACGATTACACTGGGCGCGTGCCTCAACTACGCCTCGCACTGAATCAGATCGACTCGACCGTCGGTGATCTCTCCGGCAACGCCGAGGCGGTCGTCCACTGGACCCGGCACTCCGCCGAACAGGGCGCCCATCTGGTGGCGTTCCCCGAGATGATGCTGACCGGCTACCCCGTCGAGGACCTGGCCCTGCGGTCGTCCTTCGTCGAGGCCTCGCGTCAGGCGCTGCGCGCGCTCGCCGCCCGTCTCGACGCGGAGGGCTTCGGGGAGCTGCCGGTCGTACTCGGTTACCTCGATCGCTCCGAGACGGCCCAGCCGCGCTACGGGCAGCCCGCCGGTGCCCCGCAGAACGCCGCCGCGGTGCTGCACCGCGGGCAGGTCGCGCTGACCTTCGCCAAGCACCACCTCCCCAATTACGGTGTCTTCGACGAGTTCCGGTACTTCGTGCCGGGCGACTCGATGCCGGTCGTGCGGGTCCAGGGCGTCGATGTGGCACTCGCGATCTGCGAGGACCTCTGGCAGGACGGCGGCCGGGTGCCGGCCGCGCGGGCCGCCGGCGCCGGACTGCTGCTGTCGATCAACGCCTCGCCGTACGAGCGGGACAAGGACGACACCCGGCTGGAACTGGTCCGCAAGCGGGCCCAGGAGGCCGGCTGCACGACCGCGTATCTGGCGATGATCGGCGGCCAGGACGAGCTGGTCTTCGACGGCGACTCGATCGTCGTCGACCAGAACGGCGAAGTGATCGCCCGCGCCCCGCAGTTCGCCGAGGGCAGCGTCGTCCTCGACCTGGACCTGCCGGCCGCCGCGGCCGAGGCGCCGTCCGGTGTCGTGAACGACGGGCTGCGGATCGACCGCGTGGTGCTCTCCGAGGAGCCCCTCCCGGCGTACGAGACGGAGCTGACCGGCGGTTACGCGGAGCGTCTCGACGACGACGAGGAGCTGTACTCGGCGCTGGTCGTGGGCCTGCGTGCGTACGCCGCCAAGAACGGCTTCAGCAGTGTGCTGATCGGGCTCTCCGGCGGGATCGACTCGGCGCTGGTCGCGGCCATCGCCTGCGACGCGCTGGGCGCACAGAACGTGTACGGCATCTCGATGCCGTCGAAGTACTCCTCGGACCACTCCAAGGGCGACGCGGCCGAGCTGGCCCGCCGTACCGGGCTGAACTTCCGCACCGTACCGATCGAGCCGATGTTCGACGCGTACATGGGCTCGCTGGGGCTCACCGGCCTTGCCGAGGAGAACCTCCAGTCCCGGCTGCGCGGCACGATACTGATGGCCGTCTCCAACCAGGAGGGCCAGATCGTCCTCGCGCCGGGCAACAAGTCCGAGCTGGCGGTCGGCTACTCGACGCTGTACGGCGACTCGGTCGGGGCGTACGGCCCGATCAAGGATGTCTACAAGACGTCGATCTTCCGCCTCGCGAAGTGGCGCAACCGCGCCGCCGAGGAGCGTGGGCAGACCCCTCCGATCCCGGAGGCGTCCATCACCAAGCCGCCCAGCGCCGAGCTGCGCCCGGGACAGGTCGACACGGACTCGCTGCCCGACTACGACGTACTGGACCGGATCCTGGAGCTGTACGTCGACCGGGACCAGGGCCTGGACGAAATCGTCGCGGCCGGGTTCGACGAGGCGCTGGTGGCGAAGACGCTGCGGATGGTGGACACGGCGGAGTACAAGCGGCGGCAGTACCCGCCGGGCACGAAGATCTCCCCGAAGGGCTTCGGCAAGGACCGGCGGCTGCCGATCACCAATCGGTGGCGCGAGTCGGGGTGACCGGGGCGGGGTGACCGGGGCCGCGACGCGCTCGCGCTGCGTCTCCCGAAGCCGTGGCCCCGTGCGGTGGGGTGGCTGCTGACGGCCGTCGCGGTCCCGGCCGGACGCCCCGCCAAAGCGGCTGCCCATGAGCCTCGCGGGCTGGCCCGGCCGGCTGGCCATGGCCCCCTTGGTTGTCGTCCTCGCCCGTACGGGCAGGCTCGCGCTTCCCGGCGCCCGGACCGACCGGGGGTGAGGCACTGAACGCCTCCGAGCCCGCTGGAACCGGACCGGCCGCCGGTCACAGCCGCACGCGCGCCGCGATCGGCAGGTGGTCGCTGTCCGTCGCCGGGAGCGTCCACGACGACATCGGCTCGACGCCCTTCACCATGATCTGGTCGATCCGTGCCATCGGGAACGACGCCGGCCAGCTGAAGCCGAAGCCGTCGCCGGCGGCGCCCTGGGTGGACCTCATCTGGGAGGTGACCTCGTTGAGCGAGCGGTCGTTCATCGTGCCGTTGAGGTCACCGAGCAGGATCACCTTGCCGAGCCGTTCGTCGGCGATGGCCTCGCCCAGGGCGTCCGCGCTGTCGTCGCGCTGGTTGGCGGTGAATCCGGCGTGCAGCTTGACCCGTACGGACGGCAGATGGGCCACGTAGACGGCGACCTCGCCCTTGGGCGTCGTCACCGTGGAACGCATCGCCCGGGTCCAGCCCATCTTGATGTCGACCGGCCGGGTGTCGCTCATCGGGTACTTGCTCCACAGGCCGACGGTCCCCTGCACCGAGTGGTACGGGAAGCGGTCGGCGAGCGCCGCCTCGTACGCCGATACCTTGCCGCTCGGCAGTTCCTCCAGGGCGATGATGTCGGCGCCCGAGTCCGCGACCTGCCGGGCGGTGCCCGCGGGGTCGGGGTTGTCGGCGTTGACGTTGTGGGTGGCCACGGTGAGGTCGCCGCCGCTGCCCGACTTGTCGGAGAGCATCAGCCCGCCGAAGAGATTGAGCCAGACCACGACCGGCAGCAGCAGGGCGACCAGCGCGGTCGCCGAGCGGCGCACCAGGCCCAGGATCAGCAGCAGCGGGACGAACACACCGATCCACGGCAGGAACGTCTCGGTGAGGCTGCCCAGGTTGCCGATGGTGTTCGGGATGTCGGCGTGGAAGACCATCACGAGGGTGAGGAGGACCGCGCAGACGGCAAGGACGATTCCGCGCCGCCAGATGCCCTTGTCGCCGGTCCATCTGTCGCGCAGGTCCTGGAAACGGGATCCGGACCCGGTGCGCCGCGGCTCCGGACGGTCGTTCCCGGTGTCCGCTCCGTACGCCTGCACCATCGCGCTGTCCTCACTGCCTTGCCGTGCATGTCGTGCGCCCTCGACCCTAGGCGATGAGCGGCGTGTTTCCTGCCGTCCACGACGGCTGTACTGCCACGAGGACGAAGGACGGGGTCCGACGGGTTCCGGCCAGGAGGGGTCTGCGGGTGCTTGTGACAGAACGATCACACTCGGGCGGGTCCGGGGGTGTCAGCCGTCGGCAGCGGGCCGGGGGGCGAGGCCCTCGGTCAGAACCTGGATGATGCTGTCGGCGAGATCCTCGGGCAGCGGCGCTTCGGGCCGGTGAATGGTGCGTACGAGCATGGGCCCCAGGAACAGGTCGTCCATCAGTTCCACGTCCAGGTCTCCGCGGAGCTCGCCGGCATCGACCGCCCGCTGCACGGCGGCCAGCATGGCGGCGCGGCGGGGGGCTATGACGGTGCATTGGTATTCGGACCACAGTTTGGGGTGGCTCTTCATCTGCGCGAAGACGTTGTGGAGCAGGACGGAGGAGCGCTGGGCCAGGCCGCGCCTGCGCAGTGACTCCAGCAGCAGCCGCAGGTCGTCGAGTCCGGCAGCGCCGGAGACGGTGGGTTCCGGGGGCTCGATGTCTCGCAGTACATCGACGAAGAGCTCCTCCTTGCCGCTCCATCGCCGGTAGATGGTCGCCTTGCCGACCCCGGCGGTCCGGGCTATCCGCTCGATGGACAGGCCGGCGAGGGGCTCACCGGCCTCCAGCAGTTCGACGACGGCGTCCAGGATCGCCCGTTCGGCCGCCGCACTGCGCGGTCGGCCCCTTCGCGGTTCCGGATCCTCCCGGACCGGGCAGCCTTGGCCCTGTGCCTGTGCCTCTGCCTCTGCCTCTGCCTGCACGTGAAACCGCCTCTCGCCGGACCGTCCGCCGTTCCGATTCTCGCCGACGCGGGCGGTGCCTCGGTGAGCCGCCCCAGGGTTCCGGGGGCCGCCCGGAACCCTGGGCGGCGTTTTCGGTTCTCCGGGGCCGTGGCTGTCACCGGCCCGCCCCGGCACGTACCGACCGTTCGCCCTCGCCGGACTCCTGTCCGGCGAGCGTCTTCCCCGGCAGGAACATCGCGACCACGAGAGCGCCCACCAGGGCGATGGTCGCCGAACCGATGGCGGTGACATGCATCGCCTTCAGGAACGCGTCGTTCGCCGCGGCGATCAGCGGGGCGCCCGCCGGGCCCAGCTTGTCCGCGATGCCGAGCGTCGCTTCGATCGACTCCCCCGCGGCCTCCCTGGCACCGGCCGGGAGCGCACCGAGGTGGCCCTCGATGTCGCCGCGGTAGACGGTGGAGAGCACCGAGCCGAGCACTGCTATGCCGAGCGCCCCGCCGACCTGCCGGAACGTGTTGTTGACGGCCGATCCGGAACCGGCCTTCTCCCTGGGCAGTGCCTGCATCACCGAGACCGTGACCGGCGTCATCACATGCGCCATGCCCGTGCCCTGGACGAAGAAGAGCACGCACAGCACCCAGACCGGCGTGGTGGCGTCGAACAGCGCGAACGCCGCGAGGCCGAGCGCGACCAGCAGCATGCCGACGGTGCAGACCACGCGGGCGCCGAACCGGTCGACGACCAGCCGGGCGCGCGGCGCGAAGATCATCTGGGCGGCGGCCAGCGGCAGGATCAGCAGACCGGCCTGCAGCGCGCTCCAGCCGCGCACGCTCTGCATGTAGAAGGCGGAGAAGAAGGTCACGCCCATCAGCGCGAAGAAGACGAGCGCTATGGCGGCGACGGCCGCGGAGAACGACGGCTCCTTGAAGTACGAGATGTCGATGGCCGGGTGGCTGGTGCGCTTCTCGTGCCAGACGAATGCGGTCAGGACGACCAGACCGCCGATGACCGAGAGGAGCACGGTGGGGTCGGCGAAGTCGGCGAGCTGGCCGCCGCGGATGATGCCGTACACCAGCAGGACCAGACCGACGATGGACAGCACGACACCGCGCGGGTCGGTCCGGCCCGGGTTCGGGTCCTTGGAGTCCGGCACCAGCACCGCCATCGCGATCAGCGCGACGATCACCACGGGCACATTGACCAGGAAGATCGAGCCCCACCAGAAGTGTTCGAGCAGCAGACCGCCGGTGATCGGGCCGATCGCGATGGCGAGGCCGACGCTGCCGGCCCAGATGCCGATGGCCTTGGGCTGCTCGTCGCGTTCGAAGACGTTCATCAGGACGGCGAGCGTGGCCGGCATGACGAACGCCGCACCGAAGCCCATCACGGCACGCCAGGTGATCAGCTCGCCGGGCGAGCCGGACATGGCGGCGAGGGCGGAACCGATGCCGAAGAGGAGGATGCCGAAGAGCAGCACCCTCTTGCGGCCGATGCGGTCACCGAGCAGGCCCGCGGTGAAGAGGAGTCCGGCGAAAACGAGCGTGTAGGCGTTGATCGCCCACTCCAGCTCGCTCTGGGTGGCACCGAGGCCGGTGGGTGCGGGGCTGGCGATGGTCTTGACCGCGACGTTCAGGATCGAGTTGTCCAGCACCACGATGAGCAGGCTGAACATCAGAACGACGAGGATCGCCCAACGGCGGCGGTGGACCGCCTCGGGGACTTGGGGCAGGGCGGTGCGAGCGCCCGACGGTATGGACATGGCGGCGAGGTTATATGATTTCGATACGATACCGTCTCGTATTGTAAAGTCTTTACCGGGCGGGCGCCTGCCGGAGACGTGTGCCCGGGCCCACTTCCCGCGGTGTGCGGACCCACTTCCCGTGGACGGCCGCGGGATGCCACCATGGAACCGGTCCGGGGACGCCGTCAGGGCGCCTCGAGATGACAAAGGAGCCGTTGGCAATGTCGCTTCAGGCTGCACAGAACAAGTCCGCCGCATCCCCCGCGGGTGCCCCCACCGACAGCAGCAAGGCGCTGTACGGGGGCAAGAGCACCCGCCGTATCTCCATCCATGACATCGCCGCCGCCACCGAGCGCGGTGAGAAGTGGCCCATGCTCACCGCCTACGACGCGATGACCGCGTCCGTCTTCGACGAGGCCGGTATCCCGGTCATGCTCGTCGGCGACTCCATGGGCAACTGCCACCTCGGTTACGAGACCACCGTGCCCGTCACGATGGACGAGATCGCCATCCTTTCCGCCGCTGTCGTACGGGGCACGAAGCGCGCCCTGATCGTCGCCGACCTGCCCTTCGGGGCGTACCAGGAAGGGCCCGTCCAGGCCCTGCGCAACGCAACCCGGCTGATCAAGGAGTCCGGTGTCGGCGCGGTCAAGCTGGAGGGCGGTGAGCGCAGCCACGAGCAGATCCGGCTGCTGGTCGACGCCGGCATCCCGGTCATGGCCCACATCGGTCTGACCCCGCAGTCCGTCAACGCGATGGGATACCGGGTGCAGGGCCGCGGCGAGGAGGCAGCCCAGCAGATGCTGCGTGACGCCAAGGCCGTGCAGGACGCGGGCGCGTTCGCCGTCGTCCTGGAGCTCGTACCGGCCGAGCTGGCCGCCGAGGTCACCCGCACCCTGCAGATCCCGACCGTCGGCATCGGCGCCGGTCCCGACACGGATGCCCAGGTGCTGGTCTACACCGACATGGTCGGGCTGACCGGCGGCAAGGTGCCGCGCTTCACCAAGCAGTACGCGAACCTGCGCAAGACGCTCGGTGACGCGGCGAAGGAGTTCGCCGAGGAGGTCGTGGGAGGCGGCTTCCCGGCCCCGGAGCACACCTTCCACTAGGCCGTGCGGCCTAGTTCCACCCGGGCCTGATCAGCAGGAAAGGCCCGGGGCAGATCCGAAGGAAGGCCCCGGGCACGGGCCACTGCCCGCACCACCGACAGCCCGCCGACATCCCCCATCGGCGGGCTGTCGGCCTGTTGTCGGCGGACTGTCGGTGGCACCTGGTCCCATGGTGGGCATGACGCGAATCGACAAGAACCCCAGGAGCGGCCCGAACGCCGTCGAGGTCCGGGGGCTGGTCAAGCACTACGGCTCGACCAAGGCTCTGGACGGCGTGGACCTCGATGTCCGCGAGGGCACCGTGCTCGGTGTGCTCGGCCCCAACGGAGCCGGTAAGACCACGCTCGTACGCTGCCTGTCCACCCTGATCATCCCCGATGCGGGACACGCCACCGTGGCGGGCTACGACGTGGTGAAGCAGCCGCGGCAGCTGCGCCGCACCATCGGTCTGACCGGGCAGTACGCCTCGGTCGACGAGAAGCTCTCCGGCTGGGAGAACCTCTACATGATCGGGCGGCTGCTCGACCTGCCGCGCAGGACCGCCCGGTCCCGGGCCGACGAGCTCCTGGAGCGGTTCTCCCTCACCGACGCGGCCAAGCGTGCCGCGATGGACTACTCCGGCGGCATGCGGCGCCGGCTCGACCTGGCCGCCTCGATGATCGGCAGCCCGGCCGTCCTCTATCTGGACGAGCCGACGACGGGGCTCGACCCCCGGACCCGTAACGAGGTCTGGGACGAGGTGCAGCGGATGGTCGCGGAGGGGGCGACCGTCCTGCTCACCACCCAGTACATGGAAGAGGCCGAGCAGCTCGCCGATGAGCTCACCGTCATCGACAAGGGCAAGATCATCGCCAGTGGCGGGGTGAACGAGCTCAAGGCGAAGGTCGGCGGCCGCACCCTGCAGATCCGGCCCTCGGACCCGGCGCAGCTGCCCGCGATGGCGCAGGCGCTCAGGGAGGCCGGACTCGACGGGGTAGCGGGCGCGCAGGCCGTCCCGGACGAGGGACTGCTGTACGTACCGATCCTCAGCGACGAACAGCTGACGGCCGTCATCGGCCTGCTCGGCACCCGGGGCTTCTCGCTGGCGCACGTCGCCACCGCGCTGCCCAGCCTGGACGAGGTCTTCCTGGCCATCACCGGCGAGAAGTCCACTTCCGCCGCCGCATCGATCCCTGAGGAGGTCGCGGCATGAGCACAGCGACTCTGACGCCCGCCCCCACCGAGACCGCACCAGCGAAGGCACGCCACGACGAGGGCCGGATCGGGCTGCGCGCCAATCTGCGGCACATCGGGGCGCTGGCACGGCGCAATGTCCTCCAGATCAAGAAGGATCCGGAGTCGATGTTCGATGTGCTCCTGATGCCGATCGTCTTCACGCTGCTGTTCGTGTACGTGTTCGGCGGTTCGGTCGGCGGCAGCATGGGCGGCGGCCGGCAGGAGTATCTGAACTATCTGGTCCCCGGCCTGATGGCGATGATGGGCATGAACATCGCCATGGCGGTCGGCACCGGTGTCAACGACGACTTCCGCAAGGGAGTCATGGACCGGTTCCGGACGATGCCGATCGCCCGTTCCTCGGTCCTCATCGCGAAGATCGCGGTCGAGCTCGGCCGGATGATGGTCGCCACGCTGATCCTGCTGGGCATGGGCTTCGCGCTCGGCATGGAGCTGCAGACCTCGGTGTTCGGACTGATCGGGGCGGTCGCGCTGTCGGCGGTGTTCAGCGCCGCCATCATGTGGATCTTCATCCTGCTCGGGCTGGCCATGAAGACGGCCCAGGCGGTTCAGGGAATGGGGATGCTCGTGCTGATGCCGCTCCAGTTCGGCTCTTCGATCTTCGCCCCTACCAAGACGATGCCCGGCTGGCTCCAGACGTTCACCGATTACAACCCGCTGTCCAATCTGGCGGACGCGGTGCGCGGTCTGATGATGGGCGGCCCGATCGCCCACTCGGTGTGGGTGACGCTCGGCTGGGCCGCGGTGATCACCGCGGTGGCGGGGCCGCTCGCGGTCGCCACGTTCCGCAAGAAGTCCTGAGCCGCGGTCCGACGCCGGTCGGTACCCGTGCCCGTGCCGGTGTCGGTACGCGGTCGGCCGGTGGTCGGCGCCGGTACGTACGCGGCCGGCCGGTGGTCCGGGCCGCGGTTCACTCCCTGTGCGCGTCGACGAGGGCGGCGGCCTCCTCCAGGGTGCGGCCGCCGCCCTCGGCGTACGCGGCGTCGTAGGCGGCCCGGCCCAGGACAGCGACGGCCAGTTCCTCCGCCTGGGCGCAGTCGTGCCGCTCCATCGACGTCGGCACATGCCCCCGGGGCAGCAGCTGCCGGCCGGCCCCCAGCAGCCGGGCTGCGAGCGTGGCCCGGTGCTCGCCACCGATTCCGGCCAACGCCCGTGCGAGGGTGACGAGTGATCCTCTCGGAGATCGGCCACAAGCCGGTCACCAGGCGGATCTACGTCCAGGGCGATGGGTCGGCCGAGCGGCTGGCGGCAGTTGAGGCTGCAATCAACTACCACGTGGCACAACTACTGCCGCGCGGCATCTACAGTTCAGAGACCCTCCGAACGAAAGGGGAGCAGGCGCTCACCGGGCTACGACAAGAGTTCGAGCGACTGCACCTGTCGGAAGAAGACGGACAGGATCGCTGGGAGTATGCCGAAATCGGAATGACCTTCGCCGAACGATGGCGGGACAAGGACCCAACTACCCTCGCGAATGACCTTGTTCAGGCAGGTATCACCGTCGAATGTCACCCTCAGGACAGAGGTGGACATTTCCTGCGTCTGCCCAAGGACCTGAAGCAGCGCTTCGCCCGATCGCTGGGCCGACCGTAACCCCGGCCGCTTCAGCCTCAGGCTGTGGACTCTCAACAGCCGCCGCTACCCTCGGTCCATGAACACTGCTACCGCCGCAGCAGGGCGTCGCGTCAGCCCGGTCTTCCTCGGAATCGTCGCGGTGATGGCCGTTTCGGGCTGGGCTGTCTGGGTCCGGTTTGCGTCGACCCCGGGCATCGCAGTCTTTCTCTTCGTCACCACGGCGTGGATCGTCTCACTCTGTCTCCACGAGTACGCTCACGCCCGCACCGCGCTACACAGCGGCGACATCACCGTCACCGCCAAGGGCTATTTGACGCTCAATCCGTTCGCCTATACGCATGCGCTGCTGAGCATCGTGCTGCCGGTGCTGTTCGTGATCATGGGCGGTATCGGTCTGCCCGGCGGTGCGGTCTTCATCGAGCGGGGCCGGATCAGCGGGCGCTGGAAGCACAGCCTGATCTCTGCGGCGGGCCCGCTGATGAATGTGCTGTTCGCGTTTCTCTGCACGGCGCCGTTCTGGCTGCACGCGCTGGACGGCGTCCCGGTCGTCTTCCAGTACGCGCTGGGCTTCCTGGCACTGCTCCAGGTCACCGCGGCGATCCTCAACTTCGTCCCGGTCCCGGGGCTGGACGGTTACGGAGTGATCGAGCCCTGGCTCTCGTACCGGATCCGACGGCAGGTCGAGCCGTTCGCCCCGTTCGGGCTGATCGCGGTCTTCGGCATCCTGTGGATCCCCGAGGTCAACCACGTGTTCTTCGACGCGATCCATTCCCTGTTGCGGGCACTGGGCGTCAGCGACTTCACGACGTACTGCGGTTTCGACACCTACCGCTTCTGGCGGTCGGCCGACCAGGCCTGCACGGCCGGCCTCTGATCCACCGCTCAGCCGGCGGTCTGTGCACGCTGCCGGCGCAGGTAGAACCACGCCATGTTGGACGAGAGCCCGGCAAACAGCACCCAGACGATCCCGAGCAAGCTGCCCTGGACGAACGAGATCACGGCCGCGACGACGGCCAGGACGCAGACAGCGATGGCGTAGAGAGCGAGGCGGGGCATGGGGGCGGCTCCTGTCCGGGGTGATGCACGGTCCCGTCCAGTGTCCCCCATGCCCCTTTCCGCTCGCCGCAGGGTGCGCCGGGAACGTGTCCGGTTCAGACGTCGGTGGTACGCAGACCCGCGTGCGCCTTGTAGCGACGGTTGACCGAGATCAGGTTGGCGACCAGCGACTCGACCTGGTGGGCGTTGCGCAGCCGCCCAGCGAAGATGCCGCGCATGCCGGGAATCCGGCCCGCCAGCGCCTGTACCAGGTCGGTGTCGGCACGGGCCTCGCCCAGCACCAGCACATCGGTGTCGATCTCCTCAATGGCCTCGTCCTGAAGAAGCACCGCCGAGAGGTGGTGGAAGGCGGCGGTGACCCGGGACTCCGGCAGCAGGGCGGCGGCCTGCTCGGCAGCGCTGCCCTCCTCGGGCTTCAGGGCGTAGGCACCCTTCTTGTCGAAGCCGAGCGGGTTGACGCAGTCGATGACGAGCTTGCCCGCGAGCTCGTCGCGCAGCGACTCCAGGGTCTTGGCGTGGCCGTCCCACGGCACGGCGACGATCACGACGTCGCTGCGCCGGGCGCACTCGGCGTTGTCCGCGCCCTCGACGCCGTGGCCCAGCTCGTCGGCGGCGGTCTGTGCGCGGTCGGCGGCACGGGAGCCGATGATCACCTTCTGCCCGGCGCGGGCGAACCGGTAGGCGAGCCCGCGGCCCTGCGGTCCGGTGCCGCCGAGCACGCCGACGGTCAGCCCGGACACATCGGGAAGGTCCCAGGGATCCTTGGCGGGGGGCTTGGGTGCGCTGCCACTGTCATTCGTAGTCATGGCCTCGACACTACTGCCCGCGATGGAGGGGAACGCTCCGCCGTCGGCCGCGCGATCAGGATCGCTCCACGGGGCCCGTTCGGATGGTTTCGCCGTCGTTCGCCGGTGGTGGGGACCGGCCTTGGGGCATGATGCCGGGCCATGGATGCCGTACGCGTCGCCCTGCTGCGTGAAGTGCTCGCCGGGACCGGGTGGCCCGCGGCGGCCCGGCGGTTCGCCGGGGCGCTCAGGTCGTCCGTCGTCCCGCACGGCGGCGGGCTGCTGCTGGTGGGGACTGCGGTGTACGAGCCGTGGCATCTGGCGGCCCATCTGATCGACGAGTCGACCTGGTCCGGGCTGCCCGAGCTGACACCCACCCTGGTACGCCACCGGGTGGAGCCGGGCGATCCGGCGCATCTGGCCGTCGGTCTGTGCAGGATCGAGGCGGCCGGGCGGGGCGAGACGCTGCTCCTGGTGGCCCCTGAGCGGCCCGGCGCCGGGCTGCTGGAGCGGGTGCACGACGCCCGCCGGGCCGGGGCGACGGTGCTCTCGCTGGACGACGGCGACCCGGAGGTGCGGGGGCTCGCCCACGAGACGCTCGCGGTGACCGGCAGCGACGATGTCGATCTGGACACCGTGCAGCATCTGGTGAGCGCGGCAGCCGGGGAGAACAGCGCCCCCGCGCCGCGCGGCCGCCGCCGCTTCCGGGACCGGCTGTCCCGGCTCGCCGACCAGCTGACGGCACCGCCACCGGCCCGGTGGTGAGAAGTCCCGGGGTGCCACGGCGGGAGCGGCGGCCGCCACTCAAATCTGTTGCAGAGGGCATCTACGGCGCCGGACCATGAGCCCTCGTGCAACCAGACCATCCCGGAGGAGCTGCGGGGCCGGCTGGCGGGCGGGCATCGAGGTGCTCTCGTACAGCGTCGGCCCGCAGCTGGGCCAGGTGCGGGCCGGTGCGATGGCGGGCTGGACAGGGACCCGCTCCGCGATCCGGAGCGGGGGCGTGGCGTGCGTGGCCTCGGTCGCGCTGCTCACCGCAGCGCTGCCGAAGCTGCTGACGTACGACTCCGAGACGGACGAGGACACGGTACGCAGGCGCGCGGCCAGAGAGTCCAGCCCCGTCGGCGTGTGAGGAGCGGCGTCCGGGGGCGGAGCCCCCGGCCGGAGCCCCTCGGTCACGCCTCCGGGTCGGGCGGCGTGGCCCGGTCGTGCCACTTGGGATCCGTCTCCCACTCGAGATTCCGCTCCTGCGCCGTCTGCATCGCGTGCTCCGCCTCCTCACGGGAGGCATACGGCCCGAAACGGTCCTTGGCCGGGCACTCGGGGCCCTCCTCGACCTTCTGATGCTGCAGGCAGTAGTACCACTCGCCCGGCTTGCCGACCGTACGCTTCTTGAACAGGGCCATCATCGGCTCCTTCCCTCGGGGCCATGCTGCCCCAAGCACGCTGGTTAGACTCGCTGACATGTCTGGCCAGTCGCTGCTCGTACCCGGGGAGATCACTCCCATCCGTTCCGTACCCGGAAACATCCGGCGCCCCGAATACGTGGGCAAGCCGGCCCCCACCCCGTACACCGGACCGGAGATCCAGGACGCCGACACCATCGAGCGCATGCGCATCGCGGGGCGGATCGCCGCGCAGGCGATGGCGGAGGCCGCGAAGCACATCGCCCCGGGCGTCACGACGGACGAACTCGACCGGGTCGCCCATGAGTTCATGTGCGATCACGGCGCCTATCCGTCGACGCTCGGCTACCGCGGATTTCCCAAGTCGCTCTGTTCCTCGCTCAACGAGGTGATCTGCCACGGCATCCCGGACTCCACGGTGCTGCGCGACGGCGACATCGTGAACCTCGACGTCACGGCGTACATCAACGGTGTGCACGGCGACAACAACGCCACGTACCTCTGCGGCGACGTGGACGAGGAGTCCCGGCTGCTCGTGGAGCGCACCGAGGAGTCGCTGAACCGGGCCATCAAGGCGGTCCGGCCGGGCCGGCAGGTCAATGTGATCGGTCGGGTCATCGAGTCGTACGCGAAGCGCTTCGGATACGGGGTGGTGCGGGACTTCACCGGGCACGGGATCAATTCCTCGTTCCACTCCGGTCTGATCATTCCGCACTACGACAGCCCGCGCGCGACCACCGTGATGCAGCCCGGGATGACGTTCACCATCGAGCCGATGCTGACGCTGGGCAGCCATGACTACGACATGTGGGACGACGGCTGGACCGTGGTGACGAAGGACCGCAAGCGCACCGCTCAGTTCGAGCACACGCTGGTGGTGACGGAGACGGGCGCCGAGATCCTCACGCTCCCGTAGTCACACGGACAGTTCCCTCCGAAAGCGGCCGCCTGCGGGCGGCCGCTTTCGCATGCTCGCGACGAGTGCAAGCGCGCGTTCGCGCTGAACACGGCGGTGTTCCGGGAGCTGGGCGAGGTGTTCCCGCTCAGCGCGTAACGCCTTGGCGGCGCGGCTGGAGCGGTTGCCCCGGGTCCGCCGGCCGGCCGGCCAACATGACGCGGCCCCCGATCTCCACCGTGCCGTCCGGTGCGGGTGCGGTGAGGATCTGGGAGCCGCGTCCTTGCGTGATGTTGAGGGCGCGGCCGAGCTCCGCGCTGAGCAGCAGGGCCGCCGCGCCCGTCGCCTCGTCCTCCACGATGCCCCCGGTGCAAGCCCCGGCTCCACCGGAGCGGCTGACGCCGCGCTCATCGATTCGCCTCGGGAACGCCCTTGCCCTGACCCGGCCCGCCGCCTCGTCCTCCCAGGCCCATACATACAGCCAGCCCTCGCCCGGTGGCGGCCCGGTCAGCGCCTCGACCTCGGCGACGGATGCGTACCGCTCCAGCGTGCGCGGAGGCGCCCACTCGGGGCGGGCGGTGATCCAGGTGAACTCCCCGTCCTGACGGGCGAAGATCTCCCCGACCGGCAGCTCCAGGATCTCCAGATCGAGCAGCCATGCGGTGCCGACGAGCGGATGCCCGGCAATGGGGAGGCGGAGTCCCGGGGTGTAGATGTCGACGTGCCCACGCTCGGGGTCGTCGACGAACACGGTCTCGCTGAAGCCGAGTTGACCGGCCAGCGCCTGCCGGGACGCCTCGTCGGGGTACGTACGCCCGTCGCGTACGACCCCGAGGGCGTTGCCGTGCCGGCCGTCCGGGCCACAGAACACGCGCAGTACGTCGATGCCTGCGGGTACGTCGAAGTCGCTGTCGCTCACGCGGGCATTCAAACACCGCCCGGGTGACGGCCGTACAACTGGGCCGCCCCCGGGCGGTGGTATCGGGCGGTGGTGTCCTGCGGTGCGGACGGATCAGGCGGTACGGCGACGGCGGGCGGCGATCACGGCTCCGGCACCGGTCGCCACGACAACACGCGCCGGGGACGCGGTCGTCGTCGTGCCGCACGATCGGCCGGCCGCGGCGTACACGGACCGGGCCGCTGTACTGCACGACGGGCGGATCGCGGTGGCGGGCCCGCCCGCGGAGGTGTTCACGGGCAAGCTGCTCGGCGAGGTCTACCGGCAGCCGGTCGAGGTGTTCCCGCATCCGCGGGCCGGGACGCCCTCGTTGTACCGACAAGAACCGCTTGACCATCACTTGACCCTTCCATGGGCCTCCCGTGAG
Organism: Streptomyces sp. NBC_00057; assembly: GCF_045041165.1. Lineage (NCBI taxonomy): Bacteria > Bacillati > Actinomycetota > Actinomycetes > Kitasatosporales > Streptomycetaceae > Streptomyces > Streptomyces sp. NBC_00057. The sequence goes on along the minus strand of NZ_CP108256.1, from coordinate 6,493,707 downwards.
TCAATCGTGATCACCTCGATCCCACCTCGCGCGGATGAGAGTTGAATCACTACACAAGAGGGTATCGGTGAGGCAAGCCTCGGCTAAGTTAGGTCTGCCTCACCCGTCTTTGTCCGGCCTTCTCCTGCTTCTCCTTCATCCTCTGTGGAGCCCGTATGCGAGCCGTTCGTTCCTCCGTCGTCACCGCTGCCGCCACTGTGGTAGCCCTGACCGCCGTCACGGGCTGCGCGCAGAAGAGCGACGGCAAGGGCGACGGAGCCGTACAGGTCGTCGCGAAGGACGACTCCTGCGAGGTATCGAAGAAGAAGCTGCCGGCCGGTCACATCGAGCTGGCCGTGCAGAACAAGGGCTCGAAGGTCACCGAGGTCTACGTACTGTTCCCGGACGACCGCATCGTCGCCGAGCGCGAGAACATCGGCCCCGGAACCAAGGCCAACATCACGGCCGAGATCAAGGCCGGCTCGTACGAGATCGTCTGCAAGCCCGGCATGAAGGGCAACGGCATCCGGCAGAAGATCGAGGTCACCGGCTCCAACGCGGCCGAGCGCAGCCCCGAGATGGACAAGGCCGTCGCCGCCTACCGCACGTACGTCCAGACCCAGGCCGACGAGACGCTGCCGAAGGCCAAGGCCTTCACGGACGCCGTCGCCGCCGGTGACATCGAGGCCGCGAAGAAGCTCTACGCCGACTCCCGTCTCGGCTGGGAGCGCACCGAGCCGGTCGCCGAGTCCTTCGGCGACATCGACCCGAAGGTCGACATCCGCGAGGACGGCCTGGAGGACGGCCAGAAGTGGACGGGCTGGCACCGCCTGGAGAAGGCGCTGTGGCACGACAAGAAGCTGGGCGCCGAGGAGAAGGCCCTCGCACCGGTCCTCTACAAGGACCTGCTCGACTGGCAGAAGCGGGTCGGCACGGCGGAGATCACCCCGACCTCCATGGCCAACGGCGCCAAGGAACTCCTCGACGAGGTCGCGACCGGCAAGGTCACCGGCGAGGAAGAGCGCTACAGCCACACCGACCTGGTCGACTTCAAGGGCAACGTCGAGGGCGCGGAGAAGTCCTACGAGCTGCTGAAGCCGATCGCGTCGAAGAACGACCCGGCGCTGACGGCGTCCCTGGACAAGCAGTTCGCGGCACTGAACACGCTGCTGGACAAGTACCGCAAGGACAAGACCTCCTACGAGTTCACCTCGTACGAGAAGGTCGGCAAGGCAGACCGCAAGGAGCTTTCGGACGCCGTCAACGCGCTGGCCGAGCCGCTGTCCAAGCTCGCCGCCGCGGTGACGAAGTAACGAGCGGGGAGACTTCGGGATGTCGCAGGAGAAGCAGAACACCGCCGTGGACGACGCTTCCGGGGCAACCGCCGCCGAGACCGGCAGCCGTGCCCCGTCCCGCCGGGCGCTGCTCGGCTGGGGCGGCGCCGGTCTGGCGCTGGGCGCGGTCGCGACGGGCGGCGCGGTCGCCGCGGTGCGTACGGAGAACGACGCCGTGCCGGCCGCGGACAGCGGTCCGGCCGTGCCGTTCCACGGTCCGCACCAGGCCGGTATCTCCACCGCCGTACAGGACAGGCTGCACTTCGCCGCGTTCGACGTGACGACGAAGGACCGCGCCGAGCTGATCGCGCTGCTCAAGGAGTGGACGCGGGCGGCCGAGCGGATGACAGCCGGTCACGCGGTCGGCGACGGCGCCTACGGCGGTCTCGCGGAGGCCCCGCCGGACGACACTGGCGAGGCACTGGGGCTCAAGCCGTCCCGGCTCACGCTCACCATCGGCTTCGGCCCCTCGCTCTTCGCCAAGGGCCGGTTCGGCCTGGAGGACAAGCGTCCCGAGGCGCTCGTCGATCTGCCGAAGTTCTCCGGCGACAACCTCGACGCGGCCCGCAGCGGCGGCGACATCTGCGTCCAGGCGTGTGCGGACGACCCGCAGGTCGCGGTGCACGCCATCCGTAATCTCGCCAGGATCGGCATGGGCCGCACCGCGATCCGCTGGTCCCAGCTGGGCTTCGGCAAGACGTCCTCGACGACGCCCGACGCCCAGACCCCGCGCAACATGATGGGCTTCAAGGACGGCACCCGGAACATCTCCGGCACCGACACCGCCGCCCTGGACAAGCATGTGTGGGTGGGCGAGAAGGACAAGGCGGGCTGGATGACCGGGGGTTCGTACCTGGTGGCCCGGCGCATCCGGATGCATATCGAGACCTGGGACCGCGCCCCCCTCCAGGAGCAGGAGGACATCTTCGGCCGCGACAAGGGCGAGGGCGCCCCGGTCGGCAAGTCCAAGGAGCGCGACGAGCCGTTCCTGAAGGCGATGCTGCCGACCGCGCATGTGCGGCTCGCCCACCCGGACAGCAACGACGGTGCGACGATCCTGCGCCGCGGCTACTCCTTCACGGACGGCACGGACGGCCTCGGCCGGCTCGACGCCGGGCTGTTCTTCCTCGCCTACCAGCGCGATGTCCGCAAGGCATTCATTCCGCTGCAGCGCCGCCTCGCGGCGCACGACGCACTCAACGAGTACATCCAGCACGTGGGTTCGGCGCACTTCGCCGTCCCGCCGGGCGTCCGTGACAAGGACGACTGGTGGGGCCGGGCGCTGTTCTCGTAGAGGGACCGGCAATCGGGGGGTGGGAGAAGGAGCGGGGGCTGGGCGCGTGCAGCTGCAAGGCGGAGGATCGAGTCAACGCGATGGGGTCTCCCCTGCTCGAGCGAAGCCGAGAGCTTGGGGAAGTTGGTGATTGACGACAACGCCGCAGATGCGCGTGCCCAGCCCCGCGACGCCGCCCCCCGATTGCCGATCCTTCCTGGGTACTCGAAGCAGAAAAGGAGAACCGAAACGTGTTCAGCAACTTCCTGATCGGCCTGCGCGAAGGCCTTGAGGCCAGCCTGGTCGTCTGCATCCTCATCGCCTATCTGGTGAAGACCGGCAACAAGAACAAACTGGTGTCGATCTGGATCGGCGTCGGTATCGCGGTCGTCGTCAGCCTGGCGTTCGGTGCCGGCCTCGAATTCGGTTCGCAGGAGATGACGTTCAAGGCCCAGGAGGCGCTCGGCGGCACGCTGTCGATCATCTCGGTCGGTCTGGTCACCTGGATGGTCTTCTGGATGCGGCGCACCGCGCGGCATCTGAAGACGGAGCTGCACGGCAAGCTCGACGCGGCACTCGCGATGGGCACCGGCGCACTGGTCGCCACGGCACTCCTCGCGGTGGGCCGGGAAGGCCTGGAGACCTCGCTGTTCGTGTGGCGTGCGGTGCATGCGGCGGACGACGGCTGGCACCCGATGATCGGCGCGTTCCTCGGCATCGGGACCGCCGTCGTACTGGGCTGGCTGTTCTACCGCGGTGCGCTGAAGATCAACCTGTCGAAGTTCTTCACCTGGACCGGCGGCATGCTGGTGGTCGTCGCCGCGGGCGTGCTCGCGTACGGCGTCCATGACCTGCAGGAAGCCGAGTTCCTGGGCGGTATCCACAACAAGGCGTTCGACATCAGCGCCACGATTCCGCCGGACAGCTGGTACGGCACGCTGCTGAAGGGCACGTTCAACTTCCAGCCCGACCCGACCGTTCTTCAGGTCACGGTGTGGGCGCTGTATCTGATCCCCACTCTCGCGCTGTTCCTCGCCCCGATAGGGTTCGGACGGTCAGTGGGGGCGACGGATCAGAAGGCGCAGAAAGCAACGGATGAGAAGCCTGAGGCCGATTCGGCTGGCGACGGGGCTCGCGACGGCGACGGTGCTGTCCATGACGGCGAGCGGGTGCGTGACGGTGCACGGCGAGCTGGAAGTGGTGCCGGCGGCAACCAGGTCTGAGGCCGCACAGGCCCTGAAGGTTTTCACCACCGCGTACAACGCGGCGGACAAGGCCTACGACCCGGCTCTGGACGCGGACCGGGTCACGGGCCCGCTCGGCGCGATCAATCAGGCCGGGCTGAAGGCACGGCAGAAGAACAACCCGGACGGCAACGCGAACCACACGCCGTTGGAGCTGACCGACGCCAGGTATCTCATCCCGAAGAAGGCCGGCTGGCCGCGGTGGTTCCTCGCGGACACCGACTCCAACCGCGACGAGGACAGCGGAAAGCTGGACACCCGCTGGCTGCTCGTCTTCGTCAAGTCCGGGCCGGACGCGGGGTGGAAGACCTCCCATCTGTCGGTCGTCACACCGTCCCAGCTGCCCGGCTTCGCGAAGGACAGCGACGGCCTGGCCGAGCCGGTGGCCGCGGACAGCTCCGAACTGGCCGTGGCGCCGGAGGACTTGGGCACCCAGTACACGGAGTACCTGCAGAAGGGCACCCCGGACGTCTTCGCCCCCGGCAACGCCACTTCGGGCTGGCGGGACGCGCGCCGCACCACCCGTCGGGCAGGCTTCTCGTACCAGTACATCGACCAGCCACTGGACAGCGGTACGTTCGCCCCGCTCGGCCTGAAGACGGACGACGGCGGGGCGCTGGTCTTCTTCAGCAGCAAGCACTTCGAACGGCAGACCGCGGCAAAGGGCCTGCGTCCGCCGCTCAACGCGGATGTGGAGGCGCTGCTGAGCGGTGAGGTGAAGTCCACCCTCACCAAGGAGCGGGTCTCCAGCCAGCTGGTGTTCGTTCCGAAGAAGGGCGCCGGGGACGGCAAGGTGGTCTTGCTGAACCGACTGCCGGGCCTGACGGCGGCGAAGGGGTCGTAACCGGGGCAGGATCAAGCCCGTCCGGCGATTGAGGACGTCGTTGAGCCCGTCCGGCAATCGAGGACGTCGTTGAGCCCGTCCGGCGATTGAGGACGAAGTGGCCACCGGACGGCCCCGGTCATTCCGCTAGCGGCTCAGCGGCCACGCCACCGAGTCGTGGTCCAGATCGCTCTGGTCCGCCGCGTCCGCGTACTGCGCACACGAATCGGTGAGCGTCTCCAGCAGCGTCAGCGGATCGGGCAGCGGGTTCTCCGGCCCCCGCACCCATTGCACATCCAGCTCACCGGGCAGCCTGGCCGGCGGCAGGAGTACGTAGCTGCCGCGGCAGTGCCAGCGCAGTCCCGGATGCTCGTCCATGGTCTCGGGATGGCAGTCCAGCTCGCACGGCCACCACTCGTCCTCGTCCTCGGGCGTACCGCGGGTGGCGGTGAAGAAGAGCATCCGGTCGTCGCCGGACCGGGCGACGGGGCCGACGTCGATGTCTGCGGCGAGGAGCCGTTCCAGTGCCTGGCTGCCCGCGGACAGCGGCACGTCGAGAACGTCGTGGATCATGCCGGTCGCAGTGATGAAGTTGGCCTGCGGCTGGCTGCGGGCCCAGCGCTCGATCTGGGCGCGGTCGGTGGTGGACTGCGTCTGCCAGGCGAAGGAGATGGGGTGCCGGGCGGGGGTGGGACAGCCGATGCGTTCGCACGAACATCGGTAGCCGACCGGATGGGCGGCGGGCGCGATCGGCATTCCGGCTTCGGCGACAGCCAGGAGCAGCGCCTCCCGGGCGGTGTCGTCGACCTCGCTCTGCTGCGGTTTGGGTCGGCGGCGAAGCCATTGGGAAAATTTGCTCTCTGAGCCGCGATAACGGCCGAAATCGGCGCCCATCTATCCCCTTACCTCAGCGTTGCCCATGCCCATGGTCCCACCATCCTGCGCCTCGGGTGGCCAGAGTCCCGAAGCGGGGTACGGGGGACGACGCCATGAGCTGGGCACTATGCCACTTCTTGTCATGAAACGACGGGTGCGTCTCAGGGGTGTGCCAGCCCGCGCAGGGCGTAGTCGACGATCGCTTCCGCGTACTCATGGGTGAGCGGGAGTGTGCGCAGCAGCCAACGGTGGGTGAGCGGGCCCACGAGGAGTTCCAGGGCGATCCGCGGGTCGATGTCGGCGCGTACCTGGCCCGCCTCCTGGGCGGCGCGCAGCCGTGCGACGTACAGCCGGAGTGAAGGATCGAGCAGCTTCTGGACGAATTCGGCGCCCAGCTGCGGGTCGACGATCCCCTCGGCGGCCAGTGCCCTGGTCGGCGCTTCGAAGGCGGGGTCGGTCAGCTCGTCGACGGTGGCCCGCAGAACGACTTTGAGGTCGGCCGCGAGATCACCCGTGTCCGGGAGCCCCTGCGCGTCACCCGCGCCGTTCTCCTCGGCGGCCCGGTCACCGAGAGCGACGAAAGCCTCCAGGAGAACGGCCGCCTTGGAGGGCCACCACCGGTAGATCGTCTGCTTCCCGACGCCGGCCCGCGCGGCGATGGCCTCGACGGTGGTCCTGGGGTAGCCCACCTCGCCGACCAGGCCGAGCGCCGCGTCGTAGATCGCACGGCGCGAGCGCTCGCTGCGGCGACTGGAGTCGGGTGGCCGATTCTCTACCATGTCGGCAAATCTAGCAGCGGCACGAGTCGATACGTGTCGTCTCATCACCGTGCGGAACCACCCGATCGGATCACTGCGCGCGGGCCCCCGGAAAGCGGACCATGGGCTCACGCACACACCCGTGCGAAGTCCCCCGGCAGGTGACCCCTGCTTTTTCGTGAGGAGCCTTCCTTGCCTCGTGAAGCCACACCCCGCCGTTACCTGATGTGCGCCCCGACCCACTTCAGGGTGACGTACTCCATCAACCCGTGGATGGACCCCAGCAAGCCCGTGGATCTCCCCCTGGCCCAGACCCAGTGGGAGGACCTGCGCGACCGCTACCACGCCCTCGGACACACCGTGGAGCTGCTCACCCCCCGACCCGAGCTGCCCGACATGGTCTTCGCCGCCAATGGCGCCACCGTCATCGACGGCCGGGTGCTCGGCGCCCGGTTCGCGTACCAGGAGCGGTACGAGGAGGCCGGGGCCCATCGCGAGTGGTTCCGGGACAACGGCTTCAACGAGATCCATGAACCGGCCCACGTCAACGAGGGCGAGGGCGACTTCGCGGTCACCGCTTCGTACATCCTGGCCGGGCGGGGCTTCCGGTCCAGTCCCCTCTCGCACGACGAGGCGCAGGAGTTCTTCGGGCGCCCGGTGGTCGGGCTCGATCTGGTCGACCCGCGCTACTACCACCTGGACACTGCCTTGTCCGTGCTCGACGACGCGGGCGACGAGATCATGTACTACCCGGGCGCCTTCTCGCCGGGCAGCCGGTCGGTGCTGGCGCGGCTCTTCCCCGACGCACTGATCGCCGAGGAGACGGATGCGGCGGCGCTCGGCCTGAACGCGGTGAGCGACGGGCTCCATGTGCTGCTGCCGCAGGCCGCCACGGGGCTCTTCGATCCGTTGCGGGCTCGCGGCTTCGAGCCGGTGCCGATGGATCTGGGCGAGCTGCTGAAGGGCGGCGGCAGCGTGAAATGCTGCACGCAGGAGCTGCGCGGTTAGCCGGGGGTCCGGCAGCCGCGGGCGTCAGCCGCGCTCAGGCGCCGGACTCACCCGCGTCGTGCGGCGGCCACTCGTCGCCCCACGCGATGTCCCGGGCGGCCCGGTACAGCTCGCCGTGCCGCTTGGTGACCGTGGAGCGTTGCAGGGCCTCGTCACGGGTGCACAGGTCCAGCAGCACCTGCCCCTTGCGGATCTGCGGCTTGCGGGTGACCCGCGCGCGGACGGGTTCCGTCCGGAAGCGGGTCGCCACGACATAGCTGAACTTCTCGTCCTCGTACGGCAGCGAGCCGCCCTTGACCTGCCGGTGCAGCGAGGAACGGCTGACCCGGGCCGAGAAGTGGCACCAGTCCGTGCCCGGCTCGATGGGGCAGGCGTCGTCGTGCGGGCAGGGCGCGGCGACCTTCAGCCCGGCGGCGATCAGCCGGTCGCGGGCCTCGATGATCCGGGCGTAGCCGTCGGGGGTGCCCGGCTCGACGACCACGACCGCCTGTGCGGCGGCCGCCGCGGTGTCGACGAGGCCGGCGCGGGCGTCCGCCGTCAGCTCCTTGAGTACGTAGGAGACGGTGATCAGGTCCGTGGGGGCGAGTTCGAGGCCGGTGCCGATCCGGGCCCGGCGCCACTCGGCAGTGCGCAGGGCGGGGATGCCGGAGATCGCGGCCAGCTCCCGGCCGAGGGCGAGTGCGGGCTCGGCCCAGTCCAGGACGGTCGTCTTCGGCCCCTCCCAGGCCCCCGCCACGGCCCAGCTCGCCGCTCCGGTGCCGCCGCCGATGTCGGTGTGCGTGGCGGGCACCCAGCCCGGGGCGGCCTCCTGGAGTGCGGCGAGCGCGGACCGTACAGCTTCGAAGGTCGCGGGCATCCGGTACGCGGCGTACGCGGCGACGTCGGAACGGTCGCGTAGCACCGGGGCGTCCGTGGGGGTGGTCCCGCGGTAGTTGGCGATGAGCCGGTCGACGGCCTGGACGGCCTGCTTGGGCGGCAGCCCGTCGAGCAGTCCGGCCAGTGCCGCGCGCAGGGCTTCCGCGGTGGGGAGGGTGGCGTTCACCGACGAATTGTAGGCAAAGGCGGCGGACCCGCTTGCGACCCGGCACCCGCAGCGAACGGCAGCGCATGGGAACTGCCGCGACATCTACGCGAGTTGCTACGCTGACCGGCGCGAGGTCGGGATCGCCCATCGAGGGAAACCATGAGACAGAAGATCGTGCGCCTGGTTCTGGTCGGCGGAGTGCTCGTGCTTGCCATGCTTCTTCTGCTGGCCACCTGCGGCAGCGGCGAGAAGAGGTCCGACAAGCCGAAGAAGCAGGCCAAGGGGAGCGCGGCCCCGGTGACACAGCTCACCGTCCCCTCCGTGTTCGCGACCGAGCACGGCTGGGAGCTCATCGGCACCTCGCCCGACTACGCGCTCTCCCGGACGACGGGAAGCCTCGCCTATCTCGTGCGGGTCTCGGACACCAAGTACCAGCTGCGGACCATCGACTCGGAGACCGGGGAGGCCGGCTGGCACGGGGAGAGCTGGCGGCCCCCGTCCCCGCAGCACTTCCCGAGGCTCCTCCCGGTCACCGTGGACGACCACGAGTACTTCGTCACTTGGTCGTACGGGAAGGTCGGCGAGAACGCGCTGACCCCCGCCGACACGATCATCTCGCTGGATGTCTACGACGTGCAGGACGGCTCCCGGCGGCGCATCGAGGTGCCGTGGAACTCCGTACCCACGGTCACCACCACCGGCCCCGGCATTCTCATCAGCGACGGCCGGACGAACAGCGCCGTGGTCGACCCGGTGACCGGCCGGGTGTCGGAGATCACCACCCCCGCGCTCAAGTATCCGAAGGGCTGCACGACCTGCAAGCAGCTCACCGAGGTGCGCGGGCTGACGAAGAAGGGCCTGCTGGTCAGCGGGGCCAAGGAATTCTGGGTGCAGGGCGGCTGGTTCAGCCGCAATGTCGCCCCCAAGGGCACCGACCGGCTCAGCGGAATCCCGACATCGGTGATCCCGGGCCTGGTACTGGCGAAGTGGCAGCTCGCAAAGGGGGCGAAGCGGGCCGCCACCCATGACCTGTGGACGGTGCAGGACATGGAGACCGGCAAGCCCCTCGCCTCGGTGGAGTGCAGCAAGCCTGCGATCAAGCCGGGCCAGTACCCGCAGCTGGTCGCCGCCCCCTCGGGCAACTTCCTGGTGGCCGGGCCGCTCGCCTTCGACCTGTTGACGAAGCGGGGGTTCTGCTTCGAGGGGGCGGACGGCACGAAGCCGCTGACGCTCGCGTCCGTGACCGACGAGGGCATCGCGTACGGCGCGGCGAACGCACGCAACGCGGCCGACGTACTGGCCGGCGGCGGCACCCCCGTCGCGGTGGCGGTCAGGAGCGGCACGACGGGCGCCCTGCCCTCGAACCAACGGGTTCCGGGCGCGGTGACGTCGGACGGCGTCGGCCTGTTCCGCTGGACGGACGAGAAGGACCGCCCGCATCTGATCGGCTACCCGAGCGCGAACTAGGCGTACTACTCGGTCCGACCGGGCCTGCGGAAACACGCTCGCGCCGCACTGGACCCCGCTGTTACAACAGGGCATGGGAATCTGGACCGACGCCTTCATCGCGCCCGCGAAGCCGACTCTGCTTCCGCCCGAGGCCTTCGGCCGCTTCGTGGTCGAGCTGGCGCGTCAGCGTCTGGTCCGGACGCCGTGGGCGCTCGTCGCGGGGAAGCTCTGTGCCAACGCCAGCCTCAACTGGGGCAGCGTCAGCGGGCAGGCACGCTGGGACCGGCCTCCCGTCGGCACGGTGCTGCGTTCCGAGGAATACCCGGAAGGCATGCGGGACGACGACCCGCCGCCCTGGGGCGACTCCCACGAAGAGGCCCGGCTCCTCGCCGCCGGCGACGCGGTCCTCGATGTACTGCCGGCCCTCCGGGCGGCCCCGTACGGCAGCGAGGACATCGCCGTCGCGTTCGACTGCATGGACTTCGGCAATCGGAGGATCGCCGACTACTTCTGGTACGAGGACCACCGCACGATGCTCGTCTGCTTCGCCCTGGCACGCCCCCAGCACCGGCCCTTGCACGCCAACGACGGCGGATGGCCCGGCGGGCCGATGCACCCGGTGCAGACCTGCGTGGTCCACACCTTCAAGCACGCGTCGGGGGAAGGTGCGGTACCGGCGATCGTCTCCGTCGCCTCCCGCCACCTCGGACCGGACCTGATCAGCGGCGAGACCTGGGGCTGACCCCGGCCCCAGGCTAAGAAACCCGCTGCCAGGGCCGGCACAACCCCAGGAAGCAGGCCATCGCACCCACCGCGCACACCAGCTGCACGACAGCCATCGGAACGGCCGTCCCCTCGCCCGCGATCCCGACGAGCGGCGAGGCGACGGCGCCGATCAGGAACGACGACGTACCGAGCAGTGCGGAGGCGGACCCGGCGGCGTGCTTCGTACGCATCAGGGCCTGTGCGTTCGTATTGGGCATCGCGAGCCCCATCGCCGACATCAGCACGAAGAGCCCCGTCGCGACCGGGACCAGGCCCACGTGCCCGAAGACCCCGGACGTCATCAGCAGCAGCGCGGCCGCGGCCAGCACGATGACCGAGAGCCCGAAGGCGAGCGCCTTGTCCAGGCTGATCCGGCCGACCAGCACCTTGCCGTTGATCTGGCCCACGACGATCAGGCCGACCGAGTTGATGCCGAAGAGCAGGCTGAACGTCTGCGGCGAGGCCCCGTAGATCTCCTGCACGACGAACGGCGAGGCGCTCACGTACGAGAAGAGGACGGCGAAGGCGAGGCTGCCCGCGATCATGTAGCCGGTGAAGACCCGGTCGGCGAGCAGCCCGCGCATGGTGCGCAGCGCGTCGCCGATGCCGCCGGTGTGCCGGTCCTGCGGCGGCAGGGTCTCGTGCAGCCACTTCCAGACGACCAGGGTGAGCACCACGCCGACAACGGTGAGGACGGCGAAGATCCCCCGCCAGTCGGTGAACCGCAGCACCTGTCCGCCGATCAGCGGTGCGACGATCGGTGCGACGCCGGAGATCAGCATCAGGGTGGAGAAGAACCTGGCCATCTCCACGCCGTCGTACATGTCGCGCACCACGGCACGGGCGATGACGATCCCCGCCGCACCGGCCAGGCCCTGCAGGAGGCGGAAGCCGATGAGGAGTTCCGTGGTGGGGGCGAAGACGCAGATCGCGGTGGCGAAGACATAGATGATCATGCCGAGGAGCAGTGGCCTGCGCCTCCCCCACCGGTCGCTCATCGGTCCGACGACGACCTGCCCGAGCGCCATGCCGGTGAGGCAGGCGGTGAGGGTGAGCTGCACGGTCGCGGCGGAGGCGTGCAGGGACTCGGTGACCGCGGGCAGGGCCGGGAGGTACATGTCCATGGACAGCGGCGGCAGTGCGGTGAGGCCGCCGAGGACCAGGGTGACGAGGAGTCCGGTGCGCCGGGCCGCGTCGGTGGCGGCCGGATTTCCGGGAGGTGTGCCGGTGGCCGCGGACTCCGCGGCCACGGTCCGGGTGGTCGATATGTGTGTACGTTCCTGCTGGGCCCGGCTTGCGCCGCTCTCCGGCATTCTCATCTCCATGTCGTTGAATCCGCCTCTATGCTCTCAGCTCAGCCGGACTGGTCGAGACCTCTTTGGGGAGCAGGCATGACAGGCATGAGCAGGGCTGTGCGTTGGGGCGTGCTGGCGACCGGCGGTATTGCCGCGACGTTCACCGAGGACCTGCGGTCGATGCCGGACGCGGAGGTGGTGGCCGTCGCATCCCGTACGGACGCCGCGGCGAAGGCGTTCGCGCAGCGGTTCGGGATACCCCGGGCGTACGGCAGCTGGGCCGAGCTCGCCGCCGACGACGAGGTCGATGTGGTGTACGTCGCGACACCGCACTCTGCGCACCGGGAGGCGGCCGCGCTCTGTCTGGAGGCCGGAAAGCACGTGCTGTGCGAGAAGGCGTTCACGCTCAACGCGCGGGAGGCGGACGAGCTGGTGAAGCTCGCCCGGGACCGCGGCCTCTTCCTGATGGAGGCCATGTGGACGTACTGCAACCCGGTCATCCGGCGCATGACGGAGCTGGTGCGGGACGACGCCATCGGCGATATCCGTACCGTGCAGGCCGACTTCGGGCTCGCGGGTCCTTTCGGACCCGAACACCGGCTGCGCGACCCGGCGCTGGGCGGCGGCGCGCTGCTGGACCTCGGGGTCTATCCGGTGTCGTTCGCGCATCTGCTGCTGGGCGAGCCGGACCGGGTGCAGGCCGACGCGCTGCTCTCCCCCGAGGGCGTCGATCTGCACACCGCGATGCTGCTGAGCTGGTCGGAGGCGGGCGCCTCGGCGCTGCTGAACTGTTCGATCGTCGCGGACACGCCGCTGACCGCCTCGGTCACGGGCACGAAGGGGCGGATCGACTTCCCGCGCGGCTTCTTCTACCCGGAACGGTTCGTGCTGCACCGGGAGGGGCACGAGCCGGAGGAGTTCACCGCGGGGGCGGCGGGCAAGGGGCTGCGCGGGATGCAGTTCGAGCAGGCCGAGGTGGCGCGGGCACTGCGGGCGGACGAGACGGAGTCGCCGCTGGTGCCGCTGGACGGTTCCCTTGCCGTGATGCGGACGCTCGACGCGGTACGTGACCGCATCGGCGTCCGCTACCCGGCCGACGGCCTCCTCTGACCGGGACCTGTCCGAGAAGGGCCTTGGACCGACCGGCAAATGGAGGGTGGCGTCCCCATTGCCGGTCGGTCTCACGCGGGCGTGAGGCCCTGGTTCCCCACCTCGGTGACGAACGATCCGGCCGTCGTCACGGGCGCACCGGGCGTGGTGACGGCCGGCACCGTGCGGTAGTCGGCGCGCGCCTGCTTCAGGCCCAGCGTGATGACCGCGTATCCGCGGCGGCCGTTGAAGAACTTCATGTGCGGGTTGGCCCGCATCTGGTTGTTCCAGCCGGCCGGCTTGTCCGTACCGTCCTTGCCGCTCGTGATGGATGTGGCGACGATCTCCGTGCCGACGGTGCGGGACGACGAGTCGTCGAAGTCCTTCTTCAGGTCGAAGCCGTAGCCGACGTGCACATCGCCGGTCAGCACCATCAGGTTGTCGATCCCGGCGGCCCCGGCCCCCTTCAGAATCCGGTCCCGGGAGGCGGGGTAGCCGTCCCACGCGTCCATGGAGAGCAGATAGGCGTCGGTGGGGACATCGCGCCGCTGGGCGAAGGCGACCTGCTGCGGTACGACGTTCCAGGTGGCCCGTGAGGCGTGCCAGCCGTCCAGCAGCCAGCGTTCCTGGGTGGCGCCGGTCAGGGTGCGCGAGGGGTCCGCGGACTCCGGTCCGGGCTTGTGCCAGCCGTCGCCGTAGGCCTGGTCGCTGCGGTACTGACGGGTGTCGAGGATGTCGAACTGGGCGAGGCTTCCGAACTGCAGGCGCCGGTAGAGCTTCATGTCCGGGCCGGCCGGCTGCTGCGGGGTGCGCAGCGGCTGGTTCTCCCAGTACGCCCGGTAGGCGGCGGCGCGCCGCAGCAGGAATTCCTCCGGCGGTACGCCGTTCTCGGGGGTGTCACCCGCGTAGTTGTTCTCGGTCTCGTGGTCGTCCCAGGTGACGACGAAGGGGTGCGCGGCGTGGGCGGCACGCAGATCGGGGTCGGACTTGTAGAGGCCGTACCGCAGCCGGTAGTCCTCCAGCGTGACCGTCTCCCGGTTGAAGTGGGCGGGGAGCTTGCGGTCGGTGTAGTTGCGGGCTCCGCCGGTCGCGTTGACGGCGTACTCGTAGAGGTAGTCGCCGAGGTGGAAGACGACGTCGACGTCCTCCCGGGCGAGGTGCTTGTACGCGGTGAAGTAGCCGTCGTGGTAGGCCTGGCAGGAGACGGCGGCCAGGCTCAGCACGCTGTTGCGGGCGTCGGGGGCGGGCGCGGTGCGGGTCCGGCCGGCGGGGCTGATCCACGTACCGGTGCGGAAGCGGTAGTAGAAGACGTGGTCCGCTTCGAGGCCCTTGACCTCGACGTGGACGCTGTGGTTGAACTCCGGGTGGGCGGTGGCCGACCCTCGCTGGACGATGCGGGAGAAGCGCTCGTCGTGGGCGAGTTCCCAGCTCACCGCGACACGGGACTGGGGAAGTCCGCTGCCGGTCTCGTACGGGCGGGGTGCGAGTCTCGTCCACAGCAGGACCGAGTCGGGTTGCGGGTCGCCCGAGGCGACGCCGAGGGTGAACGGGTCCTCGCCGATCCTCCGGCCGTCCAGCTCGGCGGCGCTCGCGGTGCCCGCGGCCGGCAGATTGACCGAGAAGGCCAGCGCGGCAGCGGCACCGGTGGCGGTGAGGAAGCGGCGGCGTCCGACATGCCTGGCGGCGTCGCGCATCTCCTGCTGGTGCGATGAGTGCGTCATCTGTCCCTCCCCTGGCTGGTGGTGTACTCGGGCAGTGCACCGGGCCAGCACATCGAGCGGCTGTCGTGGTCGCGTCGCTCCGGCGTCGCGCGGATAAGGAATACAGCGGGAATGGATGCCCACGACAAAGTGCGCATACGCGACGGAGACCATGATCATCAAGGTCGGCCCTCCGTGACGTGAACCCGCGGCCGCATACGGCGTCCTGACCCCGTGTGGCCCCACGCGGCCCGCGGGACGACAGGGCGTACGCTGCGGCCCCATGAGCAACAAACTGTTGAATTCCGACTCGAAGACGGCGGTCGTGACGGGCGCGGGCTCCGGAATCGGTCGCGCGGTGGCTCTCGCCCTGACCGGCGCCGGCTGGTCGGTGGCGCTCGCGGGCCGGCGCCCGGAACCCCTCGCCGAGACCGCCGCGCTGGCCGGGGAGAACGCCCGGATGATCACCGTCCCCACCGATGTGTCGCGCCCCGAGGACGTGGACGCGCTCTTCTCCTCGGCACACGAGTGCTTCGGCCGACTCGATCTGCTCTTCAACAACGCGGGTACGTTCGGACCGCGTTCCGTCCCGGTCGAGGACCTGTCCGTGGAGGACTGGCGCTCGGTGGTGGACGTGAATGTGACGGGGGCGTTCCTCTGCGCGCAGGCGGCATACCGGCTGATGAGGGCGCAGGACCCGCAGGGCGGCCGGATCATCAACAACGGCTCGGTCTCCGCCCACGCACCACGCCCGCATTCGGTCGCCTACACCGCGACCAAGCACGCCATGACGGGCCTGACGAAGTCGCTGTCCCTGGACGGCCGTCCGTACCGGATCGCCTGTGGGCAGATCGACATCGGCAACGCCGCCACGGACATGACGGAGCGGATGCAGACCGGCACCCTGCAGGCCAACGGCGACCTGGCGGTGGAACCGGTGATGGCGGCGGCGGACGTGGCCCGGACGGTGCTCCACATGGCGGAACTGCCCCTGGAGGCGAACATGCAGTTCGCCACGGTCCTGGCGACGGCGATGCCGTACGTGGGCCGCGGCTGACGGTGCCGCAGCCACGAGTCCGGCCATCCCGCCCACGAAACGAACAGGCGCCCGGAACAACGCTGGTTCGGGGGTGCTGCAGTCCATCCCGCCGGAAACCATGCGGAACCGTTGTGAGCGTTACTGTGTCAGTCGACGGCCTCGGCAGGCCTACCGCCGGGCGGGCGGGAAGTGACGCCCGTGGAGGCCCATGTAGGACCGCACCTTGCGGTGCGGCAGGGGCCTACGGAGCAGGAACCCGAGGAAGTCGTTCCGTTGCCACGTTGCGGCCCCGCGACGCCGCCCCCCATTTGCCGGTCGGTCTGGGCCGGGCCACCGCGGCTCGGGGCACCATCCGGCCGGCCGGAGCGGGAATACCCCGGGCCGCGGCAGGGTTGACCTGCGGCATGAGTCAGAATTCAGGTACCGAGATCCTGCGCTACACCGCCTTCTCCGCCGACCCGGAGGGCGGCAATCCGGCAGGTGTCGTCCTTGATGCGTCCGGACTCGACGACGCGGCGATGCTCGCCGTCGCGGCGGAGCTGGGTTACAGCGAATCGGCTTTTCTGACCGGGCGGAACGAGCCGGGCGACGAAGGGCCGTGGGCCGCCCGGGGATACACGATCCGCTACTTCAGCCCGAAGGCCGAAGTCCCGTTCTGCGGCCACGCCACCGTGGCGACGGCCCTCGCACTCGCCGAGCGCGACGGCCCCGGCGATCTGGTGTTCAGCACCCCCGCGGGTACGGTCCCGGTCACCGTCACCCAGGAGGGCGGCGGACTCCGCGCCACGCTCACCAGCGTCGAACCGGACGTCATGGACATCGCCCCGGACGACCTGGCGGAGGCGCTCGCCGCCCTGGACTGGCCGACCGCCGATCTCGACCCTGCCCTGCCGCCACGGATCGCCTTCGCGGGCGCCCGCCACCTGGTGCTGGCCGCCGCGACCCGTGAGCGGCTTGCCGACCTCAGTTACGACTTCGCGCGCCTCGAAGCCCTGATGCGCCGACTGGACCTGACGACCCTGCAGCTGGTGTGGCGGGCGGCGCCGGACGTCTTCCACGTCCGCGACCCGTTCCCGGTCGGCGGCGTGGTGGAGGACCCCGCCACGGGCGCGGCGGCGGCCGCCTTCGGCGCCTATGCGCGCACCCTGGGCCTCGTCCCGGACGCCGCTGTCCTCACCCTCCACCAGGGCGAGGACATGGGCCGCCCCGGCACGCTCACGGTCGAACTGCGGGCGGGCGACGCGCGGGTGCGGGTGAGCGGTACGGGTACCCGGATCGAAGCCTGACGAGGGGGCGCCGCGGCGCCGTCAGCCGCCGAGGTGCCGGCGGTACCACGGCGCGTGCCGGGTGAACGCGGTCGCAAACCCTTCGCCCGGCTCCCAGTCGAAGTCCTGGCCGACCCGTTCGTCGGTGAACCAGTGGTCCACGGCGAGCATGCCGAGGTGGTGCAGCGCGTACGGGACCCCGGCGAGCCGCACGCGGGCCGTGTCCACATCGATGCCGGTGGCCCCCCAGGGCAGCCGAAGCTCGTCGACGACCGTGGACAGCAGCTGCGAACAACTCACCGGTTCGGGGTGGTTGACGTGGTAGACCCCGGCCGGCTCCTTCGGGGACAGCGCAGCACCCAGCAGCGCCCGCCCCAGCGTCTGTACGTCGATCATCGAGTGCCGTGCCTCGCACCCGGTCAGTCCGGCCGAGAGCTGCCGGACGAGCGCGACCAGGCCGGGCACGGCCCATCGGTCCCCGGCCCCGTACACGATGTGCGGGCGCACGACGACGCCGCCGGCCGCCAGGACATGCTGTTCGGCGGCGGCGCGGGTCAGGCTGGTGGCCGAGGCCGGGGCCGGCTCGGCCTGTCCGGGCAACAGCCGGGTGAACGGGCCCCGACCGTAGACGGATGCCGTGCTCAGGTGGACGATCCGGGTGACTCCGCAGCGGGCCGCCTCTTCGGCCAGGGCACGGGTTCCTTGATCATTTACGGACCGGACGGTCGGTTCGTCGCCGCCGATCCGTGAGGCGCAGTGGATCACAGCGTCGATGCCCTCGCAGCTGCCGCGCAGCGTTGCGGGGTCGGCGAGGTCCCCGTACACCGTCTCGATGCCGGGCCCGGCGCCCGCCGTTGCCGATGCGGTGAGGGCTGTCCTGTGGGTCATCAGCCGCAGCCGGACACCGGGGGTGGCCCTGGCCGCGGTCACCACATGGCCGCCGACGAAACCGGTCGCGCCGGTAATGAGTATGCGCAGTGTCATGACTGGCCATTCTGCCTGTCGTCCGGCCGGCTCCCCTGATTCCCCGCTGTGCCGTGCAGGCCGCTCGGGGAGCCGAGGGCGCAGGTGAAGGCCGGCTCGCCGTCCTGGATCGCCGAGACGTGCACCCCGGTCGTACTGCGGTCGCCGGCCGGAACGGGCCGGGCCTCGATCCAGCAGGGACGGTCGAGTTCCACGTACCGGAGGAAGTCGGTCTTCACCGATGCCGGGAGGAAGTCATGGCCGGGGGTGACGGCGACGGCCGCCTGACGGGCCGCCTCCAGCAGCAGAATGCCCGGCACATGGTCGTTGGGCCGGGCGAACAATGTCGGATGTGCGGTGTCGAGCCGCAACTGCCAGACGTTTTGCCGCGGACCCGGTGCCAGTACGACATCGCGTTCATCGGCCCTGCCCACCTCGGCCGGTGCGACGGCGGGCAGGAGGGGTATCGGGGCGCCGATCACGCCCTGCCGGTCGCCCCGCAGCCTGTCGTACACCTTGGCCGAGGTGCAGCTGATACGTCCTCCGCCTCTGGCGAGGACGGTGCCGAGCCGGTGCAGGAGCAGCTCGACGTGCATGGAACCGATGCTCCGGCCGCGCCGCCGGATCCGGGAGCAGGACACATCCACCGTGATGTCCCAGGGCGCCTCGCCCAGGAGCAGCCGATCGGGCTCGGAGACGTACGCGAGCTCCCACATCACGAACTGGTCCCCGACCGGGACGTCGAACGCCGCATGCCCCAGGAGCATCGTCGTCTGCCGCATGGTCTCCGCGATCAGCAGCGGGTCCTGGTAACGGCCCGACACGGGGGCGAAGAAGCGGTGCGCATGCGGCCAACGGGCCGATACCGAGAACTGGGTGTCGGTCTGTGGGGTCCAGCCGGTGGGAAAGACATCCTCGGCATCGGACCGGTGGACCAGGTGTCTCGGGAAGTCCGCCTCCCCACGCCTGCCCCTCGACGGCGTCTCGCCCTCTCCAGGGATTTCGGTGAATTCGGCGGCGCCTCCGCCCTCGACGGACACCGATGCGCTGCGCGAGGTGAGCTGAACCATGAACTTTCCTCCCAGAGGATCCATACCGGGAGGGCGGGCCGCCCTCGCAGTAAGATACTGACAGTCCGGTTTTCCTATCCAGCCATATCCCAGTGGTGCTGACCACGCCACGACTGAGAGAGACTCGTAGCTGATGGCACAGCAGGCGCGCGCGATCCAGACTCGACGGTCAATCCTGGTGGCGGCCGCCGCCGTCTTCGACGAACGCGGCTACAGCAGCGCCACCATCAGTGAAATTCTTGCGCGGGCCGGAGTGACAAAGGGCGCGCTCTACTTCCATTTCACCTCGAAGGAAGACCTGGCACTCGGGGTGATGGACGTACAGCTGGACAGTGATCCACTTCCCCCCCAGCTGACGAAGCTTCAGGAATTGGTCGATCAGGGCATGCTGCTCGCTCACCGGCTCCGGCATGAGCCACTGGTACGCGCCAGCGTCGGGCTGGCCATGGATCAGGCGGTGGAAGGCCTCGATCGGGGCACCCCGTTCCGTGCCTGGATAGACCGGCTCGAACATCTGCTGACCGCCGCGAAGAACCAGGGCGAACTCCTGCCGCACGTCGACCCCCGCGAGACCGCCGAAATGCTGGCAGGTTCCTTCTCCGGCATTCAGGTGATGTCCCAAGCCCTGTGCAAGCGCGAGGACTTGGGGCGACGAATCTCGGTCCTTCTGCATTACGTACTGCCGAGCATCTCGACCCCTGCCGTGCTGACCACGCTCGACATGGCCGAGGACCGGGGCGAGCGCCTGTTCGGCACCCTCGGATCAGTCCCCAGCCAGGCCGGCGCACCCGGCTGACGGGTGGGGCCTCCCCTGCCGAAGAGTCACGGGGCATGACACGGCAGCGACGATCGGCTGAACATCGGGCGACGAAGAGTTGCGGCTACGATCGCGGGCACCCAGCGAGACCAGGAGTGCCGACCGTGTCCCAACCGCGCATCGCCGTATCCATCGTCACCATGGGCGATCGCCCGCAGCAGGTCGAGGCCCTGCTGGCCTCGGTGGCCGGACAGGACGTCCGGCCGGCCCGGATCGTCGTCGTGGGCAACGGCTCACCGCTCCCGGACTTCACCGCGTTTCCCGGCCTGTCCGATCTGTCCGGCGGTGTGACGGCGATCGAACTCGACGAGAACCTGGGCTGCCCCGGTGGCCGTAACGTCGCCCTGCGCAAGCTGGCGGAGTTCGGCGATGTGGATGTCGTCATCGAGCTCGACGACGACGGGCTCCTGGTCGACGGCGGAGTGTTCCGCAAGGTCCAGGAGCTGTACGCCGCCGACCCTCGGCTCGGCATCGTCGGCTTCCGGATCGCCGACGAGCACGGCGAGACCCAGCGCCGCCACGTCCCGCGCCTGCGCGCCGCCGACCCGATGCGGCGCGGCGCGGTGACCGCGTTCCTGGGCGGCGGCCACGCCCTCTCCATGAAGATGCTCGCCCAGACGGGGCCCTGGCCCGCGGAGTTCTTCTTCACGCACGAGGAGACGGACCTGTCCTGGCGGGCGCTCGACGCGGGCTGGAAGATCCTGTACGAGCCCGATCTGCTGCTCCAGCACCCCAAGACCTCCCCGGCCAGGCACTCCGTCTACTACCGGATGACGGCCCGCAACCGGGTCTGGCTGGCCCGCCGCAATCTGCCCCTCCCCCTGGTCCCGGCCTACCTGGGCACCTGGACCCTCCTGACCGTGGCCCGCACCCGGTCGGCGACGGGGCTGCGCGCCTGGGCCGGCGGCTTCGCCGAGGGGGTCCGTACGCCGTGCGGGCGGCGGCAGCCCATGCGGTGGCGCACGGTGTGGCGGATGACGAAACTGGGACGGCCACCGGTCATCTGATCCGCGACGGGGTCGGGTGGCACAGCGTCAGTCCCGAGACAGGAGTTGCCGATGTCCGTCCGCAGGATCGTCCCCAACATTCGGACCAACATCGGCCCCGGGGCCGAATCGGACACCAACGCCAACGCCACCACCACCGCCGTTGCCGCCGCGATGAAGCGGACCGCGGAGTTCTACGGCCGTGGACGCGGCCTGCACCGCCATGCAGGAGGACGGTGCGGAGATCGTGTACCCGTTGCACGACGAGGAATGGGGCGTGCGCCGCTTCTTCGTCCGCGACCCCGACGGCCCGGGTGATCAACGTGCTGGGCCATCGCTGACCGGCCCCTGCCCGGTGACGCCGTCGTCGTACGGGAGGATCCGCCGCAGGAGCCCCTCGGGGCGGCCCCGCTTGCGCCATTCCCTCGGGTAACCGATGGAGACCTCCTCGAAGCGCACCCCGTCGTACCAGGTCGTACGGGGGATGTGCAGATGGCCGTAGACCATGGCCGCCACATTGAAGCGCCGGTGCCAGTCGGCGGTGAGTTCCGTGCCGCACCACTGGGCGAACTCGGGATACGTCAGGACGGCCATCGGTTCGCGGACCAGGGGCCAGTGACTGGCGATGACCAGCGGAATCTCCGGATCGTGCGCGGCGAGACGCCGCTCGGTCTCCGCCACTCGCGCCCGGCACCAGGCGTCACGGCTCGGGTACGGGTCGGGGTGCAGCAGGAACTCGTCGGTGCACACCACCCCCGTCTTGTGCGCGTACGCCAGGGACTCCTCCTTGGTCGTCGTGCCCGGCGCCCGGAAGCTGTAGTCGTACAGCAGGAACACGGGCGCGACGGCCACCGGCCCTTCGGGGCCGGGCCACAGCGGATACGGGTCCTCCGGAGTGGCCACCCCGAGGCTCCGGCACAGCTCGACCAGATGCTCGTAGCGTTCCCGGCCCCGCAGTTGGACCGGGTCGTGCTTGGTCGTCCACAGCTCATGGTTCCCGGGGGTCCAGATCACCCGGGCGTACCGGCCCGCGAGCAGCCGCAGCGCCCACTCCACGTCCTCGGCCTTCTCGGCGACATCACCGGCGACGATGACCCAGTCCTCGTCCGAATCCGGCCTCAGGGACTCGATGATGGGGCGGTTGTCCGCCATCCCGACGTGAAGGTCGCTCACCGCGAGCAGAGAACCGCGGTTTCCGTAGGCGCGATCGGACATGGAGAACCTTTCCCGAGGACGGACCGAACGAGATCGTCTCCCATGATGTGGCCCGGCACCTCACCAGGGCCACGGCGACGGCCACGAACCCGGCTCCGGCCATGGCCACGACGGGCGCGCATCGGATGGTCAGCCTGACGGCGGCAGTCACCATGGGAGCGATGGCACGCCGGACGGGATTCAGGCCGGGACAACCCCCTGCCTCCACCCGGGCCAGGAGAAAAGGTTCTCGGCGACCTGCCCGAAGGCCGCGTCCGACGCACAGAGGACGGCTTCATCTCTCATGTCGACAACCCACGCTCGCTGCCGAGGTGGTGTTCGCCGACGACGGTCCGACCGTGCCGACGGACCGCCCGTGGGACGAAGAGGGCCGGCCCACGAAGGACTGGCGCAGGAGCGAGGACTGAGTTCTGCGACAGCATCGAAGGCGACGCCGACTGCCCGACCACCCCAATCCGGAAGGGCAGTTCGGCGTCTCCTGAAGGACTGCGTCGACTGCCGATCGGTCAGCCGGATGCTTCTCCCGTGGGAGCCAAAGCCATTTTCACCAGCTCTCCCGCCCTGCTGACCAGGAGATCGGGGACATCTTCCTCGTAGAAGCGGATCTGCCCGATGACCCCCTCGGTGCCGGAATTCCGCGCAAGCCGCACCGCCAGTGAGTCCAGCTCGGGCAGGGATTCGGCGTGCACCTCCTGACGTGTCGTCAGGGACCATCCGTCGGCAGTCCGGGCCAGCTCACCGACCAGGACTCCGCCGATGCGCGCCGCGGGCCCGCGTGCCGCGAGCAGGGGGGACGTGTCGCCGATCTCGTCCGTCATGTCCTCCGCCGGGGCGTCCGCCGCGTCCTCGATGCCGAGGTGCCATCGCAGATCGGCGAGCACGGCGCTCGGCGCGGAGGCCCGGAGGTCCAGGGCGAGGTCCACGGCGTACACGTCACTCATGCCCGCAGCCTAGCCAGTGAGCATGAGCACGACGGCAGACAGGGCGCCAGTGAAGCGGCAGACGAGTCGGGCTGTACGCCGGGTTCTGCCCTACTCAGGGAGCGATCACGCTCTGACCCGCATGTATACCGCCACACGGTTGATGCTTTTCGCCCTCTGGGACTTCTCAGGGACTTTCAGCCAAGATCCGTGAACCACGCCTCGATCGCGGACAGCCCACGAGCCCCAGCCTGCGGCATGAAGTGAGTGTAGGTCCGGAGTGTGAACGCCGGATCGGAGTGCCCCAGCCACTTCGCGAGCGACACGATCGACTCGCCGGCTTCGAGCATCACCGAAGCGTACGTATGACGCAGGACATGGAAGCCGTGCTCGCGACTGGGTTCCCAGACCCGAGACGGCTTCTCGCCGGGCCGCTGCTTGGGCAGCGGCAGGATGACTCCAGCGTCGGCGAGCGCGGGCTTCCACGCCTTGGTGTTCCAGGTGGTGCGGTTGATCGCGCCGCGTCGCCCGGTGTAGATGAGCAGCGGGACTGTCACCTTGCGCCGGTCCTCGCGTGCGAGGTCGGGCTCCTCAGGATCCAGCCACGGCAGTGTCACGTCGATCGGTTTGAAGTGCTCCTGGTGCGTAAGGAGCCGCTTCGCGAGAATCTTCGGCAGGGGGGCGTCGCGTTCCTTGCCGCCCTTGGGCGGACCGAAGTACAGCTGCGACTTGTACATGAGGATCTGCCGCTCTATGTGCACGGAGTCACCGCGGACGTCGCCGGGACTGAAGCCGAACGCCTCACCCTGCCGGAGCCCGCACCCGACCCCGAGGTCGAGCGCGATCCGGTACCGGTCAGCCAGTGTCTCCCGTACCGCGTCGACACGATCCTGCTGCCAGGCGCGAGCCTTGCGTTCCGGCTTCTTCGGCGGCTTGATCGAGAACTGCTGCCCTTGCACGGGTTGCGGAACAGTCGCTTGTCCTCGACTGCGGCTTGCATGATCGCCTTGAGGTACACCCATGCGACATAGGACATCGGCGTCGCGGAGCTGCGTAAGTGGTCGGCCGATGTGCAGCGGTCACTGGCGTCAAGCACGGCCACCCGTTTCCCGGCGTCCCGGCCGGTCGTGGAGGCGGGGACCCCAGCAGCCGCGTGGACACATCGGCGGGGGCTTGACCCAATGCCACGAAGTTAGGGCTTGCCGGACATTAACTCGCCGTCTTGATCTCTGATGTCGGGGTGATGCCGAGGTGGGCGGCGAGGTCGGTGAGATCGTCGAGGGTGGCCAGCTGTGTTTCGGCGGGTTCGATGGCGTGCCCGATGTCGTGGAGGAGCCGACGGGTTTGGCTGATGGCCCGGTTGAGGGTCACGGGGGTGATGGTGAAGAGCGGCGCGATGACGACCTGGGGGATCTTGAACCGCTGGTAGAGGATGGTGGCCAGGAGCCGGTCGACGAGGGTGAGGCCGGGGCGCCGACCGGTGTAGAGGCCGGTGGCGGGGGTCTTCTGCCGGTCGCCGCCGCGTCGTTGGTGGAGGTCCTCTTCCCGCTGGAGGTGTCGGGCCGCTGCCAGTTCGTTGACCAGCTGTTCCCACTGGTCAAGCCGCATGCCGGTCAGGGCCGGGTGAGTCAGCCAGTCGCGTCCGGGGCCGGGCTGGTTCTGTGGCGGGATGGGTGGGACTCCGTCGCGACGGTGTTCCTCGGGGCGGTGAAGTCGGCCCGAAGCGTGGTCTCGTCTTTCGATCGAGCCGTTTCTTCAGGCCGCTTCCCGCACCCGGCGTGCCATTCTCATGGCACCGGGCGCTCCACAAGTCCCGCCTTGCTGTCGATGATCGTCCTCATGCCGTGGTCGGCCAGGGGGAAGGGATGGCCGCGCCCCGGTAGCGGTAGCGCGTGGTGCGCACCTTTCCGGGATCGAACAGCGTCCGTTCCTCCCCAACCGGCCACCAACCACCCCCGCAGTAGCGGCGGCGGAGGTCCTTCCAGGTGAGGGTCTGTACAGCGAACGGCTCTGTCCCGTAATCGGCTCTGTCCCGTAATCGGTGGTGACCGTACGTCACTGTGTGTCAGGCTGGGGCGTGCTTGAGGTCAATGCCCTTGCGGGTGTGGTGTTTTCGGGTCTGTCTGCCCTGGTCATCGAGGGTGTGGCGGATGAGGGTGAGCTGGTCCGGGTGGTGGCGCGTACCCGCGATGATCCGGTGCCGTGTCCGGTGTGCGGGACGCCGACCGGGCGGGTGCACGGCTTTCACGGCCGGACGGTGGCGGACGTGGCGGTGGACGGCAGGCGGGTGGTGGTGTCGGTGAGGGTGCGGCGCCTGGTGTGCCCGGTGCTGGGCTGTCCGCGGCAGACGTTTCGTGAGCAGGTGCCCGGCCTGCTGGGGCGCTACCAGCGCCGGACGAACCGGCTCACCGACCAACTCGGCAGCGTAGTCAGGGAGTTAGCGGGCCGGGCGGGCGCCCGCCTCTCCCGGGCTCTGGCCACCGCGGTGTCGCGCTCGACCGCCCTGCGGATGCTCATGCGACTGCCGCTGCCTCCGCGCCGGGTACCGCGGGTGCTGGGCGTGGACGACTTCGCGCTCAAGCGCCGCCACCGGTACGCCACCATCGTGATCAACGCCGAGACCGGCGAGCGGATCGACGTACTCCCCGACCGCAGCGCGGACACCCTTGAGGCGTGGCTGCGCGAACATCCCGGCGCTGAGATCGTCTGCCGGGACGGCTCAGGCGCCTACGGCGAGGCCATACGCCGGGCCCTGCCCGCCGCGGTGCAGGTCAGCGACCGGTGGCACCTGTGGCACAACCTCTGCGACAAGGCCCTGGCCGAGGTCCGCTCCCACAGCTCCTGCTGGGCCACCGTCAACCCACCCCGCCCCGAGGGAGCACGCGGGCAGACCACCCGCGAACGCTGGCACCAGGTCCACGACCTCCTTGGCAAGGGCGTCGGCCTGCTCGAATGCGCCCGCCGCCTGAACCTCGCCCTCAACACCGTCAAGCGCTACGCCCGCACCCAGGGGCCCAACGCCCTGCGCCGGGCCCCGCAGTACCGGCCCACCCTCGTCGACCCCTACCGCGACCACCTGCGCGCCCGCCGGGCCGCGGACCCCGCCGTCCCCGTGCTTCAGCTCTTCCGCGAGATCAAGGAACTGGGCTACACCGGCAGCCTCAATCTGCTCTACCGCTACATCACCCAGGGCCGGGCCGAGGGCGACCGGCCCGTCATCACCCCGCGCCGCCTCGCCCGCCTTCTCCTCACCCACCCCGACAACCTGCGGGACAAGGACGCCGAACTCCTGTGTGAACTCACCGCCGCCTGCCCCGAGATGACCGAACTCGCGCGTCTCGTCAAGGAGTTCGCTGAACTCCTCACCCCCGCCACCGGCAACGACACCAAGCTCACCGAGTGGATCACAGCCGTCCGCGCCTGCAACCTGCCCCACCTGCACACCTTCGCGAACGGCCTCGAACTCGACCGCGCCGCGGTCAACGCCGGCCTCACTCACCCCCACCACAACGGCCGCACCGAGGGCGTCAACACACGCACCAAGAGGATCATGAGACAGATGCACGGCCGAGCCGGATTCCCCTGCTCCGCCACCGCATCCTCCTCCAATGACCACCACATAGCGCTACCACCGATTACGGGACAGAGCCGGTCACACCCCCTCAGTGAAGCGATCTTCTCTGCGCCTCCAGGAACTGCCGGAGCGCTGCAGCCAGCGACGATGTCATCGATCTCTGCCAGGCGCGAAGCCTCGGCAAGTGGGCGGCCGTGCCGCGCGCGACCCGCGCCAGCGGGTCGCCTTGATGCAGTAAAGAAACTCTGAACAGCTCAGCCTCTTGGGCCATCGCCTGCCAGCACCTGAAGAGCATCGGTGTCACCTCAGCCGACCCGCTGAGGAGACACCGGCGAGGCCGACATCGAAAGCGATCCGATGTCGGGTGGAAGATCATCCGCCATTACTGCCGTCAGACGTTGCCGTCAGACGGACCAGCCTGCCCCTTCGGAGGTTCGCAGCTTGGACACGCTAGTGCTCTGACCACATAGGTTCGCCGGGTTGGGTGTCCGAGCGGTTGGATGAGCGGTGATGTCCGATCTGACCGCTGGAGGTGTGGTGGCTGAGCCTGTCCGCGTGCGCAGGTTGACTGACCAGGAGGGGCAGAAGCTGCAGCAGATCGTGCGCCGGGGCAGCACCAGTTCGGTGCGTTTCCGGCGCGCGACGATGTTGCTGGCCTCGGCTGGCGGGAACCGGGGGCCGGTGATCGCGAAGTTGGTGCAGGCTGACGAGGACACGGTCCGGGACGTGATCCACCGGTTCAACGAGATCGGTCTGGCCTGCTTGGACCCTCGGTGGGCGGGAGGCCGTCCCCGCCTTCTCAGCCCTGACGACGAGGACTTCGTCGTCCAGACGGCCACCACCCGACCGACCAAGCTCGGGCAGCCCTTCACCCGCTGGTCCATCCGCAAACTCGCCGCCTACCTGCGCCGCGTACACGGCCGCGTGATCCGGATCGGCCGCGAGGCATTACGGTGCCTGCTCGCCCGCCGCGGCGTCACCTTCCAGCGCACCAAGACCTGGAAGGAATCCCCCGACCCTGAGCGCGACGGCAAGCTCGACCGGATCGAGCACGTGCTGGAGCACTTCCCGGACCGCGTCTTCGCGTTCGACGAGTTCGGCCCGCTCGGCATCAGGCCCACCCCCGGGTCGTGCTGGGCCGAACAGGGTCGGCCCGAGCGGCATCCCGCGACCTATCACCGTACTCACGGGGTGCGCTACTTTCACGGTTGCTACTCGGTCGGCGACGACACGCTCTGGGGCGTCAACCGGCGCAAGAAGGGGGCCGCGAACACCCTGACTGCGCTGAGGTCAATCCGGGCGGCCCGCCCGGACGGCGCCCCGATCTACGTCATCCTGGACAATCTGTCCGCCCACAAGGGCGAGACCATCCGACGCTGGGCAAAGAAGAACCGGGTCGAGCTGTGCTTCACCCCGACCTACGCGTCCTGGGCCAACCCGATCGAGGCCCACTTCGGACCGCTGCGGCAGTTCACCATCGCTAACTCCAACCATCCCAACCACACCGCTCAGACCCGAGCCCTCCACGCCTACCTCCGCTGGCGCAACGCGAACGCCCGCCACCCCGACGTGCTGGCCGCCCAACGCCGCGAACGCGCCCGTATCCGCAGCGAGAAGGGCATCCGCTGGGGCGGCCGAAGTCAGGCAGCCGCTGCCTAAAACTGCCCGCACTCCCCGGCGGCCACGTACTACGGTGGGATACATGTCCGAGCCCTCCGTGCGGGATTTCTACGACGATTTGGCCCACGACTACCACCTGATGTTCCGGGACTGGGACGCGAGCATGGCCTACCAGGCCGAGGTATTGGGCGGGCTCCTCCGCCAATCTCTCGGCGCGGGACCACACACCGTCCTGGACTGCTCGTGCGGGATCGGCACCCAGGCCATCGGCCTGGCCCTGGCCGGGCACCAGGTCATCGGCAGCGACCTGAGCCCGGTCGCCGCCACGCGCGCCGCCGCCGAGGCGGCGGCCCGGGGAAGCCGGCTTCCGGCCGCTGCGGCTGACATGCGCCAACTGCCTTTCAGAGAGACGTCATTCGACGTCGTCCTCTGCGCGGACAACTCGCTCACGCACCTACTCTTCGGGCAAGATCTCCGGACGGCACTCCTCGGCATGAGACGGGTACTCCGAGACGACGGACTGTTGATGATCACTGTCCGGGCCTATGCCGAGACGCGTCAGACCAGACCCACGTCGACACCTCCCCAGGTCTCGCAAACACACGACGGCCAAGCGATCACCTTCCAGCTGTGGCACTGGCACGAAGACGGCGAACGCTACGACCTGGAGCACTTCCAGCTCATCCCCGCAAAGAACACCTGGCAGGTCCGAGTCCGCCGGACCACCCACTGGGCGCTGACGCCGCCGCAGCTGACAGAGTTCGTGACTGAAGCCGGCTTCACCAAAATCGCCTGGCACAGTCCGGCCTCCAGCGGGTACTACCAGCCCGTGCTCACCGCACAGCGCGCTCCCTCAGCGCAGTAGCCCAGACATCGGCTCCGCCCTGCCTAACTTTCCGTTCATCCATGGCAAACCGGTGAACGTTGCCGGTCACAGCACTAGACGTGGCGTTCCGCCAGAGCCTTAAGGGGGTCGGCCAAGTTGCCTAGATTCCTCACGGCCTTCCCAAGAAATCCGATAGCCGCGCTCAGCTCAATGCCGTCAACCATTTCCTCATACAGGGCGAGTTTCCGTTCACCTAGCTCTCCGGCCGCCTCACCGAGGTCGGCTCGAATTTCAACAGCTGTAGCGCACGAGGATTCCCCGATGAGGATGCTTGCGGCAATTTCAATCTCCTTGCAGTCTGCAAAATCAAGGCCGACCGAAACAGTGAAGCGATGCAGGGATGTGAATTCTACCGACTTCTCGATCGGCTCAACAAGAATTTGATGAACCAATTCAACGTCACTGCCAAAATCATATTCACGAAGAATCCTGCGAGAGAATTCAGTAAGCTCTTCGTGGAATTTCCCCAGACTCGCCAGGGTGCTGACTACGCCTTGCTGAACCTGCATCACTTGAGATATCTCCTGTAAATATTGAGACGCCGGCCCATCTAAGTGGGCCGGCGTCTCGCACGTCGAGTGGTGCGTTTACCAGGCCATGACCGTATGCACGACCCATGTCCCCTTATGGCCGTCAGTTCCCTTATTTACACGCCTAATAAGGAGCTGCAGATTGTATGTATCTGAGACATTTCCAGAGCTGTCGGATACCCGGCCAATGGGGCTATTGAACCGTCCAGTGAGAGTCCTTTCGGCCCCATGAGAGTTCTTGGCAGCCCAGGCGTTGATATTTACGCCAGAAAGTACGGAGTCGATACTTGCCTGGGCAGTTCCTGGCGTCAGGCTCGACGCTTTGCCGCCCTTGAGAGTGGGCGCCCTGTCTTTCATTTGCTGATCCGACAGACCCACGTGATCCTTGGCGTGTCCGCCCGCGACATCGTATTCCTTGTCGATATTTCCGCAGTTGTGGACGAGGACAGGGGTGGTGCCAGCCACCACATAGTACGTGTGCTATACGGACCCCTCTACCTGCTTTTCTGCAGGTCTTGTGTCCTGAACATGAAAGGGAGTTGGTTGTAGGACAGCTTCTGGAATTGGTGCTGTGCGGAAGATGAAGGTTGTGGCCCTTCGGAGTCGCCCTGCGGGGGGAGGCTTCAAACCGCCTCATGCTGCGTTGGCTGAAGACCGTCGTGGTGAGCGATGAGGAAAATGCGCCGTAAGAGGCGTCAGGTAGGGATCGGGAAGACGAACGCAAGTGAATCGCTGCTGACGTGTCGTAAGAAAAACAGATGGCATCAAAACCGGGGTGCGACCTGTGCCCCGGGATGAGCCTGGCGGGTGCCCGTTTATTGGCCAGGTGGTGTCCGGCATGTAGGCGACGTGAGCCCGCTCTGCGGCTTTCGCATGGAACAGGAGAAGGCAGGACCCGATAGTGCCGTCGCGTTGCAGCGGTGAGAGGGAGCGCCCCAAGTAGCGGACACTGCGAGGGGTTGAGTACCGACGCGGGCCCTGCCGGCGGACCGGCTCGTAGTAGTGGTGAAGCCCCTGTAACGGGGGTGGAGCGAAGGGGCCGGGTCGTTCGTGGCTGAGTTGATCGCATCAACCGGAAGCAGTCCGGGAGGAGTTCGGTGGACCAGTTGAAGTCTCAGATCAAGCCGTTTGATATTTCGAAGTGGGAAGTCAAGGAGGAATGGGGGGAAGTCAGGGCTAACAAGGGTGCGCCCGGAGTGGATGGGCAGAGCATCGGTGAATTCGAGAAGGACCTGAAGAATAATCTCTACAAGGTCTGGAATCGGATGTCGTCAGGCTCGTAATTTCCGCCACCGGTGCGCGCGGTGGCCATCCCGAAACCGCACGGCGGTGGCGAGAGAATTCTAGGAATTCCGGCTGTCGCCGACCGTGTGGCCCAGACCGTAGTGGCACGGCATCTGATGCGAAGGGTGGAGCCAGTATTCCACCCGGACAGCTATGGATACCGGCCCGGACGGTCGGCCTTGGACGCGGTGGATAAATGCCGGGAGCGTTGCTGGAAGCGGGACTGGGTGGTGGAGTTCGACATCGCCAAGTTCTTCGACAGCGTCCCCTGGGACCTGCTGGTCAAGGCGGTGGATGCGCACACAGATGCCGTCTGGGTGAAGTTGTATGTGCGGCGGTGGCTGGCTGCCCCGCTCGCCATGCCTGACGGCGCCCTGCTGGAACGGGAGAAGGGGACCCCGCAAGGGGCTCCGGTGTCTCCCGTCATGGCGAACCTGTTCCTGCACTACGCGTTCGACATGTGGATGGTCCGCAACTTTCGGGACGTCCAGTTCGAGCGGTGCGCGGATGACGCGGTGATGCACTGCGTCTCCGAGCGTCAGGCCCGCGAGGTGCTGGCAGCGCTCACGGACAGGATGGCTGAGGTCGGGCTGCGTCTGCACCCGGCCAAGACCCGGATCGTCTGCTGCAAGGACGGCAAGCGCCGCGGCTCCTACGAGCAAACGGCGTTCACGTTCCTCGGGTACACGTTCCGCGCCAGAAGAGGCCAGGATCGGCACGGCAGGCAGTTCCTGTCGTTCAACCCGGCGGTCAGCAGGGAAGCCCTGAAGAAGATGGGGCGGGAGGTGCGTTCCTGGCACCTGCACACCCGCTCGGACCTGTCCTTCTACGAGCTCGCACGCAGGATCAACCCTGTCGTAGCGGGCTGGATCAACTACTACGGACGTTTCAGACCGTGGGAGCTGATCCCCTTCGGGATGCGCATCAACGCCTACCTGGTGCGCTGGATCCGCCAGAAGTACAAACGGCTCGCGGCGAAGCGGAAGGCCACCGCGAAGATGCAGGAGATCGCCCGACGATACCCCCGCATGTTCGCGCACTGGCGCTTGACCCCAACCGTGTCCGCCATGCAGATCTGACGATCAGAACGACAAGAGCCGTGTAAAGGGACACTTTTACGCACGGTTCCGTGAGAGCCGAGGGGTGAGACCCCCCTCGGCTACTCGGCAAGCGCAGTTTGCTGGTCCGGTGAAGTGCGTGGGCGTCCGTGGTTGTGCGGGGTTGTTGCCGTCAGCTACTGCCGTCAGCCGGTTCAGCCCAGGTAGGGCATTTCGCGCTGTTCCAGGAAGTGCTGGAGCCTGAGCCGTTGGGTGTGATGCATCGGCAACTGCTCGATCTCTTCCGGCGGTACGAACCGGAGCTCGGTGGACTCGTCGGAGATCTCCAGCCGGCCGCCGGTGATGCGGGCGGTGAAGCAGACGTTGAACTGTCGCCGGACCTCGCCGTCGGTGTAGGCGATGATGCGCTTCGGGTCGGTGTAGGTGTCGAACATGCCGCCCTCCTGGTGCCGCCGAAGATGCCGGCGGGGGCCGTCGCGTTCATCGATGAACGCGACGGCCCCCTGTCCGAACCGACATGTACCCCCGGTCACCGTTTCTCTCGACGGCATCCCGGGCGGAATCCCCTACTGAGCTTCCTGGTAACCCGTCATGAGGACTCCGGGCACCCCAGGGTGCTCAGTACAGCGCTCTCGGACAGTGGTTCGCTCCGGACACCCCCGTTGACGAGCCAGGAGCCGTCCCAGGTGACGTGCCAGACTTCGCCCCGGAAGTTCTCCCACTCAACGAAGCTACCCACAGTCCCCTCCAGCAGCGCCAGCTCCCTGAGCAGCACATCAGTGGTAGTGAAGCCGCGCGACGCTCCGAGGCTGCCACTGCCGGTCCTGGTGTTCTCGTACCGCATCCGGAGATACGGCGCCACCGGCCGCTCGACCACTGTCGGACGGAGCATCCGCTTGAAGCGGTGGACCGCCTCCTCAAGGGTCTCGCGTCCGGAGAACTCACAGCTGTACGCCGGGAACACCCCGGTGACCCGCTCGCCCAGCGCGTTGTCCCGACCGAAGTGGTACTGGTGCACCGCGGGCGGAACAGCCACAACTACATCGAACCCGTGGGACTCGGTCGTGAAGCCAGGAGCGACTGTGAAGGGTGTGGTGTCCTTCATCTCCCCCGCCAGGTGCCGCTCTTTCGCAAATTCGAGAACAGCGATGACGAGCCCCTGGTCGAAGCGATCGATGATGTTCATCTGGTAGGCACTGTTGTGCTTCGAGTCCAGCGCCAGCGAGAAGACGAACCTTGGCATGGGCGACCACCGCCACGCCTCTCGCATACCGGGAAGGGGTTCCGCACCCTCGATCCCTGCCACAACATCTTCGAAATTCATGGCACCTCTTGTTTTATCGATCCTTTTAGGAGGAGTAATTGGAACCTGTGTCCTGCCGGTATCTAGCTGTCATACTGCCGCCCGCACTGAAGTTGGGCCCCCTGCCCATCGGAACCAGATTATCCGGGTCATTGTAGTAGTCATTCCTCGCCGCTCGACTGCTGTTGTACCCGGAAGAATTCCAGTGATCGACCACAGGAGGCGCATGGTCGTAGGTCAACTCGTCCCGAGGGATAACGCTACCTTGCTCATCGAGCCAGTTTCCGCTGGAATCCTTCCAGCGTTTTGCCATTTCCTGGTGGGTGGACGCACGATAGCCGCTCGGATACTGGTTGCCGCGATCGAGCCTATTGGCCGGAGCATTGGGGTTGGATCCCATGGTTCCGTTGGCCAACCGTGGCTGCGCACCGCTCGCGCACGCGCATGTGCCGGAATGCCCGGAAACGCTGCCGCCACAGTTGTGGGCGAGGACCGGCGTAGCCCCCGCCAGCACATAGTACGTGTGCTGGCAGCCCCTCCCTTAGCTGCTTCTATGCAGGTGGGGAGGGGTTTTGGGGTCCGCTGGAGTCCGTGGTTGTGCGCCGGAATCCGTGGTTGTTGCCGTCGCTACTGCCGTCAGGAGTCGGGGTTCTCGGGCGGGGCGAGGATCCCGGTCGGGCTGTCCTTCGCGCAGAAGACGGTGGAAGCCGCGGTGGCCGCGCTCGGTGACGACATCCGCAACTGGCCCGACGCCAGCCCAGTCACCTTGCAGGACCCCGCCTATGTCGGCGTCGCGGTCATGGCGATGCAGGGCCGCGCCGGCTACACCCGCATCCGCACCCCGTACGTCTCCGATTCCGACGCGGCCCACGTCGCGGAAGCCTGGCAACGTATGGGCGCTCGCCCTGCGGCTCGGCGTACCCCACCTCATCGCCCCACTGATCGCCCCCAGCTCGGCATGACCCAGAAGGCCGCCCGCGCGGTCCTGCGGGTCTCCTTCGCCAAGGTCGCCGAGTACCAGAAGCGCGGCCTGGTCCACTTCCACGCCGTGATCCGGCTCGACGGCCCGGGCGGCAGCACCCAGCCCCCACCGCCGGATGCCACCGCTGCTTTGCTCGCCGATTCCATCCAGTCTGCCGCTGCACGCGTCCAAGTAACCATTGAGTCTGACGCGATCGGCGAACGCACACTCGCCTGGGGCGAACAGCTCGACGTACGCGAGATCTCCGCCTTCGGCACCGACGCAGAACTTACCGACCAGGCCGTCGCCGCCTACGTGGCCAAGTACGCCACCAAGTCCGCAGACGCCTCCGGAACCCTCGACCGCGCCCTGTTCTGCCGCCCCTGCCAGGGACGCGGCGCAATGCTGACCGCGCACGGAACCCCGATCCAGTGCACCGCATGCACTGGCACCGGACAGGCCCGGTCCCTGCCCCGCCTCGCCGTTGCCCGCCACGTGCGGCAGATGATCCGGACCTGTTGGGAGTTGGACAAGCGGCCGGAGTTCGCCGATCTCAAGCTCTGGAAGTGGGCACACATGCTCGGCTTCCGGGGTCACTTCTCCACCAAGTCCCGCTGCTACTCGGTCACCCTCGGCGCGCTGCGCGACGCCCGCCGCGCCTGGCGCACCTGGCGCACCGAGCAGGCCCGCGCCCAGGCCGGCCTTCCCGACCTCGACCCGACGACAACCCTCGTCCTCGGCCATTGGTCCTACCTCGGTTCGAATTACAGCCCCGGCGCCGGGCTCCTCGCTGCTGGCGTCTGGCACCGCAGAGAGCTGGAGCGGCAGTTCGTAGCGGAAGGGGGTTGCTGATGACCTCGTACCAGCCCACCGTGCTCAACCACGGGCCGGGCGGGATGCAGGAGCTGCTGACGGTTCCCCAGGTAATGGCACAGCTCCAGCTCGGCCGGTCGGCCGTCTACGACTTGCTCCGTACTCGGCAGCTCGCCTCGATCACTCTCGGCCGCGCCTGCCGTATCCCCACCCACGCCCTCACCGACTTCATCCGCACCCGACTCGACCAGGAAGCCGCCTGATGACCACGCCCCGCGACTCCACGACCTCCCGTCGCGTCCGCGCCAACGGCGACGGGACTGTCTACCAGCGCAAAGACGGACGCTGGGAAGCCGCCGGCTACCTCCTCGCCCCGGGCAACACCCGCAAGCGCGTCCGCGTCTACGGCACCACCCGCAAGGAAGCCCTGGCCAAGCTCACTGAGAAGATCGCCACAAGCAACCGCGGCGTCCCCGTACCGTCCGCGCAGGGCAGCGTCAGCGTATACCTGACGTACTGGCTGGAGGCCGTCGCCGTCCACCAGCTCCGCGAGAACACCCACACCCGATAC
Source organism: Streptomyces sp. NBC_00057 (assembly GCF_045041165.1). Classification (NCBI taxonomy): domain Bacteria; kingdom Bacillati; phylum Actinomycetota; class Actinomycetes; order Kitasatosporales; family Streptomycetaceae; genus Streptomyces; species Streptomyces sp. NBC_00057. The sequence goes on along the minus strand of NZ_CP108256.1, from coordinate 6,458,215 downwards.
ACCGCCTGCGTCCACCAGCACCTCATCCCCGGCCTCGGCAAGAAGAAGCTCGCCAAGCTCACAGCCAAGGACGTCCGCACCTGGCTCAACCAGCTCCGCACCACCTGCCAGTGCTGCGCACGCGGCATCGACACCCGCCGCGATCCATCCCGGTGCTGCGCTGCGGGAATGTGCTGCTCCAAGCGGCTCTCACCGCTGACGCTGGCGTACATCCACTCCGTGCTCAAGTCCGCCTTGGAGCACGCCGTCCGCGAGGAGGAGGTCCCGCGCAACGTCGCCCGCAACGTCCGCACCGGCACGCCGCGCGCCCGGCGATTCGAACCGCTCACGGCAGATGAAGCCCGCCAGTTCCTCGCTGCCGCCCGCGATGAACAGCTGTTCACGCTGTACGAACTCGCCCTCCACACCGGACTCCGCAAGGGCGAACTCCTCGGCCTCCAGTGGGAAGACCTCGACCTCCAGACAGGTACTGCCAGCATTCGCCGTACCCTCCAGCGCACCCAGACCGGCGGGCTGACGGCCCTCCCCACCAAGACCCGTGCATCCGAACGCCGCATCGCCCTCCCCGGCGAGTGCATCCGTTCATTGAAGAAACACCGTGAAGCACGGGAAGGAGAACGTGAGGCGGCAGCGGAGGCTTGGAGGGACAACGGCCTCGTCTTCAGCACACCGACAGGAGGGCCGATCGATCCCGCGAACCTCAACCTGGATCCACCGGCTTGATGTCTGTGGACAGTTTCTCGGGGAACGAAGAAGTGCCTTGTGACCTGCGATGATGGGGTTTCTCTAGGACCACATCAGGCACGATCAGCAAGGCACTTCCGAGATGCAATCTTCCCATGCCGCAGCGGCGGTCTCATCCGCGTTCGACGACCCGAACCTGATCGCGTACGGCGGCCTGGAGCCGGTGGTGCGGTTGGCCGAGCGGTGCGGTCTGCCCGCACTGGTCGGGGAATACATCCGTCTGCCGGCCTCGAAGGACGGCACCGGTGCCTTCCCCGCGGCGAAAGTGATGTCGCTGGTGGGCGGCATGGTCGCGGGCGCCGACAGCATCGATGACATGCACCGGCTACGGCACGGCGCGATGGGCCGCCTTTTCTCCGGTGTGCGGGCCCCGTCCACGCTGGGGTCGTTTCTGCGTTCCTTCACGCACGGGCATGTGAAGCAACTGCATGCTGTGGCCCGCCGGTTCCTTCCCGAACTGGCCCGTCACGCGCCGTTGCTGCCCGGCGCGGGCCAGGTCGCCTACGTGGACATCGATGACACCATCCGCCGCACCTACGGCTACGCCAAGCAGGGAGCCGGTTACGGATACAGCAAGGTCAAGGGCCTGAACGCGCTGCTCGGCATCGTCTCCACACCCCTGGCCGCCCCGGTGATCGCCGCCACGAGGCTGCGCAAGGGACCATCGAACTCCGCGCGCGGGGCGGCGGCATTCGTCGCCGAGACCATCCGCACCGCTCGCGCCTGCGGCGCCAGTGGCCTGCTGGTGATGCGGGCGGACTCGGCGTTCTACGGCGCCGATGTCGTCAACTCCTGCCGGGCGCTGGGCGCGCGGTTCTCCATCACCGTGCGGATGAATGCTTCCGTCAAGGCCGCCATCGCCCGCATCGATGAGGACGCCTGGACGCCGATCAAGTACCCCCAGGCGGTCTGGGACGAGGAGGGCCAGTGCTGGATCTCCGACGCCGAGATAGCCGAGACCGGCTACACCGCCTTCACCTCCAAGCCGAAGAAGCAGCAGGTCACCGCCCGTCTGATCGTGCGCCGCGTCAAACGCCTGAGCGCTGAAGCCGTCCCCGCCGGACAGGGCACGCTGTTTGACACCTGGCGCTACCACGCCGCGTTCACCGACTCCCCGCTCTCCTTGAACAATGCCGAGCGTGATCACCGACGGCACGCTGTCGTCGAGCAGGTGATCGCGGATGTCAAGAACAGCGCCTTCGCCCACGCGCCCTCCGGACATTTCCAGGCCAATGCCGCGTGGCTCGCCCTGGCAGCCCTGGCGCACAACCTGACCCGCGCCGCTCGGCGCACTGGCCGGAACGTTCCATGCCAGAGCGACCACCGCCACCATCCGTGACCACCTGATCAACGTGCCCGCCCGCCTGGCCCGCTCGGCCCGCCGCCTCACCCTGCACCTACCCGAACGCTGGCCCTGGAGCACGGACTTCACCCAGCTCTTCAGCATCGTGCACGCGCCACCAGCCCTCTGACACTCCCTGACCGACCTGCCCAAAAGGGCCCGAGACCTGCGGAAAAGTGGAAAAGCTGGACAGACCAGCGGCCACCTCACGCCCGAATCCGCAACTCAGCCCCGACACGCCCTGCACGACCCCGAACCGATCACACCACAATCAAGCCGGTGGATCCGGGCTCAATCGGAGCTTCCGCGCCCTCCTCGACCGGGCAGGGCTCCGACGTATCCGCTTCCACGACTTGCGGCACTCCACCGCCACCCTGCTCTTGGAGCAAGGCGTCGAACTCGTCGTAATCAAAGAACTCCTCGGCCACGCCCACATCGGCGTCACCGCTACCGTCTACGCCCACGTCAGACTCCGCCTCCAACGCGACGCCATCGATCTCCTCGGCCACACGCTCCGCAACCCTGTTCAGCTGCCAACCGACCCTGACGCCGGCGACGCCCCTCCGTCATTCGCACCCCACGTCCGCTGACGTTGCCGTCAGCTACTGCCGTCAAAACCACTTGGGCCCCTCCAAAACCTCACGGAGGGGCCCAAGCTTGCACCAGGCGTGCGCCCATCGGCAATTGACCCGCGCGGCCATTCTCCCGCTATTCGAACGACGACTTCACGGCGAGTCTGAATAAAATTTGCATACGTGCCCCCGCAGGCCAGAAGGTCGCCGCGATTGGCTAATTGCAGGCCCTCTCTATCGTGGCGTTGAAATCGACCAACCCCGCCACCGAAAGATGCGAGTCAAATGACCTTAAGGAGGTCACTCCTCGTCATTGACATAGTCGCCGATTGCCACATCGAAGAGAATTGAACGCCAAAATCCTGGATCGTCCCGCAGAGCCGACGCATCAATCTCCTGGAATGACCTCGCCAGTAGATCAGCAAGTTCTTCCAGCATTTCCGGATTATCTTCACCTGTGGATCGAGTGGTTTCACGCTCAAACGCGCTCAAATACTCAGAGAATTTCTGCGGTGATGAATTCACAAAAAACAGGGACGAATCACCGCTACCACGATAGAGCACCTCTCCGCTCTTACAGTCAACGCAGTACGCGTCATCGCCATCCCCTCCAGATCCCAATTTCAGAAGGTCTCGACCTTCAGCGCTCTCGACCCCGCCATCAGCGGCTTCTGAAGCCGAAAAGAGGACATGCTCGGCAGGTAGACCGATGGAAGAAAGATACCCACGCGCAGCGGCGTTCCTCACGAATGCAACATACTCGATTGAGTAGCGGTGGTTAGCCATCGACACCCGCCTCCATTCCTATAGCTACACGGTTGGCCCGCCGCCCACGTGGGCGGCGGGCCAACCGTCATATTGGAACTACCTTACCAGTTGCCCGATATGGCGTCCCTGAACATCGAAGTCACCGCTTTACCCTTGGCGGACCTTGCGGCAGCGCCCTCAGCCGAGGTGGTCCAACCCCAAGTCCATGTCGTTGGTATGCCGGCCTCAGCTAGCCTGCTGCGGCACTTATTCGTCCCAGTGCACGGCTGGAATTCCGAATAGGCTTCAGTGATCGAATCCCCGTACTGCCTGAGCAATTTACGCTCCGCATGGTTACCCAGACCCTTCGAGGAGACTGCGACCGCAATCCGCGAATCCCCATTCGCGTCGGTGTACCTCACCGCCGCAAAATTGTTGGACTTGTTCCCCGCCCTCAGCCGTTCCTGTATGACAGCCTGGCTCAGATCATTGCCACCATATTCCACCTGGCCGCCACAATTGTGAACCAGGACCGGGGTAGCCCCCGCCAGCACATAGTACGTGTGCACGTCGTTGATGGTCAGGTTGTGAACGGTGGCCGGCCTTTTCCACCGGTGCACTCCGGTGACACGAACCTCGGCCTTTTTTGCGTCCTGCAGCCGTGTACCGGGCTGCAGATCGGTGGCGTCGACCCACTCCTGCAGGGACGGGACCCAGAAGGGGTGGCCGGCCGTGGCAGTGAGGGAGTCATCCGTATCCAACTGTCTGCCGGTACCGGTGACATCGACCTTGACGAGGTCCTTGTCGCCGGTGCCGACGATGGTTGAGGTCACGGTGCGAACGGTGGTCTTGCCCGTCTTCGGGTCGGTGGCGAGAACCTTGTCGCCGACCTTGACCTTGCTGATCGGTTTCTTAGATCCGTCGCTCATGAGGACGGTTGTCTGGGGCAGGAAGCTGTTGCTGACGGGGCAGATCTGCTGTGCGGGCTTTTTGACTTGGGAAGGCTTCGGCCGTGATTTGGCCGCTGCTCCGGGCTTGGAGGCAGGGCGGGTGCGGGCTGCGGCCTTTCGGGCTGCGGCCCGTCGGGCCTGATCCCGCCTGGCCGCGGCGCGCTGATTTTCTATGCGTTTCCGCGCTGCGGCTTCCCGCAGTGCCGCCCGCTTGTTTGCCTTTGCCTGAGCGGCAGCTTCCTTGGCTGCCTTTTCCTGGGCGGCAGCACGCTCCCGGGCCATTTTGCGTTGGGCCGCCTCCTCTGCTTCCTGCTTGCGCTTCGCGTCACGCGCGGCCTTTTCACGCGCTTTGCGGGCTGCTTCCTCCCGAGCTTTCCTCTGGGCTTCTGCGATTCTCCGCTGCCGCTCGCGCTCCTGCCGCTCGCGCCACTGCTGCATCAGCCACTGCTGGAGCGCGTACCCCAGCTCGAAGGCTCCCTCACCTCGGTCACGACCTCGGCCACCGCCTCCACCGGCGACCTGTGGGTCTACCACGGCAAGAGCAACGGCGACGCAGACGGCGACGGGATCCCTGACGGCGGCACCGACCCCGCATCCCTGGGCAACGTAGCCAACAGGACCGCCTACGCCACCGGGTGGATCACCACCGCCCGGCCACTGATCACCGCATCCGGAGACTCGAACGGCGACGGTATCGGTGACCTGTGGACCACCACCGCCAACACCACCGCCGGCCTGGAATTCATTCCTGGCCGCAAGACCGGCCTCGTCGGCCCGGCAACCGTTGTCGGCACAGGAGGCTGGCAGACCATCAAGAACATCTCCTGACAACCCAGAACAACCAACGCCCGGCTCGAGCCACGAGACCTCCAGTCCCGGCTCGAGCCGGCGCCAGTTTCGTGTACAGACACGCGATGGGGCGCGATCAAGAAGTACGAAGAGCCCTCCCTGCAAACGGAGTTGCGGGGATGGGCAATCGATCAAGCAGTGCCGGCATGGAGGGGAACTTACCCGGATCGTGCCGTTCGAGATGGTCGATGCCATCCTTGCCGAGACCGGCGCGGGGCAACGGCGGTTGCGGAAACTGCCCGCTCACGTCGTCGGCGCTGAGGCCCATGCCGAGTACACCGAGGCATACGAGCAATACGAGTCCTGGCCGCTGCTCTGCGCACACCTCGCCGTAAGTCCGAACTCGACAGTCAGCCCGGCCTACCAGGTCCCGCACGTTCTGGTCGAAGTGGCCGCCGATACGTACACCCGCCCTATGGATCCGGACCAGCTGGCCGAGTTCATCGAAACGGTGGCCGGGCAGCTGGATGAGCTGCGCTTGATCCACTCTCGGCTCGCCGCAGCCCGCGCCGAATGGGCCACGCGGACCGATACGACGACCAACGCCGAGGCCGCGTAATCCCGCCGCCTCAAGAATCACCCCGAGTCCTTCGGCGCCGGCGTCATACTCCGACGGCTGTCGCAAACGCCCAGCCCAGGGGCCCCGCCCGCCCATCCGCTCCAGGGACTCTTCAGGGACTTTCAGCGCTGCCCGAGGGACTTTTCGCTACCTAACGCGGCAAGCCCCCGAAACATCGGAAAGGACCTCCGACGCAGGTCGGAGGCCCTTCCGAAGGCAAAACCGCTGGTGGCGGCAGACGAGTCGGGCTGTACGCCGGGTTCTGTCGCCCGGTCGCCTCGCGGCGGCCGGGGAGACGGCCATCCATCTAGGACCGGCATTGCTGCCGGCCTCGTGCGGTCTACCCGCGAACTCGGGCGGGCAGCCCTCGAACATTCGCGCAGGGCCGTCTTGCGACGGCCCCTCTTGACCTTGCTCCGGGTGGGGTTTACCTAGCCGCCTGAGTCACCTCAGGCGCTGGTGGTCTCTTACACCACCGTTTCACCCTTACCGAGGACCGAAGTCCCCGGCGGTCTGTTTTCTGTGGCACTGTCCCGCGGGTCACCCCGGGTGGCCGTTAGCCATCACCCTGCCCTGTGGAGCCCGGACGTTCCTCGGGGGGATCCGAGGATCCCCACGCGGCCGTCCGCCCGGCTCGTCTGCCGTGCCGACCATGCTACCCGCCTGGCGGGAGCCGCCGGACGGGGCGCTCAGATGAACGCCTCGGTCTCCAGGTCGAAGGCGAAGGGCGCCGGGAGAGTGAGCGGCTTGCCGAACGGGATCGTGCAGTGCTGACGGTAGTCGTCCCCTTCGGGGTCGCTGAACAGCGTCACCGACGACTGCTCTCGGTCGACCAGGAGGTAGAGGGGGACGGGTCCGCGGGCGTAGCAGTGACGCTTGTCCGTGCGGTCGGCCCGGGGCTTGGACGAGGTGACCTCGACGACGAGGGACACCCCCTCGCACGGCATCCAGGGGTCCGCTCCCCGGTAGAGACGTAGCTCGGCCGGGGCGAAGGTGCCGTCGGGAATGACGTGGTTCCTGGGACAGCGGCCGCCGCTCTTCAGCTTCAGTCCCTTGTTCCCGGAAAACTGCATCTTGGTGCGAGAGCGGGTGATCACTTGCTCCAGAATCAGGCTGATGTAGTCCTCGTGGTCCCCGTCCGGCGGCGGCGTCACGACAATCTCCCCCTCGATCAGCTCGGCCCGGAAGCCCTCCGGCGTATCCAGCGCCAGGAAGCCCTCCAGCAGGACGTCCGCCTGCGTGAGCGGTTCGTGCGGCATGGCAGTCATGTCACGCCCCTTCCTCGGTCGCTCGCCAGATTGGGACATCAGTGGATCAGCCGTCCGTGAGATGGGAGTTACTTCCTTCGATCGTGGCACAGGAGAGTGCGGAGTTGTCAGATGCGGACGGGTGCGGTGAGCGCTTGACCCTGCCGCGGCGTCAACGTTTCTACTGGACTCATGCGCATCGGAGAGATCGCCGCGCTCGTCGGGGTCACCTCGCGGGCGATCCGGCACTACCACCACATCGGACTGCTTCCCGAGCCCGGGCGCCGGGCCAACGGCTATCGCGCCTACAGCGTGCGCGACGCCGTGGTGCTGGCCCGGATCCGGCGGCTCACCGAGCTCGGGCTCGGTCTGGACGAGGTACGGGACGTCCTCGCCGATGACGCCGGGCACGAACTCGTCGAAGTCCTCGTCGAGCTGGATGCCGATCTGGCCCGGCAGGAGAACGAGATCCGGGAGCGGCGGCGTCGGCTGGCCCGGTTGCTGGACGGCCCGGTGAGCGCCGAGGAGCCCGTGTCGCCCGCGCTGGCCGAGCTGCTGGGCACGGCTCCGGCCACCGGCTCCCCGATGGCTGCCAAGGATCGCGAGCACCTGGTGCTGCTGGACACGACGGGTGTCGGCAGTGAGGTCTACTCCGCGCTGCGGCCCCTGGCCGAGGACCCGGCCGTGCACGCGCTGTACGAGCGGCTGGACGCACTGGCCGCGGCACCCGTGGACGATCCGCGGATCGCTCCGCTCGCCGCCGATCTGGCCGCCGCCGTGCCGGACGAGGTGCTGGCGGCCATCCCCGGCGGGCCGGTCCTGACGGGGTTCGGTCAGGCCCTGCTCGACGACTACGCGCCCGCGCAGGCCGAGGTGGTGCGCCGGGTGATGGCGGCCCTGACGGCACGCGTGGCGGAGAGGGGAACAGGATGAGCGTGCGGATTGCGCGGTATGCCGTGGGGGCTGTGCCGGCGGTCGAACTGGGTCTGGGCGGCTGCCTGCCGGCGGGGGTCCGGATACCGGGTGCGGTTCTGCTCGGTGCCGAGGCCCTGGTGGTCGCCGTGCTCGGGTTCGAGTGCGTGATCCTGTGGCGGCTCTGGCTCGTGGGCCGGCGTGCGGGTGCCGGGCGGCGGGCGGCGATGGGTGCGGCGCTCCGTACCGTCGTGCCCGAGAAGGTGCGCCGTCTCGTCGCCCACGAGGTGCGCGCCCTGCGCAGTCTCGGGCTGTGGGTGCTGCGGAGGCGTCATGGCGTGCCGGAGGGTGCCCTTGCCGTCCCGTACACCGGGCCGCAGACCGCCATGATGTATGGCCTGGTCTTCGTCGCTCTGGTCGAGACGGTGATGATGGCGCTGCTGATCCCGTGGCCGGTCGTGCACAGGGTTCTGCTCGTGCTCGATGTGTACGGGGTGGTCCTGGTGCTCGCTTTCCATGCCGCGTGTGTGACCCGGCCGCATGTGGTGGACGCCGACGGGGCGCTGCGGCTTCGCTACGGCGGGCTGTTCGACCTGCGGGTTCCCGCCGGGGCGGTCGCCGGTGCGCGGGTCGAGCGGCGCTGTCCCGAGGGCGGGCCGGTGCGGCCGGGGGCGGACGGAGTGCTCGACCTCGTCGTGGGCGGGCAGACGACGGTGACCGTGGAGCTGTTCTCGCCGGTGGCGTTCGTGCGGCCGCTCGGGAAGCGGGGGTGGGCGCGGACAGTGCGGTTCCATGCGGATGATCCCGGTGCCGCCGTGGCCGCGCTCACGCGGGGGCGAAGAGGACCTTCGCCGAGCCAGGATCCGCCTGGGCGAGCCTGACCCGCAGCCGCTCCCCCAGCGGGAGCTTCGCCGTGCCGCCCTCGACCCGGGCGACGACGGCCGGGTCGTCGATGTGGACGGTGCCCGTGGTGGGCTCCAGTTCCTTCACGTCGACCACGTACGCGTCGAAGACCTCACCGATCCGGTCCTTGAGCAGCGCTGCCTCGACCACGTCGACGCACTCGCGCTCCACCGTGTTGGCGCGCCTGGTTCCGTCCGCCATCTCCCTCGGCAGGCCGGGCAGCGCGGCGAGGACCCACTCGGGCGGTTCCTGTTCCGCGACGGCGGCGAGACACAGCTCGGCCGCGTACCGGTCGACGAGGCGGCGCAGCGGGGCGGTGCAGTGCGTGTAGAGGTCGGCGACGGCGGCGTGGACGGCGCGGGTGGGGAGTTCGCCGTGTTCGGAGACGGTGTAGCCGGCGCCGCGCAGCAGGGTGGTGCACTCCTGGAGGAACGCGGCGTGGTTGGCCTTCCTCGGATCGAGGGAGCGGACGACCTGGGCGTACGGAACATGGTGCGGCCAGTCGATGTGCAGCGCCTCGGCCGAGCGCCGGAGCCGGGCCACGGCGCCGTCGGGCGCGACCGGCAGGGTCCGCAGGACGCCGGTGCCGGTCTCCGCCATGAGGTGGGCGGCGGCCATGCCGGTCAGGAGGGAGATCTGGGCGTTCCAGCCATCGGCGGGCAGCGGGGCACGGTATTCCAGGCCGTACGTGCCGTCGCGCTCGACGATCTCCTGCTCGGGCACGTTGAGGGAGATGCCGCCTCGGGCGACCTCCTGCTCCTCGCGGAGCCGTCCGATGTCCTGGAGCAGCGCCAGGGGCTCCTCGGCGGTGCCGGTGTCGATCTGCCGCTGGACGCCCGCGTAGTCGAGCTTCGCCCGGCTGCGGACGAGGGCCCGGCACACCGAGGCGGTGACGGCGCCGCCCTCGGAGTCCAGGTCGATCTGCCAGAGCAGGGCGGGGCGGGTCTGTCCGGGGAGGAGGCTGGCGGCGCCCTCGGAGAGCAGGGTGGGGTGGAGCGGCACCTTCCCGTCGGGGAAGTAGAGGGTCGTCACCCGGCGGTGGGCCTCGGTGTCGAGTGCGCCGCCGGGGCGTACGAAGGCGGCGACATCGGCGATGGCGTAGTGCACGCGGAAGCCGTGGCGGCGGCGTTCGAGGTGCATGGCCTGGTCGAGGTCGGTCGATGTGGGCGGGTCGATGGTGAAGAACGGCAGGTCCGTCGCGTCCTTGTGGGCCGACACCGCCGGGGCCCCCGCCGCCTGCGCCGCCTCGGCGAGGACGTCGGGCGGGAAGCCGTGGGGCAGTTCGAGCTCGGTGCGCAGCTTGCACAGGGCCGCCCTCAGCGGGGTCTCGGCCGGCCCGGTCATATGGATATGGCGGCGGGGCATGGACCGAGCGTATGGCGGGGCGGGCCGGGCGGCATCCCGGGTGGCGGCGTGTGCCGGTCCGGCCCTGATCCGCCGGACAGGGCCCAGTGCGGTACCGGGGTCCCCGTACGCTGGTGCCAGGTCCTGTTGTCGAACTGCCGTCTGCCGTCGTCGCACGGCAGACGGCAGTTCGACGACAGGACCCAGGGCCTTCTGAGCCCGTTTACGTGTGCGTACGTACGAAGGAGAACCGCCGTGCTCGTGCTGTTGCCGCCCTCCGAAGGAAAGGCCGCGTCGGGGCGCGGAGCACCCCTGAAGCCGGAGTCGCTGTCGCTGCCGGGCCTGGCTGCGGCGCGGGCCGCGGTCGTCGACGAGCTGGTCGAGCTGTGTGCGGCGGACGAGGAGAAGGCCCGCGAGGTGCTCGGGCTGAGCGAGGGGCTGCGCGGCGAGATCGCGAAGAACGTCGAGCTGCGGACGGCGGGGACGCGTCCGGCCGGCGAGATCTACACGGGGGTGCTGTACGACGCCCTGGATCTGGCCTCCCTGGACACGACGGCCAAACGGCGGGCCGGAAAGTCGTTGCTGGTCTTCTCCGGGCTGTGGGGCGCCGTGCGGGTGGGCGACCGGATTCCTTCGTACCGCTGCTCGATGGGCGTGAAGCTGCCGGGGCTGGGCGCGCTCGGGGCGTACTGGCGTGACCCGATGGCGGAGGTCATGCCGGAGGCGGCCGGCGACGGGCTCGTCCTGGACCTGCGGTCCTCCGCGTACACCGCGGCCTGGAAACCGAAGGGCGAGGTGGCCGGGCGCACGGCGAGCGTGCGGGTGCTGCATTCCCAGATGGTGAACGGGGTCGAGAAGCGCTCCGTGGTCAGCCACTTCAACAAGGCGACGAAGGGGCGAATGGTCCGCGATCTGCTGCTGGCGGGCGCACGGCCGAAGGGGCCCGCGGAGCTGGTGGAGACATTGCGGGAGCTCGGGTACGTGGTGGAGGCCGAGGCCCCCGCGCGAGCCGGTCGGGCGTGGTCACTCGATGTCGTGGTGACCGAGATTCACTGAACCGGGAAAGCCATTACGTTGCAACATGCGCAACGCTCGTTGCGTGGTGTGCGGTGGGCGCGGCAAGATGAGCGCATGACCTCCTCTGTGCTGGACCTTGCCCCCGTCGTCCCCGTTGTCGTCCTGGAGGACGCCGCCGACGCGGTGCCGCTCGCCCGGGCCCTGGTCGCGGGCGGGCTCCCGGCCATCGAGGTGACGCTGCGCACCGCCGCGGCGGTGGATGCGATCAGGGCCATCGCGGCCGAGGTGCCGGACGCGGTGGTCGGGGCCGGCACGGTGATCTCCGTACGGAACGTCTCCGACACCGTCGCCGCGGGGGCCCGGTTCCTGGTCAGCCCCGGCTGGACGGACACGCTGCTGGACGCGATGAAGGCGACGGGGGTGCCGTTCCTGCCGGGCGTCTCGACGACGTCCGAGGTGGTCGCGCTGCTGGAGCGCGGGGTCACCGAGATGAAGTTCTTCCCGGCAGAGGCGGCGGGCGGCACAGCGTATCTGAAGGCGCTCTCCTCGCCGCTGCCGCAGGCCCGGTTCTGCCCCACGGGCGGCATCTCGCTCGCCTCCGCGCCGTCCTATCTGGCGCTGCCCAACGTCGGCTGCGTGGGCGGCAGTTGGATGGTCCCGGCGGACACGGTGGCGGCGAAGGACTGGGCGCGGGTGGAGCGGCTGGCGAGCGAGGCGGCGGCGCTGCGCGACTGATTTCCTCCTGTCCGCGTCTTCCCGGAACCGGCGCTCCGCCCCGGACCCCGGTGGGTGCCGACCGGGGTGCGGACTACCCCCGCCACCCGAGGAAGCGGCAGCTTTCGCGCCGCCGGGAGTCGCTCCACTGCCCCTCCCCGGGGCGCCGCACGCCCACGCGGACTTCCCGTCCCCTACCGCAGGTGCGATGTGTCGTTCAGGAGCCTGAGTGACACGTTCCCGTCCGAGTAGTAGGCCACCGCGGACACCGAGGCCGCCGAGAGTTCCATACGGAACATGGCTTCCGGCGGGGCGCCCAGCGCCAGCCTGACCAGGGTCTTGATCGGCGTCACATGGGTGACCAGGAGGACCGTGCGGCCCGCGTAGCGGGCGGTGAGGCGGTCACGGGTGGCCGCGACGCGGCGGGCGACCTCGGCGAAGCTCTCGCCGCCCCCGGTGGGGGCCGCCTTCGCGGAGGCGAGCCAGGCGTCCAGGTCGGGGCCGTACCGCTCACGCACCTCGGCGAACGTCAGACCCTCCCAGGCGCCGAAGTCCGTCTCACGCAGGCCGTCCTCGATCCGGACCTCGAGGCCGAGCCGGGCCGCCACCGCGGCCGCTGTTTCACGGCAGCGGCGCAGCGGGGAGCTGACGATCTCCTCGATCGTGCCGCGGGCGGCCAGCGACCGGGCGATGCGTTCGGCCTGGTGGCGGCCGGTCGCCGAGAGTTCGGGATCGCTGCCGCCGCTGCCCGAGAACCGCTTCTCGGGGGTGAGGGCCGTCTCGCCGTGCCGGAGCAGTACGAAGGTGGTGGGCGCCCCGAGATCGGGCGCCGCGGCCCAGCCCACCTGGGGGGCGGTGGAGGATGCCGTAGGCGTGGGGGCGACTGCCGATGCCGCGCCTGTCGCCGCTCCCGGCCGGGAGGACAGGGCCGCGCGGGCCCTGGCCGCGCCCGCTGCCGCGTCACCGGGCGGGCCGGAGACGGGCGGCAGCTCGGCGGTCGTCGAGGGCCGGGGGGTGTCGAGTGCGGCCGTCGACGACGACGGCTCCCACTGCTTGCCGCGCTTGCCCGCGTCCATCGCCTCGTTGGCGAGCCGGTCCGCGTGCTTGTTCTTCTCGCGCGGGATCCACTCGTACGTCACGGCGGAGGCCGGCAGAATCCTGGCGGCCTCCGCCGCGAGCGGCTTCATGTCGGGGTGCTTGATCTTCCAACGGCCCGACATCTGTTCCACGACCAGCTTGGAGTCCATCCGGACCCGCACCTGGAGCGCACCGTCCGCCGAGGCGTCCGGCACCAGCGCCTTCGCCGCCTTCAGACCCGCGATGAGGCCCTTGTACTCGGCGACGTTGTTCGTCGCGACGCCGATGTACTCGGCGGCCTCGGCAAGGGTCTCCCCCGTCACCGGGTCGATGACGACCGCACCGTAACCGGCGGGCCCGGGGTTGCCCCGGGAACCGCCGTCGGCCTCGACGACGAACTGGCGCGGCTGGGTCATTACAGGCCCGACTCCGACGTACGGACCAGGATGCGGCGGCAGTTCTCGCAGCGCAGGACGGTGTCCGGCGAGGCCGCCTTCACATCGTTGACCTCGGTGATGTTCAGTTCGAGACGGCAACCCTCGCAGCGGCGCTGGTAGAGGCGGGCGGCGCCGACCCCGCCCTGCTGGACGCGGAGCTTGTCGTACAGCTTCAGCAGGTCCGCGGGGACGGACCCGGCGACGAGCTCGCGCTCCTTGGTGACGGTCGCGGTCTCCTCGTCGAGCTCCTCGGTCGCGGCGTCACGGCGGGCGGTCGCGTCGTCGACCTTGGCCTGGACGGCAAAGACCCGGTCGGACAGCTCGGTGACGCGCTCCTGGGCGGACTCGCGGCGCTCCATCACTTCGAGGACGACGTCCTCCAGGTCGCCCTGGCGCTTGGCCAGCGAGGTGATCTCGCGCTGGAGGCTCTCCAGGTCCTTGGGCGAGGTGACCGCACCCGAGTCGAGGCGCTGCTGGTCGCGGGCGGCGCGCTGGCGCACCTGGTCGACGTCCTGCTCCGCCTTGGTCTGCTCGCGGGCGGTGTCGCTCTCCTCGGTCTGCGAGGCGACCAGCAGGTCACGCAGTTGCGCGAGGTCGCTGGTGAGTGACTCGATCTCGGCGTGCTCGGGCAGCGACTTGCGCCGGTGCACGATCTGCGACAGGCGTACGTCGAGGGCCTGGACGTCGAGGAGTCGGATCTGGTCGGCGGGCGCGGCGTTCAGTTGGGGGCTCCAGAAGAGTGGTGGGTGGTGGTGGTCCAGGGGTCGGTGACCTGCTTCGAGACATGGACCCGCAGGTCCCATCCGTGGCGGTCGGAAATCGCATCGAGCTGCGCTGCGGCCTGTTCGCACCAGGGCCACTCGGTGGCCCAGTGCGCGGCGTCGATCAGGCCGAGCGGGGAGTGCTGGATGGCTTCGGAGGCCGGGTGGTGGCGCAGGTCGGCGGTGAGGAAGGCGTCGACGCCGGCGGCCCGCACCGCGTCGAAGAGGCTGTCGCCGGAGCCGCCGCTGACCGCGACGGTGCGGACCGTCGCCGACGGGTCGCCCGCGAGCCGGATGCCCTGCGCGGTGGCGGGCAGCCGGGCAGCGGCGCGGGCGGCGAAGTCGGCCAGGCTCTCGGGGTGGTCGAGCACACAGATCCGGCCGAGGCCGCGACGGCCCTTGGGGTCGGCCGGATCCGGCACGAGGGGCCCCTCGACGCGCAGGTCGAGCGCACCGGCGAGGGCGTCGGAGACGCCCGGGTCGGCGGTGTCGGCGTTGGTGTGGGCGACGTGCAGCGCGATGTCGTGCTTGATGAGGGTGTGCACGACCCGGCCCTTGAAGGTGTCGGCCGCGACCGTCGTCGTACCCCGCAGATAGAGCGGGTGGTGGGTGACGATCAGCTGGGCGCCGAGCCTGAGCGCCTCGTCGACGATCTCCTGGACGGGGTCGACGGCGAAGAGCACCCGGTCGACCTGCGAGGCCGGGTCTCCGCACACGGTGCCGACCGCGTCCCAGCCTTCGGCCCGCTCGGGTGGCCAGAGAGCGTCGAGCTCGGCGAGGACTTCAGACAGACGGGGCACAAGGAAAAGGCTACCTGCCCTCCGTGCCCCGTCGCCCATGGCTTCGGCCACCCGTACGGACGAGCCGACAGCCTGCCAAGGAATCGTTACTTCACGAGGTCGGCGCGGAGGTCGTCGAGAACCAGGTTCGCGGCCGTGACACCGAGACCGAGGTACCAGGTCTCGTCGGAGACGTCCTTGGCCTGACCGTCCTTGACCGCCTCGAGGTTCTTCCACAGCGGGTTGGACTGGGTGGTGTCGCGCTCGGTGGCCTTCACGTCGCCGTAGACGCCGGTGAAGATCCAGTCGGCGTCGGCCTCGTCGATCTTCTCCGGGCTGATCTCCACGGCGAGGTCGTTGATCTGCTGGTTCTCGGGCCGCGGCAGACCGACGTCGTCGAGGATGGTGCCGATGAAGGACGCCTTGGCGTAGAGGCGGATCCGGTCCGGCAGGTAGCGGACCATGGAGATGGTCGGCTTGTCCGGGCCGATGTCCTCGCCGAGCTTCTTCGCCTTCGCCTCGTAGGCACCGAGCTCGCTCTTCGCCTTGGCCGTCTTGTCCAGCGCCGCGGCGTTGAGGAGGTAGTTCTCCTTCCAGGTGAAGCCCGGGCGGATGGAGAACACGGTCGGCGCGATCCTGGAGAGCGCGTCGTACTTGTCGGCGGCACGCAGCTGGCTGCCGAGGATCAGGTCGGGCTTCAGACCGGCGATCGCCTCGAGGTTGAGGTTGTTGATCGTGCCCACGTTCTTCGGGTTGCCCGCGTCCTTCTTCAGGTACGAGGGGATGGCCGCGTCCCCCTCGGAGGGGGCGTAACCGACCGGCTTCACGCCCAGCGAGACGACGTTGTCGAACTCGCCGACGTCCAGCACGACGACGCGCTTGGGGGCGGACTTGATCTCGGTCTTGCCCATGGCGTGGGTGAGGGTCCGGGGGAACTGGCCGGCCTTGGCGTCCGTCCCGTACTCCGCCGTCTTCTTCGCCGCGTCGGCGAAGTCCTTGCCACCCGTAGCGACGGCGGCCTTCTTGTCACCACCACCCTCGGACTTGGCGGAATCGCCCGAGCCTCCATCGCCGCTTCCGCAGGCCGAGAGGGTGAGGGCGGCAGCCACTGCCAGGCCGACTGCGGCAGTACCGCGGCGACGAAGGGACATCACTTGCTCCAGTCGAGGGTCACACAGGAATCACTTAGGGCTGCCTTACCTTACTCACCCGCCTCACCTCCGAGCACAGGCACCCCCTCACCCTCAGTCAAATCCGGGCAGCACCACCCTTATGTGTGAAGTGGCGGGTCTCGTGTTGTTCGGCAGGAAGTGCGAAAACTAGCTTCGGTTGCCGGAGGTGACCAGTCCATGACTGCCTGTGCCATCGAGAACGAGACCGCCAGGGCGGCCGAGACCGCCGGGGATGCGGTCCTGGAGGACGACGAGCCGGACGCACCCGGGGAGCCGGCCGGGTTCGGCGTGCCCGGCGAGGACGGAGCGGACGGCGGGCCCGAGCAGGCCGGTGCGCCGGGTGAATCGGGCGTGCCCGTCGGAGCAGCCCTCGCCCCGCCCCCGCTCACGATCGCCGCGGACGGTTCGTACGCGGCCCGGCTCGCCCTTCGCAACGTCGCCGCGGAGGCGTCCGACGAGGCCGGGCAGGCGTGGTTCGTGGAGCGCTGGACACTCGACGGGCACGAGCCGTACGCCGTGCCGCTCCCCCTCGATCAGCCGGAGGAGCCGGACTCCCAGGTGCTGCCGCTGGCCGACGGACGGGTGCTGATCCGGCGACGGGTCGCGGACCGGCATGCGCTCTCGCTGCTCTATCCGACCGGCCCCGGCACCGGTGAACTGCCGCTCGGCGCCGTCGGATGCGCGGATCTGACCCTGCTGCCGCCGTCACCGGACGGTGCGAGCGCGTACGCTCTGTCGGTCGATGCGCACTCCACCGCCGTCTGGCTGGTGGCGGGCGGCACCTTCGGGCCCGAGCTGGTCGCGGAGGTGCCGGGGCGCTGCTCCGGCGGGGTCTGGCTGGACCGGGCGGGGCGGATGCTGGCCCTGGACCGGGAGATGCCGGGCGGCGGGCCGGTAAAGGCGGTCGCCGTGGACCTGGAGCGGGGCGGCGAGGTGACACCGCTGCTGCAGATCGCACCGGAGAGCAACGACCGGCTGCTGCTCGCCGACGCGGACAGCGGGCTGCTGCTGATCCGCTCGGACGCGCCGGGGCACGACCGGCTCGGGTGGGGGGTGCTGGGCAGCTGTCTGCCGGTGCGTTTCCCGGAGTGTCTGCACCCGGCGGATGTGGCCGTGACACCGTTCGCCGTACAGCCGGGGCAGATGCTGACGCCGGAGAGCTGCGCGGTGGCCCTGCGGATCGACGGGGCGGCCGGCAGCTGGCTCGGGGTGTGGCGCCCGGCGGGGCGCCGACTGCATCAACTCGCCGCCCCCGAGGGGTGGCAGGCCGGTCGCGGGGTGTGGACCCGGGACGGCGTACTCAGACTTCCGTACGCCGACGAGAACGTGGCGTGCGGGGTGGCACTGCTGGAAGCACCGGTGGACGAGGAACGCGGCACGGGACCGGCAGCGGAGGCGGGCGCGGAAAGCGGTATGCAACCGTCCGCTGCCGCTGCGCCTCTTCCGATGTGCAAGCCGATTCCACTGGGGCAGGCGCCTCTCATGGGGCGCATGGTGCCTGGTTAAGATCCTGGGCCTGGGCCACGCAGCCGTGTGCGTCGGTCGCCGATGGTGACCGTGCCGTGTCGCGGTGCGTGACCGGCCCTGGTGACACACACGTAAGCGATCACAACGGGGTGACTTCCCACATGTCTGAAGCCCGAACCGACACGACCCAGACGCGTCCGCCGGGGGCGGACGCGGAACGGGCCGAAGCCGGCGGCTCCGGAAAGCACCGAGGCGGTGTGTCGATGGACGACACGTCAGCACAGCCGCACGGCCGCCACCGCCGCCCCTCCGAGGGGAACAGCAGGGCGGCCTGACCGCGCGGAACATCAACGAGGGACGGGTGGGCCCCGGCAGCCGATCGGCTGCCGGGGCCCACCCGTTTCCGTTGCGGTCAGCCCCGTTTGAGACCGAGCACCTCCGCCGCGGCGAAGGTCTCGCCCGTCGGGCGGTCCTCGTAGTACGGGGAGATCAGCTCGTCCAGCTCGTCGAAGGAGAACGCCTCCTTCGACGAGTCGAATTTCGCCGCCACCCTGGGGCGTTCGACGATCGCGACCATCCCGCCGTGCACGACGAGCAGTTGCCCGTTGACCTTGGCGGCCGCCGGGGAGGCCAGATAGCCGACCAGCGGAGAGACATGCTCGGGGGCGAGCGCGTCGAGCCGGCCGTCCGTCGGTTCCTGGAAGCCCGCGAAGACGTCCTCGGTCATCCGGGTGCGGGCCCGCGGGCAGATGGCATTGGCGGTGACGCCGTACTTGGCCAGGGCCAGGGCCGTGGAGGTGGTGAGGCCGACGATGCCGCCCTTGGCCGCCGCGTAGTTCGGCTGGCCCGCCGAACCGGCCAGGAACGCCTCCGACGAGGTGTTGACGATCCGGCCGTAGACCGGGCCGCCGGACTCCTTGGAGCGGGCGCGCCAGTGGGATGCGGCGAAGTGTGTGGTGTTGAAATGGCCCTTGAGGTGGACCCTGATGACGGAGTCCCACTCGTCCTCGGTCATCGAAAAGACCATCCGGTCGCGCAGGATGCCCGCGTTGTTGACCAGGATGTCGAGCTTTCCGTATGTGTCGACGGCCAGCTCCACCAGCGCGCGGGCCTGCTCGTGGTCGGAGACGTCGCCGAGGTGCGCGAGCGCCCGGCCGCCCGCCGCCCGGATCTCCTCGGCGACCTCCTCGGCGGGGGCCGCGGACGCCTCGCCGGAGCCGTCGCGGCCCGGCTGCCCGTAGTCGTTGACGACGACGGACGCGCCGAGCCGCGCCAGTTCCAGTGCTTCGGCGCGTCCGAGGCCGCGGCCCGCGCCCGTGACGATCGCGGACATGCCTTCCAGGGGAAGTGACATCGGAATCTCGGAGTCCTCTCAGGTGGGAGCAGGGTGGGAACAGGGTGAGGGTGAGGGTCAGAGTTCGATGCAGGTGCGCAGCGACTCGCCGGTCCTCATCTGGTCGAGGGCGTCGTTGATGCCGTCGAGCCGCACCCGGTGGGTGATCATCGATTCGAGGTCGATCCGGCCGGCCCGCCAGAGCGCGATGGCCCGTTCGTACGACCGGAGCACATCGCCTCCGCCGTACATGGAGGGCAGGATCCGCTTCTCGTCGAAGAACAGCTCGAACATGTTGACCTGAAAGTTGTCGTCCATCGCGCCCGCGCCGACGATGCAGAGGGTGCCGCCGCGCCGGGTGTTCTCGTATGCGGTGCGGGCGGTGGCCGACTTGCCGACGACTTCGAAGACGTAGTCGAAGCCCTCGCCCGCGGTGATCCGCTGCTTGGCGTCGGCGAGTTCGTCCGGGGACACCGCCTCGGTCGCGCCGAACCGCAGTGCCGCCTCGCGCCGCGATGCGACCGGGTCCACGGCCACGATCTGGGCGGCGCCCTGCACCCTGGCGCCCTGGATCGTGGAGATGCCGACCCCGCCGCAGCCGATGACGGCGACCGAAGAACCGGCCTCCACCTGTGCGGTGTTGACGGCCGCGCCCAGCCCGGTGGTCACTCCGCAGCCGATCAGCGCGGCGATCTCGAACGGTACGTCGTCGGGGATCGGCACCGCGCAGCCCGCGTCGACGACGACCTCCTCGGTGAAGGTGCCGGTGCCCGCGAAGCCGAAGACATCTCCCCCGGGGCGCTTGAAGTTGGGCGTTCCCGCGTTCATGAAGCCGGCCAGGCAGAGCTGGGTCTGGCCGCGTTTGCAGGACGGACACGCCCCGCATGCGGGCAGCCAGCAGACCAGCACCCGGTCCCCCGCGTTCAGCCCGGTGACGCCGTCGCCGATGTCGACGACCTCGCCCGCGCCCTCGTGACCCGGGATGAAGGGGGCGGGCTGCGGCAGCACGCCACTCATCGCGGAAACATCGGAGTGGCACAGTCCGGTGGCCCGGATGCGGAGCCTGACCTTGCCGGGGCCGAAGCCCACCGCCTCGACGTCGTCGAGGACTTCCAGTTTGTCCTGACCGATCTCGTGCAGTACGGCTGCGCGCATGGTGCGGCTCCCCTCATGGGCCTGTGGACCTCTTGGAGTTGGTTCAGGAGTGTTCAACGAAGGTGTCGCCGAGTACCGGGGCGTCGTCCCGCTCGACGGCTCGCACCTCGACCCGGACGTGGTCCTTGCCGGTCCACATCTGGATACGGAGGGTCTCGCCGGGGAAGACGACGCCGACGAAACGGGTGCGGTAGGAGCGGATACGGGTCACATCGCCGCCGAGCACCGTGTCGGTGACGGCCTTGAGCGTCATGCCGTAGGTGCACAGCCCGTGCAGGATCGGCCGGTCGAAGCCGGCGAGCCGGGCGAACTCGGGGTCGGCGTGGAGCGGGTTCCAGTCCCCGGAGAGGCGGTACAGCAGCGCCTGGTCCGGGCGGATCGGCCGCTCCACCACGTGGTCGGGGGCGACGGCGGGGTAGGCGACCCGCTCGGAGGGGCCGCGTTCGCCGCCGAAGCCGCCCTCGCCCCGGACGAAGATCTGAGCGTCGTTGGTCCACAGCGGGCCCTCGTCGTCGGCGGCCTCGGTGCGCAGCACCAGTACGGCCGCCTTGCCCTTGTCGTACACGGCGGCAACCTTCGAGGTCTGTACGGCGCTGCCCTTCACGGGGATCGGCCGGTGCACCCGCACGCTCTGCCCGCCGTGCAGGACGGCGGCCAGGTCGACGTCGATGCCGGGCGAGGAGAGCCCGCCGACGACGCCCATGCCCGCTCCCGCGACGGTGGCGAAGGAGGGCAGCACCTGGAGCCGGGACTCCAGGGTGTAGCGCAGCTCGCCGGGGTCGGTGGCGGGGTCGGCCCGGTCGGGATCGGCTCCCGCGCCGATACCCAGGTGGTAGAGCTGGACGTCCTTGTGGTCCCAGCTGATCCGGGTGGAACGGGGTTCGGCGGCGACAGCCTTTTCGGCATCAATGGGCATGGCGAAGCTGCTCCTTGATGGTGGGAAGACCTCGGCGCGGCCGTCCGCACCGTCGGCCGCACCGAGGTCGTGCGGGACCGGCCGCAACGCCGTTCTAGAACGCGTTCTAGCCGATGAACCCCATGTATAACGCAGCGTCCAGCAGTTGTGAAGAGTGTTACTGACGTAGCGTCAGACATGACTCCTCCGGATGGTTCGGCACCATGACATATGTCACCGCAAAGTCCGTACACACGCCTCTGCCGGGGCCTCGGGCACCCTCCGTAGCGTCGTGGTCATGAAGCAGACAACGGGGAGTTCGGCCGCGGTGGTCCTCACCGCGGCGGTCAAGACCTTCGGCCGGGCGGGGCGGAGCGTACGGGCCGTGGACGGGATCGATCTGTCCATCGGCCGCGGCGAGACAGTCGCCCTGCTCGGCCGCAACGGGGCGGGCAAGTCCACCACCATCGGCCTTCTGCTGGGCCTGAACGAGCACCGGTCCGCGCTGACCGCCGCCGGAATCGAACCGGTGCTCCGCCGCTCGGGACCGCCGCTCGCCCCGCAGACGGAGGCACTGCTCGGCTGGGTGGTGCGGGAGGCCGTCACCAATGTCATACGCCACTCCAACGCCACCACCTGCTCGTTCGTCGTCGACGGCATATCCGAACGGGTCCGGCTCACGGTCACGGACGACGGCTGCGGACCGGACTCGGACGCACCGGCCACGCCCGGTATCGGCGGCACCGGACTGACCGGCCTCACCGAGCGCCTCGCCACGGCGGGCGGCTCGCTCCGGGCGGGCCCGGAGCCGGAGGGCGGCTTCGTGCTCACCGCGGAACTCCCGGCGTACAGGCCGGACGAGGCCGCTTCCGGCGATGCCGCGGACCCGTCTCTCCGACGAGGATGGTGAACCGGACCTGGAACACCGTGCGGCGCAGTCCGTTCGTGTGCTTCTCCCCAAGAAGACACGCCTTTTCACCTCATGACATGTCACCGTATGCGCGTGATCACACTCCATCGGTTAGTGGTATCCGCTGCCGCTGCATCCCTCCTCCTGTGCGGGCCCGCCGCGCCCGCACAGGCGGCGCCCCACTGGAACAAGAACATCAAGTGCAAGCAGACCGACCCGGACGGCAGGGTCATCCCCACACGCCTCGGCAATCATGTGCTCGGCTGGAGTCACTTCTCCGGCAAGCACAACATCAGAAAGTGCAAGGTCGTCAACGCCGCCATCGCCGGCAAGGTCGACAAGAAGTCGGGGGGCCGCCTTGAGTACTGGGGAAACGCCCTCCATGGCCGCAGCGTGCTGAAGATCGTCGTAGTCGTCCAGTACTCACGCAAGACATCCGACACCAAGTACGACGCCGGGGCCGGGCAGAAGATCGGCGTCATCACTGCCTACTGCAAGGGCATGAACAAGTGCCCCGACTGGCTCAACAAGTGACATCCATGCATGAAGAGATCGCGGAGCAGCAGGCAGACATCACCCGTCTGCTGCTCCACCACATCCACGCGCCCTTCACTGACACCGTTTACCTTCGGGGCATCCTCCCCGCACCGCCGCCCGCCGAAGCTATCCGCATCGCCATCGGCGCCAAGGACGACCGCAGTCCGGACCAGTTGATCGCCTATGAGATCCCCCTGCGCCAGGGCGGCGACCTGCTCACCCCCTACGACATCATCGGCATCCTGCGCACCCTGCTCACCGGCACCCACCTCTACTCCAGCGACAGCATCAGCAAACTGATGGACATGACCCTCGTCCGTGTGGACCCGGCGGTCGTGGAGCCGGCCGGGGAGACGCTGGACGACAGGGCCCTGACGATCCTCCGAACCATCGTCTCCCCCTACACCGAAGAACAGCCGGACCCGCGCCTGCGCGGATTCCTCTTCCTGGGCCGGGACCGGCTGCGTCTGTACCTCGATACCGCGGACGTATCCGGTGTGATCGCCGCGGACGTACGGCCGTCCGGTGCCGTCACCGCCCTGCTCGCGGCTCTGCCGTCCTTGATCACGGAGGAGGAGCGGATGGCCGTGGACGGCAGTGATCCGCACTGCTCCTGCGTGGTGGACCTCATGTACTGGTGAGAGAAGTTCGAAGAGCAGCTGGTACGGATCAAGCGGGCGGCCGCCGGAAGCAGCGCGTCTCCGTTGCACCCGCCCGACACCGCGCTCAGCCCAAGACGGAGCAGCTGACCAGGCGTAGGGCGGCGGCAGGATGAGTCGCCGTCCGGTGGCCCGGCTGCTGAGACGCGGCGGACGCTCGCGAGGGTGCCCGATCTGAGACGCTGGCCGTATGACTGACATGCCCGGCGGGCGGCCCTCGAAGTGTGTACGTGTCCTGATCGCCGAGGACCAGGGCATGATGCGGGGTGCGCTCGCCCTGCTGCTCGGCCTGGAACCGGACATCGAGGTCGTGGCGCAGGTGGGCGCCGGGGACGAGATCGTGGATGCCGCGCTGCTGTCCCGCCCGGATGTGGCGCTCCTGGACATCGAACTCCCGGGCCGCAGCGGTCTGGACGCCGCCGCCGATCTGCGCGAGGAGGTGCCGGACTGCCGGGTGCTGATCCTCACCACGTTCGGCCGCCCCGGCTATCTGCGCCGGGCGATGGAGGCCGGGGCGGCGGGGTTCCTGGTCAAGGACGGCCCGGTCGAGGAGCTCGCCGCCGCGATCCGCCGGGTGCTGAGCGGTGAGACGGTCATCGACCCGGCGCTGGCCGCCGCCGCGCTCGGCGCCGGACCGAGCCCGCTGACCGCGCGGGAGCGGGACGCGCTGAAGGCCTCGGTGCACGGGGCGACGGTCGCCGACATCGCGGCAAAGCTGCATCTGTCCGAGTCGACGGTGCGGAACTATCTGTCGTCCGCGATCGGCAAGACGGGGACGCGCAACCGGATGGAGGCGGTCCGGGCGGCGCGGCAGCAGGGCTGGCTGTAGGCGGGACTTCGCGGGCCTCTAGGGTCTGTCCTGGTGCTGAGCGGACCGGTGGCGCGGCAGCCAGAGCGCCATCAGCAGCAGTCCGCCCAGCAGTACCGTGCCGGCGGTCCGGAACGCCAGCGCGTACCCGGCCGTGAGCTCCTCGGGCCCGGTGCCGCCCGCCGTGCGTGCGGCGGCGACGGTGGAGAGCACGGCGAGACCGAGCGCACCGCCCATCGTGCGGGAGGTGTTGACGAGGCCGGACACCAGACCGGCCTCGCCGTGGGCCGCCCCCGTGATGGCGAGGGAGGCGAGCGGGGTGGATGCCAGGCCCGCACCTGCCATCATCAGGACGCCGGGCAGACAGACCGAGGTGAGGTACGAGCCATCGGCACCCATCGTGGACTGCCAGCCGAAACCCGCAGCGGCGACGGTCGTACCGATGAGCGCCAGGTTCTTCGCGCCGACCCCGGCCATGACGCGAGGCGCGCACTTCGAGCCGAGGACGACGGCCAACGACGTGGGCATCAGGGCAAGTCCGGCCTTCAACGGGGTGTAACCCAGCACCGTCTGGGCGTACACGGTCATGAAGTACCACATCGAGAATCCCGCGGAACCGATCACGAACATCGCCGCGTTCGCCGAGGTCACCGCCCGCGCCCTGAGCACCCTGAGCGGCATCAGCGGCTCCGCGGTCCTGGCCTCCACCACCACGAAGGCGATCAGTAGCGCCACCCCACCGAGCAGCGGCACCAGGGTCGCCGCCGCGGTCCAGCCCGACTCCTCAGTCTGCACGATGCCGTACGCGACGAAGGCGAGGCCCGCCGTGACGAGGACCGCGCCCAGGAAGTCGATCCGCCGCCGGTCGCCCACCCGGCCCTCGGCGAGCCAGACCGCCGCGCCGGCCAGGACGAGCACGCCGACCGGCACATTGATCAGCAGGACCCAGCGCCAGGACAGCAGATCGGTCAGCACTCCGCCGATCAGCCCGCCGGCCGCTCCGCCGCCCGCGCCGACGGCCATCCAGGTGCCGATCGCCTTCGTCCTGGCCGGGCCCTCGGGAACGGCGGTGGTGAGCAGGGTGAGGGTGGCGGGGGCGAGCACGGCGGCACCGAGCCCCTGCGCGGCGCGGGCGGCCAGCAACTGCCAGCCCTCCTGGGCGAGCCCGCCGGCCAGGGAGGCCGCGGTGAACAGGCCGAGGCCTATGAGGAACATCCGCTTGCGGCCGTAGATATCGGCGGCGCGCCCGCCGAGCAGCATGAATCCGGCAAACGCGATCGAGTAGGCGTTGAGCACCCATTGCAGTCCGGCGGCAGTCATCCCGAGGTCGGAACGCATGGACGGCAGGGCGACATTGACGACGGATACATCGAGCACGACGAGGAACTGTCCGACACAGGCGGCGAGCACCGCCGCCCAGGTGCGGGTCCTGTGCCGTTGTTGCAGGGGTGCGGGCGTCGTGACGTCAACCATGGCCGTCATACTCGCAGCCGCACTGCGCCCCGTACATCGGTATTCGGGCCGACCCGGGCTCGGTCCAGCGGCGTAGCACGACGCGCGCTGGTCTCCCCGCTAACGCCGCAGCAACGTCACCACCGCCGCTCCGCCGAGCCCGATGTTTTGGGCCAGGCCGACCCGTGCGTCCTTCACCTGCCTGCCCTGCGCCTCTCCCCTGAGCTGCCAGGTGAGTTCGGCGGCCTGGGCGATTCCGGTGGCGCCGAGCGGGTGCCCCTTGGAGATCAGCCCGCCGGACGGGTTGACCACCCACCGGCCGCCGTACGTGGTGGCCCCGGACTCGACGAGTTTCCCGGACTCGCCCTCGCCGCACAGCCCGAGCGCCTCGTAGGTGAGGAGTTCGTTGATGGAGAAGCAGTCGTGCAGCTCGATGACATCGAGGTCGGCGGCCGAGAGCCCGGAGGCCTCGTACACCTGCTGGGCGGCGGCCCGCGACATCGACTGTCCGACGGCGTCGATGCAGGTCCCGGAGGCGAAGGAGTCGCGGGTGTCGGTGGTCATCGCCTGGGCGACGATCTCGACCGCCCGGTCGCCCAGGCCGTGGCTCTCGACGAAGCGTTCCGATACGACGACGGCGGCGGCCGACCCGTCGGAGGTGGGCGAGCACTGGAGTTTGGTCAGCGGGCGGTGGATGGTCTTCGCGGCGAGGATCTCCTCGACCGTGTACGGGTCCTGGAACTGGGCGTACGGGTTGTTCACCGAGTGCCGGTGGTTCTTGGCGCCGACCGCGGCAAGTTGTGCCTCGGTCGTCCCGTACCGCTCCATGTGCTCGCGGGCCGCGTTGCCGAATATCTGTGCGGTGGGCGGGCTCATCTCGAAGCCGTGGGCGGCAGCCATGATCCCGTAGTGCCGGGCGACGGGTGATGTCTTGAAGTCGGCAGCACCGCCGTCGTTGCCTGTGCCGCCGAGCGCGCCGCGCGCCATCTTCTCGAAGCCGAGCGCGAGGACGCAGTCGCTGCCGCCGCCCTCGACGAACTGCCGGGCCATCATCAGCGCGGTGGAGCCGGTGGCGCAGTTGTTGTTGACGTTGTAGACGGGCACTCCGGTCAGCCCGAGTTCGTACACGGCGCGCTGACCGGCGGTGGATGCCTGGAAGCAGTAGCCGACGGCGACCTGCTGTACCTGCTCGTACGCGATGGAGGCATCGGTGAGCGCCGCCGTGCCGGCCTCCTTCGCCATGTCCCAGTACTGCCAGTCGCGTGTCTCGGGCTTCTCGAACTTCGTCATTCCGACACCGACGATGTACGTCTTCATGAGCAAGTCCCTTCAATCGCGCGGGAGGCCGAGGATGCGCTCGGCGACGACATTGAGCTGAACCTGGGTGGTACCGCCCGCGATGGTCAGACAGCGGGACATCAGGAAGCCGTGCACGGCCCGCTCCCCCGCCCCTTCGCCGACCGCGCCGGCCGGGCCGAGGAGTTCGAGAGCCAGCTCGGCGACCTTCTGCTGGTGGCTGGTCTGGACGAGCTTGCGGACGGAGGCTCCCGCGCCGGGTTCGAGACCTGAAACCTGTTGCAGGGTGGTCCGCAGTCCGATGCAGGCGAGTGCGTGGGCCTCGGCTGCGAGCGCTCCGATACGGGCCCGGTACGTACCGTCGAGTTCGCCGGAGCGGGCGATCAGCGCCTCCAGGCCGGTGTCGAAGGTCATCTGGTCGGCCATGTGGACGCGTTCGTTGCCCAGGGTGTTGCGGGCGACCCGCCAGCCGTCGTTGATCTCGCCGACGACGGCGTCGGCCGGCAGCAGAACGTCGTCGAAGTACACCTCGTTGAAGAGGGCGTCGCCGGTGATCTCCTTCAGCGGGCGGATGTCGATGCCCTCGGTGTTCTTCATGTCGACGAGGAAGTAGCCGATCCCCTGGTGCTTGGGGGCGTCCGGGTCGGTCCTGGCCAGCAGGATTCCGTGGTCGGCCCATTGGGCGGCGCTCGTCCAGACCTTCTGTCCGTTGATCCGCCATCCCTCGGCCGTCCGCTCGGCCCTCGTCCGGAGCGAGGCGAGGTCGGAGCCCGCGCCGGGTTCGGAGAACAGCTGGCACCAGAGAAGTTCGCCGCGCAGGGTGGGCAGCAGATAGCGGTCCTGCTGCTGTGCCGTCCCGTGGGCGATCAGCGAGGGGACCACCCAGGTGGCGATCCCGAGGTCGCTCAGCCTCACCCCTTGTTCCTTCAGCTCCTGCTGTATGGCGAGTTGTTGGACGGGGCCTGCGCCCAGCCCGTAGGGGGCGGGGAGATACGGGGCGGCGTAGCCGGTCGGCGCGAGGGCGCGGCGGGCGGCCTTCGGGTCGAGGCCGCGGGCGGCGGCGACGGCCTCGCGCGCACGGGCGCGGTGGGCTGCTGCCTCGGCGGGGAGTTCGAGGGCGAGTTCGCGGCGCGCCCCGCCCTCGGCCAGCCGGACGGCCCGCAGCCGGTGGGCGTCGCCGGCCCCCAGCAGCTGCCGGGCCACCAGGGCCCGGCGCAGATACAGATGGGCGTCGTGCTCCCAGGTGAAGCCGATGCCGCCGAGGATCTGGATGCAGTCCTTGGCGCAGTCGTACGCGGCGTCGAGGGCGTCCGACGCGGCGAGGGCGGCGACCATGGACCGTACGTCCGGGTCCACCTCCTCGTCGGCGGCGCGGGCCGCGTCCCACACCAGGGCGCGGGCCCGTTCGACCCGTACGAGCATGTCGGCGCAGAGGTGCTTGATGCCCTGGAACTGCCCGATGGGGCGGCCGAACTGTTCGCGGACCTTGGCGTATTCGGCGGCGGTGTGCAGCGCCCTGGCCGCGGTTCCGCACGCTTCGGCGGAGAAGAGGACGGCGGCGAGGTCGCGGACGTGCGCGGTGTCGGTCCGTACGACACGTTCCGCGGGAACAAGAGCGCCCTCGGCGTGGATCTCGGCCGTGGGGCGGGTCGGGTCGGCGCTGCGGTGCGGGCGGGCGGTCAGTCCTTCGGTGGCGGCGTCGACGGCGAACCAGAGGGTGCCGGCGGCCGATTCGGCGGGGAGCAGGAGCAGGTCGGCATCGGCGCCGGAGAGGACGGGCGGGGCCGCACCGTCGAGCAGATGGCCGTCCTCGTGCTCCACGGCGGTGAGGGTGCCCGGGCCGAGGGCGACGGCGCCGATGCGCGTGCCGTCCGCGAGGTCCTGTACCAACGCGCCCGCCCCCGAAGCGTGCAGTACGGCGGAGGCGAGGGCGCTCGCGAGATACGGGCCGGGGAGCGCGGCCCGGCCCGCCTCTTCCAGGACCACGGCCAGGTCGAGGAGTTGGCCTCCCCCGCCCCCGTACTCCTCGGGCAGATGGATGGAGAGCAGGCCCTGTTCCGCGAGCCCGTCCCAGTGCCCGGGGCGCACACCGGGGGTACCGGGGGCGTCCGCGTCGAGGAGTTCACGTATCTCCTCCGGCGGTACGGCGCGCGCCAGCCACCCCCGTGCGGCCTGCGCCAACTCCCTCTGTTCTTCGGTGATTCCGATGCCCATGCGGATCCTCGCCGGTCGCAGCCACTGGAACGGCGCAAGAGTAGAACACGTTCCAATCCGATGGAAGGTCAGCGAAGAGGGTGATCTCGATCGGTGTGTCGGGGTGCAGTGATCACTGGCCTACTCGGCCGTCGACCCGCTCGCGCAGAAGGTCGGCGTGGCCGCAGTGTCGCGCGTACTCCGCGATCTGTGCCACCAGGACTTCGCGAAGCTGCTCGTCCCCACCGGGTTCGGGGCCGAGGTCGGAGAGGCCGGCGTTCCGGGTGCTGAGGTCGGTGACGCCGGCCAGGTACCGGTCGGTGAGTTCCATCTCTGCCCGCCACTGCCGCCAGGCGTCCTCCACGACCGCCGGGTCGGCGATCGCACCGTTGAAGTCGCCGTCACGGTCTTCGTCGGTGCGGTACAGCTTCGGTGCGTCCTCGCCGGCCATCACCCGGCGAAGGTGTCGTTCCTCCTCGGCCATGTGCCGCACCAGCCCGAGCAGGGACATCGTGGACGGCGGTACGGCGCGCCGGGCCATCTGTTCGGCATCCAGGCCGGCACATTTCATTTCCAGGGTGAGGCGGTAGTGGCGCTGGAAGTCGAGCAGGATGCTGCGTTCATCGACAGCCCTGGCATCCGTCTCGCGCGGGTCGTCGTCCGGATCAACCCACATGTCGGGATAGATGGTTGACCGCGTCCACCGAGTCGCCGCTGATTCATTGATGTGATCATCCGAGTCCATGTGGGCATCGTCGCGGATGTCGACACTGTCCACCACTGGATATTGGGCATCTGCGTCAGCCGGCGGCCGGCCAATCGATTCGGACAGGGCAGGGACGGCCGAGGGGCGGCTCGGGGCGGCCGGATCGGCGCGCGCTCCGGGCCGAGTGCGCGGCCGCGCCTCGTTCGCGCCGTCGCGCCCCGTTCGCGCCGCGTTCACCGGAATACCTCGGCGACAAGGAAGGTTTCACCCTGCACACGTCTGGCGGCCGGTGCTGCCCGCCAAAGGACCCGCACGCCTCTTCAGACCCTCGATCACGCCGCCCGGAGGCCGCACGTATGCCACAGACGACGAACGAACAGCACGCCGGGGAACTCCCCGATCCACGGACGCGCAGGGTGGGCGGCGGTGTCGTCCCCGTGCTCGCCTTCGCGGGTATCACCGTCGCGGTGATGCAGACCCTGCTCGTCCCCGTCATCAAGGATCTGCCGACCCTTCTCCACACCGATCCGTCCAACGCCACCTGGGTGATGACCGCGACCCTGCTGGCGGGGGCCGTCGCGACCCCGATCATGGGGCGGCTCGGCGATCTCTACGGCAAGCGGAAGATGCTGCTCGCCAGCCTCGCCGTGATGGTGATCGGTTCACTGATATGCGCCTTCACCGACGATCTCGTGGTCATGATCGTGGGACGCGCGCTCCAGGGCTTCGCCATGGGCGTCATCCCGCTGGGCATCGGCATCATGCGCGACGAGCTGCCGCGCGAGAGGCTCGGCTCGGCGATGGCGCTGATGAGTTCCTCGATCGGAGTGGGCGGCGGACTCGCGCTGCCCGCCGCCGCGCTGGTCGCCCAGCACTCCGACTGGCACACCCTGTTCTTCGGCGCGGCCGGTCTCGGTGTGCTGTCGATGGTGCTCACCGTCCTCGTCGTGCCGGAGACCACCCTGCGCGCCCCCGGGCGGTTCGACATCGTCGGCGCGCTCGGGCTCTCGCTCGGCCTGGTCTGCCTGCTGCTGCCCGTCACCAAGGGCAGTGACTGGGGCTGGACCTCGGGCACCACGCTCGGTCTGATCGCCGCCGCCCTGGTGATTCTGGTCCTGTGGGGCCTCTTCGAGCTGCGCAGCCCGGCGCCGCTGGTCGATCTGCGGACCACGGCCCGGCGCGAGGTGCTGCTCACCAATCTCGCCTCGATCATGGTCGGGGTCGCCTTCTACGCGGTTTCGCTCGTCCTGCCGCAACTGCTTCAGCTGCCGGCGTCGACGGGGTACGGGCTCGGCCGGTCGATGGTGGTCGCCGGGCTGTGCGTGGCGCCGCTCGGCCTGACGATGATGTTCGTCGCCCCGCTGTACGCCCGGCTGTCCGCCCGCCGCGGCCCCAAGGTGTCGCTGATGCTCGGGATGCTGATCATCGCGATCGGTTACGGGGCCGGGCTCGGGCTGATGAGCGCCGCCTGGCAGACCGTCGTGATCGCGGTGGTGCTCGGGGCCGGTATCGGACTCGCCTACTCCTCGCTGCCCGCGCTGATCATCGGGGCCGTCGATCCGTCCGAGACGGGTGCGGCCAACGGTCTGAACACCCTGATGAGGTCGATCGGTACGTCGGTGTCGAGCGCCGTGATCGGCATGGTGCTGGCGAACACCTCGGTGCGGACGGGCGGGGTGTCGTTGCCCTCGATGGAGGGGTTCCGCATCTCGTTCCTGATCGCGACGGGCGCGGTGGTGGTCGGGCTGGTACTGGCCGCGTTCCTGCCGTCGCAGCGCGATGCGATGCGCCCGGCGCTGCTGGCGAGCAGCGACGACGACGCGTCGGCCCCCGCACTCTCCGCGTCCCGCCCGGTCACCGGTTCGGGCGGCTTCCGCGGCCGGGTGCTGGACACGGACGGTACGCCGGTGGCCCGCGCCAATGTCACGCTGATCGACCACCGGGGCCGGCAGGCCGGTCTCACCGTGGCGGACGAGGGCGGCCACTACATGCTGGCCGCCCCGTCCGGCGGCAACTTCGTGCTGGCCGGATCGGCCACCGGATACGCGCCGCGCGCCTACCCGGCGGTCTACCCGGGCAACGGGCTGCCGGTCGACGCCGATCTGGTGCTGACGGTCAGCGCACCGGAGCGTCGAACCGCGGTGTCGTCGTGAGCAGATGAGAGACGTCCGACCGTTCCCGACCAGTGCGCATGAGTGAGTCCTGGACCCACTGCTGCGTTCTGGGCGCATCCCGAACGGTTTTGGATGCGCTGGGTTCCCGCTTCACAGTACGTCTCCTTCGCCTGCTGGAAGGTCAGGCGCAGGGGGTCCTCGCCCGCTCGCTCGATGGTCCCGGTGACGGTGCGCGGGACTTGGTGTGGCTCACATGCTGACGCCACACCGGGCCCCGCGCTCCGCATCAGGAACCGTCGATCAGTTTCTCTACCTCGGGCGGAAGTTCTGAGCCGGAGTAAGCGGCGAAGACCGTGGCTTCCTCGGGTGTGTCCCCGATGGCGATGGCCACCTCGGGAGAGATGCCGTCCACCTCGTAGGCGGTCTCCGTCGTGGCCGGCTCCTCGTTCTTGTCCTGGCCGCCGGTGTCGTCACAGGGTGGTTTGGTGGCAACGCCGAGCTTCTTCCCGACCGTGAAGTCCACGTTCGCCACGTCCCGATACGATCGGTCCTGGTAGGTGTACCGGTTGACACAGGAAGCCGATTCCTCCCCACCGCTGCTGCTGTCTGCCGTGCACGCGGCTGCTGACATCACCATGGCCGCCGCCAATAGCGCGCCCGCGGTTCGCCCGGTCGACCTCATCCGTTTCCCCCTCAGTAAATGCGGCGAAGAGCGAGTTCTCCCTTGCCGGGAGTCCTTGCCTTCGTTGTGCATGTAAACGGGATTCGTGCGCATGGTGAGGCCCTCATATCCCGAACCGACACGCCCCAGCCCGTTGATGTGTCCGGCCTCATGAGTACTCATGGTCGGCCGGGACAGCCCTGGTGAGCGCCGTATCCGGCCGGAGGAGCGAGCACCCGCCCAGGCAGGTCGACGAACTTCGCGCCGAGTAGACGTCAGCAACCCGGATCAGGTTCCCTTGTCGCGCCACCGCCCCGTTTCGGACCACGGCGTGAACATGTCGTCGACCGCCGCGAGAGCAGCCAAAGCCTCGGCCGGTTCCGCCCGCGTCATCCAGGACGCCCCGCCGACGCCTTCGGCGGGGGCGTACGGCACGATGGGGCGCCGTCGAACGCGTACCCGCAGAACCGTCCCCACCAGGAGGAACCCGTGCCCGCCGAGTCCGTCGCCGAGCCCAAGCCCGAGATTCTCACCGCCTTCCAGGCCGCCAAGGGCTTCATGCCGGTGGTCGAAGGACTCGCGCTGTACGAGGCCGCCGTCGAGGCCGCCGCGCTGGGGCTGCCGATCCTCGAGGTCGGGACCTACTGCGGGCGCTCCACCATCCTGCTCGCCGATGTCGCCCGGGCGGCCGGCGTGACGGCTCTCACCGTCGACCACCACCGCGGCAGCGAGGAGCAGCAGCCCGGCTGGGAGTACCACGACCCGACCGTCGTGGACCCGGAGGTCGGCCGGATGGACACGCTGCCGACGTTCCGCCGGACCCTGCACGCGGCAGGTCTCGAAGACCATGTCGTGGCCCTGGTCGGACGGTCTCCGCAGGTCGCGGCCGTCTGGGGCGGAAAGCTCGGCTTCGTCTTCATCGACGGCGGTCACACCGACGAGCATGCGAACGGTGACTACGAGGGCTGGGCGCCACATGTCGCCGATGGCGGGCTGCTCGTGATCCACGATGTGTTCCCGGACCCCGCGCACGGCGGCCAGGCTCCGTATCGCGTCTATCTGCGGGCGCTGGCCTCGGGCGCGTTCACCGAGGTCTCGGTGACGGATTCGCTGCGGGTGCTGCGGCGCACGGGATCGGGGATCTGAGACCGACGCCCCGATAGCATCGCGGGGTGCCGTACGACGAGAGCGTTCCCCCCACCCCGCGCCGCCGGCCCCTGTTCGTCACCGTCGCGTTCGCGACCGTGTGCCTGAGTGCCGCGGGCTGCGACGCGGGCGGTGGCAGCGGCGCAGCGCAGGACCTGCCCCGGCAGGGCAGCAGCGGTACGTCCGCCGCCCCGCCGTCGACGAATACTCCGGTGCCGGAGAAGACGTCCGCCTCCCCCACCCCGTCCGCGAAGCCGTCGAAGTCCGCGCCCGGCCGGGCGTCCGGGCCGTTGTCCGGGAAGACCGTCGTCATCGACCCCGGCCACAACCCCAACAACCGTCTGCACACCCGCGAGATCAACCGCCAGGTGGACATCGGCACCACGCACAAGGAGTGCGACACCACCGGAACCTCGACCAACTCCGGTTACGCGGAAGCCCGGTTCACCCTTGACGTGTCGCACCGGCTGCGTACGCTCCTGCAGGACCAGGGGGCAAAGGTCGTGCTGACGTACGACAACGACCGCCCGTACGGGCCCTGTGTCGACGAGCGGGCCCGGATCGGCAACGAGGCCAAGGCCGATGCGGTGGTCTCGGTGCACGCGGACGGTTCCGCGGTCGGCAACCGCGGCTTCCATGTGATCCTCCCCGCGCCGGTACGGGGAGGAGCGGCGGACACCTCGAAGATCGTCGAGCCGTCGCGCGATCTCGGCACCCGGATCGCAGGTCTCTTCGTACGCGATACCGGAAGTGCACCTTCCAATTACGTGGGCGGCAATACCGGGTTGGACATCCGCAAGGACCTGGGCGGACTGAATTTGTCGACCGTGCCCAAAGTGTTCATCGAATGCGGCAATATGCGTGACCCGAAGGACGCCGCCCTGCTCACCAGTGCGAGCTGGCGCCAGAAGGCGGCACAGGGCATTGCCGATGGCATCAGCAGCTATCTGAACGGGTAGCAAGAGGTAGTTCCGAGGCGAAATTGGGGGGAAGTGCGTCCACCGTCCGGGCAGGGACACAACCCGCCCGGGCAGACGATAGATTCATCCGTACGATGGGGAGCCGCTCCCGAGCTTCGCGCCGTGCCCGCCCTACCGGCGGCAGTGACGACCGCCCCGACGAGACG
The DNA here is from genome assembly GCF_045041165.1 of Streptomyces sp. NBC_00057. Classification (NCBI taxonomy): domain Bacteria; kingdom Bacillati; phylum Actinomycetota; class Actinomycetes; order Kitasatosporales; family Streptomycetaceae; genus Streptomyces; species Streptomyces sp. NBC_00057. The sequence continues at coordinate 6,423,631 of NZ_CP108256.1, read as the reverse complement.
ATCGACTAAGGACCTTTACGTGAATATCCGCTCCCTCACTCGAGGCGACGGCGTGGTGATCGGAGCAGCGGTGGTGCTGTTCATCGCCTCTTTCCTCGACCTCTCCGGCTTCGATTGCCCTGCGGGCCTCAACTGCTCCAGTTACAACGCCCCGAACGCCTGGGACGCGCTCGGGATCCTCATGAGCGTCTTCGTGGCCGGAATCATCGCTGCGGCACTGATCGTTGTGGGCCGTGCCATGCCGGCCCGCAAGGTGCTCGGCTTCGACCTCGGCCAATTCGGCGCCGCCTTCAGTGTCTTCGCTCTGTGGACCGCGTTCTGGACGACCATTGACGCCAGCGACGCGGGCGCGGGCATGATTCTCGGCCTGCTCGCGACCATCGTGCTCGCGGGTGGCGCGGTAGCCACCCCGCTGGTCCCCGCACTCAAGGCCCCGCTGGTGGGCGCCCCGCGTCCGCAGGCCGTGCAGCCGCCGTACGGCGGCCAGCCGCAGCCCGGCCAGGGCTACGGCTACCCCGGCGCCCAGCAGCAGCCGTACGGTGCACAGCCGGGTCAGCAGCAGCCGTACGGTGCGCAGCCGCAGCCCGGTCAGCCGGAGCCGCAGCAGGCCCGGCCGGCTCCGGCGGCCGGTGCGCCGGCCGGTGACTTCACGCCGTTCTGGTTCGCGGTGCCGGTGGCGCGCCCACTGTACGGGGAGGACGGTTCGCCGTCGCCGATCGCCGAGTTGGCGCCCGGCACCTGGTACCTCGCGGTGGAGCAGCGCGGTCCGGGCCTCATCGCCCAGACCCAGGACGGCCGTCGTGGTGTGCTCCAGGACACCACGGGCATCCAGCGCGGCTGAGTCCACGCTTCCGTAGCACGAACAGCGGCCTCCCGCCCCTTCCGGGCGGGGGGCCGCTGTCGTACTCTCCGACCGTGCGTCAAGGATCTGACGCGCCGTCAGCAATAGTGGGAGGCAGCGGAATGCGGCTCGGACTCGCGCTCGGCTACTGGGGCCGCGGCCCGAACCCCGCCCATCTGGAGCTCGCCCGGGAGGCGGAGGAGCTGGGGTACGGCTCGGTGTGGACTGCGGAGGCCTGGGGCTCCGACGCGTTCACCCCGCTGACCTGGATCGCCGCGCACACCTCCCGCATCCGGCTGGGCACCGGTATCGCGCAGATGGCGGCGCGCACCCCGACGGCGACCGCCATGCACGCCCTGACCCTCGACCATCTCTCCGGCGGCCGGATGATGCTCGGCCTGGGTCTGTCCGGGCCGCAGGTGGTGGAGGGCTGGTACGGGCGGCCGTTCCCGAAGAGCCCACTGACCGCGACCCGTGAGTACGTCGACGTCATCCGCCAAGTGCTCTGCCGCGAGGCCCCCGTTGAGCTGGACGGGCGCTTCCACTCCCACCCGTACAACGGTCCGGACGCCACCGGTCTGGGCAAGCCGCTGAAGCCGATCACCCATCCGCTGCGGTCCCGGCTGCCCGTACTGCTCGGGGCGGAGGGGCCGAAGAACATCGCGCAGACGACGAGGATCGCCGACGGCTGGCTGCCGCTGTACTGGTCACCGCTGCGCACCGATGTGTACGAGGCGTCGCTCACGGACCTGCCCGACGGATTCATGATCGCGCCGATGGCCCGTGCACAGATCTGTGACGATGTCGCCGAGGGGCTGCTGCCCGTGAAGGCGATGCTCGGTTTCTACATCGGGGGGATGGGGCACGCGGCCCGTAATTTCCATGCCGATCTGATGGCGCGGATGGGATTCGAGGAAGAGGCGCGGCGGATCCAGCAGCTGTTCCTCGAAGGGCGCAAGGAGGAGGCGGTACTGGCCGTGCCGGACACGTTCGCCGATGAGATCTCGCTCGTCGGGCCCCGTCAACGGATCGCGGAGCGGCTGGAGTTGTGGCGCAAGGGGCCGGTGACCGATCTGCTGGTGACGGCACCGGACCCGCACACCCTGCGGGTGCTCGCGGAGCTCAACTAGGCCGAGCCGGGTCCGTCGGCCAGGCCCCGGTGCCGACCGGAGCGGGCCGCACCCGCCGTCGTGGCGCGGTGCGTTCCCAGGGCTGGGGGTCGGGGTACGTCAGGAGTTCCAGCGTGCTGCCCCATGGGGTGCGCAGATACGCGAACCGGTTGCGCTCCCCCGCTTCGGGGCCCGACAGCGGCTGCGCCTGGGCGAGCAGCGAGGCTCCCGCGGCCACACAGTCCCGCACGGCCGCGTCCAGATCGTCGGCGTAGAGCGCCACATGCTGCCAGCCGAAGTCGCAGGGCAGCACCGGTGGTTCCCGGCGGGGGCCCTGGAACTCGTACAGCTCGATGCCCGGGCCGTCGCCGGGAAGGGCCAGCATCCGGATCGACAACTGCTGTGTGCCCGCCGGGACTCCGAGCCGCCGCTCGACATCCGGCCCGCCCTGCGGGCGGTCCTGGCGGCGCAGGGTGTCGTACAGCACCTCGGCGCCGAACGCCCTGACGAGAAAGAGGGTGGCAGTCTCCAGGTCGGGGACCGTGACCCCGATGTGGTCGATGCCTCGCACGCTTGTGGCCGTCATGGGTTCACCGCTCCTGTCCCGGGGCTGCCCAGACCGCCCCGTCCGCCCCGGAGCGGGCCCGCTCCGGGATCGTGCCCCCGCGCGACCAGGCCAGCAGTTCGTCGGCCGACCACGTGGTGATGACGCGTTCCGCCGGGACGCGGCACTCCTCGGCGCGGGCGCAGCCGTGGATCTGCCAGTCCAGCTGTCCGGGCGCGTGTGCGTCGGTGTCGACGGAGAACAGGGTGCCCGCGGCGACGGCGCGACGCAGCAGCCGGCGGGGCGGGTCGAGCCGTTCGGGCCGGCTGTTGATCTCCACCGCCGTGCCCTCCTCCACGCACGCGGCGAAGACCTCGTCCGCGTCGAACCGGGACTCCGGGCGGCCCCGGCCGGTGATCAGCCGCCCTGTGCAGTGCCCGAGGACGTTCGCCCGCGGATGACGGACGGCCGCGAGCAGGCGTTTGGTCATCGGGGCAGCGCCCATCCGCAATTCGGAGTGTACGGAGACCACCACGACGTCCAGCTGATCCAGCAGCTCCTCCTCCTGGTCGAGGGAACCGTCGGGGAGGATGTCGCACTCGATGCCGCTGAGCAGTCGGAACGGCGCCCAGCCCGCGTTGAGCTCGGCGATCACATCCAGCTGCCGGCGCAGCCGCTCCGGGGAGAGCCCGTTCGCCACGGTCAGCCGGGGCGAGTGGTCGGTGAGGACCGCCCACTCATGGCCCAGCTCCGCCGCCGTGCGGCCCATCTCCTCGATCGGGCTGCCGCCGTCCGACCAGTCGGAGTGCAGATGGCAGTCGCCGCGCAGCAGGGCGAGGAGGCTCCGGCCGCCCTCGGTGAGCGGGGCGGCAGCGGCCTCTTCCTCCAGCCGCTCCAGGTAGCCGGGCACTTCCCCGGCCACCGCCTCGCGGATCACCTGCGCGGTCTTCGGCCCGATGCCCCTGACCGACTCCAGCGAGCCGTCCGCCACCCGCTGTGCGGCCTCGCCGTCCGTCATCGCCGCCACCGCGTCGGCGGCCGTACGGAATGCCTGCACGCGGTAGGTGTCGGCCCTGCCGCGTTCCAGCAGGAAGGCAATCCGTTTCAGGGCGCGGACGGGCTCCATCGGCACCTCCACCGGGGCCGCCGGACACAACGGGCTCTCCCCTCCAGCTTGGCTCAGGACCGCCGCGCCCGCACAGCGGACGGGGACCGCACAGCGGGAGCGGCCGGTGGAGGCTCAGCCGAACGCCGCGCGCTCCAGCCAGAAGTCCAGCAGTTCCGCGTCCCCCAGCACCTCGACCCGGTCGCTGTCCGGAGCGAGACGCCGGTTGAAGACCAGCATGACGTCGGTGAGCGGGCCCCGCAGCGCCACGGTCGCCTTCTCGTGGGCGCGCCGCCAGGTGAAGCCGTCGTCACCGAACTCGATCAGCCACTCGGCACCCGGCGCGTCCGTGGCGTGCAGATGGATCGTCCGCCCGCCGCCGCGCAGTCCGGCGGCCTCCTTGTCGCCCCAGGCCTGCACGAAGGCGACGATCTCCAGCCACTCCTCGATGGTGTCGGCGGCCACCTCCGGAGCCACCTCGTAGCCGGTCTTCGCCGTGAGCGCCGCGTCGGCCTGGTGGACGATCGTCTCGTGCGCCATGCGGCGCGCCCAGAAGCCCGTGCTCCGCTCCCACCCCCAGGACCACACCTCCTGGCCGGGGCCGGCCGCCCGCAGCGCCTCGGCGGTTTGCGCCGCGCCGGCCGCGAGCCAGGCGTCGAGCACGGCGGGGTCGTCGCCCTCTGGCCTGAACTCCGGTACCCGTTCACGCGGGACCTCTTCGGTGGCCCGGGTACGTACGATCTCGCCGGCCCAACGATGGGCTCTGCCGACATGGACGGCGAGGTCGCGCAGGGTCCACTCGGGGCAGGTCGGGACGGTCGCGTTGAGGTCGGCGCCCTTGATCGCCGCCCTCAACGCGTCGGTGCGGCCGATGATTTCGTCACAGTAGAGGTCGTGCGGGAGTGAGCTCATGCCGCGCACCGTAGTGCGCCGCAACCCCTCTTGCATGTGATTATCCGCCGAGCTGAGAGCTGGTGGGCACCTTGTCCTTCACCTCGGCGCCCGCGCTCCTGCCCGCGTCCTTGATGCCGCTGATCACGCTCTCGAAGGCACCGATGTCGCCCGCGCCCGCCTCACCCTTGCGGAGCTTGCTGCCGAGCCCCTTGAGCGATTCGATGCCCGCCGTCAGCGGCGCGACCGCCTTCGACAGCAGCGGGTCGCCCTTGGCGTTGACCACCGCGGCCTTCAGCCGGTTGTAGGCGAAGCCGCCCGCGAGCCCGGCCTTGACCAGAGCGAGCGTCCGCCCGTCCGCGCCCTTCTTGAACTTGCCCGCACGGTACGGCTTCACGATCCACTGGTACGTCGCACCGGCCGCGAGCCCCGCATTGGCGACGAACCGCGTCTTGGCGAACTTCTGCGCCTCGGCCGAGGACGTGCCGCTCGGGGAGGCGGAGCTGCTCGCGGTCTTGCTCTCCTTGCCGCCGCCGCACGCGGTGGTGCCCACCAGCACTGCGCAGGACAGCAGCAACGAGACGAGCAGACCCCGGAGCGGTACGGGACGGATCACGGCGGAACTGGGCACAGCGGGCCTCCCTGACCGGGCGCATCGCGGCGATCTTTGCGGTGAGTGACGCCTCTCGGCACTCTCCGCAAGGCTCGCCCGGCCCCGGGCAGCGTGCCACTCGGAGCCGCCGTCCGGGTTTCTCCCGCCGGAAAACGGCAACCCGCAACCCATGGCTCCTCGAGCAGGAACGAGAAGCGCCACCGCAGCACGTGTCATAGCCGTCGTGGCCGACATCATGGCCTTCGTCATCGGCTTGTGGATCCTGATGTACCTGCTGGAGGCCAACCGGGGCAACGACCTGGTGAATGTCGTCCAGCACACCGCACGCCGGCTGGTCGTACGACCTGTTCACCTTCGACGAGGCGTGGGCGCGGGTGGTCTCCGGATACGGGCCGGCCGCCGTCGTCCACCTCTTCGCAGGTCACGCGGCGGCCGGCCGCATCCGGCACTAGCTAGGACCTGTCCTGGCCGCAGCAGTCCGGTTCCAGCCCGCGCGGCAGCCGCTCGCCGCTGAAGACCGCGGTGGTCGCCTCGTCGCCGCCGAGCGCGGCCACCGCGAGCAGCAGCGAACCGGCGGTCCAGGTGGTGAGTTCCTCCGGCCAGAACGCCCGGTTGCCCTCGAAGACGTACCCCGTCCAGTACATGCCGCCGTCGGCGCGCAGATGCTGGATGGACTGGAGGATCTCCAGCGCCCGGTCGGACTCGCCCATCACCCAGAGCGCCAGGGCGAGTTCACAGCTCTCGCCGCCGGTCACCCACGGATTGGGCAGCACACAGCGCACCCCGAGGCCGGGGACCACGAAGCGGTCCCAGCTCTCCTCGATCCGCTCCTTGGCGGCCGCTCCGGTGAGCGCGCCGCCGAGGACCGGGTAGTACCAGTCCATCGAGTAGCGGCTCTTGTCCAGGAAGCGTTCCGGGTGGTTGCGGATCGCGTGGGCCAGCGCACCGGTCGCCAGCTCCCAGTCGGGCTGCGGCTCTTCGCGCCGTTCGGCGATGGCGAGTGCGCAGCGCAGCGCCTGGTGGATGGAGGAGCAGCCGGTCAGCAACGCGTCCTCGACAGGGGTTCCGTCGGCTTCGCGCTTCCAGCCGATCTGGCCGCCGGGCTGCTGGAGCCGGAGCACGCATTCGACGGCGGCATAGACCGTCGGCCACATCCGGTCGACGAACGCGTCGTCGCCGGTGGCGAGGTAGTGATGCCAGACACCGACGGCCACGTACGCGCAGAAGTTGGTCTCCAGACCGCGGTCGGTCGGCTGCTCCGGGTCTCCGTCGTGGTACGCGGCGTACCAGGAGCCGTCCTCGTTCTGATGCCGGGCCAGCCAGTCGTACGCGCGTTGCGCGGCGGCGTGCTCGCCGGCCGCGTCGAGGGCCATGGCGGCCTCGGTGTGGTCCCACGGGTCGAGGTGGTGGCCTCGGAACCAGGGCAGCGCACCGTCCTCGCACTGCGCGGCGAGGAGGGCTGCGACGGTCTCGGCGGCCTGCTCGGCGGTGAGGACTCCGGGCAGTACGAGGTGTTCGGTCTGCTCGGGAGTGGTCACGCCTCGGCCTTGGAGAGGTCCTCGGCAGCGGCGGCCACGGGCAGGTGCGGCTTGGTCGCGTACGCCACGAAACTCTTGCCGACGACCGGGTTGAGCAGCTGCTCGGCGACCCGGGTGACGGCCGGCTTCTTCATGATGTCCCAGACCAGCAGCTTGTGGTACGCGCGGACCGGTAGTGCTGCGTCCTTGCCGTCGCGGCCCACCCCGAACGCGCACTTCAGCCACCAGTACGGCGAGTGCAGGGCGTGGGCGTGGTGGGTGCCGTACGGCTTGAGGCCGGCGCCGCGGATCTTGCCGAGCAGTTCGTCGGCCCTGTAGATGCGGATGTGGCCGCCCTCGACCTCGTGGTACGCGTCGGAGAGCGTCCAGCAGACCTTCTCGGGGCCGTAGCGCGGCACGGTGATCGCGATCCGGCCGCCGGGCTTGAGGACCCGGACCATCTCGGCCAGCACACCCTTGTCGTCGGGGATGTGCTCCATCACCTCGGAGATGATCACGACGTCGAAGGACTCGTCGGGGAACGGCAGGTTGAGCGCGTCGCCCTCCATCGCGGTGGCGGTGGCGCCCTCGGGGGCCTCCCCGGCCTCCTTCATCGCGGCGAACCACTTCGCGACCTCGCGGATCTCCTCGCCGTTCTGGTCGAGTGCCACGACCTGGGCGCCGCGCCGGTAGCACTCGAAGGCGTGGCGTCCGGCGCCGCAGCCCAGGTCGAGCACTCGGTCACCTGCGGCGAGCGGGAAGCGGGTGAAGTCCACGGTCAGCACGAATGCCTGCTTTCGCGGTCGAGGGGAATCAGTGGGCGGGGACGACGAGGACTGGCGGCGGTGTCAACGACGGCCGCCGGGGCGGGCGGTACCGGCGCGGGCGGCGATCGCCTCGCGGTAGAGGGCGGCGGTGCCGACGGCGGCCTGCTTCCAGGTGAACCGGGAGAGCACCCGGGCGCGGCCCGCGGCGCCGAGCCGGGCCCGCAGTTCCGGGTCGCCGAGCAGCCGGGCCAGCGCGCCGGCCAGCGCTCCGGCGTCGGCGGGCGGGACGGCCAGGCAGGTCTCGCCGTCCGGGCCCGCGACCTCGGGGATCGCACCGCCGGTCGTGGCGACGAGGGGCGTGCCGGTGGCCATGGCCTCGGCAGCGGGCAGCGAGAAGCCTTCGTACAGCGAGGGAACGCAGGCGATCTGGGCGCTGCGCACCAGGTCGACGAGTTCGGTGTCGCTGATGCCCTTGACGAACTCGACGGCGTCCTGGAGTCCGTGCCGCTCGATGGCCTGCGCGACCGGCCCGTCCTCGGCCCTCTTGCCGACGACCACGAGGTGTGCCTGCGGGTTCTCGGTACGGAGCTTGGCGAGCGCCTCGACGAGGTGGACGAGGCCCTTCAACGGGACGTCGGCGCTGGAGGTGGTGACGATCCGGCCGGGAACCTCGGCGACCGACGGGTCGGGCGACCACAGGTCGGTGTCCGCGCCGATGTGCACGACGTGGATACGGTCCCCCCGCACCCCGAGATGGTCGACGATCTCCTGCTTGGAGGAGCCGGAGACGGTGAGCACCGAGGGCAGCCGGCGCGCGACCCGCTTCTGCATGCGGGTGAAGGCGTACCAGCGGCGAACAGAGGCGCGCCGACGACGGGTCTCGGCGGCGTCCAGGTCCAACTGCCGGTCGACCGTGATGGGGTGGTGGATCGTGGTGACGAGCGGGGCACCGAGGTCCGCCAACAGCCCGTACCCGAGGGTCTGGTTGTCGTGGATGACGTCGAACTCGCCGCGACGGGCGGCAAGATGACGTCGGGCGCGCAGGCTGAAGGTGAGGGGTTCCGGGAAGCCGCCGGTCCACATGGTGGCGACCTCGGCGGCGTCGATCCAGTCCCGATACTCGCCGCGCTTCGGGGTACGGAAGGGGTCGGGCTGGCGATAGAGGTCCAGGCTCGGCAGCTCGGTGAGCGGGACACCCTCGTCGAGCACCGGATAGGGCTGGGCGCCGATCACTTCGACGCTGTGGCCGAGACGGGCGAGCTCGCGGCCGAGGTGGCGTATGTAGACGCCCTGGCCGCCGCAGAACGGGTTGCCCTTGTAGGTGAGGAGTGCGATGCGCAACGGACGGTCGCCGGCGGTGCCCGGCGTGTCGCTGCCCGTGCGGGGGCCCTTCTCTATGGCCTCTGCGGTCACACTCGGCCCCCTTCTCACTGCGTGTTCGCCGGAGCGTAACCGCTCACGCTAATCTAGAACAAGTTTCAGACTGGATCGTTCAATGAGCTACGAATCTACCGGCAGGTAGCGTCGGCGCAACGGCCGGATCAGGTGATTCGCGCCACGACCGGCCACCCTGGCATGCTGTGCGCCGCCGGGAGACCGAGCGCCTCCCTCCGGTTGTGGACAGAAGCCATGGATGGGAACACATGACAGCGGAAGCCAAGCCGGCATCGCCGCCCCTGACGGAGCGACAGGAGGCCCGCCGCCGCCGCATCCTGCACGCCAGCGCCCAGCTCGCCAGCAGGGGCGGATTCGAGGCGGTGCAGATGCGTGAGGTCGCGGAGGCCGCCGAGGTCGCCCTGGGCACGCTGTACCGCTACTTCCCGTCCAAGATCCACCTGCTGGTCGCCACCATGCAGGACCAGCTCCAGCACATGCACACGACGCTGCACAAGCGCCCCCCGGCCGGGGACGACGCGGCGCAGCGGGTCGCCGACACCCTGATGCGGGCGTTCCGCGCACTGCAGCGCGAACCGCATCTGGCGGATGCGATGGTGCGGGCTCTGACCTTCGCGGACCGCAGCGTCAGCCCGGAGGTGGACACCGTCTCGCGGATCACGACGGCGATCATCCTGGACGCGATGGGCCTGGAGCATCCGACGCCCGAGCAACTGTCCGCGGTCCGGGTCATCGAGCACACCTGGCACTCGGCGCTGATCACCTGGCTGTCGGGGCGGGCGTCGATCGCCCAGGTGAAGATAGACATCGAGACGGTGTGCCGGCTGATCGACGTGACGGCACTGCGGGACACATAGGGCCCGTCCGGCCCCGTGGCGGATCGAGATCTTTCATCACACATCCCTCACCGCCCTGTTCGAAAGCGCCACAATCCTCTTCTTAACATGGTCATGACCAGTGCCTGTCCGGCCCTGATCCGCCGGGCAGGGCCTGGCACCGATGGAGAGGAAGACATGACTGACCAGTCAGGCAGTGCAGGCGGCGCGACGGGGATACAGGCCCCGGGCGGACCGGGTTACGGTGCGCAGCCCCCGGCCGGCTACGGGTACCCCGGTGGTGCCCCGCTGCCCAGCGGCAAGGCGACGGCCTCCTTGGTGCTCGGCATCGTCGGGCTGCTGCTGATCCCGATCATCCCGCCGATCATCGCGCTGTGCCTCGGCATCTCGGCCCGGCGCATGGCCGACCGGGGCGAGGGTGGCGGCCGTGGCCAGGCGACCGCCGGAATGGTGATGGGCATCATCGGCGTCGCGTTCGCCGCCCTCGGCGTGGTCGTGGCCACGGCGATGGCGCTCTCCGCCATCTGACGGGCCATCACCGCCCGCGGCCCCGACACATCGGCGCCGTGGGCAGCCCGGGGGCCGGACGGTGCGACGCCCGGCTCCGGCTGCCCACGTACGGCCCCTGGCGCGGCTCGTGCCCCCGGCCCATGTGCGCCCCCCATATGTGCACCGCGCCAGGTGGGGTGCACTGCACCATGTCGACGGCGGCACGGTGTTCATACGGTTCGGCGACATCACATGAACACGCCGAGGAGCCGGTCACCATGCGTCGCAGAGCCACAGGCACCGTCCGTCACCACAGATCTCTCTCCGCCGTCGTCACGCTGGCCTCGGCCGGCCTGCTGCTGGTCGGGTGCACCGCCGCCGGGAAGGCGGGCGAGACCGATTCCGCGTCCGGCAAGGACGCGAAGGACCGGAGCGTGAAGGTGGGCCTGGTCTACTCCCGTACGGGGCTGCTGGCGGACTACGGGAAGCAGTACCGCGACGGGTTCATGGCGGGCCTGGACTACGCGACGAAGGGCACCGGCAAGGTCGCCGGGCACCGTATCGAGGTCACCGAGCAGGACGACGCGGGCGACCCGGGCAAGGCGGTCTCCGCGGCCAAGAACCTGATCGGCAAGGGCTACAAGGTGCTGGCCGGCACCACCGATTCCGGGGTGGCCCTCCAGATGGCGCCGCTCGCCGCCCAGAACAAGGTGCTGTACATCAGCGGCCCCGCCGCCACCGACGGCGTGACCGGCATCAACGACTACACCTTCCGCTCGGGCCGGCAGTCCTACCAGGACATCCTCACGGCCGGGACGATGCTCGGCGAGGCCAAGGGCAAGAAGGTCACGGTGCTGGCCCAGGACTCCACCTTCGGCCAGGCCAATGTCGCCGCCGTGAAGGCCGTCCTCGGCTCCAAGGGCGCGAAGGTGGGCTCCGTACTGGCTCCGCCCAGCGCCACTGACCTGACCCCGTTCGCCCGGCAGGTCAAGGCGGGCGGGCCCGATCTGGTCTTCGTCGCCTGGGCCGGCTCCACCGCCCCGGCGCTGTGGACCGCGCTGGACCAGCAGGGCGTGCTGGGGGCGGGCAAGGTCGTCACGGGTCTCGCCGGAACGGCCTCGTACCCGATCTTCGGGAACGCCGGTTCCAAGGTGTCGTTCCTGGCGCACTACTTCCCCGGCGCGGGCGGCGGCAACGCCGTGGAGAAGTCCATGCTCGACTCGGTCACCAAGGCCGGCGGCACCCCGGACCTGTTCACCCCCGACGGCTTCACCGCGGCGCAGATGGTCGTGCGCGCCGTCGAGGAGGGCGGCGCCACCGATTCCGCCGCCATGGTCAAGGCCCTTGAGGGCTGGAGTTTCGACGGGGTGAAGGGCAAGGAGCAGGTCCGTGCCGAGGACCACGCACTGGTGCAGCCGATGTTCGTCGCGAAGCTCAAGGGGAAGGGCGCCGGTGCCCGGCCGGAGCTGGTGAGCACCGAGCCGATGGACAAGGTGGCGCCGCCCGCCAAGCCCTCGGCGGGCTGACCGATGGCCGTACCGGACACCACCGCGCAGCGCCCGGGCGGGACGCGGAACACCGCCCCGGTGCTTCAACTGGCCGGGCTCGGCTGGGGCGTCGGCGGGGCGACGATCGTCGAGGACGTCACGCTGAGCGTCCACGAGGGCGAGTTCCTCGCCTTCATCGGCCCCAACGGGGCCGGCAAGACCTCTCTGTTCAACCTGATCAGCGGGCTGACCATGGCCACGTCGGGCACGATCGCGCTGGACGGTACGGACATGACGGACCGCCCCGCGCACGCACGGGCGAGGCGCGGCATCGGCCGCACGTTCCAGACGTCCAGCCTCTGGCCCGGGATGAGCGTGGCCGACCACGTCCGGCTGGCCGCTCAGGCGGCCCGGGGCGGCTCGTACCGGCTGTGGCGGCGTGCCTCCCCGTACACCGCCGATGTGAACGGCGTACTGGAACGCACCGGCCTCGGCCACCGGGCACGGGCGATGGCGTCCGAGCTGTCGCACGGCGAGAAGCGGAAGCTGGAGCTGGCGGTGCTGCTGGTGGGCGAGCCGCGGCTGATGCTGCTCGACGAGCCGATGGCTGGGGTGAGCGCGGAGGAGGTCCCCGCGCTGACCGAACTGATCCGCACCCTGCACCGGGACGAGGGCCGCACCGTCCTGATGGTCGAGCACCACATGGACGTCCTGCTGGGCCTGGCCGACCGGCTCGCCGTGATGCACCACGGAAGGCTGCTGGCGCTGGACACCCCGGAGACGGTGACCGCCGACCCGACCGTTCAGCAGGCCTACCTCGGGGAGGGGTTGTGACGACAGGGAACCTGCTCGCCGTACGCGACCTGCGGGTCCTGATCGGCGGCCGGCACATCCTGCACGGCGTGGACCTCGACGTCGCCCGGCACGGGGTGACCGCGCTCCTCGGCCGCAACGGCGCCGGGAAGACCACGACCGTACGCGGCGTGCTCGGCCTCGTCCCGCGCACCGGCAGCGTGCGGCTGGACGGCGAGGAGACCGTGTCGATGCCCACCCACACCGTGGTGCGACTGGGCATCGGTTACGCCCCCGAGGACCGGGGCATCTTCGCCGGACTGACCGTCGCGGAGAATCTGCGTCTGGCCGAGCGGCGCGGCGCGGGCGAGCCCGCGTACCCGCTCGTCCATGAGCTCTTCCCCGAACTGAAGCGCCGGGAACGACAGTTGGCGGGAACATTGTCCGGCGGGCAGCAGCAGATGGTGGCCATCGGCCGCACGCTGCTGGGCGGCAACCGGCTGATCATCGCCGACGAACCCACCAAGGGCCTGGCACCGAAGGTGGTCACCGAGGTCGCCCAGGTGCTGGAGCGGGCCGCCGAGGCGGTGCCGGTGCTGCTCGTGGAGCAGAACCTCGCCGTCGTGCGACGCCTGGCCGAGCACTGTGCGGTGCTCGCCGACGGCCGGACCGCCCATCAGGGACCGGCCGCCGAGCTGCTGGGCGATGCGGAAGCGGCACGTCGCCTGCTGGGCGTGGGTCACGGCCCGGCCACCGAAGCACCTTCCGTGGAGGCGGATTCCTGATGTCCACCGTCGTTCTGCTCACCATGACCGGACTCGGTCTGGGGGCGCTCTACTTCCTGATCGCATCGGGACTCTCACTGATCTTCGGCCTGATGGACGTGCTCAACTTCGCGCACGGGGCGCTGCTCTCCATCGGCGCGTACGGCACCTGGTGGGCGGCGTCCGGCAATCTGCCCGGCGCCGGCCCGGGCGGAGCGGGCTTCGTCCTCGCGGTCCTGTTCGGTACGGCGGTGGGCACCGCGGCCGCCGTGCTGCTGGAACTCGCCGTCGTGCGCCCGCTCTACACCCGGCCGCGCGAGCAGGTGCTCGCCACGGTCGGGGTGGGGCTCGCCGTCCCGGCGCTGCTGTCGGGCATCTGGGGCTCGGACGCCCGGACCTTCCCGGGGCCGAAGGCGCTGTCCGGCACCTTCGGGCTGCTCGGCGCCCAGGTTCCGGTCAACCGGCTGGTACTGGTCGCGGCGGCGGTCGTGGTCCTCGTCGCACTACGGCTCTTCCTCGGCCGTACCCGGCACGGTCTGGTCGTACGGGCCGGAGTCGAGGACCGGGCGATGGTCACCGCCCTGGGTATCGATGTGCGGAAGGCGTTCACGCTCGTCTTCGCGATCGGCGGCTGCGCCGCCGCGCTCGGCGGGGCGCTCGGCGGCCTGTACTTCGGCTCGGTCGACCCCCGCCAGGGCACCTCGCTGCTGATCTTCGCGTTCGTCGTGGTGGTCACCGGGGGCATGGGCTCGGTGACCGGCGCCGCCGTGGCATCCGCCGTCATCGGCCTGGTCCAGCAGTTCGCCAACTACTACACCGCAGCGGGCCTCGGCGACCTGGCCGTCGTCGTCCTGCTCGCCGCGCTGCTGCTTCTGCGGCCGCGCGGACTGACCGGGAGGCTCGCGTGAGCGCCGTCACCGAGACACACGACCGCACCGGCGAAAAGCGCACGGCCGCACCGGCCCCCGGGAACACCGCCCGGCTGCTGCGCCGCTGGTGGCCCGCCGCCGCACTGCTGATCCTCGCCGTCGCGCCGTACAGCGCACTGCCGCTGCCCGGACTCCTGGACGGCCCGCTCGGCAGCCCGGGCAGTCTCCAACTGCTCGCCACCTGCCTGCTGTTCGGCGCGCTGGCAACCGGCTACGACCTGCTGCTCGGCCGCACCGGGCTGCTCTCCTTCGGGCATGCGCTCTACTTCGCCGCGGGCAGCTACGCCACCAACATGTTCCTGCTGGAGGCGGGCCTCCCGTTCGCCGTGTCCGCGCTGCTCGGCCTCTGCTTCGGGATCGCGCTCGCGCTGGTCCTGGGGTCGGTGAGCCTGCGGGTCACCGGCATCGGCTTCTCCATGGTGACGCTGGCCTTCGCCCAGGCGGGCTCGATCCTGGTCTCCCGCAACCCCGGTGGTTTCACCGGCGGCGAGGAGGGCCGGGCCGCCCCCGCGGATCTGCTGCCGTCCGGGCTCGTGGGCATCGAGCACACCGCGAACCTCTACTGGGTGGCGCTCGCCTATCTGGTCCTCACCCTCGCCGTCGTCCACTGGGTGGTCCGCTCCCCCACCGGACGGGTCTGGGAGGGCATCAAGGAGAACGAACGCCGGGTGGAGGTACTGGGGTTGAAGCCGTACGGCTTCAAGCTGACGGCCTTCGTCCTGGCGGGCGCGCTGGCCGCGCTGGGCGGTCTGGTGCACCTGCTGCTCACCGGCGGCTCGACGCCCCAGACAACCACCTCGGACTTCACCCTCTCGCTGCTGGTGATGGTGGTGCTGGGCGGATCGGGCACCCGCTGGGGCCCGATGGTCGGCGGCATCCTCTACACCTGGGCCGATCACCGGCTCGGCGATCTGGCCGGGTCGGGCGCGGTCGCCGATCTGCCCGCGGTGCTGCGGGTGCCGCTCTCCCAGCCGCTGTTCCTGCTCGGCGTGCTGTTCGTGGCCGTGGTACACCTGCTGCCGGGCGGCCTGGCCCGGCTGCCGTCCCGGCTGGCCGCGGTACGACGCGGGCCCGCCACCGAAACGCTCCCGTCCGGGAAGGCCCGAAAGGAGAACGGACGCCCGTGATTCCGTACGAAGAGGTACAGGTCCCCGTGACCGGGGGCGAGTTGGCGGTACTGAAGTGGCCGGCCCGAGAGCCGGACGCGCCGGTCGTCGTCGCCCTGCACGGCATCACGGCCAACGCGCTGTCCTGGGGCCCGGTGGCGAGGACGCTGGACGGCCGCGTCACCCTGATCGCCCCGGATCTGCGCGGCCGGGCCGGGAGTTCGGCCCTGCCGGGGCCGTACGGGATCGCCACACACACCGATGACATCGCCGCCCTGACCGAGGCCCTGGGCCTGGACCGGGTGGTACTGGCCGGCCATTCGATGGGCGCGTTCGTGGCGGCGCTGGCCGCCGTACGGCACCCGGAACGGTTCGGGCCGCTGCTGCTGGTCGACGGCGGCATCGGCTTCCCCGCCCCCACTCATCTCTCCCCGGACGAGCTGATGACCGCCGTGATCGGCCCGGCCATGGACCGGCTGTCGATGACCTTCCCCGACCGGGCCGCCTACCGCTCCTTCTGGCAGGGACACCCGGCGTTCGCGGGTGCGTGGTCGGCCGAGGTGGATGCGTACATCCAGCGCGACCTGACCGGGGACGAACCCGCCATGCACTCCACCTGCAGGATCGAGGCGGTACGCACCGACGGCATCGGCCTCTTCGACGAGGAGGTGCTGACGGCGGTACGGAAGCTGCCGGCTCCGGCGACTCTGCTGTGGGCGCAGCGGGGCCTGATGAACGAGGAGCAGGGCCTGTACGACGAGACGCGCCTGGCAGCGGCCGACCTCGGGGGCACGGAGGTGACACCGGTGCCGGTACGGGAGGTCAACCACTACACGCTGCTGACGGGAGAAGCGGGCGCCGGAGAAATCGCACACCACTTGCTGACCATGTCCGGCACCACCGGCTCGTCCGGCACCCCCAGCCCGTCCGGCGCTTGAGGACACAGAGAACAGAACCCACCCCGGGCGGCCGGACGGCCTCTACCGCTCCCGGCCGCCCGCCAACAAATGCAACCGCAAAGCAAGTTGCAGCTCCAACGCCCGCCCGGGCTCGTTCCAGTCCCGCCCCAGCAGCACCTGCACCCGGTCCAGCCGCTGCACCACCGTGTTGACGTGCACGTGAAGTTCGTCCTTGGCGCGGATGAGACTGCCCCCGGACCCGAAATAGGCACCGAGGGTACGCACGAGATGCGTGCCGCGCTGCGCGTCGTACTCCAGCAGCGGCCCCAGTGTCGCCGCGACGAAGCCTTCGACGTCCTGGGAGTTACCCAACACCACGCCCAGAAAGCCGAGTTCTTCGACGCACGCCCCTTCCCCCGCACGCCCCAGGACCCGCATGGCGCGCAGGCAGCGGGCGGCCTCCCCGTATGCGGAGGCCAGCTCCCGGGCGCCGCGGGCCGGCCCGGTGGCGGCGACGGTGACGGGGGCCTGGATCAGCTGGCCGAGCTGGGCCGCCGCCGCGCGTGCCGCGTCACCGGCAGCCGGACCGGGGTCGTCGGCCTCTATCAACAGCACCACGTTCCCCGCATGTTCGGCGCTCACCCCGTGGATGTCCCCGCCGAACAGATAGCGCATCGCGGCAGGAGCCAGCCTCTCCCGGGCTCCGCCCTCGGCCACCAGCAGCAGATGCGGGCGGTCGAGGTCGATGCCGAGGCGTCGGCCGCGTTCGGCGAGTCCGGCCGGGTCGCGGTCCGCGTCGGTCAGCAGGTCGGTGATCAGTTCTCCGCGGATCCGGTTCTCGGTCTCGGCGACCGTACGCCGCAGCAGCAGAAGGAGTCCGGTGACCACCGAGGCCCGCTCGAACAGCCGCCGGTCGGAGTCGTCGAGCTGTTCACGCCGGTGCAGGACCAGACCGGCCAGGAGTTCCTGTCCGGCGAGGACCGCGCAGATCCACCGGCCGTCGCGGTGCACGGCGCGGGCACCCGTACGGGACTCCTCGGCGGTCTCGGCCAGCCACCCGGCGTCCATGCTGTCGGCGGCGAAGTCCGCACCGTCGGGCCGGACCGCCGCCAGGGGCCGCCCGCCCGGGTCGTGAATGGTGAGCGGGGAGTCCAGCAGCCCCGCGACCGCCGCGGCGACATCCTTGACGTCGCGTCCGCGCAGGACCAGATCGGTCAGCCGGTCGTGGGACTCCTCGGCGCGCCGCATCGCCGCCGAGTGGGCCCGTACGGCCGCATTGGCCTCGGCCAGCTCGGCGTTGGTCTCGGCCAGTTCGTCCAGCGCGGACCGGGTGTCTGCGAGCGCGCGGGCGGTGTCGATGGCGATCGCGGCATGTGCGGCGAGCGAGCACAGCAGGGCGACCTCGTCGGGGCTGAAGACGCGGGGGGCACGGTCGGCCGCGAAGAGGACGCCGATGACCTTTCCCGTACCGCCGCGGCTGGAGCCGAGAAGCAGGGGCACGCCCAGGATGGCTATGAGCCCCTCGTCCAGCACCCCGGCGTTGATGTTGCGGGTGTGGTGGAAGCGGTCGTCGGTGCGGTAGTCGGGGGTCGCGTACGGGCTCGCGGTCTGCGCCACCAGACCGCCGAGCCCATGGCCGAGCTCCAGCCGCAGTCGTTGGAAGAGCACCGACACCGACCCGTCGGTGACCCGCATATAGGTGTCCCCCGCCTCCTCGTCGGGGAGCGTGAGATACGCCGTGTCCGTGCCGAGCAGCATCCTGGCGCGGCGGACGATCGCCTTCAGCACGTCGTCCAGGTCGCGGGATGCGGCCAGGTCGCCCGCGGTGTCGAAGAGCGCGGTGAGCTGGAGCTCGCGGCGCCGGTGCTGCCGCAGGGCGCCCCTGATCCGCAGGGCGGTGGCTGTGGCCCGCTCCACCTCCGCCAGATCGCCCGTGGGCACACCGGCTGCCCGCGCCTGCGAGGAGACGGCGCCCAGCGCCTCGGCGGGAGCGTCGTCGGCCAGCAGGTCGAGGAGGCGCCGCAGATGGGGCGCGGCGGAGGCGGACGGTTCAGACATGGGCGGCCATCGTTCGTAGGGGTCGGGGGATCAGTTGGCGGTCCAGCCGCCGTCCATGGAGAGCGAGGTGCCGGTGATGTGCGCGGTACGCGGTCCGCAGAGCCACAGCACGGCCTCGGCGACGTCGTCGGGTTCGATCAGGCGCTTGATCGCGCTGCGTTCCAGCATGACCCGGCCCACCACCTCCTCCTCGGAGATGCCGTGCGTACGGGCCTGGTCCGCGATCTGGTTCTCGACCAGGGGGGTGCGTACGTACCCGGGGCTGACGCAGTTGCTCGTCACCCCGTGCTCCGCCGCTTCGAGCGCGACCACCTTGCTGAGTCCCTCCAGTGCGTGCTTCGCCATCACATAGGCCGATTTATAAGGGCTGGCCCGCAGGCCGTGCACGGACGAGATGTTGACCACGCGCCCCCAGCCGCGTTCGTACATGCCCGGCAGGGTCCGGCGCAAGATGCGGAACGGGGCCTCCACCATGACGCGCTGGATCAGCGCGAAGCGGTCCGGTGGGAATTCGTGCACCGGGGCGACGTGCTGGAGCCCGGCGTTGTTGACCACGACGTCCACGTCGGCGGGCAGCCTGTCCACCGCTTCGGGGACGGAGAGATCGACCACCCACGCCGTCCCGCCGATCGCCTCCGCCAGGCTCTTCGCGGCGTCTGCGGCCTTGTCCACCACATGGACATGGGCGCCGGCGGCGGCCAGGGCCTGTGCGCAGGCCCGCCCGATACCGCTCGCGGCACCGGTCACCAGGGCGCTGCGCCCGGCAAGGAGCCGGTCTGCGGGCGGCGGCGAGGGAACCGCGGCGGGCGGCGGGACGGTGGGCGGGGCGGCCTGCCGGGCGGGCCCGTGGTCCGGGCTCTGAGAAGTCTCCATGGTCGTCACCGTAAGGAGACCGGAGCCCCCGTCACACGGGGTCGGTGCACACACCGTCGCACGTCGGCATGGTGGCGGCCTACATGGTGCGGGTCCGGTCCCGGGCCGTCAGCGGGCCGCGTCCAGCCAAGGCGGTGCGTGGCACCCTTGGGCGGCGCTGCTCGCGGATCAGGAACATCGCATCGAATTGCGCCCGCTGCGCTACCGGTTCCCGGCGGTCATCGGCGACCGGTACAACGACAACTGGCTGACCATCGAAGGCGAGGTGACCACGCCCGAGCCGAGCCGCAACTGCGTCTGGGCACCGAGCTGGGGATCGCCTCCCTGCCGTACAGCCCGCTGGGCGGCATCTCCCGGACGGGCGCCCGGCCCGGCGATACGCGATACGTGCTCGCCTCGACGAGCGCGGACCGCACGGCCGGATCGCGCGCAGGGGTCAGCCCCCGAGGCCCTCCTCGAACGGCTTGGTGCCTGCCTGGAGAAGCCGCTGTCCGAGAACGTGGGCGGCTTCGCGTAGTTCACGTGGTCCGACGATGCGGAACGGCGCCTTGATCGCCGTGAGCTGTTCGGCGTACCAGTCCGGTTCGTCGGTGGTGGCGACGAGGTGTGTGTGGTCCGCGTCGATCGCCTCCAGGCGCCCTCCGAGCCTGCGGCGCATCCTGATCGACATGGTCGAGGAGTACGCGCGGCATGTCGGCCATGCCGACCTCATCCGGGAGTCGGTGGACGGGCTCGTCGGAGAGGACCCGCCGCGGTGAAGCTCATATCTCTCGGACAGGCCGGCTCAGGAACAACAGGGTTGCGATGATGCCAGGCACGACCCCGCGCCGAGCGGCTGCGCGAGCCCGCCGCGGATCGACGTCACCCTCCCGCCTGCTCCTTTCTCTACTCCTCCGGTGGGAAGACGGCCTCCCCCGATCCGATCAGCGTGATCGTGATCGCCTCGACCGGGCATCCCTCGGCCGCGGCGAGGACCTTCTCGTTGGCGTCGGTCTCCGGGGCTGCCGGGTGGGACTGCCGGGCGGAATCCAGCGCGAATCCGCCCGGGGCATGGTTCACGCACAGCCCGGAGCCGATGCAGACCCCGCGGTCGACCTCCACGGCCCAGCGGTCCCCCATCACGACGCCCCCTCGTATCCGGCCGGCAGATGGATCATCTTGTGCTCGAAGTACTCGGCGTATCCCTCGGGGCCGAACTCCCGTCCCAGACCGGAGTTCTTGTAGCCGCCGAACGGGCCGAGCATGTCGAGGCTGAAGGTGTTCACGCTGTACGTGCCCGTCCTGACCCGGCGGGCGATGTCGATGCCGCGTTCGGTGTCGGCGGTCCAGACGCTGCCGCTGAGCCCGTAGTCGGAGTCGTTGGCGATCCGTACGGCCTCGGCCTCGTCACCGTACGGCAGGAGGCAGATGACGGGGCCGAAGATCTCCTCGCGGGCGATGCGCATGGAGTTGTCGACGTCGCCGAAGAGGGTCGGCTCGACGTACCAGCCCCGTTGCTGGGACGCCGGACGTCCGCCGCCGGTAAGGATCTTGGCGCCCTCGTCCTGGCCGATCCGGATGTAGTCGAGCGAGCGCCGCTGCTGGCGCTGCGCGACGAGGGGGCCGAGTTCGGTGGCGGGGTCGAGCGGGTCGCCGACCTTCAGCGCACCCGCCGCGGCGGCGAACGCCTCGGCCATCTCGTCGTAGCGGGAGCGCGGGACGAGGATGCGGGTCTGGGCCACGCACGCCTGGCCGTTGATCATCCAGGCGAAGGGGACGATGCCCGCGACGGCCGCGTCCAGATCGGCGTCGGGGAGGATCACGGCGGCGGACTTCCCGCCCAGCTCCAGCGTGACCCGGGTGAGGTTGCGGGAGGCGACCTCCATCACCCGGCGCCCCGCGGCCACGGACCCGGTGAACGACACCTTGTCGACGCCCGGATGCCCGACCAGGTACTCGCTGACCTCACGGTCGGCCGGAAGGATCGACAGCACCCCCTCCGGCAGCCCGGCCTCGGCGGCGATCTCGGCCAGGATGTAGGCGTCCAGCGGGGATTCGGGCGAGACCTTGAGCACGGCGGAGCAGCCGGCCAGCAGCGCGGGCGCGAGCTTGGCGGCGGCGGTGAACTGCGGAACGTTCCACGGCACCACGGCCGCGACCACCCCCACCGGCTCCCGACGCACCAGCAGCGGCCCGAGCACCCCGTCCCGCCGCTCCTCGTACGGGAAGCTGCGGGCGACGGTGATCGCCGCGTCCCACACCATCATCGCGGCAAGCGCCTGCACCATGACACCGGACGTGTACGGGGTGCCGTTCTCCGAGCTGATGACCCGGGCGATCTCCTCGTACCGCACGGCGAACGCGTCCTTGATCCGGGTGATCACCTCGATCCGCTCGTCGAGGGACGCCCGCGGCCAGGGCCCCTCGTCGAAGGCCCGCCGGGCGGCGGCGACCGCCCGGTCCACATCCCCCTCGCAGGCATGCGGCACCCGGCCGATGACCTGTTCGGTGTGCGGGGAGATGACCTCGATGACATCCCGGCCCAGCGGATCGACCAACTCCCCGCCGATGAACAGTTTTCCGTGTTCGACAAGCTCGGTCATGGCTGCTGCCTCCCGCGACCCGGCACGTTACCTGACTCAGTGTCAGAACTGATACCAGTTCCAGTTCCAGGAGTCCACGGCTGCGACAGCGCCCACCCGGACCGCCGACCGATCAGTCCGGCCCGCCGCGCGACCGAGGGGCACCCCCGAACGAATAGATGGTCGACTGGGGCTACTACTGAAACAAGTTCTCGTTACAGTGGGCGCGGTGCACCGCACAGCCGTACGTCCGGTACGCCGACCAGGCCGCGGAGAGAGATGGGGAGCCCATGACGCAGGTGACCGACCACGGCGGGGGCGTACACAGCATCAAGGTCCCCATCCCCGACAATCCGCTCGGCCACACTCTTGTGCATGTTCTCGACACCGATCGCGGGCCGGTCCTGATCGATACGGGCTGGGACGATCCGGAGGCGTGGGACACGCTCACCGACGGGCTCGCCGCCACCGGTGTGGATATCGGCGACATCCACGGTGTGGTCATCACCCACCATCACCCGGACCACCACGGTCTCTCCGGGCAGGTGCGTGAGGCGTCCGGGGCCTGGATCGCCATGCATGCGGCGGACACCGCGATCGTGCGGCGGACCCGTGAGTCCCGGCCGGGTACCTGGCTGACGTATCTCTCGGCGAAACTCACCGCGGTCGGTGCGCCCGAGGAGCATCTCGCGCCGTTGCGGGCAGCCGCCGCGAAGAGGGGCCGGATGCGCACGCTGCCCGGGCTGCGGGCCGCGCTTCCGGACCGGGAGATCGTTCCCGGTGAACTCCTCGGTCTGGCCGGCCGCAAACTGCGGGCCATCTGGACGCCGGGGCACACGCCCGGCCATGTCTGCCTGCACCTGGAGGAGAAGCATCCGAGGAATCTGCCGGGCCGTGGCCGGCTCTTCTCCGGGGATCATCTGCTGCCGGGGATCAGTCCGCACATCGGGCTGTACGAGGACCCGGACGACGCGACCGCGACCGACCCTTCCCCGAGCTCTCAGCTGCGTTCGAGCAGGGGAGACCCCATTGGCGACTACCTCGACTCGCTGGAGCGCATCGGCAGGCTCGGGGTCGCCGAAGTGCTACCCGCCCATCAGTACGCGTTCGCGGATGCCGCGGGGCGCGTACAGGAACTCCTGGACCATCACGAGGAGCGGCTGACCGGGCTGCTCAAGCTGCTGGCCACCCCGCTGACGCCGTGGCAGCTGGCCGAGCGGATGGAGTGGAACCGGCCCTGGGCGCAGATCCCGCACGGCTCGCGGAGCATCGCCGTCTCGGAGGCGGAGGCGCATCTGCGACGGCTGGTGAAGCTGGGGCGTGCGGAGGCGGTGGCGGGGAGCGAGCCGGTGACGTACATCGCGGTTTGACATGCCCGAGTTGGCCAAGACGCCGCAGCCCAGCCCGCCCGGGAGCATGACACATGAGCACACAAGGCTCACGTGTCGGGATGTCGTCAAGGCTCCGCGTCAGGACGGGGCGAGGACGCAGAACTCGTGGCCCTCCGGGTCGGCCAGGCACGTCCACGGGACGTCGCCCCGGCCGAGGTCGATGTCGGTGGCGCCGAGGGCCCGCAGCCGGGCCACCTCCGTCTCTTTGTCGTCACCGGGGTACGGCAGCAGGTCAAGGTGGACGCGGTCTGGCACGGTCTTCGCGTCGGGCGTGCGGAGGAACTCGAGATACGGGCCGGCACCCTTGGCGGAGCGCAGCACCGCATGATCGTCGGTGACCTCGTGCAGGGTCCAGTCCATCGCCTCGTCCCAGAACCGGGCCATGGCCCGCGGATCCGCGCAGTCGACCACCACCGCGGCGATCGGCCCGGTGTCCCGGTAGATCTCCCGAGGCTCCAGCACGCAGAACTCGTTGCCCTCCGGGTCGGCGAGGACCGTCCACGGCACGTCGCCCTGGCCCACCTGGGCGGGCGTCGCACCGAGAGCCTGGAGGCGCGCGACCAACTCCGCCTGATGGGCCGCAGAGGTGGTGGCGAGATCGAGGTGCACACGGTTCTTTGTTGTCGTCTTGGGTTCCGGGACGGTAACGACGTCGACGCAGACGGCGACCGGGTCCGGCCAAACGAAGCCGCCGACGGGTTCAACGTTGGTCACGCCGGGTCCCTCGCTGTAAGCACTCCAGCCGAGCGCCTCCGCCCAGAACCGGCCGACCGCCGAGTCATCAAGAGCCTTTATGTTCACCTGAACAGGTCGCAGTGCCATGCCGGCGACCCTATGCGCTCTGCAACGACATCCGCAGGTACCGTCGCCAAACAAAGATCAACTCGCTCGCCGGCCGCAATGGTCAGCTGCGACTTTTCGAGATAGGTGACACCTGATCTTGGTGGTTGACACCACCCTGAGAAAAGCCGAAGCCGTACCGGATTTCTGCTGTGCCTGTTCCCACGGCCCGTACAGCGCTAGCGTCGGGTCCCATGATCGTATGGCTCAACGGCACCCATGGCGCAGGCAAGACGACGACCAGTGCACTCGTGCAGCAACTGATCCCGGATTCACGGGTGTTCGACGCCGAGAAGGTCGGCGAGACACTCATGGACATCACGCCAGCGCTGCCCTGGACGGGCAACTTCCAGCACTGGCCGCCGTGGCGGCCGCTCGTCGTCGAGACCGCCCGCCACGTACTCGACTACACCGGCGGCACTCTGGTGATCCCCATGACTGTCCTGGTCGAGCAGTACTGGCGCGAGATCAGCACGGGCCTCGCCCAACATGCCATCCCGGTACGACACTTCGTCCTCCACGCCGACCAAGACACCCTCCGCGGGCGCATCGAGAGGGACACTCTTATGGGCCCCTCCCCATTCCGTCTCGAACACCTTGAGCCCTACGCCGAGGCGGCCCGCACCTGGCTGCACGGCGAGGCCGAGGTCGTCGACACCACGCACCTCACGCCCGCCCAGGCCGCCCTACAGATCGCAGAGGCCGTCAAGAGCTGAGGTCCACCCGCCACGCGAAACAGGCGCAGGTGGCAAGAAAGAACGACCTTCCAGGAGGAACCGGCCGGGCATCCACTCGTACCGCACGGTTCCCTCGGCTCCGCCGGTCACCGCCCAGGTGCCGACCAGGCGGTCCAGGGCCTTCAGTTCGGCGCTCGGATGGTTGGTCTCAGACATCTCGTCCTCCTTGGTGGGTTCCGCTGGTTACCTCGTGGCCGGGTCCGGGTTCTCGACACCCCCTCGGCGTGATCCACATCACATGCACAGAAGTGTCGAGAACGGGCCGGCGACTCCGAGGTAGCCGCGAGAACCCTTTTCTGCTCCGCTCCGAGCAGGCGCGGCGCCGGCGCGAGCAGGAAGTGGGCATGGCCGAACTGGCCATGCAGGAACCGACCCGCCGGGCGGGCCCTGCGCAGGAGAGTGACGACGGCCTCACCCTGCTGCTGCTCTGCTGCCACCCCGCGCTGAGCCCGGTCTCCCAGGTGGCGCTCACGCTGCGCGGTCGGCGGCCTGACGACAGCCGAGATCGCGCACGCCTACGGAACGACCGAGACCACCATGGGTACCCGAATCAGCCGCGCCAAACAGCGGCTGGCCCGCGCCGGGGCCCGCTTCACCCCACCGACCGCCGCCGACCGGCACAGCCGGACGACCGCCGTCATGCGGGTGCTCTATCTCATCTTCAACGAGGGCTACACGGCCTCCACCGGTGACGAACTCGCCCGCATCGACCTGACTGGTGAGGCGATCCGGCTGACCCGGATGCTCAGAGACGCCGTACCGGATGGCGCCGAGGCGACCGGCCTGCTGGCACTGATGTTGCTCACCGAGTCGCGGCGCGCGGCCCGCACCGGCGACGACGGCGGGCTGGTGCCGCTGGACGAACAGGACCGCACGCGGTGGAATCGCGATCTCATCCGCGAGGGCACCCAGCTGATCGACGGCGTCTGGAACCGGCGCGAGACGGGCCCGTACCAGTTGCAGGCGGCGATCGCGTCCCTGCACGCGGCGGCCACGACGCCGGAACAAACGGACTGGCCGCAGATCGCGATGCTGTACCTGTGGCTGGAACGGCTCACCCCGACCGCGCCGGTGCGGCTGAGCCGGGTGGTCGCCGTCGCCCAAGCCTACGGACCGGCCCGAGGGCTGGCGCTGCTCGACGACCTCAACCGGCGCCACGGACTGGATCAGGACCCTCTCACCCGGCAACGGGAACGCGCCACGCGCGCCCACCTGGTGCAGATGACCGGCGACGCGGCCGGTGCGACGACTCTGTACCGCGAGGCGGCCGTCCTGACCGACAACCAGGTCGAGCGCCGCTGCGCTGCCAGGCATCCGCCGCACCGGCGATCATCAGGGGCCGGCCTGCTGCCCCGCCTCTCCTCCCCACCCCGGTCCGGGAAATCCGCGTCCCGGTAGAGTGTGCGAGTCGTCATCATGCCCGTTCAGGGGGAAGCCGGTGCAAATCCGGCACTGACCACGCAGCCGTGAACCGTCGTAGGAGACGGTGAGTCGGAATGCCCTGTCCGCGGTCGTGACCGGCTCGCACCACCGGAACCCCGGTGGTCGGCACCGTCGAGGTATACGGAGCCGGAGCCTGGTGCGTGAGCGTGCCTGTGCCCGGTTCCCCCCGCAGGAGAGGCCCCGCCCGCCATGACCGTACGCCGCAGCGCAGCAATGCTCGCCGCCACCGCCACCGTGCTCTGTGCGGCCGCTGCCCCGGTCGCGGTCGCAGCGCCGTCCCCGTCACCCTCGCCGTCCGTCGCACTGCCTTCCGGGCTGTACGGGACGAAGGACCCCACGTACGACGGTGTCTGGCGGCAGTCGCTGGCCTTCCTCGCCCAGCGGGTCGAGGGCGTCACGCCCGCCACGAAGTCGGTGGACTGGCTGATCGCCCAGCAGTGCGGCAACGGCGCCTACGCCTCGTACCGGCCCGATGTCTCCCAGCCGTGCACCGAGAAGACCGTGCTGGACACCAATGCCACCGCAGCCGCCGTCCAGGCGCTCGTCGAGGTGGGCGGGCACCGGGACATCGTGAACAACTCGGTGCGCTGGCTGAAGTCCGTACAGAACGAGGACGGCGGCTGGGGCTACACCGCGGGCAGCCCCAGTGACGCGAACTCCACCTCGCTGGTGATCGGCGCCCTCGCCCGGCAGGGCCAGCGGATCGCGGACATCACGACCCCGGGCGGCAAGACCCCCTACGACGCACTGATCGATCTCGCGATCCCGTGCGGCGGCAAGGACGGCGGCGCCTTCGCCTACCAGCCCGACAAGAAGGGGAAGCTCGCCGCCAACGCGGACGCCACCGCGGCCGCCGTGCTCGGCACGATGGGCAAGGGCCTGGCCGTCGGGGACAACGCCGCGGTCAAGGCGCCCAGCTGCCACCCGGGATCGGAGCTCACACCCGAGCAGGCAGCCCAGAACGGCGCCCACTTCCTCGCGGGCGCCCTCGCGACCAACGGTCATCTCGACCTGGCGCCGATGCCCGGCGCCACCGACTCCACCCCGCAGCCCGACTTCGGCAACACCGCGGACGCGGTCGTCGCGCTGTCGGCCGCGGGCCACCAGGACAAGGCGGCCAAGGCCGTGGCCTGGCTGAAGAAGAACTCCGCGGCCTGGGCCGAGCAGAACGGTCCCGCCGCCTACGCGCAGCTCACCCTCGCCGCGCACGCGACCGGCGCGGACGCCCGCGACTTCGGCGGCGTCAACCTGGTCGACAAGCTGAACGCGACCGGTCCCGCCCCCGCGGCCATCACGACGCCCGACCCGTCCGCCGACACCGGGTACGTGGCCACGGAGAAGGACCAGGTCCACAGCGGGGACGACGTGATCGGCGGCGTGTGGTGGTACGTCGGCATCGGCCTCGTCGTCGGTGCGGGCGCCGGCTTCCTGATCAGCGGCCGCCGGAAGAACCAGCAGCTGTGAGGCGGGCGGGAAGGGCCGCCGCTCTCCTGGTGGTGGGCGCCGTCCTGGCCGTGCTCGGCGCGGGGACGGCCCAGGCGGCCGGGTACCGGTACTGGTCGTTCTGGGAGGGCTCCGGCACCGGCTGGACGTACGCCACCCAGGGCCCGTCCCTGGTCCGGCCGGACGACGGCGCGGTGCAGGGCTTCCGGTTCTCGGTGAGCGAGGACTCCCAGGACTCGGCGAAGCCGCGCCACTCCCCCGGCTTCGCGAAGATCTGCGCGGACACCCCGGCCGAGGACGGCACCAAGCGGGTCGCGCTGGTCATCGACCCGGGCACGGCGGCGGACGCCCCGGCCGGCGAGACTCCGCCCGCGCTGCGTACCGCGTGCGCGCAGGTCGCCCCGGACGCGAGCACCGCGGAGGCGCTCGCCTCGGTGGCCAAACCGCTGCGCTACAGCAGCGACGCGCTGCTCTGTGCCATATCCGGCTATCCGGACTCGGGCTGCGGCGAACAGGTGTCGGGCAACGGGCACGAGGCGCCTGCCGCGTCCGCATCCGCGTCCCCGGCCGATTCCGCCGCCGACGGCTCGGGGGACTCCGGCGGCTCCGGAGGCGGACCGTCCGCCGGGGTGCTGGTCGGGGTCGGCGCCGTTCTCCTCCTCGGCATAGCCGCAGTCGTGCAGGCCCGCCGCCGCCGCGGATGACCGCCTCGACCACCGGCCCGGTCCGGCTGCGCCGCCCGCTGCGCGCCCCCGGGGCGACCCGGAGCAACGCCCTGCCCGCCGGGGCCTGGTGGGTGTGGGCGCTCGGCCTCGCCACCGCCGCCTCCCGGACCACCAATCCGCTGCTGCTCGGGCTGCTGGTCGGGGTTGCGGGTTACGTCGTCGCGGCGCGCCGCACGGACGCGCCATGGGCCCGTTCGTACGGGGCGTTCATCAAGATCGGGCTGTTCGTCGTCGGCGTACGGCTGGTCTTCTCCATCTTCCTCGGTTCGCCGATCCCCGGTACGCATCCGTTGTTCACACTCCCCGAAGTGCCGCTGCCCGACTGGGCGAAGGGCGTCAGGATCGGTGGCCAAGTCACCGCCGAGCAGCTGGTCTTCGCGCTGTACGACGGGGCGAAGCTGGCCACCCTGCTGATCTGCGTCGGTGCGGCGAACTCGCTCGCCAACCCGGCCCGGCTGTTGAAGTCGCTGCCGGGTGCGCTGTACGAGGCGGGGGTCGCCGTCGTCGTCGCGATGACGTTCGCGCCGAACATGGTCGCCGATGTGGTGCGGCTGCGCACCGCACGGCGACTGCGGGGCCGTCCGACCGGCGGCATCAAGGCGGTCCTCCAGATAGGACTGCCGGTCCTGGAGGGCGCGTTGGAGCGGTCGGTCGCGGTGGCGGCCTCGATGGACGCGCGCGGATACGGGCGCACCGCCCAGGTCCCGCCCGTCGTCCGGCACACCACGAACGTCCTCACGCTCGGTGGGCTGCTCGGGGTGTGCGCGGGTACGTACGGTCTGCTGGCCGCGCAGGGTGCGGTGTACGGCCTGCCGCTGCTGATCGCCGGGCTCGTCGCCGCGATGGCCGGACTGCGGCTCGGCGGGGCCCGCTCGGTCCGTACCCGCTACCGGCCCGACCGGTGGGGTGTGCGGGCCTGGCTGGTGGCGGGTTCGGGGGTCGCGGTGGCCGTGGCGATGATCTGGGCAGGCGGTGTCGACGGGGAGGCGCTGCACCCCGGGGTCGTGCCACTGGTCGCACCGGTGCTTCCGTTGTGGCCCGCGGCGGCGGTGCTGATCGGGCTGCTGCCCGCGGTGGTGGCGCCCGTGCCGCCTCCGGTGGGCGCCCCGAACTCCAAGGAGAGCCAGTGATCCGGTTCGAGCACGTCTCGGTGCAGTACGAGGGGACGGAGCGCCCCACCCTCTGCGGGGTCGATCTGACCATTCCCGAGGGCGAGTTGGTACTGCTCGTCGGCCCGTCCGGGGTCGGCAAGTCGACGCTGCTGGGCGCCGTGTCCGGTCTCGTACCGCACTTCACCGGCGGCACGCTGAGCGGCCGGGTCACGGTCGACGGCCGCGACACGCGTACTCACAAACCACGCGAACTCGCCGATCTGGTCGGCACGGTGGGCCAGGACCCGCTCTCCCACTTCGTCACCGACACGGTCGAGGACGAGCTGGCGTACGGGATGGAGTCGCTGGGCCTCGCCCCCGATGTGATGCGGCGGCGGGTCGAGGAGACCCTCGATCTGCTGGGCCTGGCCGGGCTGCGCGACCGGCCGATCGCCACGCTCTCCGGCGGGCAGCAGCAGCGGGTGGCGATCGGCTCGGTCCTCACCCCGCACCCGAAGGTCCTGGTCCTCGACGAGCCGACGTCCGCGCTGGACCCGGCGGCGGCCGAGGAGGTCCTCGCCGTGCTCCAACGGCTGGTGCACGACCTGGGTACGACGGTCCTGATGGCTGAGCACCGGCTGGAGCGGGTGGTGCAGTACGCGGACCAGGTCGTCCTGCTGCCGTCGCCGGGCGCCGCACCGGTCATGGGCGCGCCCGCGGACATCATGGCCGTCTCCCCGGTCCACCCGCCGGTCGTCGCACTGGGCCGGCTGGCGGGGTGGGAGCCGCTGCCGCTCTCGGTCCGCGATGCCCGGCGCCGGGCGGCGGGCCTGCGCGAGCGGCTGGCACAGGCACAGCCGCCCGCCCCGTCGCCCGCGCCGTCCGGCGCAACCGTGGCCCCGCTGCCCACCGCCCCCGCGCGGCGCGGCGCCCTCGCCCGGCTGCTGCGCCGCGGCGCACAGACCACCACCGCCGCTCCCCATCCCGTCGCCGATGCCACGGCCCGTGTCGAGCGTCTCGGTGTGCGGCGTGGGCGCGTCGAGGCGCTGCGCCGGGTGACGCTCACCGTCGCCCCCGGCGAGACCGTCGCTCTGATGGGCCGTAACGGTGCGGGCAAATCCACCCTGCTGGCCGCGCTCGTCGGCATGGTCGAGCCCACCACGGGCACCGTCCTCGTCGGCGGCCGGACCCCGCACCGTACGCCGCCGCGCGAGATGGTGCGCCGGGTCGGCCTCGTACCGCAGGAACCACGCGATCTGCTGTACGCGGACACGGTCGCCGCCGAGTGCGCCGCGGCCGACGCCGATGCGGGCGCCGCAGCGGGCAGTTGTCGGGCCCTGGTCTCCGAGCTGCTGCCCGGTGTGCCGGACGACACCCACCCCCGCGATCTCTCCGAGGGGCAGCGCCTCGCGCTCGCCCTGGCCGTCGTGCTCACCGCGAGGCCCCCACTGCTGCTCCTGGACGAGCCGACCCGCGGCCTGGACTACGCGGCGAAGGCCCGGTTGGTCGGGGTGCTGCGCGGTCTCGCGGCCGAGGGGCATGCGATCGTCCTGGCCACGCACGATGTGGAACTCGCCGCCGAGCTGGCGCACCGGGTGGTGATCCTCGCCGACGGGGAGACCGTCGCGGACGGGGAGACCCGGCAGGTGGTGGTCTCCTCCCCGGCGTTCGCCCCGCAGACCTCGAAGATCCTCGCCCCGCAGGAGTGGCTGACCGTGACGCAGGTGCGCGGCGCGCTGGGAGCCGCGTCATGAGCGGGCACCAGACACGGCCGGTACGTCTCGGGCCGCGCGCGATCGCCGCGCTCGTCCTCATCAGTGCGATCGGTGTGGTCGCGTTCGGCTGGCCGCTGCTGGCCGACGGGAACACCGGCCTCGCGCACTCCGAGGACGCGCCGTGGCTGTTCGCCGCACTGCTGCCGTTGCTGGTCGGCGTGGTCGTCGCGATGATCGCGGACTCCGGTCTCGACGCGAAGGCGGTGGCGATGCTGGGGGTGCTGGCCGCGGTCGGCGCCGCGCTGCGCCCGCTGGGGGCGGGCACGGCGGGGCTGGAACCGATGTTCTTCCTGATGGTGCTGAGCGGCCGGGTGCTCGGGCCCGGCTTCGGCTTCGTGCTCGGCTCGGTGACGATGTTCGCGTCCGCGCTGCTCACCGGTGGGGTGGGGCCGTGGATGCCGTTCCAGATGCTGTCCATGGGCTGGTTCGCGATGGGCGCGGGCCTGCTGCCGGGCCCGGACCGGCTGCGCGGGCGGACCGAGCTCCTGATGCTGGCGGTGTACGGGTTCGTGGCGTCGTTCGCGTACGGCACGGTGATGAACCTGTACGGATGGACGATCGTGCCCGGACTCGGCTCGGGGATCTCCTTCCAGCCGGGTGACCCGCTGCCGGAGAACCTGGTCCGCTTCCTCGCGTACTGCACGGCCACATCGCTCGGCTGGGACCTGGGCCGGGCCGTGCTCACCGCGGTGCTGACCCTCACTGTCGGCGCGACGCTGCTGAAGGCGCTGCGCCGGGCCACTCGCCGCGCCGCCTTCGAGGCCCGGGTCACATTCGACGCCCCCGGCGAGTGAGGACTCCCACAGGGCCATGGCCCTCCACGGCCCGGGTCAGTAGCCGCCCGCGCCCCGGACAGACCGCCCCATATCCCCTCCGACCTGCTGTGACGCCTCTGGGGTTTCGGTCGGTTCGGGATCTTCGGCTCCGGGTGCGAGGCGGGCTCGTATCGGGGGTCAACTTGGCAAACGATCTACTTCATATAAATTGGCCAGCTTAATAACCCGTTGGTCCATTTAGGCGCATTTTGCTTGCGCGTCCGTTCCCGTCAGCCGCCGGAGCGTTGTCACGTACGTGGAACCTCGAGAATTCTGGGATCGGAACGCCGTACTGGCGGAAGCATTCTGCGCCAGCGACGAACGCATGCGTCTGGCGCAGGCGCTACTGGACGAGGCGCAGGCGGAACGGAGCAGGATGCTTGCGGCTTTCGCCGTCACAGTCGGCGACGACGGCTCGATCGCAGACATGATGGGCCTCAACGAACGCGAAGTGCGATTAGCGCGACGCACGGTGGGCCGCGGTGACGCCCGGTCCCTCGCCCAGGAACTCCTGAGCCAACCCCCGCAAGCGACGAGGGAAGCACCGGCCGAACCCGCACCCGAGATCCCCGTGCCTCACCCGCGCGAAGAGGTGATCGTTCGGCCGCTGGACACGCCACCGCCGGCCCCGGCCCCGCCCCCTCCTCTCTTGCCGCCCGTCGAGATGGAGAACACGGTCGTCTGGTCGCCCAGCATGGACTCCGTGCTGCTGTGGAGCTGGGAGTCCGGCCTCGACGTGCAGACGGTCGCCGCCGAACTCGGTCTGGACGTACGCGCGCTGCTGATGCGCGTGCAGGAGCTCGCCAACGACGGACTGCTCACGCTCGCGACCCCGGTCGCCGAGGTGAGCCGGTCCGGGCGGCACCGCCGCCAGCACGAAGACGGATACGCCACACTGTTCGGCCCCACCACCACCTTCCCCACCCACGTGCCGTACTGAGCGGACACACCCGTCCGTCGCCCCGGCGGCATGGACCCGGCCGGTTTCTCTTCCGGGTCCATGCCGCCGGGGGCACGGTTCAGTGCCGCGTTACAGCCGCTGAATGATCGTGCCCGTTGCCAGCGCTCCGCCCGCGCACATCGTGATCAGCGCGAACTCTTTGTCGCGGCGCTCCAGTTCATGCAGGGCCGTGGTGATCAGCCGGGCCCCGGTGGCACCCACCGGGTGGCCCAGCGCGATGGCTCCGCCGTTGACGTTGACCTTCTCGAGGTCCTGCTCGAAGACCTGGGTCCAGCTCAGCACCACCGATGCGAAAGCCTCGTTGATCTCGACGATGTCGATGTCCTTGAGCGACATCCCGGCCTTGCCGAGCACCGCGCGGGTCGCGTCGATCGGTCCGTCGAGGTGGAAGTGCGGGTCGGCGCCGACCAGTGCCTGCGCAACGATCCGGGCGCGCGGCTTGAGCTTGAGCGCGCGCGCCATCCGCTTGGACGCCCACATGATCGCGCAGGCGCCGTCGGATATCTGCGAGGAGTTGCCCGCGGTGTGGATCGCGGTGGGCATGACCGGTTTGAGCCGGCCGAGCCCCTCCATCGTGGTGTCCCGCAGCCCTTCGTCCCGGTCGACCAGACGCCACATGCCCTGCCCGGCCGCCTGCTCCTCCTCGGTGGTCGGCACCTGGACCGCGTACGTCTCCCGTTTGAACCGTTCCTCGGCCCAGGCGACGGCGGCCCGCTCCTGCGAGATCAACCCGAGCGAGTCGACGTTCTCCCGGGTGAGTCCGCGATTGCGGGCGATGCGCTCGGCCGCCTCGAACTGGTTGGGCAGGTCGACGTTCCACTCGTCGGGCCAGGGCTTGCCCGGTCCGTGCTTGGAGCCGCTGCCCAGCGGCACCCGCGACATGGCCTCGACACCGCAGCTGATGCCGATGTCGATCACTCCGGCCGCAACCATGTTGGCGACCATGTGGGAGGCCTGCTGCGAGGAGCCGCACTGGCAGTCCACGGTGGTGGCGGCGGTCTCGTACGGAAGTCCCACGGTGAGCCAGGCGTTGCGCGCCGGGTTCATGGACTGTTCGCCGGCATGGGTGACCGTACCGCCGACGATCTGTTCGACGCAGTCGGCGTGGATGCCGGTGCGGCCGAGGAGTTCTCGGTAGGTCTCGCCCAGCAGATAGGCGGGGTGCAGATTGGCGAGCGCGCCTCCGCGCTTGCCGATGGGGGTGCGTACGGCTTCGACGATGACGGGTTCCGCGGCCATGAGCTCGTCCTCTCCTCGCACTTCCGCAGGGGCGTCCCGGCGCCCGCGGAGGGGAACTAGTACGCGTTCTAGTTCTGTAGGCAGTCTTGTGGGGCTTACCCCGGGTACGCAAGGGTCTTGCACGCACCTTGCGCCCACTCCATACCTGCCTCACCCACTCTTCACGCAACAGATCGAGCCACCCCTCTTGCCAGTTGTAGAACTCGTTACTACCTTTCGGGCAACTTCTGATGGGTCGTCAGACATCGTTCGGGCGACTCTCGGCCCGACCTGGAGTTGCCGATGCCCTGCCCCCATCTGCCCGAAGGGTTCGACTTCACCGATCCCGATCTGCTCCAAGCCCGCATTCCGCACCCGGAGTTCGCACAGATGCGGCAGACCGCCCCGGTCTGGTGGTGCACCCAGCCGGCCGGTATCTCCGGTTTCGACGACGAGGGCTACTGGGTCGTCACCCGGCACGCGGACGTCAAGTACGTCTCCACCCATCCCGAGCTGTTCTCCTCGAACACCAACACCGCGGTCATCCGGTTCAACGAGTCGATCAGCCGCGACCAGATCGAGGTCCAGAAGCTGATCATGCTGAACATGGACCCGCCCGAGCACACCCGGGTCCGGCAGATCGTCCAGCGGGGGTTCACGCCCCGGGCGATTCGCTCCCTGGAGCAGGCCCTTCGCAGCCGCGCCCGCCAGATCGTCGAGACCGCTCTCGCCGCCGCAGGCGACGACGGTTCGTTCGACTTCGTCACCAACATCGCCGTCGAACTGCCGCTCCAGGCCATCGCGGAGCTCATCGGCGTACCGCAGGAGGACCGGTCCAGGATCTTCGACTGGTCCAACAAGATGGCCGCGTACGACGATCCCGAGTACGCGATCACCGAGGAGGTCGGCACCGAGGCGGCCATGGAGATCGTCTCGTACTCGATGAATCTGGCGGCCGCCCGCAAGGAGTGCCCGGCCAAGGACATCGTCTCCCAGCTGGTCGCCGCGGAAGGTGAAGGGAACCTCTCCTCCGACGAGTTCGGCTTCTTCGTGATCCTGCTCGCCGTCGCCGGGAACGAGACCACCCGCAACGCCATCAGCCACGGCATGCACGCCTTCCTCACCCACCCCGATGAGTGGGAGCTCTACAAGCGCGAGCGGCCGGAGACGACCGCCGAGGAGATCGTCCGCTGGGCCACCCCCGTGGTCTCCTTCCAGCGGACGGCCACTCAGGACGTCGAGCTGGGCGGTCAGCAGATCAAGAAGGGGGACAGGGTCGGGCTGTTCTACTCCTCGGCCAACAACGACCCCGAGGTCTTCGAGAACCCGGAGGCCTTCGACATCTCCCGTGATCCCAACCCGCACCTCGGCTTCGGCGGCGGCGGTCCGCACTTCTGCCTCGGCAAGTCCCTTGCCGTGATGGAGATCAACCTGATCTTCAATGCGATCGCGGATGTGCTCCCGGACCTGCGGCTGGTCGGCGACCCGCGGCGGCTGCGCTCGGCATGGCTCAACGGGATCAAGCAGCTTCAGGTCAGCACCACCGGGAGCTGACGGCTTCCGGCAGCTTCGGACGGCGGGGGCCTCCCCCTCACGCCCCGGCCCCCGCCGTCCGTACCGACAAACCCCGCACCCCCCGTCCGAACCCCTGCGCGGGACACACACAACAGCGCGAGGATGATGGCGGGCATGCACGCCCTGCTCTCCGCCTTCGCCCCCATCTGGACGCTCACGGCCATCGGTTACGCGGTCGGCCGCAGTGGTCTCCTCGGCGAACAGGCGGAAGCCGTGCTCGGTCGGTTCGTCTTCCATGTGGCGATGCCCGCCGCCCTGTTCACCATGGTTTCCGGGGCACGGCCGGCCGCGTTCGCCAACTCCTCGATGGTGGCCTTCGCGGCGGGTACGGCGCTGGTCTGCGGCCTCGGCTTCGTGGCGGCCGGCCGGCTCTTCGGCCGCGGCACGGCCGACCGGGCGATCGGCAGCATGGCGTCCGGCTACGTCAACTCCGCGAATCTCGGAATTCCGGTGGCGGTCCAGGTGCTCGGCGACGCGTCGTTCGTCGCCCAGATCATCCTGTTCCAGGTGCTGTTGGTCTCCCCGGTGATCCTGACGCTGCTGGACACGGGCACGGGGACGGGCTCCGGAAAGGGCGTCGTGGTCCGGCGGATGCTGACCATGCCGGTCCGCAACCCCATCATCATGGCCTCGTTGCTGGGTGTCGTCGTCTCCGCACTCGGACTGCGGCTGCCGCACGCCCTCGTCCACTCCTGCGACCTGCTCGGCGCCGCCGCCGTGCCGACGGCCCTGATCACGCTGGGCCTGTCCCTGAACGGCCGTCCGGCGACCGACGGTCCGACGGAGCACGCGGAGCCTGCCGGGTCCGCGGTGCGTACGAAGCGTGCGGAGGTCGTTGTGACGGTCGCCCTCAAGACGTTGGTCCAGCCCCTGATCGCCTTCGTCGTCGGCGGTCCGCTGTTGCATCTGCCGGACCACCAGTTGATGGCCGTCGTGCTCTGTTCCGCGCTGCCGACCGCTCAGAACGCCTTCATCTACGCCCAGCAGTACGGCCTGGACACCCGCGTGGCCCGCAACTCCGTGGTGGCCTCGACGGTGGTGTCCATGGCCACGCTGTCCTTCGCCACCTGGGCGCTCGGGACGACCGGCCCCTGAGAACGTTGAAGTGGCGGACCGGGGCCGTGCTGGTGGCGGCTGCGGTGGTGCTGCTGCTGGTGCTTCGGGTCCGACGGCACCGGCCGGTGGTACCTCCGCCGCCGGTCGTGGTTCCGCCGCCGCTGGGATGAGCGCCGGGGCCGCTTGCCGCAATCCGAACGCTTGCGTGCGGAGTGAAGCGCCGTCTCCACCGATCCGTTCGCTCCTCCTGTCCGATAAATCCATTCGCTCCTCTGATCATGCCCAAGTCAGAATGACCGGCATGACCTGGACCGTGGCGCCCGAACCCTTCGACTCCCCCGACGCCGCGCTGCTGCGTCGCGACTATTACGACGAGGTCGCCAGCCGCTACTGGGGGCGGCCCGCGACCGCCGAGGAGATCGACGAGGGGCTCACCGACGACGGCGCCGACCGGCTCGTCCGGCCCACCGGCCAGTTCGTCGTCGGCCGGTTCGAGGGGAAGCCGGCGGCCTGCGCCGGGCTGCTGCTGGTGGACGCGGACATCGCGGAGCTGACCCGGGTGTTCGTACGCCCCGAACACCGCGGTACGGGCGGCGGCGGGCTGCTCCTGGCGGCCGTCGAGAGCGCGGCGCGCGCCTTCGGCGTACGCACGGTCAGGCTCGACACCCGCAATGACCTGGTCGAGGCACGGGGGCTGTACGCCAAGCACGGCTATCGAGAGGTTCCGGCGTTCCACCGGCGACAGTTCGCGGAGCACTGGTTCGCCAAGGAGCTGTAGGGGTGCGGGAGCTTGCACGAGGCGCAGGAAGTGTCCGCGAAGCGGCTCACCCGGGTCGGGCCGCGTGGTCCCGCATCGGCTCGGGGCTCTGCGGTCGCTCCTTGCTCGACCCGTTCGTCTCGGCGGCCAGCTCCGCCACGAGTTCGACCAGGTCCGTCGGCCGTTCCGGCCCCCACCAGTCGCCCAGCAGCTCGGCCATCGATTCCTCACGGGCCTCCGCGAGCTTCACCACCACTTCCGCGCCGGCCTCGGTGAGCACCAGCTGTACGCCTTCGCGCCGGACCAGTCCGCGCTCCTCCAGCTGACGCGCCGCCTCGGTGACCACCCGTAGCGGCACCGGGGCGACCTCGGCGAGCATGGCTGGTTCGACCGTGCCGTGCCGGGCTATGCGCAGCAGCATCCAGCTCGCCGCGGGCAGCAGGTCGTACCCCGCCCTCTTGGTGATCTCCTCGTAGACCTCGCGGCGCCCCGCGCGGGTGGCGAGCACCGAGAGGGCCCGGGCACATTCGTCGTACGAGGACCGCTCGACCGGGTTCGACGCCAGGGTCTCGGTGGGCTCCGGCGCGGTCACCGAGCCGCGCAGCTTGTCCTCCTTGAGGAACCACGCGAAGACGAAGGCGACCAGGACGACGGGTGCCGCGTACACGAACACATCGGTGATCGAGGTCGAGTACGCGTGGAGCACCGAGGGCCGCAGTACGGGCGGCAGCCGGCCGATGGCGCGCGGGTCGGCGGCCAGCCCCCCGGCACTGACCCCGGGGGGCAGGGAGCGGCCGGCGAGCGCGGCCCCCAGTTTTTCGGTGAGCCGGTTCGTGAAGATCGTGCCGAAGACGGCGACACCGAACGAGGCGCCGATGGAGCGGAAGAAGGTGGCTCCGGACGTGGCGACGCCGAGATCCTCGTATGTGACGGCGTTCTGCACGACCAGCACCAGGACCTGCATCACCAGGCCGAGCCCGGCGCCGAAGACGAAGAAGTAGATGCTCATCTCCAGGGTGCTGCTGGTCTCCGTGAGCCGGTGCAGGAGCTGCAGTCCGATCGCGGTGATGCCGGTGCCCGCGATCGGGAAGACCTTCCAGCGGCCGGTGCGGCTGACGATCTGACCGGACACGGTCGAGGTGAGGAGCAGGCCGAGCACCATCGGGAGCATGTGCACACCGGACATCGTCGGCGTGATGCTGTGCACCACCTGCAGGAAGGTCGGCAGATAGGTCATCGCGCCGAACATCGCGAAGCCCACGACGAAGCTGATGACGGCGACGAGGGTGAAGGTCCTGATCCGGAACAGCTTCAGCGGAATGACGGGCTCCGCGGCCCGGCGCTCCACGTACACGAAGGCGATCAGCAGCAGCACGCTCAGGACGGCGAGACCGATGATCTGCGCAGAGCCCCAGGCCCAGGTGGTGCCGCCGAGCGAGGCGACGAGGACCAGACAGGTGGCGACGGAGGCGATGAGGAAGGTGCCGAGGTAGTCGATGGTGTGCTGCGTACGGCGGACCGGGATGTGCAGCACGGCGGCGATCACGAGGAGCGCGACGGCGCCGATCGGCAGGTTGATGTAGAAGACCCAGCGCCAGCTGAGGTGCTCGGTGAAGAAGCCGCCGAGGAGCGGCCCGAGGACGCTCGCCGCGCCGAAGACCGCTCCGAACATGCCCTGGTACTTGCCTCGTTCGCGCGGCGCGACGATGTCGCCGACGATCGCCATCGAGAGCACGATGAGGCCGCCGCCGCCGAGGCCCTGAAGGGCCCGGAAGCCGATGAGCTGCGGCATGTTCTGGGCGACGCCGCAGAGCGCCGAGCCGATGAGGAAGATGACGATGGCGGTCTGGAAGAGCTTCTTGCGCCCGTACTGGTCGCCGAGCTTGCCCCAGAGCGGCGTCGCGGCGGTCGACGCCAGCAGATAGGCCGTGACAACCCAGGAGAGATGTTCCAGACCGCCGAGGTCGCTGACGATGGTCGGCAGCGCGGTGGAGACGATGGTCTGGTCGAGCGCGGCCAGAAGCATGCCGAGAAGAAGCGCACCGATGGCCACCACGACCGACTGCGTGGAGCGGTCCTCGCCGGGGGCCGGGGCCGGGGGGCTCAGATGCTTGGCCATAGAACATCTCCTGGAGTCCGCTACATCCCCATCCTGGCCGTTCCGCACGGTTATGGCCTGCCGAGCGGGACCGGGCCCGGGACCTGCGGGGACGGGCCCTGGGCGAGTATCGCAGCGGGATTCATCCCGGATACCGCATTTCGGTAACTCATTGGGCATCCCTGCAGCGGGCTGCATAATCGCAGGCAGTTCAAGGGGAGGGGCCCACAATGACCGGACATGTATGCCCGGAGTGCGGTATGGACAGCAGACCGGACGAGAGACAGAGACCTGATGGAGGCCCGGACGGAGGGCTGCCGGCCGGGGGGCCGGGCGGAGGACCCGGGGCCGGCTGTGCGTGTGGGGAGCGGGCAGCACAGCGGGCCGCTGAGCAGCACCGGGCCGCCGAGCAGCAACGGGCCGCGCGGTCGGCGGCCGACTCGGCGGAGATCGCGGCGGCGGAGGACTTCGATCCGCTACGTATCCGGCCGTACGTGACGCTGGGGGGCGACGCGACACCGGCCGCAGACGACGAGCAGCACCACCGACCGGCGGGGGACGCGGCCACGACGATGCCGCTCTTTCTCGGCCCGGCCACGGCAGGTCCGCTGCCGGACGCCGTCGAGCCGGCCGAAGCCCCCGGCAACACGGCCCTCGCACCCCAGCTCGCACCGGCCTTCGCACCCGCCGACGATCCCGTTCAGCCGCGCCGCCGACGGCCCTTCGCGGCACTCGCCGCAGGAGTGGCCGTGGCCGCGGTGGTGGGCACGGCGGCGTTCGCGGGCGGGCTGTTCGACGGAAACGGCGACGGGGACGCCGACGGGGAACAGACCCTGCCGAGCACGGTGGCGAGCGCCCCGGCGGAGGAGCCGGCATCAGCCTCCGCATCGGCCTCCGCATCGACCGCGCCCTCCGGACCGGCCTCCACGTCACCGTCCGCGTCCGCCGCCGCGTCCCCCTCGGCGAGCACCTCGCCGTCCCCCTCCGCATCCGCCGCCTCACAGCCGGCCACCGCCTCGCCCTCAGCGCCCACGCCGCACGCGAGCCGTCCGGCGTCGTCCGCACCGCCCGCTCCGCCGGCCGGTCCCACGCTGCGCCGCGGCGACCAGGGGCCCGCGGTGGCCGAGCTGCAACGCCGGCTGGAGGAGATCTGGCTGTTCCACGGGCGGGACGACGGCGACTTCACGGACCAGGTCGAGCACGCCGTAAGCGTCTACCAGTCGTACAAGTCCATCGAGGGCGACCCGTCGGGGGTGTACGGCCCCGACACGCGACGCGCCCTGGAGGCGGAGACGACGGGCCGGGGACGCTCCTGATCACCCGGCTCGACGCCCCACCCGGGACGGAATTGGCTTTCCCGGACAGGTTTTTGTATCGTGATGGAACAAAGTAGCCTCCGCCCGCCACTCCCTGACCGGCGGGCGAGGCTACTTGTTCTCTTTCCTGTGCCATTGCCTCCCCCCGCGCCCTGGAGCCCGCCCATGCCGGCCACCGTCCTCACAGCCCGCGCCCTCCTTCTGGACATGGACGGCACCCTCGTGAACTCCGACGCCGTCGTGGAGCGCTGCTGGCGGCGCTGGGCACTGCGGGAGGGGCTCGACCCGGAGGCCGCGCTCAAGGTGGTTCACGGGCGGCAGGGGTACGCCACCATGGCGGTGCTCCTCCCGGACCGTCCGATGGAGCAGAACTACGCGGACAACCGGGCGATGCTCGCCGAGGAGACCGCCGACACCGACGGCGTCGTCCCGATCGCCGGCGCACCCGCCTTCATGGACGCGATCGCCGGGCTCCCGCACGCCCTGGTCACCTCGGCCGACGAGGCACTGGCCCGGACCCGGATGACCGCGTCCGGACTTCGGATGCCGGTCACCCGCGTCACCGCCGAGAGCGTCGGTGCGAGCAAGCCGGACCCCGAGGGCTTCCTCAAGGGAGCGGCCGAGCTGGGCTTCGCCCCGGCGGACTGTGTCGTCCTCGAGGACTCGGAGGCGGGGATCGCGGCCGGCCGGGCGGCGGGCATGCGTGTCGTGGGCGTCGGCCCGCGGGCCGCAGCACTCTCGCCCGACGCGCACGTCGAGGACCTGACTCAGCTCCGGGTGGAAGTGGCGGCCGACGGTTCCATCCGGCTGCACATCAGCGTGCGATAGCCGGCCCCGGCGGGCCTCGGCCCGCGCCGGCCGGCCTCCGGCAGTCCTCAGTCCCGGTGCAGCCGTCTCCGTGCCACCAGTTCGAGCACGGTCGTGACAGCCACCGCCTGTACGGCCATGAGCGCCACCAGCACGAACAGCTGCACGGCCCCCGCATGGACCGGCGAGGCGCCGCCCAACAGCATGCCCACAAAGGCGCCCGGCAATGTGACGAGCCCCACCGTCCGCGTCTGATCGAGCCCCGGCAGCAGCGCATCCGCCGCCGCGGGCCGGGCGATCTCCAGCCTCGCGTCACGGTCGAGCAGCCCGAGCGCCATACCCGCCTCCACCTCCCCGCGCCGGGTCGTCAACTCGTCCAGCGCCCGCCGCCCGCCGAGCACGGTCGCGGTCAGCGCACCACCGATGAGGATGCCGGTCACCGGGATCAGCGCGATGCCCCGGACCGGGACGAGTCCGGTGAGCAGCAACAGGGTGACCACCGGCGCGACCCCCGCCCCGATCGGCAGAGCCGCCCACCACCAGGTGCGATTGCGGGCGATCCGGCGGCCCGCGGTCCGTACCGCCACGGCGTACATCAGCGCCACGAACGCGAGCAGCGGCGGCAGCGAACGGACCACCCAGCCGATGAGCAGGGAAACCGCGGCAAGTTGGACCGCGGCCCGCAGCCCGGCCAGAAGGATCTCGCGCGACCGGCCGAGCGAGGCCAGGGCGGCGACGGAGGCCGCCGCCGCGAGCAGCAGGGCCAGGACGACCCCGAGCGTGATGTCGACCGGTAGCAGCACGCCACAACCCTACGACCGGCCAGGCTCCGAGCACCTGCGCGAATCGGCCCACCGCACCGCCGAATTGCCGGTGCGTCAGTACGTGCGCCCGCGCAGATGCGGACGTACGCCCCCATGCCCCAGCCCTGTTCGTCAGAACTCTTGATGTGACGTGCCCATGTCGCCACTCTGTTACCTGGCGCCCACCCCACGGAAACCCGGCGCCGCCACGATGGCCGGGCCCCACCGATCGCCCGTCCAAGGTCCCCCCACATCAAGGGAGTTCGCATGTCAGGTGTCTACGCGCGTCGCATCGCTGTCGTCGCCGCATCCGCCGCCCTCGCCGCAACCACCGGACTGCTCACCGCCCCCACCGCCCAGGCGGCCATGCCCACCCCGGTCTCGGCATCGACCGCCCGTACCTATCTGAGCGAGCTGACAGTCTCCGCGGAGGGCTCGTCGACCGGCTACAGTCGCGACAAGTTCCCGCACTGGATCACCCAGTCGGGCACCTGCAACACCCGCGAGGTCGTCCTCAAGCGGGACGGCACGAATGTGACTCAGGACTCCAGCTGCGCGGCCGTCAGCGGAAGTTGGTACTCGGAGTACGACGGCGCCACCTGGACCGCCGCATCCGATCTGGACATCGACCACATGGTCCCGCTCGCCGAGGCCTGGCGATCGGGCGCCAGCAGCTGGACGACCGCCCAACGACAGGCGTACGCCAACGACCTGACGCGCCCGCAGCTGATCGCGGTCACCGACAATGTCAACCAGTCCAAGGGCGACCAGGACCCGGCCAGTTGGCTGCCCTCGCGCACCGCGTACCGGTGCACGTACGTGCGCGCCTGGGTGCATGTGAAGCACTACTACAACCTGAGCGTCGACTCGGCCGAGAAGAGCGCCCTGCAGTCCGTCCTGAACGGCTGCTGAACGGCTGCTGAACGGCTGCTGAACGGCACAGCGAAGACCGCGCCGGGCAACCGTGTCCGGCCCCCCGCCGAAGAGCCGGGGCCGCTGCGCGGAACCGGCCCGCCCTCCCCCGTCGTTCCGTACCGTACGGAGCCGCGCACGCCGCACGGCTCCGCACCCGTACACCGGGACGACGCGAGGAGGGCACACCATGGCCGGGCTCCGGCTGGGACCACTGCTGCGGTACGTCGACCGGGAGACCGCTTCGACCGCGACCGTCCGGGTCGAGGCGGACCGGCCGTGCACGGCCGAAGTCCGTTGCGCGGACGGCGCGTCGGGCTCCTCCCGTACGTTCGCGGTCGCCGGTCACCACTACGCGCGCTGGTCGTGGTGACGGGCCTGACACCGGGCTCGACCACGGCGTACGAGGTGCTGCTCCAGGAGCGACAGGTGCAGCCGCCCGAGAACTCCCGCTTCCCTCCGAGCACCATAGCCACCCCGCCCCTGGCCGAGGAGACGGACCACCGGACCGTACGGGCCGTCTTCGGCTCCTGCCGCTGGGCGGCTCCCCCGGCCGGCGAGCGGGACCTCTCCTCCGGCCCCGGTCCGCGCGCGGACCTGCCGGACCCGGCCGGCCCGGACGCCCGCCTCTCTCTTCGGCGTCCTCGGCGGCGCGATGGGCGGCGGTTCCATACCCGCCGGAACCTGGCCCGGCTGGTACGCGGCGGTCATCCAGCTCGTCGGCGGCAGCCTGGTGGCGCTCGGCCTGGGCACCCGCATCGCCGCACTGATCTCCTCCGGCTCCATGGCGTACGCGTACTCCAAGGTCCACCAGCCCGAGGCGCTCTTCCCGCTGCAGAACGGCGGCGAGCCCTCGGCCGTCTTCTGCTGGGCGTTCCTCCTGCTGGTCTTCACCGGCCCCGGCGCGCCGGCCCTGGACCGGCTGTTCAGCCGGGGCGGCGCGGAGAGCGACGGCGAGGACCGCGCACGCGAGCAGGCACCGGCCGTACCGGTCTGACTGCCGGATTGACGGCCATACCGACGGCCGTCACGGCCCGATCCGCACGGGACCGCCCCTTCCGCTCGCGGGCCCTTCCTCACGTACACCCGGAACCTGGGCTTCCCATTTCCGGGCGTACGTGAGCTTTCCAACATCATCCGTATTTGTAGATCACCGGATGAGCCTCAGGCGTACGCTGTACAGCTGGCCCTGCCGCT
The DNA here is from genome assembly GCF_045041165.1 of Streptomyces sp. NBC_00057. NCBI lineage: Bacteria > Bacillati > Actinomycetota > Actinomycetes > Kitasatosporales > Streptomycetaceae > Streptomyces > Streptomyces sp. NBC_00057. The sequence continues at coordinate 6,379,095 of NZ_CP108256.1, read as the reverse complement.
CCTGCCGCTCCCCTGCGACGTCGCGGCGTTGTTCCGGATCGGGGAGTAGTAGGTGCTTGAGAGTGTGGGTGCGCTGACCGGCAGCCCATGGATCTACGCCGTGGTCGCGGTCTCGGTGCTCCTGGACGTCTTTGTGCCCGTGCTGCCCAGCGGAGTCCTGGTGATCGCCGCTGCCACGGCAGCCGCCGGTTCGACGACCGTCGCAGGCGCGGCCTCCGCGACGAGCGCCGCCGAGCAGGTGCCCGAGGTCCCCTCCCTCCTCGCCCTGATCCTGTGCGCGGCCACCGCCTCGGTGCTCGGCGACCTCGTCGCGTACCGGCTGGCCTGGCGCGGCGGCGAGCGCCTGGACCGGGCCATCGCCCGCTCCCGCCGCCTCACCTCCGCGCAGGAACGCCTCGGCACCGCCCTGGCACGGGGCGGCGGCATCCTCGTCGTCATTGCCCGCTTCGCCCCGGCCGGCCGCTCGGTCGTCTCCCTGGGCGCGGGCGCCGCGCATCGCAAGGTGAAGGAATTCCTGCCCTGGTCGGCCCTGGCGGGCGTGGCCTGGGCCGGTTACAGCGTCGGCCTCGGCTACTTCGGCGCCCAGTGGCTCGGCGCGACCTGGGTGGGCACAGCCGTTTCGGTCCTCGCCCTGTTCCTGGCGGGCGCCCTGGCCGCGTACGTCATGCGGCGCCCGGCAGCCGAAGCGGCCGCCCGGGCATCGACCGCGACGGCCACTACGTCCTGACGGCGCCCCGTATCTCCAGACCGTCCAGCAGCCTGGCGGTCGCCTCGGCGATCTCGTCGACGGCCCGGTCGAACACCTCCTGATTGTGCGCGGCCGGAGCCCGGAAGCCGGACACCTTGCGTACGAACTGCAGGGCGGCGGCCCGGATCTCCTCCTCGGTGGCCTCTTCGGGGAGGGCGGGCGGGCGAAGGGTCTTGATGCTGCGGCACATGTGTCCAGTGTGACCCGAGCCACTGACAACGGGCGGGCGGGGACGAGCGTCTGCGACAAACGGGCGGGCGAGGCGAGCATCTGACGATGGCATCAGCCACGCATCGCTTCACCACTCCCGGTTCCGCTCACCTCACCACTCACCGCTCCGTTCGACGGCGGGGATCTCGTACGTACCGTCGAGGATCTCCGGCCCCGGCGCGTAGAGCCCGAGCACGGGCCGGAAGTCCCCGTCGGGCGCGGGCAGCCAGTTCGCCGCCGCATCCGGGTCGGCCGGACGCTCCCTCTGGATGTGGATCGTGAGCGAACCGTCCTCGCCGTATACGAGACCAGGCGTACGGTCACCGATCGAGTACCGCGCGGCCGGGTTCTCGACGAGGCGGTGGTCCGGCAGGCCGTACATGGTCACGGACCAGAACGCTTCGACCGGCGGCTGCCGCTCGAAGCGCAGCACATAGGAGTGAGCGCCGTTGAGCTGCTCACCGTCGGCGTCGCGGAAGGTGTGGGCGTACACCGCCTCGTACCCGTGGCTCCCCCACAGCGCGGTCCGTGCCGCCACCGCTCTGGCCGGATACGAGGCCTCGCGGTCCGTGATCCGCCACTCCGGGGAGTCGATGGCCCCGACGCCGTGCCAGTCGAGGTTGTAGTCGAAGAGATGCGGATCCATCTCCCAGCCCTCGCGCGCAGCCGCGGGCCGGCTCGCCTCCTCCACCCGCGCCCTGCCCCGCGCGAGGCCCTCGGTCAGTGCGTGTACGAGGGCGGGGTCGGCGGACACGTACGGCGAGGGCCCCTCCTCCAGCAGCTCCAGCGGCTGGAACCGGTCCTGATACGCCTGGTCGGCCGCGGACGGCGGAAAGTCCGCCATCCAGACCCTGAGCTGCTCGAAGAACCTCAGCGGCTCCGGTACGTCGGGGTCGGGCGCGGGCAGTCCCGTGCGATGAGTACCCGGTTCGAGATGTGTGAGGGCGAACTGTGCCTGAAGGGCGCGCACCCGCCCCAGGTCGTCCGGACCGTTGCAGGCGTTGCGGCCGATGACGGAGACAACGGAGGTCGGTGCGTCGATCACCCCGCGCACCCCGTCGGGCACGCTGCCCGACCAGCCCGGCGGCACGACGAGCCAGTCTCCGGCCCCCGTACCGGTGGCACGGCGGCCGACGTACGCGAAGTTGTTGGTCCAGGCGTCCACGAACTGCAGCACGTAGTACGCGCCGTCCGTGTCGGGGACATGGAGCACAACCGGACCGCCGGAGAGGTCGAGGTGGGCGATCGAGTGGACGGTTTCGTTGTCGACGGACACGAAGTGCGTGTAAGGGAGATCCAGTTGAACGGAGTGCGCGAAGTGGTTGAAGGGGGTGGGCGGCAGCGGACCGAAGCCCGTGTGCATGAAGTCCTCGACTGCCGACAGGCCATGGACCAGCGGACAGCCGTAGACATACGCCTCGGCGGCAAGAGCGACGAGCTCTTCCGTGTTCTCCTGCGACACCGCGGTCCTTTCACTCACTGCACCCACTCACGGCAAGGGCCGGCGTGGGCCGGTCTCCGCCCAGGAAGGCCGGGTCGGGCCCGTACACCCTGACGGCTCAGATGACCGCCTTCGAGGTCTCCGTGCACAGGGCCCAGATGATGAATGCGTCGATGGCGACGGAGATGATCGCCCAGACCGGCTGGTACGGCAGCCAGACGAAGTTGACGATCAGGTTGACGGCAGCAAGCACCACACCTGTGGCACGGGCCCAGGTGACGCCCTTGAGGACACCCCAGCCGACACACACGAGCACGATGCCGAGGACGAGGTGGATCCATCCCCATGCGCTCACATCGAACTTGAACGTGTAGTTCCTGACACGTCTGTAGACCTCGTCGGTGGCAAGACCGGTGATGCCCTTGATCACTCCGAGCACGCCGTCGACGAGAAGCAGCACGCCGGCGAACGTGATCCCTCCGGCCGCCCAGGGGTTGATGTCTCCGGGTGCGGTGGAACGGGCCGGGCCATGCGCGGACGCTGTGTGTGCCATGGAAACTCCTTGGCCGGGGCGGGACTGCACGACAGAACCGACCCTGCGCGACGCCTTCACGGGCGACCACCCGGACGCGCCCGTACGGGTGACGCCCCGAGAAGCGCAGCCGCGAAGTCGGGCAGCCGTGCGTCACGCGAAGCCCCGGTCCGCGAACAGCCGGAGCTGAGCGGCCGGAGGGGCTGACCGGCTGGGGCCGAGGTGCCGCGGCTAGGACGCCGGGAACCGCGACACCTTCGCGACCTTGCACGTGAGCTTGCCCGTAAATTTCCCCAGCCCCTGGGCCTTCCCCACGGCCTTCTGCCCGGCATCCAGGTTGGACGACGGCGCCGGCCCCTCGCCGTGGCACGTACCGTCCCCGTCCACGAACTCCACGTTCACGATGTAGGACGCCCGTGCCCCGGAGTGGTTCACGATCTCCACATCCGCCGCGGGCCACTGCGTCACCGAGTCCAGCTCACAACTGGTGATCCTCACATCGTCCTCGGCCGCCGTGTCCTCCGCAGCAGGCGGCTCGGTGGGTGCGTCGGACGCACCGCCCGCCACAGGAGCACCGCCCTCCGTGGCCTCCACCGACGGCGGATTCGACTTGCTCGACGACGAGTTGCTGCCGACCGACGTGGCGATCAGCACACCGAGGGCCAGCAGGGCAGCCACCCCACCCACCACGGACAGCGTGACGATCAGCCCGGTACGGGACTTCTTCGACGGCTGCGGAAAAACCGAGTACGCATACGACATCGGCCACCCCGACGAACTCGCTCTCCGCCATCGACTGCTGACCCTGTCGGAGACCGCGAACGACCCTCGCCGGCAGCGGTACCGGGAGCTGCTCGCAGTGATCAACGCCTGGCCTCCGCCGGACGACCCGGCACCGGCATTCACGTGGTTCACGCAGACGCTGCGCGCCCGGCCGCGGGGCACCTCTGATGCGGCTGCACCGGGTCGAACCTAGACTGACGAAGGCCCGAAACATCCTGAATGAGGGAGATATACAACATGGCCAAGCGAGGAAACAAGCGACGCGCCCGCAAGAAGAAGAACGCCAATCACGGCAAGCGTCCCAACGCCTGAGCCGACCGAACAGACAGCCCGGAGGGACGCCGTCTCCACGTTTGAGAGGCGTCCCGCCCGTAGCTGCAAGCTGAGCCGGCCGTCCTGCTCATGAAGCACACGAGCACACCGGTCGACGCGACGGCGACGGCCCTCGGGCCCATGGCCCATCAGAACCACCGCTCCCGCCGGGTCGGGCCCGACAGGATCTCCGGCGAGCCGGCCCAGCCTGCGCTGTCGACGCCGGGGCACAGCGCACGGCATGACAACGGGGTGACAGGGGCACCGCACGCGCAGGCTTGACTTTCGGCAGTGCCGGGACGCCCCTCGGCTGCGTACCGTCGTACGGGTGTACAGAGCAATGATCAGCGGTGCGGGCCGGCGGGCCGTCGAACCGGGGGCCCTTCTCACCGTTGTCGCGGCGGGCTGTGTCGGGTTGAGCGCCGTCAGTATGTGGTGGGCCCTGCCCGCGGCCGCGGCGGCCTTCTGCGCCGGCCGGGAGCCGGGAAGGACCGGACCCACGGTCCTCGTGCTCGTCGCGGTCGTCGCGGGCGGAGTCGTGGCGGTGGCCCTGGTGCCCTCGTGGCTGCTGATGGCGGGGCGGTTCGTCGCCGTGGTGGCGGTGGCCGCGATGCTGCCCTGGTTCGCCGGGCGCTTCTGGCGCCAGTACCAGGAACTCGTCCGGGCGGGCTGGGAGCGGGCCGGCCGGCTGGAGCGCGAACAGCAGCTCGTCGCCGAACAGGCGCGTTCCCGGGAGCGGGCCCGGATCGCCCAGGACATGCACGACGTCCTCGGGCACGACCTCAGTCTCATCGCCCTGTCGGCGGGCGCCCTCAAACTCGCCCCGGGTCTCGACGAGGCCCAGCGGACCACGGCCGGGGAGATCCGGGCCCGGGCGGCCGCGTCGGTGGAGCGGCTCGGCGAGGTGATCGGCATCCTGCGCGAGGAGACGGACGAGGAGCCGCCGCTGCCGCCCGGCACCGGCATTCCCCGGCTGGTCGAGGAGGCCGCAGCCGCCGGTCTCGCGGTCGGCCTGCGGATCGACGGCGACGCCGACGGGGTGTCACCGCCGGCCGCGCGGGCCGCCCACCGGGTCGTCCAGGAGTCCCTGACCAATGCGGCCAAGCACGCGCCGCACGCACGGGTGAGCGTGCGGGTGACGCATACGGCCGAGGAGACGACGGTCCGGGTACAGAACGGACCCTCGCCCGCGCGGGGCGGCCCGGAGGGCGTACCGGGCACGGGGCTGGGACTGATCGGGCTCGACGAACGGGTGCGGCTGGCGGGCGGCACGTTCGAGCACGGTCCGTACGAGGGCGGCTTCGCGGTCACCGCGCGGATACCGCACACCCCGCCCGCCCGCCGACCGGCCGCGGCACCCCGGGCGTCGGCCCCGGCACTGCCCCCGGAACACCGGCACGCCCGCAGCCGTGCCCGCCGCGCTCTGGCCACCGCGGTCGTGCTGCCCCTGGTGGCGTGGGCGCTGCTGAGTGCCGCCCTCATGGGCTGGGACATCCGCTCGGCCCGGCAGTCCGTGCTGGACCCGGGCGGCTACGCCCGGCTGCGGGTGGGACAGGATCGGGACTCGGTGCAACGGCTGCTGCCCGAGCGCCAGACCACCCAGCGGCCGGTGGCCGGGGGAACCGAAGGGAGAAGGCACCACGTGCGAGTACTACGCGATGACGGCGGACCGCTTCGACGACCGGTCCGGGGACGCCTACCGGCTCTGCTTCCGGAACAGCAGGCTGATGTCCAAGGAGGCCCTGACCCCATGATTCCGCCGCGCAGGGAAGGGACGGTGAGCGGCCGGTGATCCGGGTGCTGATCGCCGACGACGAGCCGATGATCCGCAAGGGTGTGCGCTCCGTTCTGTCCACCGATCCGGAAATCGACGTCGTAGCGGAGGCCGTCGACGGGCACGACGCCGTGGAGCTGGCCCGCCGCCATCGCCCGGCCGTTGCCGTTCTCGACATCCGGATGCCCGGGATGAACGGCATCGAGGCGGCGGCCGAGATCCGGCACACCGTGCCCGAGACGGGGGTCGTGATGCTCACGACCTTCGGTGAGGACGACTACATCCTCCAGGCGCTCGGAGGCGGCGCCGCGGGCTTCCTGATCAAGTCGGGCGAGCCCGAGGAGCTCATCGCGGGAGTCCGCGCGGTGGCCGACGGCGCCGCCTATCTGTCACCGAAGGTCGCGGCGCGGGTCGTCGCCCATCTCTCGGCGACGGGCGCGGGCGCTCTGGCCGGCCGCCGCACCGCCGCCCGGGAACGGGTCCGTGCGCTGACCGGCAGGGAACGCGACGTGCTGGCCTTCCTCGGCAGCGGGCTGTCCAACGGACAGATCGCCCGGCGGCTCCACGTGGTGGAAGGGACGGTCAAGGCCCATGTGAGCTCCATCCTGGCCCGGCTGGGTGTGGACAACCGTGCCGCCGCGGCGGTCGTCGCCCACGAGGCCGGAATCGTCGCGCCTGCCGAGCCGCCTCCCGAGCGCTGACGCCGCGGTCCGGGCGAGCGGCAGGAAGGCGAGCAGCACGGCCGCCGTCACCGAGCCCCCGAGGACCGCACCGGCCAGCACGTCGTGCGGGTAGTGCACCCCCACCAGGACCCGCAGCAGCGCCGCCGCGCCGGCCAGCGGCAGGGTGACGGCGGCGAGGCGCGGCCGCAGCATGGCCAGGCCCACCGCGAGGCCTGCGGCCAGGGTGGCGTGGTTGCTCGGGAAGGACCAGTCGCCAGGGGGCGGGCACTCGGCGACGGCCTCCGCGCCGCTGTGCAGGACCCGGCAGGGGCGCGCCTCGTCCACCACCTGCTTCACGGCCTCGCTGACCGCGTAGGCCAGTACGGTGCCGATGCCGGTGAGCACGGTACCGGCGGACAGCCGGGTGTCCCCACGCCGTACGGCACCCCACCAGGCCCACACCAACAGCAGCCCGAGAGCCACCAGGGTGCCCTCGGTCGCCGCCTCCAGCAGCGGCCCCGTCCATGAGGGTCCGTCAGCCACCGCCCCGGTCACCGAACGGTACGCGGACGCGGACGCACCGTCCGTCACCTCCACGGCTCCGGCCCTGCCCAATCCGCCCGGGGCAAGCCCCGCGACGACGGCCGCGCCCGCCCCCAGAACGACACAGGCGGCCAACAGCCGTCCGTTCCGGGTCCTGTTTCTTCCGGTTTCTCGCTTCATGGGAACTGAACCTAGAAGCCGGGGGAGCGGGAGACCCGGGCCGAATGACAGGTGCCCACCCCTGACGATCGTCGGGGGTGCGCCATGCCTGCGGGGGGGGCGAGTCGGAGCCTTACCGGCCGTCAGGACGGGCGATTCAAGCGCAGATTGACGCTGCGTGTCCTCCCACCACCCTTGCCGGCTGGGCCGCACCCCGGCTCACTCCTGCGACGCGGCGGCGACCCAGTCCCGCCGCATGCAATCGTATGCCCTTCGAAAACACGTATCGATAAGCCCCAATGCAAGAGTGAAAACTCTCACCATCAACACCCGCATAACCCTTTCTGCATCACAAGGCACTCACATTCCTTGCAATGATTCCCCCGCTTCACACCTTCCTCGAAAACTTCAGGAAGGTTCCCGAAAAGAGGACACTCTTGCTCAAGAACAAGAAGGTTCGCACGGCTGTATGGTCGAGCGCCGCCGTGAGTCTCGTGGCAGGTGTTACGTGGGCAGGCACGGCATCGGCCGCCGCGCCGACCCCCACCAAGGCGACGGCTCCGTATGCGCAGGCCTCTGCGGTGATCAACTCCGATGGCAGCATCAACAGGGCCAAGGGAATCGCGAACGTCACGAAGCCGGCCACCGGACGTTACTGCGTAGAGCTGGAGGACAAGGACCTGGACCTCACCAAGCTCACCCCGGTGGCCACCCTCCAGTACACGTCCTTCGAGTACGGAATTCGAATCTCATTCTGGCCGCACCCCGAGTGCGGGGGCCGGAAGGACACCATTCACGTAATCACGGGAATGCCGAACAAGTGGGAAGACCTGGCGTTCTCACTCGTCGTCCCGTAACGAAATACCGGTTAACAATTGAACTGATGCAACGGCTTGACCCCGTACGCATGTGAAGGTCTTCCCGTTGCACCGCGTGCCCGCTCCGCTTCACCAGCCGCGCGAGGCCGGGCAGCACCGGCGCTGAACACCGCATCCCCTTCTGCCTTTGGGCGGAAGGGGATGTTTTCATGCGTCCAGGGTCGAACGAGTACGTCCATGACGCTCACCACCAGCGCTCGCGCCTCGGCACCGCACACGGGGCTCGGCCGCACCAAGACCTCTCACGTCGACCACAGTCGGTCAGGACGGGTGAGGTCGGTCGCGTCCATAAAACCTCCGGGGCAGGACTGGCAAGCACACCACGGTGCGGGCTACTTGGTGGTGCTACCGGAACCCCTTGGCCGGACTACCCAGCCAACGGTCGGGCTTCATCGACGGCCAAGAGGGAATCTGCCGGCGCCGGGCCGCGCCCCTCGCCGTGAGCCGAGGGTGGGTGCACGCTTTCCAAGTCTGTTGGTGGGGACGAGGGGTGTGGTTGGAGGCGTTCACCTGCGTTCATGGCCGGACGGCCCACGGGGGCCCTGCTCCAAAACCGGACCGAACGGCCGTGAACATAGCTCAATGAGAAGGTAACTGAGGCCGGCACTGCGGCGGAGCACCCCTGACCGTCGTCAAGCAGTACATCGAAAACCAGCAGCGTCCCGTCCGACCTCACCCCGGAGGCACAGAGCACTCCGGCGCTCTGCGCCTCCGGGCCAAGGATGGCCTTCACCCCCGCCCTGAAGGGCGGAGCACTGGCCAAGACCAGAGGTAGAGATCAGCGTAGGCGCTCCAACAGTCGACACTGCCATCGTCGTTCAGACTGCCCATGTACCAGTCGTTGTCGTTGACGGGCTTCACCAGACACAGTGCATGAAACCCCAAGACGATTTCAGGGTAGAGCCGTTCATCCTCTGCCGGCCAGCCAAGCCACGTCACCAAGCGATCGCTGTCGAGAGCTGTCGCCTCCCGGTCGCCGGAGACGCTGCGGATCTCCTCCAGAGTCCACCCTGCTGGTAGCTGCCCACCTGTCATCCAGTGACGATGACAGGTGGGCAGCAGCCGCATCGCGGCGCACACCTCCTCTCGGAGCACGGCTTCAGGAGTTCGGCCGTCCGAACGGTTCACTCGGCGGCCGAGCCGGCTCCACGGGGCAGTACGTACCTCGGGAAGCGGTCAAGACCGTTCCTGTTTGCCGACGCTGCCATCAGAGAACGCCGTCACCTCAGCATCCAGAGGACCTGTGTGCCAGCACGAAACCGGACCCCGACGCAGGCTGCGAGAGGACGATTCGGCGACCCTGGTCGCCGGGTTCCGGGGGCACCTGGGGAACACGCACCGGCCTGGGCGCCCGGCCGGGAACCCTCGGAGCCGGCCCGGCGTGCGTGCCGGCGGGGTGGGCGTGATGGTCACCTGGTTGCCGTCCGGACCGACGTGGACCGTGACTGCATTCGGCAGGTGCACGTTGGTGGCAGAGAGGTAGACGGTGTCCGAGCCGGGTCAAAGCAGAGCTTTGCCGATGCTCCTGGAGCCGGCGCTCGAGGAACGACGGCTTGATCCATGTCAAGGCTCGCTCGCAGCCCTTCAGCCCCAATCTCCCGTAGTACAGCGGACTACGTGATGATGTGAGGCATCGGAATGTCGTGCGGCCGGCGTGCTGCTTCTCGTGTCGTCCTTCATCGGTCAGGTGACCGACCATTAGGCTCGCGTCGCCACAAAGGTCCCGATCTTCACGGAGGGCAGGGCGACGGGGATCAATCGAGAGCGCCTCGTCAGAACGCTGACGTTCTGGCTGCGGCCTGCCTTCGCGTTGCGGGTCATCAACCGGTTTCAGAAGATCGTGGGTTTCGACCGCTCGATGGCCCTGGCGTCCAGCGCCTTGACGGCATTGGTCCCGCTCTCCATCCTCCTTGGCGCTGTCTTGAGCGACTTCGTGCACTACGACGCCGCAGAGCGGATCATCAGGCGCTACAACCTCACCGGAGCAGGCGCCACGGCAGTCAGCTCGCTGTTCTCTCCCACCGAAGCGACCAGCGCAAGCGTGGGCATCTTCGGGGTCGTGTTCCTCACGATCTCGGTGCTGAGTTTCACGCGAGCCGCACAGCGACTCTTCGAACAGGCATGGGAACTCAAGCCCCTCAGTGTGCGCAACACGCGCAACGGCCTGTGGTGGATCCTCACTCTCGGTGGCTACGCAGTGGTCACCACGTTGCTCTCCGCGTTCTTCGACGGGGGCGCGCTGGGTCTGGCCGCCTCGGTGTGTGGGGTACTGGTGACCGCTGCATTCCTCGTCTGGAGCGGCCGGATCCTGTCGGCGAAGCGGATCAGCTGGCCGGACCTTCTTCCCTTCGGCGTCACCGGCGCCGTCCTGACGGCGGCCTATTCAGTCGGCGCAACCATCTACATGCCGCGTCTCTTCAACTCCTCCGCAGCACGCTACGGGGTGGTCGGTGCTGTCTTCGCGATGATCTCCGCCCTCTTCGCAGCCATGCTCGTCCTGGTTGCATCGGCGGCACTGGGACGAGAAGTACGAGACGAGCTCAGCCGGATCCGTCAGGGCCACCGCCCTTCCGACCACGAGGTCCGCCGGCAGTGGGACAGCGTGGTCGAGCAGACTCGGTCACGGTGGCGCACGGCACGCGAACAGGTCTCTCATCGTCGGATCAAGGGCTCGAACCATTGATGGGCACGGCCGGCAACCGCCCGACACGGTCGAAGGGCCGCTTGCTCCTACAGAAGGGGCGGCGGGACGGCTTTGGCCGGTGTCCTGCCCGGTTTGGGGTCGAGCGTGATCAGCGCGCCGTACGCTTGCCGGCCTTTGTTCGGCTTCAAAGACCAGGGACCATTGGTCAGGCTCGCCGAGGTCGTCGCCGCCCAGTTGGAAGTGAGCAATCACGGCGTGCTCCGGGGGTGGCTCCGGCAAGTCGAAGAGTGCGTCCTGCATGGCCGTACCATCCCACCGAACTCTGACACAGGCCCCTGCCCCGGGCTCATCAAGCGTCCGGCTCCCTTGAGTTACGACACCCGCTTTGTACGTTCGATCGGGTGCACCCCTTGCCTCAGGGCCCGCGAACTTGGGTGAAGTGCTCATTTCCGGTGCGTGGACGGCCTTCCCGATCCACCGCCGTCCGGCGTCGTCGATGTCAGGTATGGATCTCAGGAGGCCGGGCCTGGCACCCGGTCCGCGCACTCCATCGCAGCGATCGAGGTCTTCCGCCAGCGACGGACTGCCAACGCTGTGGCTCCCAGGAGTAAACACCCGAAGGCCGGGCCTCCCCAGATCAGGACTGCGAACGCGGACCCAAGACTCTCCATGTCGCCCCCTTTGTTGGCAAGAGCGTACGCCGAGGCGCCGAGCATCGAGCGCATTCTCGAAACGCCTGCCGAGACTCCCCGCTGTTCCCCGCGAGGTGCCGACCGATCGGGCACACGAGGGACACGGGCGCTCAACAGTAGGCGCCTTGGTCAACTCGACAGTTCTGGGCTGCCTCCGCTACTTGTTGCGGAGGCCTCTCGCCTCGCTGACCGGGTGCCAACCGCGCCGATCGTCATGCTTTACCTGCTCAACTCCAACATCGGGCACGTCATCGCGGCTGCCCGCCAAGGGCCGTACAGCGGGAACCCGGTGATGGCCGGGATGGTGCTTGAGCAGTACGCCAAGGCGCTGACACCAGCGGCCAGCTAGCTGAACCAGCGTTCGAGCGCCCCGTCGCCCCAGGGGAGGCGGGGCTTCGTCACGTGGCCGAAGTTCCCAACCGCACGTCCGGGCCACCGCCACGCCACTCGACCACCCCGGACAGCAGCACGTTGCCCTCGGTGATGTCGTCCATGCCCGCCCGGCGCAGGAACTCAGAGTGACCCCGCAGGACCCGGGCGTATACATCAGCCCGGCGCAGATGTACCAGGAGGTACGGAGATTGGCGCAGGCCGTCGGCCGGGTCGAGTCGGAGATCGACGGCATACTCGACGAGACGAAGGACATCCGCTGCGTTCTCTCCGACCACGAGGCGCGACTTCGCACGCTGGAGCGGGCGCGGTGGCCGATGCCGACGATCGGCGTCCGCGCCGGGGTGGCCGACACTGCCACCGGGATCCTCGCACTTCTTCGGCGATGGGTGAATTGGCCGTCCTGACGCCTTGGTTGGTCACTCGGCGGGTTCGGTGGGGCTCGGGACTGCCTGATCGCACGCGTCAAGTGATTCCATCGTTGCGATGCGCTGCAGGCAACCCCGCAGCCGATACATTACGCTTCGTGTCCAATTAGACACGGAACGTAATGTGTAATGTGAAACAGAGGAGTCCCTCATGCGCATTCGATCTACCTGCGCCGTCGTCGCCGTAGCACTGGCTGCGACCGTACTCGGAGTGGGCACCGCCGACGCGACCGGGCCGTTGAGCGGCACCAAGGTCCGCAACTGGCAGACCGGCTACGTCCTCGGCGTCGCGGGCAACTCGACGGTCGGCGGCGCCCAGATCCAGTACCAGGTCGACACCGACGACCTGGCCCAGAAGTGGGCCGTCGACCCGGTCACCAGCAGCACCTTCCTGCTGCGCAATCTCAACAGTGACATGTGCGTCACCGCTGTGGGCGGAGGCAGCACCGAAGCCCTCCAGCAGCGTCCGTGTGACCCCCGCTGGGACGAGCAGATCTTCAGCATGGAGGACTCCAGCAAGCCCAACCGGTACCAGCTCAAGAACCAGGCCCACAACCTGTGCTTGAACCCCGGCACCACCGGCGCCCCCGCCTACGCCCGAGTTATCGGCTGTAGTGCCACCAACAACTACAACGCCCACTCGTTCGACGTCCGCTGACCTCGGCGACTTCCTCGGGGGTGAGCGGTCCTCGGGCCGCCGGACCGCCGCCGCTCCTGAACCACCATGCCCCCTACCCGGCTCCGGCCGGGGCAGGGGGCGCTTTCACAGTCGATGCTGCCGTCTTCGTACAGGCTGCCCATGTACCAGTCGTCGTCATAGACCGGCTTCACGAGGCACAGACTAGGGACGGCGCGCAGTGGGCCGGGGGGCCCTGTGCGCACCTCTACGGAACCAACGGGTCGTGCGTGCGCTCGCAGTCGTCGTCTCGCAGGTGTAGTCGGCGAAGATCTTGCAGGGCGGCGACGGGGAAGGGGTAGCGTCTCCACTTCTCGTGGTAGCCGTCCTCTCCATGGGCCCGCAGCACTGTCTGTGCCGCCTCTATGACGGCGTGACTGAGGGCGCTACGGGGTTGCTTGGAGCTCCAGGAGAGCGAGCCCTCCCTGTCGGGGACGCCAAAGCTCACAGCCATGTCCGGGAACCGGTAGATCGCGATGTCCACGTCCGGGCCCCGGCGGCGCAGAACCCATCGCGCTTCGGCCGGCTCAAGGTCGAAGGAGACCCGCTGGACGGTAGAAGGTCCATAGAGACCTGCGACTGCGTGTAGCAAGTCGGCAAGAGCGTCCGTGCAGTAGCTGACGGAGTCCTTGCACTCCGAGGAGCTGTCAGCGATGCGGCACGTTGCCCAGCCAGTGCTGTAGAGCTCCCAACTGAACTGGAGATCACCTGTCATTGTTCGCCTCCCCGTGATCGTTCACGAAGACGGTACAGCGCAGGTCGGCGTATCGGCGGAGCTGCCTCGGGGCGAGAAACCGGGCTGCCACGGTCAAGTGCCGGCGCATCGAGGGCCTGACGCACTAGTTCGGAAGACGCCGTACGCGGATGCGGCCTGAGCTGCGGGGGCGTTGACCTGCGGGGGAATCACATCGTTACCCCTGTTCCCCGTGGTTCCCCCTTCACTCCTGCCCCGTCGGGCACGTAGCGGGCACGGTCAGGGCTTTCCGCCGGTAGACGTCTCTTGATCGTAAACGCGCTGGTACTCAGCGACCGTGTCGGCCGGGCCACCTGCGACCGGGTCCTTCCTCTGAACCCGGGCGGTCAGCCCGTGTCGTTCATGGACTGGCTCGCTCGAAGGTCCATGGATCTGGTCGGCTGGTGAACGCTGCCGGGCCGACACTCGGCGAGGACGGTGTCGGCAGCCCGGTAGCAGAACTCCCCAACTCACCCACCGATCAGGACTCTCGGTCAGGCTAATCGCGGGGCGGGTCGTTAGCGCTCGCTTCACCGTCGCTGTTGGCTCACCGCGGTCCGCACCCGTCCCAGGGCGACCAGCGCCAGCCCCGCCTCACCCGGTAAAGTGGCGACCTTCGGCCGGCGGAAGCCGTACGGAGTCCTCGAAGGCCGGGCACATCATGCATCTCGCCGACCATCCCGCACGCCGCCGCCTCAGCGCCGCCCTGGACAACCTGGCCGTCACCTTCCACGGCATGACCGCACATCCGGACGAGCGCAACTGCGAATGCCACTGGGGCAGCCCGCAGGAGCTCTCCCTTCTGAAGACGCCGGACGTGGAGCTGGAGCCGGATCTCCTGCGCCGGACCTGGCAGGCCATCGATTGGACCGATCACGCGGCCGTGCTGCGTCGCATCCTGCCGCAGTTCGCCACGGTGCTGGTCACCGGTCGCACGGAACCCCTGTTCGGACTGGAAGAGGCCGGGTACTCCTTCGCCCGCGGCCGCTGGCAGCAGTGGCCTGACGATCACGCCGGTCCGGTACGCGAGTTTCTGCATGCGTGGTGGGCGCAGAGCCTCACTGAGCCGGATGCGATCGTCCCGGCGCACCAAGTCTTCGTGATGTGTGCCGAGGCGTCCGGAACGCTCGGCCCCTGGCTCGCCGAATGGGAGAAGCAGACCGGGTACCTCAGCGACCGACATCTCGCCGAGGCAGCGGCGGAATGGGAGTACGAGCTTCTGGGAGACAGCCTGCCGTGGAGAGTGGGCTGGTACCAGCACGACGAGGAGGAGATGCGCGCCGAACTGGTCGCCTGGCTCCTCGAACACGCTGCGGTGCGGCTCCGCGAGTCGGGCGCATCAGCGGATCTGCAGCACCGGATACGGCTGCTCGGTCTCACCGGCGAGGACCGCTGGACGGATCCGCACTGGCCCGGCCACCGCTACTGACGACCAGCGGGCGCGACCTCGGGGCCGGACCGCGTAGCCAAGGGCCTGTGTGGATGCGCTACTTGGCTGCGAAGAGTCCGGACGTAGGGACTGGCTCAGAAGCCGAAGAAGTGACGCGGCACCTTCCTGACCTGAGTGCGCTCCAGTCGCCGTCCTTCTGGCCTGCGGGTTAGCTGTCGTCGCCTGTCATCGTTGAGTCCCCTCGCACGGCCCAGAGAGGGCCCCAGTCGGATGTATCAGGGTCACGGCCACCGTCTGGCTGTCCCAGGGGGTTGTCAGTACCAGGTGGCAGGATGCCGTGCCATGACCGCACCGATTAGTGAGTCGTGGACGCGAATCGAGAACTGGCTGGCCGAACATGCGCCGGCGACCTACGCCGCGCTGGCGCCGCCCGCGGATCCGGCGGACATCGCCGCGATCGAACGCGTCATCGGCCGGCCGCTCCTGAAGCCCTTGGTGATGTCGCTGCTGCGGCACGACGGTCTCCTCGACCAGCGGGGCTCGCTGCTGCCAGGGTTCTACAGACCGATGAGCGCACGCGAGATAGCGGCTGCGTGGCAACTTTTCACCGACTTCTACGACAAGCGCACGGCGGATGAGAAAGGAGAGGAAGCGGACTACGACTTCATGAAGATCGGGGCCAGCAGAGTCCTGTACGGACACCCGCAGCTGATCCCCATTGCGCGGGATGTCGGCGGGGGTTGCCTCGTACTGGACCACCGTCCCGAGATCGACCGGGGGCGCGTCCACGAAGCCGAGGCCACGGAAGGCCTTATGCGCGTATCACACGAGATGTGGACGTCCCTGCCGGTGCTCATGGAGGCGATCGCCACGTCTCTCGAGACCTACCAGCCCCTCAACGACTACACGCCGGTAGTGGACGAGGAGCAGAGGCTGTACTGGGACTTCAGACCGGCTGCGCAGTGACCGGACCTTGCATCGGCCATGACGCAGCAGCGGATAGCAAGGTCGGTGGAGTCTCCATGGGTATGGCAACTGCACAGCGATCTTGGAAACCGTCTGGCGGCGATGTCACCGTGGGTTCAAATCCCACACCCACCGCAGATGAACGGTCCCTGACCAGGTGAATCGGTCGGGGGCCCTTCTCTTGCGGGCTGTCCGTCAATCACCGTGGTTCCCCGTCAGTTCCTGACCGATCGGGCACGGCAGGGGCACGGGCACCTCGGCAGCAGCGGGAGTCCGTAGGATTGCGGACGGGGCGGAGCCGTAGCGCAGAGGTCGTCGCGCGCGGTCTCCAAAATCGCGAGGACGCCGGTTCGAATCCGGCCGGTTCTGCCTTCCCGTCCCGTCGTATTTGGCGTGTCTGCCGTGCGGTACCAGGTGCTCGGGCACGGCTTAGTTGTGTTGGGTACGCCTATGGCGCTGGGTCGGCGTGGGCCCTATAGCGCTTCGTCTCGGGCCAGGATCAGGCTCCCGCAACCCCGCGGCATCGGCCGCGACGGAGATTTCGGTTGCTGAGCTGTACACCTTGATCCGGGATTCATCCATGCGGTCACGCTACAGCGGGCCTTCACCACTCATCCCAACCCACCACTCACCTCAGCTCCCATCCCGTCCGCCTTCGCCCCACACACCGTGGAGCGGTCGTGGTTCAGGGCGTCAAGGTGGAGCGCGCCACTGTACGAACGACTGCCCACAACGCTCGCCACGAATCCGCCGGCACCCGCGAACGGCGCCCCGACCATCGTCGACGCCGTGCCATCCCGCTTCCGAGTGTTCATCCTCTTGGCAGGCTTCACCGGCCTTCGCTTCGGGGAACTGGCCGCGCTCCAGCGCCATGACATCGACCTGGAACGGCGAACCGTCGCCGTGAGACCTGCTTTGGCTGAGACCCGTACGGACGGCGTCTTGGTCAAGACGCCCAAGAGTGCGGCAGGTGTGCGCACCGTCGCCTTCCCGGCCTCGCTGACGGCGGACCTGGCCGCTCATCTCGACGCGTACGCCGAGCAGGGGCGTACTGGGCTGTTGTTCACCGGAGCACGAGGCGGGCAACTTCGCCGCAACAACTTCCGCCGCCTGTGGCTGCGGGCCCTGGCTACGACGGGCGTGGGGGACGTGCATTTCCACGATCTGCGCCACACAGGGAACACCTTCACCGCGACCGGCGGTGCAACTACGCGCGAGCTGATGCAGCGGATGGGGCACTCCTCGGTGCGTGCCGCGCTGATCTACCAGCACCTGGTGAACGGCCGTGACCACGCGATCGCCACCCACGTCGACGAGCAGATCAGGAAAGTCCGACCGGCAGAGCCCGGCGACGCATCTGGCACGTAACTGGCACGACGCCTCTCCCCCGCCTCCGCGGCTGAGGAACGAACAAGGCCCAGGCTCCCGGTTCAGTACCGGTGACCTGGGCCTTTGTCGTGCTTCCTACTGGTGGGCGCGGACGGTTTCGAACCGCCGACATCTGCTTTGTAAGAGCAGCGCTCTACCCCTGAGCTACGCACCCGTGGATGAGGCAACAGCGTACATGGACTACGGCCCACGGTCACAAACGGTTGCCCGGACGGCAGTGAACGAGGTGGCAGGGACCATGGCGCAGCCGGGGCAGCCGCGGCAGCGTCCGGGGGATATCCCCACCCCTCATACGGTAGCCGTCCGGATTCTGCCGGGTGGGGCGGCGTACGTACGGTGAGGCGCACGCCGTCGGGACCGCCCGCCGTACGACCTGGGGGAAAGACCATCGTGGCACTCCGTACCCGCACTCTCATCGCGTCCGGTGGGGCCCTGATTCTCGGTCTTGCTCTCACCGGCTGCGGCAGTACGGATCCGGGCGACGCGCCCGCCGAGCACAAGTCCTTCGCGCTCAGCGGGAAGACGCTGACCATCTACTCCGGTCACACGTCTGTGGAGCTCGTACCGGCCGATGTACGGAAGGTCGAGGTGACCCGTCATGTCGACGGGTGGGTGGTTCTCGGGAACGGGCCCGATCCCACGTGGAAGATGCAGGACAACACGCTCACGCTCCGGGTGAAGTGCAGGGCCGTGATCAGCGACTGTGCCTCGCAGCACCAGGTGAAGGTGCCGCGCGGGGTGGCGGTGGTCGTCAAGGGGGACAACGGGAAGGTCGCCGCGTCCGGCTTCGACACTCCCCTTACGCTCCACGCCGACAACGGGAAGGTGACCGTCCGGGACTCCAGCGGGCCGCTCAAACTGGGGAGCGGCAACGGTGGCATCGTCACCGAAGGGATCTCGGCCAAGTCCGTATCGGCTCGGTCCGACAACGGCAGGATCCGGCTGGGGTTCATCTCCGTGCCCGATCTCGTGGACACCGAGAGCGACAACGGACGGATCACCATCGATCTGCCGGGCGGCTCCGTGAGGTATGCGGTGGACGCCGTCGCCCACAACGGACGCGTCTCGGTGGACGCGCCGCGCAGCGACGACAGCAGCCATGTGGTGAAGGCCCGGAGCGGCAACGGCCAAGTCACGGTCCGAAGCGTGAACTAACCGGCCCGTGTGTTCGTCCTTACCTGGTGGGAGAATGTACCGGGCAGGGCGAAACGGCACGGGAGAGGGATGTGACGGCGACACACGCGCGGCCGCAGGCGAGAGCGGGTGAGAGTTCCGCCGTCAGGGGTGTCAGGGGTATCGGGGACGTCCTCGTGCTGATGTTGCTGCCGGTGCCGCTGCTCGCCGCCGCGTTGCCGGCCGCGTTCGCCGGTGGCGGTACGAGGCGCTGGTTCGGCGGGCGCGGGGAGAGTCAGCGCGCCGATGCGCAGGCCGCGAAGGACGCAGCCGCTGCCGCCTTCTACGAGCTGGACACGGCCCAGCGCGATCTGCGGATCTCGATCGAGACGATCACCGCGGTGGACAGCTCGCCCGGTGCGCGCAAGGCCGTGGATGACTTCGCTGCTCTCGGGCGGCGGATCGACGAGGCCAGTCATACGTACATCACCGCGGTCGACGCGTACGACCTGGACCGGGACGATCTGGAGCCGGCCGTCGCAGCCCGTGCCAGGACCGAGCTGACCACGGCCAAGGACGAGCTGGTGCGGGTCAAGGGCGAGCTGGAGCGGTTCGCGCAGGGGCTCGGGCCGCTGCTGGGCAACGCGGAGACGCAGCTCGCCCGGCTCGCGCCCGCCGTGGAGCGGGCCCGGCAGGCGCTCCTCGGTGCGAGCAATGCTCTCGATGCGGTGCGGGCGTCCGGACTGCGGGCGGACGACCTCGCCGCGCGGCTGGCGGCCCTCGCTCCCGAGCTGACCAAACTCAACCAGGGTGCCGGCCGGCACGGCGTTCCGGAGACCCTGCAGCGTGCCGATCGGGTGCTGCGCGATGCCGAGGCGGTACGGGCAGAGGCGGCCCAGTTGCCCGAACGGGCCGCCGAGATCGACCACCGGCTGGTGTCGCTGCGTACCCGCGCCCAGGCGTTGACGACCCGGGCGGGCTCCGTGGAGCCGGTGCTGAGCGAGCTGCGGCGGCGGTTCTCTGCGGCGTGCTGGCAGGACCTCCAGCCGGTGCCGGAGCAGGCGGCAACCAATGTGCGGCAGGCGGAGGAGAAGCTGAAGGAAGCCGCCAAGGCGCGGGACGAGCAGCGGTGGGCCGATGCGACCTCCCGGCTGAGCACGGTGCGCGCCCTGCTGAACGCCACGGACGAGGCGGTGTCCGCGGCCGGCGACCGGCTGCACCGGCTGAACGATGTGGCCAAGGACCCGCAGCAGGAGATCCAGCGAACCCGGTTCGCGATCCGGGACGCCCAGCGCCTGGCCATGGCCGGGCGCAACACTCCCGATCCGCGTCATGCCCGTCCGCTGGACGATGCCGTGGCCCGGCTGGAGCGCGCCGTCACCGGTCTGGAGGGGCGCCACCCCGACTACTGGCACTTTCTGACCGAGACCGAAGCGGTACGGCAGGCGGCTGCGCGGGTGGTCTCCGAGATCCGTGAGGAGCGCGGGGCCGGCGGGTGATGTGCGGGAGCGGCGACAGCCCTCCTGATACGTCGGGTTCTGGTACGCCGGGTTCGGGTCCTTGGGCCTTCTGATGTGCGGCAGCATTCCCGTGGGCGGATCCTGGTAGTACGCGCGAAGGAGGCCGAAATGGCCACCCATGTACCGCACGCCACCGGACGACAGACCCCGCAGCGCCGCCGTAGGACCACCCAGCTCGACAAGCACCTTCCGGTCGATCACCGGCTGAACCGCGTCTACCGGGTCGGGGCGGGACTGATGGGGCTGGTGCTTCTCGCCTTCGGAATCCTGGGGCTGATCGACAGGATCGGCTTCTTCAGCACCGGCGGTGCCACCGTCGCCGGCCTCAACACGAACGGTGCCCTCAGCGTCCTGTCCATCTGCGTCGGCCTTCTGCTGTTCATCGGGATGGTGATCGGCGGCAACTTCGCCTCGACGCTCAACATGATTCTGGGCATCGCCTTCATCCTCAGCGGATTCGTCAATCTCGCGCTGCTCGGAACCGACTACAACTTCCTCGCCTTCCACCTCCAGAATGTGCTGTTCAGCTTTGTGGTCGGCCTGATGTTGATGGTGTTCGGGATGTACGGGCGGGTCAGCGGCGGCCTTCCGCATGACAACCCGTACTGGCGGGCCCGCCATCCCGAGGAGGCCGAGCGCGAAATGCGGATGGGCCGGAAAGCAACGACGACGCCGCCGCCGATGCCGGTTGTCCGCCGCCCGTAACCCGAACTGCTTCTCCGTACGTACCACCGGTCGGCCGTCGTGGCTGTCTGACTTGGGCCGGCGCCGGATAGCCTGGGGCCATGCCTCGTTACGAGTACCGCTGCCGCTCCTGCGGAGACACGTTCGAACTCAGCCGCCCGATGGCTCAGTCCTCGGACCCGGCCTCCTGCCCCGCCGGGCACGCCGACACCGTGAAGCTTCTCTCCACCGTGGCCGTGGGCGGCTCGGCGGCCAAGTCCGCGCCCGCCGCGCCGTCGGCCGGTGGCGGGGGCGGCTGCTGCGGCGGGGGTTGCTGCGGCTGAGAGCGGGCAACCGGAGTCGCCGGCCTGCGGCTCCTACCGCTTACGGGAGAGCGTCAGCCCGTCCGACACGGTGAGCAGCACGCTGTCCATCCGCGGATCGGCGGCCACGTGGTCGTTGAATTCCTTGATCGCCGCCGCTCCGCCGGTCGCCTGTGGGTCGGTCACCCTGCCGCGGAAGAGCACGTTGTCCGTGACGACGAGACCGCCCTGCCGCATCCTGGGCACCAGTTCCTCCCAGTACGGGATGTAGTTGCCCTTGTCCGCGTCCAGGTAGGCGAGGTCGATGTGCGGCTCGGCCGGCATCGCCCGCAGTGTGTCGAGCGCGGGGGCGATACGGAGTTCGATCCGGTCGGCGACGCCCGCCTTCTCCCACGCCTCCCGGCCGTATGCGGTCCACTCCTTGGAGACATCGCAGGCGATCAGCCGTCCGTCGGCGGGCAGCGCCTGTGCCATCGACAGGGCGGAGAAGCCGGTGAACGTTCCGACCTCCACGATGTGCCGGGCCCCGGTCAGCCGGACGAGGAAGGCGAGCAGCGGTCCCTGTTCCTCCGCGGACTGCATGCCGGCCTGGTCGGGGAGGCGTGCGTACGTGGTCTCGACGAGCTCGCGCTGCACCGCGTCGAGCGGTGGGTTGTGCGCCAGCATGTACGCGTACAGCTCGTCCGTGATCTTGGTTTCGTTGCCCTTGGTCATCGCATGCTCCTCGTCGGTCCCACCGGGCCGGGCCCGCGCCGTCCCGCCCTCACATACTGCTGCTGGACGAGGGCGCCTGCCCCGGGCCCGAAGCCCGGAGGAAGTGGCGCAGGATCTCCTCTCCCGCCGCCACACCGTACTCGGCCGTCACATCGACGTGCGGGGCGCTCCAGCCGGTGTCGGCGAGTTCGCCGTGGGCCGGGCGCCAGGCGCGGTGGGCGGCGAGGAGCAGGTCGGCGTCGAGGAGGCTGTCACCGGCGGCGAGGGTGAGCGTGGCGCCGGTGCGCCGGGCGACTTCGTTCATGGCGGCGCTCTTGGTGAGCGGGCCCGGCACGGCGTAGATCTTGCGGCCCTGGAGGGAGACCGTCCAGCCGCGAGTCTCCGCCCACTCCCCCAGTTCCTTGACCCAGCCCTCGGGCAGCAGCGCACGTTCGACGACGAGATAGGCGAAGAGGTTCTCGGCGACCCGTTCCTTGAGCAGCCAGGCGGGGTCGGCCGCGGCCAGGAGATGGGCGCGGACCTCGGCGAGCGAGGCGCATTCGTCGGCGAGCCTGCGGGAGACCTGCGTCTGCCAGTCGGGGTCGGATTCGCCGTCGACGAGGAGGTGTCCCCCGTTGGCGCAGATCGCAAACCGCGGTGCGGGACCGGGGAGATGGATGCGCCCGTACTGCTCGCGGGTACGGGTGGTCGTCGGGACGAAGACCGTGGTACGGGCGAGTTCGTCGAGCAGTGTCGCGGCCGTCTCGGTCATGTAGGAGAGCGGCTTGTGGTCGTACACCTCTACGCAGAGCAGCCGGGGGGCCTCGGCGTCCGGCATGGGGAGCTGGAGCGCCGCCGTCGAGTAGATCAGGGTGCGGTCGAGGTCGCTCGCGACCAGTGTCATGGGGGCGGTCTCGGTGGCGGGGGTGGCCGCGGTGGCCGGGGTGGTCACTTCGACTCCACCGCCTTGCCGTCCGCACCCGTCGCACCCCTGGTGTACTTCGGGTGGATCAACCCGACGCAGGTGTACGGGAGTTCGTCGACCTCCTCGACCGGTACGCCCCGCTGCTCGGCCAGCAGGCGGATGTGCTCGAGGTCGGCGCCCGCGCCGCGCTTGGCGAGGATCTTCCACGGGACGCGGCGCAGCAGTACGCGGGTCGTCTCGCCGACGCCCGGCTTGACCAGGTTCACATCGTGGATGCCGTACTCCTCGCTGATGCGCTCCACCGCGGCCCAGCCCTCCCAGGTGGGTGCGCGGTCGGCCGCGAGCAGCTCCTTGACCTCGGCGTCCACGGCGTCGACCACCTCGTCGAAGTGGTCGGCGACGGTGTCGAGGAAGTGGCCGGACACATCGGTGCCCGCAAGCTCCCGGTAGAACTTCGCGCCGTGGAAATCGTCGGGTCCGACCAGGTCGGAGCGGAGGACGGTCCGCGAAATCAGCCCGGACACGGTGGAGTTGAGGCAGGCGGACGGAATGAGGAAGTCCTCGCGGGTGCCGTAGGTACGGACGCAGCCACCCGGGTCGGCCAGGACCGCGATCTCGGGGTTGAATCCGTCGAACTCGGCGAGCGCCGCGGACAGTTCACGCGTGATCGCCCCCTTGCCGGTCCAGCCGTCGACGAAGACGACATCCGCCGGATCGTGGTGGGCGGCCAGCCAGCGCAGGGCGTTGGCGTCGATGCCGCGGCCCCGCACGATGGAGACGGCGTAGTGCGGCAGATCGAGTCCGTGCCGGTGCCGGGCCCAGCGGCGCATGAGTACGCCGACGGGAGTGCCGGCCCTGGCGAGCGAGACCAGTACGGGGCGAGCGGAGGGGGTCCCCCCACGCTTTCGGCTGTGGGGGAGCTCGGCGAGGACCGTCTCGGTGACGGTGCCGACGGCGCGGGCGACGCGTGCGGCCGACAGGTCCAGCGCCGCCTCGAACAAGCTCTGGTACTGGGCGGACGGCTGGTACTCGACGGGGAGCGACTCGGCGTAGTGCGCGCCACCGCTCTGTATCGCCTCCTCGCGCTCCTCGGTGGGCGCCTCCAGTTCGGTATCCGAGAGGTCCTGGAGCAGCCAGCCGACTTCGTCCGGCGCGTAGGAGGAGAAGGCGGGGCCGCGGAGGGGCTCGGGCAGCATGGAGGGTTCCTGCCGTTCGAAGACGTACGAGGGGAGGTCCGGCGGGACGTACGAGGGGACGACCGCGAGCAGGACATGGTCGGTGTGCGCGGCGAGCTGCGCCAACAGGCCGTCGGGGGCGTGAAGTTCGGGGGTGTCGGCGGTGGAGTCGACGGTCACGACCACGGCGTCGAAACCGGCGCCCGCGACGTTGTACGCGTACCGGTCACCGGGGCCGTCGGCCGGGTTGTCGTGGGCCGGGAAGACCAGCCGGCTGCGTATCGCATAGCCGGGATCGTCCACGGCGAGGACGGGGGAACGCGTGGTCGTCGAGTAGCGCACCTCGGCGTCGGTGTGGTCCTCCAGGGCCGTCCCCAGGCGGAGGGGGGCGTACATCAGCTCCTCGAAGCCGAGGATCAGTACGCGGCGGGCGTCGCCCAGTGACGCGGCGATGCGGGCGGCCATGGCCGGGAGGATCGGTTCAAGGGCGGCCCGGTGGGCGGGGGTGAAGCCGTGCCGTCCGCCGTCGGGCACACCGGCGGGCCACTGGAGGTCCACCCGGGTGTACGGCCGGCGCCCCTGCTCGACGGCCGCTCGGGGACCGGCGGAACCGGCCCCCTCATGCGCGGCAACCAGTGCCCGGCCCTTCTCCAGGACGCCCTCCGGGAGGGTGACCGTGCCCGAGCTCCTCGTCACCAGGTCGACGCGCGCGCCGATCTCCGCGGCGAACTCGGTCAGACGTCCGTGGTCGGCCGGAGACCGCATGTCCACCAGGGCGACGACGACGTATCGGCTCCGCGGGTATCGCTCGTGCAGCGCGCGGATGGTGTTGAGCACGGTGTTGCCCGTGGAGAATTCGTCGTCCACCAGCACCAGCGGCGCGTCTGCGCATGCATCCGTGTCTGCGGCTGCATCCGCGTCTGTGTCAGCGTCCGCCGGGCCGCACTCGCCCGCCAGCAGGTTCGGGTCCTCCGGAAGCAGCAGGTGCGAGGTGGCGTGCGAGTGCGACTCCTCGAAGCCGCCCGCCCGCTCCACGCCCTCGACGGGGCGGCGCGTCGAATGCAGGTACGGCGCCACGCCAAGCCCGTCGGCGACCGCGTGGCCGAGACCGGTGGCCGTCTCCGCGTAGCCGAGCACGACCGCCCGGCGCGCCCCGGCGTCACCGAGGAGTTCACGCACCCGGCGGCCGAGCTCGAATCCGACGCCGTACACCACGGAAGGCTTCTGCGGCACGTGCTTGCCGAGCACGTTCGACACGAGCAGATGGGCCCGCTTGGGGTTGCGGCGCAGGGCGAGGCCCAGCAGGTCCCTCAGCTCCCTGTCGCCGTCGGGCTTACTGTCGCCGACGAGCTCGACGCCCAGTCGCTCCGCCACCCAGCTGCCCGACCACACCACGTTCGCCGTCTCTTTCCTTGCCGCGCGCTCGCTCATCGAGACACGCTCGTTCCACGAGGCCCGCTCATTCCGCGAGGCCCGCGGCCAGCAGTTCCACGAAACCGACGTCTTCCTTCGCCACGCCGAAGACCTCGGCCCTCTGCAGGGTCCGCTCGGCCCAGGCACGGTGCGGCTTCACTTCATTCATCTTGTTCGTGTACGCGGAGCGCATGACGCCACCGCCTCCGCGTTCCGGCCGCAGGATGTCCTGTGCGTCGCTGAACTCCTCGTGGCTGACCACGGACAGCGCATGCACGGGCGCGACGTGCGACGGGTGGATGCAGGTCTTGCCGAGCAGACCGTTGGCCCGGTCGAGCTCGATCTCGCGCAGCAGGCCGTCCAGGTCGTGCTCGATCAGTGCCGTGCGCAGCTCCTCGGCCCGGCCCTCCAGGAAGGGGCTACGGCGCAGCTGCGGTTTGAACATGCGCTCCTGGAGCCGGAAGTATTCCCACACCGGGCCGGTGATCGTGAAGCCCGTGCCGTCCGCCCGGCCCAGCACATTGACCACGTCGGCTATGACGGCGCCGACGATCTGTACGTCGTACGCAGTCATGTCGGGCGCCCTGCGGAGCCCGTAGGCCGAGCAGAAGTCGGTGACGCCGAGCCGCAGTGCGAGTACCCGCTCGCGGTACTTGTTGACGGTGCGGGTGATTCCCCGGAGTGCTTCCCTGCGGGTCTCCAGATGCAGCAGCTCGGGCGATTCGAGAACGGGCATCGCGAACAGGCGCCGCCCACACGCCTTTTCGGCATCGGTGAGCGCTTCCATGAAAGGCACGCCACGCTCTTCGGTGAACTTCGGAAGTACAAAACCAGACAACAATCGGACGGCGCGGCCGAGCCGACTCACCAAGTCCATTATCTGACCCGGTTCCCGGACCCGGATGAAGAGCAGGGGCACCTCGGATCCGCGCGCATCGAGGTCTGCGAACTGTCTGACCAGGTTCTCCTCGGCGCCGACCACCTCGGAGTCATCGATCGAGTCCTCCAGGCACAGCACCATCGAGACGACACCGCGCCCGGCCTGCTTGATGACATCGTCAGCAAGTCGCGGCCTGGTGGCAGGGCTGTACAGGGTCGCTCCCAGTGCGGCCGAAAGCATGCCGGCCGGCGAGTCCGCATCGAATTCGCGCGGCTCCTGGAAGAACAGACCCTCTCTCGCAGCGGGCGCAATATGCCCGAAATGACGCATGTGAATCCCCCGAACTGCCTCACTGATCGGACAACGTATGGCCGGTAATAGTACGTACGAGCGGGTGTCAACAGTTCCCTACGTGCATGAATTCCGGGTAACTCGTCCATTTCCCGACGGGTCCACGTACCGCGGACGACGTGGTTCCGACGCCCTGCCGAGACATCCGGTGCGACCCCCGCGTTGTCCGCACAGGCAGCCAGCAGGCAGGATGACGGGCATGACGCACGCGATGATGAAAGGCTCGAACGTCCCTCTGGACGCCATGGCCGTACGGGCCGTGCTGTGCTGGACCCCGGGCGCCGGGGTTCCGGACGTGGACGCCTCGGCGCTGCTGCTCGGAGCCGGTGGCCGCGTGCGCTCGGACGAGGACTTCGTCTTCTACAACCAGCCCCGCCACCCCTCCGGCCTGGTGCGACGGCTGCCGAAGCGCAGTGTCCCCGAGGGGCTCACGGACAGCATCGAGGCCGACCTCAACGCGCTCGACCCCTCGGTCGATCAGGTGGTCATCGCCGCATCCTCCGACGGAGCCGCATTCGCTCAGGTGTGCGATCTGCGCATCCTGCTGTACGACGCGGCATCGGCGGGCGGGGACCCGCTCGCCGTCTTCGATGTGCGGCCGGAGACCGGCGAGGAGACGGCGATCATCTGCGGCGAGCTCTACCGGCGCGGCGATGGCTGGAAATTCCGGGCCGTGGGACAGGGCTATCCGACCGGGCTGGTCGGTCTGGCAACCGCCTTCGGTATCTCGGTCGACGAGGCGGAGGCCGCGGCGGAGCCCGACCCGGCCCCCTCGCCGGTAACGGTTCCCTCGCCCGTAGCAGCGCCCGCTTTCCCGCCGCCCGCGCCCGCGTTCCCGCCCGCGCCGGCCCCCGGCCCCGACTCGCAGGCCACCGTCCAGCACCAGCAGCCCGCCTACGGCTACCCGCAGCCCGCGGTGGCCCAGCCGACTCCGCAGCCCGCTCCCCAGCCGGCGTACGGGTATCCGCAGCCTGCCGCCGCCCAGCCCGCCTACGGCTACCCGCAGCCTGCCGCGGCTGCGGCGCCCGCCCCCGACCCGAATTTCGTGCTGCCACCGCAGGGGCCGCAGTTCGTAAGGTCCTGAGACGGCTGTGGGAGCGGCCCCGGAACGGCCCCGGAGGTGGCCCTGAACCGCCTGCGGCCCGTCCGGCGTCGGCTCAGGTCCGGGACTTGTAGCCCCGTCCCCACTGCATGCCCCAGCCGTACAGCCGGTCCAGCTCCGACTGGAATCCGTACACGAATTTCACCTCGCGCCGCACGATCAGCTCGTCCTTGATGTTCTCCACCGTGAACACGGCGCAGGAACGGGCCTGCGGGGCTCGCTCGTCGAGTTCGATCTCGATCCGCGGGCCGTTGCCGGGGTAGAGCGTCACCTTGGCGTGCGTACGGTCGAAGGCCGGCGTCTGGTCGTAGATGTAGACGAAGAACAGCAGCCGCTTGATCTGGTCGTGCTGGTCGAGATTGACGTAGACGGTCTCGCCCGACGGTGCCCCGAAGCGGTCGTCCCCGCTGAGCCGGATGTACGGCGGCCCGTTCAGGTCGCCGATGAGGTTGCCCAGGGGCTGGACCACGCCCTTGGTGCCGTCCTTCAGCTCGTACATGCAGCCCAGGTCCAGGTCGACATTGACCATCCCCTGGGTGTGCGCCTGGACCACATCGGGCTGGAAGAGCTGCATGGGGCGCAGCAGCCGGCCGCTCTGCCGCGCCCTGCCCTCGATGTCGGACGTACGCATCCGCCAGGAGAGGTTGACCCGCAGATTGCCGGTCAGCGCACCCTGCTTGGTCAGCGAGACCGTAGCGTGCCGCCTGGAGAGCACGATGGAGTTGGTCGACGCGTGGCCCGACTCGAACTGCGCCTCCCGCCTCGGCCACAGGCTGTCCCAGAACGCCATCCCCAACCCCCACACGTATCGGTAATGCACCGGCCCCGCACACATCACTGCGGGGCGGCCGCCGGGCCGGGTCCGGGTGTTCCCGGAGAACCGTCGCCGTACGGACCGCCCCGCTGAGAGCGTTCCTCAATCCCTACCGGGTCACACCCCGGACGGGACTTCTGCCTTGGAACCTGCGCCGTCCCCGCCTTCGGCCTCCAGCGCCTTGTTGCGCCGGACGGAGGACCAGAAGGACCAGGCGATCAGCACGACACCGACGAGACCGGTGATGAGCTCGGGGATCTCGTACTGGATGGTGACGAGGAGGAGGACGGCCAGCGCACCGATGGCGTAGTGGGCGCCGTGCTCCAGGTAGACGTAGTCGTCGAGGGTGCCCTGACGGACCAGGTAGACCGTGAGCGACCGGACGTACATGGCGCCGATACCGAGGCCGAGGGCCATCAGCACGATCTCGTTGGTGACGGCGAAGGCGCCGATGACACCGTCGAACGAGAAGGACGCGTCGAGCACTTCCAGGTAGAGGAACATGAAGAACGCGGCCTTGCCGGCGAGTGCGACCGGAGAAACCTTCTTGCCGCTCTTCCTGGCCTCCTCCTCGGCCTCGTGCTCCCGCTCTTCCTCTTCCTCCAGCTTGTTCTCGAAGAAGCCGGAGAGGCCGCCGACGATCAGGTACGTGATCAGACCCGCGACTCCGGCGAGCAGGACGGTCTCCGCCTTGTCCGCGTGGCCGCCGCCGTGCTGGTGCGCGTTGGTCGCGACGGTCATGGCCGAGATCAGCAGCACGATCAGCGCGATGCAGACCGACAGCATGTCGACCTTGCCGAGCTTGGCGAGCGGGCGCTCGATCCAGCGCAGCCACTGGATGTCACGGTCCTCGAAAATGAAGTCGAGGAAGATCATCAGCAGGAACATGCCACCGAAGGCGGCAATCGCCGGGTGGGCGTCCGTGACCAGTTCCTGGTAGCGATCGGGCTGGGTGAACGAAAGATCGACCGCTTCGATCGGGCCGACCTTGGCGGTGATGGCCACGATCACGACGGGGAACACCAGCCGCATACCGAAGACCGCGATGAGCACACCGATCGTGAGGAAGATCTTCTGCCAGAAGGCATTCATCTTCTTCAGGATTCCGGCGTTGACCACCGCATTGTCGAAGGACAGCGAGATCTCCAGGACGGAAAGAATCGCAACCACTCCGAAGGCTTCCCACCCCCCGTAGATCAACGCTGCGACCAGGCCGAGCGCGGTAACCGCGAACGACCAGCCGAAGGTTTTCAGAAGCACTGGCTACCCCATCGTGTATGTAACGGGTCTCCCC
Organism: Streptomyces sp. NBC_00057; assembly: GCF_045041165.1. Lineage (NCBI taxonomy): Bacteria > Bacillati > Actinomycetota > Actinomycetes > Kitasatosporales > Streptomycetaceae > Streptomyces > Streptomyces sp. NBC_00057. The sequence goes on along the minus strand of NZ_CP108256.1, from coordinate 6,349,479 downwards.
CGGGTGTGTACGGGGCTCCCCCGCGCTGTGCGCGGCTTTACGAAACGTTGACCCCAAAGTCTAAAGCGATGCCACGCAGCCCCGACGCGTACCCCTGTCCCACAGCACGGAACTTCCACTCGCCGTTGTGCCGATAGAGCTCGCCGAAGATCATCGCGGTTTCTGTCGAGGCATCTTCGCTGAGGTCGTAACGCGCGAGTTCCTGACCGTCCGCCTGGTTCACCACGCGGATGAACGCATTGCTGACCTGGCCGAAGGCCTGCCCTCGATTGTCCGCCTCATGGATCGAGACCGGAAAAATGATCTTGTCGCAGTGCGCCGGTACCTGAGTGAGATTCACGATGACCGACTCGTCGTCGCCCTCGCCCTCACCCGTGAGGTTGTCGCCGGTGTGCTCCACGGAGCCGTCGGGGCTCGTGAGGTTGTTGTAGAACACGAACCATTCGTCGCCGAGCACCCGGCCCGACTGGCACAGCAGCGCGCTGGCGTCGAGGTCGAAGTCGGCGCCCGTGGTGGATCGCGCGTCCCAGCCGAGCCCGACCAGCACCTGGGTGAGGTTGGGTGCGGCCTTGGAGAGGGAGACATTGCCTCCCTTGGCGAGCGTGACGCCCATGGTGTGTCCTCCCCGAGTCGATGAACCGTCTGTTGAGCCGTTGAACTGTCGAGCCGTTCAGCAGCCGAGCCTGAGCCGCTGAACGGGCTGTTCGGCGCATCCGGCGCCGCACGGGGTGCGGCGCCGGACGGGGTGCATGCCGGCGTGGCACGTGGCCCGGGCTGCGCCTCGGCGGCTCGGCCCGGCCGCGTCTTCTCAGACGTTGACGCCGAAGTCCTGCGCGATGCCGCGCAGCCCCGAGGCGTAACCCTGACCGATGGCGCGGAACTTCCACTCCGCCCCATTGCGGTACAGCTCGCCGAAGACCATGGCGGTCTCCGTCGAGGCGTCCTCGCTCAGGTCGTAACGCGCCAGCTCGGTGTTGTCAGCCTGGTTGACCACGCGGATGTACGCGTTGCGCACCTGGCCGAAGCTCTGCTGGCGGGACTCGGCCTCGTAGATCGAGACCGGGAAGACGATCTTGTCGACATCGGCCGGAACGCCGGCCAGGTTCACCTTGATGACCTCGTCGTCGCCCTCGCCCTCACCGGTGAGGTTGTCACCGGTGTGCTCGACGGAGCCGTCGGGGCTCTTGAGGTTGTTGAAGAAGACGAAGTTGCCGTCGCTGCCGACCTTGCCCTCGGCGTTCGTCAGCAGGGCGCTGGCGTCGAGGTCGAAGTCACCACCGGTGGTGGTACGAGCATCCCAGCCCAGACCGACGATAACCGCGGTCAGGTTGGGCGCGGCCTTGGTCAGCGAGACGTTGCCGCCCTTGCTGAGGCTGACTCCCACGAGTCCTCCCATTGGTTTCCTTGGGGGCCGGCGGGTGCCGGCGCCTCCACGTTGCGTTGGCATCCGATCAACGAGTGGATCCTAGTGACCGGTTCCCGGCCAAAGCAGGCTTTTGGCCGGGACGCCCACAGATCCGCCGGTCCCGGATCAGAGCGTGTCGAGCGCCTTGATGTAGTCGTTGAGGTCGCGCGCGTCGGGCAGACCGTTGACGACGGTCCAGCGCACCACGCCCTCCTTGTCGATGATGAAGGTGCCGCGCACCGCGCAGCCCTTCTCCTCGTCGAAGACGCCGTATGCCCGCGAGGTCTCGCCGTGCGGCCAGAAGTCCGAGACCAGCGGGTACTCGAGACCTTCCTGGTCGGCGAAGACGCGCAGGGTGTGGATGGAGTCGTTGGAGACGGCGAGCAGCTGCGTGTCGTCGTTCTCGAACTTCGGCAGCTCGTCGCGGAGCGCGCAGAGCTCGCCCGTGCAGACGCCGGTGAAGGCGAACGGATAGAACAGCAGTACGACATTCTTCTCGCCGCGGAAGTCGGAGAGCTTCACGGTCCGGCCGTGGTTGTCCTTCAGCTCGAAATCCGGGGCCTGGGTGCCGACCTCGATCGCCATGAAACGCGTCCCTTCGCTACGTTCACCGGGCTGGGCTGTCCGGGTGCCTCCCAGCCTACGCAGAGCCCGCAGCAGGCCACGCAGCGCCCGCACGGGGACACCCCGCACCCCAGCCGTACGGACAACCGGCAAGCGTACGAAGAAGACCCCCGGCGGCTCATGCCGTCGGGGGCCTTCAGGGCGAGTGCGTGGCGAATGCGGTTCAGCGCTTGGCTTTGGCCGCCTTCGGTGTGACCAGGCGGCTTCCCGTCCAGTCCTTGCCCGCATTGATGCTCTTGGTCTGGGAGAGACCGGCCGTCTGTGCAGCCTCGTTGATGTCGCTCGGTTCGACGTATCCATCACGGCCGGTCTTCGGCGTCATCAGCCAGACCGCACCGCCGTCCTCGATCAGACCAATGGCATCCACCAGCGCGTCCGTAAGGTCGCCGTCCTCGTCGCGGAACCACAGCAGGACGACGTCTGCGACGTCGTCGTAGTCCTCATCGACGAGATCCTGGCCGGTCGTGGCCTCAATGCCCTCACGGAGCTCCTGCTCGACGTCGTCGTCGTAGCCGATCTCCTGGACCACTTGTCCGGGCTCGAACCCCAGGCGTGCTGCCGGGTTGGTCCGCTCCTCCGCGTGGTCCGCGGTCGCGCTCACGGGTTGCCTCCTGATCATGTTTCGGAAAATGCTTCAGCCACGCGCGTGCGCGGGGCGTTGGCCGTAGTCCACACGGGAGTGGCGGATCGCGCAAGTACCCAGCCGTGCGAGACCGCCCAAACGGTGACGTTCCTTGCCACGTCGCCGCACTGTCGGCAGGTCCCCTGCTGGGGCCGGCGCTACCGTCACACCCTTTACGTCCTTCCACAGCTTATGCCGTTTCGGTCCGCCATTCGGAGTCGAACATCCTTTGGGAACGCTTGGACGGGTTGGGCGTATGGTTGCGGTTTGGGCCGGCCCATCCCCGTACTACGGACGCGACGTCTCGCAACATGGCGGTTACCCCTCGGTAGAGATGACGTTTGCGCCCCTGCGGTACACGATGGTGATGGCGTACATGCATACATCCCGGGGGCATGTCTCCCGTAACCAGGCCCCGTAGAGCAGCACCGAACAGCGAAGGAACAGCGTGGCTTCCGGATCCGATCGCAACCCGATCATCATTGGCGGCCTTCCGAGCCAGGTCCCGGACTTCGATCCCGAAGAGACCCAGGAATGGCTCGACTCGCTCGACGCCGCCGTCGACGAGCGAGGCCGTGAGCGGGCCCGTTACCTGATGCTCCGGCTCATCGAGCGTGCGCGCGAGAAGCGCGTCGCCGTGCCCGAGATGCGCAGCACGGACTACGTGAACACGATCGCCACGAAGGACGAGCCGTTCTTCCCCGGCGACGAGGAGATCGAGCGCAAGGTCCTCAACGCGACCCGCTGGAACGCGGCCGTGATGGTGTCGCGCGCCCAGCGTCCGGGGATCGGCGTCGGCGGCCACATCGCCACCTTCGCCTCCTCGGCCTCGCTGTACGACGTGGGCTTCAACCACTTCTTCCGGGGCAAGGACGACGGTCTGGGCGGCGACCAGATCTTCTTCCAGGGGCACGCGTCCCCGGGTATCTACGCCCGCGCCTTCCTGCTCGACCGGCTGAGCGAAGCGCAGCTCGACGCCTTCCGCCAGGAGAAGTCGAAGGCGCCGAACGGCCTGTCCAGCTACCCGCACCCGCGGCTGATGCCGGACTTCTGGGAGTTCCCGACCGTCTCGATGGGCCTCGGCCCGCTCGGCGCGATCTACCAGGCCCGGATGAACCGCTACATGGAGGCGCGCGGCATCGCCGACACCTCCCAGTCGCATGTGTGGGCGTATCTGGGCGACGGCGAGATGGACGAGCCCGAGTCGCTCGGCCAGCTCTCCATCGCCGCCCGTGAGGGCCTGGACAACCTGACCTTCGTGGTCAACTGCAACCTGCAGCGCCTCGACGGTCCGGTGCGCGGCAACGGCAAGATCATCCAGGAGCTGGAGTCGCAGTTCCGCGGCGCCGGATGGAATGTCATCAAGCTGGTCTGGGACCGTTCCTGGGACCCGCTGCTCGCGCAGGACCGCACGGGCATCCTGGTCAACAAGCTGAACACCACGCCGGACGGCCAGTTCCAGACGTACGCCACCGAGTCCGGTGCGTACATCCGTGAGCACTTCTTCGGCGACGACCCGCGGCTGCGCGACATGGTCAAGGACATGACCGACGACCAGATCCTGCACCTGGGCCGCGGCGGTCACGACCACAGGAAGGTCTACGCGGCCTATGCGGCGGCCAAGGCCCACAAGGGCCAGCCGACGGTGATCCTGGCGCAGACGGTCAAGGGCTGGACGCTGGGGCCGAACTTCGAGGGCCGCAACGCGACCCACCAGATGAAGAAGCTCACCGTCGAGGACCTCAAGAGGTTCCGCGACCGGCTGCACATCCCGATCACGGACAAGCAGCTGGACGAGGGCTACCCGCCCTACTACCACCCGGGCCGCGACTCGGAGGAGATCCAGTACATGCACGACCGCCGCAAGGGTCTGGGCGGTTACGTCCCGACCCGTGTGGTGCGCGCGAAGCCGCTGGTTCTCCCCGAGGACAAGACATACGCGACCGCGAAGAAGGGTTCGGGCCAGCAGTCGATCGCCACGACCATGGCGTTCGTCCGCATCCTGAAGGACCTCATGCGGGACAAGGAGATCGGCAGGCGCTTCGTGCTGATCGCACCCGACGAGTACCGCACCTTCGGCATGGACGCGTTCTTCCCGAGCGCGAAGATCTACAACCCGCTGGGCCAGCAGTACGAGGCGGTGGACCGCGATCTGCTGCTCGCGTACAAGGAGTCGCCGACCGGTCAGATGCTGCACGACGGCATCTCCGAGGCCGGCTGCACGGCCTCGCTGATCGCCGCCGGCTCGGCGTACGCCACGCACGGCGAGCCGCTGATCCCGGTGTACGTCTTCTACTCGATGTTCGGTTTCCAGCGCACCGGCGACCAGTTCTGGCAGATGGCCGACCAGCTCGCGCGCGGCTTCGTGCTGGGTGCGACCGCCGGTCGTACGACGCTGACCGGTGAGGGCCTCCAGCACGCGGACGGCCACTCGCAGCTGCTCGCCTCGACCAACCCGGGCTGTGTCGCGTACGACCCGGCCTTCAGCTACGAGATCGCGCACATCGTCAAGGACGGTCTGCGCCGGATGTACGGCGGGACCCCCGAAGAGAACGAGGATGTCTTCTACTACCTCACCGTCTACAACGAGCCGATCCAGCACCCGGCCGAGCCCGAGAACGTGGATGTCGAAGGCATCCTCAAGGGCGTGTACCGCTACAAGGGCGCCGAGCGGGGCGAGATCCCGGCCCAGATCATGGCGTCCGGTGTGGCGGTCCCGTGGGCGGTGGAGGCGCAGCGGATCCTCGCCGACGAGTGGAACGTCAGGGCGGACGTCTGGTCGGCGACCTCCTGGAACGAGCTGCGCCGCGAGGCCGTGGACGTGGAGCGGTACAACCTGCTGCACCCCGAGGAGGAGCAGCGCGTCCCGTACGTCACGCGGAAGCTCGCCGGCTCCGAGGGCCCGTTCGTGGCTGTCTCGGACTGGATGCGTTCCGTACCGGACCAGATCGCGCGCTGGGTGCCCGGTGCGTACCAGTCGCTGGGTGCGGACGGCTTCGGCTTCGCCGACACCCGTGGTGCGGCCCGCCGGTTCTTCCACATCGACGCGCAGTCGATCGTCCTCGCGGTGCTCACCGAGCTCGCGAAGGAGGGCCGGATCGACCGTTCGCTGCTGAAGACGGCGATCGACCGGTACGAGCTGCTGGATGTGACCGCGGCCGGACCGGGCGCGGCCGGTGGCGACGCGTAAGCACGACGAACCATGACCGAAGGGCGGCCGGACCTCCTGGTCCCGCCGCCCTTCGGCGTGTCCGGTCAGTTCTCCCAGACCTTGAAGGCCCTGACCTGGTACGGGGACTGGGGCACCCAGGTGCCGCCGCCCGGATAGGTCTCGAACTCACCCGTCTCGGCGCACTCCGCCGACTGGTACGTGGTGACGGGCCGGCCCGTGCGGTTGGCGAGCGCCTGGACCTTGCTGCCCGCCGGCAGCGGGACACAACTCTCGATGTCGATCGTGGACAGCTCGTGGATCTGCCGGGCGCCGGTGAAGTCCGGCTTCTCCCAGAGACACAGCTGACCGCTTCCGCAGGCCCCGGGATGGGCGGGTGCGGAGTGGGCCGCGGCCTGCGGAATCAGGGCGGTGGCGGCCAGGGCGGTGGCGGCCAGGGCGGCGGCAAGAACGGTCGTACGCATGGAAATCGACCCCCGTGGTGGTGCGAATCAGTTGCACGCCACCCTGACCTGCGGGGCGACGCCTGGGGAAGGGGCTGCGGGTCACACCACCCTGATAGGCGACAGCCCCGCCGGAACGGTCCGACGGGGCTGTTGTACGCACGGTGTTGACGCCTCGGGGGCGCCGCGACGAGCGATCAGATGTGACCCGCGCCCGCGCCCGCCTCTGCATTCGCACCGCGCTTGGTGAGCGTGGCGACCAGCGCGGCGGCCACCGCGACGATGCCGGCCACCATGAACGCCGTGCTCATGCCCGACACGAACGTGTCATGGGCGACACCCGCGATCTGCGCCGCGACCTCCGGCGGAGTGTTGCCGTCCACCGGCGGTACGCCGACCTCGACGGCCGAGGACGCAGCGTCCAGCTGCTCCGGCGTAAGGGGCGGAAGCTTCGCGGCCGTCCAGTTGTCGGCCAGCTTCGAGTCGACCTGGGAGGCCATGACCGCGCCCAGCACCGCCGTGCCGAGGCTGCCGCCGACCTGCATGGCGGCCTGCTGGAGGCCGCCCGCGACACCGGAGAGTTCCATCGGCGCGTTGCCGACGATGACCTCGGTGGCGCCGACCATCACCGGGGCGAGGCCGAGGCCGAGCAGACCGAACCAGATCGACATGGTCAGGGTGCTGGTGCCGATCTCCAGCTGGGACATGCCGAACATGGCGACCGCCGTGCACACCATGCCGCCGACCAGCGGAACCCGCGGGCCGAACTTGGTGATCATGGCGCCTGCGAGCGGCGAGGCGACGATCATCATTCCGGTCAGCGGCAGCAGGTGCAGACCGCTGTCGACGGGGCTCAGACCGTGCACGTTCTGAAGGTAGAAGGTGACGAAGAACAGCCCGCCCATGAAGGCGAAGGCCATCAGCACCATCAAAACCGCGCCCGCGGACAGCGGCACGGACCGGAACATCGCCAGCGGGATCAGCGGCTCCCTGACGTTCTTCTGGGAGAAGGCGAAGACCACGAACAGGGCCACTGCGGCGCCCAGGAAGCCGAGCGTCTTGTAGTCGCCCCAGCCCCACTCGGCGCCCTTGATGAGCGCCCAGATCAGGCAGAACATCGCCTGCGACAGCAACACGATGCCGCCGATGTCGAAGGAGCGCGGCGCGTTCTCGGCGCGGTGGTCCTTGAGGATCACCAGGCCCAGCAGAAGCGCGATCACACCGACCGGCACATTGATGAAGAAGACCGACTGCCAGCTGACGTGCTCGACGAGCACACCGCCGAGGATCGGGCCGCCCGCGGTGGAGGCGCCGATCACCATGCCCCAGATGCCGATCGCCATGTTGAGCTTCTCGGCCGGGAAGGTGGCGCGCAGCAGGCCGAGCGCGGCGGGCATCAGCAGGGCGCCGAAGAGGCCCTGGAGCACCCGGAACACGATCACCAGTGCGACGCTGTTGGACAGGCCGATGGCCCCCGATGCCGCGGCGAAGCCGACGACACCTATGAGGAAGGTCTGGCGGTGGCCGAACCGGTCACCGAGCTTGCCCGCGGTGATCAGGGAGACCGCGAGGGCGAGCATGTAGCCGTTGGTGATCCACTGGACGTCGGCGAGCGAGGCGCCCAGGTCCTGCTGGATGGCGGGGTTGGCGATCGCGACGATCGTGCCGTCGAGCGCGACCATCATCACGCCGATGGCCACGGAGAAGAGCGTCAGCCAGGGGTGGCCGCGCAGCCCCTTGGCAGGTGCGGGCACGGCGGTGTCCTGCGGCTCCCGCGACGCCTTTTCGACGGTGGTCTGACTAGTCATGCCCGGGAGATTAGTGTCAGCGGCTGACAGTTGACAAACCATTTCACATGCCGGTAACTGTCACGTAGCTCACACGTACGCTGAGCTGGACAAAGCAGGTGAAAGAGGACCACTTCAGTGACCGATGGGCAGCGGGCCGTGTATCCGACCGGACTGCGCGAACGGAAGAAGCGGCGCACCCGGGACGCCCTGCTGCACGCCGCCCTCGATCTCTTCACCGACCAGGGGTACGAGGAGACCACCGTCGACGAGATCGTCGACGCCGTCGAGGTCTCCCAGCGCACCTTCTTCCGCTACTTCGCCAGCAAGGAGGAGGCCGCCTTCGCCATCCAGGAGATGGTGGAGTCGCACTTCCTCTCGGAGCTGCGTCGGCGCCCCGCGTCGGAAGCCCCGTTCGAGGCGATGCGCAGCGCGGTCCTCTGCGCCTGGGACAGTATCGGTGAGGCGATCGAGGCGATCATCACGGTCGAACTCCATATGCGCACGTACCGGATGATCGAGTCGACGCCGTCGCTGCTCGCCGCCCACCTGCGGCGCAGCATGGATCTGGAGAACCAGATCGCGCTGCTGATCGCCGAGCGCGAGGGGCTCGACGTGAGGACGGACCCCCGGCCGAGGGTCGCCGTGGCCGCGTTCTGTGGGGTGATGCGGGTGACCGGGCAGCTCTGGGGGCAGGGGCGGGACACCAGCGTGGACTCGTTGCGCGCGCTGACCGAGGTGTACCTGGACCAGCTCGGACCGGCGCTGGCCGGGAACTGGCGGGCGGGGGCCGACACCGGGCTCGGGTAGCGACATGGAAACTCCGTCGATGTGCTGTACGCCTCACTGCCGCGGCATGACCGACTTCACAACCGCCGTGCCCCGATGGCCATATGCGACGCTCCGGGGGCATTCCGCGCGCCCGGGTGTGCGCGCCGCACCAACACAGCGTGAAATGAACCGCCTTGAATTCCCGTCAGCCGGGTGATGTGTGTCACCCTCTTCACGGCTGCCGTCGCGCGTCTCCTAATGTGGGCCGAAGTGACTTCCTTCGACTCCTCCCCCACGCTCACCGCATGGCGCGCGCTGCTCGCCGTCGCGGTCGTGTTCGTGATGTTGGCGACCACTGGCTGGACCGCCGTACGTCACCCACACTCCGACGAGCCACGCACCGTCGCACTCGCCTCCTGGGCACGGGGCCACGTGGCGGGTCGTGCGCTGCCGGACGCCGAAGCACCGCCGCGCCGCCTGTCGCGGTTCTTCGCCACGCTCACGGCCGCTCAGCGCACCGGTCTTGCCGACAAGTACCCCTTGGTCGTGGGCAATCTGAACGGCGCCCCGGTCACCCTGCGCTACCACGCCAACCGGCTGGCCCTGGTGCAGGCGCGGACGGTCGAGCGGCAGCGCATGCACGACGCCAGGCTCTCCCCCGACGGCCGCGCCGAGGCGCTCCGCCGGATGAACCGCTTCCAGTCGATGCTCGCCGAGGGACGGCACATCCTCGCCTTCGACCCGTCCGGAAAAGGCCGAGCCGCGGAGGTGTTCGGTGATCTCGACCGGGCCGACCGGATCTCCGTGATCGTGCCCGGGGTCGACACCAACCTGCTGACGCTGGAGCGGTCCGCCCCCAAGGTGAATGCCGCGCCGGTCGGTATGGCGAAGTCGCTGTACGCGGCGGAGCGCGCCGCGCGCCCCGGCACCCGTACCGCCGTCATCGCCTGGGCCGACTACACCACGCCCGCCGGAGTCGGTATGGACGCGGCCCTGGGGAACCTCGCCGAGCGCGGGGCGGTGCGGCTGAACGCGCTGGTGGGCGCGCTGCCCGGGGCCGCCCCCATCTCGCTGTTCTGCCACAGCTACGGCTCGGTGCTGTGCGGTGTCGCCGCACATGAACTGCCCTCCAGGGTCGCCGACATCGCGGTCGCGGGCAGCCCCGGCATGCGGGTGGAGAACGCGGGGCAGCTGCACACCGGGGCCAGGGTGTGGGCGATGCGGGACCACGACGACTGGATCGAGGACGTACCCAACCTGGAGCTGGGCGGTCTCGGGCACGGTGCCGATCCGGTCGACCCGGGCTTCGGCGCACGCATCGTCTCGGCGGGCGGCGCGGTCGGGCACAGCGGCTATTTCGAGCCGGGCACCGAGAGCCTCAGCAACTTCGCCTCAATTGGCGTGGGGGCCTACAGCTCGGTCAGTTGTGCGAACTCCGACAGCGCCTGCCACGACGGAGTCACGGGCAGACAGGGGATCTGACGGGCACAGCGAGCCGTGGTCGGCCGCATATCGGGACTTACGCCGAGGGGGGACGTGCGGGCAAGTGCCGCATACGATGAGGCACATGGGTGATGTGCTGGCCGGAATTCATGCCACCTGGGAGTTCGACACCGACTCCGTGCTCGTCCGCTTCGAACGGGGAATACGCACGCCGAAGCTCTTCCAGAGCCTGCGTGAGCGCCGCGTCCCGCACGCGGCGCTGTCATCGGTGACGCTGACCCCGGGCAAGCGGGGCACGGTGGTCCTGCACGCGGTACCGAGACCCGGTGCCGACCCGTTGCTGGAGGCTGCGGCCGGGCAACTGAAGGACGGCTGCGATCCGTACCGGCTGGTGCTCCCCGCCGAGCGCGAGACGCTCGCCGAGTACTACGCGGACGAACTGCGCGCCCTGCTCGGTCCCGACGCGGCGGAGCCCGCCGACCGGTTCCTGGTCGCGGCCCCCGAGGCGCCGATGCAGTTCAAGGCGTACGACGGCCGGGCCGGCTTCGACGGGGACCGGGTCTCCTTCCGGTGGTTCTGGACGGGTGCCTCCACGGCGAAGTGGAAGGCCGGCGACCAGACGTTCCCGGTGACGGAACTGAGCGGTGTCGAGTGGCGCTCGCCGGAGGCCTTCGACGGCTATCTGCGGCTGGTGCCGAGAGGCCAGGAAGGTGCGACTCCGGGCCCGGGAGCCGGCCTCGGCATGGATACGGAGCCGGTCACGAGGCTCGGTTCGGGCACGGTGCAGAGCGCACAGCCGATGGCCCCCCGCCCCGCCCGGGCCGACCAGGACCCGGCTGCCGTGGTCTTCGGCCTCGGCTACGGCCCGGTGCACGAGTCGCTGCCGTTCGCCGCGGCCGTACTGGAATCCGTACGCAGGAAGCAGCCGGCTCCCTCCGCCCCGGCAGGCGTGGGGCGGCGCGATCCCGCGGACATCGCGGAGCGGATCCGGCACCTCGGGGAACTGCACCGGGCGGGCCTGGTGACGGACGACGAGTTCAGTGCGAAGAAGGCCCAGTTGCTCGCCGAGCTGTAGGTGTGTCCGGCCCGCCGGTAGTACTCCCGTACGAGAAGCATGGCGGCGGACCGAAACCCGGGTACGACGACACCGGGCCGGCCCGCTGCCTACGCTGATCGGGCCATGACCACTTCCCCGCCGCCCACTCCACCCTCCGCCGACGGCCTGCTGAGCGCCGCCCGGCGCAATCTGCGCGAGCTCGCTCACGGGCTCTCCCACCCGTCCCATCCCCCGGTGCCACCCCTGGCCCACGCACCGAAACACCGGCAGCGGCTGCTGCCGTACGTGGTCGTCCTCGCCCTTGCCGCGATCTTCATCCCGGTCACGATCAACGTCCTGACCGAGCAGTACGGCGTGATCGGAGGACTGGCGGGAATCCTGGCCGTCGCGCAGGCCGCACCGCTGCTGATGCTGGCGCACCGGCCGCTGCAGGCCTGGTGGATCGTCTTCCCCGCCGACATCCTGGGCGCGGCCGTGCTGCTCGGGTATCCGGTCCACGAGTACGAGATCTGGCCGTGGCCCCCGCCCACCCTGATCGGCTATCTCTTCCTGCTGCTCGCGCTGGCGCTGCGCGAGACCCGGCGGACCCTGGTCGCGGTCTGGGTGGCGACGGGTGCGGCAAGCCTGATCCTGCAGCTGATCTCCCCGGGCCGCAGCAACGGCAGCGCGCTGCTGCTCGTGATCCTCGGTGCGGTGGTCCTGCTGATCGGTGCGGCAGTACGGGAACGTGGCGACGCGCAGCGTCGGCTCGCCGAACAGGAGACCATCAGTGAGGCCGAGCGGGCGCAGCGGACACTGCTGGAGGAGCGGACCAGGATCGCCCGTGAGCTGCACGACGTGGTCGCCCACCACATGTCCGTGATCACGGTCCAGGCCGACTCCGCGCCCTACCGGATCAGCGGGCTGCCCGAGCAGGCGCGCGAGGAGTTCGGGGTGATCGCGGCGAGCGCGCGGGAGTCGCTGACGGAGATGCGGCGCCTGCTCGCGGTGCTGCGCAGCGACGGCACGGAGGGCGAGCGGGCACCGCAGCCGGGGCTCGACCGGGTGCAGCAGCTGGTGGAGGCGACGGTACGGGCGGGGCTGCCGGCCGAACTGTCGCTGTCCGCCGATCTGCATCTGCCAGACGTACCGCAGGCGGTGGACCTGTCGGCGTACCGGATCGTGCAGGAGGCCCTGGCGAACGTGGTCCGGCACGCGCCCGGAGCACGAACCCGGGTGTCGATCACGTCCGACGGCGAGCACCTGACCGCGTTGGTGGTCAACGACCGGGCGGAGCAGCCCGGTTCGCCGCTGGAGACGACCGGGACCGGGCACGGCCTGGTCGGCATGCGGGAACGCGTACGGTTGACGGGCGGCACGCTGGACACCGGGCCCCTGCCCGACGGCGGCTTCCGGGTGGCGGCGCGGCTGCCCCTCGTCCCCGTTCCGCCCCCGACCTCGGAGGACTCTTGACCATCCGCGTGATCATCGTCGACGACCAGGCCATGGTGCGGGCGGGATTCGCGGCACTGCTCGCGGCACAGAGCGACATCGACGTGGTCGGTGAGGCGCCGGACGGACGCCGGGGCATCGACGTCAGCCGGAGCGTCCACCCGGACGTGGTCCTGATGGATGTCCGGATGCCCGAGATGGACGGTCTGGCGGCGGCCCGCGAGCTGCTGAACCCTCCGGTGGGGGTGGTGCACCGGCCGAGGGTCCTGATGCTCACCACGTTCGACGTGGACGACTACGTGTACGAGGCGCTGCGCGCCGGGGCGTCCGGCTTCCTGCTGAAGGACGCGCCGCCCGCGGACCTGATCTCGGCGGTGCGGGTGGTCGCGGCGGGCGAGGCGCTGCTCGCGCCGTCCGTGACCCGCCGGCTGATCGCGGACTTCGCCCGCCAGGGTCCGACCGGGGCCACCCGGAGCGGCCAGTCGCTGCGGCTGAACGGGCTGACTCCGCGCGAGACGGAGGTGCTGGAGCTGATCGCGCGGGGCCTGTCCAACCAGGAAATCGCGGGGAGGCTGGTGCTGGCCGAGCAGACGGTGAAGACGCATATCGGCCGGGTTCTGGCCAAGCTGGACCTGCGGGACCGTGCGCAGGCGGTGATATTCGCGTACGAGGCGGGGGTGGTGGTGCCGGGCGAGGCGTGACGTCGTTTCCTTCGTCCGCCTCCGCCGCCCGGGATCCGTTCCCGCATCATCTACTTGTCGAAGATGAACATGATGTTGCGGTCATCCAGGTACTTGATATCGATCTCGCAGCCCTTTTGCACCCTCGACGAGCGGGCGGCCGAAATAGTGTCCCTGCCTTCCACTTGCTTGGTCGCACCGTCCTCGCTCCAGGAAAGCCGGTACTTTATCTCGACGGATCCGCTGTCATTCGTACCGAGGTGACGGACATCCTCCACCAGGGCCCGGACATCCCGGCCCTCCCACAAAATCTTCTGGTCGCGCCTGAAGAGGTGGAGGAGAAAGAAAAAGCCGCCCCCGAAGGTGACAACGGAAATAATTGCAACAAACACCACGGGCGCACCCCTCGCATGAACGTCGCCATACCGCAGGCCGATGCCATCATTCACCACGGCACCGAAACCCGGGGCCACGGGGTGCGGTGGGGCCCCGGGCCACCGGATTACTCGCGCGCCGCGGAAGTGGAGCTCATGTCCGGGTACCGGTCCCCCGCCACCTGCCCCGCGATCGGCTCCAGCAGTGCCAGCTCCTCCGCGGTCAGCGTGAGCCGGGTGGCGGCCACGTTCTCCAGCAGTCGGCTGCTCTTGCGGGTGCCCGGGATCGGCACCACGGTCAGCCCGTGCACCTGGGCCCGCTGCTGCACCCACGCGAGCGCCACCTGCGCGGCCGACGCCCCGTGCGCCGCCGCGATCTTGTGGACGGGCTCCAGCAGGGCGGCGTTCGTCTTCGCGTTGTCGCCGGTGAAGCGGGGCTGGTACTTACGGAAGTCACCGGCCGACAGGTCCTTGGCAGCGTCCGTGAACGCCCCGGTCAGAAAGCCCCGGCCGAGCGGCGAGTACGGCACGAAGGTCACACCGAGCTCGACCGCGGCGGGCACGGCACTGCGCTCGACGTCCCGGCTGAAGAGCGACCACTCGGACTGCAGGGCGGCGATCGGGTGCACCGCGTGCGCCTCGCGCAGCTCCGCGCCGGTCACCTCGCTCAGCCCGAGCTGCTTGACCTTGCCCTGCTGGACCAGCTCGGCCATCGCGCCGACGGACTCGGCCAGCGGGACGGCCGGGTCGCGGCGGTGCATGTAGTACAGGTCGATGACGTCGGTGTTCAGGCGACGAAGACTGTCCTCGACGGCCTGGCGGATGTACGCGGGGTCGTTGCGCACGCCCCGGTACTGCGGGTCGTCGTCCTTGCGCTCGATGGCGAACTTCGTGGCGAGTGTGATCTCGTCGCGGTGCGCTCCGACGAACGGGGCGAGAAACCTCTCGTTGGCGCCGCTCCCGTAGACATCGGCGGTGTCGAAGAGGGTGACACCCGCCGTCAGCGCCGTCTCCAGCGTCTCTCGCGCCGAGGACTCATCGGTGTCCCCGTAGAACTCGCTCATGCCCATGCAGCCGAGTCCCTGGACGCCGACCTGCGGGCCGCCGTTTCCGAGCTCCACGGTGGTGATCTTGTTGTCAGTCATCAGGCACAGGGCCTTTCCGGCGCCCGTCGGGCACTCGCATAGAAGTCGATCTTGTGGTCGAGGACGGCGAGGGTGTCCTGGAGCTCCGCGATCCGCGTCTTCACGTCACGGCGGGTCGCCTCCAGCAACTCCTGCCGTTCCTCGAAGGTGTGCTCGCCCTCGCGCAGCAGCTCCGCGTACCGGACCATGTCGGCGACCGGCATCCCGGTCAGCCGCAGCTTGCCGACGAAGGCCAGCCAGTCCAGGTCGCGGTTGGTGAAGCGGCGCTGACCGGTGTGGGACCGGTCGACGTGCGACATCAGCCCGATCCGCTCGTACCAGCGCAGGGTGTGCGCGGTGAGCCCGGTGAAGGCGGCGACCTCACTGATGGTGTAGCGGTCCTGACCCTCGGGACGCGGATGCGCCCTGGGTGCCGATGCGCATGCGTCCGCCTTTACGGAAGTGCTCTCCATCACCGTCATGACCTCCACGCTAGAACCTTGGAGTGCACTCGAAGCAAGCGCAAACGGCGACGGGTTTCGGCGGCGGCCGGGCCACCCCCTCCGAGCCGTGCAGGACGGCCCTTTAGGCTCATACGTATGCAGAGCCTGGCGATGATCGACAACTGGCCCGTCCCCACCGCGGCGACGGCCGTCGTACGAGCGGACGGCACGGTCGTCGGTACGCACGGCCCGACCTCGCACCGTTTTCCGCTCGCCTCCGTCACCAAGCCGATCGCGGCCTACGCGGCGCTCGTGGCGTACGAGGAGGGCGCGGTCGAGCTCGACGAGCCGGCCGGGCCCGAGGGTTCCACCGTCCGGCATCTGCTCGCGCACACCAGCGGGCTCGCCTTCGACGAGCACCGGGTGACGGCCGCCCCCGGCACCCGACGGCTCTACTCCAATGCCGGCTTCGAAGTGCTCGGCGACCATATCGCCAAGGCCACCGACATCCCGTTCCCGGAATACGTACGCCAGGCGGTGCTGGAGCCGCTGGGGATGACGTCGACCACGGTGGACGGCTCGCCCGCCAAGGACGGTGTCTCGACCGTCGACGATCTGGCACGGTTCGCGGCGGAGGTGCAGGCGCCGCGGCTGCTCGACCCTCGTACGGTGCTGGCCGCGCAGACCGTCGCACACCCCGGCCTGAAGGGTGTGCTGCCGGGCTACGGTCACCAGAACCCCAACGACTGGGGGCTCGGCTTCGAGATCCGTGACTCCAAGTCGCCGCACTGGACGGGCGGTTCCTCGTCACCTGCGACGTTCGGGCACTTCGGGCAGTCCGGGACCTTCCTGTGGATCGACCCGGTGGCGGGCGCGGCGTGCGTCGCGCTCACCGACCGGGCCTTCGGCCCGTGGGCGGTCGAGGTGTGGCCGGCGTTCACGGACGCGGTGCTCGCGGAGCTCGGCTCCGGCCGCTGAGAGAGATCACCCGTCGGCTGCTTTTGCGGCCAGGCACTCGAACCAGACCGTCTTGCCACAGCCGTCGCGGCGCGGCTCCACGCCCCAGCCGTCGGTGACGGCATCGACCAGGACCAGCCCCCGCCCGCCCTCGTCGAGCACATCACCGATGACCGCGCGGGCCAGTTCCGGGGAGGCATCCGCCACCTCGACGCGTACACCCCCGGCCGCGAGCAGGAAGATGAGCGTCTGGCAACGGCGGCCGGGGACGTGCCGTACGACATTGGCGATCAGCTCGGTGAGTGCCAACTCGGCCGCATCGGCCACGTCGAGGAGCCCCCAGGCGGTGAGGTAGAGGCGCAGGATGTGGCGCAGATGCCGGGCCGAGTGCTCGCCCATCGCGAAGTCGGCGCGGTAGGTCGCCTCCAGCAGATCGTCGGCCTGCGGATCAATTACGTGATTCATGTCACCAGAGTGCAGCGACGCGATTACGCTCGGCTACGTACGGAAACGAACGCCGCGAGGCGTTGAAAGCCGGAGGTGCCCCCGCCGTGGCCAACATCCACACGCTCGACCCCCACGCCTCCCCGCTGGACTACTACGGCTGGGAGCTGCGCCGCCAGAGAGAGGCCAACAACCTCAAACAGGGTCAGCTCGGCGACATCATCTTCTGCACCGGCTCCCTGATCGGCCAGATCGAGACCACGAAGAAGATCCCCACCCGCGACTTCTCCGAGCGGGTGGACGCGGCACTCGGCACGGACGGCGTGTTCTCGCGCCTCGTCGGCCTGGTCCTGCGCAGCCAGCTGCCGACCTGGTTCCAGCCGTACGCGGACATGGAGGCCCGTGCAACGTACATCTCCACGTACCAGGCGCAGTTGGTGTACGGGCTGTTGCAGACGGAGGAGTACGCGCGGGCACTACTCGGTGTGGATCACCCGAACAAGGTTGACGAGATGGTGGCGGCCCGGCTGGATCGCCAGCGGATCCTGAAGGGCGGGAATCCGCCCGCTCTGTGGGTCATCCTGAGCGAGGCCGCACTGCTCCAGGAGGTCGGCGGACGCGACGTCATGCGCGCGCAACTGGCACGGCTGTTGGACTTCCGTGACGATCCCTGGGTGCAGATCCAGGTACTTCCGTTCTCCGTCGGCCGGCACACGGGAATGATGGGGTCGTTCACCCTTCTCAGGTTCGATGACGATCCTGACCTGTTCTACGTGGACAGCTACGATCAGGGACACATGACCGCCAATCCCCAGGTGATCAAGGAACGTTCGGTCGGCTACGCTCGCTTGCAAGCCACAGCCCTCTCCCCCGAGGACTCGGCGACGCTGATCGCTCGTGTGATGGAGGAACGCTATGGAGATCAGGCATGACCTGACCGGAGCACAGTGGCGGAAGTCAACGTACAGCGGCACCAACGGCGGCGAATGCGTCGAGTGCACCGTCACCGGCGGCGCGGCATGGCGCAAGTCGAGTTACAGCGGCACCAACGGCGGCGACTGCGTCGAGGTGGTCGACGGCCTCCCCTGCGCCGTACCCGTCCGCGACAGCAAGAACCCGGGCGGCCCCGTCCTGGTCGTCGGGGCCGACGCCTGGCAGGCGTTCGTGGACGGGCTCTGAGTTCGTCGGAAGCTCGTACGGCGGAGGGGGCTCGGGACGACCGGTGGTCGTCCCGAGCCCCCTCCGTTCCCCCGTGACCGGCTGCGGCGCTACGCGGAGTAGCCCTTCGACGCGATCCACGTCGCCAGCTTCTTCGTGGTCATCGTGTACCGGTGACGGCTGGAGGACTTGATCGCGATGTCCTCGATGACGGCGTGGTCACCGTTCTTGGCGTAGCCGACCACGGTCAGGTAGTGGCCCTGGTTGTACGAGTGCTTCTTGCCGGCGGTGTCGTACGCCGTGCCGTATACGTTGGCCACGATGGCGTACCCCTTGTTGATGTCGTACTTGATGTCCGCCTTCAGACGCTTCACCTGGGCCGACGTGGCGTCGTTGCCCGGGATCCACTTGTTCTCGTACGGGGAGCCCGGCAGGCGCTTGTTGAGGACCTTGGTCACCAGGCCGATGTTGTCGGTCTGCTTGCCGTTCTGCTCGACCTTCAGGTCCTTCGACAGGGTCTTCTGGCTGACCTTCTTGCCCCGCTGGGTCAGCGCGAGACGGGTGGAGGCCGGGCCGCAGTAGTAGTACGTCGACTGCGTCTGGAACTTGTACGCCGACAGTGTCCTCTTGGCCGGGTACGCACCACCCTCCAGCGGCGGGTACTGGGCCGCGGCGGTGCCGGCCGTGAGGAGGACGCCCGCCGTGGCGAACGCGGCGACCGTGGCGGCCGCGAGCCGTGCGCGGCGGCGCGACGCCACCGTCCGGTGCTCCGTGACTGTGATGCTCATGAGTGGGTTTCCTTCCCCCGTGCCGCACCGCCGACCTGAACGGCGGTGCGACGAGACTGTGTTGCTCGGTACGAGCGGCGGGTGCTTCTTCCGTGTGGTCGTCCCCCGCGGCTGCCGTACCAGCATCGGCTCAGTGCGTGCCGTGTGACGACGGCGTTCGGGCAGGGCCGAATTCCGCTGCTCAGGCCGGGCCGGGGCGTTGCGGCTCACCGTGCAGCAGCGCCGCTCCGAGCGGGGTGAGGCTGTGGATGACGCTCCCGCCCACCCGGTTGCCGTGCACGAGTCCGGCCTCCCGCAGTGCGCGGACGTGCTCGCTCGCCGAGGCTGCGGAGATGCGCAGCATGCGCGCCAACTCACCGGTCGTGGCGGAGTTCTGAAGTGCGGTCAGCACACGCGCGCGGGTGCGGCCGAGAAGTCCCGCGAGCTGCCTCCGCCGCCGGTCCGCGCCGACCGGCGACACGTCGGGGCCCTCCGTCCGCGCGATCGGGTAAACGAGCACCTGCGGCAGAGTCGGGTCGGCCAGTGCGACCGGGCTGCTGTGGCAGAAGAAGGAGGGGATCAGGCAGAGGCCCCGGCCGTCGAGGTGGATGTCGCGGCCCTCGGGGTAACGCACGTACAGCGTCGGAGGCCGCCAGTCCAGCGCGGGTCGCAGCGACTCCAGCAGCCCGGCAACACCTCCGTCGCACAGGGCCCGCGCCCGCACCATCCGGTCGGCCTGGACCGTCGCGGCCACACGCGTCCAGTCCGGGCGGACGACGGTGTCGTGCACACGCCGGATGGCATCGGTCAGTTCGTCGAGATGGCTCCGCTCACCGGCGGCGAGGCCGGCGAACCAGCGCGGCAGGCGCCGGGTGCGCGCCGTGAGCGCCAGCTCGCGGCGCAGTCGGGCCGACGGCGTGGCCCGCAGCGCGTCCAGCCCCGCCGACAGCCCGTGACCGCCTTCGGCAGGTGTCAGGAAGTCCGGGAAATAGCTCGCCGGTGGCGCCGCGGCGCCCACCAGCCGGGCCGGGCCGTCGGCGCCCTTGCGCTGGAGCTCCATACGGGCCCGCCGCCGCCACTCGCCAAAGGACCGCGGACCGGTCTGCGACAGCAGTTGCACCCCGAGGACCGTCTCCCAGAGCGGGTCCGGACCCGGCGCGACCCAGACCTTCGCCAGGTCGGCGTCCGTGAAATGTAAACGCAGCATTTTTCCCCCGATTTGCCGTGATTCCACAGGGAGCAGGAATCCGAATGGACCGCTCTGTCCCCGTAGTTGAGGATCCCGAGGCCACCGCTCCCGGTTCCCGTGGCGGGCGTGAAAGCACTCACTCGGGGGATGTGGAGGCCCTCACAGGGCCGGCGTCACCGGTGGGAATCATGCAGGGGCGGCCTGTGTCGCGCTCACCGACCGGGCCTTCGGGCCATGGGCAGGGAGGTGTGGCCGCCGTTCACGGACGCGATGCTCGCGGCCCGAGGGACCGGCGCTGCGGCACACGGTCGGCGGATGTCCGTCGACGCCCGTGTCCGCGGCCCGGGGAACCGCTACTCTCCTCGCCCATGGCCGACATAGTCCGCGCTACCGCCTCCGACGTCCCGGCGCTCGCTTCCGTACTCGCCAGTGCCTACGCCGAGGACCCCGTCTGGTCCTGGCTGATGCCGCACGACCGGGACCGGAGGCTGCGGCTGCTGTTCACCGCGCATCTGGCGCAGCAGGTCCCGGCGGGCCGGGTGTGGACCGATCCCGACCGCACGGTGGCTGCGGTGTGGGCGGAGCCCGGGAAGTGGAAGCTGCCGGTGAGCTATCTGCTGCGCAACACGGGCACGCTGCTGCGGGCGGGACGGGCCCAACTCCCCCGTACCGGAATGCGGTTGCTGGCCCTTGAGCACCGCCACCCGGCCGACCCCGCGCACTGGTACGTCGAGTACATCGGCACCCACGCGGACGCGCGCGGTACCGGGCGCGGGTCGCAGGTGCTCAGCGGGCTGCTGGAGCAGGCGGACGCGGACGGGCGGCCGGTTTTCCTGGAGTCGAGCAACCGCCGCAATCTGACCTTCTACCGGCGCCACGGCTTCGCGGTGCAGGAGGATATGACGTTCCGGGCGGGGCCGCCGATGTGGTCGATGTGGCGCCGGGACACCGGCCGGTAGCTCAGGCCGACAGTTCCCAGATCAGCACCTCGGCCGTCCCGGCCGCCACCAGCTCCAGCCCCTCCTCCCCGGTGATCCGCACCGAGTCGCCCGCCTCCAACTCCTCGTCGCCGAGCCGCACGCCCCCGGCCACCACATGGACGTACACCCGTGCCGCGTCCGGCACCGCAGTGTGTTCGCCCGCGGCCAGCCTGCGCACATGCAGCATGGCGCCCGCTTCCGGGAGGGCGTACGGGGTGGAGTCGGCGATGCCGGGAACGATCGTGTACGAGGGTTCGCCGCCCGGTTCGAGCGGTGCCAGCCACATCTGAACGAACGTCAGCGGGCCGTCCCCGTCGTTGCGCTCGACGTGCCGCACCCCGGCCGCCGCTCTGAGGTGCTGGAGATCCCCGGCCCGTACGACCGTGGCGTGACCGGTCGAATCGCGGTGGGTCAGCTCGCCCTCGACGACCCAGGTGACGATCTCCGTGTGGCTGTGGGGGTGTTCGTCGAAGCCCGCGCCGGGCGCCAGCCGTTCCGAGTTGCACGCCAGGATCGCGCCGAAGCGCAGATTGTCCGGGTCGTAGAAGCTGCCGAAGGAGAAGGCGTGCCGGGACAGGATACCGGCGGCCCGGTCCCCGCCCAGGAAGCGGTCTTCGGCGCGGTGTACGGAAATCACCCGCCCACGGTAGCCCGGCGCGGCGCCCCCACGATCGTCTTGCCGCTACCCGGCAGTACGACCCGCCACCGCCCCGGCCCACCGAGCACGTGGCCGGATAGGGCAGTCTTGTGTTCGTGCCCCGACCCGATCCTGAGCAGCCCGCTGCGAACGCCGCCCACCTGCATGCCGCGACCCTGAAACGGCTGGAGCAGTCCTCCGGCCGGCTGGCCGCCAATGCGATCGCCCGCATGGACGAGTCACTGCCGTGGTACCGGGCGATGCCACCGGAGAACCGGTCCTGGATCGGCCTGGTGGCCCAGGCCGGGATCGCGGCGTTCACCGAGTGGTTCCGGCATCCGGAGACCCCGCAGGCCATCTCCACCGATGTGTTCGGTACGGCTCCGCGCGAGCTGACCCGGGCGATCACCCTGCGGCAGACCGTCGAGATGGTGCGTACGACGATCGAGGTCATGGAGGCCGCGATCGAGGAGGTCGCCGCGCCCGGCGACGAGTCGGTGCTGCGGGAGGCGCTGCTCGTCTACGCGCGGGAGATCGCCTTCGCGACCGCCCAGGTGTACGCGCAGGCCGCCGAGGCCCGCGGCGCCTGGGACGCCCGGCTGGAATCGCTCGTGGTGAACGCGGTGCTGTCCGGCGAGGCCGACGAGGGCGCCGTGTCACGCGCCGCGGCGCTCGGCTGGAACTCCCCCGAGCACGTGTGCGTGGTTCTCGGTACGGCCCCGGACGGCGACAGCGAACTGACGGTGGAGGCGATCCGGCGCGCCGCCCGGCACGCGAAGCTCCAGGTCCTGACCGGGGTGCTCGGCAACCGGCTGGTCGTCATCGCGGGTGGCAGCGACAACCCGCTGCATGTCGCGAAGGCGCTGATCGGCCCGTACGCCGCAGGTCCGGTCGTTGCCGGACCCGTGGTGCCCGACCTGCTGGCGGCCACCCGGTCCGCACAGGCGGCGGCCGCCGGGCTCAGGGCGTGCGGTGCCTGGCAGGACGCCCCGCGGCCGGTACTGGCCGACGATCTGCTGCCGGAGCGCGCGATGGCGGGCGACCCTGCCGCACGGGACCAATTGGTGGAGGAGATCTACAGACCGCTGGAAGAAGCGGGTTCTGCGCTCCTGGAGACGCTGAGTGTGTATCTGGAGCAGGCGAGCAGCCTGGAGGGTGCGGCCAGGATGCTCTTCGTCCACCCCAACACCGTGCGCTACCGGCTCCGACGTGTGACTGACGTCACCGGATGGTCGCCTTCCGATGTCCGCTCTGCGTTCACCCTGCGAATCGCCCTGATTCTGGGACGCTTGGCCGCCAGAGATCCGCAGTCCTAGACTTTTGTCGGACATCAACAATTCCCCATACGGTTCTTCGTCCCTGTCCCCACGGGTGTTCCGGACCGTTCACAAGAGAGAGTGTGAGGGTGCTCGTACTCGTCGCTCCCGGCCAAGGCGCTCAGACGCCCGGCTTCCTGACTCCCTGGCTCGAACTCCCCGGTGCCGCCGACCGCATCGCGGCCTGGTCCGACGCCATCGGGCTCGACCTCGCCCACTACGGCACCGAGGCCGACGCCGAGGCGATCCGTGACACCGCGGTGGCGCAGCCGCTGCTGGTCGCCGCCGGTCTGCTGTCCGCCGCCGCGCTCAACGCGTCGCCCGACGTCGTCGCAGGTCACAGCGTGGGTGAGATCACCGCAGCCGCCCTTGCCGGAGTCATCGGCGACGAGGCCGCACTCCGTCTCGTACGTACCCGTGGGCTCGCCATGGCCGATGCCGCGGCGGTCACCGAGACCGGCATGGCGGCGCTGCTCGGCGGCGACCCCGAGGTGACGGTCCCGCACCTGGAGAAGCTCGGGCTGACCCCGGCGAACGTCAACGGTGGCGGCCAGATCGTCGCCGCCGGCACCGCCGCGCAGATCGCCGCGCTGACCGAGGACAAGCCCGAGGGCGTACGCCGCGTGGTGCCCCTCAAGGTCGCCGGCGCCTTCCACACGCACCACATGGCGCCCGCCGTCGACCGGCTGCGCGAGGCCGCCCTGGCGCTGAAGATCGCCGACCCGGTCGTGACATATGTCTCGAACGCCGACGGGAAGCCCGTGGCCATCGGCGACGAGGTCATCTCGCGGCTGGTCGGCCAGGTGGCCAACCCGGTCCGCTGGGACCTGTGCATGGAGACCTTCAAGGAGATGGGCGTCACGGCTCTCATCGAGGCATGCCCCGGCGGCACCCTCACGGGTCTCGCCAAGCGCGCGATGCCCGGTGTGCAGACCCTCGCGCTCAAGACCCCCGACGACCTCGACGCGGCCCGCGCGCTCATCTCCGAGCACGCGGGCGCCTAAGGAGCCCGAGAGCATGTCGAAGATCAAGCCCAGTCAGGGCGCCCCGTACGCACGCATCATGGGTGTCGGCGGCTACCGTCCGACCCGTGTCGTGCCCAACGAGGTGATCCTCGAGACGATCGACTCGTCCGACGAGTGGATCCGCTCGCGCTCCGGCATCGCCACCCGCCACTGGGCCTCCGAGGAGGAGACCGTGGCGGCGATGTCCGTGGAGGCGTCCGGGAAGGCCATCGCCGATGCCGGGATCACGCCGGAGCAGATCGGCGCCGTGATCGTCTCCACCGTCTCGCACTTCAAGCAGACCCCGGCCATCGCGACCGAGATCGCCCACAAGGTCGGCGCGGGCAAGCCCGCCGCCTTCGACATCTCGGCCGGCTGCGCGGGCTTCGGCTACGGACTGACCCTCGCCAAGGGCATGATCGTCGAGGGTTCGGCGGAGTACGTTCTCGTCATCGGCGTGGAGCGGCTCAGCGACCTCACCGACAAGGAGGACCGCGCGACGGCCTTCCTCTTCGGCGACGGCGCCGGCGCGGTCGTCGTCGGCCCCTCCAAGGTGCCGGCCATAGGCCCCACCGTCTGGGGCTCCGAGGGCGACAAGTCCGAGACGATCAAGCAGACCGTGGCGTGGGACGAGTTCCACGCCGAGCGCCCGGAGAAGTTCCCGGCCATCACGCAGGAGGGCCAGGCGGTCTTCCGCTGGGCCGTCTTCGAGATGGCGAAGGTCGCCCAGCAGGCGCTGGACGCGGCCGGGATCGCACCGAAAGACCTGGACGTCTTCATTCCGCACCAGGCCAACATGCGGATCATCGACTCGATGGTGAAGACCCTGAAGCTGCCGGAGAACGTCACGGTCGCCCGTGACGTGGAGACCACCGGCAACACCTCCGCCGCCTCGATTCCGCTCGCTATGGAGCGGCTTCTGGCGACCGGTCAGGCGAAGAGCGGCGACACCGCGCTCGTCATCGGCTTCGGGGCGGGTCTCGTCTACGCCGCGACGGTCGTTACTCTCCCCTAGGCACACCAGGCCTTTCGGCCCGGACGTCCGAACCCTGCAGATAAACACCGAAGGAGCGCCAACATGGCCGCCACTCAGGAAGAGATCGTCAACGGTCTCGCCGAGATCGTCAACGAGATCGCCGGTATCCCGGTCGAGGACGTCCAGCTGGACAAGTCCTTCACCGACGACCTGGACGTCGACTCGCTGTCCATGGTCGAGGTCGTCGTCGCCGCCGAGGAGCGCTTCGACGTCAAGATCCCCGACGAGGACGTCAAGAACCTCAAGACTGTCGGCGATGCTGCCGACTACATCCTCAAGCACCAGGCCTGATCAGGTCGGCTCCTGTGTCGCCACCCGGCGGTGGCGCCGCTGATTCACGACCCTCTACACGTGGAGAAGATTTTCCAGTGAACTCGACCAATCGCACCGTGGTCGTCACCGGTATCGGCGCAACCACTCCGCTGGGTGGCGACTCGGCGTCGACCTGGGAAGGTCTGATGGCCGGTCGTTCCGGCGTCAAGCCTCTCGAGGGCGAACGTTTCGCCGAATTGCCCGTCCGGATCGCCGCGCTCGCGGCCGTCGACCCGGGCGACGTCCTGCCCCGCCCGCTCGCCCGCAAGCTGGACCGTTCGGCGCAGTTCGCGCTGATCGCGGCCCGCGAGGCGTGGGCGGACGCCGGCTTCACCGGCAAGGCCGGTGAGGACGACACGGTCCAGCCCGAGCGGCTGGGCACAGTCATCGCCTCCGGTATCGGCGGCGTGATCACCCTGCTCGACCAGTACGACGTGCTCAAGGAGAAGGGCGTACGCCGCGTCTCCCCGCACACCGTGCCCATGCTCATGCCCAACGGCCCGGCCGCCAACGTCGGCCTGGAGGTCAACGCCCAGGCCGGTGTGCACACTCCGGTCTCCGCCTGCGCCTCGGGCGCGGAGGCGATCGGGTACGCCGTCGAGATGATCCGCACCGGCCGTGCCGATGTGGTCCTCGCCGGTGGCACCGAGGCGGCGATCCACCCGCTGCCGATCGCCGCGTTCGCCAACATGATGGCGATGTCCAAGCACAACGAGGAGCCCGAGAAGGCCTCCCGTCCGTACGACACGGGCCGTGACGGCTTCGTCCTCGGCGAGGGTGCCGGGGTCGTCGTCCTGGAGTCCGCGGAGCACGCCGCCGCGCGTGGCGCCAAGGTCTACTGCGAGGTGCTGGGCCAGGGTCTGTCCGCTGACGCCCACCACATCGCGCAGCCCGAGCCGACCGGTCGCGGCATCGCCGCCGCGATGCAGAACCTGCTGGACCAGACGGACCTCAAGCCGTCCGAGGTCGTGCACCTCAACGCGCACGCCACGTCGACGCCGCAGGGCGACGTCGCGGAGCTGAAGGCTCTGCGCAAGGTTCTGGGCGACGACCTCGACCACGTCGCGATCTCCGCGACGAAGTCGATGACCGGTCACCTCCTCGGTGGCGCGGGCGGCATCGAGACCGTCGCGACGGTCCTGGCGCTGCACCACCGGATGGCCCCGCCGACGATCAACGTGGAGCACCTCGACGAGGCGGTGGAGGCGGACATCGTGCGCGATGAGCCCCGGCCGCTGCCGGAGGGGCCGATCGCCGCGATCAACAACTCGTTCGGCTTCGGCGGTCACAACGTGGTCCTGGCGTTCCGCAGCGTCTGACCTGCGGTCCGCGGTCCGGTACACCGAAGCCCGCTTCCCCGGTCGGGGGAGGCGGGCTTCGTCCGCTGCGCGGGGCGTTTCGGGGGCGCTGCCCCCGGACCCCCGCTCCTCAAGCGCCGGAGGGGCTTGATTTTGCCGGGTTCAGCTTGGATTTGCCGGATCAGGGTGAATTTCAGCCTCGCCGGCATTTGAGGCGCGCAGGTCCGGGGCGGAGTCCCCGGTCCGGGGCAGCGCGCCCGGTCACGGGCTCACACCACCTGGTGCAGCCACCGCACCGGCGCGCCCTCTCCCGCATGGCGGAAGGACTCCAACTCGTCGTCCCACGGCTTGCCGAGCAGCTTGGCGATCTCGGCCTCCAGGTCGGTCTCGCCCCGCACGGACCGCGCCAGCGCCGCCCGCAAGCGGTCCTCGGGCACCAGAATGTCGCCGTGCATGCCGGTGACGGCGTGGAAGATGCCCAGTTCGGGCGTGGAGCTGTAGCGCTCGCCCTCCGACGTGGGACTCGGCTCGGCCGTCACCTCGAAGCGCAGCAGATCCCAGCCGCGCAGCGCGGAGGCCAGCTTCGACGCCGTGCCGGGCCTGGCCTGCCAGGAGAACTCGGACCGCCAGGTACCGGGCGCGGCCGGCTGTCTGATCCAGTCCAGCTGGACCCGCACACCGAGTACACCCGCCACCGCCCATTCGACATGGGGGCAGAGCGCGCGCGGTGCGGAGTGAACGTACAGAACTCCACGTGTCGTCACCGGGACCTCCAGTGTGGGACGAAGTTCGCCTTCCCCAGCGGCCTCGCGCCCGTACCGTCTCTTCTCGGCCGGTTCCCGAGGTTGTCATCAGTAAACAGCATCGGGGTGAATCTCCTGAAAAGGGACAGTATGTGACGTGATGTGATTTACAGAAAGCCACCCGAATAGAGCCGGGTGAGGGGAAGCGCCGCTGGTTCGACGAGGAAAAGCTACCGCGCGGCGGCGTCCGAGGTGTGACGTACCGTCGGTCCCGGGCCCATCATTCGCTCAGCTTTCACCCTGCAGAGCGCCCGGGCCCTACGACCGGTGCCACGAGGGGTTGCCGGGGGCATAACCGAGGGGAGCCAAGGGATGCAGGATCGTTCCGCCCGCCACCGTTCGCGTACCGTGGCCGCCGTCCTGACGGCCGTCTCGTTGCTCGGCACGGCTGTCCTGACCGGCTGCGACGCCGGCCAGGACGGGACGACGAAGGGGGCGACGGCCGAAAAGCGGCGGCCGCCCGCCAAGCCAGGCCCGCTCTGGGACCGCAGACCGGGGTCGGTGGCCGCCGTCGGTGACTCCATCACCCGCGGTTTCGACGCCTGTTCGGTGCTGGCGGACTGCCCGGAGGTGTCCTGGGCGACCGGCACGGACAGCGGGGTGCGCAGCCTCGCCGTGCGGCTGCTCGGTGAGTCGGGGGCCGCCGAGCGCAGCTGGAACCATGCCGAGACGGGGGCCAGGATCGCGCAGTTGCCGGAGCAGATGGCGCTGGCCGCAAAGGAGAAGCCGGATCTGGTGACGGTGATGATCGGCGCCAATGACGCCTGCCGGGACTCGGCGCGGTTCATGACTCCGGTGGCGGATTTCCGGGCGTCGTTCGAGGCTTCGATGCGTCAGTTGCGCGCCGGGGCGCCCAAGGCGCACGTGTATGTGTCGAGCGTGCCGGATCTCAAGCGGCTCTGGTCGACGGGGCGCGGCAATCCGCTGGGCAAGCAGATCTGGAAGCTGGGGATCTGTCAGTCGATGCTGGGTGACGCGGACGACATGGGCGCGCGCGCCGTGGCCCGGCGTACCTCGGTGCAGGATCGGGTCGTGGCGTACAACGACGTGCTGCGGAAGGTCTGTGCGAAGGACCGGCGCTGCCGTTACGACGGCGGGGCGGTTTTCGACTACCGGTTCACCGGCAAACAGCTCAGCCAGTGGGACTGGTTCCATCCGGGACGGAACGGGCAGGCGCGGCTGGCGGAGATCGCGTACCGCAATGTCACCTCGGCCCGGCCCCCGGCGTAGAGTTTGTGATCATGGACACAGGTTCGGGCACCGCGCTGCGTACGGAAGAGTTCGGCACCCTCGCGGACGGCGCCGTGGTCCACCGCTGGACGCTGGAGCGGGACGGTACGCGGGTGCGTGTCCTGACGTACGGCGGCATCGTGCAGTCGGTCGAGGTGCCCGGCCGGGACGGAGTGCGGGCGGGTGTGGCGCTCGGGCTGCCGGATCTCGCCGGGTACGAGACGTATTCGGGTCCGTATTTCGGCGCGCTGGTCGGGCGGTACGCGAACCGGATCGGTGGTGCCTGTTTCGAACTGGACGGGCAGACGCACCGGGTGACGCGCAACGAGGGGCGCAACCATGTGCACGGCGGGGCCCGGGGCTTCGACAAGCGCGTGTGGCAGGCGCGGGAGGTGGCGGACGGTGTCCGGCTCTCCCTGGTCTCCGAGGGCGGCGAGGAGGGCTTCCCGGGGTGTCTGACGGTGTCGGCGACGTACACCCTGGACGAGGGCGGGGCGCTGCGGATCGCGTACCGGGCGACGACGGACGCCCCGACGGTGCTGAACCTGACGAATCACACCTACTGGAATCTCGCGGGCGGCCGTTCGGGCCCTGTGCCGGGATCGCGCTGGAGACCCAGCACTTCCCGGACTCCCCGAACCGGCCCGAGTTCCCGAGCACGGTGCTGCGGCCGGGCGAGGAGTATGTCTCGACGACGGTGTACGGATTCGCGGTGCGCCGAGGTGCGCTGACGGCATGAATCGGCATGAGGAGAGCCCCGGAGCAGGGTCAGGTACCGCGCCGGGGCTCTCCCGTACCGGGGCCGCTACTCCTTGATGTCCACGGACGCCGTCAGGCGTACGTCACCGAGCGATCGGGCCGCCTGCACCTCGTAGGTGCCGGGGACGAGGGTCCAGTCGTACGCCGTCTCGTCCCAGATCTCGTACGCACGCCGCTCCAGCGGAATCACTGCCTCGGCGCTCTCGCCGGGGGCCGCCTCGACCCGTGCGAAGCCGGCCAGCCAGCGGACCGGGCGTTCGGCGGTGTCCTCCTGGGGCGCCAGGTAGAGCTGGACTGTCTCGGCTCCGGGCCGGGTGCCGGTGTTGCGGAGGCGGACCGTGGCGGTGTCGGGGCCGGCCACCAGGTTCTCGTACTCCCAGGTGGTGTAGCCGAGTCCGTGGCCGAAGGGGTAGGCGGGCGCGGTGCCGGCCTTCTCCCAGGCCCGGTAGCCGACGAAGACGCCCTCCTCGTAGTGGAGTTCGCCGCCGGTGGGAGTGGTCGAGGAGACCGGGACGTCGGCGAGTGCGACCGGCCAGGTGGTGGGGAGGCGCCCGCCCGGTTCCTCGGCGCCGAGCAGGACGTCGGCGAGGGCGTGGCCGGCCTCCTGACCGGGGAACCAGCCGAGCAGGACCGCGGCGACCTCGTCACGCCACGGAAGCTCCACCGGGGAGCCGGAGTTGACGATCACGACGGTGTTCGGGTTGGCGGCGGCGACGGCCCTGACGAGGTCGTCCTGGTGGCCGGGGAGCTTCAGGTCGGTGCGGTCGAAGCCTTCGGACTCGACGGTTTCGGTGGTGCCGACGACGACGATCGCGGTGTCCGCGGCGCGGGCCGACTCGACGGCCTCGGCTATCAGCTCCTGGGAGTCGCGGCGCGGGCCGAGGTGGCAGAAGGAGAACGAGACGCCGGGAATAGGTGCGTCGTCGCCCAGGGTGTCGGGGATCTGCCGCAGGGAGACCTCGACGGGTTCGTCCGCGGTGAGGACGGTCCGGCCGCGCTCCAGGGGGTTGCCGAAGAACGCCTCGCCGGGGTCGGCGGAGCCGGTGACCCGGTGGACCTCGTCGTACAGGGTCTCGCCCGCGACGGTGAGGCTGAGCGCTCCGGTGCCGCGGGTGCCGAAGATGTGCTCGCCGCTGTCGCGCGGGACGAAGGTGCCGGTGATCTCGACGCTGTGCAGCGTCTCGCGGGTCACGCCCTCGGGGAAGTCGTCACCGATCCACTGGACGGTGCCGCTGTGCAGCGGGGCGGAGCCGATGACGGTGCCGGAGGCGTCGTAACAGACGGCCCTGAGCTCGAAGCCCTTCTCGGCGGGGGTGAGTTCGTTGTTCGGGTCGGCGCCGACGCGGTAGTCGAGGACGTCCTCGGGGAGGGCGGCGATGAGGCCGTCCAGCGGCGAGACGATGTGGTGCGGGAAGACCTGGGCGGAGCCGCCGCCGAGGACCCGGGCGTCCCGGGCGAGCGCCCCGCTGAGCGCGACCTTGCGGACGGCGGCCGGGTCGATGGGGAGCGCGGCGCGTTCATTGCGTACGAGGACGAAGGAGCGGCGGGCGATCTCGCGGGCCAGCGCGTCGCCGTCGACGGTCTCGGGGCGGTCCGCCTCGTCGACGGCGGGCGGGGCGCCGTCCAGGATGCCGACGCGGGCGGCCAGCCGCAGCACGTTGCGTACGGCCCCGTCGACGACGGACTCCTCGACGTCACCGGCCCGTACGGCGTCGGCGAGCGCCTTGCCGTACACGGTCCTGGGGCCCGGCATGGCGACGTCGAGACCGCCGTTGACGGCGGCGACGGTGGAGCGGGCGGCCAGCCAGTCGGAGACGATGTAGCCGTCGAAGCCCCATTCGCCGCGCAGCACCGCGTTCTGCAGATAGCGGTGCTCGGTCATGGTGGAGCCGTTGACCTGGTTGTACGCGGCCATGATGCCCCACGGGTGGGCGTTCTTGACGATCCGTTCGAACGGGGCGAGGTAGATCTCGCGCAGGGTGCGCGGGTCGACGATGTTGTCGACGGTGAAGCGGTCGGTCTCGGCGTCGTTGGCGACGAAGTGCTTGACGGTCGTGCCGACCCCGCCGTCCTGCACGCCCCGCACATAGCCGGTGCCGATCTCGCCGGTGAGGTACGGGTCCTCGCTGTACGTCTCGAAGTGGCGCCCGCCGAGCGGGGACCGGTGGAGGTTCACGGTCGGGGCGAGGAGGACGTGCACCCCCTTGCGGCGGGCCTCCTGGGCCAGCAGCCGGCCGGCCCGGCGGGCCAGGGCCGGGTCCCAGGTCGCGGCGAGCGCGGTGGGCGAGGGCAGTGCGACGGACGGGTCGTCGGCGGTCCAGGCGACCCCGCGGACGCCGATCGGCCCGTCGGACATCACCAGGGAGCGCAGCCCGACGGCGGGGAGTTCGGGCAGCGACCACATGTCCTGGCCGGCCAGGAGCCGCGTCTTGTCGTCGAGCCCCAGTGCGGCCAGCGCCGCGTCGACCGCGGCCTCGCGGACCGCATCGGGATGGGTGGATGTGGACGCGCCTGCCACGGCCGTACCTCCTCGTCGGATTCCTGCACTGAATGTCTCCATAGTGACTCCATTACCAGTAGAGCAGTAGGCTTCGTTATCAGTCTGTAATTTTCAGGGATGGCGTACGGTCCTCGGGGCGGAACCGATGGAGCACCGAAAGGGGCCGGGAGATGGTGCGGGCCAGAAGCGCGGAGCGGCGGGCGGAGATTCTCCGCGCCACTCTCGAAGTGATCGCCGAGCGCGGCTACCGCGGCGCCTCGCTGAGCGCTGTCGCCGAGCGGGTCGGCCTCAGTCAGCAGGGGCTCCTGCACTACTTCCCGACCAAGGAGGCACTGCTCGTCGCCGTGCTGGAGGAGCGCGACCAATGGGACACGGGCGGCGGCACCCGGAGCGACGGCACATGGCGGATCGATCTGCTGACCTCGCTCGTCGAGTACAACGCGATGCGGCCCGGCATCGTCCAGACGTTCTCGGCGCTGCTCGGCGAGAGCGTGACGGAGGGTCATCCCGCGCGGGAGTTCTTCACCCGCCGCTACACCCAGGTCCGGGCGAGCATGGCGGCGATGCTGCGCGCCGAGTACGGCGAGCGGCTGCCGGGCGGCCTGACTCCGGAGCGCACGGCGCCGCTGCTGGTGGCGATGATGGACGGGCTTCAGTACCAGTGGCTGCTGGACCCGGATTCGGTGGACATGCCGACGGCTTTCCAGGATTTCCTGACGCTCTTGCGGTCGACGGAATCGAGTGCCCCCGAGAACCCTCGATCATGACATGACCTGCAGCGACACCTGTACGACTAGATCGACAATCCCCACCTGCGGGTGATTTCCGAACGATCTACGCGCGTCCGGGCAGAGGTCACCGTCCCGGGCGCCGCAGGGTGGGGCGCATGACTTCCAAGCCTGCCGGGCCTTCCTCCGGCCTGCCCTCCCGGCGCACCGTGATCACAGGTGCCGCCGCCGGTGCCGCCGCCCTTGCCACGACCGCCGTGGGCTCCGCAAGTGCCGCCGCTCCGGGCGCCCTTGGTGCGCCCGCCGCATCCGGTACCGCGCTCGCACCTGCGGCCACCGGTTCGGACTGGGACGCCTGCCTGAACATCGCCCGCGCCATCCTCGTACGCGACGAACAGGACCAGCCGCTGATCCCCCACTACCGCGACATCCTGCTGTCCAAGGGCCTGCCGCGCAGCCGCAAGGCCCCCAAGAAGGTGCTGGTCGTCGGCGCGGGCCCGGCCGGGCTCACCGCCGCCCATCTGCTCCGCAGCGCCGGGCACACCGTCACCGTGATCGAGGCCAACGGCAACCGCGTCGGCGGCCGGATCAAGACCTTCCGCAAAGGCGGCCACGAGAACGCGAAGGCGCCGTTCGCCGACCCGAAGCAGTACGCCGAGGCCGGCGCCATGCGGATCCCCGACAGCCACCCGCTCGTCACCGGACTGATGGACAGCTTCGACCTGAAGCGCCGCCGCTTCTACCTGGTCGATGTCGACACAGAGGGCCGGCCGGTCAACCGCACCTGGATCCACGTCAACGGCGTCCGGATGCGCAAGGCCGACTACGCGGCGAAGCCGCAGGCGATCAACCGCTCGTTCGGGGTCCCCGCGGAGTTCGAGAACAAGACCGCCGCGACGATCGTGCGGGAGGCCTTCGCACCCGTGCGCAAGGAGTTCGAGGGCAAGGAGGGCCGCGAGCTCGTCGAGGGCTGGGCGCGGGTCATCCAGAGGTACGGACACTGGTCGATGTTCCGCTTCCTGACCGAGGCGGCCAAGCTCGACGAGCGCACCATCGACCTCATCGGCACGGTCGAGAACCTCACCTCCCGGCTCCATCTCGCCTTTGTGCACAGCTTCATCGGCGCCTCCCTGATCAGCCCGGACACCGCGTTCTTCGAGCTGCCGGACGGTACGGCCACCCTTGCCGACGCAATGTACGAGCGGGTCGAGGACATCGTGCGGCTGGACCGCCGGGCCACCAGGATCAGCTACGGCGCGGACCGTGTCCGGGTCGAGACGGTCTCCGAGGGCCGGGACGGCAAGCCGCTCGTGCGCGAGACGTTCACCGGCGACCGGGCGATCATCACCGTGCCGTTCTCCGGGCTGCGCCACATCCCCGTCGCTCCCGCGCTCTCGTACGGGAAGCGGCGCGCGATCACCGAGATCCACTACGACGCGGCGACCAAGGTGCTGCTCGAATTCAGCCTCCGCTGGTGGGAGTTCGAGGAGAAGGACTGGAAGACCGAGCTGGACAAGGTCCGGCCCGGTCTGTACGAGGCCTACCGGCTGGGCAAGGCTCCGGCCGACGGTTCGCTGCTGGGTGCCCACCCCTCCGTACCGCCCGGCCATCTCCCGCCCAACCAGCGCGTGCACTACGCGGCGTACCGGGCCACCGCCCGCAACCAGCCCGAGGCGGCGCATGTCATCGGCGGCGGATCGGTCACCGACAACCCCAACCGCTTCATGTTCCAGCCGTCCCACCCGGTCGAGGGGAGCGCGGGCGGCGTCGTCCTCGCCTCGTACAGCTGGGCCGACGACGCGCTGAAGTGGGACTCGCTGGACGACGACGAGCGCTATCCGCACGCCCTGGGCGGGGTGCAGGACGTGTACGGGCAGCGCATCGAGGTCTTCTACACGGGCGTCGGCGCCACCCAGTCGTGGATGCGCGATCCGTACGCGTACGGCGAGGCCTCGGTGCTGCTGCCGGGCCAGCACACCGAGTTGTTCGCCGATGTGCGCTCGGTCGAGGGGCCGCTGCACTTCGCCGGCTGCCACACCTCGATCAAGCCGGCCTGGATCGAGGGGGCCCTGGAGTCGGCGGTCAGGTCCGCGCTGGAGGTGCACAGCAGCTGACCCGTGTCCGGCGGGCGTCGCTCAGCGGGCCATTCAGTGCCCTTCCAGGCCCAGGGCGACGCCCAGTCCGACGAGCACCGATCCGATGCCCCTGTTGAGGACCTTCTGCCACCTCAGCATCGCGGTGCGCAGGCGCGGAATCTCTCAGCCCTTGTCGAGGGTGTACGGGGCGGGGGCCACGTCGTCATCGGGCGCCACCAGGTCCCGCGCCAGCAGGGTGGCTCCGGCGACGGCGCCCGGCATCAGGAACACGGCGACGAACGGGACGAGGAAGGCGAGTCCCAGCGGTACGCCGAAGCCGAGGGTCAGCATGCGGCGCCCGCGCAGCAGGACGAGCCGGTCTTTCAGGACCATGCCGCGCCGCTGGAGTGCGACGGCGGTGAGCTCCTCGGAGAGGAAGTAGCCGGTGACGCAGAAGCCGATCACGGGGACGACCGTCTGGCCGACGACCGGAATGAATCCGAGGGCGAAGAGCAGCACCGCGTACAGCCCCACCCGCACCAGGATGCGGACGCTGTCGCGGGCGGATATCCACAGCTCTTGCCAGAGCGGCAGCCCGGACTCGGGGACCTCACCGCCTTCCGTACGGTCGACCTGCTCGGAGAGCGACTCGTAGAAGGGCTGGCCGACCAGCAGCGTCACGGCGGTGAACGTGATCACGGCGAGGAAGAGGCCGAGGGCGAAGACCAGCACGGTCAGGGTGTTACGGAGCAGGCCGAGCCAGGGCGATGACCAGTCGTCGGCGAAGGGGGTCGCCCAGGTCACCAGGTTGTCGGCGCCGTAGCCGAGGCCGACCAGCGCCGCCGCGTACAGGACGAGGGTGACGAGTCCGGGCAGCAGCCCGAAACCGAACCAGCGTCCGTGCCTGCCGACCCATCGCTGCCCCTTTATCAAGTAGCCGAAGCCCACCCCTAGATCACGCATGGTGTCAGCGTACTTGTGGGGGCGGGGGCCTTTCCCGCCGCGGTGTGTCCGGTGCACGACCGGGGGCCGCACCCCTGCGGGTGCGGCCCTCGGTCGGTTTCGAGCGGTCAGGCCACCGACAGCTCGACCTTGATGTTGCCGCGCGTGGCGTTCGAGTACGGGCACACCTGGTGGGCCTTCTCGATGAGCGACTGCGCGGTTGCGGTGTCGACGTTCGGAATGGTGGCGGTGATCGCGACCTCCAGACCGAAGCCGCCCTCGGCGGTCCTGCCGATGCCGACCGCGGCGGTCACCGTGGAGCCGGAGATGTCGGCCTTCTCCTGACGGGCCACGACGCCGAGTGCCCCCTGGAAGCAGGCGCTGTAGCCGGCCGCGAAGAGCTGCTCCGGGTTGGTGCCCGCGCCGCTTCCGCCCATGGCCTTGGGCGGGTTGACGATGACGTCGAGGTTGCCGTCGTCGGACGAGACGCGGCCGTCACGGCCGTTCTCGGCGGTGGCGACGGCTGTGTAGGCAACAGTGATGTCCTCAATGGCCATGCCGGAAATTCCTTCTGCTGTGCGCCGCGACTCGCGCCCACGATCGGGACGGCCTGCGGAGGAGCCTGACGGGTGCACCGGAGCCTCTGTCAGGCGAGGGAAACGATCATCTTTCCGGTGTTCTCGCCACGCAGCAGACCCGTGAAGGCGTCGAAGCCGTTCTCGATGCCTTCGACAAAGGTCTCCCGGTACTTCAGCTCGCCCGAGGCCAGCCAGCCGGCGACCTCCTGGACGAACTGCGGCTGGAGCGCGGCGTGATCGCCGACGAGCATGCCCTGGATGCGCAGCCGCTTGCCGATGACCAGGGCGAGGTTGCGCGGGCCGGGGGTCGGCTCGGTGGCGTTGTACTGGGCGATCATTCCGCAGACGGTGACGCGGCCGTGCACGTTGAGCGAGGAGATCGCCGCTTCGAGGTGCTCGCCGCCGACATTGTCGAAGTAGACGTCGATGCCGTCGGGGGCGGCCTCGCGCAGCTGCTCGGCGACCGGGCCGTTCTTGTAGTTGAAGGCCGCGTCGAAGCCGTACTCCTCCACGAGGAGCTTGACCTTCTCGTCGGAACCGGCCGAGCCGATGACCCGCGAGGCGCCCTTGAGCTTCGCCATCTGGCCGACCTGGCTGCCGACCGCACCGGCCGCGCCGGATACGAAGACGGCGTCGCCCTCCCTGAAGGAAGCGACCTCGAAGAGGCCGGCGTAGGCGGTGAGCCCGGTCATGCCGAGCACGCCGAGATAGGCGGAGAGCGGGGCGAGCGACGCGTCGACCTTCACGGCGTGCTTGGCCGGGACGTCGGCGTACTCGCGCCAGCCGAGGCCGTGCAGGACGTGGTCGCCGACCGCGATGCCCGCCGCGTTCGAGGCGATGACCTCGCCGACCGCTCCACCTTCCATGGGGTGGTCGAGCTGGAAGGGCGGGGTGTACGACTTCACGTCGTTCATCCTTCCCCTCATGTACGGGTCGACCGAGAAGTACAGATTGCGGACGAGGACGCGGCCCTCGCCGGGAGCGGTGACCGGGGCCTCACGCAGCGCGAAATCCTCGGCCTTCGGCCAGCCGTGGGGGCGGGCGACGAGGTGCCATTCACGGCTGGACGTGGGAAGTGCTGCAGACATGGGCTCGGGGTCTCCTCGATGCCTTACGGGGTGGGGGAAGCTTCGCCCGGGACGGTGGGGCCGACGGGGGAAGCCAAAATGCTTCATTACGTGAAACAACCATGCTCCCGAATATTTCACCTTGTCAAGTAACCGGCTATCCTGGGCGTCATGGCCACCACTCGTACAGACCCTTTGACTCTCGAAGTCGTCGAGCTCATCGGTACCGTCGTGGCGCGCTACTACGAGGAGTACGACGAGGCTGCGGCGGCCCACTCCCTCACCGGCGCCCAGGCGCGCGTCCTCGGGCTGCTCTCCCTGGAGCCGATGCCCATGCGCAAGATCGCCCAGAAGCTGAAGTGCGAGCCGTCGAATGTCACCGGCATCGTCGACCGGCTGGAGACGCGCGGCCTGGTGGAGCGCAGGCCGGATCCGGCCGACCGGCGGGTGAAGCTGGCCGCCCCGACGGAGAAGGGTTCGCGGACGGCGCAGCAGCTGCGCGATTCGCTCACTTTCGCCCGGGAGCCGCTGGCCGAGCTGTCGGACGGGGACCGGGCGATGCTGCGGGACCTGCTGCGGCGGATGCTGGGCGAATCAGGCCCGCGCCGCGACTGAGGACGCGGCGTGGCCGGGGGTCACGCAAGCGGGCAAACCGCTCACCAGCAGAACCACGGGAACCAGCACGTGTCGGACCTGGTCGGCGAGGGCGTCGGGCTGGGCTTGGGCGGTGCCGGGCTTGCCGACTGTGTCGGGCCGTCGCTGGGCCGGACGGAGGCCGAGGGTCGGCCGGGCGTCTCCTCGGTGGCACCCGGGCCGGCCGACGGGTCCGTGGAGGCGGAGGGCGCGGTGGAGGCCGGTGCCGACGCGGCAAAACCCTCGGGGCGGGCGCTGCCGGTCGCCCCGCCCGCACCTGTGGCATCGGCCGGATGGGAATCGGTGGCCGGAAGCACGGATGGACCGTCCACCGGACCGGGCGGCTCGAGCGCGTCGCTCGCCGAGGGGGCAGGGGCCGGCCCGGTCGTGACCGAGGTGGATTCGCGTACGTAGTCCGAGGCGCCGCCGTCGCCGTTCGGCTCGGTGGCCAGCTCGGCCAGGCTCAGCGCCCCGGCCGCGAGCACCACGCCGAGCACGACGAGCAGGGCCGTCCGGCCGCGACGGCGGTGCGCACGCCGACCACGCCCCTGCGCCCCGGCCCTCCGGTCCGGCCTGCGGGAACCATGTGTGCCGCGCGCGAGCTGGGCAGCGCCGCGCCCCTGGCGGCGTCGCCCCCCGGGCTGGGGCGGTGCGGACGTCTCGCGCTCCGCATCCGGTTCGTGACCGGAGGGCGCAGGCGTGGCGTAGTGGCTCAGCGCCTCGGCGGGGATTCCGCATCCGGCACAGGCCAGAGCACCGTTGAGATGCCGCTGACACGGGTGGCAGTAATCCATGGCGCCCGCAGATTAGGTGCCTGTAGGACAACGTAGAAAGCCGCTCAGGTGAGGATCCTGTGTGGAACCGTTGAATCCATGACCGCGCCCACACATTTCGGCCCTCGTGAGTTCCAGCTCGTCCTGTTGCGCCGGATGGCCGACCATCAACCCGCCCTCGTCGACGACGCCCGGCAGGAACTGAGCGCCTCGCTCGCCGAGATGCGGGAGGCCAACCGCCGTTGGCAGGCCATGGTGCGGGCGCCACGCGGGCGGGGCGCCCTGCGCCGCTACCGTTCGGTGCTCGGCGAACCCGAGTCGTCCGTACACCGCACCATCGGCGACCTGGAGTGCGACGCGCTGCTGTGGCCGGTGCCGCTCTGGCCGGATCTGCGGTTCGAGGTGATGGTCGCGCCGAGCGGGGCCGTATGGAACGAATGGCTGGTCCGGGCGCCGGGAGCACCGGGCCCCGAGCTGCGTACGGTCGAGGATCTGCGTCCCTGGTCGGGCACGGTGGACGAGGTCGCACGGGCCTTCGCACCGGCCCGCCCCATGGAAGGCAGCGCACCGACCAGGTGGGCGCTCGCGATCACCGCACCCGGGACGGGTGAGCGGTATGTCGCCGAATTCACCTGGGGGCTGTTCCAGCGGCTGCTGCCCGGCTGACTTCCCCGTACCGCACTTTTCTGTCGGTTCGTCAGCTATGTACTTCCTACGGCCCATCCCGACGCGCGCAATGACTCCGAACGGCGCACGATGCGAAGAGAGCCGGCTGCCGCCGGTACCCCAATCAGCGCTCTCGGGAGAACCTGCCGTGACCGTCAGCCTTGAGCAGTTGCGCCGTTGCCATGTCGCCGTCGACCTCGGGGCCGCCCGGACCCGTGTGTACGTCAAGGGGCTCGGGCTCGTCGTCGACGAACCGAGTGCCGCCGCCATGAACACCCGTACCGGCTCGCTCATCGCCGTCGGCACGCTCGCCGAACAGATGACGGGCCGCACCCCCGACTACATCCGGGTGGTCCACCCGGTCACCGGCGGAACCGTCATCGACATCGAGATGGCCCAGCGCATGCTCCGCCAGTTGCTCGGCGACAAGCTCCGCCGCCAGCTGCGCCGCAAGCCACGGCTGCGGGCCGCCGCCTGCACCCCGCACGACAGCGATCCGCTCGCCCAGCGGGCCACCGTCGAGACCCTGGTGGGTCTGGGCGCCCGGCGGGTCGAACTGGTCGACACCCTGATCGCGGCGGCCGTCGGCTGCGGGCTGCCCGTCGAGCAGCCGACCGCCTCCATGATCATGGTGTGCGGGGCGGCGACCACCCAGATCGCGGTGCTCTCGCTCGGTTCGATCGTGACCGCCGCACGCATCCCGGTCGGCGGCGACGCCATCGATCACGCGGTGATCCAGCATCTGCGCCAGCACCACGAGCTGATGCTGCCGAGCCAGTCCGTACGCCCGCTCCAGGTGGCGCTCAGCGGCGGCGGTCTGAGCGCGCACGGGCCGACCATGACCGAGATCCACGGCCGGGACGTGGCGACCGGCCTGGCCCGCTCGGTGCAGGTCGACACCGCCGCGATGCGTCAGGCGATCCACGCGCCGCTGACCACGGTGCTCGACGGCCTCGGCAAGATCCTGCGCGACTGTCCGCCCGACCTGGTGGCCGACATCGCCGACTGCGGGATCATGATGGTCGGCGGCAGCGCGCAGCTGCCCGGTCTCGAACAGATGCTGCGGAATGCCACGGGTGTGCCCGTGCACATCGCCGAGCGGCCCGACGTGTGTTCCGTAATGGGG
Source organism: Streptomyces sp. NBC_00057 (assembly GCF_045041165.1). NCBI lineage: Bacteria > Bacillati > Actinomycetota > Actinomycetes > Kitasatosporales > Streptomycetaceae > Streptomyces > Streptomyces sp. NBC_00057. Next base: position 6,309,128 of record NZ_CP108256.1, on the reverse strand, counting down.
CTCGGTGCGATGCTGGACGGGAAGATCGCGCCGTTGGTTCTCGACCCGCTCGCCTGCTGACCACCGCGGGGGGTTGCGAGCTGCTGTCGGTTTGCTGAGCTGAAGTGCGTTGTAGCGAGCAGGAGTGAGTCCTGTCGGCGGGTTCGCGGGGCGGGAACGGTAGTTCTGGGACCAAATGGGTGACCTTGACGGCTGCCGCTCGTTGGGCCGGGTGGCAGGTTTCCAGTCATGGGGAGGGGTGTTGTGGTGGGTGGTTTGCGGGAGTTGGCGGCGCCGTTCGTGGCGCTCGGGCCGTGCGGGGTGGCAATCCGGGACCGCCTCAAGCACCTCACATCCCAGGACGAGAACGTGCTCCGCTTGGTCGGTGAGCATCAGGGGGCGCTCGCTTCCCGTGATCTCAGGGCCCGTTGTGCGGATGGCCTGGAGCACAGCAAGGAGACCTGGGCGTCGCGCAAGCGGGACCTGACCGCGCAGTCGTCGTCGCGGATCGCCGGTGCGATCACGAAGGCCACGCACGATCAGTGGGCGCTGGCGCGCCGTTGTCAGGCGGCGCACATCCGGAATCTGGAGGCCGGGATCGGGACGCTGCGGCACCGCCTGTCCCTCCCCATCGGCGCGCCGGGAACGAAGCGGGCAGCCGGTGGCTACCGCTCCAAGGGTGAGTGGTTCCACAAGTCCCGGCGCCTCGCGGCGCTGGAAGCCCGGCACGATGCCGCGGTCCGTGACCGGCAGGCCGGACGCGTCCGGGTCGTGCGGGGCGGCAGACGCCTCCTCAACACCCGCCACCACCTCACCCAGGCCCGGCTGACCGAAGAGCAGTGGCGAGAACGCTGGGAAGCGGAACGCTGGTTCATCGCCGCCGACGGCGAGTCGGGGAAGCGGTTCGGGAACGAGACGATCCGCGTCACCCCGGACGGCGAGGTCAGCATCAAACTGCCCGCCCCGCTCGCCCACCTGGCCAACACCCGGCACGGCCGGTACACCCTCACCTCCACCGCGGCGTTCGCGCACCGGGGTCAGGAGTGGGCCGACCGCATCACCGCGAACCGGTCCGTCGCCTACCGCATCCACCTCGACACCGACCGTTGCCGCTGGTACCTCACCGCATCCTGGCAACGCCCCGCCGTCCGGACCATCCCGCTGGCCACCGCCCGCGCCCGGGGCATGATCGGCGTCGACACCAACGCCGACCACTTCGCCGCCTATCAGCTCGACCAGCATGGCAACCCGGTCGGTGACCCGCACCGTTTCCCCTACGACCTGTCCGGTTCGGCCGGTCACCGCGACGCCCAGATCCGCCACGCACTGACCCGCCTGATCAACTGGGCCAAGCAGGCCGGTGTCGCCGCGATCGGCATCGAAGACCTCGACTTCACCACTGAGAAGACCCGCGAGAAGCACGGCCGCCGGAAGCGGTTTAGGCAGCTGATCTCCGGCATCCCGACCGGAAAGCTCAAGGCCCGGCTGGTCTCCATGGCGGCCGAACAGGGCCTGAGCATTGTCGCGGTCGACCCCGCCTACACCTCGATGTGGGGTGCCCAGCACTGGCAGAAACCACTGGCCACCCCCAAGCGAAAGATGTCCCGTCACGATGCCGCCGGCATCGCGATCGGACGACGCGCCCTCGGACACCCGATCCGGCGTCGGGCGGCACCGCCCCCACACGACCGGAGAGATCGTGCGGGGCATCGGACCGCCCAGGCCAGGCCAGGCACCCGAGGACGTGACGGAACCCGCCCACCCGCAACGGACCACGCCCCACGAGACGTGCAGCCGAACGGGACGAGAAAGCGGGAACCCAGCGCATCCAACACCGTTCGGGATGCACCCAGTACACATCGGTGGGTCCTGGACTCACTCATGCACACTGGTTAGGAACGGTGCGGCGTATGACCGAACGGGAAACGCCGGCCGGACGGGCGAGCCGCGGTCCGGCCGTCGGTCGCCGACGACGGCCGGGACGAGGACGGCTCGTGCTCACCGACCGTCATCTGGCGGGCGCCGCTCTGAGCGCGACGCGGGTGTTGGAGTGCGCGACGCCGGCCTCCCGCTTGAGCCTGCGCAGCAGTCCGTCCAGCGCTCTGGTGTCGGCCACGGCGGCCCGTACGAGGTAGTCGTGGCCGCCGGTCACATGCACCACTTCGGTGATTCCCGGCAGGGCGAGCACCGCCCGCTCGAACACCTCGTTCGTCGTGTCCATCCGCAGCGACACGTCGATGAAGACGACAAGGCCCGTACGGGTGTCGGCGGCCGGGTCGATGATCACGGTGAAGCCGCGGATGACACCGTCGCGCCGCAGCCGGCGCACCCGGTCGGCCGCGGCATTGGCGCTGAGCCCGACCCGTACGCCCAGATCGCGGTACGAGATCCGGGCATCCTCCTGCAGGATGCCGAGGATTTCCCTGTCCAGACGGTCCATACTGCGATTGTCGCAGCTTTGTCCGGATTGTGACTTCGCAAGACGCGTCCGGAGCTCTCCCCCCGTGCGCGGTTCCCGGCCGGGTTGCCCCGCATAGCGCATCCCGCCGGGCCCACGGCTTGTGCCCGCCCTTGACCGAATGGGTGGATACAGCCGTCAAGCAGCCTCCTGTCCCGGTCGGCGGACGGGCCCAGGGGCGCCGGACCAGATGATCAATTCCAAGGGGTGCCTGCGGAGACGAGAACAACGAGGGCGTCCAAGATCGTTTTGTGACGAACAACCTGGACACCCTCGCGACAGTATGTGACGACCGACGACCTGCTGAAGCAGCGTCCGGACCTGGCACCGTGGCGGCCGGCCGTGGGAATGGCGCCGCGACTCACCAACGCCGAGCTGGTCACCCTCGCGATGATGCAGGCCATGCTCGGTTTCACCTCCGAGGCCAGGTGGCTCCGCCACGCCCGCGCCCACCTGCGGCACCTCTTCCCGTACCTGCCGCAGCAGCCTGGCTACAACAAGCGGCTGCGCAAGGCCGCCGAACTCCTGCGCCGGGTCACCCGGATCCTTGCCACCAGCACCTCCGTGTGGAGCGACGACGTATGGATCGTGGACTCCACACCCGTGGAATGCGGCCGCTCACGGGAGACCGTGAAACGCTCCGACCTGGCCGGATGGGCCCAGTACGGCTACTGCGCCAGCCACAGCCGCTTCTTCTGGGGCTTGCGACTGCACCTGGTGTGCACCCTCCAGGGCCTGCCCGTAGCCTTCGCCCTGACCGGCGCCAAGGCCGACGAGCGCGAGACCCTGCTGGACCTCCTCGCGGCCGAACCGCACCTCCTCGCCGCCCGGCCCGGCCAGACCCTGATCGGCGACAAGAACTACTTTGGCCGCACCCTCGAACACGAACTCGCCCAGCAGGGCATCCAGTTGCTACGGCCGACCCGCAAGGGCGAACAGCAGCGGCCTGGCGGATCCCCGTTCAAGCCGCTGCGGCAGGTCATCGAGTCGGTCAACGAGACCTTCAAGGGCCAACTCGATCTCGAACAGCACCGAGGACGCACACCCCGCGGTGTCGTCGCCCGCGTCATGCAGCGAATACTCGCGCTGACCGCCGCGACCTGGCACAACGATCACACCGGACAGCCCGTCCTTCGCTCACTGACCGCCTATGACCACTGACGATAACGCCGGGCGTTCGGATTACTCGTCTTAGAAGTCATCTCACTTGGTGGCTTCAAGCTGTGGGACGCGGTGAGGATCGTTAAGTGTTTGGCGGCGGGTGGGTTGTGGGAGCCGTTCCAGCACGCCCTGGGCGGAAGCGAGGACCGGGTCATGCCAGAACAGCGTCCTGTCTGGCTGCTGCCGCGCGGCTCTGCTCGGCCCACCGGACCGCATACGGCATCGCCAGTCCCGCAAGCACGAAGACGCCGCCCAGCGCCAGCCAGCCGGGAACGCCCCAGGCGATGCAGAACAGGGCCAGGACCGACGGCGCCAGGGAGCTCGCCAGGCCCGTGCCGGTGGCTTGAAGTCCGGAGTACTGCCCCTGAGCCTGGGCGGGCGCGAGTCCGAAGCTCAGCTCGAACGAGGCCGCCGCGTGCCAGAGCTCGCCGATCGTGTGCACGACGACACCCGCGACGATCAGCACGGCGGCGAGCCACCCTGGCATCCCCGCAGCGGCCGCGATCGCCGCCATGCCGAGCAGGAACGCCACGCCGGAACGGACCGCGCCCCGTCCCGCAGAGGCGTTGTCGACGACACCCCGGCTCGCCCGTACCTGGAACGCCACCACCATCAGCGTGTTGACCACCCCGCATGCCCCGATCAGCCAGTGGGGTGCTTGGCTGTGGCCGACGATCCACAGCGGTAGCGCGAACACCAGAACGTGTCCCTGAAGCGAGAGGAGCGAGTCGAGCGCGGTCACCACCATGTACGGGAGGTCCTTCAGCACGCCCCACTGGCTGGCAGGGGGCGCCTCCGATGCGGATATGGGCTCCGGCTCGCGCGCAGGCGGCAGGTGTGGCAGTCGGGTCACAATGGCCGCGCAGAGCAGGAAACTCAGGGCGTTGGCCAGGATCAGTGCCACGTACGCGCCTCGCGTGTCCACCTGCACCACCACGCCGGCCATGACCGCACCGCACGCTCCGGCGAGGTTGGCCGTCGCCCGCAGGTAGGACCGGTACTTCGTCGGGTTCGGCCCCGCGAAGCCGCGCGTTAGCGGCCCCCGGGCCGCAGCTCCGGCCGAGGCCGCGAACTGGGTGAGGGAGATGGTCAGGACGAACGCCCAGAACGAGTGCACCAGCACCAGCGCCGCCATCGCCGCGGCCTGCACGCACTGGATCACCAGGTACGTCTCACGCGGCCCGTGCCGGTCGGCCACCCGCCCCGCCGGCACCCCAGCCACCAGGCCCACCAGGGCCGCCACCCCCATGGCCAGACCGACCTGCGTCACCGACAGGCCGACCGAGCGGGTAAAGAACAGAGCGGCGCCGGTCATGAAGAGACCGTTGCCGATCATGCTGATGAACGTCGCCAGCGCCAGCGTCCGCCGCGGCCCGCGTTCGAGCAGCACCCCTCGCGCAATCAGCCACGACGGCCGAGGCCGCCACCGTGACTGCGGTGGTATGTCTGCCGACGTGCCGCCTGAAGTCTTGTCGGTCCTCATGGTGTGCCGGATTCCCCTTCCTGAAAGCCCTCTTGCCGCCCAGGACTATGCACGGGGCCAGACCCGCAGCGAAAGGCAATCTGATCTGGCGAAATGTCACATCTGTAAAGGGAACTGGAGGCGACCGCCAGCAGTTGTGCTGAGTGACGGGGCGCCGGTTCTCCTTACATCCGTTCAAGGCCGCCTTGAGCGAGAGCCGTTTAGCTGTGAGCAAGAGCAAAACTTCGATGCTCGTCTCACTGAGCGAGCCAGCGGTGGCAGATGAGGGTGCAGGCGATGCTCGTGAAGGCTAGGAAGTGTTCGGCACCCGATCCCTGGTTACTGACCACTGACCCCTTGGAATCGATCATCTAGGGTGCGGCAGGTGACTCCTCTTCTGTTTGTGCCGGATGACGGTTCCGCCCGGGAAGCCACCCGATTCGGCGAACACACCATGACGTACGACCGGTTGGCCGCCGCCTCCACCGCGCTCGCCGCGCGTCTCAGTGGTGCCGCACGAGTCGCCGTCTGGGCCACGCCCACGCCCGAGACCGTGGTCGCCGTCGTGGCCGCGCTGCGGGCCGGGGTGCCGGCGGTGCCGCTCAACCCGAAGACCGGCACGCGCGAACTCGCGCACATCGTGGCCGACAGCGAACCGACCGTGGTGCTGGCCGGGGCGGGCGACGTGCTCCCGCCGGTGCTGGACACGCTGGACCGTATCGATGTCGACACGGCCCCGGACGGCGAGGGCGGCAGCGCCGCGCTTTTGGAGCCCTCCCCCGAGTCCCCCGCGCTGATCGTCTACACCTCCGGCACCACGGGTCCGCCCAAGGGCGCGATCCTGCCGCGGCGGGCGATCGCCGCGTCGCTGGACGCGCTGGAGGACGCCTGGCAGTGGACCGGCGACGACGTGCTCGTCCACGCCCTGCCGCTGTTCCATGTGCACGGTCTGATCCTGGGCGTGCTCGGTCCGCTGCGCCGTGGCGGATCGGTGCGGCACCTGGGCAGGTTCTCCACCGACGATGTGGCCCGGGAGCTGTCGTCCGGCGGCACGATGCTCTTCGGCGTACCGACGATGTACCACCGGCTGGCCGAGGCCCTCGACGGCTCCGCCCCCGGTGCGGCCGAGCTGGCGAAGGCGCTGGCCGGGGCCCGGCTGCTGGTGTCCGGGTCTGCCGCACTGCCGGTCCACGACCACGAGCGGATCGCGGCGGCGACCGGCCGCCGGGTCATCGAGCGGTACGGCATGACGGAGACCCTGATGAACACGGGTGTCCGGGCCGACGGCGAACCACGCCCCGGCACGGTCGGCGCACCCCTGCGCGGCGTCGAGCTCCGCCTGGTCGAGGAGGACGGCACCGTACTCACCGGTCCCGACGCCATCGGCGAGATCCAGGTGCGCGGTACGAACCTCTTCACCGGCTATCTGAACCACCCCGACGCCACGGCCGCCGCGCTCACCGAGGACGGCTGGTTCCGTACGGGAGACATGGCCACCCGTGACACCGACGGCTATGTACGGATCGTCGGCCGCAAGGCCACCGATCTGATCAAGAGCGGCGGGTACAAGATCGGCGCCGGTGAGATCGAGAACGCGCTCCTCGACCACCCCGGTGTCCGCGAGGCCGCCGTCACCGGTGAGCCGGACCCGGATCTGGGCGAGCGGATCGTCGCCTGGGTGGTGCCGGCCGACCCCGCCTCGCCCCCGACGGAGGACGAGCTCGCGGACCATGTGGCCGCCCAGCTGTCCCCGCACAAGCGCCCGCGCACGGTCCGCTACCTGGACGCTCTGCCCCGCAACGACCTGGGCAAGATCATGAAGCGGTCGCTCCATGCGTGACCGGCTGACGGCGAGGGCGGCGATCGCGGCCCTCACCACCGAGTTCGAGGAGCTCGTCGAATCCGGCGTGGCCGACCACGACACGGATGGGGACGGGCCCCTGTCCTGGGCCGGGTACGCGGACTCCCGGGCCCGCGCCGCCACTCGTACCGGCGAGGAGGAGTCCGTCGTCCACGGCCTCGCCTCCGTCGGCGGCCGGAGCTGTGTCCTGGTCTCGTTCGAGTTCGGATTCCTGGGCGGCTCACTCGGGCAGCGCACCGGGGACCTGCTGGAGGCCGCGTACGAGGCCGCCCGCACCCGGGAGCTTCCGCTGGTCTCGCTCATCGCGACGGGCGGCAGCCGGATGCAGGAGGGCATGGTCGCCCTGACCCAGCTGCAGCGCGTGGCCCGCGCCTCGGCGCGGCTTCGGGCGGCCGGCCCCGCTCAGCTCGCGGTCCTGCGTGATCCGACGACGGGCGGCGGCTGGGCAACGCTGGGCGCGGGCGCCGATGTGATCCTGGCGCTGCCGGGCGCCCAGGTGGGGTTCGCCGGGTCCCGGGTGCGGCCCGCGGACGCGGACCCCCACGCGTACACCGCCGAGGGCCAGCTGGCCGCGGGCCAGATCGACGCCGTCGTCCCGCCTGACGAGCTCCCGGAGACAGTGGCCCGCTGGCTGCAGGCGCTCCACGCACCCGGTTCCCCGGCCCCCGGCCCCGCTCCCGTGCCGGACGCCCTGTCCGCCACCGGTCTCCCGGTGACCGGCTGGGACGCGGTCCGGCAGGCCCGCTCCCCTTCCCGGCCGCGCGCCGAGGCGTATCTGGACGCGTATTTCGACCACCGGCTCCCGCTCGGCGGCGACCGCTGCGGTGGTACGGATCCGGGGCTGAGCTGTGGTTTCGGGCGGCGCGACGGCCGGACGATCGCGTACGTCGCCCAGTGCGGCACCGCGACCCGCCCGGCCGGCTACCGCACGGCGGCCCGGGTGATCCGGCTGGCCGACCGGCTCGGTGTTCCCGTGCTCACCCTGATCGACACCCCGGGCGCGGCGAACGACGCAGAGGCGGAACGGGCGGGCGCGGGCGCGGCCATCGCCGACACCTTCGCGGCGATAGCCGAGGCCAGGGTCCCCGTCACGACGCTGGTGATCGGCGAGGGCGGTTCGGGCGGCGCACTGGCCCTGGCGGCACCGGGGAACACCTATGTCACCCAGGACAGCTATTTCTCGGTGATCGCCCCGGAATTGGCGGCGGCGATCCTGAAGCGCACCCCGGACGAGGTGCATGCCACGGCCGACCAGCTGCGGCTGCGCCCCCAGGACCTGGTGGAACTCGGCGTCGCCCGCGCCGTGGTGCGGCCGGATCCGCCCGAGGACTGAGCCGTCAGGGCTGCGGGTCCTTCGCGTCGTACCGCGCGAACCCGCGCCACCGCAGCCCCAGCAGCGATACGGCGACGACACAGGCGATCCCACCGCCGGTCACCGCCAGGCCGGGCGAGGTCAGATCGGCGACCGATCCGGCCAGGAAGTCGCCGAGCCTCGGTCCGCCCGCCACGACGACGATGAACACGCCCTGCAGCCGTCCCCGCATCTCGTCAGGCACGGCCGCCTGGAGCATGGTGTTCCGGAAGACCATCGAGGTGGTGTCCGCGGCACCGGCGAGCGCCAGGAAGATCAGTCCGAGCCAGAGCTGACGGGTCAGCCCGAAGAGCGCGATGGCGGTGCCCCAGCAGGCGACGGCGAGGAGCACGACGAGGCCCTGGCGGCGGATGCGACCCAGCCAGCCGGAGAACACCCCGCCGAGCAGCGCCCCCAGCGCCGGAGCGGCGACGAGCAGCCCAGTGGTCTTCGCGTCACCGCCGTACCAGACCACGGCGACGACGGGGAACAGCGCCCGGGGATGGGCCAGCAGCATGGCGCACATGTCGGTGAAGAAGGTCATCCGCAGATTGGGCCTGGTCCCGAGGAAGCGCAGCCCGTCCGCGACGGATGCCCGTTTGTCGCCCGCGCCCTCCCCCCGTTCCGGCAGCATCGAGGGCAGCCGCCACATCGCGTACAGCGAGGCGGTGAAGGTGACGGCGTCGACGGTGTACGCGGCCCGGTACCCCCACCAGCCGACGACGATCCCGCCGAGCATCGGCCCGACCAGCGTGCCGGTGGTGCTGGTCATGGAGGTGAGCGCGTTGGCCGCGGGCAGTTGCTCGGCCGGCAGCAGCCGGGCGATCATCGAGCTGCGGGCCGGTGCGTTGACCGCGAAGCAGGCCGCCTGCAGGGCGACGACCGCGTACAGCAGCCCCACCTGCTCCACCCCGGCGACGGTGGCGGCGACCAGCCCGACGGAGAGGACGAACGACCCCGCGGAGCTGGCCAGTCCCAGCTTGCGGCGGTCGATGGTGTCCGCGACGGCCCCGCCGTACAGCCCGAAGAAGACCAGCGGCAGGAACGAACAGAACCCGATGAGCCCGACCGAGAAGGCGGACCCGGTGATGTCGTAGACCTGGAGCGAGACGGCGAGCGCCGTCATTCCCTGCCCGATCCAGGAGACCGTGTTCCCGAACCAGAGCCGCCGGTAGTCGGGGGAGGTCCGCAGCGGCGTCAGATCGGCGAGTATTCGTGTGCGGCGTGCAGGTTCATCGGCTGTTTCGGTCACAGCGGATGGTAACGACCGGCGTGTGTCCGGTGGCCCGTTCCCCATCGGGCACAGCCTGTTCCCGGCCATTCCTCCACGTCAGGAGGCGCGACCGGTCGCGCAGTTCGCCGCCCGCTCCCGCCCGCCTACCGCCAGTGGATTCCTGACGGGCGGGCAGGCGAGTACACGGTGCCGTTATGCGGTTGTTGGTCACGGCGCTCGAACAGAGTGGCGTACAGACCTCTCCGGCCCAGGAGTTGGGTATGCGTGCCCGACTCCACCAGACGTCCCTCGTCCAGAACAAGGATGCGGTCGGCGTCCGCGGCAAGGGCCAGGTCGTGCGTGATCACGATGGTGGTGCGTCCCTCGGCAAGGCGCCGCAGCGGCGCGAGGATGCGCTGTGCGGCCATTCTGTCCAGTCCGGTGGTGGGCTCGTCGAGAAGGAGGACGGGCGCGTCGCGCAGCATGGCGCGGGCGATCGCGATGCGCTGCAGCTGGCCTCCGGAGAGCCGCGAAGTGCCGGTGGAAATGACGGTGTCATATCCCTCTGGCAGGGTACGGATGAACCCATGGGCGTCGGCCGCCTTCGCGGCTTCCACGACGTCACGGTGGCTCACATCCGTGCGCCCGCAGCCGATGTTCTCCTCGATGCTGTCGTGCAGGACGAGCGTGTCCTGGGGCAGCAGCGTGATGTTCCGGCGGAGGTAGGTCAGCGGCAGCTGGTCCACGGACACGCCGTCCAGCCGGATACTGCCGGCATCCGGGTCGTAGAACCTCAGCAGCAGAGCCGCCAGGGTCGACTTGCCCGCGCCACTGGGGCCGGTGACGACCAGCAGTTCCCCGGGGCTCGCGGTGAGCGAGAGATCCCGGAGAACCGGCTCGCTGCTGCCGGGGTAGTGGAAGAGGACCTGACACGCCTCCACCTCGCCGAGCGCGCGGTTGCGGGGCGGGGCGGGCACGGAGGCGGCCGGATCGGTGACGGCGGGCTCGGCGTCGAGGATCTCCAGCAGCCGTTCGGCTCCCGCGGTCGCGGCGGTGGCCGTCAGGCCCAGCTGGCCCAGGGAGCGGATCGGCGGGTAGAGGTAGCCGATGAAGGCGGCGAAGGCCAGCAGCTGTCCGAGCGTCATCCGCTGCTGGGAGATCTCCCACGCCCCCAGACCGATGATCGCCAGGACGCACAACGTTTCGAGGACCTCGACGAGTTGCTCGTAGAACTCGGTGAGACGGACAGCCTTCACCGCTGTCTTCAGCCGGATACGTGCCTTGCTGAGGAGCCGCTCCTCCTCGTCGTGCTGCCGGTTGTACGCCTGGGTCATGACGACGTTGACCAACGTCTCCTCGACCACTGCCGTGATGGCGCCGTCCGCCGCGCGGCCGCGCCGGGACACCGCTCTCAGGGGTCCGGCGAAACGGGTGGTCGTGAACCAGAAGAGCGGCACCATGACAAAGGTGGCCAGGGCCAGATCCCAGCGCAGCCACACGGCGGCGGCCGCGTAGAAGAGCGTACCGAACAGGGCCGAGGCCGCCCCGACGATGCCGGAGACCACGAGCGCTTCGATGGCTTCCACGTCACCCGTCAGCCGCTCCACCAGGTCACCGCGGCGGTTGCGTTGGTAGAAGTGCGGCGGGAGCGTCTGAAGATGGCTGAAGACACGGGCCCGCAGCCGCATCACGAAGCGTTCGGCGACCCAGGCCGCGATCGAGTTGCCCAGATATCCCACCACGGCACCGACGATGGCCACGGCGAGCCACTGGCCGGCGGGTTTCCAGAAGGCACTGACGGAGCCGGTCTGCAGAGCGGTGTCGGTGAGTTTGGCGAAGAGCAGAACCGTGATGGTCTCGGCGATGGCGGCCAGGACGGCGCACAGGAAGATGAGGACGAGCCAGCGCCGGTCGCCCTTGGTCAGGGGCCAGAAGCGCCGGAACGCCATGACGATACTGATGGGATCCGTGCGGATCGGAACATCCGTCACCGAGTCCTGAGAAGTCTCTTCGGGGGGCGCTGGGCGCCGGGATGAGCTGCGGGGGCGCATGGGCGTCACGTCACAGAGGTGCTCGGACTATGGACCATCTCCATAGGCGCGGACCCCAAAACCGCGAGGCCGACCCGCGCCGGAGCGCGAGCCCGCCTCGCTTTGGGGATGGTGTCGGGGATGTCGGGTCAGCGACCGTACCCGCCGCCGCCACCACGTCCGCCGCCGCCGCCGCCGCGTCCGTAACCGCCGCCGCCGCGTCCATAGCCGCCGCCGCCGCGTCCGTAACCGCCGCCGCCGCGTCCATAGCCGCCGCCGCCGCGTCCGTAACCGCCGCCGCCGCGTCCGTAGCCGTCGTGGTCCCTGTCCCTGTGGTCGAAGATGCTGCGTACGTTCATCTTCGTCTCCTTTGGAGGGTATCTGCGCCGCTCCTTGCTCTTGCTGCGGCACTACCGACACTACGACTGCCCCCTACGACCAACAAGTCGTACAAGCAGCAATTCGGATAAAAGTCACGAAATACCGTAAACCTTCGGAGCGTTGTCATAAGTGACTCTCTGGACACCCTCCAGAGCCAGGACCTGGACAGCCGTTCAGCTACGGGACACCTTTGCCCACGGCAAAGCTCGCCGCCAGAGCCTGAAGCAGGTCATCACATAGAGGACACGGGCCTGACGGACCCTTCGCGGCCGCACCACATCGCACACAACCGGGCGCGCCCGCAAGACCCCTGACGGCGTGAGAGCGCCGACCGGCGACGCGCCGGGGCCGCGGCGCGGACACTTGATCTTGGTCCGGGGCTATGGTGAGGGCCCCCACGGAATCCATGAGGGCCCTGCCGCCTGCATATGCGCAGGTCATAACGATTCTGCCGGGAACAGCGGCAGTGGGGCGGGTGGGACTCGAACCCACGGCCGACGGATTATGAGTCCGCTGCTCTAACCGGCTGAGCTACCGCCCCTTTTCGGCGTGGCGCGTACAAGTGTGCGCGCCGTCTGCCGCAGCATAGCCGGTCATACGATCTCTCGCTCCGGATGGTCGGCTTCGCATGACCACGAAGACCGCGCCACTCCCTGCCCGGTTCCGAACGGAGCGAAGTAGACGCGAAAAAGTCACGTGCACCCCACACGTACCACGGCGAAGAGCCGACGACAGGCACGCGAAAGAGGACCCCGCAGGGTCCTCTTTCGTTCCGCTCCCCCGACTGGACTCGAACCAGTAACCCTCCGGTTAACAGCCGAATGCTCTGCCAATTGAGCTACAGGGGATCGCGCTCCCCCGACTGGACTCGAACCAGTAACCTGCCGGTTAACAGCCGGCTGCTCTGCCAATTGAGCTACAGGGGATTGCTGCGTTTGCACCGAACCCTACCTGCCTGGCTCCTGCCGGGCGGCGCGCGTTCGCTGCGACACATACATTAGCGCAAGCAGGGGGGTGCTTTGCCAATCGGTATCGACCGGGGTGATCTCGGGTGCCCGCGGGTAGGCGGGCAGCACACGTCGCACTGAGCAAGGAAGGGTGGCAGCCATGCGGTACCGGCTCACGTTCATCGCCGGACTGGCCCTCGGATACGTGATCGGCGCGCGGGCCGGGCGCGAGCGTTACGAGCAGCTGAAGAAGTCCGCACGTCAGTTCGCCCAGAATCCGGCCGTGCGCAATACCGCCGAGTCCGCGGCACAGAGCGGGCGCGATCTGGCCGGCAAGGCTTACCACGCGGTCAGCGACAAGGTCGGCGAGAAGGTGCCCGCCTCGGTGGCCGACCGGGTGCGCTCGCTGCGGGACCGCGGCCAGAACGGCGAGGACGACTGGGGCACCACCAACACCTAGTCGGGACCGCCCGCCCACTGCCGCGCCACCGGTACGGAAACGCTCCGGCGGTGCGGCAGAATCTTGGGCATGGGCATAGTCGCGGGCTTGGACAGTTCTTCCGCCTTCACACACATCGTCGTCTGCGATACGGACACGGGCGCCGTGCTGCGCCGGGGGTACGCCGCACACCCCGTCGAGGCGAAGGCCACCGAGGTCGACCCGCAGGCGTGGCTGCTCTCGCTCGGTGAGGCCGCCACCGGAGGACTGCTCGAAGGCGTGCAGGCCATCGGTGTCTCCGCACAGCAGCACGGTCTGGTGCCGCTGGACCACCAGGGCAATCTCGTACGCCCTGCGCTGCTCGGCAATGACAGGCGGGCGCAGGTTGCCGCGGCCGATCTGATCGACGCGCTCGGCGGGCGGCAGTCCTGGGCCGAGGCGGTCGGATCGGTGCCGCAGGCCGCGCAGCCGGTGTCGAAGCTGCGCTGGCTGGCGCGGACCGAGCCGGAGTCGGCCCAGCGCGTGGCCTCGGTGCTGCAGCCGCACGACTGGCTTGTGTGGCAGCTGCTGGGGCGGCCGGCCCGGCGGACCACCGACCGGGGCGCCGCGTCCGGCACCGGTTACTGGTCGGCGGGCAGTGGTGCCTACCGGCCCGACCTGGTGGAGCTCGCGCTCGGGCACCAGGCGGCGCTGCCCGAGGTGCTCGGCCCCTCCGATGCGGCCGGGACGACGCCCGAGGGGCTGCTGATCTCCGCGGGGACCGGCGAGACGATGGCGGCGGCGTTCGGGCTCGGGGTCGGGGCCGGCGATGCGGTGGTGTCGCTGGGCGCATCGGGTTCGGTCATGGCGGTGCACCATGAGGCGCTGTCCGATCCGAGCGGGATGATCACTTCGTTCGCGGACGCGACCGGGATGCATCTGCCGGTGGTGTACACGTCGAATGCGGTACGTGCGTTGCGCGGGTCCGTCGAGATGCTGGGCGTGGAGGGGCTGGAGGAGCTGTCCGCGCTGGCGCTGAAGTCGACGCCGGGCGCCTCCGGGCTCGTACTCCTGCCGTATCTGGAGGGCGAGCGCACCCCGCATCTGCCGCACGCGGCGGGGACGCTGTGCGGGCTGCGGCGCGAGTCGATGAAGCCGGAGCATCTGGCGCGGGCGGCCTTCGAGGGAATGCTGTGCTCGCTGGCCGACGCGCTCGATGTACTGCGCGGCCGCGGTGTCGAGGTGCGGCGGGTGTTCCTGCTGGGGGCGGCGGCCGAACTGCCCGCAGTGCAGGGGCTCGCGCCCGCACTGTTCGGTACGCAGGTGGTCGTGCCGCAGCCCGCCGAGTACGCGGCGCTGGGCGCGGCCCGGCAGGCGGCCTGGGCACTGGGGGTCTCGCAGGGGACGGCCGATCCGCTCACTCCCCCTGCCTGGCAGGGTGCCGCGGCGCAGGTGCTGGAGCCGGGCGAGGAGCCGGCGGTCGGCCGGGCGGTGCGCCAGCAGTACGTGGCCACGCGCGACCAGATTCATCCGGGGGCGTTCGACTCCGCGCCCTGAGCCGGCCACCCTGCGTGACATGACCGGGTACACCTGACGGAGATCGATCTTCAGCATATGTACTCGGTCTTTTTTTTGACCTGGTCTTGAATAAAATCGTTCGCAGTCCCAGTCGGGGGTACCGGAAAATGGGTCGACTCCCGACCTCTGCCGACTCCGAGAGACACGCGTGCTCATAAAACTCCTGCGGGCCTATCTCGGTCCGTACAAGAAACCCATCCTGCTCCTGGTCCTCCTCCAACTCCTGCAGACCTGCGCCAGCCTCTATCTGCCCACGCTGAACGCCGACATCATCGACAACGGTGTCGTCAAGGGGGACACGGGCTACATCCTGGAGTTCGGCGGCATCATGATCGCCGTCAGCATCGCCCAGGTGGTCTGCAACATGGGGGCCGTCTATTACGGCGCCCGCACCGCGTCCGCCCTCGGCCGTGATGTCCGGGCGTCGATCTTCGACCGGGTGCAGTCGTTCTCGGCGCGTGAGGTCGGGCGGTTCGGCGCACCCTCGCTGATCACACGTACGACCAATGACGTCCAGCAGGTCCAGATGCTGGTGCTGATGACGTTCACCCTGATGGTGTCGGCGCCGATCATGTGCGTCGGCGGCATCATCATGGCGCTCGGCCAGGACGTCCCGCTTTCGGCCGTGCTGCTCGCGGTGGTGCCGGTGCTCGGCATCGCGGTGAGCCTGATCGTCAAGCGGATGCGGCCGCTGTTCCGCACCATGCAGGAGCGGGTCGACACCGTGAACCGGGTGCTGCGCGAGCAGATCACCGGCAACCGCGTGATCCGCGCCTTCGTCCGTGACCGTTACGAGGAGGAGCGTTTCCGCGGCGCCAACAACGAGCTGACCGATGTGGCGCTGTCCACGGGCCGGCTGATGGCGCTGATGTTCCCGACCGTGATGACGGTCGTGAATGTGTCCTCGATCGCCGTGGTCTGGTTCGGTGCCCACCGCATCGACAGCGGCGGCATGGAGATCGGCGCGCTGACCGCGTTCCTCGCCTATCTGATGCAGATCGTCATGTCGGTGATGATGGCCACCTTCATGTTCATGATGGTGCCGCGCGCCGAGGTCTGTGCCGAGCGCATCCAGGAGGTCCTGGAGACCGAGTCGAGCGTGGTTCCGCCGGTCGAGCCGGTCCGCGAGCTGCGCGCCCACGGGCATCTGGAGGTCCGCGGCGCGGACTTCCGCTACCCCGGCGCCGAGGAGCCGGTGCTGCGGTCGGTGGATCTGGTGGCCCGTCCCGGCGAGACCACCGCGATCATCGGGTCGACGGGCAGCGGCAAGTCGACGCTGCTCGGACTCGTACCGCGGCTGTTCGATGTGACGGACGGCCAGGTACTGGTCGACGGCACGGACGTACGGACGCTGGAGCCGGCGCTGCTGGCGAAGACCGTGAGTCTCGTTCCGCAGAAGCCGTATCTGTTCTCCGGGACGGTCGCGACGAATCTGCGGTACGGAAACCCGGACGCCACCGACGAGGAGCTGTGGCACGCGCTGGAGGTCGCGCAGGCCAAGGAGTTCGTCGAGGCGCTGGAACACGGCCTGCACGCGCCGATCGCGCAGGGCGGCACCAATGTCTCCGGCGGACAGCGGCAGCGTCTGGCGATCGCCAGGACGCTGGTGCAGCGGCCGGAGATCTACCTCTTCGACGACTCGTTCTCCGCGCTCGACTACGCGACCGACGCCGCACTGCGCGGGGCGCTCTCGCAGGAGACGGCCGAGGCCACCGTGGTGATCGTGGCGCAGCGGGTGTCCACCATCCGTGACGCCGACCGGATCCTGGTGCTGGACGAGGGCCGGGTCGTCGGCTCCGGCACCCATCACGAGCTGATGGACGGCAATGACACGTACCGGGAGATCGTGCTCTCCCAGCTGACGGAAGCGGAGGCCGCGTAATGGCCGGGCCTGGCGGACGCATGATGGCGGGCGGGGCGCCGACCGACCGGTCCATGGACTTCAAGGGGTCATCGAAGCGGCTGCTGAAACGCTTCGCCACGGAGAAGACCTCGCTGTACGTGATGCTGGCGGCCTGTGTGCTGAGCGTCGGCCTGTCGGTGGTCGGACCGAAGATCCTCGGCAGGGCGACCGACCTGGTGTTCGCCGGGGTCATAGGCCGGAGCATGACGGAGGGAACGACCAAGGAACAGGCCGTCGAGGGCCTGCGCAGGACCAACAGCGGCCTCGCCGACATGCTCTCCGGGGTGGACTTCACACCCGGTCACGGCATCGACTTCGGTGCGGTGGGCGACGTACTGCTGGCTGCGCTGGTGGTCTACGTCGGTGCCGGGCTGCTGATGCTGGTGGCGACCAGGCTGTCGATCCGGATCATCAACCGGGTCGTGTTCCAGCTGCGCGAGGACATCCAGACGAAGCTGTCGCGGCTGCCGCTGTCCTACTTCGACCGGGCCAAGCGCGGCGAGGTACTCAGCCGGGCGACGAACGACATCGACAACATCTCGCAGACGATGCAGCAGACGATGGGCCAGCTCATCAACTCCCTGCTCACCATCGTCGGCGTACTGATCATGATGTTCTGGGTCTCGCCGCTGCTGGCGCTGGTCGCACTGGTGACGGTGCCGCTCTCGGTGGTCGTGGCGACAAAGGTCGGCAAGCGGTCGCAGCCCCAGTTCGTGCAGCAGTGGAAGGTGACGGGCAAGCTCAACGCCCATATCGAGGAGATGTACACCGGGCACACCCTGGTGAAGGTCTTCGGCCGGCAGGAGGAGTCCGCGAAGGACTTCGCCGAGCAGAACGAGGCGCTCTACGAGGCGGGCTTCAAGGCGCAGTTCAACAGCGGGATCATGCAGCCGCTGATGATGTTCGTCTCCAACCTGAACTATGTGCTGATCGCCGTCGTCGGTGGTCTGCGGGTCGCTTCGGGTTCGCTGTCGATCGGTGATGTGCAGGCCTTCATCCAGTACTCGCGGCAGTTCTCGATGCCGCTGACCCAGGTCGCCTCGATGGCGAACCTGGTGCAGTCGGGTATCGCGTCGGCCGAGCGGATCTTCGAGCTGCTGGACGCCGAGGAGCAGGAAGCCGATCCCGCGCCCGGTACGGGCGAGCGCCCCGAGGAGCTGCGGGGCAGCGTCTCGCTGGAGAAGGTGTCGTTCCGTTACGACCCGGAGAAGCCGCTCATCGAGGATCTGTCGCTGAACGTCGAACCGGGTCACACGGTCGCGATCGTCGGCCCGACCGGCGCCGGCAAGACCACGCTCGTCAATCTGCTGATGCGGTTCTACGAGGTGACGGGCGGCCGGATCACCCTCGACGGGGTCGACGTGGCGAACATGTCGCGCGACGACCTGCGGTCGGGGATCAGCATGGTCCTCCAGGACACCTGGCTGTTCGGCGGGTCGATCGCGGAGAACATCGCGTACGGCGCTTCGCGCGAGGTCACCCGGGAGGAGATCGAGGAGGCGGCGAAGGCGGCCCACGCCGACCGTTTCATCCGCACCCTGCCGGACGGCTACGACACGGTGATCGACGACGAGGGCTCCGGCGTCAGCGCGGGCGAGAAGCAGTTGATCACCATCGCGCGGGCGTTCCTGTCCGACCCGGTGATCCTGGTGCTCGACGAGGCGACGAGCTCCGTCGACACCCGTACCGAGGTACTGATCCAGAAGGCGATGGCGCGCCTGGCGCACGGTCGTACGAGCTTTGTGATCGCGCACCGGCTCTCCACCATCCGGGATGCCGACGTCATCCTGGTGATGGAGAACGGCTCGATCGTCGAACAGGGCACGCACGACGAACTGCTGGATGCCGAGGGCGCGTACGCCCGGCTGTATTCGGCACAGTTCGCGCAGGCGGTCGCCGAGGTCGACTAGAAGAAGCAGTCAGCGCATGAGGAGGGCCCGTACCGCCGGCCGGCGGTACGGGTCCTCCTTCTTCGGGCCCGACCGGGCCACTCTCATGGGCGAGGTGCCGACCCGACCCGCCCAGCGGCGGTGCCCGTACGGCCCGGCGTCCCTGCGGGGTCAGTCGAGGTAGCCGCGAAGCTGGTCGGCGAAGGCGTGGTCCCGCAGCTTGTTGAGTGTCTTGGACTCGATCTGGCGGATGCGTTCGCGTGTCACGCCGAAGATCCTGCCTATCTCCTCAAGTGTGCGGGGCCGCCCGTCGGCCAGCCCGTAGCGCAGCTGGACCACCTTGCGCTCACGCTCGTTCAGGGTGGAGAGCACCGCTTCCAGGTGCTCGCGCAGCAGCAGGAACGCGGCCGACTCGACCGGGGACGCGGCGTCGCCGTCCTCGATCAGGTCACCGAGGGCGACATCCTCCTCCTCGCCGACCGGGGCGTGCAGCGAGACGGGTTCCTGGGCGAGCCGCAGGACTTCGCCGACCCGTTCCGGGGTGAGGTCGAGCTGGTCGGCGACCTCCTCGGGCGTCGGCTCGTAGCCGCGCTCCTGGAGCATCCGGCGCTGGACCCGTACGACGCGGTTGATCAGTTCGACGACATGGACCGGGACCCGTATGGTCCGCGCCTGGTCGGCGAGGGCGCGGGACATGGCCTGCCGGATCCACCAGGTCGCGTACGTCGAGAACTTGTAGCCCCGGGCGTAGTCGAACTTCTCGACCGCCCTGATCAGTCCGAGATTTCCCTCCTGGACCAGATCGAGCATGGTCAGCCCGCGGCCGACATAGCGTTTGGCGACGGAAACAACGAGGCGGAGGTTGGCCTCGATGAGACGGCGCTTGGCCATCCGCCCCATGACCACCAACCGGTCGAGATCGACGGCCAGTCGGGTGTCCGGGTCCGGGGTGCTCGCGAGCCGTTCCTCGGCGAAGAGACCGGCCTCGACGCGGCGGGCGAGCTCCACCTCGTCGGCGGCCGTGAGCAGCGCAATCCGGCCGATCTCCCGCAGATACTGGCGGAAGAGATCGGAGGACGGGCCGGAGGTCTCCGGGCGGCCCCGCGGCTCAGGCGTTTCGGGCGCCTCCGGCAACTCCTCCATGAGTGCCTCGGGTGGATCGGATGGTGTCTGCGGCTCCACCGCGGCCTCCGGATGATGCACGGCCCGGTTCTGCGCGGGTATTGCCGAGACATGCTCGGTTTCGGTCAGGGTCCGGGTCTGCACGGGGGCGACCTCCAGGTGATCGCTGCCGGATCGCGGGGGTGGAGGACCACCGTTCGGTGGGCCGGCCGCGCTCCGATGACTCAGGCACCGCCCCCCAGTGTGGGGGAAGACACATCGCTGCCACGAGGGGCGTGCGGGGACTTTCTGAGTCCGGTCCGTGACCGAGCGGTTACGGGGACGGGTGGGTTCTTCGAGCCCGTCCGGCGATCGAGGACGGAACTGCGACCGGACGGACCCGGTGCGACGTCCCGGGTCGCGGCGCCGGAACCTCGCGTCAGAGCGCGTCGGCGCCGTTGTTGCGCAGGGCCTGTGCGTACTGCTGGAGGACCCAGACCTCGTTCTGCGCGGCCGCGAGATGGTCCGGGGCGACATTGCTGCCGAGACGGGCGAGGCTGCCCTGTACGTCGTTGATCCGGCGGTCGACGGCGCGCAGGCGGACCTGGACGAGCTGCATGCCCGCGTAGGTCTCGTCGATGGTCTTGCCGTGGAAGACCTCCACCGCCAGCTCGGTGACCAGATTGCGCACCGTGTCGTTGGGGGCCGCATCCAGCACCTGAACGAGGTATTCGCGGGTCTCCGGGACACCCATCTCGGCGCCGCCCGCCTCCGCGACACACTGCCGGACCGCGGCGTACGGCGGGGCGGTGAACTCGTCGGCCCCGTAGGCGTCGAAGGCCGGTGAGACGAGGGCGGGTTTCTGCAGGGCGAGCTTGAGCAGCTCGCGCTCGGTGCGGTGGGCGGGGCTGCGGAGGTTGAGGGCGGGGCCCGAGGGGGCGGCGGGCGTCCGGACCTGCTGGGGCTGGGGGCCACCGCGGGACGGGCCCTGCGCGGGGCCCCGCTGCTCGCCCCGCTCGCGGGCCCAGCGGGCGAGCTGGCCGACGCGCTTGACCACGAACTGGGTGTCCAGGATTCCGAGCATGCCGGCCAGCTGCACGGCGACCTCGTGCTGCGAGGAGCTGTTCTTGATCCGGGCGACGACGGGTGCCGCCTCGTCGAGCGCGGCGCCGCGGCCGGCCGGGGTCTCCAGGTCGTACCGGCCGACGATCTGGCGGAGCGCGAACTCGAAGAGCGGGGTGCGGGGTTCGACCAGGTCACGGACGGCCTCGTCACCCTTGGCCAGGCGCAGATCGCACGGGTCCATGTTGTCCGGGGCGATCGCGATGTACGTCTCGGCGGCGAACTTCTGGTCGTCCTCGAAGGCGCGCAGGGCGGCCTTCTGCCCGGCCGCGTCACCGTCGAAGGTGAAGATCACCCGGGCGCTGCCGTTGTCCATCAGGAGGCGGCGCAGGATCTTGATGTGGTCGCCGCCGAAGGCCGTACCGCAAGTGGCGATGGCGGTGGTGATCCCGGCGAGATGGCAGGCCATGACGTCGGTGTAGCCCTCGACGACCACGGCCCGGCTGGCCTTCGCGATGTCCTTCTTCGCCAGGTCGATGCCGTACAGCACCTGGGACTTCTTGTAGATCGCGGTCTCGGGGGTGTTGAGGTACTTCGGTCCGTTGTCGTCGTCGCGCAGCTTGCGGGCGCCGAAGCCGACGACATCGCCGGAGGTGTCGCTGATCGGCCACATCAGCCGGCCGCGGAATCGGTCGATGGGGCCGCGCCTGCCGTCCTGGGAGAGGCCGGAGGTGATCAGTTCCTTGTCGCTGAAGCCCTTGCCGCGCAGATAGCGGGTGAGGTGGTCCCAGCCCGCCGGGCTGTAGCCGACGCCGAAATGGGCGGCCGCCGCCTGGTCGAAGCCGCGCTCGGCGAGGAACTTCCGGCCGATCTCGGCCTCGGGGCCATCCAGCTGGTCGACATAGAACTGGGCTGCCACCTTGTGCGCCTCGACCAGCCGGATGCGCTCACCGCGCTGGTGGGAGGGGTTGTACCCGCCCTCCTCGTACCGCAGGGTGATGCCCGCCTTGGCGGCGAGCCGCTCGACCGTCTCGGAGAACGAGAGATGGTCGATCTTCATCACGAAGGCGATCGTGTCGCCGCCCTCCTGGCAACCGAAGCAGTGGAAGAGACCCTTGCTCGGACTGACCTGGAAGGAGGGGGACTTCTCGTCGTGGAACGGGCAGAGGCCCTTGAGGTTGCCACCGCCGGCGTTGCGCAGCTGGAGATACTCGGAAACGACGGCGTCGATCGGGACCGCGTCCCGTACCGCCTTCACATCGTCGTCATTGATCCTGCCTGCCACGGGTGAAGTCTACGGGTGGGTTACGACAGCTGTGCCGCGCGGCGATGTGATCCGTGGAACCCGGCGGCGAGGGCGCCCGGCGGGTGCCGTACGGCTCAGCCGTCCCGTCCGGGGCCGCCGGGCGGAACGGCCGGCTCGGCTCGGCTCACTTCAGGGAGACCAGCGGTACCGACGGATCCGCCAGCGCGTCCGGGTCGACCTGCCGGCCGGACCGGATCAGCTCCTGCACGGTCTCGGTGACGTCCCACACGTTGACGTTCATCCCGGCCAGTACCCGGCGGTCCTTCAGCCAGAAGGCGATGAACTCGCGCTTCCCCGCATCGCCGCGAATGACCACCTGGTCGTAGCTGCCCGGCGGCGCCCAGCCGGAGTATTCGAGGCCGAGGTCGTACTGGTCGGAGAAGAAGTACGGCACCCGGTCGTAACTTACGTCCTGGCCGAGCATGGCGCGGGCCGCGGCCGGGCCGCTGTTCAGCGCGTTCGCCCAGTGCTCCACGCGCAGCCGGGCGCCGAGCATCGGATGGGCCACGTTGGCGACGTCACCGGCCGCGAAAATGTGCGGGTCACAGGTGCGCAGGGAGGCGTCGACGGCGATGCCGCCACCGTCCTTGCGCGCGGCGATGTCGAGCCCCGCGGCTTCGGCGAGGGCGGTGCGGGGGGCGGCACCGATCGCGGCGAGCACGTCGTGGGCGGGGTGCTCCTCGCCGTCGTCGGTGCGGACCGCGAGGACCAGGCCGTCCTGGCCGATGATCTCGGTGAGGCGGACGCCGAAGTGGAAGCGGACACCGTGGTCACTGTGCAGATCGGTGAAGATCTGGCCCAGTTCGGGCCCGACGACCTGATGCAGTGGCGTCGGCTCCGGTTCGACGACAGTGACCTCGGCGCCGTAACCGCGCGCCGCCGCCGCGACCTCCAGGCCGATCCAGCCGGCCCCGGCGATCACCAGATGGCCGTTGTCGCGGCCGAGGGCGGCCAGTACGTTGCGCAGCCGGTCCGAGTGGGCGAGACGGCGCAAATGGTGGACTCCGGCCAGGTCCGTACCCGGAATGGGGAGGCGGCGCGGCTCGGCCCCGGTGGCGAGCAGCAGCTTGTCGTAGTGGACGACGGTGCCGTCGCCGAGCTGTACGGAGCGGGCCTCCCGGTCGAGGCTGGTGACGGGCTGGCCCAGGTGGAGCTCGATGTCGGCGCCCGCGTACCAGGCGGTCTCGTGGACGAAGACGCTGTCCCGTTCCTCCTTGCCGGTCAGGTAGCCCTTGGAGAGCGGAGGCCGTTCGTACGGATGGTCGCGTTCATCGCCGAGAAGGATCACCCGGCCGCTGAAACCCTCCGCCCGGAGTGTCTCGGCTGCCTTCGCTCCTGCCAGTCCTCCGCCGACGATGACGAACGTCCGATGTGCGTCGACCACTTGATGCCTCCTCGGTGCTTGCTGCGCGGGGCCCAACTGCGAGCGTCCCGCACGCAGCGTGATGGCGAAAGAGGGTGTACACCGATCAGGTCACACCCAGTGGTCACAGGCCGGTCTGCGCGGCTCGGTCGATACCGCGCCGTGCGGCTCGCAGACGCGGCCGGCCGGGGACGGGACTCCGGTCAGCGGCGGCGACCGGTGAGCGATGCGTGCAGGGAGCGCGCGGAGGCGTCGGTCAGGGCGGCGATCTGGTCGACCAGGACCCGCTTGCGGGCCCTGTCGTCGTGGGCGGCGTAGAACAGTGCCCGGAACTGTGGCTCCAGCCCCTCCGGGGCACGTGCGGTCAGCGCGGCGGCCAGTTCCGCGATGACGATCCGCTGGTCGGCGCGGATGGCCTCCTGCTCGGCGCGCTGCATGACGTACCGGTCGGCGACCGCCTTGAGCACCGCGCATTCGTTGCGTGCCTCGCGGGGGACGACGAGCTCGGCGCCGTACCGGCCGAGGCGGCCCGTCCCGTACGCCAGCCGGGTGCTGCTCTCGGCGGCGAGACAGAACCGGCCGATCAGCTGACTCGTCGCATCTTTCAGCCGGGCCTGGGCGACGGCGGAGCCGTCGTAGCCGTGCGGCCACCAGTCCTGGCCGATGAGCCGGTCCAAAGCGTCGGCCAGCTCCTCGGGGGCGGTGTCCGCCGGGACGTAGCGGCCGATGGCGACCGCCCAGATCTCGTTCCGCTCGGGCTCGGCGTAGAGACAATTGGGGTCGATGTGCCCGGCGTGCAGCCCGTCCTCGAAGTCGTGCACCGAGTACGCGACGTCGTCGGACCAGTCCATGACCTGGGCCTCGAAGCACTTGCGGTTCTTCGGGGCGCCCTGGCGGGCCCACTCGAAGACCGGCAGGTCGTCCTCGTACACCCCGAATTTCGGCGAGCCGGGGTCGAAGGGATGCCTGCCACGCGGCCACGGGTACTTGGTGGCCGCGTCCAGAGCGGCACGGGTCAGGTTGAGTCCGACGCTGACCAGCTCGCCGGTCCGGGTGTCGGGCACGAACCGCTTCGGTTCGAGCCTGGTCAGCAGGCGCAGCGACTGGGCGTTGCCCTCGAAGCCCCCGCAGTCCGACGCGAAGTCGTTGAGCGCCTGCTCCCCGTTGTGTCCGAACGGCGGGTGGCCCAGGTCATGGGCGAGGCAGGCCGTCTCGACCAGATCGGGGTCGCAGCCGAGCGCCGCCCCGAGTTCGCGGCCGACCTGGGCGCATTCCAGGGAGTGCGTGAGCCGGGTACGCGGGCTGGCGTCCCAGGCGTGGCTGCGGGTGCCGGGGGTGACGACCTGGGTCTTCCCGGCGAGCCGGCGCAGCGCGGCGGAGTGCAGCACTCGGGCGCGGTCACGCTGGAATGCGGTACGACCGGGCCGTTTGTCCGGCTCGGTGTCCCAGCGCTCGGCGTCGGCCGCACCGTAGGGGGCCATGCCGTGGTCCTGCGTTCCCTGCGTACCGTCCATGCCGTCCATGGTTCCGACAGTAAACGGCCGGGCCGACAGGAGGGCTCAGGCGGTTGCGCGGCGGGCGGCTCGGGGAAGGCGCTGTTCGGTCGTCGCGGCCCCGGCCGCGAACCGCCGGACAGGCCCTGATCCGGGGGCCCGGGCGGCCCGTCGGGTTCCGTTCAGGGAGACGAGGCCGAGCTGGGTGCCGAGCTGTGCGGTGATGCGGGTCAACAGTTGCGCCGTGCTGTCGAGGGGCAGGGACTCATCGGGATGTGCCGGTGCCGACTCCGTCATGGACCGATGGTGCAGGGCCGAGGTTGCCGCACCGTTGCGTAAGGGTGACGGGTGCTTTCCGCGGGCGCATCGTGCGGTCGGGGCGGTGTCGGGCGGGGTATCGGTTCAGTCGGGGTCTCGATGCCGGGCGGGGGTCTCGGTGTCAGGCCGCGCCGCCGAAGAGCCGCTCGATGACGTGCGCGACCCCGTCCTCCTCGTTGGAGAGCGTGTGCGTCCGTATGGCGGCCAGCACACTCGGGTGGGCGTTGCCCATCGCGTAGCCGGTGCCGGCCCAGTCGAGGACGGTCAGGTCGTTGGGCATGTCGCCGAAGGCGATGACCTCCGTGGCATCGATGCCCCGGCCGGCGCACAGCATCGAGAGGGTGCCGGCCTTGGTGACGCCGGACGCGCTGATCTCCAGCAGCCCGCGCCCGCCGGAGTGGGTGAGCTGTACCTCGTCGCCCGCCCCTTCCTCGGCAGCGGCCAGCAGGGCGTCCGCGTCGAGCCGGTCCGACCAGGCGAGCAGCTTGGTGACGGGGACGTCGGTCAGCCACAGATCCGCCAGCGACGGTACGGGCAGTTCGGCGTCGATGTCCTCGGAGAGCCGCAGCCGGTAGGCGGGTTCGTACAGGACGTGGCTGCCGGTCTCCAGGGCGAAGCCGATCTCGGGCACGGCGGCGGCGAGCGCGGTGGCCACGCGCCGGGCGGTGGCGAGGGGCAGGGCGCGGGAGGAGACGACGGTGCGCGTCCCGATGTCGTACACCAGCGCCCCGTTGCTGCACACGGCTGTCCCCTCGAGACCGGCGGCCTCGGCGAGCCGGTCGACGAATCTGGGTGGCCGGGCGGTGACGAGGACGACCTGCGTACCGGCGCTCTCGGCCGTGCGCAGGGCGCGCAGGGTGCGGGGCGAGAGGGTGCCGTCGTTGCGCAGGAGCGTGCCGTCGAGATCGGAGGCGATCAGCCGTGGAAGCAACATTGTCCGATGCTACTGGGCGTCCTCCGGACAATCGCCGGTCTCAGTCCGAGTTGCACCAGAGCAGCACACCCGGCCCGTCCGGGGTGAGCACCGGCACCCATGCCTCGTCCGTCTCGTCCAACCGGCTCTCGTCCCGGCGCAGTTCGTGGGGCTGGTGTCCACGCCGTCGCAGAGCCGGTAGAGGGTGTCCCCGGCCGCGCTGCGCAGGGTGGCCCGCTCATCCGGCGTCCAGGGGCGGTTCCTCGTACCCGCACCGCGGAAGTACTGCTCGAAGAGCTGCCGCAGCGCGCCGAGTTCGTCGGGCGAGCGCACCGGTACGAGGACCCCCTCGGCCTCGCCCTGCCGACATGCCGTACCGCCGTACTGCTGCTGGTAGACGACCCCGGTGGGGGCCGTCACCACCACATACAGCCAGTCGGCGGCCGCACCGTCGGGGTCGAGGAACACATGGCGCGGGGAAGACATGGGGTCGGCGTGGCGGGCACCGGGCGCGTACTCAATGGGTTTTCCGGGCCGCCCGTTCGGCTGCCGCGTGCCACCACGCCGGGGCAGGCGGGAATCCTGGCCGCGAGGTCGGCCGGCTGGGATGGAGGCCGAGCGGAATCAGCGCTGAAGCCCGGACGCGGACGGTGATCCAGCCATGCCAGTGGCCGTCCGGGCCCGGGCCGCAGGCCAGGTCGACGTGCAGGTCGTCGGCGGCGAACGGCATCCAGTCGATACCCCGGTCCCGCAGTCAAGCGCGGACGGCAGCCGCGGGATGCGGTCGGCCCTTCAGATTCTCGTACGCGGCGACGGTCACCCAGTCGTCCGTCCCGGTTCCAGGTCGGTTCATGACGGCCATCATGCCCGAGTGTCTGCGGCACGATCGGAAACGGTTACGAAATCAATGAAATCGGGAGATGGAGAACCCTTTCTCCCCGTCGCTCGTCTCATGTGGCACGGCACAGGGCGCGAACAGGGGGACACCCATGCGGGAGAAGCAGCCGGGGCGACTGGGGCGGCTCGGGCGGTTGCGGCCGCGATGGCCGCGGACGCGGCGCGGGCAGCGAAGGCTCGTGCAGGGGGTGATGGTCGCCTGTGTCGCGGCGCTGGCGCCCGCGACCTGGATGTACTCCGTGGCCGACGCCCGCGTCAGAACGACCGCGGACGCGCCCGCGCAGCAGGTCGCCATGGTGTTCGGGGCCGGTCTCTGGGAGGGCAGGCCCTCGCCGTATCTCGCGAACCGGCTGAACGCCGCCGCCGAGCTGTACCGGGTCGGGAAGGTGAAGGTCGTGCTCGTGACCGGTGACAACAGCCGGAAGGAGTACGACGAGCCGGACGCCATGCGCACGTATCTCAGGGCGCACGGGGTGCCGGACGAGCGGATCGTGAGCGACTTCGCCGGGTTCGACACCTGGGACTCGTGCGTTCGGGCCAAGAAGATCTTCGGCGTCGACCGCGCGGTGCTGGTGAGCCAGGGGTTCCACATCCGGCGGGCGATCGCACTGTGCCGGACCGCGGGGATCGATGCGTACGGGGTCGGCGTCGACGCCGTACACGATGCGACCTGGTACTACGGCGGGACACGGGAGATGTTCGCGGCCGGGAAGGCGGCGCTGGATGCCGTGTTCAGGCCCGACCCGCACTTCCTGGGGCCGGAGGAGCCCGGGGTCGAAGAGGCCCTGGCGGCGGACGGGCGCTGAGGGCGGGCGACCCCGGGCGGGTGCCGGCTCTACAGAGAGATGACCGGGGCGGTCTCGGCGGAGACCCAGTCGAGGTAACGGGCGCTGCCCCGTACCACCGGGATCGCGACGATCTCCGGAGTTTCGTAGTCGTGCGCCGCCAGGAGATGGGCCTCCAGTTCGTCGTACCGCTCGGCCGTCGTCTTGAACAGCAGCTGCCACTCCTCGGTGGTCTCGATGGCGTTCTGCCAGCGGTAGACCGAGGTCACGGGCGCGGAGATCTGTACGCAGGCGGCGAGCCGCGCCTCCACCGCGCCCTGCGCCAGGGAATGGGCCTTCTCCTCGCTGTCCGTCGTGGTCAGCACGGTCAGCACGTTCAGCAATGCCGGCGTCGTCACCTTCGGGCTCCTCGGGGGGTCGATTACGGAGTGTCCTTGCTCCCATCGTCGATTGTCGGGGGCATTGCGGCGCGGCGCAGTGCCCGGTGGTCAGACGCCGTAGGGATGAACGGCCTTGGCGTCGCGCAGCGCGCGCCCCCACCAGACCAGCTGGTCGAGCAGCGTCTTGGCCGCCGCGTCGCAGCCCGCCGGGTCCTTGTGCCTGCCCTCGTCGTCGAACAGCGCGCCCGCGTTGTGGAACGACACCGTTTCCCGGATGCCGACGCTGTGCAGCTCCGCGAAGACCTGCCTCAGATGCTCGACGGCGCGCAGACCTCCGGAGACTCCGCCGTACGAGACGAAGGCGACGGGTTTGGCCTGCCACTCGGCGTGGTGCCAGTCGATGAGGTTCTTCAGCGGGGCCGGGTACGAGTGGTTGTACTCGGGGGTGATGACGACGAAGGCATCGGCCTCCGCCAATCTGGTCGACACGGCCGCCAGTTGGGCCTGCGCATCGACGTCGGGCCGATAGGAGAGGACGATCGGAAGGTCGAGTTCCGCGATGTCGATCAGGTCGGTCTCGATGTCGGGGTGACCGGTGGTGCGCGAGAGGAACCAGTCGGAGACGACGGGGGCGAACCGTCCCTCGCGATTGCTGGCGAGGATGACCGCGACCTTCAGAGGTGCGGTGGAGGCGGTCGTGGATGCGATGGATGAGGATGTCGCGGTGAGGTCCATACGGAGAGGCTCATATGTCAACCATGGTTGAGGTCAAGTCCTGTCCGTCGGGGGCCGCCGTCGCACGCCGCCGCATACGGTGGATCGCATGACGACTCCCCCTCCCGCACCCTTCCCGTACGCCGAGTTCGACGGGCACCCGGCCACCGAGGCGGATCTGCGGATTCCCGCCTTCCTCAACTACGGCCATTTCACGGCCATGCAGGTCAGGGACGGAAAGGTGCGCGGCCTCGCCCTGCATCTGGCCCGGCTGGACTCCGCCCATCAGGAGCTGTTCGAGCGCGGTCTCGACGGGGAGCGGGTCCGCGAGCTGATCCGGCACGCGCTGGGCAGTGCCGGGGTACGGGACGCCTCGACCCGGGTGTACGGCTTTCCGTCGCCGGGCGGCACGGAGACGACCGTGATGGTCACGGTGCGCGAGCCGGCGCAGAAGTCCGCCGAACCGCACGACCTGATGTCCGTTCCGTACGCCCGGACCGTGCCGCACATCAAACGTCCCGGCGAGTTCGGCCAGACGTACTACGCAAGGCTCGCGGCACGCGCCGGTTTCGACGAGGCTCTGCTGACCACGCCGGACGGTGCGGTGACCGAGGGTTCGATCACCAACATCGGTTTCTGGGACGGCACTTCGATCGTCTGGCCAAAAGCCCCCTCCCTGCTCGGCATCACCATGGCGCTGCTGGAGCAGGAGCTGCCCGGCGCGGGGCTGGAGTCCGTACGGCGCCCGGTGACGCTGGACGGGCTGGCCGCGTTCCGGTCGGCGTTCATCACCAACTCGCAGGGCATCGCGCCGGTCCGGCGCATCGACGACACCGAGTTCACGGTGGACGAGGAGCTGATGAAGCGGATCGGGCAGGCGTACGACGGTGCGCCGTGGGACACGATCTGACGCCTCCTGGCGTCACGCCTGCCCGCACGGCGGACTCCACGCCCTGCTGCGGACTGCGGTCCGAAGGCGGCTGTCTCTCTCCGATGCCAAGGGGCAGCCGCTCTGTGCCCGGGTGCGGCCGCCGGCCGTCGAATGGTCCGCCGCCGCCCCGGCCCGAGAACGCCGCACCGCAGAACGCCACGGTACGGAACCGCCCCCGCCGGACCCAGGGGGGATGGGCCCGGCGAGGGCGGCGGCCGGGGGCGGCCTGATTCACCGTCCCGTGGGGGGTGTCAGACATGTGCCCGACACCCACAAGGTCATGCGTGTGATGTGCGCCACTCTCCTCCTGGGCGGCGTCACCCAATCGGCACCGGGCGGCACGGGACCGGCCACCCTCGCTTCGATCACCGCTGTGACCTGCACACATTCACCTTGGCAAGGATGCCGCGCCGAGCCATTCGGGTGAAAGCTGACTTCATGTCAGAAGGCATGGGTGGCGGACCGCCCGTTAGCTCGAGGTCAGGACACACCCACTCGCGCAGTTGCCGGAGGAACACCCCATGCGTCCTGCCCGCCTAGTGACCGGTACCGCCGCTTCCGCGATCACCATAGCCACGCTCGGCCTCTTCGCCGCCGGGCCGTCCGCGTACGCAGGTGATGCCGGCGCGCTGCGGGTCGGCTCGGCTGCCGCACCGCGGGCCAATGGCGCCCCGAAGCCGCAGACCGACGACGACGGGGCGAACAACCCCGCCGGGTCCGGAAACGACATCCCCTTCGGCCTCGACAACCCTTCCGGCCTCAATGTCCCCTCGTTGCTCGACTCCGTCGGCGGGCTCGACGCCCTCTCAGGGCTCCGCATCCCCTCCGGGGACGAGGGCTCGGCAAAGCACGACAGCTCGTCGTCCGGACGCGACAACTCATCCGGGCATGAAAGCTCGTCCGGACGCGACAACCAGTCGGGGCGCGACAACTCGTCCGGTCGCGACAACCAGTCCGGAGACGACAACCAGTCCGGAGACGACAACTCGTCCGGACGCGACAACTCCTCGTCCGGGCGTGACGACTCGTCCGGGCGTGACGACTCGTCCGCACCCAAAGCCCCCAGCGGGCACGTCAAAACAGGCGTCGGCGGCAGCGTCCGGCCCGACACCACCCAGATCGCGGCGGGCGCCGGCGTACTCGCCGCGACCGCCGTCGGCGGAGCCTGGCTCCTGCGTCGCCGGGCGAGCGGCACGCAAGGAGCCGGCTGACGGAGACGGATTCACGTCTCCGTACCGCCCGGTTTCCGTCCCGGTGGCCGCGCGCCACCGGGACGGGACCGTCCCCGTACCGTCCCCATTTCGTCATCCGGAGGACGACCGTGTCCCAGAAGGCCAAGAGCTGGCTGCTGGTCGTCGCAGCGCTGGCCGGTATCTGGCTGATCCGTCACGGCGCCGGCGCCGAGCTGATCCCGCCCCAGCCGACCGCCGCCCAGGCATTCGCGGGCGGCCCGGAGCTGCAGCCGGGGTCTCCGGTCGCCGAACCGCTGAAGCCCTCGGCGCCCGTACGCATCCGGATCCCGAGCATCCGGGTGGACGCACCGATGATGCGACTGGGACTCGGGGCCGGCGGCAGTCTCGATGTGCCGCCGGCCGGAAACCGTGACATCGTCGGCTGGTACCGGGACGGCACTCCGCCCGGCTCCAAGGGCAGCGCTATCGTCGCCGGTCATGTCGACAACGCACAGGGGCCGTCGGTCTTCTACAACCTGGGCACCCTGCAGAAGGGCAGCACGGTCGAGGTGGTCCGCCAGGACGGGCGTACCGCCGTCTTCTCACTCGACGCGATCGAGGTCTACGAGAGCAAGAACTTCCCCGACAAACGGGTGTACGGCGCCTCGCCCTACGCCTCGCTGCGGCTGATCACCTGCGGCGGCGGATTCTCGAAGACGACGGGTTACCAGGGCAATGTGGTGGCGTACGCACACCTCACCGAGGTGCGGTGAACCCGCCCGGACGCCCGTCGTTCATGCCGCCCACTGATCGAACGCCAACTTGGCGACCAGCGAGAACACCACGACCAGCAGTACCCCGCGGACGAACTCGCTGCCCTTCCTGAGCGCCATCCGCGCCCCGATCAGCCCACCCGCCAGGTTGAACACGGCCATCAGCGCGGCCAGTTGCCACATCACGCTGCCCTGGTAGGCGAACATCGCCAGCGCCCCGCCGTTGGTGCAGACGTTGACGATCTTGGCGGTGGCGGACGCCGTCACCAGATCCAGGTGGAGCACCGCGGTCAGCGCCAGCACCAGGAACGTTCCGGTGCCGGGGCCGAACAGCCCGTCGTAGAAGCCGATGCCGCCGCCGACGAGCACGATCGCGGTGACGGTGCGGGCCCGGGTGACCTTGTGCGGCGTACCGTCGTCCGTCGCCCTGCCGAACGAGGGCCGCAGCATCACGAACGCCGCGACCGCCAGCAGCACAACCATGATGACCGGGCGCAGCACCTCGCTGCTGATCCCGGCGGCGAAGAACGCACCGGTCATCGATCCGGCCAGTGCCGCGAGCCCGATCCGCAGGGCCGTCCCGACCTTCACCGGTGCCTTGCGTACATACGTCACGGCGGCGCCCGACGTACCGACGATCGCGATCGCCTTGTTCGTGCCGAGGACGTGCGCGGCCGGGACGTGCGGCAGTCCGAGCAGCAGCGCGGGCAGCAGCAGCAGTCCGCCGCCGCCGACCACCGCGTCGATCCAGCCGGCCGCGGCTGCGGCGAGGCAGAGGACGACCAGAGTGGTGAGTGCTATGTCGGGCATGGTCGCGACCATAAGGAGGCAATACGTGCCCCGTCCAACCGCCTCGGCCGGATCGCGGGAAAGTTGAGCCAACTCTGAGGTTCCCGGGCTTCCGGGCCCGCCCGTGCGCTCGCGAGCCCGGCGGAATCCGGACCGGCCCGGCCCGTCCGGCCGGCTCGCCGCGGTCGTACGCTTTGGTCCATGAGCCAGGGCTGGAACGCGAGCGACATCCCCGATCAGAACGGCCGTACGGCCGTGGTCACCGGAGCCAACAGCGGCATCGGACTGATCACTGCGCGGGAGCTGGCGCGGCAGGGCGCGCGGGTGCTGCTCGCCTGCCGTGACGAGACGCGCGGCAAGGAGGCCGAGTCCCGCATCCGGAAGGCCGTGACCGGCGCGGACGTGGAGTTCGTACCGCTCGATCTGGCCGATCTGGATTCCGTACGCAAGTTCGCCGCGGCCCACGCGCCCGACCGGATCGATCTGCTGATCAACAACGCGGGCGTGATGGCTCTTCCGTACGGGAAGACGGCCGACGGCTTCGAGAGGCAGTTCGGCGTCAACCACCTCGGGCACTTCGCGCTCACCGGACTGCTGCTCCCGAAGCTCCTCGACACCCCCGGGGCGCGCGTGGTGAGCATCTCCAGTGGCATGCACGCCCTGTCCAACATCGACATCGGGGATCTCAACAGCGAGCGGAACTACCGCCGTTGGATCGCCTACGGCCGCTCGAAGACCGCCAATCTACTCTTCATCCACGAGCTGGCGCGGCGGCTGTCGGCAGCCGCTTGTGAGGTGGTGGCCGCCGCAGCGCACCCCGGTTACGCGGCAACCGATCTGCAGACGGCGGGCGTCCGGATGGAGAACCGCAAGGCGGCGGAACGGGTGGTCGAGCTCGGTAACCGGATCATCGCCCAGCCCGCGTCGTCCGGTGCGCTGCCCACCCTGTACGCGGCCACCGCGCCCGGCGTACGCCCCGACTCGTTCACCGGGCCGAGGCTGCTGGGCTGGCGCGGTGCGCCCGCCCCGTCCTGGCGGGCGGGCTGGACGCTGAACGATGTGGCGAGCGAACGGCTCTGGGTGGCGTCCGAGCAGCTCACGGGGGTGGCGTATCCGGTCCTCACGGCCTGAGGACCGGATACGCCACCCCTTATCGGAGCATTCAGGACTGCTGCCCCTCGACGGCGGCCGGGTCCATCCACATGACCTCCCAGATGTGATGGTCCGGGTCCTGGAAGGAGCGGCCGTACATATGGCCGTAGTCCACCGGCTCGTTGGCGGGCGATCCCCCGGAGGCGAGGGCGGTGTCCACCAGCTCGTCCACCTTCTCGCGGCTCTCGGCGCTGAGAGCGAGGATTACCTCGGTGGACTTCGAGGAGTCGGCGATCTCCTTCTTGGTGAACTCCTTGAAGCGGGGCTCCGTGAGGAGCATGGCGAAGATCGTGTCGCTGATGACGAGACACGCGGTGTTCTCGTCGCTGAACTGCGGGTTGCAGGAGAAGCCGAGCTTGCCGAAGAAGGCCTTGGTCGTCTCAAGGTCCTTGACCGGAAGGTTCACGAAGATCATCTGAGGCATGGCCGTTCCGTTCTCTCTGGTGTTCGAACGTTTTACGACAGGTAGACGGCGGGGCGGCGCGGAACTCATCGGTACCGGCGAGGAAATTTTCCGCCCGCGGGGTCAGGACATGGCGAGCGGCGCGCCGCCCCGGAGCAGCGATCCGCCCAGCGGGGTCAGCGTGTGCAGGACCGAGCTGCCGTGCCGCAGGGTGTGGATCAGGCCGGCCTCGCGCAGCACACAGGCGTGCTGGCTCGCCGAGGCCAGGGAGACTCCTGCCCGGCGGGCGAGTTCGCTGGTCGTGCAGCCGTTGCCGATGGCCCTCAGGACCGTCGAGCGGGTATTGCCGAGGAGCCTGCCGAGCCAGGGCCCCGGTTCGGCGAAGACCGGGGCGCGGGAGTGGGTGACCGGGTAGACGAGGACCGGCGGGAGCTGTGGGTCGCGGTAGACGACCGGGGTGACGCGGCAGAAGTAGGACGGCTGGAGCAATAACCCCCGTCCGTCCAGATGGAGTTCGCGGTCGACGGGGTAGTCCGCCTCCAGCACGGGGGCCCGCCAGCGGATCATGGGTGGGAGGGAGGCGAGCAGCTCTTGTGCCCCGCCGTCCAGGAGGGCGCGGCCGCGGACGGCGCGGTCGGCCTCGACGCTGGCCTGGATGTGCGGCCAGTACGGTTCGATCGCGGCGCGGTGGTAACCGCGCAGGGCGCCGATGAGCCGGCCGAGCAACTCGGCGTGCCCGTCCGGGGTGCGGCCCGCCTCGCGGTGTTCGGCGCCCAGCAGGGCGAGTTCGGCGCGGATCCGCCGGGGCGGGGTGTCGCGCAGCGCTTCAATTCCGGCGTCGATGCCGTACGGCTCACCGCCTTCCTGAGAAGGCGTCAGAAAGTCCGGGAAATAGCCGCGCGGTGGAATCACCGCGGCCAGCAGGCGTACTTCACCATTCAACCGGGGCCGGGTTTCCGTACGCCATTTCCCGAACACCGTGGAACCGCGCCGGTCCCTCAGCCGATGGAAACTCAGAATGGTTTCCCACAGCGCATCCGGCCGGGTGGCCATCCGCACCTTGGAAAGGTCCACTCCGGACATATGGATACGCAGCACCGAACCCCCATCTGTTGCACCTGCAATTGCCCCCACCCAAGGGTATGCGATCGGTAACAGCACGTCACCACGGGGTTTCGGCCAGAGGTGAAACGTCTCGCCTCCACATGCCGTCTCCCGAAAAGCTGTACGACGTCGGGTGCGAATCCGGAGCCACCGGAAGAGCGAGTGAAGGCCGTGGGGGGTTTTGCTCGTTCGGCAGCGGTCGGCGACGGTGCGGCACCGTACCCGACGGGGGTAAGCCGGGTGCGACCCATGGATGGGGATCCATGGGCCGCACCCCGGTCCGTTCCCGGCCCATGTCTTTGCGCACTGAACGAACTTTGCGTAGTGAACGAAGAAAAGGCACAACGTCGAACAACCATTTTCCCCAGAACAAAACGAAGCAGCGGCATCCCCGCACAGGGTGCCGCCGCCTCTGGGAGTTCCGGAGTTGCCGTCGAGTCGGTGAGGGTACGGGTGAGCCGACGGCGGCTCCGGGGTCAGGGGGTGTGGTGTCGGGTCAGCGGCTGTCGCTGCCCTTCGAGTCCGCTGCCGCGCGGCCCGCCTCCAGGCGGGCGACGGGGATGCGGAACGGGGAGCAGGACACGTAGTCCAGGCCCACCTCGTGGAAGAAGTGCACCGACTCCGGGTCGCCGCCGTGCTCGCCGCAGACGCCGAGCTTGAGGTCCGGGCGGGTGGCACGGCCGGCCGCGACCGCGCTGCGGACCAGCGAGCCCACACCGTCCTTGTCGATCGTCTCGAACGGAGACACCCCGAAGATGCCCTTCTCCAGGTACGCGGTGAAGAACGATGCCTCCACGTCGTCCCGGGAGAAGCCCCACACCGTCTGGGTCAGGTCGTTCGTACCGAAGGAGAAGAACTGCGCGGCCTCGGCGATCTGACCGGCGGTCAGCGCGGCGCGCGGCAGCTCGATCATCGTGCCGATGGTGAGCTTCAGCTCGGTGCCGGTGGCCGCCTCGACCTCGGCGATGACCTGGTCGGCCTCGTCGCGGACGATCTCCAGCTCCTGGACCGTGCCGACCAGCGGAATCATGATCTCGGCGCGCGGGTCGCCCTTGGCGTTCTTGCGGTGCGCGGCCGCCTCGGCGATCGCCCGGACCTGCATCGCGAACAGGCCGGGGATGACCAGGCCGAGCCGTACTCCGCGCAGACCGAGCATCGGGTTCTGCTCGTGCAGCTTGTGCACGGCCTGGAGCAGACGCAGGTCGTTCTCGTTGGCGTCCTTGCGGGACTCGGCGAGCGCGACGCGCACCGACAGTTCCGTGATGTCCGGCAGGAACTCGTGCAGCGGCGGGTCGAGCAGCCGTACGGTGACGGGCAGTCCGTCCATCGACTCGAACAGCTCGATGAAGTCGGCCTTCTGCAGCGGCAGCAGCTCCGCCAGCGCGGTCTCGCGCTCCTCGTCCGTGTCGGCGAGGATCAGCTTCTCGACCATCTCGCGGCGCTCGCCGAGGAACATGTGCTCGGTACGGCACAGGCCGATGCCTTGGGCTCCGAAGCGGCGGGCGCGCAGCGCGTCCTCGGCGTTGTCGGCGTTGGCCCGCACCCGCAGCCGACGCACCCGGTCCGCGTACGCCATGATCCGGTGCACGGCGGCGACCAGCTCGTCGGCGTCGTCGGCGCCCGCGTGCATCCGGCCCTCGAAGTACTCGACGACCGGGGACGGGACGACGGGGACCTCGCCGAGGTACACCTTGCCGGTGGAGCCGTCGATGGAGACGACGTCGCCCTCCTCGATGACCCGGCCGCCCACCATCATCCGGCGGCGCTTGGTGTCGACTTCGAGGTCCTCGGCACCGCAGACACAGGTCTTGCCCATGCCGCGTGCGACGACGGCGGCGTGCGAGGTCTTGCCGCCGCGCGAGGTCAGGATGCCCTCGGCCGCGATCATGCCGTCGAGGTCGTCGGGGTTGGTCTCGCGGCGGATGAGGATGACCTTCTCGCCGGAGCGGGACCACTTGACGGCGGTGTACGAGTCGAAGACCGCCTTGCCGACCGCGGCGCCCGGCGACGCGGCGATGCCACGGCCGAGCAGCTGCGTCTTGGCTTCCTCGTCGAAGCGCGGGAACATCAGCTGCGCGAGCTGCGCCCCGTTGACCCGCTGGAGCGCCTCGGCCTCGTCGATCAGGCCCTGGTCGACGAGCTGCGTGGCGATCCGGAAGGCGGCACCCGCCGTGCGCTTGCCGACCCGGGTCTGGAGCATCCACAGCTGGCCGCGCTCGATGGTGAACTCGATGTCGCACAGGTCCTTGTAGTGCGTTTCGAGGGTTTCCATGATCTGCATCAGCTGGTCGTACGACTTCTTGTCGATCGACTCCAGATCGGCGAGCGGCACGGTGTTGCGGATACCGGCGACGACGTCCTCGCCCTGCGCGTTCTGAAGGTAGTCGCCGTAGACGCCCTGGTGACCGCTGGCCGGGTCGCGGGTGAACGCGACTCCGGTACCGGAGTCGGGACCGAGGTTGCCGAAGACCATCGAGCAGATGTTGACGGCCGTGCCGAGGTCGCCGGGGATGCGCTCCTGGCGGCGGTAGAGCTTGGCCCGGTCGGTGTTCCACGAGTCGAAGACGGCCTTTATGGCCAGGTCCATCTGCTCGCGCGGGTCCTGCGGGAAGTCACGTCCGGCGTCCCGCGAGACGATCTTCTTGAACTGCTTGACCAGCTTCTTCAGGTCGGCCGCGTCGAGATCCACATCGACCGTGACGCCCTTGGCCTCCTTCGCCGCCTCCAGCGCCTCCTCGAAGAGGTCGCCGTCGACACCGAGGACGGTCTTGCCGAACATCTGGATGAGGCGGCGGTAGGAGTCCCACGCGAACCGCTCGTCGCCGGCCTGGGCGGTGAGACCGACCACGGACTCGTCGGAGAGGCCGATGTTGAGGACCGTGTCCATCATGCCGGGCATCGAGAACTTCGCGCCGGAGCGGACCGAGACCAGGAGCGGGTCGTCCGCCTGGCCGAGCTTCTTGCCCATCCGCGCCTCAAGGGCGTCGAGATGCGCGCTGACCTCGTCGCGCAGCTTCGTCGGCTCCTGGCCACTGTCGAGGTAGACCTTGCACGCCTCGGTGGTGATGGTGAAGCCCGGAGGGACGGGGAGCCCGAGATTGGTCATCTCGGCGAGGTTGGCACCCTTCCCGCCGAGCAGGTCCTTCAGATCCTTGTTGCCCTCGGTGAAGTCATAAACGAACTTCTCGCCCTGGGGCTCCCGGGATTCCGGGGTGGATACGTGGGGATCTTTGTTTTCCGACACGGGTCTCGACTCCTCGAGGACGCTGTGGCTGCCCTGACGGCGAGGAACATACCCAGATCGAAGGTGTCTGGGTACGTCCACTTGCGCGTCATGAGGCCTCAACCACCCGTCCGCCAGCAGATCGAAAGTGACATGACCTGTCCCTCGATCGAAGGAATGTCTTCACTTCTTGAATGAATAAGCACTCAGCGCGACCGGAATACCCTCAATCGACCACGCAGCGCAGTGGAAGCGTCGATCGATCAAAGTGAAGCCCCTTGGCACCCAGTGCCATCATTTGAGAAGTGCACCTCCCAAATCTGCGCTCATTTGAGCGATGCGGTTCTCAGGGTGGCGAGAATCACTCTACGATCGGCGCTCAGATGTCACCATCCGGACGGGCGAGGGGCGGCTGATGGTCACCCTTTGATCATCAAGATGCAGCCGAGTGTGAGCAGATTCAATGCGCGATGCCCCGTGCGGGCGCATTAAGGCTCACCCTTGGCTGGATATCGCCGAATCCGGCTCAATGTGGCGCTCATATGAGCGATGCAAAGGAAGAGGCACGCGGTGCCTGTGATGCCGCGTGCCTCTTGAAGGGACCCGGAGGGCCGGGGAAGCTGTGGAAGGCCCCCGCCGGAACCCCCGTCAGGCCCCGGGAGTGTTCTCAGCCGCCCGAGGTGTCCAGCTCCGCGTCGGCGCTCACGCCCGCGCAGTCGTACGGGTCCTTCAGCCAGCCGTCCGGCAGGACCACCCGGTTGTTGCCCGAGGTTCGCCCGCGCGGCCCGTCCGCGCCGTCCGGCCACGGCTGGTCCAGGTCCAGCTCCTGCAGCTGACCGCCCAGCTCGTCCAGCGACGAGGTGACCGCCAGCTTCTTGCGCATCTCGGAGCCGACCGAGAAGCCCTTGAGGTACCAGGCGACATGCTTGCGGAAGTCGATCACGCCACGGGTCTCGTCACCGATCCACTCCCCCAACAGCGTCGCGTGCCTCAGCATGACGGTGGCGACCTCCCGGAGCGCCGGCGCCCGCCTCGTCTCCGTACCCTCGAACGCGCTCACCAGGTCGCCGAAGAGCCAGGGGCGGCCCAGGCAGCCCCGGCCCACGACCACGCCGTCGCAGCCGGTCTCACGCATCATCCGGCGGGCGTCGTCCGCGCACCAGATGTCGCCGTTGCCGAGGACCGGGATCTCCGGGACGTGCTCCTTGAGGCGGGCGATGGCTTCCCAGTCCGCGGTGCCGCCGTAGTGCTGGGCGGCCGTCCTGCCGTGCAGGGCGACGGCCGTGACACCTTCCTCGACCGCGATCCGGCCCGCGTCGAGGTAAGTGATGTGGTCGTCGTCGATGCCCTTGCGCATCTTGATGGTGACCGGCAGATCGCCCGCGTTGGAGACCGCCTGGTTGAGGATCGCGCGCAGCAGTGGCCGCTTGTACGGGAGCGCCGAGCCGCCGCCCTTGCGGGTCACCTTGGGGACCGGGCAGCCGAAGTTCAGGTCGATGTGGTCGGCGAGGTTCTCGTCGACGATCATACGGACGGCCTTGCCGACGGTGACCGGGTCCACTCCGTACAGCTGGATCGAGCGCGGGGTCTCGCTCGCGTCGAAGTGGATGAGCTGCATGGTCTTCTCATTGCGCTCGACCAGCGCCCGCGTGGTGATCATCTCGCTGACGAACAGCCCCTTGCCGCCGGAGAACTCCCGGCACAGGGTGCGGAACGGGGCGTTGGTGATGCCGGCCATGGGGGCGAGCACCACCGGCGGCTGCACCGTGTGGGGGCCGATCCGGAGCAGCGGGAGCGAAGGGGCGAGCGTGGTCATTGCTCCATTGTCGCGTACGGCGCGGAGCGGCCCGTCGGCAGAGTTCGTTAGTTAACCGTACTATCCAAGTATGCCCGAGCTGAGCCCCCGCCGACGGCAGCTGGTGCTGGCGATCTGCTGCATGAGTCTGCTGATCGTCAGCCTCGACAACACCGTCCTCAATGTCGCCCTGCCTTCCATGCAGAAGGAACTGCACGCCACCGTCGCAGGCATGCAGTGGACGATCGACGCCTACACCCTCGTCCTCGCCTCGCTGCTGATGCTCGCGGGCTCCACCGCCGACCGGATAGGGCGCCGGAAGATCTTCAAGATCGGGCTCGTCCTCTTCACCCTCGGCTCGGCGCTCTGCTCCCTGGCGCCGAACCTGGAGTCGCTGGTGGCGTTCCGGATGGTGCAGGCGGTGGGCGGCTCGATGCTCAACCCTGTCGCGATGTCGATCATCACCAACACCTTCACCGACCCGCGCGAGCGGGCCCGCGCCATCGGGGTGTGGGGCGGTGTCGTCGGCATCTCCATGGCGGCGGGCCCGGTGGTCGGCGGCCTCCTGGTGGACTCGGTCGGCTGGCGGTCCATCTTCTGGATCAATCTGCCGGTCGGTCTCGCCGCGCTGCTGCTCACCTGGCGGTACGTCCCCGAGTCCCGCGCCCCCAAGCCGCGCCGCCCCGATCCCGTGGGGCAACTGCTGGTCGTCGGACTGCTCGGTCCGCTGACGTACGCGATCATCGAGGCGCCCTCGGTGGGCTGGACCTCGCCGCGGATCCTGGTGTTCACGGCGCTCGCCGTGTGCTCGCTCGTCGGGCTGCTGCTGTACGAGCCCAGGCGCGCCGAGCCCCTCATCGATCTGAGGTTCTTCCACAGCGCCCCGTTCAGCGGTGCCACCGCCATCGCGGTCTGCGCCTTCGCCGCACTGAGCGGGTTCCTCTTCCTCAACACGCTGTATCTGCAGAACGTGCGCGGTCTGAGCGCTTTGCACGCCGGTCTGTACATGCTGCCGATGGCGGCCCTGACCTTTGTCTGCGCACCGCTGTCGGGCCGGCTCGTCGGCAGCCGGGGGCCGCGGCTGCCGCTGCTGGTGGCGGGCGTGGCCATGACGGCGTGCGGACTGTTGTTCGCCGCGTTCGACGCGGAGACGGACGACGTCCTGCTGTTCACCGGCTATGTGCTGTTCGGTCTCGGCTTCGGCATGGTGAACGCGCCGATCACCAACACCGCCGTCTCCGGGATGCCGCGCTCACAGGCCGGTGTGGCGGCGGCGGTCGCCTCGACCAGCCGGCAGATCGGCGGAACGCTCGGGGTCGCCGTGATCGGCGCGGTGCTGGCGGCGGGCGTGGCCGGTACCGGTTCGCCGCGCGGCGCCGAGTACGCGGCCGCCTTCGTGGACGCGAGCAAGCCCGCCTGGTGGATCCTCGCCGGGTGCGGGCTGTGCGTCCTGTTGGTGGGGGCGCTGACCAGTGGGCACTGGGCGCTGGAGACGGCGCGCCGTACCGCGGAGCGGCTGGAGGCGCCGACGGGTGCCCCCGCCGGGCATCAGGCGTCGGCGGGTTCCAGGGCGTGAAGACGGAGCAGCCGCTGCCGGGGCGCGGACAAGCGGACAAGGGCGTGGGCCCGGATCACTTCAGCTGATCCGGGCCCACGGTCGTACGGGTGATCAGGAGGCGTCAGCTCCGCGCCGAGTCGTCCTGCTCGGACGCGCTCGGCTGCGCGGTGCCGTCCGACGACGGCTCGGCCCGGGCAGAGCCGTCGTCGGAGTCGGAGGCTGATCCCGACTGCGCGCGCTCGCGCATCTTGCGCAGCAGTTCCTGCTTCTGGTCGGCGGCCGCCTTGCGGTCGGTGGTGCGGGCAGCGCCCACGCCCTGCTGCTCGGCGCGGGACAGCTTCTTGCGCTGTCCGCCCACACCGAGGAGGTTGTTACGGCTCTTGGCCACGGCGTTCTCCCATTCGTGGTGAGAATTGAGGTCTGAGGCGACCTGGATCGGTCCGATGGGCGGCGGGTGGTCGGGCCCGCCGCACTCTCACTCGTAGATCTGGAAGAACGAAGACATGCCCGAACCGTACCCCGGCCGGAACGGGCTCAGCACCCGGTTTTCCACCGGGTCGGCGCCCGTGCCGGTCTCGCGCCGGCGGACAGCGGCTGCGGACGGCCCGCTCAGGCGGTCCGGTCGACCGTTGCCTGGTGCGCCTCGGCGAGATGTTCCTCGGCCTTGAGCCAGGGCAGGAACTGCACGCCCTTGCGCCAGCCGCAGGTGTCGCAGTTCAGCTGCCGCTGCATCCTCGACTTCGTGACGTGGACGATGAGTTCACGGCCGTGCTGATCCCATCTGCTGAGCGCTGACCTTGCTCGTGGTCGTGACTCCTCCACCCCGTGAACGGGGTGGCTTCTCGCTATGCCTGGTTGGCGTCGCGGCGGACCAGCCCGGCCCGTAGAACGTTGGTTGCTCCAACGACGTCGGCGTGTGCCTGGTGGCCGCACGAGACGCAGTGGAACTTCTCCTGTGTGGGCCGGTTCTCCTTGGCGGTGTGCCCGCATTCGGGGCAGGTCCGGGAGGTGTTGCGGGGGTCCACGGCGATCACTTCCCGTCCGGCGCTCTCAGCCTTGGCGTACAGGATCGTCAGGAACACCCCCCATCCGGCATCGGCAATGCAACGGTTGAGCCCGGATTTCGCCGCTGCCCCGTTGGGCAGGAAAGTGCCCGGCGTTCCAGGGTCGGGCTTCGGTGCGGGGGCCTTGCTCATGTTGCGGATCTTGAGGTCTTCGTGCGCGATGAAGTCGTGCTCACGGACCAGGGCGAGCGCGGTCTTGTGCGCGTGGTCGAGCCGCTGGCGTCGGACCTTGCCGTGGAGCGTGGCAACCTTCTCCACGGCCCGCTGGTGGTTTTTCGTGCGGTCTTCAGCTTTGCGGCGTGGGAACCGGCTCAGGGCCTGCTGTGCGGCTTCGAGTTTCGCGGCGGCCTTGCGGCCGTGGCGCGGGTTGGGGACGTGTACGCCGTTGGAGTCGGTGAGGAACGAGGCAATGCCCAGGTCGATACCGGCGACGCTGCCCGTGGGCGGGAGCGGTTCGGGCCGGTCCTGCTCGGCGGTGAGCACGACGAACCACTTGCGGCCCTCGCGCTTGACGCTGACGGTCTTGACCTTGCCGACCACCGCACGGTGCTGGTTGACCTTGACGTGCCCGACGCCCTGGAAACGGACCCGGGTAACGGGGTCGTGCGGGGTGGAGTTCCACCGGCAGCCGTCGCCGTCCTTGGCAAAATCCACCGTGTCGAACCAGTTCACCCCACGAAAGCGCGGGTAGCCAGGCGTCTCGCCGACCTTGATCCGCCGGAAGAACGCACCGAACGCCTTGTCCAGGCGACGCAGCGTGGCCTGCTGCGAGGAGAAGGACCAGCGGCCCTGCCGCTCCGGGTCGAACGCCCGGATCTCCTTCAGCTGTGCAGACTGCACCCCGTACTTGATGCTCGTCCTCGACACGTGCCGGAAGGCATCACGGCGTTCCTGTAATGCCCCGTTGTAGAGCGAACAGTGGTCGCGCAGCATCTCGCCGAGCGCGACTGCCTGACCCACGGTGGGCCGCATGAGGAATTTGTACGCACGGATCACCGGCCCACCCCCCTTCCGGTCGAGCTCGCTCGATCATACTACACTTGGTCTATGTCACCACGCTGGGAACCGAATTCCGAGGTCCGTCGGGGCCGTCACGTTGTCTGCAATCTCCACGCACACTTGGTGTTCGTGACAAAGTACCGGGGCGAAGTCTTCGACGACGCCATGCTGACGCGCTGCGAGGAGATCATGAGGAACGTCTGCGCGGACTTCGGCGCGGAGCTGATCGAGTTCAACGGCGAAGAGGATCACGTGCACCTCCTGGTGCACTACCCGCCGAAGGTCGCCCTGTCGGCCCTGGTGAACTCACTCAAGGGCGTATCCTCCCGCTACTTGCGGCAAGAGTTCACCGACCACGTCAACCGCTTCATCATGCACGGCCGTTTCTGGTCAGGCTCCTACTTCGCCGGATCCTGCGGTGGCGCTCCACTGGATACCGTCAAGCAGTACATCGAACAGCAAAAACGTCCACTCCAGCCTGAGAACTAGAGCAGCCCCAAGACCGGATCCCCTCCCCACCTGAACACGGGGATTCCCTCCAAAGAGAGGGATGGACGGCATGCGGGCCTCCTGGTGACGCATTGACGCAACTGCTCAGCGTGGACAGTGTG
Organism: Streptomyces sp. NBC_00057; assembly: GCF_045041165.1. NCBI lineage: Bacteria > Bacillati > Actinomycetota > Actinomycetes > Kitasatosporales > Streptomycetaceae > Streptomyces > Streptomyces sp. NBC_00057. The sequence continues at coordinate 6,264,591 of NZ_CP108256.1, read as the reverse complement.
CGACGAAGCCCCCGGTTCCGTACGAGGAACCGGGGGCTTCGCCGTGAAACCGTGGTGCGTCAGCAGCCCAGCAGCCGGGCGCCGAGGTAGGCCTGGATCTGGTCCAGGGAGACGCGCTCCTGCTTCATGGTGTCGCGCTCGCGCACGGTCACCGCGTTGTCGTCGAGGGTGTCGAAGTCGACGGTGACGCAGAACGGCGTACCGATCTCGTCCTGACGACGGTAGCGGCGGCCGATGGCGCCCGCGTCGTCGAACTCGATGTTCCAGTTCTTCCGCAGGTCGGTCGCGAGGCCCTTGGCCTTCGGCGACAGCTGCGGGTTGCGGGACAGCGGCAGGACGGCGACCTTGACCGGCGCGAGGCGCGGGTCGAGACGCATCACGGTGCGCTTCTCCATGACGCCCTTGGCATTGGGCGCCTCGTCCTCGATGTAGGCGTCGAGGAGGAACGCGAGCATCGCGCGGCCGACACCGGCTGCAGGCTCGATGACGTACGGAGTCCAGCGCTCGCCGGCCTCCTGGTCGAAGAAGGACAGGTCCGTGCCCGAGGCCTTGGAGTGCGCCTTGAGGTCGTAGTCCGTGCGGTTGGCGACGCCCTCCAGCTCGCCCCACTCGCTGCCGCCGAAGCGGAAGCGGTACTCGATGTCAGCGGTGCGCTTGGAGTAGTGCGAGAGCTTCTCCTGCGGGTGCTCGAACCACCGCATGTTCTCCTCGCGCATGCCCAGGCCGGTGTACCAGTTCCAGCGCTGCTCCATCCAGTACTCCTGCCACTTCTCGTCCTCGCCCGGCTTGACGAAGAACTCCATCTCCATCTGCTCGAACTCGCGGGTACGGAAGATGAAGTTGCCCGGAGTGATCTCGTTCCGGAAGGACTTGCCCATCTGGGCGATACCGAACGGCGGCTTCTTGCGCGAAGTCTGATGCACCTGGCCGAAGTTGGTGAAGATGCCCTGGGCGGTCTCGGGACGCAGGTAGGCGACCGAGCCGGAGTCCTGGGTCGGGCCGAGGTGGGTGGAGAGCAGACCCGAGAACTGCTTGGGCTCGGTGAAGGTGCCCTTGTTGCCGCAGTTGGGGCAGTTGAGCTCGATCAGACCGTTCGCGGGCGCGTGGCCGTGCTTCTCCTCGTACGCCTCCTCCAGGTGGTCGGCGCGGAAGCGCTTGTGACAGGAGGTGCACTCGGTCAGCGGGTCGGTGAACGTGGCGACATGGCCGGAGGCAACCCAGACCTCGGGGGCCAGGATGACCGACGAGTCGATTCCGACCACGTCCTCGCGCGAGGTGACCATGTAGCGCCACCACTGGCGCTTGAGGTTCTCCTTCAGCTCGACGCCCAGCGGCCCGTAGTCCCAGGCGGCGCGCTGACCACCGTAGATCTCACTGCAGGGATAGACGAAGCCACGGCGCTTGCTCAGGCTGACGATGGAGTCGATCTTGTCGGCGGCCACGGTGCTCTCTTCATTACGACGACGAAATTGGACAGGGGTGGCGCGAAGCGCCTCGGTGGGGGGTGGTGGTCGGGAGACGGGCGGGCGAATGCTTCAGATTACCGGCGGGCACGCCCCTTGGATCAAATCGGTATCGGCACAGTCGGCCGAGGGGTCACCCCACCGCCCTTGTTGACAATCGTTTCCAGTTTTGTTGAAAATGACTGTCATGAACGTAAGCCGCCTCATACCCACCGCCACCGTCGCCGGAGCGGTCGTCCTCGGCCTCACCGCCCTCACCGCCTGCTCCGCCTCGGACGCCGCCGACCACAAGAACGGCGACAAGCTGAACGTGGTGGCCTCGTTCTATCCCATGCAGTTCCTGGCCGAGCAGATCGGCGGGAAGCACGTCTCCGTCACCACGCTGACCAAGCCGGGCGTCGAGCCGCACGACCTGGAGCTCACCCCGCGGCAGATCGGCGGACTCGGCGACGCCGACTACATCCTGTACCTCAAGGGCGTCCAGCCCGCCGTCGACGACGCCATCAAGCAGTCCGGCTCGAAGGACATCGTCGACGCCTCGACCCTCACCCGGCTGGAAGACCACGGCACCGAGACCGGCGCCGACGAACACGGCCATGAGCACCACGGAGACGAGGCCGGAGCCGACCCCCACATCTGGCTGGACCCGGTGAAGTACGCCGAGGTCGCCAAGGGCGTCGGAAAGTCCCTGGAGAAGACCGACCCCGACCACGCCGCGGACTACCGCAAGAACACGGACGCGCTGGTCGACAAGCTCGACGCGCTGAACACGGCGTACGAGACGGGCCTGAAGGACACCGCGACCAAGACCTTCATCACCACCCACTCCGCCTTCGGGTACCTCGCCGAGCGCTACGGCCTGACCCAGGAGGGCATCGCCGGCGTCGACCCTGAGGCCGAGCCCAGCCCCGCCCGGATCAGCGAGATCCACACCGTCGCGAAGAAGAACAAGGCCACGACCGTATTCTTCGAGACGCTCGCCAGCGACAAGACCGCGAAGACCCTCGCCAAGGACACCGGCCTGAAGACCGACGTCCTGGACCCGCTGGAGGGAATCACGGACAAGTCCAAGGGCGACAACTACATCGAGGTCATGCAGTCCAATCTCGCCGCCCTGCAGAAGGCGCTCGGCGCGAAGTGACCCACGTAACACCCGCCACAGCAGCATCGGAGGCGCTCATGCCCGAGCCCGGGAGCACCACAACCGAACCCGTGATAGCCCTGCGCGGCGCCACGGCCACGCTCGGCGCGCGTCCGGTGCTGCGCGGCATCGACCTGACCGTCCACCGCGGCGAGGTCGTCGCCCTGCTCGGCGCCAACGGCTCGGGCAAGTCGACCGCCGTGCGCTCCGTCATCGGCCAGGTCCCGCTCACCGGCGGCTCCATCGAGCTGTTCGGCAGCCCGCTGCGCCGCTTCCGCAGCTGGGCGCGGATCGGTTACGTACCCCAGCGCACCACCGCGGCCGGCGGCGTCCCCGCCACGATCCATGAGGTCGTCTCCTCCGGGCGCCTCTCCCGTACGAAGCTGGGGCTGCTCCGCAAGGCCGACCGGGCCGCCGTCGACCGGGCCATCGACCTCGTGGGCCTCTCCGACCGGGCCAAGGACTCCGTGAACGCGCTCTCCGGCGGGCAGCACCAGCGGGTGCTGATCGCCCGGGCGCTGGCCGCCGAACCGGAGCTGCTGATCATGGACGAGCCGATGGCCGGCGTCGACCTGGCCAGCCAGGAGATCCTCGCCGCGACGCTCCGCGAACAGGTCGCTGCCGGCACCACGGTGCTGCTCGTGCTGCATGAGCTCGGCCCGCTGGAACCGCTGATCGACCGCGCCATCGTGCTGCGCGACGGCTGTGTGATGCACGACGGGCCGCCCCCGAAGGCGCTGGGCCAGCACGCCCTGCCCGGACACGACCATGTACACCCCCACGCGGCCTCCGAGCCCGTCCGGACGGGACTGCTGAGCTGATCATGGAATTCCTCGACCCTCCGTTCATGCAGCGGGCACTGCTCGCCGCCGTACTGGTCGGCGTCATCGCCCCCGCCGTCGGCATCTATCTCGTCCAGCGCCGCCAGGCCCTGATGGGCGACGGCATCGGCCATATCGCGATGACCGGTGTCGGCCTCGGCTTCCTGCTCTCCACCAGCCCGGTGTGGATGGCCACGGCGGTCGCCGTCGTCGGCGCCGTCGTGATGGAGCTGATCCGCTGGTACGGACGCACCCGCGGCGACATCGCGCTGGCCATGCTGTTCTACGGCGGTATGGCGGGCGGTGTCCTGCTGATCAACCTCTCCGACACCGGTTCCAACGCCAACCTCACCTCGTATCTCTTCGGCTCCCTCTCCACGGTCTCCACCGAGGACATCACCGCGATCTGTCTGCTGGCCGCCTTTGTGCTGCTGGTGACGCTGGGGCTGCGCCGGCAGCTGTTCGCGGTCAGTCAGGACGAGGAGTTCGCCCGGGTCACCGGGCTGCCGGTGCGCGCACTGAATCTGCTGGTCGCCGTGACGGCGGCGGTGACCGTCACCGTGGCGATGCGGGTTGTCGGGCTGCTGCTGGTCAGCGCGTTGATGGTGGTGCCGGTCGCGGCCGCGCAGCAGATCTCCAGGTCCTTCAAGGTGACGTTCGTACTGTCGGTCGTCATCGGCACGGCGGTGGCTCTGGCCGGCACCGTGACCTCGTACTACCAGGACGTCCCGCCCGGCGCGACGATCGTGCTGCTGGCCATCGCGGTCTTCGTCGCCCTGACGCTGCTCGCGACCCCGCTGGCCAGAAGGCGCGCCCGCCGGAGCGAAGCGGCGTCCGAGGAGTGCACTCTTGAGGTACAGGCCTCCCGCCCGGCCACGGACGAACTCCGGGTTTGACCGTGATGCCCGGACGGGCTGGCACAATGGCCCGACACAGGTACGGGCGACACGAGGAGGCTGCTGTGGCGACAGCGCCGATCAGTGGAACGAACGCGGCCCCGGTACGCGGCCGGTCGACCCGGCAGCGGGCGGCGGTGGCGGCGGCGCTCGACGAGGTGGACGAGTTCCGCAGCGCCCAGGAGCTGCACGATGTGCTCAAGCACCGCGGTGACTCGGTCGGGCTGACCACCGTCTACCGCACGCTTCAGTCCCTTGCCGATGCGGGCGAGGTCGATGTGCTGCGCACCACGGACGGCGAGTCCGTGTACCGGCGCTGCTCGACCGGCGACCACCACCACCATCTGGTGTGCCGGATGTGCGGCAAGGCCGTGGAGGTCGAGGGGCCCGCGGTGGAGCAGTGGGCGGAGACGATCGCCGCACAGCACGGGTATGTGAACGTGGCCCACACGGTGGAGATCTTCGGGACGTGCGCGGAGTGCGCGAAGGGATGACGGCCCGGGGGCGGCGCCCCCGGACCCCCCTTCCTCAGAGCCTGTCGGGTGACCTCTGATCGGGCGGACGATCGGAGGTCACCCGACAGGCTCTCAGCCCTTCGGCTCCTGGGCCGCCTCCACCGCGCCGCCGAAGCGCCGGTCCCGCTGGGCGAACTCCAGGCATGCCCGCCACAGGTCGCGGCGGTCGAAGTCCGGCCAGAGCACGTCCTGGAAGACCATCTCGGCGTATGCGCTCTGCCAGATCAGGTAGTTGGACGTGCGCTGCTCGCCGCTGGGGCGGACGAAGAGGTCGACGTCCGGCATGTCCGGGTAGTAGATGTACTTCGCGAACGTCTTCTCGTTGACCTTGGACGGGTCCAGCTTCCCGGCCGCGACGTCCTGCGCGATGCGCTGCGCGGCGTCGGCGATCTCGGCCCGGCCGCCGTAGTTGACGCAGAAGTACAGCGTCATCCTGTCGTTGTCCTTCGTCTGCTCCTGGGCGACCTGGAGCTCCTGGACGACGGACTTCCACAGCTTCGGCATGCGCCCCACCCAGCGGATGCGGATGCCCAGTTCGTCCATCTCGTCGCGGCGGCGGCGGATGACGTCCCGGTTGAAGTTCATCAGGAACTTCACTTCCTCGGGGGACCGCTTCCAGTTCTCGGTGGAGAACGCGTACAGCGAGAGGTTCTTGACGCCCATCTCGATGCAGCCCTTGAGGACGTCCATGACGACGCCCTCGCCGACCTTGTGGCCCTCGGTGCGCGGGAGGCCGCGTTCCTTGGCCCAGCGGCCGTTGCCGTCCATCACGACGGCGACGTGCTTGGGCACCAGCTCGCCGGGGATCTTCGGGGGCGTGGCACCGGAGGGGTGCGGCTCCGGGGTCTTGTAGTCGCGCCGGTTACGGCCGCCGAGAATCCCGCGTACTGCCATGAACTGTCTCGCTCCCTGTGCCTGATCTGCCTGATTCACTTCTCTACGTACCGCAGTGAGCGCAGTCCGCGCTCCAGATGCCAGTGCAGATAGGCGGACACCAGTCCGCTGCCCTCCCTGACATGACGCGCCTCGCACGCGTCCGCCGTCTCCCAGTCGCCGGTGAGCAGCGCGCTCAGCAGGGTGACGGCCTCAGCCGAGGGTACGACGCTGCCGGGTACCCGGCAGTCGCCGCATATGACGCCGCCCGCCGCGACGGAGAAGAACCGGTTCGGTCCGGGCATTCCGCACTTCGCGCAGTCCTCGAAGCTGGGTGCGTAGCCGTTGACGGCGAGCGAACGCAGCAGGAAGGCGTCGAGGACGAGATGCGGCTCGTGTTCGCCGCGGGCGAGGGTACGCAGCCCTCCGACGAGCAGCAGGTACTGCTGAACCGCGGGCTCGCCCTCGTGGTCGGTGAACCGCTCGGCGGTCTCCAGCATCGCGGTGCCCGCGGTGTAGCGGGCGTAATCGGTGACGATGCCGCCGCCGTACGGGGCGATCGTCTCGCTCTGGGTGCAGAGCGGCAGACCACGGCCGATCAGCTCGCTGCCCCGGGCGAAGAACTGCACATCGACGTGGGAGAAAGGTTCCAGCCGTGCCCCGAACTTGGACTTCGTACGCCGCACGCCGCGTGCGACGGCCCGCACCCGGCCGTGGCCGCGGGTCAGGATCGTGATGATCCGGTCGGCCTCGCCCAGCTTCTGCGTGCGCAGCACCACGCCGTCGTCCCGGAACAAGCTCATGCGTCCATTGTCCGGTACGGGAACGGCTCATCGGGCCCGCCCCCGGGCCGGGGCCGCTCACTTTCCGTCCGCCCCACCGGCGGCCGGTACGACCAGCCCCGATTCGTACGCGACGATCACCAGCTGGGCCCGGTCGCGGGCGCCGACCTTGCCCATGATCCGGCTGACATGGGTCTTCGCGGTAAGCGGGCTGAGGCCGAGGGTCTCGGCGATCTCGGCGTTGTTCAGTCCGCGCCCGACGAGGCAGAGCACCTGACGCTCCCGTTCGGAGAGGCGGTCCGGACCGCCCGGTACTCCGGCGGGCGGGGTTCGGGGGCTGCTCAGTACCCTGGCGATGAGCCGGGCGGTCGGCCCGGGCGAGAGCAGGGACTCGCCCGCCGCCACGGTCCTGATGGCGGCCAGGAGCTCGGCGGGCCTGGTGTCCTTGACGAGAAAGCCGGAGGCGCCCGCGCGCAGTGCGTCGACGATGTGTTCATCGGTGTCGTACGTGGTCAGGACCAGCACCTTCACTCCGGCGAGGTGTTCGTCGGCGGCGATGCGGCGGGTCGCCTCGATGCCGTCGAGCTCGGGCATCCGGATGTCCATGACGACGAGGTCGGGCCGGTGCGCGCGGGTCAGCTCGACGGCTTCGAGACCGTTGCCCGCCTGGCCGACGACCTCCATGTCCCGGTCGGATTCGACGAGCATCGCGAAGGCCGCCCGTACCAGGGTCTGGTCGTCGGCGAGCAGTACGCGGATCATGGTGTGGCCTCCACCTCCTGGAACGGCAGCAGCGCCGAGACCTCGAAGCCGCCGCCGGGGCGGGGTCCCGCGTCCAGCGTGCCGCCCGTGCTGCGGGCCCGTTCCCGCATGCCCACAATGCCGAACCCTGGTGCGGAACCGTCCTTCGGGGGTCCTGTGCCGTCGTCGGTGACGGTGACCCGCAGCGCGTTGCCGCCGTCCGGTGCCACGGCGACCCTGACCTGTACACCGGCTCCCGCGTGCCGTACCGCATTGGTCAGCGACTCCTGCACAATGCGGTACGCGGCCGCGCCGGTCGCCGGGGCGAGCCGGCCGGCCGGGGCGCGTACCGCGAGGTCGACGTGTGCCCCGGCCACCTCGGCGGCCCGTACGAGACCGGGCAGCGCCGCCAGATCGGGCAGCGGGCCTTCCGCGTCGTGCCGGCCGTGACTGTCGTGCCGGCCGTCGCGCAACACCTCCAGGGTGGTGCGCAGCTCGGCCCGGGCCTCCCGGCAGGTGTCGGCGATGTCCTCCAGCGATGCGGCGATCGCGCGCCGGTCGAGCCGGTCCGGGTCGACGGTCAGGATGTGCGACGCCACCGAGGTCTGGACGCCGATGAGGGTGATGCTGTGGGCCAGCAGATCGTGCAGATCGCGGGCGATCCGCAGCCGTTCCTCGGCGACCCGCCGCCGGGCCTCCTCCTCACGGGTGCGCTCGGCGCGTTCGGCGCGTTCCAGCACGGAGGCCATGTACTGGCGGTAGACGCGCATGTCGACGCCGCAGAACAGCACGGCGACGATCCAGCCTGAGATGCGCAGCAGTTGCATGCCCTCATGGGTGTTGATGGTGAGCACCACCGTCACCATGACGGACAGGACGCCGACCCCGGTCAGCACCGTGCGCAGCGGACGGCCGGTCACCGCCACGGTGTAGAGGGCGATCCAGGTCTGCGGCATCGGCGCCGTGTGTGCGTTGTCGAGCGCGTGGTACGGGATGAGGAGCGGAATCATGGCGAGCAGAGCGAGCAGCGGGTTGCGCCGCCGCCAGACGATCGGCACGGCGCTCGCGATGAGCAGCACCCAGCCGAGTGCGTCGGGTGACCTGGCGGTGTCGGTGAGAAGGGCCAGTACGGCGCAGAGCGCACCGGCGCCCCCGGCTATGAGGGCGTCGGTGCGCGTCTTGTGCGGTGCTTCCATGGGGTCGCGGTTGACGACGGCCAGGATGCGCTCACGACGGCGCGCGGTTCGGGACACGCTTGCCATCCTCCGGTACGGGTGGGGAATCCGTCAGGCGGTTGTGAGGAGTTCGGGTTCGCGGGGGCCGTCCGGTGCGGCGGGGGTCCGGCTGAGCGCGCCCGGCCACCAGATCTTCCGCTGGAGTGCCACGCTCGCCGAGGTCACCAGATAGGTGCGGACGAGGAAGGTGTCGAGGAGTACGCCGACGGCGATGACGAAGCCCATCTGGACCAGGCTCACCATCGGCATGTTCATCAGGACCGCGAAGGTGGCCGCGAGCACCAGGCCCGCCGAGGCGATCACCCCGCCCGTGGTGCGCAGTGCGGTGAGTGCGGCGGCTGTCGATGCAGTGCCGGAGAGGGTCTCCTCGCGGACCCGGTGCATCAGGAAGATGCCGTAGTCGACGCCGAGTGCCACCAGGAAGACGAAGGACAGCAGCGGCAGCCCGGGGTCGGTGCCCTTCATTCCGAGGAGCGGTTCGAAGACGAGTCCGCCGATGCCGAGCGAGGCGCCCCACACCGCGACGACGGCGGCGACCAGCAGCAGCGGAGCGACGAGGCTGCGCAGCAGTGCGATCAGGATCAGTAGGACGGAGATCAGGACGAGTGGGACGACGATCCTGAGATCCCGGGCGTTGGCCGTCTCCGCGTCCATCTGCTGGGCGCTGGGCCCGCCGACGTGGCTGCCGTCCAGGGAGTCGCGCAGGGCCTCGATGGTCGCCCGCTCCCCCGCGGACTCGGGCCGGTCGGTGGCGACGACGGACAGTTCGGTCCAGCCGCCGCCGCTGCGGCCGCGTTCGACGGCGGCGACGCCCTCGGTGGCACGGGCCTTCGCCAGGGCCGCCCCGGCCCGTTCGGTGGGGGTGATCACGGTGATCGGCTGGGTGGAGCGTCCCGGGTAGGCGGCGGCGAGGGTCTCCATCGCCACGATCGAGTCCGGCTTGCTGGAGAAGGAGTCCTCCTGCTTGAGATCGCCGGGCAGGTTGAACGTACCGAGCGCCAGCGCGCCCAGCAGCACGCCCCCGCAGGCGAGCACGGCCAGCGGCCTGCGCCCGGCCGAGCCGCCCATCGCGGCGAACAGCGAACGACGCTGCTTGGGCAGGCTGCCGTACGCGGGAACGAGCGGCCAGAACACCCGGCGGCCGAGCAGCACCAGGAGCGCCGGCAGCAGCGTCGTCATGGCGAGCAGTGCGCAGAGCACCCCGACGGCGGCGATGGGGCCCATGCCCCGACTGCTGGTGAGGTCGGCGGCGAGGAGGCACAGCAGACCGGCGGCGACGGTGCCGGAGGAGGCGATGACCGCGGGCCCGCAGCCGCGCAGGGCGGCCACCATGGCGTCGTACGGCCGGTCGATGCGGGTCAGTTCCTCCCGGTAGCGGGAGACGAGCAGCAGCGCGTAGTCGGTGCCCGCGCCGAAGACGAGGATGGTCATCACGGCGGAGCTCTGGCCGGTGACGGTGATGTCGAAGCCTCGGTTGAGTCCGTACACGACGGCCATGGACAGGGCGTCGGCGACGCCCGCGACGACGAGCGGCACCAGCCACAGCAGCGGGCTGCGGTAGATGAGGATCAGCAGGATCGCCACCACGGCGACGGTCGTGTAGAGCAGCGGGCCGCCGAGGGACTCGTAGACCTTCTGCGCGTCGGTGTTCAGCGCCCCGGGGCCGCCGACGTCGACGCTCAGTCCGCCGCCGCCCTCGGCGACCGCGCGCACCTCGTCGACGAAGGCGGTCCTGGCGTCGTCGTCCTGTCCCGGCTCGGTGGAGGAGACCGGGAACATCAGGGTCGTGCCGTCCTCGGACGGGACGGGGCTCGGTGTCCTGGTCAGTGCGTGGCCGCGGGCGACCTCGGCGGTCTGCTCGGCGGCCAGGGTCCGGTCGGCGGCGGTCAGTCCGCCGTCGCGGTGGTAGACGAGGACGAGTTCGGTGGCCTCGCCGCCGGGCAGCGCGTCCTGGATCTTCGCCACCTGGGTGGAGTCGGCGCTCGCCGGGAGGTAGTCGACGGCGCGGTTGGTCTGTACACCGCCGAGCTCGGCCGCCAGCGGCCCGGCGAGCGCGATCGCGGCGACCCAAAGGGCAAGGATCGCCCAGGGCAGCACGCGCCGCCGGTTGCGTGGCCGCGACCGCGTGCCACTTGGTTTCACTGCGGCCCTCATGACGGGCCCCCCTCTCCGCCGGGTGTCTGGTTCCTCTCCAGACTCCTGGCGGAAAGCGGACGGTACGTCGCACCCGGGGCCGACTTCGCGGCTACTGCCGCAGTGGGCGAACGGGCCCGATTACTCCCGCGGGAGTACGCGCCCGGTGCAGACGGGGCCGTTCAGGAGGGGGTACGTGCCGCTGCGGCGAGCAGCCGGACCGTGTCCTCGGCGCAGAGCTGCAGCGCCGCGCCGACCGTGGTCAGCACCTCGCGCTCCGACTGCCCGTACGGGCCGTCGGCGAGCGCGATCCTGGCGCCCTGCAGCAGGATCGACTCGCGTCCGGCGGGGGCCAGATGCGGGGCGAGGGGGTCCAGCGCCTCGTGCAGTTCGATGGCGAGGGCCGCTCCGCAGGCCTCGGCCGCCGGGTCGAAGGCGGAGCCGTTGCCGATGTCGGCGGAGAGGACCTCGACGACGGTGGAGAGCTGTTCCTCCGTGCAGTCGTCGAATCCGGCGTCGCGCACGGTGGCGGCCGCGGTCTCCAGAACCGTACGGGAGGTGGTGCCGCCGGCCGCGAGGACGCCGAGCGCGACCGTATGGACGGCGTCCCGGAGCATGGCGGAGAACCGGGTGGTGGTGGGGTGGTCGAGCACATCGGTGCCGAAGTGCGCCCGGCAGGCGGCGCATTCGACGACGGGGCCCGCGGTGCCGCGCCGCAGCATCGGCACGCCGAGCACCGCGAAACGGCGACGGCCGGTGAGCCGGCGGTAGTTGCGGTCACCGCCGCAGCCGGGGCAGAAGAACTCGCCGTCACCGACGGTGTCCCAGATGGTGCGGATGCCGCAGATGCGCAGCTTCTTGGCGCGTTGTCCCAGGGCTGACCGCACGTCGCACACCTCCGTAACGCTCCGGCAGCATTGCCGTGTGGACGTGATGTTAACCACAGTCGTGATGTGGCGTCAGCACCTCGATCGTCACAACCGCCGGATATGGCCGAACCCCGCCCCCCGGATACGGGTGGACGGGGTCTTCGGCCGTGCGACTTCATGCCCTTTCGGGCACCGGGTCAGCGGGTGGCGCGGTTGACGGCGGAGACGACCGCCTTCAGCGAGGCACGCGTGGTGTTGGCATCGATGCCGATGCCCCACAGGACCTTTCCGTCGATCGCGCACTCGATGTACGCGGCGGCCTGGGAGCTGGCGCCCTCGCTCATGGTGTGCTCGGTGTAGTCCAGCAGACGGGCATCGATGCCGATGGCCTGCAGCGCTTCGAAGAACGCGGAGATCGGGCCGTTTCCGGTACCGGTCAGTTCGGTGTCCGCGCCGTCCACCGTCGCCTCGACGGTGATGGTGTCCCGGCCGTCGGAGCCGGTCGTCGTCTGGCCGGAGCGGATCTGTACGCGCCCCCAGGCATTGTCCGGGTTCGGCAGGTACTCGTCCTGGAACGTGGACCAGATCTGCGTCGGCGTGACCTCGCCGCCCTCGGCATCGGTCTTGGCCTGAATGATCCGGGAGAACTCGATCTGCATCCGGCGCGGCAGGTCCAGCTTGTGGTCGTTCTTCAGGACGTAGGCGATTCCGCCCTTGCCGGACTGCGAGTTGACCCGGATCACGGCCTCGTACGAGCGGCCGACGTCCTTCGGGTCGATCGGCAGGTACGGCACCGCCCACTCGATGTCGTCGACCGTCTTGCCCCGGGCGGCCGCGTCGGCCTCCATGGCGTCGAAGCCCTTCTTGATGGCGTCCTGGTGGGAGCCGGAGAAGGCGGTGTAGACCAGGTCGCCCGCGTAGGGGTGGCGCGGGTGGACCTCCATCTGGTTGCAGTACTCGCTGGTGCGGCGGATCTCGTCGATCTGCGAGAAGTCGATCTGCGGGTCGACACCCTGCGAGAACAGGTTCATGCCCAGGGTGACCAGGTCGACGTTGCCGGTGCGCTCGCCCTGGCCGAACAGGCAGCCCTCGATCCGGTCCGCACCGGCCATGATGGCCAGTTCGGCGGCGGCGACGGCGGTGCCGCGGTCGTTGTGCGGGTGGACCGACAGACAGACGAACTCGCGGCGCGACAGGTTGCGCGACATCCACTCGAACCGGTCCGCGTGCGTGGACGGGGTCGAACGCTCCACGGTGGCGGGCAGGTTGAGGATGATCTCGCGGCCCTCCTCCGGCTGCCAGACGTCACAGACCGCCTCGCAGACCTCCAGGGCGAAGTCCAGCTCGGTATCGGTGAAGATCTCGGGGCTGTACTGGTAGCCGAAGATCGTCTCCGGGCCCAGCAGCTTCTCCGCGTACTCCATGACCAGCCGGGTGCCGTCCACGGCGATCTGCTTGATGTCGTCCTTCGAGCCGCGGAAGACGACCCGGCGGAAGGTGGGTGCCGTCGCGTTGTACAGGTGCACGGTCGCGCGGCGGGCGCCGACGATGGATTCGACGGTCCGCTCGATCAGGTCCTCGCGGGCCTGCGTCAGTACGGAGATCGTCACGTCCTCGGGGATCGCGCCCTCTTCGATGATGGAGCGGACGAACGCGAAGTCGGTCTCGCCGGAGGACGGGAAGCCGACCTCGATCTCCTTGTAGCCCATGCGTACGAGCAGATCGAACATCTCGCGCTTGCGGGCCGGCGACATCGGGTCGATCAGCGCCTGATTGCCGTCGCGCAGATCGGTGGACAGCCAGCGGGGCGCGACGGTGATCCGGTTGTCCGGCCAGGTGCGGTCGGGGATCTCGACGGCCTCGTAGCGGCCGTACTTGTGGATCGGCATCCCGGACGGCTTCTGCAGCTGAGTCGCGTTGGTGATCGGCGTGGGCCGGCCGACAGTGGTCTCAGCAGGGGTCCGAGCGGGATTTGCGGCGGTCATGGCGTACGGCTCCTCGGGGGTCCAACCAATGGGACGGCCGACTGTGTCGCTGCAACACCAGACTCCGCGGGGAGGGGGTCGGCCTACGACTACAGGCCCTCGCCGCGGCAGCTAAGAAGAAGCAGCCCGAAACGCATGATGCGACGAGAGTAGCCGAGAGGCGCCTGATGCGTCCGTCCCGTATCAGTATGCGGGACCGGACGCCGGAAACGCCCAAGCGTGATCGATCACTCCATTTCGTCAATCCTGGTCGCAACCAGTGACATCACAGTTACCCGGTGCCACAGTCGGCTCCATGCAGCCTCAGTCTCAGCACGGGTTCCACCCCGTCTTCTGCACCATCGTGCCGCCCCATGTCCTCGACAAGCTGTCGCAGTCCGACAACCCCGATCTCGCGGGCCCCGCCCGCCGCACCCTGGAGAGCGACGCCGCCCGCCGCACCCGCCGCCAGATGGCAACGGTCGTCACCGTGCCTGTCGCCCCCGCGACCGAGGGGGAGGCGTCCGACAAGCCCGACCGGACGCTGTACGACTGCCGTCACCGCACCCAGCTGCCCGGCACCGAGGTCCGCGCCGAGGGCCAGGAGCCGACGAAGGACGCAAGCGTCAACCGCGCGTACGCGGGACTCGGCGCCACTTTCGAACTGTTGCTCAAGGCGTACGACCGCCGTTCGATCGACGGCAACGGGCTGCCGCTGATCGGCTCCGTGCACTACGACGAGAAGTACAACAACGCCTTCTTCGACGGCGAGCAGATGGTCTTCGGCGACGGGGACGGGGAGATCTTCCTGGACTTCACCGTCGCCATCGATGTGATCGCCCATGAGCTGGCGCACGGCCTGACCCAGTACACCGCCAATCTGAGCTACTACGGCCAGTCCGGCGCACTCAACGAATCGGTGTCCGACGTCTTCGGCTCCCTGGTCAAGCAGTACTCGCTGGGCCAGAGCGCCGACCAGGCCGACTGGCTGATCGGCGCCGGGCTGCTGGCGCCCCGGGTCCAGGGCGACGCCCTGCGCTCGATGAAGGCACCGGGAACCGCGTACGACGACGATGTACTCGGCAAGGACCCGCAGCCCTCGTCGATGGAGGACTACGTCCACACCAGCGAGGACAACGGCGGAGTGCACCTCAACTCGGGCATCCCGAACCGCGCGTTCTATCTGCTGGCGACGGCACTCGGCGGCAATGCGTGGGAGCGGGCCGGGCAGCTCTGGTTCGATGTGCTCACAGGTGGTCAACTGGCCGTGGACGCGGACTTCGCGTCCTTCGCCCGGCTGACGGTGGCCGCGGCCCGCAGCCGCTTCGGGGAGGGCGACGAGGCGGAGGCGGTCCTGAAGGCATGGTCGGAGGTGGGCGTCCCGACCGCGTAGAACAGTTCCGGCCCGTCCGGCGATGGAGGACACCGCATGCGGATTCAGGTCAGCAGGACCGGCGGCTTCGCCGGCATCGCACGCCACCGCGAGGTCGACACCACCGGACGGGCCGACGCCTCGGAGTGGGAGGCCCTGGCCGAATCGGCGCTCGCCGCGGGCCACCACACTCCGCCCCAGGGTGTACCGGACGGCTTCCACTACCGGATCACGGTCGGCGACCGGACGGTCCACTGCGCGGACCCGAGACTTACCGAAGCCCAGCGCGCACTGGTCTCACGCGTCCTGAAGGAGGGCGCGTGAGACGGGCGTACCGCTGAATCCACCGGGCGGCGGTCAGAACCCCAGCTTCCGCAGCTGCTTCGGATCGCGCTGCCAGTCCTTGGCGACCTTCACATGAAGGTCCAGGAAGACCGGCGTGCCGAGCAGTGCCTCGATGTGCTTGCGCGACTTCGTGCCGACGTCCTTCAGCCGCTTGCCCTTCGGGCCGATGATGATGCCCTTCTGGCTGGGGCGCTCGATGTAGACGTTGGCGTGGATGTCGAGCAGCGGCTTGTCCGCCGGGCGATCCTCGCGCGGCAGCATCTCCTCGACGACGACCGCGATGGAGTGCGGCAACTCGTCCCGTACGCCTTCGAGCGCGGCCTCGCGGATCAGCTCCGCGACCATGACCATCTCGGGCTCGTCGGTGAGGTCGCCCTCCGGGTAGAGCGGCGGGCTCTCCGGGAGCAGCGGGGCGATCAGATCGGCCAGCAGGTCGACTTGCTTGTCCTTGACCGCGGAGACCGGGACGATCTCCGCCCACTCGAAGCCGAGCTCCTCACCGAGGCGGGAGACTGCGAGCAGCTGTTCGGCGAGCTGCTTGGAGTCGACCAGGTCGGTCTTGGTGATGACGGCGATCTTCGGGGTCTTCTTGATGCCCGCGAGTTCCTTGACGATGTACTTGTCGCCGGGGCCGAGCTTCTGGTCGGCGGGCAGGCAGAAGCCGATGACGTCGACCTCGGCCCAGGTGGTCCGTACGACGTCGTTGAGACGCTCGCCCAGCAGCGTGCGCGGCTTGTGGAGGCCGGGGGTGTCGACGAGGATCAGCTGCGCGTCCTCGCGGTGCACGATGCCGCGCACGGTGTGCCGGGTGGTCTGGGGCCGGTTGGAGGTGATCGCCACCTTCTGGCCGACCAGAGCGTTCGTGAGGGTGGACTTGCCCGCGTTGGGGCGGCCCACGAAGCAGGCGAAACCGGCCCGGTGGGGGGCGTTGTTCGCAGCCTGCTGTGCAGCGGCTTCTGTGTCAGGTCGAACGCTCATGGCGCCCATTGTCCCCGATCCTGGCGGCCCCGCCGTACCAAGGGCCGCGGCGGGGCCTGTCGCGCGTCGTCCCAGGCCCTGCGGGTACGGCTCCGGCGGGCCCGAATCCACATCCCCGTACCCCCGCCGACGATCATCAGCAGGACCCCGGCCACCAGCCAGGGCAGTGCGAAGTAGGAGACGGCGGCGGATTCGCGGGTGCCGCGGGCGCTCGCGGTCAGTTCGATCTCGCCCCATTCCAGCTGGGGCGCGTCGGCCCACTGTTCGGTCAGCCTGACCTGCTGGCGGGGCAGCAGTTCGGAAGGGATCTTCTTGAGATCCCGGGCGAGCAGGGTGCGGCCGAAGAGGCCCTCGGCCTTGAGAGCGACCTTGGGGCTGAGGGTGACATTGCCCCGGTTGTGGAGCGTGTACGAGATGACGGCCCGGCTGCTGCCGGTTCCCGGGACCAGCGGCTGGGTGTGCTCGACCTCGATGTCGTCGACGGAGAGCGCGGGCATGGTCGGTCCGTTGATCCGCAGATAGATCCGGGCGCCCACCGCTTTCTGGATGCCGACGGCGACGGCTCCCGCGTCGGCGGGGTCGATGCGTTCGTCGAGGGCGACGAGTGCGCCGGGGTGGTCGCCCGGCTCGGCGTCCTTCGGGACGGTGATGGTGACCGGGACGGTGACCGAGCCGTGCGGGCGCACGGTGACCCGTTCGCGGTCGGTCCTCGCCCAGGCGCCGACCGAGCGCTGTTTCTCGTTCTGGGCGCGGACGGCGAATCCGCCGTCGCGTGCGGTGTTGTAGGCGTCGGCCGCGTACAGCCGGAAGGTCTGCGGCCGGTCCGTCTTGTTGGTGACGGTGACCTTGTCGTCGAGCGTGGCGCCGGGGTCGGCGGAGAGGTAGAAGTACGGGCGCTGACCGTCCTGTGTGGTGGCCGGGTAGACCGACCAGCTGCCGTTGTCCGCGGCGTGGACCGCAGGGGCTCCGATCAGCATGAGGGCGCCGGCCACGAGGAGTACGTACAGCTTGCGCACGGTGCAAGGCCTCCGGGTCGGTCGGTTGGTCTCGGTTCGGAGCGGTCCGGGCGGGTGCGCGCCCGGTCCACCGGTTGATCGGGGCTGCTCGGTCACGTGAGGGTGAGGGTGAGCACGCCGGAGTACGCGCCGGGGGCGGTGTACGCCGGTACGTTCAGCGCGAGCCGGGCGTCGACGGTGAACTCGCCGCCGGTGAAGTTCCCGTTCGGCGTGGACGCCAGCGTGGCGCCCGCGCTGCCGACCGGTCCCTCGGAACCGGCCGCACAGGTGCTGGGACTGCCGGCCTTGGTCGCGCAGACCGGGGTCCAGCCGAGTGCGGATGCGCCGATCGTCGCGCCGCCGGGACCCTTGAAGTCGGTGACCTTTCCGGTCAGGGACCAGCCGGCGGGTCCGCCGCGGTAGTCCTCGACCGTCACCGTCTGCAGGGAGCCGCGGGAGGCGGCACCCCTCCCGAAGTCGACCGCCGACATCTCGACGGTGTCCCCGGCCTGGACCATGGACAGCGTGCCCGCCTTGACGGACGAGTTGAGCCGCTGGCTGCCGTCCGGGATCTCGCCGCCGCCACCGGTGACGGTGTAGGCCTGCGGGCCCGCACCCTTGGCCGCGTCCCAACTGCCGCCCTCGTAGGCGACGATGCCGGTGGTCGCCGGATCGTTGACGGTGAGTCGGCCGCTGAAGCCGCCGGAGCCGTCCGCCTTGACGGTGGCCGTGTCGGCGGTCCGGGTGTTACCGGCCCGGCCCGCGAGCGTGATGTCCGCACCCGCGGTGAACTTCGACCCGGTCACGGTGACCGCGTCACCCGCCTTGCCGGATGCGGTCCCGAGCTGGATGGCACGCTCGTTGACCTGACCGCCGCCGTCCGTCGCAATGATCGTCTCGGAGACGGGAGCGGGCGGGTTCGTCACCGTGCAGGGGGTGTCCAGCTCCATGATGTAGCTGGTGTGGATGTTGTAGTCGCCGGGCGACAGCGTGATCTGACCGGGTGCGGTGACCGTGAAGGTGCCGGTCATCGAGAACGACGGGAAGTCGCCCTTGCCGGGTACGGGGTCGTTCTTCTTCGGGCCCGCGACGGTGACGCTCGCGGACTGCGCACCGCCGACGGTGACCTTGCCGGTCGGCGTCATGATGTCGGCGGGCAGCGCCAGATCGACCGGGTTGCCCGCGGCCGGTTTGACGACGGTGTACGTGACCGTGACCGTGTCGCCCACCTCCGGAGCGGCGTTGTCGACGGTGATCTCGGCCTTCGTGGGCCCGTCGATCGGCGGGATGCCCGCGATGGCCGGCGGAATGCAGTGGGTCGGGAAGTCCACCGGTACGGAGGCCGTCGCCATGGCTTGCGCCGGGCCTGCGAGTCCCCCTCCCCCGGCGATGACGAGCGCGCCAACACCCAGCGTGGCGGCCCAGCGGCGGCCGCGCGCGGGACGTTTTCGGAAATCGGATCTTCGCAGGCTGATTCTTCGAACGGTCGGACGCATGGAGCCCCCTCCTGCCGGATGCGGCGCAGCGGTTCTTCTGCGCCGACAGGGGGCCCATTGACGACTCCGGCCGAAAAGAAGTCAATGGAAGCGAAATGCATCGACTGATGGACCATCAGATGCTGTCAAGATCCTCATTCCCCTCACATGGTGTGCGAACGCCCCGCGCCGGTGGGGTGCGGGGCGTTCGTACACGGTGTGCGGATTCTGTCGGCGTCAGCCCGCCGTCACGCTGACCCGCAGCGTGCCGTCGGGTCCGGCGAGCAGTACCGGTGTGTCCGGGCCGCCCAGGTCTCGTACCGCGGCTCGGTCCGCGTCCGACGGGGTCTGCGCCTCGGAGACGACCGCGGCCGCCTCCAGCGAGGTGGCGCCGCTGGCCACGGCCATCGCCACGGCGGTCTGCAGAGCGCTGAGCTTCAGCGACTCCAGCTGCACGGTGCCCGCGACGTACGTACGTCCGGTCTCGTCCCGTACGGCCGCGCCCTCCGGGACACCGTTGCGGGCGCGGGCGCTGCGCGCCAGCGTGACGATCTTGCGGTCCTCGGGGCCGAGGTCGGTGCTCTCAGTCATGTGCCGAGCATACGAACCGGGGGGCTTGTTCCCCGCCCCGCCCCACCCCCGCGGGGACCTACGCCCGGTCCAGCCGCAGCCGTTCCGCCTTCGGCAGCCCCGCCACCACCAGGTCGTAGGAGTCCTCGATCAGCTCACGGAGCACCCGGTCCGGCACCCCGGGCACCGTCACCGTGTTCCAGTGCCGCTTGTTCATGTGCCAGCCCGGCACCACCGCGTCGTACTCCTCCCGCAGCCGCACCGCCTCGTCCGGATCGCACTTGAGGTTCACCGTCAGCGGTCGCGCATCCAGCGCGGTGAGCGCGAACATCTTGCCGAGCACCTTGAAGACGGACGCCTCCGGCCCGAACGGGAACTCCTCGACGCTCGCGTTGAACTCCAGGCAGAACGCCCTCAGCTGCTGCGGAGTCACCCCGCGTCCACCCCTTCCGGCTCCACGGGCTCCACCAGCACCGTGACGATCTTGTTCCGGCGGCCGGCCGGGGACTCCGCGGTCAGCCGCAACCGGCGGCCGTCCGGCAGGTCGACGACCGACGACGCCCCGGCGATCGGCACCCGGCCCAGCGCCTTCGCGAGCAGTCCGCCGACCGTTTCCACATCCTCGTCGTCGTACTCGTCGAGGCCGAACAGCTCTCCGAGGTCGCCGATGTCGAGGCGTGCGGTCACCCGGAAGCAGCCGTTCTCCAGCTCCTGGACGGGCGGGAGTTCGCGGTCGTACTCGTCGGTGATCTCGCCGACGATCTCTTCGAGGATGTCCTCGATGGTGACGATGCCCGCCGTGCCGCCGTACTCGTCGATCACGACGGCGACATGGCTGCGGTCCTGCTGCATCTCGCGCAGCAGATCGCCGGCGTTCTTCGTGTCGGGCACGAACGCCGCCGGCCGCATCGCCGTGGAGACCGGATCGGCCTCCGACTCGCGGTTGATGTGCGTCTTGCGGACCAGGTCCTTGAGGTACACGATGCCGACGATGTCGTCCTCGTTCTCCCCGGTGACGGGGATCCGCGAGAAACCGGAGCGCAGCGCCAGGGTCAGCGCCTGCCGGATCGTCTTGTAGCGCTCGATGCAGACCAGGTCGGTCCGCGGCACCATGACCTCGCGTACGAGCGTGTCACCGAGCTCGAAGACCGAGTGCACCATGCGGCGCTCCTCGTCCTCGATCAGCGACTCCTGCTCGGCGAGGTCGACCATCGCCCGCAGTTCGGCCTCGCTGGCGAACGGTCCCTTGCGGAACCCCTTGCCCGGCGTCAGCGCGTTACCGATGAGGATCAGCAGCTGCGGGATGGGGCCCATGACCCTGGCCAGCGGCAGCAGGACGTACGCCGCTGCCGTGGCCGTGTTCAGCGGGTGCTGACGGCCGATGGTGCGCGGCGACACACCGATGGCGACATAGGAGACGAGAACCATCACGGCCATGGCGACGGCCAGTGCCTCCCAGGTCTCCGGGAACTCCTTCAGACAGACGTACGTGACAAGCACACCGGCCGACATCTCGCAGGCGACCCGCACCAGCAGGGCGACATTGAGGTAACGGGTCGGATCCGCCGCGACCTGTTCCAGCTTCTGGCTGCCGCGCCGACCGGAACGGACCGCCTCGGCGGCCCGGAAGCTGGACGTACGGGCGATGCCCGCCTCCGCACAGGCCGCCAGCCAGCCGACGACCAGCAGGACGGCGCCCAGGACGAGGGGAACGCTCACGACACGGTGGGCGCGGGCGACGGGCCGGTCAGGCCCTGCTCGGCGCGCCAGCCGTCGACGATCGCGGCCTGGAGACCGAACATCTCGACCTTCTCGTCCGGCTCCTCGTGGTCGTACCCGAGGAGATGCAGCACTCCGTGGACGGTGAGGAGCTGGAGCTCCTCGTCCATGGAGTGCTGCGTCTGAGAGTCCTCGCCCTGCTTCTTGGCGACCTCCGGGCAGAGCACGATGTCACCGAGGAGCCCCTGCGGGGGCTCCTCGTCGTCCTTGGACGGCGGACGGAGTTCGTCCATCGGGAAGGACATGACATCCGTGGGCCCCGGCAGGTCCATCCACTGTATGTGGAGCTGCTCCATGGCGTCGGTGTCCACCACGATCACCGAGAGTTCGGAGAGCGGGTGGATCCGCATCCGCGCGAGCGCGTAGCGGGCGATGTCGAGGATCGCCTGCTCGTCGACCTCGGTTCCGGACTCGTTGTTGACGTCGATCGACATGGTGCGCTGCGACTACTTCCTGTTGTGGCTGTCTCGGCTGTCGTACTTTTCGTACGCGTCGACGATACGGCCGACCAGCTTGTGCCGGACGACATCCTGGGAGGTGAGCCGGGAGAAGTGCACGTCCTCGACGCCGTCCAGGATGTCCTGGACCTGACGCAGACCGCTCCTGGTCCCGTTCGGCAGGTCGACCTGGGTGACGTCACCGGTGACGACGATCTTCGAGTCGAAGCCGAGCCGCGTCAGGAACATCTTCATCTGCTCGGCGCTGGTGTTCTGCGCCTCGTCGAGAATGATGAACGCGTCATTGAGCGTGCGGCCGCGCATGTACGCCAGGGGCGCCACCTCGATGGTGCCCGCCGCCATCAGCCGCGGGATCGAGTCGGGGTCGAGCATGTCGTGGAGCGCGTCGTAGAGCGGTCGCAGATATGGGTCGATCTTCTCGTAGAGCGTGCCCGGCAGGAAGCCGAGCCGCTCGCCCGCCTCGACGGCGGGACGGGTCAGGATGATCCGATTGACCTGCTTGGACTGCAGGGCCTGGACCGCCTTCGCCATGGCGAGATAGGTCTTGCCGGTGCCCGCGGGGCCGATGCCGAAGACCACCGTGTGTTTGTCGATGGCGTCGACGTACCGCTTCTGGTTGAGCGTCTTGGGGCGGATCGTGCGACCGCGGCTGGAGAGGATGTTCTGGGTGAGCACCTCGGCCGGTGTCTCCGGGCCGTCCCCCTTTCCGCTCTCACTCGCCCTGAGCATGGCGATCGAGCGTTCCACTGCGTCCTCCGTCATCGGCTGACCGGTGCGGAGCACCAGCATCATCTCGTCGAACAGGCGCTGGATCAGGGCGACTTCCGTCGCGTCTCCGGCGGCGCTGACCTCGTTTCCCCGGACATGGATGTCGGCCGCCGGGAAGGCCGTCTCGATCACGCGCAGCAGGGCGTCACCTGAGCCCAGAACGGTCACCATCGGATGCTTGGCCGGAACGGTGAACTGGGCTCGTGCCTGCCCCGGCGCGGGGGTCTGGGCTGTGGGTGTCTGAGTCATGGGCCGGCTCTGTGGCCTGCACATACCTCCCGTTGCAAGGTTCTCGCCGATCGACAACCTCTGGATTACCAAGCGTACGACTCCGCACTGACAACACCGAGGGCTTTTTCGCACAGGCTGCGAACAGATGTGCCCGGGGTTACGCCGGGCGGCGGAAGCCGATCGTCGGGACGGCCCGGCGCAGCGGCCACGGCCTGGCGGCGGCGGGCAGCAGTTCCTCCAGGAACGCGTATCGCTGGAGCGCCGCCGGGTCCTGGTCGGCGAAGGTGCGGACCTGCTGCCACCAGGCGGCGATCTCCTCCCAGTCCGGCGCCGACAGCGACCCGCCGAACTCCTGCACCGAGAGCGCCGCGGTGAGTCCGGCGAAGGCCAGCCGGTCGGCCAGCGGCCAGTTGGCCAGGGTGCCGGTGACGAATCCGGCGACGAAGACATCGCCCGCCCCGGTCGGGTCCAGCGCCTCGACCTCGATCGCGGGTACCTCGGCGCTCGCCCCGGTCGCCGCGTCCACCGCGTACGCGCCCTCCGCGCCCAGGGTGACCACGGCGAGCGGTACCCGCTCGGCCAGGGCGTGGGCGGCGGCTCGCGGGCAGTCGGTGCGGGTGTAACGCATCGCCTCCTCGGCGTTGGGCAGGAAGGCCTGGCAGTGCTCCAGGTCGACGAGGGCGTCCAGGTCCCAGCGGCCGGTCTCGTCCCAGCCGACGTCGGCGAAGATCCGGGCGCCGTTCCTGGCCGCCTTGGCGACCCAGGGCTCGCTGCGGCCGGGGACGAGCGAGGCAATGGCGGCCCGGGCACGGGGCGGGCAGCTCGGGAACGCGGGCTCCTCGGCGGGGATCGCGACGCCGGGGGTGCCCGCGGGGCCCGGGGCCTCGTGGCCGTGCGAGACCATCGTCCGCTCGCCCTCGTACGCCATCGAGACGGTCACCGGCGAGTGCCAGCCGGGGACGGTGTGCGACATCGACAGGTCGATGCCCTCGCCCTGCTCCAGGGCGTCCCAGCAGTACTCCCCGTAGTGGTCGTCGCCGAACGCCGCGGCCAGCGAGGTGTGCAGCCCCAGCCGGGCCAGCGCGGTGGCCATGTTGGCGACCCCGCCGGGGCTGGAACCCATGCCGCGCGCCCAGGACTCGGTGCCGCGCACCGGGGCGCTGTCCAGGCCGGTGAAGATGATGTCGAGGAAGACCGTGCCGGTGAGGAAGACGTCGCAGTCCGGGTCCTGCGGGGCGCGCAGCCCGTCCAGTGGGTCGACGCCTGGAATGTCTGTGCTCACCTTGCACTCCCCGGTCGTGGCAGATCTGGCCAGTGTGCCCGATTCACCCCCGTAACCGGAGGGTCCGCGCCGCCGCTTCCGGAGGGTCGGCGACGACCCCGCGCATACAGACGCTGACCTGCATAAACGGTGGCGGCTACCCGGACGGCCGGAGGGTAAACGCACATGTGGCCCAGATCATATAGAGGCGCCTTTCGGCCAGCCTGAAGCAGTTGATACAAATTGGCCCGCGAGCCCCGTCGGCAACAGTCGCCGCCGTGTGCCCCGTCTCCCCCGTATTTCCCGCATTGCCCTCCCCTGCCCTCTCCGCCTCCTTCGGCATGTCTTCAGGAACGCCCATGTCCTCGCGCCCTCGCGCCGCGTGGCCCCTGGTCGCCGTGTTCACCGCCGGTTACCTCGCCGCCTATCTGCTCCCCACCATCGTCGGGCGGCTCTCCGTCTATCTGGGCCTCAGTACGGCCCAGGCCGGTCTGGTGGGCAGCGCCCTGCTGCTGAGCTCAGCCACCGCGGGGTTCACGCTGGCGGGCCGGGTCGAGACGTACGGACCGCGAAGGGCGGCCCGGACCGGACTGGTGCTGGCCATGGTGGGGTACGGCTGCGCAGCGCTGGCGGGCTCGGTGCCGCTGGTGGTCACGGGCGCGATGATCGGCGGCTTCGGCTCCGGTACGGCGACCGCGGTGGCCGCTGCGGGCATCGCCGCCCAGCGCGATCCGCACCGGACCTCGTCGCTCGGTCTGCTCAGCGTCTCCGCGACGGCGGGCGCCCTCTATCTGACGATCCCGCACCTCGGCGGCGGCCACCGGCTGCCGTTCGCCTCGATCGCCCTGGCCGCCCTGTTCGTCTGGCCCGCCACCGCGCGGCTCGGCGGTGCCGCGCCCAGCGGCCCCGCCGCCCCCGTCGCCGGCCGGCTGCCGCACCGCCGTTCCGGTCTGGTGCTGGCGGGCGGAATGCTCGTCTGGTCCATGGCGCAGAACGCGCTGTGGGGCGTCAGCGGCCGGATCGGTGTGGTCCAGGTCGGGCTCTCCGAGGTCACCGTCGGTGCGGTGTTCGCCGCCGCGCTCGGTGCGGGCCTGCTCGGGGTGATGGGCGCCGGGGTGCTGGGCGCCAGGCTCGGCCGGGCGGTGCCGATCGGTCTGGGCACCGTGATCATCGCGCTGAGCATCGTGCTCAGCTCGTCGGCCGGGAACCTCGGTTCGTTCGCGACCGGCGAGATCCTGTGGAACACCGTCTACCCGGTGGTCCTGTCGTATCTGATCGGCCTGGCCGCCTCCCTGGACGTACGCGGCCGCTGGGCGGTGCTCGCGGGCTCCGCCTCATCCGTCGGAGTGGCCTGCGGACCGGTCCTCGGCAGCGTGCTGTCCGAGCAGGCCGGCTACCCGGCCATGGGCCTGATCCTGGGCGCCGTCACGCTCCTGGTCGCGGCCCCGGTCACGGCTGTCGCCCTGCACACCGGTGGCCGTCCGCTGGTGCCGGGATCGGTGCGCCGCAGGGGTGGCGCACCGGCCGCGCTGCTCGCCGTCACCACCGGAGCGGTGCCCGGTGCCGTGCCCAAGCTGGGCGCGCCCGAGCAGGCCGTCACGGAGATCAGCCTGCCCGCGCTGCGTCGCAGGCGCCCGGTCAGGAACGCGTTCCGGACGGCCGGCCCGTCGGGTTCGGTCGGTCAGTCGAACTCGTACGCCTCGACCTCGGCCAGATAGCGCGCCCTGCGCTCCTCGTCGTGGTCGAGGAAAGCCGCCTCGAAGGAGTTGCGTGCCAGCGTACGCAACTGCTCGTGGTCCAGGCCGAGCGCCTCGTGGACGGCATGGAAGGTGTCCCCGACGTATCCGCCGAAATAGGCGGGGTCGTCGGAGTTCACCGTGCAGAGCAGTCCGGCGGCCATCATGGCCCGCAGCGGGTGCCCCTCCAGCGTGTCGATGGCGCGCAGCCGCACGTTGGACAGCGGGCAGAGGGTGAGCGGCACCCGGTCGGCGGCCAGCCGCTTCACCAGGTCCGCGTCCTCCATGCAGCGCAGCCCGTGGTCGATGCGCTCGACCCCGAGGACGTCCAGGGCCTCCCGGATGTACTCGGGCGGGCCCTCCTCGCCGGCGTGGGCGACCTTGCGCAGCCCGAGCGCCCCGGCCGCCTCGTACACCTCACGGAACTTGACGGGCGGGTGCCCGACCTCCGCCGAGTCGAGGCCGACCGCGCTGATCCGGTGCAGATACGGCTTCGCGGCCTCCAGGGTCTCCAGCGCCGACTCGGCGGACTGGTCGCGCAGGAAGCACATGATCAGCTGGGTGGAGATGCCGTGCTTCTCCTCGCTGCGGTCCAGCGCCCGGCCGAGCCCGTCGACGACGGTGCCGATCGGGACGCCGCGGGCGGTGTGTGCCTGCGGGTCGAAGAAGATCTCCGCGTGCCGGACGCCCTGGGCGGCGGCGCGGGTGAGATACGCGTCGGCGAGTTCCTCGAAGTCCTCCTCGGTCCGGAGGACCGCCATCAGGGCGTAGTACAGATCGAGGAAGGTCTGCAGATCGTCGAAGAGATAGGCGGTGCGGAGCTCTTCGGTGTTCGCGTACGGCAGCTGCACGCCGTTGCGTTCGGCGAGCGCGAAGGCCAGCTCCGGTTCGAGGGTTCCTTCGATGTGGAGGTGGAGTTCGGCTTTGGGAAGGTGCACGGGTTTTTCACGCTCACAAATGGTGGTTCTGATGTGTTTCAGAGGTGCCGGGTGGGTACGGGGACCCGGCCGAGGTCCCGGGCGACGGTCAGTTCGCCCTCGAACCCTGCGGCGCGGGCCTGGGCCTCGAAGACGGCCGGGTCGTCGTACCGCTGCGAGAAGTGCGTCAGCACGAGGTGCCGTACGCCCGCGTCCCGGGCCACCCGGGCCGCCTGGCCGGCGGTCAGATGGCCGTGGTCGGTGGCGAGTCGTTCGTCCTCGTCGAGGAAGGTCGACTCGATGACCAGCAGGTCGCAACCCTCGGCAAGCACGTGCACGCCGTCGCAGATCCTTGTGTCCATGATGAACGCGAACCGCTGCCCGCGCCTGCGCTCGGAGACGTCGTCGAGCGTGACACCGCCGAGGGAGCCCTCTCGCTGGATCCGGCCGACGTCCGGCCCCTTGATGCCGTGCTCGGCGAGCTTCGCGGGCAGCATGCGGCGCCCGTCGGGCTCGACGAGCCGGTAGCCGTACGACTCGACGGGGTGCGAGAGCCGGTGGCTGCTGAGCGTGTACGCGTCCGTGGCCGCGAGCACCCCGTCGGCGGCGACCGGGGCCTCGGTCAGCTCGACGGACTCGCGGTAGGCGGTCGCGTACCGCAGCCGCTCGAAGAAGTGCTGTCCGCTCGCCGGGTAGTGCGCGGTGACCGGGTGCGGGACCTGGTCGAGGTTGATCCGCTGGATCACCCCGGCCAGGCCGAGCGAGTGGTCGCCGTGGAAGTGTGTGACGCAGATCCGGTTGATGTCGTGCGCGGCGACGCCGGCCCGCAGCATCTGGCGCTGAGTGCCCTCCCCCGGGTCGAAGAGGATGCCCTCGCCGTCCCACCGGAGCAGATAGCCGTTGTGATTGCGGTGCCTGGTCGGGACCTGGCTGGCGGTGCCGAGGACCACGAGTTCGCGTACGGACACGGTGTGCGATCGACCGTTCTAGCCGGGGGGCCACTGCAGTCCGCGGCCGCCCAGGACGTGGGCGTGCGCGTGGAAGACGGTCTGGCCGGCGCCGGAGCCGGTGTTGAAGACGACCCGATAGCCGCTGTCCACGATCTTCTCGTCGGCGGCGATGTGTCCGGCCTCACGCAGTATGTCGGCGGCGATCCCCGGCTCGGCGGCGGCGAGAGCGGCGGCGTCCGGGTGGTGGACGCGGGGGATGATGAGTACGTGGGTGGGGGCCTGCGGGTTGATGTCCCGGAAGGCGACGGTGGTTTCGGTCTCCCGGACGATGGTTGCCGGGATGTCACCCGAGACGATCTTGCAGAACAGGCAGTCGGGCTGCGGTTCTCCCGCCATGGGGTCGGCTCCTCGGTCGGTGGTGATCGTTGTACGGCATGGTATCGGGACGCCTGCGGCGGGCTCGTTCCCCTGCCCGACCCTTCCCGTATCCGGGGGCGGAGCCCCAGTTCGGGAAGGGGCGGCTGGGGGCAGGGCCCGCCGCAGGCGCACTCGCCCCCTACGCTCCCGGCCGCTCCGGTGCCCGCTTCGCCGGCGTCTCCGCCAGCGACGCGAGCGCGATCCGGATCGCCTCGTCCAACTGCGGATCCCGCCCCGCGGCATGGTCCTGCGGCGCCATCACGACCTCGACATCGGGATCGACCCCGTGGTTCTCCACACCCCAGCCGTAACCCTCGAACCAGAACGCGTACTTGGGCTGGGTGACCGACGTCCCGTCCACGAGCTTGTACCGGCTGTCGATGCCGACCACCCCGCCCCAGGTACGCGTGCCGACCACCGGCCCGATGCGCAACGCCTTGATCGCGGCGTTCACGATGTCGCCGTCCGAGCCGGAGAACTCGTTGGCGACGGCCACCACGGGGCCGCGCGGTGCGTCCTCCGGGTAGCTGTACGGCTGCATCCCGCGCGGCAGGTCCCAGCCGACGATGCGCCGGGCGAGCTTCTCCACGATCAGCTGCGAGGTGTGGCCGCCGCGGTTCTCCCGGACGTCCACCACCAGCCCCTCGCGGGCCACTTCGATCCGCAGGTCGCGGTGGAGCTGCGCCCAGCCCGAGCCGACCATGTCGGGGACATGGAGGTAGCCGAGGCGTCCGCCGGAGTGCTCGTGGACGTAGGCCCGCCGGTCGGCGACCCACGCGTGGTAACGCAGCGCCTCCTCGTCGGCGACCGGTACGACGACGACATGGCGCGGGTCACCGCCGTCCACCGGTGAGACGGTCAGCTCGACCGGTATGCCGGCCGAGCCGGTGAGCAGCGGTCCGGGCCCGGCCACCGGGTCGACCGGGTGCCCGTCGACGGCGAGGATCGCGTCCCCGACGCGGACCGCCACCCCGGGTGCGGCGAGCGGCGAGCGGGCCGCCGGGTCGGAGGTCTCCGACGGCAGGATCCGGTCGATGCGCCAACTGCCCGCGTCCGTACGGGAGATGTCCGCACCGAGCAGCCCTTGTCGGGCCGAGTCGTCGCGCCATCCGCCGGGCGGCGTCACATAGGCGTGCGAGGTGCCGAGCTCGCCCTGCACCTCCCACAACAGGTCGATCAGGTCGTCATGGGTGGCGACGCGCTCCAGCACCGGGCGGTAGCGGTCCAGGACTCCGTCCCAGTCGATGCCGCCCATGTCGGGACGCCAGAAGTTGTCCCGCATGATGCGCCCGGCCTCGTCGTACATCTGACGCCACTCGGCGGCCGGGTCGAGGGTCCGGCGAATCCGGGAGAGGTCGACGGTGACGCTGCTGTCGCTGCCGCCGTCGTGGTCGTCGTCGCCGGCCGGGACACGGCTGTCGGACGGTACGACGCGCAGCTTGCCCCGGGTGTGCAGGACGATCCGCTTGCCGTCGCCGCAGACCGCGAAGCCGTCGACGTCCGAGGCGAGTTCCTCGCAGCGCAGCTTCTCCAGGTCGTACCGTTCGAGGACGGTCTCGGGCCGGCGGGCGTCGGGCGTGGCGCCGCTCGTACCGAGCACCCCGGTCACCGGATGGCTCAGCCACAGCAGCCCGTCCTTCGCGGCGCGCAGCGTGGAGTAGCTGGCGGCCTCGACGGGCATCGGCACGATCCGGTCGGCGAGTCCGTCGAGGTCGATCCGGGTGACGGGCAGCGCGGTCGGGTTGTCCTCGCCCTCGCCGCCGCTCTTCTCCTTCTCGGTCGGACGGCCGTGGCGCTGCGGCCCGAACGGGGAGGGCGTGGTGGCGGCGAGCGTCAGCAGATGCGGACGGCAGGCGCCGATGAACGCCAGGTCGAAGACATGGGCGTCGTAGACCGGGTCGAAGGACCGCTCGGAGAGGAACGCGAGGTGCTTGCCGTCGGTGGTGAACGCGGGGGCGAAGTCCCGGAAGCGCAGCGGGGTGGCCTCGGCGACCGACAGATCGGCAAGGTGCGCGAGCTTGAGCTGCCTGAGCGGCTCGGGGCCGGGGTGCGACCAGGCGAGCCAGGAGGAGTCGGGCGAGAAGACAAGGCCTGAGGCGTCGCCGTGCTCACTCCGGTCCACCTCGTGGACCTCGCCGCTCTCCCGCTCGACGATCAGTACCCGCCCGTCGTGCGCGGCGACGGCGAACCGGCTGCCGTCCGGGGCCGCCTCCAGGTCGAGGACCCTGCCGATACGGCCCGCGGCGAGGCGGCGCGGTACGGCGCCCGGCGCGGTGCCGGTGGCGGGTGCGCACTCCAAGGCGTCGTCGCCCTCGGCGTCGGTGACCCAGACGACGTGCTGGTCGCCGTCGGCCTGGAAGGTGCGGGGCATCCTGGCCCGTACGCCCGGTTCGACGGCGAGCGCCCGGGCCGGGCCCTCGCGGTGGGTGACCCAGTGGACGGCGCCGCGCGTCCCGACGGCACTGCCGCGGCCCGTACGGTCCGGGGACGCGGAGTCGAGGTGGCTGCCGGCGTGCACCGAGTGGGGCTGGAGGTCGGCGCGCTGGCCGCCGAGCCGGATGTCGATACGACGGGGCTCGGAGCCTTCGAGGTCGTCCAGCAGCCGGAGTTCACCCGCCGAGGAGTAGCCGACGCGGGTTCCGTCGGTGGTCGCGTGGCGGGCGTAGAACCCCTCGATGCCGGTGTGCCGGCGCAGATCCGAGCCATCGGAGAGCGAGGAGTAGAGCGCGCCCACGCCTTCGTGGTCGGAAAGGAAGGCGACGCGGTCACCCACCCACATCGGGGATTCGATGTTCCCGTCGAGGTCCTCGTGCAGCCGTACGAACTCCGCCGGGCCGTCGGTCGCGCCCGCTTCCGCGATCCACAACTTGCCCGCGGTGCCGCCCCGGTAGCGCTTCCAGGCGGCGGCCTCGCGTCCCATGGTGGCCGAGAGCAGCAGGACCCGCCCGCCGGGCCCGTACGCGAGGGCGCCGACCGGCCCGTACGGAAGGGTCCGCGCGGGCCCGCCGTCGACCGGGACGGCCCTGGCCCAGCTGCGCCGCAGCGACGCCTGCCCCTGGGTGCTGATGACCAGTACGTCGCCCTCGGGCGTCCAGCCGCGTACGGAGGTCCGTGCGTCGCCCCAGTACGTGAGCCGCTTGGAGGGGCCGCCGTCGACCGGTGCGATGTGCACTTCGGGCACCCCGTCCCGGGTGGACGTCCAGGCGACGCGGGTTCCGTCGGGAGATATCCGCGGGTTGGTGACAGGTCGGTTGTCGGCGCTGACGCGCCAGGCTCGGCCGCCGTCCAGCGGCGCCAGCCAGACATCATCCTCGGCGGTGAAGGCGATCAAATCGCCCTGGACATGGGGGTATCGGAGGTAGGCAGGCTGCGTCACACGGATCACCCTAGGCCGCTGACGTGCTCCGCGGAACTGGGTTGGCCGGAGTCCGCCGGGTGGCCCGGTGCCGGACACACTCACTTGCCCAGGGGCGATTCGGTCACCGTGACCGTCACGGTGACCGTCGGCCGGGCGCCGCCACTGCCGCCGCCCCGCGGCGGATTCGCCCCGACGGTCGGCGGGGCGGCGTTGCAGTTGCCGAGCACATCTGACCGGAAGACGGCCTTCCCGCCGGTTCTGGCGGTCAGGTCGCCCCGCACACACCTCCCGTCGAGAGCCTGGGTCACCTTGCCGGTGATCGTGATGTCCTTGCCGCTCCCCGTCTTTCCGGTGCAGTCGACGTCCGCGATCCGACGCGCGGAGGCGGAGGGCGACGCACCCTGGACCCGGTCTCCGTCGACGTCGGCCGTGCAGTTCAGCCACCGCACATCGACCCCGTTGCGCTCCAGGGCACTGGTGCCGGTCAGGTCGGTGGTCACGGCGATTGATGTGGAGTTCAGGCTGCCCGTCGGCTCACAGGCCACGACACCTGCGACCGCCGCGCCCGCGAGTGCGGACGCGGCCAGAAAGCGACGGGTTCTTCCCTGACTCCATGCCCTTGATGTCCCCATACGGGCAGCTTCCCACCGTTCCCCCACGACGCGGTAGACGGCTTGCGGCCACAACGGGGCGGCTCCGGCGCACCGGCGGGGGCTTACGCCCAGCGGCCTGTGCGCCCCAGCAGCAGTGCCGTCGCCGCCGTACCCGCCGTCGAGGTGCGCAGGACGGACGCTCCGAGCCGGCAGGTCCGGGCGCCCGCCGCGGCGAAGGCCGCCAGTTCGTCCGGCGACACACCGCCCTCGGGGCCGACGACCAGCACGATCTCGCCCTGGGTGGGGAGCTGGACGGCGGCCAGCGGCTCGCTGTCGTAGCCCCGGTCCTCGTGCAGGACGGCGGCGAAGTCCGCCGCGGCCAGAAGTGCGGCAACCTGCTGGGTCGTCAGCGCGTCCGCCACCTCGGGAAAGCGCACCCGGCGCGACTGCTTGCCCGCTTCCCGGGCGGTGTTGCGCCATTTCGCGAGGGACTTGAGGCCGCGGTCGCCCTTCCACTGCGTGATGCAGCGCGACGCCTGCCAGGGCACGATCGCGTCGACACCGGTCTCCGTCATCGTCTCGACGGCGACCTCGCCGCGGTCGCCCTTGGGCAGGGCCTGGACGACGGTGATACGAGGTGTGGGCCACGGCTCCTCATGGACCGTCGCCAGGCCGGCGACCACGAGCCGGTCCTTGCCCTCGGCGGCCCTGACGACGCCTTCCGTCCAACGGCCGTGGCCGTCCGTCAGCACGACGTCCTCACCGGCGTGCAGCCGCTTCACCGATACGGCGTGCCGTCCCTCGGGTCCTTCCAGGACGAACTCGGGCCCGTCGGGGACCTGTTCGACGACGAAGACCGGTGCGGTCACTGCGTACTCCCTGTGCTCACTGCCGCCCGTGCGGCGTCCAGTTCTTCTGCGAGCAGTCCGATCAGCCGGCCGGCGGGCAGCTCGCGTGCCATCCGGTGCCCCTGCCCTGCCCACAGTGCCATGCCCTGGGCGTCCCCGGCCTTTGCCGCCGCCGCGCGCAGCCCGGCCGTCAGATAGTGGACCTGCGGGTAGGCGGCGGGGGCGTACGGGCCGTGCTCGCGCATGAAGCGGTTGACCAGGCCGCGGGCCGGACGGCCGGAGAACGCCCGGGTCAGGGCGGTCCGCACGAACAGCGGGTTGGTCAGTGCCTGCTTGTGCAGCAGATTCGCCCCGGACTCGGGGCAGACGAGGAACGCCGTGCCGAGCTGCGCCGCCTCCGCGCCCGCGGCGAGCACCGCGGCGATCTGGGACCCGCGCATCAGCCCGCCTGCGGCGATGATCGGCACCTGTACGGTCTCGCGGACCTGGGACACCAGGGAGAGCAGCCCGATCCCGGTGCCGTCGGTCTGCGGGTCGTCACGGTGGGTGGACTGGTGGCCGCCCGCCTCTATGCCCTGGACACAGACCGCGTCGGCCCCCGCCCACTGGGCGGCCTGGGCCTCCTCGGGCGTGGTGACCGTCACGACGGTGTACGTGCCGACGCCGGCGAACGCGTCGAGGGTGTCGCGTGTCGGGCAGCCGAAGGTGAACGAGACCGCCGGGACCGGGTCCTCCAGGAGGATGGCGAGCTTGGCCTCGTAGCCGTCGTCGCCGCCGCTGGAGTCCGGGTCGCCGAGCGGGGTCTCGTACCAGGCGGCCTCACCGGCCAGCTGATGCCGGTACACCTCGACGGCGCTCGGGTCGGCGAGACCCGGCTGCGGCATGAAGAGATTGACGCCGAAGGGCTGACCGGTCAGCCCGCGCAGCTGTTTGATCTCGTTGTACATGCCGTCCGCCGTCTTGTACCCGGCGGCGAGGAAGCCCAGCCCGCCCGCTTCGGCGACGGCCGCGACGAGCTGCGGACAGGACGCACCACCCGCCATCGGGGCCTGCACGACCGGATACCGGCAGAGATCGGTCAACACGGATGACATGACCGCATCGTGTCACGTCCCGCATGCCTCGGCGTGCGCGGCCTGCGGTCCATTTTGTCCTCGAACGCCGGACGGGCTCGGCAGGCGAGCCCGTCCGGCGGCAGGGAACGGTGTGCGGGGGCCGTCAGCGCCCGTTGAAGGCGTCCTTCAGCCGGGAGAACAGCCCCTGCTGCCCGGGCTGGAACTGGCCGGTGGGCCGCTCCTCGCCGCGCACCTTCGCCAGATCCCGCAGCAGTCGTTCCTGCTCCGGATCCAGCTTCGTCGGGGTCAACACCTCGACGTGCACGATCAGATCGCCGCGCCCCCCGCCCCGCAGATGTGTGATGCCGCGGCCGTGCAGCGGGACCGACTGGCCGGACTGGGTGCCGGGCCGGATGTCGACCTCCTCCAGGCCGTCGAGCGTCTCCAACGGCACCTTGGTGCCGAGCGCGCCCGCCGTCATGGGGATGGTGACCGTGCAGTGCAGATCGTCGCCGCGGCGCTGGAACACCGAGTGCGGCAGCTCATGGATCTCCACGTACAGATCGCCGGCCGGTCCGCCGCCGGGGCCGACCTCGCCCTCGCCCGCGAGCTGGATGCGGGTGCCGTTGTCGACACCGGCGGGGATCTTCACGGTGAGCGTGCGCCGCGAACGGATGCGGCCGTCGCCGGCGCACTCCGGGCACGGGGTCGGCACGACCGTGCCGAAGCCCTGGCACTGCGGGCAGGGCCGCGAGGTCATGACCTGGCCGAGGAACGACCGGGTGACCTGGGAGACCTCGCCGCGGCCGCGGCACATGTCACAGGTCTGGGCGGAGGTGCCGGGTGCGGCGCCCTCGCCGCTGCAGGTCGTACAGACGACGGCCGTGTCGACCTGGATGTCCTTGGTGGTGCCGAACGCCGCCTCGGCGAGATCGATCTCCAGCCGGATCATCGCGTCCTGGCCGCGCCGGGTGCGCGAACGGGGTCCGCGCTGCGACGCCGTACCGAAGAACGCGTCCATGATGTCGGAGAAGTTGCCGAAGCCACCCTGTCCGAATCCGCCCGCGCCACCGCCGCCGGAGGCGGACAGCGGGTCACCGCCGAGGTCGTAGACCTGCTTCTTCTGCGGGTCCGACAGCACCTCGTAGGCGGCGTTGATCTCCTTGAACCGCTCCTGGGTCTTCGGATCGGGGTTCACATCCGGATGCAGCTCACGAGCGAGCCGACGGAATGCCTTCTTGATCTCGTCCTGAGATGCGTCGCGGCGCACGCCGAGTACGGCGTAGTAGTCCGTGGCCACTTACGACTCCGCCAGGATCTGTCCGACGTAACGTGCCACTGCGCGTACCGCTCCCATCGTTCCGGGGTAGTCCATGCGGGTCGGTCCGACCACGCCGAGTTTGGCGACTGCCTCGTCGCCCGAACCGTAGCCGACCGCGACGACGGACGTGGAGTTGAGCCCCTCGTGGGCGTTCTCGTGCCCGATCCGTACGGTCATGCCCGAGTCCTTGGCCTCGCCGAGCAGCTTCAGCAGCACGACCTGCTCCTCCAATGCCTCCAGCACCGGCCGGATCATCACAGGGAAGTCATGCCCGAAGCGGGTGAGGTTGGAGGTGCCGCCGATCATCAGCCGCTCCTCCGTCTCCTCGACGAGGGTTTCGAGCAGGGTGGAGAGCACGGTGGACACGGTTCCCCGGTCCTCGCTCTCGAAGGATTCCGGCAGATCCTGCACCAGCTGCGGGACATCCGCGAAACGGCGTCCGACGACCCGGCTGTTGAGCCGGGCCCGCAGATCGGCGAGAGAGGTCTCACCGAACGGAGCAGGGCAGTCGATCATGCGCTGCTCGACCCGGCCGGTGTCCGTGATCAGCACGAGCATCAGCCGGGCGGCTGCCAGTGACAGCAGCTCCACATGCCGAACCGTCGACCGGGTCAGCGAAGGGTACTGCACGATGGCGACCTGCCGGGTCAGCTGCGCGAGCAGCCGTACGGTGCGGCCCACGACATCGTCGAGGTCGACCGCGCCGTCGAGGAAATTGTGAATGGCACGACGCTCCGGCGACGAGAGGGGCTTGACGCCCGCGAGCTTGTCGACGAAGAGCCGGTAGCCCTTGTCCGTCGGGATGCGTCCCGCGCTGGTGTGGGGCTGGGCAATGAAGCCCTCGTCCTCCAGCACCGCCATGTCGTTGCGGACGGTGGCCGGGGAGACCCCCAGCTTGTGCCGCTCCGTGAGCGCCTTGGAGCCCACGGGCTCCTCGGTGCCGACATAGTCCTGGACGATGGCGCGCAGCACTTCGAGTCTGCGTTCGCTGAGCATCGCGCACACCTCCAGCTGTGTTTCCTCGGTGGTTCTCGGGCCGTTCCTGCTTCATTCCCAGGAATCCCCCTGGCACTCTGTCCTCGCGAGTGCCAGCAATCCCCCGGCCAGTGTACGGCGGCCGAGTGGGGGCCTAGCAAGGGCGACCGGTCACGCTACCGCGAGACTGCGCAGGTCGTTGCCGATAGCGTCGCGGTATGAACGTCTCTTGGGAAGAGTTCGGCTGGGAGCGACTCGGTCACGGAGTGGGCCGACGCCGCCTCCCCGGGTGGGATGCGACAGTCGCACTGGTGGTCGGAGCGGATGGAGCGCTGCTCTACGACACCGGATCAACACTCCGCGAAGGTGCGGAAATACGGGCTCAGGCACAGGCCCTGCTCGGCCGGAGGGTGACGCATATCGCACTCAGCCACCCCCATTTCGACCATGTACTGGGCACCGCCGCATTCTCCGGCACCCAGGTGTACGGAGCGGTGGGCATGGCCCGGCTGATGAAGCTCGGGGCGGACGATCTGCGCGCCTCCGCAGTGCGCCACGGACTGTCCGAACGCGATGCGGCGGAGGCCGCCGATGCGCTGGTGGCACCGCACCATGAGGTGCACGACGAGTGGACGCTCGATCTGGGCGGCGGCCGTCAGGTGCTGCTGGCGAATGTGGGCCCCGCCCACAGCGGCCACGATCTGGCGGTGCTCGTCCCCGGCTCCCCCGCGGTGGTGCTCTGCGGCGACCTGGTCGAGGAGTCCGGCGAACCGCAGGCGGGACGGGACGCCGTCCCGTCCCGCTGGCCGGCCGCGCTGGACCGGCTGCTGACGCTGGGCGGCGAGGACGCAGTGTACGTTCCGGGGCACGGAGCGGTGGTGGACGCGGCGTTCGTCAGGGACCAGCGTGACCGACTGGCCGTCCTCCCCCATGGCCTTTAAAGGCATGGGAGGTGCCCCCTGAGGCATGTCGTGACGTGTTGTCGTCCTATCGTCATCCGATGCGCAGCTACCAGCCGGACCTGACCCCGCCGTGGAAGAAGTCCGCCCCCGTTCCCGAGGTGTCCGCCGATCCCGATCTGGTCGTGGAGGAGGTCTCCACGGGATTCTGTGGTGCGGTGATCCGCTGCGAGAAGACGGCCCAGGGCCCGACGGTGACCCTGGAGGACCGCTTCGGCAAGCACCGGGTGTTCCCGATGGAGCCGCGCGGCTTCCTGCTGGAGGGCCGGGTGGTCACGCTCGTTCGCCCGTCGGCGGCCGGTCCCGTACGCCCCACGCGTACGGCCTCGGGTTCGGTCGCGGTCCCCGGGGCGCGTGCCCGGGTCGCGCGGGCGGGCCGGATCTATGTGGAGGGCCGCCACGACGCGGAGCTGGTCGAGCGGGTCTGGGGCGACGACCTGCGGATCGAGGGCGTGGTCGTCGAATACCTCGAGGGCATCGACGACCTCCCGGCCATCGTGCGCGAGTTCTCCCCCGGCCCGGACGCCAGGCTGGGCGTTCTGGTCGACCACCTGGTCCCGGGCTCCAAGGAGTCCCGGATCGCCTCCCAGGTCTCGGACGCGAACGTGCTGGTGGTCGGCCACCCCTACATCGACGTGTGGGAGGCGGTGAAGCCGTCGTCCGTGGGCATCGCCGCCTGGCCGGTGGTCCCACGCGGCCAGGACTGGAAGACGGGCGTGTGCCGCGCGCTGGACTGGCCGGAGAACACGGGCGCGGCCTGGCAGCGAATCCTGTCCACGGTGCGCTCGTACCGGGATCTGGAACCGGCACTGCTGGGCTCCGTGGAGCACCTGATCGACTTCGTGACGGCGCCGCCTCAGTAGCCCCTCCGCCGGACTGCCGGCCCCTCCGGCGTTCGGGGAGCGGGGGATCCGGGGGCGGAGCCCCCGGATACGGGAAGGAGCGGGCAGGGGAACAGGCCCGCCGCAGGCGCACCCGCACCCCACCCGGCCCCGCACCCGCCCCCTCAGTCCACCAGATCCCGCACCACCGCATCCGCCAGCAACCGCCCCCGCAACGTAAGCACCGCCCGCCCCTCCCCATACGGCACCGGCTCCAGCAGCCCGTCCTCCACCGCCCGCCCCGCCGCGGCCAGCCCCGCCGGTGCCAGCAGCGACAACGGACACCCGTCCGCGAGCCGCAGCTCCAGCAGGATCCGCTCGACCCGCCGGTCCTCCGCGGAGAGGATCTCGCGCCCGGCCCCCGGCGACCGTCCCTCGGCCAGAGCCTGCGCGTACGCCCCCGGATGCTTCACGTTCCACCAGCGCACCCCGCCGACATGGCTGTGCGCCCCGGGGCCGGCGCCCCACCAGTCGGCTCCGCGCCAGTACAGCTCGTTGTGCAGGCACCGGCCCTCGGGCGTGCGGGCCCAGTTCGACACCTCGTACCAGGAGAAGCCCGCCGCGGCCATCGCCTCGTCCGCGATCAGATACCGGTCCGCATGGGCGTCGTCATCGGTCATCGGGATCTCGCCGCGCCGGATCCGCCGGGCCAGCTGTGTCCCCTCCTCGACGATCAGCGCGTACGCGGACACATGGTCCGGCCCCGCACCGATCGCCGCGTCCAGCGAGGCCCGCCAGTCGTCGTCGGACTCCCCGGGCGTCCCGTAGATCAGATCGAGGTTGACGTGCTCGAAGCCCGCCTCCCGCGCCTCGGCGACACACGCCTCGGGCCGCCCCGGCGTATGCGTGCGGTCCAGGATCTTCAGCACATGCTGCCGCGCGCTCTGCATCCCGAACGAGATCCGGTTGAAGCCGCCCTCCCGCAGCTCGGCCAGATACGCCGGATCGACGGATTCCGGGTTGGCCTCGGTGGTGATCTCGGCATCGTCCGCGAGCCCGAACTCGTCGCGGATCGCCCCCAGCATCCGTACCAGGTCTCCGGCGGCCAGCAGGGTCGGCGTGCCGCCGCCGACGAAGACCGTACGGACCGGACGCGGATCGTCACCGAGGACCTTGCGGGCCTGGCGGACCTCGCCGATCAGATGGGCTGCGTAGTTGTCCCGGGAGGCCAGCGCACCGCCGGAACCGCGCAGTTCGGTGGCGGTGTAGGTGTTGAAGTCGCAGTACCCGCAGCGGGTCGCGCAGTAGGGCACATGCAGGTAGAAGCCGAGCGGCCGGTCGGCGGCGCCTTCCAGGGCATGGCGGGGCAGCGCCCCGTCGTCGGGTACGGGTTCACCATCGGGCAGTACGGAAGGCATACCGCCCATTGTCACTCGCCGCCGAGGACCTCCGAGCCACGTTCATGATCACGAAAGGTCACGCACCCACGGCCGCACCGCGGCACCCGGACCGCGGCAAGCACCCCCGGGCCGCCCCGCCGCCCCCTCACCCCGCCTGCAGCACCAGCAGCGCCAGATCGTCATCGGGCGGCCGCTCGGCGAATTCGTGCACGGCTCGCTTGATCCGGTCCGCGATCCCGTCCGCCGACAGCCCGGCACAGTCGGCCAGCGCCCGGGCCAGACCGTCCCCGTCGTCGAACATCAGCGCCCCGGAGCGCCGCTCCGTCACGCCGTCCGTGACGCACAGCAGGCTGTCGCCGGGCGCCAGCTCGAAGCTCTGGCTCTCGTACGCGACGTCGTCGAAGATTCCGAGCAGCATCTGCGGCTCGGCGGCCGGGCGCACCTCGCCGTCGGGGCGCAGCAGCAGCGGCAGCGGGTGGCCGGCGCTGGCGAGGGTGCAGCGCACGCCGCCGCCGGGCAGCGGCACGAGTTCCCCGTACAGCAGGGAGAGAAAGCGGGACTGCCCGGTGTCCGCCGTCTGCTGGCCGCCCGCCGCGGCCACCATGAGCGCGGCCGCCTCTGCAGCCTCCATCGCATCGTCGAGGAGCAGCCGGTTGAGCCGGTCCAGCACTTCGCCGACGCCGAAACCCTCACGGGCCAGCAGCCGCAGCCAGGGCCGGGCGAGGCCGGTGACGACGGCGGCTTCGGGACCGCTGCCCTGTACATCCCCGAGGACGAAGCACCAGCGGTCGCCGGGGCACGGGAAGATGTCGTAGAAGTCGCCGCCGACGACCCCGTCGTCGCTGGGCTCGTACACCAGTGAGCTGGTGACGCCGGGTATGTCGGCGACCTTGCTGGGCAGCAGCGCGCGCTGCAGGATGCGGCTGATGGTGGCCTGCCGGGTGTAGGCGCGGGCGGCACCGACGGCGAGGCCGACACGGCGTACGAAGTCCTCGATCAGGGCGGTCACTTCGTCGGGCACGCGTGCCGTGCCCTCCCGGCCGAGGAGTACGGCGCCGAGTGTCCGGCCGCCCGATGTGATCCGGTAGGCGAGAGCGGATCCGGCGCGCCCGTCGGATTCCCTGCCGTCCTCCTCGCCGCCGGGCCAGGGCATGGAGACGGGCCCGGTGCCCACCCGCTCGGGCAGCCGGATCGGGTCCTGCTCCAGCACCGTACGCAGTTGCCCGGTCTCGGCCTCGTCCCGGTGCCAGGCGCTGGCGAGCCGGGGGACGGCCGCGGGACCGCCGTTCTCGGGCTCCAGCCAGATCGCGCACCAGTCGGCGAGTCTGGGCACCAGTAACTGTCCGGCGAGGGCCGCGACGATGTCCTCGTCGAGCTGGCCTGCGAGCAGGTCCGAGGCCTCGGCGAGGAACGAGAGCGCGCCGCGGCCGGCCCAGTCCGCGTCGTCGCGCAGGGCCCGCCGGGCGGTGGGGGCGAGCAGCTCGGCTGCGCGCAGTCCCTGCTGGAATCCGGACTCGGCCGACGGTTCCGGGAACGGGTTCCAGTCGTCGACGGGAAGCCGGGCCCAGACGGTCTTGAGGCCGGTGCGGTAGGTGATGCCCCAGCGCTCGGCGAGGGTGCCGACGAGCTGGAGCCCGCGACCGTACTCGGCGGGCTCCTCGGGGCCGGCGGGGGCATCGTCCTGCGCCGTGTCCGCTGCGTCCGTCGCGCTGCCGACCTCCGGGCGTTCGCTGCGTACGGCACGGGCCGGGTGGTGGTCGGAGACCTCCAGCACCAGGGCCGCGGCCTCGTCCTCGGCGGCCTCCTCGAGCCTGCAGAGCAGCTCGACATTGGTCCCGGCGTGCACGACCGCGTTGGTGACCAGCTCGCTGACGACGACCGCCGCATCATCGGCCAGACGTTCGCTGAAGCCCACGGCCGCCGGCAGTCCCAGCCCGGTCCACTCGGTGAGCGCTGCCCGGACGAACCGGCGGGCGGCGGAGGGCGCGAGGAGGTTTCCGGGCAGGGACGTACGGGCGGTCGGCCGCGCATCCGCATGGCCGACGGTGATACCGGGACGCTGAACGATGTCCCGCTGCAAGGGAATGGGCCCCACGGTGCAGCTCCTGACCTGTTCTCGCTCTGTCTGTCTGTTCTCGTTCTGTTCTCGCTGGGCGCCGCTGACGACACCGACAGAGTGACAGATGGACCATGCTCATAAGCGACGAGTTGCCGAAGTGAGCAGAGAAAGTGAGCAGAGAAAAACGGAAGCAGCCGCACCGTGCGGCCGGTTGATGAGAACCCGTATTACGCCTCGCGGGATCCCGTGTACATGTCGTCGATGAGGCCCTTGTACTCACGCTCGACGACCGGCCGCTTCAGCTTGAGACTGGGCGTCAGCTCGCCGTGTTCGATGTCGAGATCGCGGGGCAGCAGCCGGAACTTCTTGATGGTCTGCCAGCGCTGCAGCCCCTCGTTGAGCCGCTTGACATAGCCCTCGATGAGCGCGACGGCCTGCGGGGACGCCACCACTTCGGCGTACGGCTTCCCGCCCAGGCCGTTCTCGGCAGCCCAGCCGAGGATGGTCGGCTCGTCGAGTGCGATCAGGGCGGTGCAGAAGTTGCGGTCCGCGCCGTGCACCAGGATGTTGGAGACGAACGGGCAGACCGCCTTGAACTGTCCCTCGACCTCCGCCGGAGCGATGTACTTGCCGCCGGACGTCTTGATCAGGTCCTTCTTGCGGTCGGTGATCCGGAGATAGCCGTCCACGGACAGCTCGCCGATGTCGCCGGTGTGGAACCAGCCGTCCGCCTCCAGCACCTCGGCGGTCTTTTCCGGAAGCCCCTGGTAGCCCTGCATCAGGCCGGGGCCGCGCAGCAGGATCTCGCCGTCGTCGGCGATCCGTACCTCGGTACCGGGGAGCGGCTTGCCTACGGTGCCGGTGCGGTAGGCCTCGCCCGGGTTGACGAAGGAGGCGGCGCTGGTCTCGGTGAGGCCGTAGCCCTCCAGGATGTGGATGCCGGCGCCCGCGAAGAAGTAGCCGATGTCGGGGGCGAGCGCCGCGGAGCCGGAGACGCAGGCACGCAGCCGGCCGCCGAAGGCCTCACGGATCTTGGCGAAGACGAGGGCGTCGGCGACCTTGTGCTTGGCACCGAGCGCGAACGGGACGGAGGCCGTCCCGGTGCGCCGGAAGTTGTCCTGCGAGACCGTCGCGTACTCGCGGGCGACCCCGGCCGCCCACTGGAAGATCTTGTACTTGGCCCCACCACCGGCCCGCGCCTTGGCGGCGACACCGTTGTAGACCTTTTCGAAGATGCGGGGGACGGCGGCCATGTACGTCGGCTGGACCACCGGCAGATTCTCGATGATCTTGTCGACCCGGCCGTCGACGGCGGTGACGTGGCCGACCTCGATCTGGCCGGAGGTGAGGACCTTGCCGAAGACGTGCGCGAGCGGCAGCCAGAGGTACTGGACGTCGTCCTTGGTGATCAGGCCGGTCGCCACGGTGGCCTTGGCCATGTACGACCAGTTGTCGTGCGGCAGGCGTACGCCCTTGGGGCGGCCGGTGGTGCCCGAGGTGTAGATCAGGGTGGCCAGCTGGTCGGCCGTGATGGCGGCGACCCGCTCCTTGACCGCGTCGGGGTTCTTCGCCAGGCGCTCGGCGCCGCGGGCCTCCAGATCGGCAAGGGTGAGCACCCAGCCCTCGGGGTCGCCCTCGGCGGGTCCGGCACCCTCGGGGTCGATGACGACGACATGGGCGAGGTTCGGCAGCTCGGCGCGGCGCTCGCGGGCCTTGGCCAGCTGGCCGGCGTCCTCGGCGATCAGGACCCGGCTCTCGGAGTCCGAGAGGATGAACGCCGACTCCGCGGCGTTGGTCGACGGGTAGATGGTCGTGGTGGCTGCGCCCGCGCACATCACACCGAGGTCGACGAGGATCCATTCCACTCGCGTGCCGGCGGCGAGCGCGATCCGCTCCTCCGGCTGCACGCCCAGACCGATCAGCCCTGCCGCGATGGAGTACACCCGCTCGGCGGCCTGTGCCCAGCTCAGCGACTTCCACTCATCGGGTCCCTCGCCGGTGGTCGCAGGGACGGGGTAGCGGTAGGCCTCCCCGTCCGGGGTGGCCGCCACGCGGTCGATGAAGAGGTTCGCCACGGAGGGCGGTCGGTTCTCGATCAAGGTCTGTGTGTCGCTCACGACATCCTCCGGGCCTGCGGCAGTGCTTCACGACCGGCTGCTGATTGCTGCTTGTTCCTACGTGTGTCCTTGCGCACCCCGTGCGCTTGGTCCTGCGGTGCTTGTCCTGTTGCTTGTCCTGCGGCGCTCGGTCCCGCTTGTTTAACTGGCGA
This sequence comes from Streptomyces sp. NBC_00057, assembly GCF_045041165.1. Taxonomy (NCBI): domain Bacteria; kingdom Bacillati; phylum Actinomycetota; class Actinomycetes; order Kitasatosporales; family Streptomycetaceae; genus Streptomyces; species Streptomyces sp. NBC_00057. The sequence goes on along the minus strand of NZ_CP108256.1, from coordinate 6,221,248 downwards.
GTAACCACGAGGCCGTGATCAGGGTAGAGCGCCCACGTCCGCCGCGTAAGGGGCAATGGGCCGCCGCTTCATAACAAACGGGCCCCTGTGTCGCAGTGCGCTGCGACACAGGGGCCCGTTGGGCTACCACCGGGTAGGGGCGGACGGAGCCGGGGTGGCGGCCGGGGCGGGAGTTACTTCTCGGCCTTGCGGCGGAAGCTACTTCTTGGCCTTGCCGTCCCCGCCCGACTCGTCCGTCGACAGCACGGCGATGAAGGCCTCCTGCGGCACCTCCACATTGCCGACCATCTTCATCCGCTTCTTGCCTTCCTTCTGCTTCTCCAGCAGCTTCCGCTTACGCGAGATGTCACCGCCGTAGCACTTGGCGAGGACGTCCTTGCGGATGGCGCGGACGGTCTCACGGGCGATGACCCGGGAGCCGATGGCGGCCTGGATCGGCACCTCGAAGTTCTGCCGCGGGATCAGCTCGCGCAGCTTGGCGACGAGCCGAACGCCGTACGCGTACGCCTTGTCCTTGTGCGTGACCGCGGAGAACGCGTCGACCTTGTCGCCGTGCAGCAGGATGTCGACCTTGACGAGCTGGGCGGACTGCTCGCCGGTGGGCTCGTAGTCGAGGGAGGCGTAACCCCGCGTCTTGGACTTCAACTGGTCGAAGAAGTCGAAGACGATCTCGGCGAGCGGCAGGGTGTAGCGGATCTCGACCCGGTCCTCGGAGAGGTAGTCCATGCCGAGCAGGGTGCCGCGCCGGTTCTGGCAGAGCTCCATGATCGCGCCGATGAACTCGCTGGGGGCCAGGACCGTGGCGCGCACGACGGGCTCGTGCACCTTGTCGATCTTGCCCTCGGGAAATTCGCTCGGGTTGGTGACGGTGTGCTCGGTGCCGTCCTCCATCTCGACGCGGTAGACCACGTTGGGCGCGGTGGCGATGAGTTCGAGACCGAACTCGCGCTCCAGCCGCTCGCGGATCACATCGAGGTGGAGCAGACCGAGGAAGCCGACGCGGAAGCCGAAGCCGAGCGCGGCGGAGGTCTCCGGCTCGTACACCAGGGCGGCGTCGTTGAGCTGAAGCTTGTCGAGCGCCTCGCGCAGGTCCGGGTAGTCCGAGCCGTCCAGCGGGTACAGGCCCGAGAACACCATCGGCTTGGGGTCCTTGTAGCCGCCCAGCGCCTCGGTCGCACCCTTGCTCAGGGAGGTGATGGTGTCACCGACCTTGGACTGCCGGACGTCCTTCACACCGGTGATGATGTAGCCCACTTCGCCCACACCGAGGCCGTCGGCCGGGGTCATCTCCGGGGAGGAGACCCCGATCTCCAGCAGCTCGTGGGTGGCGCCGGTGGACATCATCCTGATGCGCTCGCGCTTGTTGAGCTGACCGTCGACGACACGGACGTACGTGACGACGCCCCGGTACGAGTCGTAGACCGAGTCGAAGATCATCGCGCGGGCGGGGGCGTCGGCCTTGCCGACCGGGGCCGGGACGTCCTTGACCACCCGGTCGAGCAGCGCGTCCACGCCGACACCGGTCTTCGCGGAGACCTTGAGCACGTCCTCCGGCTGGCAGCCGATGAGGTTGGCAAGCTCCTCGGAGAACTTCTCGGGCTGCGCGGCCGGCAGGTCGATCTTGTTGAGCACCGGGACGATGGTGAGGTCGTTCTCCATCGCCAGGTAGAGGTTGGCCAGCGTCTGGGCCTCGATGCCCTGCGCGGCGTCGACCAGCAGGACCGTGCCCTCGCAGGCAGCGAGCGAGCGGGAGACCTCGTAGGTGAAGTCCACGTGGCCCGGGGTGTCGATCATGTTGAGGACGTGGGTGCGGCCCTGGTCCTCGCCCGTGTCGGGCGCCCAGGGCAGACGTACCGCCTGGGACTTGATGGTGATGCCGCGCTCGCGCTCGATGTCCATCCGGTCGAGGTACTGAGCGCGCATCTGCCGCTGGTCGACCACGCCCGTCAGCTGAAGCATCCGGTCGGCAAGGGTCGACTTGCCGTGGTCGATGTGCGCGATGATGCAGAAGTTGCGGATCAGCGCCGGGTCGGTACGGCTCGGCTCGGGCACGTGGGTAGGAGTCGCGGGCACGCAGGGTCCTGATTCTTGAGACGCCGAACGCCGTGTCTCGGGTCGATGTCGGTTCGGTCGGATCGATACGTAGCCTCCATCGTCCCACGGTTGCGGGGCGGAGACCGGTTTGGGCCGGTCGGAGCGGGGCTGGTACCGTTGACAGCTGTGCCTCGCGACTCTCTCAGGCCGTGGGGCGCACATCGAAGATCCAACGAACCTGAAAAGGCTCTTTCGTGGCGAACATCAAGTCCCAGATCAAGCGGAACAAGACGAACGAGAAGGCGCGCCTGCGCAACAAGGCCGTCAAGTCCTCGCTCAAGACCGCTATCCGCAAGGCCCGTGAGGCTGCCGTCGCCGGTGACGTCGAGAAGGCCACCACGGCCGCTCGCGACGCCTCCCGCGCGCTCGACAAGGCCGTCTCGAAGGGTGTCATCCACAAGAACGCCGCCGCCAACAAGAAGTCGGCGCTGGCCTCCAAGGTTGCCTCCCTCCAGGGCTGAGCTTTCTGATGTAACCGCCGGAACGGACCAGCGGGCCCTCTCTCCCGCCCCTGCCCGGCCCCCGCGCCGCACACCGAACCTGCGTTCGCCACGCGGGTGCGGCGCACCGAGCGTGAACCGAAGGCCCCGACCCCGCTCTCCCCAGAGCGAGGCCCGGGGCCTTCGGCGTACCCACTTCGAGGCCGTCCGGTTTTGAGTCGTCCGGCGTGTGAGCCCGTCCGGCGCTTGAGGGCGGAGCCGCCGCAGGACGAACCCGGCACCCTCGCCCGCCCGGCTACCGCCCCGACCGCGCCGCCCGCGCCACCGCGACCACGGCCTTCTCCAGCGCGTACTCCGGATCGTCGCCGCCCCCCTTGACGCCCGCGTCCGCATCCGCGACCGCCCGCAGCGCCACCGCAACGCCGTCCGGCGTCCACCCACGCATCTGCTGGCGCACCCGGTCGATCTTCCACGGCGGCATGCCCAGCTCACGGGCGAGGTCCGCGGGCCGCCCTCCGCGCGCCGAGGACAGCTTTCCGATCGCCCGTACGCCCTGTGCCAGCGCGCTGGTGATCAGCACGGGCGCCACCCCGGTCGACAGCGACCAGCGCAACGCCTCAAGCGCCTCCGCAGCCCGCCCCTCCACCGCGCGGTCGGCGACCGTGAAACTCGATGCCTCCGCACGGCCTGTGTAGTAACGGGCGACGACCGCCTCGTCGATCGTGCCCTCGACATCCGCGACGAGCTGCGAAACCGCACTCGCCAGCTCCCGCAGATCGCTGCCGATGGAGTCGACCAGCGCCTGGCACGCCTCGGGCGTCGCCGAGCGCCCCAGCGCCCGGAACTCCGACCGCACGAACGAGAGCCGCTCGGCCGGCTTGGTCGTCTTCGGACACGCGACCTCCCGCGCCCCGGCCTTGCGTGCCGCGTCCAGCAGGCCCTTGCCCTTGGCTCCGCCCGCATGCAGCAGAACGAGGGTGATCTCCTCGACCGGATCGCCGAGGTACGCCTTGACGTCCTTGATCGTGTCGGCGGAGAGATCCTGCGCATTGCGCACGATCACCACCTTGCGCTCGGCGAAGAGCGACGGGCTCGTCAGCTCGGCAAGGGTGCCGGGCTGGAGCTGGTCGGAGGTGAGATCGCGGACATCCGTGTCGGGGTCGGAGGCACGGGCCGCCGCCACCACCTGTTGCACAGCGCGGTCGAGGAGCAGGTCCTCCTGACCCACGGCGAGCGTGAGGGGGGCGAGCGGATCGTCGGTGGAATTCCTTCTGGTGGCCATCGCCGTCCAGCATCCCACGCACCACTGACAGCCTGCCGGACTCCCTGCCCGCCTCGTGCGGGAGCCACCTCGTGCGGACGCCTGGGGGCTCGGACGCCTGGCGCGATTGTGTCGGGCGCCCGATTCACCGAAAACCGTCGAATCCTGGATTTCTTCACTCGACAGGTCGGGAGATTCGGCATGTTGGTACGATCCCGGACGCTGCACCGGAGCCATTGAATACCAGGAGGGGTACTTAAATTGAGCTCGCCACTGATCCCGTACCGTCAGCTCGGCAACACCGGCCTGGAAGTCTCCGCTCTCGGGCTGGGATGCATGGGAATGAGTCAGACCTATGGGACTCCGGACGACACGGAATCCATTAAGACAATCCACCGAGCGCTCGACCTCGGCTGCAATTTCTTCGACACTGCGGAGTCGTACGGCCCGTTCGTCAACGAGGAGCTCTGAGGCAGGGCACTGCAGGGCCATCGGGACAGCGCGGTTGTCGCGACGAAGTTCGGCTGGGAGTACGAGGGCGCCCGGCGCGGCGCGCTCAACAGTCGGCCCGAGCACATCCGCCGAGCGGTCGACGGGAGCCTGAAGCGACTGGATACGGACCGGATCGACGTTCTGTACCAACACCGGGTGGACCTGGAGGTGCCGATCGAGGACGTAGCGGGAGCGGTTGCCGAACTCATCGCGGCCGGAAAGGTTCTTCACTTCGGTCTCTCGGAGGCCGGTCCGGGCACCATCCGGCGGGCTCACGGTGTCTGTCCCGTCGCAGTTCTGCAGACGGAATACTCCTTGTGGGAACGTCATCTGGAAAAGGAGATTCTGCCGGTGATCCGGGATCTGGGTATCGGCCTCGTTCCTTATTCTCCACTGGGCCGCGGATTCCTGACCGGCACAGCGGTCCGCGCGGAAGAATATCCGGAAAGCGACTACCGCAGGCGCGATCCGCGATTCCAGAACGATAATTTCAGGATCAATTCCATGGCTGCCGACGTGGTCCGGGATGTCGCCCGTGGGTGCGGCGCGGCGCCGGCCCAGACATCGCTCGCCTGGCTGCTGCAACAGGGGGACGACATCACGCCGATCCCCGGTACGAAGCGCAGGCCGACGCTGGAAGAAAATCTCGCCGCGACGGGACTCGTGCTCGGCTCGGACGACCTGCGACGCCTCGACGCGGCGCTGCCGCCGTCGGCGGTCGCCGGTAGCCGTTATCCCGAGAGCGTCATGCACATGAACGGCCGTTAGGCGCCCGACGCCACTCGCTCGGCAGGACGGCGCCGGCCGGACCGCACCTCTCACCCGGTACGGGAGAATGGGCAGGTGAGCGATGCAAGACATGTGCTGGTGCTGCCCGACCGCGATGCCGCGGAGGAGGTGGCCGCGGAACTCGGCGACCGCTTCGGGGTCGCTGAGGAACCCCAGCTCGTACGCGATGCACTGGCCGGCGAGGACGACGCCGAGGACGCCCAGTGGCTGGTGGTCGTGGAGGACCCGTCGGGGCTGCTGGACTCCTCGGCGCTCGATGCGTTCGCAGCAGAGTACGAGGGGTGGCTCGAAGCGCCCTAGAGGGGCGCCAGGGCCCCCAGGGGCTCAGCCCTTGGGGACGATCTGGATGTCCATGTCGATGGAGATGCTGGAGCCGACGGCCGCGATGCCGCGGGCCAGCATGGTCTGCCAGGTGAGGGTGAAGTCCTCGCGGTGCAGCTCCGTGGTGGCCCGACAGGCGGCGCGGGTCTCGCCCTCCAAGCCGTTGCCGACGCCGAGGTACTGGGTGTCCAGCGTGACCGTACGGCTGACACCGTGCAGTGTGAGCGCGCCGGTCACCCCCCAGCGGGTGCCGCCGCGGTGGACGAAGCGGTCGCTGTAGAACTCCAGCGTCGGATAGCGCCCGACGTCGAGGAAGTCGCCGGAGCGCAGATGGTCGTCGCGCATCTGGACGTTCGTGTCGATCGACGCGGCATCGATGATCACGTGCATGGCCGAGTCCTCCATGCGGTCGGCGATCCGGACAGCACCGGCGAAGGTGTTGAACCGGCCGTGGATGCGCGCCATGCCGATGTGCCGGGCCGTGAAGCCGATCTGCGAGTGCATCGGCTCGACCTCCCACTCGCCGGGGTCGGGCAGCTGCGGGGGCGCGGACAGTTGCAGGGTCACATCGCCGAGGCTCGCATGGTCGCCCTCGACGACCGTGGCCGCGCCGTGGAACGGGGTGAAGCCCTCAGCTGTGACGGCCAGCCGGTATTCGCCGGCCGGGACGGTCGCGAGGACGTTGCCGTACGGGTCCGTCTCACCACCGAAGACCTTGCGGCCCACGCTGTCCATGACAACGAACTCGGCCTGCTGCACGACCTCGTTGACGGGGCCGAGCACTCGGCAACTGAGCACTCCGGCAGTGCGCGGCACCTCAAGTCCCGTGAGGGCGTTGCCGCGCGCGACACCCGTCGCTCCCCTGTTTCCCAGCCAACGGCCGAACATCTTCCGCCTACCCCTCGGGGACGATTCACCATGGGGCCTGACGGCTGGACGTCCTCGTCGGAGCAGCGGCCCACCGACGAGCATGTATTCGATCACCATTGTGGCGTTCGAGGCAAACAGAGCAGCTCGCAGGGTCTTGGGTAGAGGTGTTACCGAAGGTCCCAATTGGCCGTTCCACTTGTGCGCGTCACTCATTCGGACAGTGCTCATGACTGACCCACCGCCCGCAGCCCAGACCCGGCACCCGTCACGGCGATCGCGCCGTCCGTGTCCGTGCGCAGCACCACCGCGCCGCCGGCTCTGAGCGCATCGACGGTGCGCGCGGCCGGGTGGCCGTACGGGTTGTCCCTGCCCACGCTCACCAGGGCGAGTCTCGGGTGCGCGTTGCGCAGCAGAGCGGGGTCCTGGTGGGCGGAGCCGTGATGGGCGACCTTGAGAACGTCCACCCGTGGCAGCGCGGGATACCTGCGCAACAGCCCCTGCTGGGCCGGAGGTTCGAGGTCGCCCAGGAGCAACAGGGTCAGCACGCCGGTCCGGACGTACAGGGTGACACTGGCGTCATTCGGCTCCTGCGGTACGGGCCCGGCCCCCGGGACCGCCGATGCACCGCCTGCCCCCGCGCCGCCCGCCGGCCAGAGGACCCGCCAGTCGAGCGGTCCGATCCGGCGGCGTTCACCGGGGACGGCCCGCACCAGGGGGACGCCCGACGCGGCAGCCGTTCTCCGTACGAACGCGACCTGGTCCGACGGTTCGTCCAGGCTCGTCGTCTGGATCGCTCCCACCGCTCTGCCCCGCAGTGCACCGGGCAACCCCCGGACATGGTCCGCGTGGAAGTGCGTAAGAACCAGGAGCGGTACCTCGGTGATGCCCAGGTCGCGCAGGCACCGGTCGGCGAGCCGGGGATCGGGACCGGCGTCGACGACCACACCTGCGCCGTCCCCCGCGGCCAGCACCAGGGCGTCGCCCTGCCCCACGTCGCACATCGCGAACGCCCAGTCCGGCGGCGGCCATCCAGTCAGTACCCGGGTGAGCGGCACCGGGCGCAGCACCGCAAGGATCAGCAGCAGCACGGCGGCCGAACAGACCCAGGGGTGGCGCACGATACGACGGGCGAACAGCACCACCAGAGCTGTCAGCGCGGTGAGCAGCAGCGCGCCCTTCCCACCGTCGGGCCAGTCGATCTCCGCCCCGGGCAGGGCCGCCCCGGTGCGGGCCACCGAGGCGATCCACCCGGTCGGCCAACCCGCGATCCGGGCTGCCAGCTCTGCCACCGGCATGGCCACCGGCGCCAGGGCGAGCGCGGCAAACCCGAGGACCGTGGCCGGCGCCACCGCGAACTCGGCCAGCAGATTGCACGGGATCGCCACCAGGCTGACCCGGGAGGCGAGCAGCACGACGACCGGTGTGCACACCGCCTGCGCCGCGGCGGCCGCGGCCAGTGCCTCCGCGAGCCTGGGCGGAACCCGGCGCCGCTGCAGCGCGTCGCTCCACTTCGGGGCGATGGTGAGCAGGGCGCCGGTGGCCAGGACGGAGAGGACGAAACCGTAACTGCGTGCCATCCACGGGTCGTACAGCACCAGCAGCAGAACCGCGGCGGCCAGCGCGGGGATCAGCGATCTGCGGCGCCCCGTGCCGATGGCGAGCAGGGTGATCAGTCCGCAGGCCGCGGACCGCAGTACGCTCGGCTCGGGTCGGCAGACGATGACGAAGGCTAGTGTGAGCGCGCCGCCGAGCAGCGCCGTCGTTCTCAGCGAGATCCCCAACCGGGGCGCCAGACCGCGCCGTTCGACGCGCGACGCTGTGCCCGGCGGTCCGATCAGGATGACGAGCAGGATCGCCAGGTTGGCACCGGAGACCGCCATCAGGTGGGTGAGGTCGGCCGCCTGGAAGGCATCGTGCAGTTCAGGGGTGACCCGTGAGGTGTCGCCGACCACGAGTCCCGGCAGAAGCGCCCGCGCATCGGGATCCAGCCGCTCGGTCGCCTGCCGCAGACCGCCACGCAGAGCACCCGCCATGCGCTGGAGAGAGGAAGGTGGCCCGGTGATGTGGGGCGGGCCCTTGCCCTCGGGTCGCAGTACGGCGGCAATGCGCTCCCCTTCGCGCATCGGTGGCGCCAGTCGGCCGCCGATGTGCAGTTGCGTGGAAGGAAGCAACTGCTGCCACTGGGCCATCGGTCCGCCGGGCGAGACGATCAGCAGCACTGGCGTACGCAGCCGGGTGACCGCACCGTCTGGTCTGGTCAGCCGCGTGATCTCGGCGTCGATGAGGAGCGAGGCGGGCGTGCTGTGGTCGCCTCTCACCCGGGGCTGGGTCTGCCGGGCGTCGGACGTCACCGTCACCTCCGCCTCAACCCTCGCGAACCGCTGGGCCAGCCCATGGATCGGCCCCTGCCGTACGTCCGCGCCGTGCAACCCGGCCGACGCAGCCCCGGCCGCCGCACAGAGCAGCACCGCAGCGGTGGCGGTCGCGGTGGTGTGCGGCGGCCGCCGGTTGCGCACCGCGCTCTCGTCGTCTGTCGCCTCTCCCACGGCGTCGGCCGACAGCCTGCACATTGCACGGGTCGCCGATGCTCCCGACATCGCCAGGAGCACCATGGCTGCGCCGATGCAGAGCATCACGCCCGCCGTCGTCCCCCGCCCCGGCGCACTCAGCGCGAGCGCCGCTCCGGCCCAGGTCGCCATGGCCGGCGGGACCAGCCGGAGGTCGACCGGGCCCTCCTGCCGCGGGTCGGAGACACCCAGCCTCCGGGCCGACGCCGCATGGACGTCCGGGGGGTTCATAGCCCCACCAGCGGTTGGAGGTCGGCGAACCGGCGGTCACCGATCCCGTTGACCTCGCGGAGCTCGTCGACGGAACGGAAACCGCCGTGCTGTGTGCGGTAGTCGACGATGTGCTGGGCGAGAACCGGGCCGACACCAGGCAGCGTGTCCAGTTGTTCGACGGTCGCGCGGTTGAGGCTGACCGGTCCGGTCGTGGGGCTGCCGCTGCCGCCCGGAGCGGCTCCCCCCGTACTGCCGGCGGCAGGAAGGCCGGGCGGGGCGCCCACCACGATCTGCTCCCCGTCCATGAGCACCCGCGCCCGGTTGATCCCGGTGAGGTCGACACCCGGCCGGGCTCCGCCCGCCGCACGCAGCGCGTCGGCGACTCTTGCACCGGACGGGAGTTGATGGATCCCCGGCCTTCGCACCTTCCCGCCCACATCGACCACGATGTGCCCGCCCGGCCCCGTCGCCGGTGGCGGCCCCGGTGACGGCTCGGGCACTCCGGCGTCATCCGTCACCGGGCCCGAAGTCCTGGCGTGCGCAGCCTCGTTGACCGGATCAGGAGCGCGTACGGAGTGGGGGCGCGCGGACCAGAAATGCACCGCGGCAAAGACCGCGGCCGCGATCAGGACAACGGCCAGCGCGACAAGGGTCCTTGGCTCCAAACCGCATCTGAGCTGCAGCCACACCGGAATCCGCTCCCGCAGTGCCGGAACCAGCCTCTCCCACCGCCCCGGCACCCTGGAGACGTGTGTCGTCGTCGAGGGCGAGGGCGGCGCAGGAGCGGCAGCCGGAGCGGGACTTGGCGTCGAGGGCGGGCTCGGCGCCGAGACCGGAGCGGGAGCCGAAGCCACCCCCAGCACAGGCCGCGCGACCCGTCCGCCGTATGCACCTCCCATGAGGGCGTCCGCCCGGCGGCGCGAAGCCGCCGCTACGACGTCAGCACGCCCGCGCGACGACCGTCGCCGTCCGGGTCCGAGGCCGGGAGCGCCACGGGCGCGCCCGTCCGAGGCCGGGGCGCGGCCGGGGCCGCTTCCGCTGGTTGCACGATGTGATCGGGGAGCCATGCCTCACGACGGTAGGCACATCCGTCCGAACCCGCTGAGCAGGCCCAATTTCGGTGGACAACCGGCCAGTTGTGGATAACTCGACCACCCCGAGGGGTGACGTCGGCGAACCGGCTTCAGCGCGACGAAACCACTGCCCCGAGCAGACCGGGCCCGGTGTGCGCACCGATCACGGCGCCCACCTCGCTGACATGCAGGTCGACCAGACCCGGAACCCGCTCACGCAGCCGCTCGGCGAGCCGCTCGGCCCGCTCGGGTGCCGCCAGGTGATGCACGGCGATGTCCACCCGGCTGCTGCCCGCCCGTTCCGCGACGATCTCCTCCAGACGCGCGATCGCCTTCGAGGCCGTCCGTACCTTCTCCAGCAGTTCGATACGGCCGCCGTCCAGCTGGAGCAGCGGCTTCACGGCGAGCGCCGATCCCAGCAGAGCCTGCGCGGCACCGATACGACCGCCGCGGCGCAGATAGTCCAGCGTGTCGACGTAGAAGTACGCGGAGGTGCCCGCTGCCCGCTTCTCCGCGGCTGCGACGGCCTCGTCCAGGCTTCCGCCCGCCTCTGCCGTCTCCGCCGCCGCCAGGGCGCAGAATCCGAGGGCCATGGCGACCATCCCGGTGTCCACCACCCGTACGGGAACCGGTGCGTCCTTCGCCGCGAGCAGAGCCGCGTCGTACGTACCCGAGATCTCGGCCGAGAGGTGCAGCGAGACGATGCCGGTGGCTCCGGCCCCGGCCACCGCCCGGTACGCGGTGGCGAAGACCTCCGGGCTGGGCCGGGAAGTCGTCACGGGGCGACGCTTCTGGAGCGCCACCGCGAGGGAACGGGCCGAGATCTCGGTGCCGTCCTCCAGAGCCTGATCACCGAGGACGACGGTCAGCGGCACCGCGGTGATACCGTGCCGCTCCATCGCCTCGGGCGGCAGGTAGGCCGTGGAATCGGTGACGATCGCGACATGGCGGGACATGAGCGGGAGGTTACCTGGCGAGTCTGCGGCTCGGCAGTCCGACCCCGACCGAATGATCGCTCCCGATCGCTTCGGACCGCTTCCTGTCACCGCCGGTCATCGGACGCCTCACCGCCGGTCGTCGAACGCCTCAGTTCGTCGTTTCGGGCCGAGCTGCCTTTTGCCACGGGTATTCGGTCTGCCGTCGCGGATCCGGAGACGTGATCGCCTGTGCCACATCATCGGCCGGCCCACGCCCCTGACCTTGCCGCTGCCCCTGGTAGCGCCCGTCGCCCTGCGGCTTTTCCTGCCCGCGGACCGGCTCGTCCGGCTCCACCGTCCAGTGCCGCAGCGCCCCGGCCTCCACATCGATCTGCGCATTCAGCGCGTCCAGATCGTCGTCGGTGAACTGCCGCGCCCGGTCCCGCGCGGCCCACCGCAGCGAATCCGCAGAGTGTGTGATCCGCTCCGTACGCTGCTTCAGTCCCGGCAGCAGCGAGGCGACCGTCGCCCGGTCGGGCTCGCGCTCCAGCTTCTTCAGCTCGTCGTCCAGCTCGCGCCCGTGCACACTCAGCCGCTGGAAGAGGCCCAGTGACTCCGAGAGCGAGGCATCCTCGGCGACTCCCGACTGCAACGCCTCCTGCGTGGCCCGCATGGATGTGCGCAGCGCGAGCCGCAGCTGTGCCAGCTCTCCGCCCACACCCGGCTGGCCATAGCTCTTCGCCCGCAGCGTGGTGTCCTCGACGGTGCGGCGCGCCTGGGTGATCGTACGGTCGACACCGCGCTTCGCCGCGCCGATGGCCTTGACGCCCGCGTACACGCCCAAGGCCACGAAGGCAAAAAAGAGCAACCCCAGAATCAGGATCACGGCTTCCATGAGCGCCCCTCGGATGTCGTTTCGGCTGCCGGGTGCCGGCCCCTCCACCGTAAACGGAAAGGGCAGGCCGAGGGTTCCTTCGGAACCCCTAACCTGCCCGTAGGGGAACGCCCCCACACCGCCGTACAGCAATCAGCAGTTACGCGACGTCACGCGGGGACGATGAGCACCCTCGCGCGGGACGATCAGCGGCGTCACGCCGGGACGATATTGACCAGCTTCGGCGCGCGCACGATGACCTTGCGGATCCCCGCGCCGTCCAGCGCCGCGACCACGGCCGGGTCGGCCAGGGCCAGTGCTTCCAGCTCCTCGTCCGCGATCGACGGGGAGATCTCCAGGCGTGCCTTGACCTTGCCCTTGACCTGCACGACGCAGGTCACGGTCTCGTCCACGACGTACGCCGGGTCGGCGACCGGGAAGTCCTGGTGCACGACCGACCCGGTGTGGCCCAGCCGGCGCCACAGCTCCTCGGCGATGTGCGGCGCCAGCGGCGCCGCCAGCAGCACCAGCGACTCGGCGACACTCCGGGACAGCGGTCCGCCTGCCTTGGTCAGGTGGTTGTTCAGCTCGGTGACCTTGGCGATGGACGTGTTGAAGCGCATCCCGGCCATGTCCTGGCCGACCCCGTCGATCGCCTTGTGCAGCGCCCGCAGCGTCTCCTCGCCCGGCTCCGTGTCGACGACGGTGACCTCACCGGTCTCCTCGTCCACGACGTTGCGCCACAGCCGCTGCAGCAGCCGGTACTGACCGACGACGGCACGCGTGTCCCACGGCCGCGACACGTCCAGGGGGCCCATCGCCATCTCGTACAGACGCAGCGTGTCAGCGCCGTACTCGGCGCAGATCTCGTCCGGCGTGACAGCGTTCTTCAGGGACTTGCCCATCTTGCCCAGGACGCGGCTGACCTTCTCGCCCTGGTAGTAGAACTTTCCGTCCCGCTCCTCGACCTCGGCCGCCGGGACGGCAATGCCGCGGCTGTCCCGGTAGACGAACGCCTGGATCATGCCCTGGTTGTACAGCTTGTGGAACGGCTCGGCGGACGAGATGTGCCCCAGGTCGTGCAGCACCTTGGACCAGAAGCGGGCGTACAGCAGGTGGAGTACGGCGTGCTCGGCGCCGCCGACGTACAGGTCGACACCACCGGTCGGCTGCCCCTCGCGCGGGCCCATCCAGTACTGCTCGATCGCCGGGTCGACCAGCTGCCGGTCGTTGTTCGGGTCCAGGTAGCGCAGCTCGTACCAGCAGGAGCCCGCCCAGTTGGGCATGGTGTTGGTCTCGCGGCGGTACTTCTTCGGGCCGTTGCCGTCGCCCAGGTCCAGGGTGACGTTGACCCAGTCGGCGTTCCGGGACAGCGGGGTCTCGGGCTGGGTGTCGGCGTCCTCGGGGTCGAAGGTGCGCGGCGAGTAGTCGTCGACCTCCGGCAGCTCCAGGGGCAGCATCGACTCGGGCAGCGGGTGGGCGATGCCGTCCTCGTCGTAGACGATCGGGAAGGGCTCGCCCCAGTAGCGCTGGCGGCTGAACAGCCAGTCGCGCAGCCGGAAGTTGACGGTGCCCTCACCGACGCCGTGCACCTTCAGCCACTCGGTGATCCTCGCCTTGGCGTCGGCGACACCCAGACCGTCCAGCGAGATCTCGTCATTGGCGGAGTTGACCAGCTTCGCTTCGTACGAGGCGAAGGCGTCGTCCCACGTCGAGGGGTCCGTGCCGCGGTCGTCCGACGGCTCGACGACACAGCGCATCGGCAGCTCGAAGGCGCGCGCGAAGGCGAAGTCGCGCGCATCGTGCGCCGGTACGGCCATGATCGCGCCGGTGCCGTAACCCATCAGGACGTAGTCGGCGATGAAGACGGGCACCTTCTCCCCGCTGACCGGGTTGGTCGCGTACGCACCGGTGAAGACACCGGTCTTGTCCTTGGCCTCGGCCTGCCGCTCCACGTCGGACTTGGCGGCGGCCAGCTTGCGGTATGCGGTGACGGCCTCGGCCGGGGACGCGTGCCCGCCGGTCCACACCGGGTGGGTGCCCTCGGGCCAGGCAGCCGGAATGATCCGCTCGACCAGCTCGTGCTCGGGCGCCAGCACCATGTAGGTGGCACCGAACAGGGTGTCCTGGCGGGTGGTGAAGACGGTGATGTCGCCCGCACCGTCGACCGGGAAGTCGACGCGTGCGCCTTCGGAACGCCCGATCCAGTTGCGCTGCTGCAGCTTGATGGCCTCGGGCCAGTCCAGCCCGTCCAGGTCGTTCAGCAGCCGGTCGGCGTAGGCGGTGATGCGCATGTTCCACTGGCGCAGCTTGGCCTTGAAGACGGGGAAGTTGCCGCGCTCGGAGCGGCCGTCGGCCGTCACCTCTTCATTGGCCAGTACGGTGCCCAGGCCCGGCGACCAGTTGACCGGCGCGTCGGAAGCGTACGCCAGGCGGTACTCGCCCAGGACGTCCGCGCGCTCGGCGGCGCTCAGCGCGCTCCAGTCACGACCGTCCGGGGTGGGACGCGAACCGTTCTCGAACTGTGTGACCAGCTCGGCGATCGGGCGGGCCCGGTCGGCCTCGGTGTCGTACCAGGAGTTGAAGATCTGCAGGAAGATCCACTGCGTCCACTTGTAGTACTCCGACTCGATCGTGGCGAACGAGCGGCGCTTGTCGTGGCCCAGGCCCAGCCGGCGCAGTTGGGCAGTCATGTTCTCGATGTTGGCCTCGGTGGAGACCCGCGGGTGCGTGCCGGTCTGCACGGCGTACTGCTCCGCGGGCAGGCCGAAGGCGTCGAAGCCCAGGGTGTGCAGCACGTTGTGCCCGGTCATCCGCTGGTGGCGGGCGAAGACATCGGTGGCGATGTAGCCCAGCGGGTGACCGACGTGCAGGCCCGCACCCGAGGGGTACGGGAACATGTCCATGATGAACTTCTTCGGCTTGGCGGCCAGTTCCGGATTGCCCGCCAGGTCACCGGTCGGATTCGGCGCCTCGTACGTGCCCTCGGCGTCCCAGAAGTCCTGCCAGCGTGCCTCGATGTCGGCGGCCATCGCCGCCGTGTAGCGGTGCGGCGCAGCCGTCTCGGCTGCGGAATTCGTCTCGCTCATGATCCTCAAAGCTCCATCGATCGTCATCTGCCGGCGCCCACGTCTACGGACACGCGTCTACGGAAACGAAAAATCCCCTCGCACAGGAGGGGACGCCGCGCCGATTCCGACCAGGCATTCTCACCGGTCGGGACTGATCAGCGCGGCTCGCTAAGCAGAAGGCGTACGGCACGCATGGCGTCAGGGTACCGCACAGGCCCGGAACCGGTCCGGGCACGGCCGGTCCGTGGACGGGACGGGGGAGCGACCGCACGACGGAACGTCCGGGAAGCGGGGGTCACTCCGCGCACCACCCTGTACCTGGGCAACTGATCAAAGCCCGTACTGTCCGGTATGGGGCGACTCAGCATGTGCCGCTGGCGTGCTCTGCATGCGCTGTCCCAGCTGTCCTATCCGGCGAGGTGCGCGGTATCGGTGCACGGCCTGTACGCGGGCCGACCGCCGGCGACCTGGGTCGTGGTGATGTACAGCCTCTGCCTCCTCGCGGTGGCCGACGCCCTGTGCCTGCGCCTGCTCCCGCCCTCGGCCAAGCGCCGGATCACCGGCCTGACCACCGCTCTGATCAAGCCGGACACTCCTCTCGCCGAACCGGAACCGGCGGTACGTGCGACATCGCTTCCCACAACGGAGGACGTACGTCCGCTTGTCGCAGGGGCGAGCCCAGAAGCGCCGGGCCGCGACATGTTCGGCCGGGGTCTGCGCGGCACCCCGTTGCCGTCGTCCTTCGAACGCCTCCGCACTGCCCTCTCCGCCCCTGCCCCGCCGTTGTGCGAGGCCCCGCCACGCAGCTCCGAGCGCCTCCCGACGGGCCCGGCCACCCATACGGAAACGGATGCGGACACAGTTGCGGCAGGCGCCGGCGCATCCGCCGCCCCCTGGGGCCCCGGCCCCGGCATCGCCGCCGCCTACCGTGCGGTCTCGCCGGCCGCCGAATCCCCCCGTTCCGGCCCCCTGGCAGAGCCCTCAGCAGTCGGCAGGCCGGTGGCCCACACCGTCCCCCGCACCACCGACACAGGCACTCCGCCTGCCTCCCGGCTCCACGCCCGCTTCCACACCCGCGCAGGCATCGCGCCCCAGCTACGAACCCGCGCCCCGCCGGGTCCGCTCCATTCCGCCCCGGCCAAAGACCCCTGGCACGCACCCGCAGGAGACCGACCGTGAACATCCCCGTCCCCGACATCCCCGAAGTCCGCGTCGTCGGTCTCCCCCAGCCGACGACCGGCTTCGACCTGGTCGAGCGGCTGGACCTCGCCATGCGCCTGAAGGTGTACGGACCGCTCGAACCGATGACCGGCGAGCGTCTCGCCGAGCTCGCCGAGACCATCTCGCTGCGCGGCCGCGGCGGTGCCGGATTCCCGTTCGGGAGGAAGCTGCGGGCGGTCGCCAAGACGTCCATCCGACGCGGCGTGCGCCCCGTCGCGCTGATCAACGGCAGCGAGGGCGAGCCCGCCTGCCGCAAGGACACCGTTCTGCTCAACCGCAACCGCGCCCCGCATCTCATGCGATGGCCTCGCACGACGCCGTGGTGTCCCGGGAGTCCCCTGGCCGGCCGCGGCCGGCGGCGCGCTGGAAGCTGGAGCGGTCCTGCCGATCGGGCCCGAGAGCTGCCCGCTCGGCGAGTCCCTGCGGGTGGCTAACTGGCTCGCCGCCGAGACCACGGGCCAGTGCGGTCCCTGCAAGCTGGGGCTGCCGGCTGCGGCGGGCGCACTGTCCGACGTGCTGAACGGCGGCGGGCCCGCGGCCCTGGAGGCGCTGCGCGAAGTGCCCCGGGCAGTGAAGGGCCGGGGCGCGTGCAAGCATCCGGACGGCTCGGCGCGCTTTCTGACCTCGACGCTGTCCGCCTTTACGGACGACCTGGCGGCACATGTCCTGGACGGCGGTCACGGCCGCGAGACGCTCGGGGTCCTGCCCCTTCTCGCGCCCGGCCGACAGGGCCTGGAGGAGTCCATTCCGAGTGGCGGGCGGCGGGCGGCGGCCCCGCCCTGCCAGGGCCACGGGCTCTGCGCGGACATCGTCCCTGAGTTGATCGGGCTGGGCCCCGACGGTTACCCGGCGCTCGCGGACGCAGCGGTTCCGAGCATCTGAGGGGGCGCGCAGCGCGCCGGTGTCCCGCGCTGCCGCCGGTCATCAGCCGGAAGACCCTTGGCAGCGGCCGCAATTGACGTGTGCGTACACGAGAAGCGGGTCACCCTGTGAGGGTGACCCGCTTCTCATATCTTCACTGTGGAGCTAAGGAGATTTGAACTCCTGACCCCCTGCATGCCATGCAGGTGCTCTACCAACTGAGCTATAGCCCCGTGCCGTGTGCCACCCGGTTTCCCGTGGCGACATCGAGAACATTACCGGTGACCCCGCCACTCCACCAAATCGTTTCCCGCCTGCACGGCTTTGACCGACTTTGCGGCATCTCGGTCGAGTGACGGCGAGGGGGTTCACGCGGTGGCGAAGGAGTAGAAGCGCTTGAGCGTGCAGTGCTCCTCCAGCAGCCGCCCGTAGATCGGCTCCCCCTCCAGCTCCCGGTAGGTCTCGATCGGGTCGCCCTTTATGATCAGCGCCCGCGCACACTCCTCGCACCAGTACTGGTACTCCGGATTGATCGGATCCATGTCCCTGACGATGGGCGTACCGCTGCCGCACCAGTCGCACTTCCGCCTGTGTGCACCCATGGGTCAGCTCCGGCTTTGGCCGCGGGCGGTACACACGCAGGAGGCTCCGCCGTTCCCGCCGAGCACTTGGACCGCATGGGACGGATCACCAGCAGGACGACCGGCGCGGACGCGGCATTCGGAAACAAGGAGCAGGTCCGGAACCTCGTCGCGGCTCGCAGACATCGCGCGCTCCCTCCCGTTCGGTCCGTCGCCCCCTCCGGCGGTCCGATTCTGCCATGACGCCGCAAGGGGGGCAGCCCGCCGGACATCCGGCCGGTCACCGACGCCGTACGAGACCCACCGACGCGCCTGCGATCGCGGCCACCGACAGTGCGAGAGCGCATTCCCGCAGGGCCCGCCCCGACCCCTGTACCCCTGACGTATCAAGGCGGTTGAGATAGAGCGTGCCGAATGTCGCGACGCCGATCAGCCGGCCGAGCCGGGTGTCGGTCACCAGTGCACCGCTTGCATCAGCGGCATCCTCAGGACGTACGTTCACCAACGCCCCCGCAAGGGTGGGGCTCAAGCCCAGCGCCATACCGCTGCCCGTGATCGCGAAGGCCGCGTACAGCCAGGGCCCGCCGTCGCCGCCGCCCCGCATCAGCAGCCCGATGGCCACGGAGGCGACGGCCACCAGGGTGAACCCGCCCGGAACCAGGGCCCCTTGGAGCCTCACGGGCCACCGGCGGGGATGCCCAGCACCCTGGGCGCGATCAGGGGCCGCGCGGCCGGCCAGTCCAACTCCTGCCCGAGCACCGGGGGGACGGTGAGCAGCGTGACGGTTGCGGCGAGCAGCACCAGCCCCGGCAGATCGAGTCCGCGGGCGCGCGCCCGGGCCCTGGCGTCACCCGTGCGCGGGTTCGCCGGGCAGCACACGGATGCCGAGCACCAGCAGAACCAGCCCGATCGGCACATTCACCAGAAAGACCGGCCGCCGGCCCGCACCGAACAGATCGGCGCTGACCAGCACCCCGCCGACCACCTGCCCGGCGGCCGCCCCGGTGGCGAGCACCGCGCTGTAGGCACCGAGCGTCCGGATCCGTACCTCGTCGGCGAAGTGGCGCTGATTGCGGCTGAGCACCTGCGGAATCATCACCGCCGCACCCGCTCCCTGGATCAGCCGGAAGGCGATCAACTGCCTTGTTCCCGGCGGCAAGTCCGCGGGCCGGCGAGGCGGCCGTGAAGACGGCGAGTCCGGCCAGCTGAGCCCGGCCGTGTCCGATGAGGTCGTCGTCATGGCGTAGAGCCTGACCCCGGTCGAATACGGGTAACGAGAGCCCGCTGACGCCGGCGCTGACAGCACCTGGCAACTCCCTTGCGGGGCACCGAAGATGGGGGTGTGACAATGGTGACGGCACATCAGCAGGGGCAACACCGCCGGCGTCCGGAGCTCGCGGCCTTTCCGCGCAACCGCCGGGCGCGGGTGGCACCCGCCGATGCGGGCATGGCGCCCGGGCCGCGCCGCCGCACCCCGGGCCTGCGCCGCGAGGAGGTCGCACAGCTCTCCGGCGTCGGTGTCACCTGGTACACCTGGCTGGAAAAGGGCCGTCCGATCAACGCCTCACACAGGTCCTGGACGCCGTGGCGCGCACCCTGCGACTGGACGCGCCGGGGCGCGAACACCGCTATCACCCGGCGGAGGTGGCCTACGCCCCGGGCAGACAGACCGACGCGATAGAGGTGGGGCCCGAGATCCAGGGCATCATCGACGCGCTCGATCAGCACCCCGCCGTGGTCTACAACACTCGCTACGACGCCCTGGCCGCCAATCCCGTCTACCGCAACCTGCCCGGACTCAACCGGTCGTCGCAACACCGGCCTGTTGGATCCACCCTGTTCGGCGTCCCCGAAATGGCGGGAACAGGCATACGCAATGTGCTGTGGACGCTGTTCACGGTGGCCGAGGAGGTCTGTCCCGTCATCCACCGGACCCAGGAACTGCCGATCATGGTGGCGGCGCCGGGAGGCGTGACCGGACGCACGGTCAGGGCGGCCGGACGGTCAGAAGGGACCCCAGGCCGGACAGTCAGGGGGAACGCAGAGATCCCGCCCCCTGGTGGGGACGGGATCTTGATTGTGGAGCTAAGGAGATTTGAACTCCTGACCCCCTGCATGCCATGCAGGTGCTCTACCAACTGAGCTATAGCCCCGCTGTTCGCCGTACTTCCCTGCGCTTCCGCGCTGCGAACAAGAAGAACTTTAGCCTGTGACCAGCCAGAAAGCGAAATCCGGCCGACACCGCCCGGAGGTGGCCTCCGAGCGCCGTGCGGGCCCCGCCCCGCAGGCAGGCCCATGGCACTCCCAGGCCCCGGCACTCCTACGTGTCGTCGCCGAGCACCGGCTCCGGCAGCGTGCCGGCATTGTGCTCCAGCAGGCGCCAGCCCCGCGCGCCCTCGCCCAGCACCGACCAGCAGCAGTTGGAGAGCCCGCCGAGCCCTTCCCAGTGGTGCGCCTCCAGACCCAGCAGCCGACCGATGGTGGTGCGGATGGTGCCGCCGTGGCTGACCACGACGAGCGTGCCGCTGTCGGGCAGCTTCTCGGCGTTTCCGAGTACGACCGGGGCGGCCCGGTCGGCGACCTCGGTCTCCAGCTCACCGCCGCCGCGGCGCACGGGCTCACCGCGCTTCCATGCGGCGTACTGCTCGCCGTACAGCTCTACGATCTCCTCGTGGGTGAGGCCCTGCCAGGCGCCCGCGTAGGTCTCGCGCAGTCCCGCGTCGTGCGCTACTTCGAGGCCGGTGATCGCGGCGAGCTCGGCGGCCGTGGCCGCCGCACGCTGCAGATCGGAGGCGACGATCGCAGCCGGTTTCAGCGAGGCGAGCAGCCGGGCGGCCCGCTGGGCCTGCCCGACCCCGGCCTCGGTGAGCGCGATGTCCGTGGAGCCCTGGAACCGGTGCTCCAGATTCCATGCCGTCTGGCCGTGTCGCCAGAGGACGATCCTGCGGCCCCTGCCGCTTCCGCTGCCGTTCAGCTCTGCTCACCTTCCGTGCTGCCGGTGAGCTGGGCGTGCTCCGCGGCCTTGCCTCGGGTCTTGACGGCGTCCTCGGGAAGCGCGATCTCGGGGCAGTCCTTCCAGAGGCGCTCCAGCGCGTAGAAGACCCGCTCCTCACTGTGCTGGACATGGATGACGATGTCGACGTAGTCGAGGAGGATCCAGCGCGCGTCGCGGTCGCCCTCACGGCGTACCGGCTTGGCGCCGAGTTCCTTCTGGAGCCGCTCCTCGATCTCGTCGACGATCGACTTGACCTGGCGGTCGTTGGGGGCCGAAGCCAGCAGGAAGGCGTCTGTGATCGACAGCACGTCGCTGACGTCGTACGCGATGATGTCGTGCGCGAGCCGGTCGGCGGCCGCCTGAGCGGCGGCGTTGATGAGCTCGATGGAGCGGTCCGTGGCGGTCACAAGCAGGCTTTCGTCGGCGGTCAGATCAACCTCTAGGGTCTCACGGACCGCCGACAGCCCACGCAGCGAACGTTCGAAGATCGAATCGACGTCATCCGAGCGGTGCGGTCCCGGTCATTTGATCTCGTAGTTCTGGCCGAGCACGACGGACACATCCGCGTTCGCGGCGGGCTTGCCCTGCTTCAGCGCGCTCGTCGGCAGGCCCAGGGTCTTGGCGACCTGCGTCGCCTTGTCCTTGTCCGCCGTGGTCTTGTAGACGACCTCGGACAGCGCCACGGTCTCGGCCGTTCCGCCGCCGACGAAGGCATAGCCGCCGTTGACCAGCTTGATCTGGGCGGACTGCGTGCCGTCCTTGTCACCGGTGGCGTTCTTGATCCCGACCCGCACCGCCGCACCGGCGTCCGGATCCTTCACCGTGCCGCCCAGGATGTCCTTGACGACGCTCTCGGTGGCCGCGTCGGTGAGGGTGCCGTCGGCCTGCACCGGCAGCAGTGCTGTCTTGTAGTCGCCGACCTTGGCATGCTGGGCGAGCTTCGCCAGCGAGGCACCGAGATCCTTCTCGGGGAGCGACGGATCGAGGATCTGCCCCAGCGTCTGCACGGTGACCGTGGCGGCCTTCGGGTCATCCGAGATCTTCCGCAGAACGCCCCGCATGACCTCCCCGAACCGCATGAGCTGCTTCGCCTCGGCCTCACCGGGTGCCCGGTAGGTGGCGTATGCAACGGCCATCTGGCCGCTCAGGGTCTGCGCCTCACCCTTCTTCACCAGGGGGGAAGCGCCCTTCTTCGTGTCGGGCACTTCGGTGTCGGTGTCGACCTCGATGTTGCCGACCAGATCGACGAGAGTCTCCAGATAGGGGGTGTCGAGCCGCCACGTGCCGCTGATCTTGGTGCCGAGCAGTGCGTCGATGGAATCGCGGGTGCCCGTGGTGCCGTCGTCCTCGGTGGACTTGCCGAGGGTGGTCGTGACGCCCTCGTCGTCGGCGACCACGAGCGAGTTGGGGAGCAGGACCGTGGCCCCCTGTTTGGTCGTCACATTGTCGACGAGCAGCGCCGTGGAGGTGCCGCCCTTCTTGGTGTTGCGCAGATGGACCACGATGACGTCCCGCTGCTGCGGGCCCGTCGATGCGGTGTTGTCCTTCTCCGAGCCGGAGAGGCCGGGGATCTTGCCGGCGGACCAGAGGTAGCCGACACCGCCGACCACCACCAGGACCACCACGACTATCAGCGCGACCATGCGGTTGCGGCCGCGACGCCGTGCCTCTTCGCGCCGCTCGCTGCGGCTCTCGGTGAACTTCAGCCAGTCGATGACGTCTTCGGAGTCCTCGTCGGGCTCCTCGATGAAGGAGAACTGCTCTGTGCCGTAGTCGCGGTCGGCTCGGCGCTGCCCGGGGACGGCCGGTTCCGGGTCGGCCTCGAAGTCGGGCTCGGGCTCTGGTTCCTGCCGGGCCGACGCGGGTGCGGGCGGGGACGGCTGTGCGGCGGCCTGCTGCGGGATGTTCCACTGCTGGGTGGTGTCGACCGCGGCGGGCTGCCGGCCGGTGTCGTAGCCATAGCCGTCGTAGCCGCCGTACGCCTGCTGCTGCGGCTGCTGGGGGGCGGCGTACGGGTCGTACGGCTGCGGCTGCACGGGCTGCGGCTGCACGGGCTGCGGCTGCTGAGGCTGGGCGTACGGGTCGTATCCGTACCCCTGGTCGGCCTGATGCGGCTCCTGCTGGAACTGCTGAGGCGCATACGGGTCGTACGACTGCTGTCCGGGCTGCTGATACACCGGCTGCCCGTACTCGTCGTAGCCGATGATCTGCGGTTGCTGGTAGTACGGGTCGTACGGGTTCTGTCGGTCGTTCACCGGTGCCCCTCTGCGTGGCTCATTCGCCGCGGTACAGCTGGCGCTTGTCGATGTAGCGGACCACACCGTCCGGCACCAAGTACCAGACCGGCTCCCCCTGCGCGACCCTCTCACGGCAGTCCGTGGAAGAGATCGCGAGCGCGGGCACCTCCACGAGGGAGACCCCGCCCTCCGGCAGCCCGGGGTCCGCGAGCACATGCCCCGGCCGCGTCACACCGATGAAGTGGGAGAGGGAGAACAGTTCGTCGGCGTCCCGCCAGGTGAGGATCTGGGAGAGCGCGTCGGCGCCGGTGATGAAGAAGAGGTCCGCGTCGCCATGGATCGCGCGCAGGTCCCGCAGCGTATCGATGGTGTACGTCGGCCCGCTGCGGTCGATGTCGCTCCGGCTGACCGAGAACTGCGGGTTGGACGCCGTCGCGATGACCGTCATCAGATAACGGTCCTCGGCCGGGGAGACGTGCTTGTGGCTCTTCTGCCACGGCTGCCCGGTCGGCACGAAGATCACCTCGTCGAGGTGGAACTGGGCGGCCACTTCGCTGGCCGCCACCAGGTGTCCATGATGAATCGGGTCAAACGTCCCGCCCATCACGCCGATTCGGCGCTTTCCGCGGCCGGTAGGCACTTCCTGCTCTCCCATGCGTGCAGAGCCTACTGGCACAGCTGTACGCCTTCGCCTCAGCGGTCGCGGTTGAAGCGAGTGGTGATCCACAGCAGGAGCAGCAGCACGACGAACGCACCGCCCCCGGTGAGATACGGGCTGAGGCTTTCGTGGTTGCCACCGTGCTCGCCGCCCTCGGCGGCGAGAGTGACCAGCTGGTGTGTGGTGCTCGTGAGGCTCATCTTCGGCAGGACCTATCGATCGGGAGTCGGAAGGAAGACGTCGCGCACATCGTATGCGGGCGCCCCGGGCACGCTCACGCCGACTCAGTCGTTGTCGTCGTTGCGGTATCCGCGGAGCAGGAACCAGCCGAGCAGGACAGCTCCGACGAGCGAGGCGAGCAGCACGATGCGGAGCGTGTTGCCGGGCCCCTGATCCTCGGATGCGGCGGCGAGCAGAGCAACGGTTTGCGGCATGTCGGGCGTCTCCTCAGTTATCCACAGCCCCCCGCACACCGTAGCCCCAGCACCTACGCTGGGATTTGTCAGGGGGCGAGCGACGTCTCGTACGAACAGGGGGCCCATTCATGACCGAACGCAGCCACGAGAGCCACGAGAACGTGCCGAGCAGGCAGCGCAGGCGTTTCGCAGGGATCTCATCCCGGGCCTACGAACACCCGGCGGACCGCTCGGCCCTGGTGGCCCTGCGCAAGCTGAGCGGTTTCGACACCGTGTTCAAGACACTGAGCGGTCTGCTGCCCGAGCGCAGCCTGCGACTGCTCTTCCTCTCCGACTCCGTCCGGGTGAGCGACGCGCAGTTCGTCCACCTCAACGACATGCTGCGTGACGCCTGTTACGTCCTGGACCTGGAAAAGGTCCCGCCGATGTACGTCAACCAGGACCCGCAGCCCAATGCCATGTGTATCGGTCTCGACGAGCCGATCATCGTGGTGACGACGGGGCTGGTGGAACTGCTCGACGAGGAGGAGATGCGGGCCGTCATCGGCCACGAGGTGGGACACGCCCTCTCCGGCCACGCCGTGTACCGCACGATTCTGCTGTTCCTCACCAATATCGCGTTGAAGGTCGCCTGGATCCCGCTCGGCAATGTCGCGATCATGGCGATCGTGACGGCACTGCGCGAGTGGTTCCGCAAGTCGGAGCTGTCGGCAGACCGGGCGGGGCTGCTGGTCGGACAGGATCTGCAGGCATCGATGCGCGGCCTGATGAAGATCGCGGGCGGCAATCATCTGCACGAGATGAATGTGGACGCCTTCCTCGCCCAGGCCGACGAGTACGAGAAGGGCGGCGATCTGCGCGACTCAGTGCTCAAAATCCTCAATCTGCTGCCCCGCTCGCACCCCTTCACCACGGTGCGCGCGGCCGAGCTGAAGAAGTGGTCCGAGACACGCGACTACCAGCGGATCATGGACGGCCACTACCCGCGGCGCGACGAGGACAAGGACACCTCGGTGACGGACTCCTTCCGGGAGTCCGCGGCGCACTACGCGGACACGGTGCGCACCAGCAAGGATCCACTGATGAAGCTGGTCGGCGACATAGCGGGGGGCGCCGGAGACCTGGGCGGCAAGCTCCGCGACAAGTTCACCGGTCAAGGAGGCGGCGCAGCCGGCAAGGGTGGCGCTACGGACGGCTCTGCGGGGCCCCAGGAGCCTCGGAACCCTGATGAGCCCGGGGCTGCTGGGAGCTGACCGTCAGCGTCCCGCAGAGCTCCGCAGTGGGCCGGTCCGTCGCATACGGGTCGGTGCCCGCGGGGCCGCGGGGGACGGCGCGCTGCCCGGCGAGCAGCGGCCGCAGCGCACCGGTGGTGTCCGCCGGGCACGCCTGCGGTCCGGCCTGTACGTAGCTGGTGCGCAGCTCCAGCCGGTGCAGCCGCAGGTCTTCCCGGTCGAAGCGGAAGTGCAACTCGCGCCGTACGGTGAAGAGCGAGGCGCCGCCTGCCCGTTGGGGCCCTGAGACCGCCGGGCGGAGCGTGTATGTGAAGGTGTGGTCCGACACCACCTCCAGGGTGTCGGCCCCCGCCTCCACGTAGCTCAGGGTGCCCCGGACCCGTATGTCCGGAACGGCCAGTGCCACCTTCGCCGGATCGAAGCGCACCAGCCAGCCGGTAGCGGCATGCTGTCCGTCGTCGTCCGGCCGGCTCATGCTGCGGTCGAACTGGGCCGTCTGGTCCGGGGCGAGCAGCAGTTCCACCGGCCGCACCGCGTCTCCGGTGAGGACGTCGGGGTCGAGCGAGGACGCCACCAGGTAGTCCTTGACTGTGGTCAGGGCCGTCGCCACCTGGCTGTCCGAGAAGTTGTCCGTCCCTCGGATCGCCGGCAGATTGATGCCTGCGGCACCTGTTTCGAACTGTGCGGCGGGGCTCTTCGCGAGGAGGTCGGCGGCGGTTCCGCCGGGTACGGCACCCTGGGGAGCGAGGGGGACGACGGTCGACCTCAGAGGTTCGGCCCTTCTGCCGAGGGGCGTCTGGTAGGGGTGGCGGAAGCCCATGTACACGGCTGTTCCGAAGGCCAGGGCGATCAGGAGGACCAGGGCGATGGCTGCCTTGGAGCCGGCGCGGAAGCCCCGGGCCGGGAGGCTGCGTACGGCACGGGCGTGGTCCCTCATGCGTTCCTGGGCGGAGAATTCCTTCAGTCGGGCAGCACGCACGAACGACTCGTCGAAGACGAGTGACCGGTACTCGTCCTCACCGCCGCCCGGCGCGCTCTCGGGCGGACCTTCTGGTGGTTCTCCGCGGTCTGCCATGACTTCTCCCGACTCCACGTCACCGACCGAGGCCGAAACGCTTCGCTCTGCTTCGGCCGAATGGCTTCGGACAGGGCCTGCCCGTCATGAGTTCGCATGACCTCGCATGACTACGCATGTACGGATGAGTGAGAAGCCCCCTCGGAGAGAGGGGTCACACCTTCAGGGTAGGTCGATTACGACCGGGGTAAACGCCCAGCCGCGAGAGAACCGCCCGAGAGTTGCCCCGGGACCCCGGCCGACCGCCCTCAGGACGGGCTCGGGACCGCTGAGACCGTGGGGCGGGGGTAGCCGACCGAGGCCGGCGGGATGGCGCTGGGGACGGGGCCGGGTGCGCTGTCCACGCCGGTGGTGGCGGGCGGCGGGGCGGGGTCCTGGCGGTTGCCCGAGGTGTTGCGGTAGACGGCGCTGAAGGCCAGCGCGACCATTCCGATGCCCATCAGCACGGCGAGCAGCCAGGCCACCGGCCGGTGCCACCGCGCCGCGCCCCGATAGGGGCGCAGGGCACCGCCGTGGCGCCCGTAGGGGCCGCTGCCGTACGCGTCGTCGTCATCGGGGTCCAGCGGGTCGCCGTAGGCGCTCCCGCGGCCGTATGCGCTGCCCGGCCCGTATCCCTCGTAGAGCTCGTCATCCGGCGGACCGCCGCCCGCCCGCGCCCGGGACGCCTCGGCCTCGGCGCGCGCCTGCGCAGCCGCCAGCAGTCGCTCCACGGCGGTGGGTTCATGGATCTCGGCAGCCCGTACGAAGTCCTCGTCGAATACCACGGAGGCGAAGTCCTCGTCCGCGCCCCCGCGGTCGTCGTCAGGCTCCCAGCCGTCCGGGAACGGCCTGCCCCCCACGTCGTCCGGCACGGCTCCAGACTAGCCCCGCCGGGTCGTTCTGGGCAGGGAGCCCGCAACATTCACCGAACGCGGACGGTCACCGCACGTGGCCGTCGCCCGTGACGATGTACTTCGTCGAGGTCAGCTCCGGCAGGCCCATCGGGCCCCTGGCATGCAGCTTCTGCGTGGAGATGCCGATCTCGGCACCGAAGCCGAACTGACCGCCGTCGGTGAAGCGCGTCGACGCGTTCACGGCCACCGTCGTGGAGTCCACCAACTGGGTGAAGCGGCGGGCCGCGGCCTGGGAGGTGGTCACGATCGCCTCGGTGTGACCGGAGGACCAGAGCCGGATGTGCGCGACGGCCGCGTCCAGCGACTCCACGACGGCCGCGGCGATGTCGTACGAGAGGTACTCGGTCTCCCAGTCCTCCGGCGTCGCCGCCACCACGGTGGCCTTGGACCCCTCGGCGTATGCGAGGACCCGCTCGTCGCCGTGCACGGTCACCCCGGCGCCGGCCAGCGCGTCCAGTGCCCGGGGCAGGAAGTCCGCGGCGATGTCCTCGTGGACCAGGAGCGTCTCGGCGGCGTTGCAGACGCTCGGGCGCTGCGCCTTGGAGTTGATCAGGATGTCGACGGCCATGTCGAGGTCGGTCTGCGCATCCACGTACACATGGCAGTTGCCGGTGCCGGTCTCGATGACCGGAACGGTGGATTCCTCGACCACTGTGCGGATCAGCGAGGCGCCACCGCGCGGGATGAGGACGTCGACGAGGCCGCGCGCCCGCATGAGTTCCCGTACCGAGTCGCGGTTCTCGCCCGGCACCAGCTGCACCGCGTCGGCCGGGAGGCCGGAGCCTCCGACCGCATCGCGCAGCACCCGTACGAGCGCGGCATTGGAGGCGTACGCGGAGGACGAACCGCGCAGCAGGACCGCGTTGCCCGATTTCAGGCAGAGGGCAGCGGCGTCGACCGTCACATTGGGCCGGGCCTCGTAGATGATCCCGACCACGCCGAGCGGCACCCGGACCTGTCGCAGGTCGATGCCGTTGGGCAGGGTCGAGCCGCGGACGACCTCGCCGATCGGGTCGGGCAGCGCCGCGACGTCCCGCACATCGGCGGCGATGGCGCGGATCCGTTCCGGAGTGAGGGTGAGCCGGTCGACGATCGACTCGCTGGTCCCGGCCTCACGGGCGCGGGCGACGTCCTCGGCGTTGGCCGCGACGATCTCGCCCGTCCGCACTTCCAGAGCGTCCGCGATCGCCAGCAGCGCCTCGTCCTTCGCCGCGCGCGGCAGTGGCGCGATGTCCGCGGCGGCGGAGCGTGCCCGGTAGGCGGCCTGGGCGACCGGGGACATGTCGTCGTACGGCGAGAGCGTGGTCATGCCCGCAGAGTAGTGCGCACACTGCGGGGATCCGTCACGTATCCCGTGATGCGAGACAACTGACCCGAGGGCAGCCGCCGCGCTCAGTAAGGGTGCACGCCGACCGGGGCTGCCGGGGGCGGCCCGTATCCCTCGGCGACGCGCTGGTGGTACGTCTCCCGGTCGATGACTTCCAGGCCGACGATCTCCCAGGGCGGAAGCCCGGCGGTGGAGCGGTGTTCCCCCCACAGCCGCAACGCGACGGCCGCCGCATCGTGCAGATCGCGGGCCTCTTCCCAATAGCGGATCTCCGCGTGGTCGTTGGCGTACCGGCTGGTCAGCAGGAAGGGATGGTCGTGCGCGAGCTGTTCGAGACCGCGTCTGACCTCCTTCAGCGGAATCACGGCGCCCGAGACACTGAGCGTGATGTGCCAGAGTCTCGACGGGGTGCGCTCCTCCTTCGCCACCGTCGGCTCGGGCCCGGTGGTCCGGTCGTCCCTGCGGTCCATGGACCGGCTCTCGTCGAAGCCGACACCTGCTCCGACACTGGTCAGGGCCCGGCCACCCGTTCCTCGGGGCGGCGCCCCCGGGCGCGCTCGTCTCACCGGCGGCCTCCTGTGAATGCGTTTGCTGTGCTGTACCCCGCTGTGCCCCCGCTACAAAGTTGACCAGTCCGCGGCCGACGATGGGGCGCTTTTCGTGAAGGTCCCTGCCCCGAGGCTGGACTTTCAGCCGATTCAGGGGGTCTGTCAGGGGTGCAGGACGACGAGATCGTCCCTGTGTACGACCTCGCGCTCATATGCTGGACCGAGTTCACGTGCCAGCTCGCGGGTGGATCGGCCGAGCAGCTGCGGAATCTCCTTGGCGTCGAAGTTGACGAGTCCGCGGGCCACGGGACGGCCTTCGAGGTCACGCAGTTCCACCGGGTCGCCCGCGGTGAAATCGCCCTCGATCGCGGCGATTCCTGCCGGTAGCAGCGAGCTGTGCCGCTCGACGACCGCCTGTACGGCCCCGTCGTCGAGGGTCAGCGCGCCCTGCGGGGTGGAGGCGTGGGCGAGCCAGAGCAGCCGGTCCGCCGAGCGGCGTCCGGTGCGGTGGAAGTACGTGCCGGTATCGCGTCCGGCCAGTGCGTCGGCGGCGCGGCTCGCGGAGGTGAGGACGACCGGGACCCCGGCGGCCGTGGCGATCCGGGCGGCCTCGACCTTGGTGACCATGCCGCCGGTGCCGACGCCTGCTTTCCCCGCGCTCCCGATGGTGACACCCGCGAGATCCTCGGGGCCGGCCACTTCGGCGACCCGTGAGGTGCCCGGGGTGCTGGGGTCTCCGTCGTAGAGGCCGTCCACGTCCGAGAGGAGGACCAGCAGATCGGCGCGGACGAGATGGGCGACGAGTGCGGCGAGCCGGTCGTTGTCGCCGAACCGGATCTCGTCGGTGGCGACGGTGTCGTTCTCGTTGACGATCGGGAGCGCACCCATGTCCAGGAGCTGGTCGAGGGTGCGGTAGGCGTTGCGGTAGTGGGCACGGCGGCTGGTGTCGTTGCTGGTGAGCAGCACCTGGCCGACGCGTACGCCGTAACGCGCGAAGGAGGCGGTGTAGCGGGCGACGAGCAGTCCCTGTCCGACGCTGGCCGCGGCCTGCTGTCTGGCCAGGTCCTTGGGCCGGCGGTGCAGCCCGAGCGGGGCGAGCCCGGCCGCGATGGCGCCGCTGGAGACGAGCACGATCTCGCGTTCCCCGCCGCTCCTCACCTTGGCGAGTACGTCGACGAGCGCGTCGACGCGGTCCGCGTCGAGGCCGCCCGCCGCGGTGGTGAGGGATGAGGAACCGACCTTGACCACGATCCTGCGGGCCTCTGCGACGCCCTGCCTTGCCCCTGACACGTACATCCCCAATGATTCGGCTCCGCCCAGACCTGGCAATCTACGCGAGCGGCCGGGCGGCACGTCCGCCCGTTCCGCAGCGTGGGATGCGCGGGCCGCACCGCCGCGCATCCCGTACGCGGCTCAGCGTGCGCGCAGCTGCTCGCGGAAGGAGACGCAGTCTTCGTAGCGGGGCAGCAACCCCTGCCGCTCGGCCTCGGCGAGCGTCGGCGCCTGCTCGTCCTTGGGGGAGAGCAACGGCTCGATGTCCTCCGGCCAGGCGATGGCCAGTTCGGGATCGAGCGGATTGATGCCGTGCTCCCGCTCGGGCGCGTACCCCTCTGAGCAGAGGTAGACCACGGTCGCGTCGTCGCTCAGGGCGAAGAAGCCGTGGCCGAGGCCCTCCGAGAGATAGACCGCGTGGTGGTTCCGGTCGTCGAGGCGGACGATCTCCCACTGCTTGTAGGTCGGGGAACCGACCCTGATGTCGACGATGACGTCCAGGACGGCGCCGCGTACGCACTTGACGTACTTGGCCTGGCTGGGTGGCACATCGGCGAAGTGGAGACCGCGCAGGGTCCCTCGGCGGGACACGGAGCAGTTCGCCTGGACGAGGCTGAGGTCCTGGCCGGTGGCCTCCCGGAATTCCGCGCCACGGAACCACTCGTGGAAGCTGCCGCGGTCGTCGGGGAACACCTTCGGCTCGTGAACCCAGGCGCCTTCGATGGACAGAGGTCGCATTCTGTTCTGCTTTCTCACTACAAGGTGGTGCCGGTTGTCGTGTGACGGCTGCCGGGCGGGGACTACCTGGCCACGGCCCTCTTGATGCGGCTTGCCACGCGCCGCGCCAAGGACCTCTTCGGTGCGGGGCCGGCGGGCTTCTTGGCTTCCTTGGTCGCCTTGGTCGCCTTGGCCGCCGCCGCGGCCGTGGTCGTGGACACCGATCCGTCGGCGGCGACGCCGAGGGCGACCGGAAGCTTGGCCCAGCGGGGCTTGCCGCGTCGGGCGGACGGCAGGCCGAACTCGATGTTCCAGAAGTCTCCGGTGCTCAGCCCGTCAGGAAGCGGTGCGGAGAGCGCGGCCCCAGCGGGGCCCGGTACGAGAGTCGCGACGGTTTCGAACTGACCGCCACCCGACAGAGCCTTGAAGCGCAGCGCAGCGCTCCCGGAGCCGGAAGTACGGTTCATCGCGATGGGGACCGGCAATTCGATCGTGCCGTCCTCCAGGATCGCGTCCTGCGGCGTGAGGCTCTTGAGATCCCGGTCGAACCGGCTGGTGGCAAGGTCCACGTCGAGGGAGAGATTGCCGTGCGGCTCGGTCCAGTACGGCAGGACCAGCCGCCGGGGCTCACCGCTCAGGGCACCGCGTCGGCCGCTCTCGACTTCCTCGGCACGGGCCGATCCGAGGCGGACCTCCTTGGTCCAGCCGCACGCGCTGATCCGGATCAGGATGTCCCAGATGCCGTCGCCCAACGGTGCACCGTTGGCTGCGGTCTCCGGCGCGATCGTCGCCTCGGCCCGAAGCACCAGCCGGAACGTTGTCCCGTCCTCGGAGGAGATCCGCTCGCGGGTGAAGTCGACCGGCTGGAAGAATTCCGCGGCGGTGGTGCGTTCCCGTACGACCAGATCGACCTTGGCCGCGTCAACGGTCGCGACGGTGCTGACGCCGAGACCCGCCACGGTGTCCAGGGTGTCCTGTGCCAGGGGCGGGTTCAGCAGGGCCTTGTCGCCCTCGATGCGGAAAGTCATCGGTTCGCCGTCGGCCTGGTACTCGGCGGTGAAGCCGACCCTGAGCGCCCCGCCGTCCCACTCCAGGGATTCAAGGCAGCCGGTGGGCTTGATCCCGGACTCCCAGCGGGCCAGTTCCTCGATGTCTGCGAGGCGGTCGTCCACGACGAGCGCGGCGACGATCTGCTGGGTGGGCTGCATCCCCGCGGCGACGCCGGGACCGAATCGTTCGGTGACGACACCCCGGATCTCGGTGTACAGCTCCTGCCGATAATCCTCCGGCAGCTGCAGCAGACGCTTGCCGCGGAGGCGTTCGACCATCTCGTTGCGCAGCCAGCGGCGGTACATGCTGTCACGGAGCTTGCCGGGCTCCGTGTACTGCTCGACGATGTCGAGGGCTTCCCGGAGGTTCTTGTAATAGCCGACCGGGTCGAAGCGCTGGAAACCGGCGTTCGAGGCGTCCTCGCGCTTGATGTGGTAGTAGCACAGGTAGTCGCTGAGGACCGAGATGTTGGATGCGCGCAGGTAGGTCTCGACCACGAAGACGTGGTCCTCCAGACGCCGCCGGCCCTCACGGAAGCGGATGCCTTTGCTCTCCAGGAATTCCTTGCGGAACATCTTGTGCGGCGTGAGGCTGTCCATGAGCGGGGCGTTGGAGACGTGGGCGCGCGGGCGGTTCGTCCGGAAGAGCTCCACCGGCACCGGACGGCCCTTGCCGGCCATCTTGCCGATGATGACGTCGGCCTCGTTCTCGACGCCGTAGTTGTACATGCGTTCCAGCGCCTCGTCGCCCAGCCAGTCGTCGTTGTCGACGTACATGACGAACTCGCCCCGGGCCGCGGCGGTGCCGACGTTACGGGGCTTTCCCGACCAGCCCGAGGATTCCTGGTGGATGACGTGCATGTGCGGGTACGCGGCGGCGATCTCGTCCAGCCGCGCCGGGGTGGCATCGGTGGAGCCGTCGTCGACGAAGATGGCTTCGTACTCGTCGTCCGGCAGGCTCTGCCGCAGGAGCGAGGAAATGCAGTCCTCGATGTACTCACCCGGGTTGTACACCGGGATGACGACGCTGACCTTGACGGACATGCAGCTAGCCCCAAAAGAGAGGAAAGGCCCCGGCGTCTCATCGCCCTGGGATCACGTGCGCGTCAGATTATCCCAAGGCGCCACCGGAAACGGCCCGAGGTGGCCCCGGGCCGCCCCTCCCCTGCGGGCACCCTGCCGCTCAGCCGGTCAGCGCCTCGATCTGGCGGCGCAGCGGCGCGTAGGCCGAACGCGGGCGGCGCAGATTGCGGGCACGGACGAGCGAGGACCAGAAAGCGGCTCCGAGCAGCGCCTCGGGCTGTACGGCGTTCTTGCGCACCAGCAGCTCGTCGGGGACGGCCTGCGGATCGGGTACGACATATTCCGCGATGATCTCGTCGTACGCGTTCTTCAGCACCCTGCTGTCCGGGTCGGCGCCGAAGACCAGGACAACGCCCGTGGGCTGGGTGTCGACCTCGACCACGGTCAGGTCGGGACGGAAACGCCGCAGCACGGTCGCCACCTTGTAGACGTCGCCCGTCCAGGCATCGGTGTGCCGGTCGCGGGCGGCCTCGTCGATGCTGCGCGGCAGCATGTCGTCGAGCACGATCACGCTCGACCAGCGCGCGTGACGCTCGACGTTCATGAAGTCGCGCAGTGCGAACTCAAAAAGGTGCATGCCGTCGATGAATGACAACTCCAGCCTGGGGTCCCCGCCGAACAGATTCAGCGGGTCCTTGCGGGCCAGCGCACGGAAGGGGTTCCGACCGTTGCGCAGGTGCAGCAGCGGGTCCTTGCGGGCGAAGAAGTCGTCGCTGGTCGCCCGGACCAGGTGGGCGTCGCAGCTGAGCTCCGTCACCACCTTGAACGCGGGATCGACGGCTACGGACGGCACCCGGGACAGTGTCAGGCTGCGACCGTCATTGACCCCGATTTCGAGGTAGTTCCGGGGCTTGCAGACGCGGTGCAGGTGGCGCAGGAATTCATGGCGATGCACGTGACGGTCCTTCGCTGGGAATCAACGGGCTCCATTACCAGCGAAGCTAGTCGGCCAGAGGCTTGTTCGTAAGCGAAATGGCCGAGACCATCACCGAACCACCGGATACTCGTACCTCGCGCGGGTATCCTGCCGGCCTTCGTGGAGCGGCCGGGGGCATCCGGTGCGGTGCATGGCAAGCCGGAAGGGTGTTCCACGCATCTCCGCATGCTGGACATGCGTGGACACTCCGGCAATGCGGCGGGGTGCTGCGGCTGTCCACGTGCGCCCGCCGGGGGATGGGAGAGCCCTCAGCCGCGTTCCGCCTCGACCAGGGACGGGAACGCTTCGGCGAGCGCTTCCGGCCAGGGCCTTCCCGGCTCGATCCCCGCGCGGGCCCAGCGCTCATGACCCAGCACGCTGTACGCGGGACGCGGCGCGGGGCGGACGAACGCCTCGCTGGTGGTGGGCCTGACCCGTTCGGGGTCCGCCCCCAGAAGGCGGAAAATCTCC
The DNA here is from genome assembly GCF_045041165.1 of Streptomyces sp. NBC_00057. Taxonomy (NCBI): domain Bacteria; kingdom Bacillati; phylum Actinomycetota; class Actinomycetes; order Kitasatosporales; family Streptomycetaceae; genus Streptomyces; species Streptomyces sp. NBC_00057. The sequence continues at coordinate 6,186,714 of NZ_CP108256.1, read as the reverse complement.
CGGGTGAAACCGAACCAGGTCGTCTCGCCGCTGCTCGTTCCGTGGTAGACGCCCGCCGGGGCGGTACCGGCGAGTGCTCCGTGGCCGAGCCGCACCAGCAGGTCGGCCAGATCGACTGTCCAGGTGGGCTGACCGTGCTGGTCGTCGACGACGTCGAGGGTGTCCTTGATGCCTTCCAGCTTGATCATCGTACGGACGAAGTTGCCGCCGCCGGCGCCGTACAGCCAGGCGGTACGCACGACGTAGCCGGTCTCCGGCAGGGTCTCCAGGACCGCACGCTCACCGGCCAGCTTGGTGCGGCCGTAGGCGCTGCGCGGTCCCGTCGGCGCCTCCTCCGGGTACGGGGATGTGGCGTCCCCCGCGAAAACGTAGTCCGTCGAGACATGCAGCAGCACCGCGCCGTACTCCGCGCAGGCCTCGGCCAGGCGCAGCGGGCCCTCGCCGTTGATCCGCAGCGCCTCGCTCTCACGGGACTCCGCGTCGTCCACCGCGGTCCAGGCCGCGCAGTTGACCACCACGGCCGGCCGGTGCTCGGCCAGAACGGCGCGCACGGCGTCCGCGTCGGTGATGTCCAGTGTCGCGCGGTCCAGGCCGACCGCCGTCCCGCCATCGTCGGCCAGACGTGCGAGAAGGTCCTGACCGAGCATTCCGCCCGCTCCGGTGATCAGCCAGCCGTCACTCATGTGCTTCCGTTCTCTGTCGCGCCGGGCCGGCGCTGTTGGGGCCCGGTTCTATGGAAATCAGGCCGGGGGCAGGGATCGGCCGGGCTCTCCCCGCCCCCCGGCCGGGGTCAGAGCGCGGCCCGGTCCTTCAGCGGCTCCCACCAGGCGCGGTTGTCGCGATACCACTGCACGGTCTCCGCCAGGCCGGTGCGGAAGTCCTTGCGGGGCTCGTAACCGAGCTCCTCACGGATCTTGGTGCAGTCCACCGAGTAGCGGCGGTCGTGGCCCTTGCGATCCTCGACGTAGGTGACGCTGGTGTCCCAGTCCGCCCCGCAGGCGTCGAGCAGCAGACCGGTGAGCTCCTTGTTGGAGAGCTCGGTGCCGCCGCCGATGTTGTAGACCTCTCCGGCCCGGCCCTTCGTACGCACCAGTTCGATGCCCTGGACGTGGTCGTCGATGTGCAGCCAGTCGCGGACGTTGGCGCCGTCGCCGTACAGCGGAACCGTCTTGCCGTCCAGCAGGTTGGTGACGAACAGCGGGATGACCTTCTCGGGGAAGTGGTGGTGCCCGTAGTTGTTGGAGCAGCGGGTCACCCGCACGTCGAGGCCGTGGGTGCGGTGGTACGAGAGCGCGATCAGGTCGCTGGACGCCTTGGCCGCGGAGTAGGGCGAGTTGGGCGCGAGCGGGTCGGTCTCGGGCCAGGAGCCCTCGTCGATGGAGCCGTAGACCTCGTCGGTGGAGATGTGCACGAAGGTCTTGATGCCGGCCAGGTGCGCGGCGTGGATCAGGGTGTGGGTGCCCACGACGTTCGTACGGACGAATTCGGCGCCGCCGTCGATGGAACGGTCCACGTGGGATTCGGCGGCGAAGTGCACCACCTGGTCGTGCTCGGCCATCAGCTTGGCGACCAGCTCGGGGTCGCAGATGTCTCCCTGCACGAACCTGAAACCGGGGTGGTCGCGCACCTCGTCGAGGTTGGCCGGGTTGCCCGCGTAGGTGAGCTTGTCGAGCACGGTGACGGCGATGTCGCCGGGGCCCTCGGGGCCGAGCACCGTACGGACGTAGTGCGAGCCGATGAAGCCGGCGCCGCCGGTCACCAGGATGTGGGTGGTCATGAAGAGATCTGCACCTTGCTGTGGTCGCCGAGTACGAGTCGGTGGGCGGACGGGGAACGGGGCGCGGGGGTCACCTCGACGTCACGGCCGATGAGCGACGCCTCGACGCGGCGGACACCGGCGATGGAGGCGCCGCGCAGAACGATGGAGTACTCGATCTCGCTGTCCTCGATCCGGCAGTCCTCCGAGACCGAGGTGAACGGGCCCACGTACGCGCCACTGATCACCGACCGGGCACCGATGATCACGGGCCCGACGATACGGCTGCCGCTGACCTTGGCGCCCGCCTCGATCCGCACCCGGCCGATGATCTCGCTGTCCTCGTCGACCTCGGCCTCCTCGTGGGACGGCTCGATGGACTCCAGCACGGTGCGGTTGACCTCCAGCATGTCGGTGACATTGCCGGTGTCCTTCCAGTACCCGCGGATCGTGGTGGAGCGCACGTCGCGCTTCTGGTCGATCAGCCACTGGATGGCGTGCGTGATTTCCAGCTCGCCCCGCCAGGACGGCTCGATCGAGCGGACGGCCTCGTGGATGGCGGGGGTGAAGAGATAGACACCGACGAGCGCCAGATCGCTCTTGGGCTCCTTCGGCTTCTCCTCCAGGGCCGCCACCCGGCCGTCGGCGTCGAGCTCCGCCACACCGAAGGAGGTCGGGTTGGGCACCTGGGTCAGCAGGATCTGCGCATCGGGCCTGTCGGCGCGGAACTCCTCCACCAGACCGCTGATCCCACCGACGATGAAGTTGTCACCGAGGTACATGACGAAGTCGTCGTCCCCCAGGAAGTCACGGGCGATCAGCACCGCGTGGGCGAGGCCGAGCGGCTCGTCCTGCGGGATGTACGTGACCTCGATGCCGAGCCGGGATCCGTCGCCGACCGCCTCACGGATCTCCTGGGCGGTGTCGCCCACGATGATGCCGACCTCGGTGATACCCGCTTCCGCGATGGCTTCCAGGCCGTAGAACAGCACGGGCTTGTTGGCCACGGGCACCAGTTGCTTGGCCGAGGTGTGGGTGATGGGACGCAGGCGGGTGCCGGCGCCTCCGGATAGTACGAGAGCCTTCACGTGACCAGTCCCCAGGGTGAGATGTCGGTCCCGTCGCGGGAGCGCGACGTCCGAACGGATTTTACTGAGCATTTCGGTGTACCGACTGCACGGGCCGGGTATGCGGCCCAGACCGTGGAGAGGTGGCTGCTATCCCGCGTTCAGCCGGGACTTCCAGCGACGTACGTCACGGCGCATCCTGCGTGCCACACGCCTGGGCAGCGAGGCCCTGCGGGCGGCGACCACCGGCTTTTCGACGCGCTTGCCGTCGCGCCACTCGGGCACGGTGACTTCGTAGGAGGAGTCGGCCAGGCCGGCCGCCCCGTCGCGGAAGTGCGGGTAAGCGAGGTAGAGCATGTCACCCCTGTGTGACCTGACCACATCCGGGACCGTCTTCGCCCGGAGATACAGCAGCACATCGATCAGCAGATCCGTGCGCCCCCGTGCCACGCACGCGAGCCGCAGCCGCTCACCCACCTTGATCAGCCGGGCCACTCCGTCGTCCCAGTAGGCGTCCATCAGCGGAGCCGCGAGTTCCATCTTGTGTCGCCGGACGTCCTCCGAGTCCTTCAGTAATACGGGGCCGAACTGCTGCAACATCCCGACCGTGAAAGGACGGACCATCAGGAAATCCCGCCTCGGCCCTGCGGGCTCGATGCGGTGAATGAGCGCCATCATGGCGCGCATCGAATCGAAGCGCCATTCATAGGTGCCGCTCTTCGTGACATGCTTCCCGTCGTCACGACCCACCAGGTAATAGCAGACGTAATCGGATATCACGGAAATCCCGGCACCACGCAGATATACCTCCATGGTGAAGAGAGCGTCCTCACCGGTCTTGAGGTTCTCGTCGAATCTCAGGGAGAGCCGCTCCAGCAATTCACGCCGGAAGAGCTTCTGCGCGCTCAGCGTGTAAATGACCTTGGAGTTGTAGACGTCGACTCGCTCCTTGGTCGCTCTCCACATCGACTTCGGTGCACCCCGGTTCACGCCGACCACCTTGCCGAGGACCACATCGGTGCCGGCCCGGTCGCCCATGGCCACCATTCGCTCCAGGGCTTCGTCCCCGAAGTAGTCGTCGGCGTCCAGGAAGAACACATAGCGGCCGCGCGCCATACCGAGACCCACATTGCGGGGGCCACTGGGACCGCCGGAGTTCTTCTGTCTGATCACTCGGGTCGGGACCTGGGACCGGGCTGCGAATTGCTCCAGGTACTCGCCTGTGCCGTCGGTCGATCCGTCGTCGACCGCAACGATTTCGATCCGGCCGGCACCGATGGTCTGCGCCTCCACGGACTCGAGACAGCGGATGAGGTAAGGCATCGCCTCATATGCACCGACAACGACGGTCACATCAGGAATTTGCGTCTCGTTCACACAAACAGAAGACGGTCGGACCGCCCCGTTGGTTGTCCTACGCCATGCACCCAAAAAGTGATACCCATCACAAAGGCCCGGCACAACCTTCGGGGAGGTTGTGCCGGGCCTTGCTCGACGTAATACGAATGCTGGACCCTCAGCCACCCACGGGCTCACCCAGGCTCTTCGCCACCCCGACGTTCCGCGCCTCGGACTTGGCCGCGAGCGCCTTCACAGCCGCGTCGAACTGCATGAGGGACGTGGGCTCGTCCGGGCCGAGGAGGTACTGCTTCAGCTCTCGCCGGGCCTCCGCCAGCGTGTCCGCACCGGAGTCCGTCACCGCGTCGAGCAGGGCGTCCAGCTCGGTCGCCGAGTTGGAGAGGATCACTGCGGCGCGTACCGCGGTGTTCTGCCGACGGAACTCCTCCTCGCCCAGCGCGGCGGAGTCGGTGACCGCGTACGGCTTGCCGCTCGCGATGAAGTCGGACACCACACTGGAGATGTCCGAGACCATGGCGTCCGACTCGTTGAAGCAGTCGTACAGCCGCATCTCGGATCCGGTGATGACCCTGTGCTCCCACCACCCCTGCGCGCGCCAGGAGGCAGCGTTCCACTCGTCCTTGAGCCTCGCGGTCTCGGCCTCACGCGCCGGGTCGGCCAGCGAGTCCCGGGACAGTTCCGCCTCGTCCCGGGCGGTGCGGCCACCCCTGGCGAGTTCGGCGAGACGTGCCTCGATACGGGCCAGCTCGGCCCGGGCCTCGGCCTGCTCGCCCTGCAGAGCGGCCGATTCCTTCGCCCAGCGGGGGTCGGTGGCGCGCTGGGCGGCGGCCTGCTCGATCATCGCGGTGATGCGCAGGTGCACGGCCTTGGCCTTGGCGCTGCGGGTGCCGGTGAAGGGGTGCGGCTTGTAGAGCAGCCGGATCGGCTTCTCCGAGTTCAGCAGTCGCTTGACGATGTTCTCACCGGCCAGCAGCAGCGAGGTATTGCCCGGGTTGTCGTCCCAGCCCTCCCAGGTGGGGGCGTACAGCACGGTCGGGATCGGGTTCTTCTGCGCACCGGACCACGGCTGGATGGCGGCCAGCTGCGGGCGGCCCACCTCGACGATGTCCTCGTCGCGCACACCGACATCGGCCAGCGCGTAACGGTCGCGGCCGGCCCGGCCCGCGGTCCACACCTCGTCGTAGGCCTTGCTGAACGGGTTGACGCTGGCCAGCTTGTCGCTGTCGCCGTGGCCGATGAAGACATGCTTCATCGTCGGCACCCGGAGCAGGTGGATGTTCTTGCCGACGTTGGCTGCGTAGAACGCGACCCGTACCGACGAGAGGTCCAGATTCATCAGGTGCACGCCGCCGGGCACACAGAGCACGGGCACCGACGTCGTGGCCAGCTGCGGGACGATGTTGCGCTCACGCAGGAAGATCAGCGGCCGCCCGCCGAGCTGGGCCATCGTCTCCAGCCACATGTTGACCTGGTAGGCCGAGTCCTTGGAGCCTGAGAAGTACAGCATCACGGTCGGCTGGTACTCGGCGAGCCAGTCGCCCACCGCGTTGAGGACCTTGGTCTCCGGCGGTACGAGCCGGCTCGGCCGGACATACGGCAGAAGTGCTGCCAGGTAGCCGACCGCGAGGACGAGCGTGAGGCCGAGGCCGGCGTAGGCGATGACGTTCTCACCGGTCTCGACCGCGACCAGCACACCCACCATCGAGAAGATGTCCAGGTGCAGCATCTTCTCCGCGGGCCGGTTCGTCAGGCTCTGCGGCGGGGCGTCCCCTATCCGCACCGAGCTGAGGTCGATGTTGCGGGTGACCACCGGAAGCTTGCGGCGCAGTCGGATGAGGGTGACCATCGCGCTCTGCGGCGCCTGGAGTCCGTAGAAGGCCAGCAGGCAGGCGACCGTCACGTAGAAGAGTGTCTGCTCGCCGTATCCCATACGGGAGAGCAGCAGGATGAGCAGCAGTTGGCGGACCAGGAATCTGATCGACAGCCCGGCCCGGACAGCGGCGAGCCGGTTGATCAGATAGCTGCCGCAGTGGTGCAGATACCGGTCCGCGAGATAAGTGGCCGCGGTCGCCGCGGCGAAGAACCAGAGATTGGGGATTATCGCCGCGAGCATGATGCACGGGAACCCCACAGCCACCAGGAGCGCCGCGGCCAGCTCCGAACCGCTGCCCACCCGAGCCAAGCGAATGGCTTTCGAAATCACGAAGTACCGCTCCCGAGGGTGCCGACTGTTTACCTTACGAGGAAAGTGTGAAGGCTGAGCTTTACGAATTCGGACCCCTGCAGTTCGCGCTTGGCGCCTGCAGGGGTCCGATTAGTCGATTGTCAAGCAGTATTACACATCGGCCTGTCGGTCCAGGACAGCGGCCAGCGCCTGTTCGAAGCCCGATGCCTCGGAGGCACCTCGGGTCGGGTCCTGCTGCCGTACGTCGATGACATGGCCGGTCATCTCGGAGAGCAGGACGTCGAGGGAGGTCCTGGCAACCGCCTCGGAGGAGAGCAGCGTGCCCGCGGGCTCGTCGCCGAACGCCTTGGTACGCATCGGGGTGGCGGTGCGCTCGGGGTTCACGCAGTTCACCCGCACTCCGTCGCCCGCCCACTCGTCCGAGAGCGCCTGGGTGAGGTTCACCATCGCGGCCTTGGTCGACGAGTAGAGGCTGTACTCCGCGCGGCCCCGGGTGTAGCTGCTGGAGGTGTAGAGCAGCAGCTGGCCCTTGGTCTCGGCGAGGTACTTGTACGAGGCGCGGGCGATCTGCACGGGCGCCAGGTAGTTGACGTTCAGCGCTTCCTGGATGGTCGTGCTGTCCGTCTCGGCCAGCTTGCCGATGCGGAGCACGCCCGCGGTGTTGATCACGTAGTCGACGCGGCCGGTGTCCGCGTACGCCTTGGAGAGCGCGTCGTCGACGTGCTCCGGGTTCTCCACGTGGGTACCGGTGGTGGAGCGGCCCAGGGCGTAGACGGTGGCGCCGTAGGACTCGGCGAGCGCCGCGATGTCCGCGCCGATGCCGTACGAGCCGCCGAAGACGACGAGGGTCTTGCCGGTGAGCAGCTCACGGTAGGCGGCGTCGTCGGTCGGCTGCGGGACGGCCGTGGAGGCCAGCTGGAAGAGCTTGTCCGCGATGAAGACGTCGACCGGCTGGGTGACCTTCATGTTGTACTCGTCGCCCGCGACCACGTAGATCGGCACGTCGGGGAGGTACTTCAGGACGACCGAGCAGTCATCGGTGGCCTGGAAGTTCGGGTCGCCCGCGGCGACCTGGTACGCCCGGCGGATCGTGGAGAGCTTGAAGGCCTGCGGCGTCTGGCCGCGGCGCAGCCGGGAGCGGTCGGGCACGTCGGTGATGAACTCGCCGTCGCCGCCGTGGGTGCGGGTCACGATGATCGTGTCCGCGGACGGGATGGCGACGTCGACCGCCTGGTAGCGGTCCAGGGCGTCGACGCAGTCCTTGATGACGCGCTGCGAGAGCAGGGGGCGCACGGCATCGTGGAAGAGGACGTTGCGGTCCTCTCCCTCGGCCAGGCCCTCGCCGAGGGCCGCGATGGCGCGCTCGGTGGTCTCGTTGCGGGTGGAGCCGCCCTCGATCACCTTGGTGACCTTGGTGAGTCCGGCCTTGGCGACGATCTTCTCCACGTCGGGCACATAGCCCGGAGCCATCAGCACGATGACGTCGTCGATGGAGTCGGCCTGCTGGAAGATCGACAGCGTGTGCTCGATGACGGCCTTGCCTGCGATCTTCAGCAGCTGCTTGGGAATGGACAGACCCACGCGCTGGCCGGTACCGCCGGCGAGCACAACTGCTGTGGTTCGGGCTTTGGCTATGTGCTGAGCAGACACAGACGACCTACCTTGAGGGCTGGGAGATACAGCGATGGTTGCACTCTCCGTTACCGTCTCGCAAGGCGGACGTCGGCTACTGCACGCCGTATCGAAACCTTCCGCTGCCTTGCGATCAGGGCGAATACCGGAATTGGCGCTTCCCGACCGGGTGACCGACGCCACACGACTGAGCGGCATCAATCACCCTTGAGCGGGGTTCGGCTCCGCCGGTTGTGCGGTGGGGAGAGCCGGCAAGGCCGCCGGACCGGCTTGCGGAACAAGTCCGTCCGGCGGCTGGTGCACGGTCTAGAACGGGTTGAAGTCGTCGAACTCGCGCTGCACCTCGTCGCGTTCCGCCTCACGGTCACGACGGCGCTGTGCCGCCGGGCGCGGCGCTTCGAGACGGTGGTCCTCGCCACGCCGGCCGAGCATCTCCGCACCCGCGGCCATGGTCGGCTCCCAGTCGAAGACGACCGCGTTGTCCTCGGCGCCGATGGCCACGCCGTCGCCCGCACGGGCGCCGGCCTTCATCAGCTCGTCCTCGACACCGAGACGGTTGAGGCGGTCCGCCAGGTAGCCGACGGCCTCGTCGTTGTTGAAGTCGGTCTGCCGTACCCAGCGCTCCGGCTTCTCGCCGCGCACCCGGTAGAGGCCGTCCTCCTCCTTGGTGACGGTGAAGCCCGTGTCGTCGACGGCCTTCGGACGGATGACGATACGGGTCGCCACCTCCACGGGCTTGGCCGCACGCGCCTCGGCGATGACGCCCGCGAGCGCGAAGGAGAGCTCCTTCAGGCCGGTACGGGCGACGGCGGACACCTCGAAGACGCGGTAGCCGCGTGCCTCCAGGTCCGGGCGGATCATGTCGGCGAGGTCCAGGCCGTCCGGGATGTCGATCTTGTTGAGGACGACGATGCGGGGCCGGTCCTCCAGGCCGCCGTACTGCTTCAGCTCCTCCTCGATCATGTCGAGGTCGGAGACCGGGTCGCGGTCGGACTCCAGCGTCGCGGTGTCCAGGACGTGCACGAGCACCGAGCAGCGCTCCACGTGCCGCAGGAACTCCAGGCCGAGGCCCCGGCCCTGGCTGGCGCCCGGGATCAGGCCCGGGACGTCGGCGATGGTGTAGACGGTGCTGCCCGCAGTGACCACGCCGAGGTTGGGGACGAGGGTCGTGAAGGGGTAGTCGGCGATCTTCGGCTTGGCCGCCGACAGGACGGAAATCAGCGAGGACTTGCCGGCGCTCGGGTAGCCCACCAGCGCGACATCGGCGACGGTCTTGAGCTCCAGGACGATGTCCCGGGCCTCACCGGGCTCGCCCAGCAGCGCGAAGCCGGGGGCCTTGCGCCGGGCGGAGGCCAGCGCGGCGTTGCCGAGGCCGCCGCGGCCGCCCTGTCCGGCGACGAACGTGGTGCCCTGGCCGACCAGGTCGGCCAGCACGTTGCCGTTCCTGTCGAGCACGACCGTGCCGTCGGGAACCGGCAGGACGAGGTCCTGGCCGTCCTTGCCGGAGCGGTGGTCGCCCGCACCGGGCTGGCCGTTGGTGGCCTTGCGGTGGGGACTGTGGTGGTAGTCGAGGAGCGTGGTGATGTCCTGGTCGACGACCAGGGTCACATCGCCGCCACGGCCACCGTTGCCGCCGTCCGGGCCGCCGAGCGGCTTGAACTTCTCACGGTGAACGGAGGCACAGCCGTGGCCTCCGTTACCCGCGGCGACATGCAGCTCGACGCGGTCCACGAAGGTGGTCATGGTTGGAACCTCCAGTTACATACATGCAGAAATGTCTCACTCGCGCTGTCCCCGCACAGGAGAAAGCCGTCTCTCATGGGAGAAACACGCGAAAGGCGGACCCGCTTCCCGTACAGGAAGTGAGGTCCGCCTCCGCAGAAACCGCTCGACGAGCGCCGAAAATCAGCCGGCGATCGGAACGATGTTCACGACCTTGCGGCCACGGTGCGTGCCGAACTCGACCGCACCGGCGGCGAGTGCGAACAGCGTGTCGTCGCCACCACGGCCGACGCCCGTGCCCGGGTGGAAGTGGGTGCCGCGCTGGCGGACCAGGATCTCACCGGCGTTGACGGCCTGACCGCCGAAGCGCTTCACGCCGAGCCGCTGAGCATTGGAATCGCGCCCGTTCCGGGTGGACGATGCGCCCTTCTTGTGTGCCATGTCTCCTCAGTCCCTTACTTCGCAGCCGCGGGGATACCGGTGACCTTGATCGCCGTGTACTGCTGACGGTGACCCTGGCGACGGCGGTAGCCGGTCTTGTTCTTGTAGCGAAGGATGTCGATCTTCGCGCCCTTGTGGTGGTCCACGACCTCGGCCTGGACCTTGATCCCGGCCAGCACCCACGGGTCGCTGGTCACGGCGTCGCCGTCGACCACGAGCAGGGTCGAGAGCTCGACCGTGTCGCCAACCTGGGCAGTGGAAATCTTGTCAACCTCAACGATGTCACCGACAGCAACCTTGTGCTGGCGGCCACCGCTGCGCACGATGGCGTACACGCGGATCTCTCTCTCGCTCGGAACGGATCCCCTGATGCCAGCCGCCCGCACAGGCCGAAGCCCGCGACGATCCGGAAGGATGAGCGGCCTCTCCTGACGGACGAGCCACCAGGAGGAATGTGCTCAGGGGTGGGCGCACATGGGAAACACGCCGAGGGTCAAGGCTACGGGGCCGCCCTCAGGGGGTCAAACCGGGTCCGCCCCGGCACGGGCTGCGGCGATGGCGGGCCGGACGTGGGAGGCCACCGCCTCCACCGCCCGGCGCCACTCATTCCTACCGGGCAGACCCTTCGCTCCACAGCACGGAGATGACGTCCCCGGCTCCACGCCGAGGACGCGGTCACCACGACCGAGAAAATGCAAGCCAAGAAATCGGCCAGCACCCCTCGGAATGCCTCGAATTATCCGTCGAGTTCAAAGATTGTAAGCGCAAGCATCAATTCATGCTTCCAGACGGAGAAATGCATGGGGAGCGAAGGGCCGTGGAACATGTGAGCTTGCGGACTGGTGTCGTTCGGGCCGGCCGAACGCAGTCGTGGACACGCGTTTCGTTCATCCAGTTCGACACGACTGGGCACATGTGCCGCGCCACCAGCACGTTCTCGCGCAAGACGATCAACGACGACGGACACCACCACGTCGCGTACTTCGCACTGCCCGACGTGCCCATCGACAGCTCCTGCGGCACCCGCACGTTCATTCTGCTCGTGTATGTGAAACACGTTTCGGGCCAGACAGTGAAAATCGATGGCGTACAGACCGGCGCCACCTCGCTCACCAACGCCATCGCATTCAATCAGTTTCGCTGAGGAACCCGGACCGGGCCGGCAATCACAATGAAGGAGGTGCGGGCCCCCGAGGGGCCCGCACCTCCTTCATTACTCCTTCGACCGGCTGGTCAGTTCTCGGTGTCGGCCGAGACGGAAGGCTGCGGCGACTGCTCCGCGGCAACCGTCTTCTTCGCCGCCGCCTTCTTGGCCGTCGTCTTCTTCGCAGCGGTCTTCTTGGCCGTCGTCTTCTTCGCAGCGGTCTTCTTGGCGGTGGCCTTCTTCGCGGTTTTGCGCGCCGTCTTCTTCGCCGGGGCCTCCGCTTCCGCGGCTTCTGCGGTCTCGGCGTCGGGCTTCAGCTCGATGGAACCGGTCACCACGACAACCTCTGCCGCATCCACACCTGCGGGCGAGCCCGCGGGGGCGGTGACCTTGCGGGTCACCCGGCGACGTGCACGCGGCGGGGCGGCCTCGGGGGCCACCTCTTCGGGTGCGGCCTCGGGCTGCGGGGCCTCGACGACCGGGGTCGCCACCGATACCAGTTCCTCGACCTGCTCGGCCGGGGCCGGCGAGCCCGCCGGAGCGGTCGCCTTCCGGGTCGCCCGACGGCGCGTACGGCCCTGAGGGGCCTCGGCGACCACCGGGGTCTCGGCGATCGGCTCGGGCTCCACGACCGGCTCCGGCACCACGACCACGACCGGCTCCGGCTCGACCACCGGAGCGGGTGCTGCTGCGGCCTTCGGCGCGCCGGCCGGGGCCGTTGCCTTACGGGTCGCGCGGCGCCGGCCGCGGCCGCGCGAGGCTGCTGCCTCGGCCTCGGCCGGGCTGCTGTACAGCTCCTCGTCCGGGACGAACTCCGGCTCGGGCAGCGCCACCGGGGCGGCCACCTCGGCAGCCACCTCGGCCTCGGTCTCGATCTCGATCTCGGTCTCGATCTCCACCACGTGCTCGTGGTCCACGCCGCCCCGGCCACGCTTCTTGGAACGCTTGCCGTTGCCGCCGCCACCGACCGAGGTCGGCTGTTCCATGTGCACGATCACGCCGCGCCCGTTGCAGTGGACACAGGTCTCGGAGAAGGACTCCAGCAGGCCCTGGCCCACCCGCTTGCGGGTCATCTGGACCAGGCCCAGCGAGGTGACCTCGGCGACCTGGTGCTTCGTACGGTCGCGTCCCAGGCACTCCAGCAGGCGCCGCAGCACCAGATCCCGGTTGGACTCCAGCACCATGTCGATGAAGTCGACGACGACGATGCCACCGAGGTCGCGCAGCCGCAGCTGACGCACGATCTCCTCGGCCGCCTCCAGGTTGTTCTTGGTGACGGTCTCTTCGAGGTTGCCGCCCTGACCGGTGAACTTGCCGGTGTTGACGTCGACGACGACCATCGCCTCGGTCTTGTCGATCACCAGCGAGCCGCCGCTCGGCAGATAGACCTTCCGGTCCAGCGCCTTCATGAGCTGCTCGTCGATCCGGTACGTCGCGAAGATGTCGACCTCGGAGGTCCACCGCGACAGGCGGTCCGTCAGATCCGGCGCCACTCGCGAGACGTAACCGTGGATGGTCTCCCACGCGTCGTCGCCGCTGACGATGACCTTGGAGAAGTCCTCATTGAAGATGTCGCGGACGACCCGGACGGTCATGTCCGGCTCGCCGTAGAGCAACGTCGGCGCGTTGGAGCTGCCGCTGCTCTTCGACTTCTTCTGGATGTCCTCCCACTGCTGCTGCAGCCGTTCGACATCGCGACGGAGCTCGTCCTCGCTCGCGCCCTCAGCCGCGGTGCGGACGATGACGCCCGCGTCCTCGGGAACGATCTTCTTGAGGATGGTCTTCAGCCGGGCCCGCTCGGTGTCGGGCAGCTTGCGGCTGATGCCGGTCATCGAGCCCTCGGGCACATAGACCAGGTAGCGGCCGGGCAGCGAGACCTGGCTGGTCAGGCGGGCACCCTTGTGGCCGATCGGGTCCTTGGTCACCTGAACGAGGACGGACTGCCCGGACTTGAGCGCGGTCTCGATACGGCGCGGCCCGTGGGCCATGCCGAGCGCCTCGAAGTTCACCTCCCCGGCGTACAGGACGGCGTTGCGGCCCTTGCCGATGTCGACGAAGGCGGCCTCCATGGACGGCAGTACGTTCTGCACCTTGCCCAGGTAGACGTTGCCGACGTAGCTGGTGGCCTGCTCCTTGTTGACGTAGTGCTCGACGAGCACGTTGTCCTCGAGGACGCCGATCTGGGTGCGCTCGCCGTTCTGGCGGACGACCATCACGCGCTCGACGGCCTCGCGGCGCGCCAGGAACTCGGCCTCGGTGATGATCGGGACGCGACGGCGGCCCTGCTCACGGCCCTCGCGGCGGCGCTGCTTCTTCGCCTCCATACGGGTCGAGCCCTTGATGGACTGGACCTCGTCGAAGCCGGTGCCGGGCTCCCGCTCTTCCTTCTTGCGGGGCTCGCGGACCTTGACGACCGTACGCTCCGGGTCGTCCGTGCCGTTGTCGGCGTCGGACGGGACGTCACCGCTGCGACGGCGACGACGACGGCGACGACGGCTGCTGCTGGATCCGGCGGAGGGCGCCTCGTGGTCCTCGTCCTCCTCAGCCTCTTCGGACTCCTGAGCGCGCTCCTGGTCCTCCTCGGCGTGCTCGGCGGCAGCCTCCTCGCCGAACTGCTCCGCGGCCTCGTCACCTTCGGTGGTCTCGCCACGACGGCGGCGACGCCCTCCGCGACGGCGACGGCGCGAAGGCCGGTCCCCGTACTCGTCCGTCTCCTCGGCCTCGGGCTCGGCCTCGTGCTCGGCCTCGCCTTCCGGCTCGGGCTCCTCCTCGGCGTGCTCCTCCACCTCGACAGCGGCGGCCGGCTCGGGCTCGGCGGCCTCACCGCGACGGCGGCGACGGCGGCGCGAACCGGCCTGCGGCGCGGCCTCGGCGGCCGGGGCCTCGGTGGTGGCGGTCGGCTCCTCGACCGTCTCGGTCTCTTCCTCGACCTCTTCGTGACGCGAAGCGGCAGCGGCGGCGGCCGCGGTCTCCGGGGTCTGGAACATCGGCTCGGCGAAGACCGGCGCCTGGAACACGGCCACGGCGGGGCGCGTCGCGCGACGGCTCTTGCGTACGGGCTCCTCGACCTTGCCGGTGAACTCGGGCCGGCCCGCGGCTGCGGTGGCCCGGCGGCGCTGACGGCCGCGCGGTGCGGCGTCCTCGACCTCGGCGGGCTCGGCGGCCAGCTCCTCGACAGCGGCCTCGGGCAGACTCCCGCCGGTTTCGGCGGTGGCCTCGGTGACCTTCGGCGCACCCGCCGGAGCGGTCGCCTTGCGCACGGCACGACGGCGTCCGCGCGGGGCCTCGACGGCCTCGGTGACGACTTCTTCTGCTACTGCTTCTGCTGGTGCGGCAGCCTCGGCCGGGGCCTCGGTGGGCTGCGGTGCACCGGCCGGAGCCGATGCCCTGCGCCGGGTGCGGCCACGCGGCGCGGCAGCCTCCGGCTCGACGGCTGCGGCAGCCTCGGGCTCGGCACTCGCCACGGGCGTTGCTTCCTCGACGATCTCGACGGCCTCTGCGGTCTGCGGCGCACCCGCCGGGGCAGTCGCCTTGCGCACCGCACGACGGCGGGTACGAGCAGGCGGCGCCTCCACGGCCTCGGTGGCCTCGGCGCTCGCAGCGGGCTCCACGACCTCGACGGCCTCGGCAGCCTGCGGCGCACCCGCCGGAGCGGTCGCCTTGCGGACGGCACGACGACGGGTACGAGCAGGCGGCGCCTCCACGACCTCTGCCTCGGGCTCGGGCTCGGCAGCGGTCTCGGTGGCCTCTGCGGTCTGCGGTGTACCCGCCGGGGCAGTCGCCTTGCGCACCGCACGACGACGGGTACGAGCAGGCGGCGCCTCCACGACCTCGGCCACGGCCTCGGTGGCCTCGGCGCTCGCGGCGGGCTCCACGACCTCGACGGCCTCGGCAGCCTGCGGCGCACCCGCCGGAGCGGTCGCCTTGCGGACGGCACGACGACGGGTACGCGCGGGCGGCGCGGCTTCTGTCGCCGGAGCGCTCTCGGCGTCGGTGGTGGTGTTGTCGGACACTGCGGCGTCATCGGCCGGTATGGCCGGAGCGGCGGCATCCTGTGCGTCCGCCAGCGGCGGGCCGGCCGGGCGGGACGCGGCGCGGCGCCTGCGGCGCGGCGGCAGCTTGTCTCCGGGTGCGTTGTTCTCTTCGGCGTTCCCGGTCGTGCCGGGTTCGTTGGACTGGGGCATGCGGGCGGTTCTCCCGTCAGGCTCCCGGGCGCCGCGTCTGATTCCGGTCCGGCACGGCCCGCGTGATGTACGCGAGACCGCCGTCCGGGGCGCGGGCGCCGCACGGGAACTCAATGTCTGGCTCGCCGGTTCCGTAAGCGATGTGCGTACGGCCTGGCGAAAGTCTTATGGGTCATCGCGCGGCCCGACCCAGGTGGCTCCCGAGTCGGAGGACTGCGCTGCAACGACCGCCTTACGCGGAACCTGTACCTTCCGGCGCCGTCGCGACGGCGGTCCCGGTGGCCATGGGTGGAGCGGCCGGGGCTGCCTCGCGGTCGGGCGCGAGCGGGTCGGTCACCGTGCCGGACTCCTCGTCGAAGAGCCCCTGCGCCAGCCTGGTCACCGCTGCGGGGACCGGCGGCGCCAGGTCGGCCACAACGCGGAGACCGGACAGGACGTCGTCAGGTCGCACGGCAGGTGTCACGTGCCGAACAACCAGCCGCAGTATCGCACAGGGCTTGTCCTCGGGCCTATCAGGCTGTGGATCAAGGGCCTGCAGGTCGACCACGGCGGCGCGGGCGTCGAAGGTCCGCATGCCGTTCTTCGCCCGGCGCTGGACCTCGACGGCCTCAGCTCCGTTGAAAGCGGCCACGGCCTTGACGGCCTCCTCGGTGGAGACACCGTCGAGACGCAGCTCCCAGATGGAGGCGGTCAGCCGGTCGGCGAGACCTGAGGTGCGGGCCTCCACGGCGTCGGTGATGTCGAGACCGTCCGGGAGCGAGGCGTTGAGCAGCTCGCGCAGGACGGCCGGATCCCGGGCCTCGGTGAGGGCGATCTCCAGGAACTCGGCTTCACTGCCCGTACCGGTGGGGGCGGCATTGGCGTACGACACCTTCGGGTGCGGGGTGAAGCCCGCCGAGTAGGCCATGGGCACCTCGGAGCGGCGCAGTGCCCGCTCGAAGGCACGCTGGAAGTCACGGTGGCTGGTGAACCGGAGGCGGCCGCGCTTCGTGTAGCGCAGTCGGATGCGCTGCACTGCCGGTGCGGGCGGCGGGCCTTCGGGCTGTCGCTTGCCCAGTGGTTCTTCTCCTTGGTGCGGGGCGGACGCGGTGGCACGCCGCCCTCGAAATGCGGGTGGCCCGGGGTGTCCGGTCCGGCTCACCCCCGCTCGGCGTTTTTCTCTCCGCGCGAGGAGATCTCTGGTTCGGGCGCCGCGCTGGGCACAGTCATTGCTTGTTGCGTAGCACCCAGCCTACGCGCAAGGGGGCTCCCCGGTTCCCGGGGCTCGGGCGCCCTCGGCCCGCCGACCAGTGCCCGCCATGCGTCACGGCGTGCCCGGGCCACGGTCTCGCGCGCCGTGCGCAGCGCCGCCCGGGCCGCGCGTCCCGCCTCGACGGCGGCCCGCTTGGCGGGGGCCCAGACGGCATCCCGTACGAAATGTCCCACCGGCGTGCACACCGTGCGATAGACCCAGGTCACCGGCGCCCCGATCAGATGCCACGCCAGCCAGGCGATGGCCCGGCCGACGGCCCGCGAGATGTACCCCGCGATGCGCCAGGCGACGCCGAAGGCGGCGGCGATCTCCCGGCCGACCGGGGCGAGGACCCGCCGGTACAGCCGGCCGAGCGGTGCGACGAGCAGTGTCAGAACCAGCCACACCACCGCCGCCCACAGACCGCTCCCGACGGCCGCGATCCCGCGCGCCAGCCGTTCGAGCAGCCAGGTGATGCCATGGCCGAGCGGAGTGAGCAGCTCCCGGTACGCCCAGGCCAGCGGCCGTACGATCAGATGCTCCGCCAGCCAGGCGGCGGCGAGCGCGAGGGGCACCAGGGCGTACCGCCACAGGCCGACCACCGGCCAGACGAACAGGGCGGTGAGCACCCAGCCGACCGCGGCGGCGATCCCCCGGCCGACCGGGGCGAGCAGCTCGCGATACACCCAGCGCAGCCCGTGCCCGATCGGGGTGAGCACCGCCTCGTACAGCCACACCACCGGCACCACGAGCCCGTACCGCACCGCCGGCACCAGCACATACCGCCAGAGCGCGACCCACGGCCAGACGAAAACCGCCGCGGCCAGCCACAGCAGCGCATGTCCCAGTGGGGTGAGCACCGCCTCGTACAGCCAGACCGCGGGGGTCACCACCAGCATCGCGAGCAGCCAGGACAGTGCTCGGCCCAGGGGGCGCAGCAGGATGCGGTCGGCGGCGCGGGCTCCCGCCACCAGGGCGTCCCAGATCATGCGGACGGGCAGGACGATCGCCAGCACCACGATCCGTACCGGAATCCTGATCAGGGTGGTCAGACAGCCCTCGCCGGCTTCGTAGTGCGCGGGGGCCTGGTGCTTGCCGTAGTCCATGCCGTAGATGACGCGAAGGCCCGGTCCGGAGTTTCCCGGACCGGGCCTTCGTCACCGAGCTGTCACCCGGAAGGGGGTTCGGCCTACTTCACGACCGACAGCGGCAGGAGCTTCTTGCCGGTCGGGCCGATCTGGATACTGGTGTCCAGCTGCGGACAGACGCCACAGTCGAAGCACGGGGTCCAGCGGCAGTCCTCGACCTCGGTCTCGTCGAGCGAGTCCTGCCAGTCCTCCCAGAGCCAGTCCTTGTCGAGACCGGAGTCCAGGTGGTCCCAGGGCAGGACCTCCTCGTAGCTCCGCTCACGGGTGGTGTACCAGTCGACGTCCACGCCGTAGTCGGGCAGCGTCTTCTCGGCGGCGGTCATCCAGCGGTCGTAGCTGAAGTGCTCGCGCCAGCCGTCGAAGCGGCCGCCGGACTCGTAGACCGCGCGGATGACGGAGCCGATACGGCGGTCGCCGCGCGAGAGCAGGCCCTCGACGATGCCGGGCTTGCCGTCGTGGTAGCGGAAGCCGATGGAGCGGCCGTACTTCTTGTCGCCGCGGATCTTGTCGCGGAGCTTGGCCAGCCGGGCGTCGGTCTCCTCGGCGCTGAGCTGCGGGGCCCACTGGAACGGCGTGTGCGGCTTGGGCACGAAGCCGCCGATGGAGACAGTGCAGCGGATGTCGTTCTGGCCGGAGACCTCGCGGCCCTTGGCGATCACATTGACCGCCATGTCACCGATCTGGAGGACGTCCTCGTCGGTCTCGGTGGGCAGACCGCACATGAAGTACAGCTTGACCTGGCGCCAGCCGTTGCCGTACGCGGTGGCGACGGTACGGATGAGGTCCTCTTCCGAGACCATCTTGTTGATGACCTTGCGCATACGCTCGGAGCCACCCTCGGGGGCGAAGGTGAGTCCGGAGCGACGGCCGTTACGGGTCAGCTCGTTGGCCAGGTCCACGTTGAACGCGTCGACGCGGGTGGAGGGCAGCGAGAGGCCGATCTTGTCCTCGGTGTACCGGTCGGCGAGGCCCTTGGCGATCTCGCCGATCTCGGTGTGGTCCGCGGAGGAGAGCGAGAGCAGGCCGACCTCTTCGAAGCCGGTCGCCTTGAGGCCCTTCTCGACCATTTCGCCGATGCCGGTGATGCTTCGCTCCCGCACGGGGCGCGTGATCATGCCGGCCTGGCAGAAACGGCAGCCGCGGGTGCAGCCGCGGAAGATCTCGACGGACATCCGCTCGTGGACGGTCTCGGCGAGGGGAACGAGGGGCTGCTTCGGGTACGGCCACTCGTCGAGGTCCATCACGGTGTGCTTGGACACCCGCCACGGCACGCCCGACTTGTTGGGCACGACACGGCCGATGCGCCCGTCCGGGAGGTACTCGACGTCGTAGAAGCCCGGGACGTAGACGCCACCGGTCTTCGCGAGGCGGAACAGCACCTCTTCGCGACCGCCGGGGCGGCCCTCGGCCTTCCAGGCGCGGATGATCTCGGTGATCTCCAGGACGGCCTGCTCGCCGTCGCCGATGACCGCACAGTCGATGAACTCCGCGATCGGCTCGGGGTTGAACGCGGCGTGGCCGCCGGCCAGCACGATCGGGTCGTCGACGGTGCGGTCCTTGGCGTCCAGCGGGATGCCCGCGAGATCCAGGGCAGTGAGCATGTTCGTGTAGCCGAGTTCGGTGGAGAAGCTCAGCCCGAAGACGTCGAACGCCTTCACAGGGCGGTGGCTGTCCACGGTGAACTGCGGGACCTTGTGTTCGCGCATCAGCTCTTCGAGGTCCGGCCACACGCTGTAGGTGCGCTCGGCGAGAACGCCCTGGCGCTCGTTGAGTACCTCGTAAAGGATCATGACGCCCTGGTTGGGGAGTCCGACCTCGTACGCGTCCGGGTACATCAGCGCCCAGCGGACGTCGCATTCGTCCCACGGCTTGACGGTGGAGTTCAGCTCACCGCCGACGTACTGGATGGGCTTCTGCACATGCGGGAGCAGAGCTTCGAGCTGTGGGAAGACCGAATCGACAGACATCGCGAACTTTCGAGAGCCGGCAAGGGTGACCATCAAGCGTACCCCGATGCTCAGCCTTCCAGCGCCGCCCGCACGCGCGGCTGCGACGCCCGCTCCCACACCTGCGGCAGCTCCCGCTCCCGGGCGGCGGCGGCCGACTCCTCCCGCCCGTACAGCAGTCCCCAGGTGAATGCCGGCTCCCCCGCCGCGTGCGCCTGGACGGCCAGGGTGCGCAGGGCGTCGCGGGCCACCACACTGTCCTGGTGGTCGCCGAGGAGGGTCTGCACGGCCTTCATCCGGTTGGCGATCCGCTTGGCCGGCTTCCCGAGCGCGGGCCGGGCCGCCTCCGCCGCGTAACGGGCACGCTTGGCGGCCTTGCGGGCGTCGTGCATGGCGAGGTCCCGGTCGTGGCCGGGCTGGAGCTCCAGGGCGTGGCCGACGCGGGTCGCGAGGCGCTCGTACTCCTTCAATACGGCGCGGGGCAGCGCCTGCTCGGGGGCGTGGGACGCGGCGGGCAGCAGCGGCGGGGCGGCGAGCAGGGCGTCGAGGCTCTCCAGGAGTGCCAGGTACCGCTTCCCGTCGAGTACGGCGACGGTCCGGCGACGGGAGCCGCCCCGGCGGGCCACCGACCAGATCCGCAGCCGGTTGCGCACGGGACCGAGGATCAGGGTGCGGGGCAGGTCGGCGAGGCCGGAGCGCAGACGGGCGTCGAGAACCTCCTGGTCGCGGTCGATACCGAGCTCGGCGGCCAGCCACTTCAGCTCGTCGCCGACCGGGTCGGTGACGCTCCGGTCGAGGATCTTCCGGTACGTCCGCAGCGCGCTGCGCAGTCTGCGGGTGGCGACCCGCATCTGGTGCACGGAGTCGGGCAGGTCGCGTCGTACGGCGGGGTCGAGGGCGACGATCGCCTCGGTCTGGTGACGGATGTACGCGAGGACGTGTTCGCCCGCGGTGGGTTGCCCGGTCTTCGCGCGCGCCCCCTTGTCCCGCTTCCGCTCCGGCGCGGTCTCGGCGAGCGCCCTGGCCAGCTTGGACGGCGATGCGGACGGGTGGACACCGGCCTTGCGCAGCCGTCGTTCGACGGCGTCGAGGAAGGCGGGGTCGCCGTCGTCGGCGAGTTCGACCTCGATCTCGGTCCAGGCGGCCGTGCCGCTGCCGCCCGTCAGCCGTTCGGCCCGCACCGTGTCGATGCTGACCTCGGCGAGCAGCGCGCCCTCGGCATCGAGCAGGTGGTGGACGTCACGGACGGTGCGCAGCCGTACGACGGGGACCAGTTCGCCGTCGCGGACCCGGGAGCGGAGCAGACCGGCGAGGGAGCGCGGCAGGGTGTCGGAGAGCGGTTCCTGGAACTCGTCCCGGATACCCGAGGCGACCGGGAATTTGAGGTGCCAGCCGGCGTCGCTCCCGCCGGTGCGGCGGCGCAGGGTGAGGGAGCCGGCCACAAGCCGGAGGTCCTCGGTGTCGTAGTAGACGGCGTCCAGTTCGCTGACGCCCCGGTGAGCGACGGCCGAGACCCCGGCCACCCGGCTCAGCTCGGGGAGCCGGGTTTCCGCGGTGGCTTCGTACTTCCGCTCGATCTCACGCTTCGAGTCCGCCATGACCCGAATCTAGACGTGTTGCACGCGAATGGGCAGTGCTCCCGTCCCGGCTCAGGCGCTTATCGGCCGCTGCACCCTGATCGACTGGAGCAGCCCGACGGCCACCCAGACGGCGAACATCGAGGATCCTCCGTACGAGACGAACGGCAGCGGAAGCCCTGCGACCGGCATGATGCCGAGCGTCATCCCGATGTTCTCGAACGCCTGGAAGGCGAACCAGGCGATGATTCCGGCGGCGACGATCGTGCCGTACAGCTCGGTCGTCTCGCGGGCGATCCGGCAGGCGCGCCACAGGACGACGCCGAGCAGAACGAGGATCAGCCCGGCGCCGAGGAAGCCGAGCTCCTCGCCCGCGACGGTGAAAACGAAGTCGGTCTGCTGCTCGGGAACGAATTGGCCGGTGGTCTGGGTGCCCTGGAAGAGGCCGGTTCCGGTGAGGCCGCCGGAGCCGATCGCGATGCGCGCCTGGTTGGTGTTGTAGCCGACGCCCGCCGGGTCGAGCGCGGGGTTGGCGAAGGCGGCGAAGCGGGCGATCTGGTAATCGTCGAGCAGGCCGAGCTGCCAGACGGCGACGGCTCCGGCGATGCCCGCGCCGAGAAGGCCGAAGATCCAGCGGTTCGACGCCCCGGAGGCGAGGAGCACGCCGAGCACGATGACGGCCATGACCATGACGGAGCCGAGGTCCGGCATTCCCATGACGATCACCATCGGGAGGAGCGCGAGGCCCAGTGCCTTGGCGACGGTCCGGTGGTCGGGGTGGAGCTGGTCGCCTGCGTCGACGCGCTCGGCGAGCAGCATCGCCATGATCAGGATGATGGTGATCTTGGTGAACTCGGACGGCTGGAGCGAGAAGCCGCCGCCGATGATGATCCAGGCGTGCGCGCCGTTGACGGTGGCGCCGAGCGGGGTGAGGACCGCCAGCACGAGGAGCACCGAGAGGCCGTAGAGGATCGGGACGGCTCCGCGCAGGGTGCGGTGGCCGAGCCAGATCGTGCCGACCATCAGGGCGAAGCCGATTCCGGTGTTGAGGACATGCCGGAGGAGGAAGTAGTACGGGTCGCCGTGCGTGAGCGAGTCACGGCCCCGGGTCGCCGAGTAGACCAGCAGTGAGCCGATGAAGGAGAGTGCGATCGCTGACCCGAGCAACGGCCAGTCGAGTTTGCGTACGAGGGAGTCGCGGGCGATGAGTTTGCCCCAGGCGGAGCGCTCGGGGGCGTACCGCGAGACGGAGAAGCCGGCCATCAGTCGCGCCTCCCGAGCACTGCCGCGAGGGTCTGCTCCTCCGGGGTCTTCTGCGAGTTCGGGTCGTACGGCTTGATCTCCGGGGCGTCGATCGAACCGTCATGCTGGATCTTCGGCAGGGACTTCTGCGGGGTGGGCAGCAGTGCCTTCTTGAGGTCCTGCTTGCCGGAGTCGTCGAGTCCGTACAGCGCGTCGTAGATGTTGCGGACGGCAGGCCCGGAGGCGCCGGAGCCCGTACCACCCTGAGAGATCGTCATGACGATCGAGTAGTCCTTGGTGTACGTGGCGAACCATGAGGTCGTCTGCTTGCCGTAGACCTCGGCCGTGCCCGTCTTGGCGTGCATCGGGATCTTGTCCTGCGGCCAGCCGCCGAACCTCCAGGCGGCGGTACCGCGGGTGGCGACGCCCGCCAGCGCCTCCTCCATCTGCTTCAGGGTCTTGGCGCTGGCCGGCAGCTTGCCGTGCGCACGGGGCCCGATCATGCTGACGTGCTTGCCGTCGGGGCTGACGATCGCCTTGCCGACGGTCGGGTCGTAGAGCGTGCCGCCGTTGCTGATCGCGGCGTAGATGGTCGCCATCTGGATCGGGGTGACGAGGGTGTCGCCCTGGCCGATGGAGTAGTTGATCGAGTCATAGGCGTGCAGCTTCATGCCCTCGAGGCAGTTCTCGTGGGCGAGCACGGTGTTGAAGTCCTTCTTCTTGGGCCACTTCTTGGCCTGTTCGCACCAGGTGTCCTTGTTGGCCTTCCAGAAGTCCTTCTTCCACTGGCGGTCGGGGACGCGGCCGGTGACCTCGTTGGGGAGGTCGATGCCGGTCTCCTTGCCGAGGCCGAACTGGTGGGCGGTCTTGAAGAACCAGTCCTTGGCGTTCTTCTTGGGTGTCAGCCCGCCGTCCTTCAGCCACTGCTGGTAGCCGAGGGCGTAGAAGACGGTGTCGCAGGAGACCTCGAGTGCCTGGCCCAGGGTGATCGGGCCGTGGCTCTGCGATTCGAAGTTCTGGTAGGTGTGACCCTCGGCGGTGTACGAGCTGCCGCAGGTGTAGTGGCCGTCGAACGGGTAGCCCGCCTGGACGGAGGCCGCGGTCGAGACGACCTTGAAGATCGAGCCCGGTGCGGCCTGGCCCTGGATGCCCCGGTTGAGCAGCGGGTAGTTGGACTTCTTGCTGGTCATCCGGGCGTAGTCCTTGCCCGAGATGCCGCCGACCCAGGCGTTGGGGTCGTAGTCGGGCAGGGAGGCCATCGCGACGACACGGCCGGTCTTGGCTTCCATGACGACGACGGCACCGGAGTCGGCCTTGTAGTTCTCGCCGGTGTTCTTGTCGAACTGGGTGCGGGCGACCTTCATCGCGTCGTTCAGCTCGTACTCCGCGACGGCCTGGACCCGGGCGTCGATGGAAGTGACGACGCTCGATCCGGGCTCGGCCTCGTCGTCCTTCGCCTGGCCGATGACCCGGCCGAGGTTGTCCACCTCGTAGCGGGTGACGCCGGCCTTGCCGCGCAGCTCCTTGTCGTAGGTGCGCTCCAGGCCGGAACGGCCGACCTGGTCGGAGCGGAGGTACGGCGAGTCGGTGTCCTGGGCCTTGGTGATCTCTTCGTCGGTGACGGGCGAGAGGTAGCCGAGGACCTGGGCGGTGTTGGCCTTGCCGGGTGCGGCGTAGCGGCGTACGGCGGTGGGTTCGGCGGTGATGCCGGGGAAGTCCTCGGCGCGCTCGCGGATCTCGAGGGCCTGCTGGGTGGTGGCCTCGTCGGTCACCGGGATCGGCTGATAAGGCGAACCGTTCCAGCAGGGCTGCGGCGTCTTCGCGTCGCAGAGCCGGATCTTGTCGAAGACGTCCTTCGGCTTCATGCCGAGCACATCGGCGAGCCGGGTCAGGACGCCCTTGCCGTCGTCGTCCATCTTCAGCAGATCGGTGCGGCTGGCGGAGACGACCAGGCGGGTCTCGTTGTCGGCGAGGGGCACCCCGCGCGCGTCGAGGATCGATCCGCGGACTGCCGGCTGGACAACCTGCTGGACGTGGTTGTTCTTCGCCTCGGCGGAGTACTCCTGGCCGTTGCGGATCTGGAGGTACCAGAGGCGCCCGCCGAGGGTGAGCAGCAGGGAGAAGACGAGGACCTGGATGACGACGAGACGGATCTGGACCCGCTGGGTCCGTCCGGTCTCGGGGATATTGCTCACGGGGCGCCCCCGGTGGTGGTCGGTCCGGAGATACGGAGGGTGTCCCCGCTGTGGTGCGGCCTCACAGTCGCTTGACTCCCTTGATCCGTCCGGCGCGTGCCGCTCGGTTGCGGGCGACCTTGACGCGCAGTCCGCCGCGCTGGCCGCCGATCCGCAGTCCGGTGCCGGAGGCCAGCCAGCCCGCGGCGACGTCGCCGCCGCCGGAGGAATCGGCGAGCGGATCGTTCACCGTGCGTCTGGCGATCGCCATGATCAGGGGAACGACGAACGGCGCAAGGAGCAGGTCGTAGACGGCGGCGGTGAACAGCAGGCTGCCGAGGCCCACATGACGGGCCGCCGTGTCCCCGACGAGCGCGCCGACGAGCGCGTACAGCAGCGTCGAGCCGATCGCCGCGGCGACTACCGCGGCCATCGGCACGAAGGCCGACTTGAGCTGCCCGTTCTCCGGCTTGACCAGTCCGGCGCAGTAGCCGATGACGCAGAGGACCAGTGCGTAGCGTCCGGCCGCGTGGTCGGCAGGTGGTACCAGGTCGGCGAGGAGTCCCGCGCCGAAGCCGATGAGGGCGCCGCTGACATGCCCGTACACGAAGGCGAGTCCGAGGACGACGAGGAGCAGCAGGTCGGGCACGGCGCCGGGAAGCTGGAGGCGGGCGAGTACGGAGACCTGGACGACGAGGGCGACCACGACCAGGACGATGGAGAGCAGAGTCCGGTTCAAGCGCATGGGGATCAGCTCTACCTCTGCTCGTCTACCGCGTTGCCGGCGCTCTGTGTGGCATTCGGGCTTCCGCTGGGATCCGGGCTCTCGTTGACGTTCCCGACGACGTTGCCGTCGGTGTCGACGATGTCGCCGTTGGGCGAGATCGTGACGGTGACGGTCGGGGTGGGCTTGGGTTTGGCGGGCTTGGCGGGCGCTTTCGGGAGGACCATGTCGCGGGGGTCCTCGCGCGGGGCCTGGACGACGATGCCGACGATGTCGAGCTTGGTGAACCCGACGTACGGGCGGACATAGACGGTACGGGTCAGGCCGCCCCCGGACGGGTCGACGCGGACGACCTCGCCGACCGGGACGCCGGGCACGAACGGCTTGTTCTTGCTGGAGCCGAAGGTGACAAGCCGGTCGCCCTTCTTCACCTTGGCCTTGCCGTTGAGGAACTGGACGGACAGCGGCTGGGAACCCTGGCCGGTGGCGAAGCCCAGTTCGTCGGTCTTCTCCATACGGGTGCCGACGGTGAAGTCGGGGTCGTTGGCCAGGAGCACCGTGGCGGTGTCCGGGCCGACGGTGGTGATCCGGCCGACGAGACCGTCGCCGTTGATGACGGTCATGTCGCGCTTGATGCCGTCGTTGGAGCCCGCGTCGATCGTGACCGTCCAGGAGAAGCCCTGGGCAGCTCCTATGGCGATGACCTCGGCGGCCTTGATGCCGTACTGTCCGGCGGCCGACTTCTTCAGCATCCGGTCCAGCTCGCGGACCCGGTTGCGGTTCTGGTCGTCGCTGCCGAGCTTCGTCTTGAGCGCGGCGTTCTGCTGCTCCAGCTCGGCGATCCGGTTGTGCCGTGCGCCGGAGTCGCGTACTGCCCCTATGGCGTTGCCCACCGGGTCGACGGCTGCCGCGACGCCGTTCTCAACCGGCCCGAAGACCGTGGCGGCGGCCCGCCGGGCGCCGTCCACCGGTGACTCCTCGCCGCCGCGGATGTCCACCGTGATCAATGCGAATGCGATGGCGATCAGCAGCACCAGGAGCAGCCGGCTCTCTCGTGTGTCCCTCACGTGCGGCGGCCGTGCCTTCCTCGTCGGAATGTTCGTGCCTGTATATCAACGATCGGCCGTACGGAGCGGCAGTGGTCCGCACAGCAGACTGATGTGTTGTTTATCTGTGGGCCGGGCTGTGCCGGCTACCTGCGGGGCTGGGCGTCCAGCACCTGCTGGAGCGCCTCGAACTCCTCGACGCACTTGCCGGACCCGAGCGCCACCGAGTCCAGCGGGTCCTCGGCGATGTGGATCGGCATCCCGGTCTCGCGCCGCAGCCGCTCGTCCAGTCCGCGCAGCAGCGCGCCGCCGCCGGTGAGGACGATGCCGCGGTCCATGACGTCGCCGGAGAGCTCCGGCGGGCACTTGTCCAGCGTGGTCTTCACCGCGTCGACGATCGCGTTGACCGGCTCCTCGATGGCCTTGCGGACCTCGGCGGCCGAGACGACCACGGTCTTGGGCAGCCCGGAGACCAGGTCGCGGCCGCGGATCTCGGTGTGCTCGTCCTTGTCCATGTCGTACGCCGAACCGATCGTGATCTTGATCTGTTCGGCGGAGCGCTCACCGAGGAGGAGCGAGTACTCCTTCTTGATGTGCTGGATGATCGCGTTGTCCAGCTCGTCGCCGGCGGTCCGGATCGACTGGGCAGTGACGATTCCGCCGAGCGAGATGACCGCGACCTCGGTGGTGCCGCCACCGATGTCGACCACCATGTTGCCGGTGGCCTCGTGGACCGGCAGCCCCGATCCGATGGCCGCCGCCATGGGCTCCTCGATGATGTGCACCTGGCGCGCGCCGGCCTGCGTCGATGCCTCGATGACGGCGCGTCGCTCGACCCCGGTGATGCCGGAGGGCACGCAGACGACGACCCGCGGGCGGGCCAGGTAGCGGCGCTTGTGGATCTTCAGGATGAAGTAGCGGAGCATCCGCTCGGTGATCTCGAAGTCGGCGATCACGCCGTCCTTCAGGGGCCGTACGGCAACGATGTTGCCCGGTGTACGCCCGATCATCTTCTTGGCCTCGGAGCCGACCGCCAGGATGCCGCCGGTGTTGGTGTTGATGGCCACGACGGACGGCTCGTTCAGAACGATGCCGCGCCCCCTGACGTACACCAGCGTGTTGGCAGTCCCGAGGTCGATAGCCATGTCACGGCCGATGAACGACATTGAGTTCCCCTTGTTCCCCATGAGGATGCGTCGGGCCTTCCAAGAAAGCGATGATGGCTTGTTCTGGTCGGCGAAATGAGCGCTGCAGGCGTGGAAGATTCCATCGTAGTGCCGTGTGCACGGACACCGCGCGAGGGTCCTTCGCCTTTGTGGGCGGAACGGGTGGCCGTTCCACTCATGGTGACGTTACGTCGGAGTGATGCGTTCCCGCGATCCGGGACCCTATGCCGAAGGGCGACCGAATTAATTCGGTCGCCCCGGGTCATGAGCGCTGATCGGCTGATCCGGGGTCAGGAAAGGCCCGGGAAGAACAGCTTCATTTCTCGCTCTGCGGACTCCTCTGAGTCCGAGGCGTGGATGAGATTCTCCCGCGTGATCGTGCCGAAGTCACCACGGATGGAGCCGGGCGCGGCTGCGATCGGGTCGGTGGGGCCGGCCAGCGTACGGATGCCCTCGATGACCCGCTCGCCCTCGGCGACCAGCGCCACGATCGGGCCGGACTGCATGAACTCGACGAGCGGCTCGTAGAACGGGCGGCCGACGTGCTCGGCGTAGTGC
Source organism: Streptomyces sp. NBC_00057 (assembly GCF_045041165.1). Classification (NCBI taxonomy): domain Bacteria; kingdom Bacillati; phylum Actinomycetota; class Actinomycetes; order Kitasatosporales; family Streptomycetaceae; genus Streptomyces; species Streptomyces sp. NBC_00057. The sequence goes on along the minus strand of NZ_CP108256.1, from coordinate 6,158,412 downwards.
TGCTCCAGCGTGGCGCGGTCGAGGGTGCGCAGCTCCAGCGCGGTGATCCGCCAGCCGGCCTTGCGCTCGATCCGCCCGACGATCTCGCCGACGAGTCCGCGCCGGACGGCGTCGGGCTTGAGGAGAACGAGGGTGCGCTGGGTCATGATGTGCGGCTCCTTGCAGGCATGCGGGTGCGGTGAAGCGAGGCTACAGGGGTACGGGGACGGGCCTGCGGCCGGGTTTGGCCACGGGGTACCGGATCAGCCACCGGCCGGGGCCTCGGCCGGTGGCTGCGCGGCCGCCCAACGGGCCTTCGCCTCGTCGACCTTGCGGCCGTAGTGCACCGAGGCCCACCACAGGCCGCCGAAGACCAGGCCGAGGATGAACATCATCGGGACGACGAAACCGCTCAGTACCAGGGCGATCTGCAGCGCCCAGCCGAGCTGCATCCCGCCGGGGCGGGTGATCATCCCGCAGAGCAGCACGGACAGCAGCATGCCGATGCCGCAGACCGTCCAGACCGTGGTGTTCGTCAGGTCGTCGGACTTCATCGCGACGAGTCCGGCGAAGCCGATCACGAAGAACTCGCCGATCAGCGTCGATGCACAGAGCGTACGCACGGGTCAGTGCCTTCCCAGGAGCAGTCGGGCCTCGCCGACCGTGATCACGGAACCGGTCACCAGCACGCCGGCGCCCGCATATTCGTCCTCCTCCTCGGCGAGGGTGATCGCCGCCTCCAGCGCGTCGTCCAGGCGCGGTTCGACCTGGACGCGGTCGTTGCCGAAGACCTCGACCGCGACGGCGGCCAGTTCGTCGGCGTCCATCGCGCGGCCGCTGGAGTTCTGGGTGATGACGACCTCGGCGAAGATCGGCTCGAAGGCTTCGAGCAGCCCCTTGACGTCCTTGTCGCCGCTGGCACCGACCACACCGATCAGCCGGGAGAAGCCGAACGCCTCGGAGAGCCCGTCGGCGGTGGCGCGGGCGCCCGCCGGGTTGTGGGCCGCGTCCAGGACGACGGTCGGGCTGCTGCGGACCACTTCGAGGCGGCCCGGCGAGATCACCGAGGCGAAGGCCCGGCGGACCGTGTCGATGTCGAGTGCGCCGGGCTGCTCGGCGCCGATCCCGAAGAAAGCCTCCACTGCGGCGAGCGTCACCGCCGCGTTGTGCGCCTGGTGGGCGCCGTACAGCGGGAGGAAGATCTCCTCGTACTCGCCGCCGAGGCCGCGCAGCGTCAGCAACTGGCCGCCGACGGCGATCTCGCGGGAGACGACACCGAACTCCATGCCCTCGCGGGCGACCGTGGCATCGACCTCGACGGCCTTCTTCAGCATGACCTGCGCGGCGTCCACCGGCTGCTGCGCCAGGATGACCGTGGCACCCTGCTTGATGATCCCGGCCTTCTCACCGGCGATCTCGGCGTGCGTGGCGCCGAGCCGGTCGGTGTGGTCAAGCGAAATGGGGGTGACGACGGCGACCGAGGCGTCGATGACGTTCGTCGCGTCCCAGCTGCCGCCCATGCCGACCTCCACGACGGCGACATCGACCGGCGTGTCGGCGAAGGCCGCGTACGCCATGCCCGTCAGCACCTCGAAGAAGGAGAGCCGGTACGGCTGCTGGGCGTCGACCATCTCCACGTACGGCTTGATGTCCTGGTACGCCTCGATGAACCGCTCGGGGTCCATCGGGGCGCCGTCCAGGCTGATCCGCTCGGTGATCGACTGGACGTGCGGCGAGGTGTAGCGGCCGGTGCGCAGGTCGAAGGCGCCGAGCAGCGCCTCGATCATGCGGGCCGTGCTCGTCTTGCCGTTGGTCCCGGTGATGTGGATCGAGGGGTACGCGCGCTGCGGCTCGCCGAGCACATCCATCAGCGCGGCGATGCGCGCGACGGAAGGCTCCAGCTTGGTCTCGCCCCAGCGTCCGGCGAGCTCCTGCTCCACCGCGCGAAGCGCCTTGTCCACCTCCGGATCGGCGGGGCGGACGGGGGCGTCCTGGCCCTGCGGCGGTCCCGAGCGGGTGCGCAGGGTACGGCTCCCGGCCTCGATCACCGCCAGGTCGGGGTCGCGCTGGGTCGCTTCGTCGACGATCTCCGCGAAGGTCTCGTCGGGATCGGAGGCGTCGTGCCGGTCGGAAGGGCGGGGCTCACTCACGAGGCCAGTCTACGGATGGACACGGGCATCGCGCGCAGCGCCCGGTCGCCTGAGTCCTGACCGCGCGCGGGGATGGGCGAAGCCCCCGTACTCCCGGCGGCGGGAGTACGGGGGCTTCGCCCTCAGCGGGTGATCAGCCCTGCGGCAGGTTCGCCAGCTGGTTGGTGATCCGCTCGATGTCCGCCTCGGCCTTGGCGAGCCGGCCACGGATCTTGTCGACCACGTTGTCCGGGGCCTTGCCGAGGAACGCCTCGTTGGAGAGCTTGCCGTTGGCCTGGGCCTTCTCCTTCTCGGCAGCGCCCAGGTCCTTCGTCAGGCGCTTGCGTTCTGCCTCGACGTCGATCGTGCCGGACAGGTCGAGGGCGACGGTGGCCCCCGCGACCGGCAGCGACGCGGTGGCGTGGAAGCCGTCGCCGGCGGGCTGCAGGCGCAGCAGCTGGCGGATGGCCGCCTCGTGCGGGGCGAGCGCCGTGCCGGTCAGGGTGAGCTCGGCCGGGACCTTCTGGCCGGGCTGCAGGCCCTGGTCGGAGCGGAACCGGCGGACCTCGGTGACGACCTGCTGGACGAGCTCGATCTCCTTCTCGGCCGCGTCGTCGCGGAAACCGGAGTCGGTCGGCCAGTCGGCGATGACGACGGACTCCCGGCCGGTGAGCGCGGTCCAGAGTGTCTCCGTGACGAACGGGACGACCGGGTGCAGCAGCCGCAGCATCACGTCGAGGACCTCACCGAGGACCCGGCCCGAGACCTCGGCCGGCTTGCCGCCCGCGAAGAACGTGGTCTTGGACAGCTCGACGTACCAGTCGAAGACCTCGTCCCAGGCGAAGTGCCGGAGTGCCTCGCTGAGCTTGGAGAACTGGAAGTCGTCGTAGTACGCGTCGACTTCGGCGACGGTCTTGTTGAGCCGGGACAGGATCCAGCGCTCGGTCACCGACATCTCGTCGGCGGACGGCAGTTCGCCCTCGATCGTGGCGCCGTTCATCAGAGCGAAGCGGGTGGCGTTCCAGATCTTGTTGGCGAACTTGGCGGAACCCTGGACCCACTCCTCACCGATCGGGACATCGGTGCCCGGGTTGGCACCGCGCGCCAAGGTGAAGCGCAGCGCGTCGGAGCCGTACTTGTCCATCCAGTCCAGCGGGTTGACGACGTTGCCGAACGACTTCGACATCTTCTTGCCGAACTCGTCACGGACCATGCCGTGCAGAACGATGGTCTCGAAGGGCGGCACACCGTCATTGACGTACAGGCCGAACATCATCATCCGGGCGACCCAGAAGAAGAGGATGTCGTAGCCGGTGACGAGGACGGAGTTCGGGTAGAACTTCGCGAGGCTGTCGGTCTGCTCCGGCCAGCCGAGCGTGGAGAACGGCCACAGGCCGGAGGAGAACCAGGTGTCCAGGACGTCGCTGTCCTGCGTCCAGCCCTCGCCGGTGGGTGCCTCGTCGTCCGGTCCGACGCAGACCATCTCGCCGTCGGGTCCGTGCCAGACGGGGATGCGGTGCCCCCACCACAGCTGACGGGAGATGCACCAGTCGTGGAGGTTGTCGACCCAGTCGAAGTACCGCTTCTCCATCTCCTGCGGGTGGATCTTGACCTTGCCCTCGCGGACGGCGTCACCGGCCGCCTTGGCGAGCGGGGCGACCCTGACCCACCACTGCATGGACAGCCGTGGCTCGACGGTGGTCTTGCAGCGCGAGCAGTGGCCGACGGAGTGGAGGTACGGGCGCTTCTCGGTGACGATCCGGCCCTCGGCGCGCAGCGCGCCGACGATGGCGGACCGGGCCTCCAGGCGGTCGAGTCCCTCGAACGGACCGGGGACGGTGATGACCGCGCGCTCGTCCATGACCGTGAGGAACGGCAGGTCGTGGCGCATACCGATCTCGAAGTCGTTCGGGTCGTGCGCGGGCGTGACCTTCACAGCGCCGGTACCGAACTCCGGGTCGACGTGGTGGTCGGCGACGACGGGGATCGTGCGGTCGGTCAGCGGCAGCTTGATCCGCTTGCCGACGAGGTGCTTGTAGCGCTCGTCGTCGGGGTGGACGGCGACGGCGGTGTCACCGAGCATCGTCTCGGCGCGGGTGGTGGCGACGACGATGGTGTCGTCCCCCTCCCCGTACGTCATCGAGACGAGCTCGCCGTCGTCGTCCTGGTACTCGACCTCGATGTCCGAGATCGCGGTCAGACAGCGCGGGCACCAGTTGACGATGCGCTCGCGGCGATAGATCAGCTCCTCGTCGTACATCCGCTTGAAGATGGTCTGGACGGCGGTGGACAGGCCCTCGTCCATGGTGAAGCGCTCACGGGACCAGGCGACGCCCTCGCCGAGCCGGCGCATCTGGCCGGAGATCTGGCCGCCGGACTCGTTCTTCCACTGCCAGACGCGCTCGACGAAGGCCTCGCGGCCCAGGTCGTGGCGGGACTTGCCCTCCTTGCCGAGCTCACGCTCGACGACGTTCTGGGTGGCGATGCCGGCGTGGTCCATTCCGGGCTGGTACAGCGCCTCGAAGCCCTGCATGCGCTTGCGGCGGACGAGGGCGTCGATCAGCGTGTGCTCGAAGGCGTGCCCCAGGTGCAGGCTGCCCGTGACGTTCGGCGGCGGGATGACGATGGAGTACGGAGGCTTCTCGCTGTGCTCGTCGGCTTCGAAGTAACCACGTTCTACCCAGCGCTCATACAGCTTCCCCTCTACCTCGGCCGGTGCGTACTGGGTCGGCAGTTCGGGGTTGCTGGCTGGCGTCTGCTGAGTGTTCTCGGTCACGGGGGACAGTTTAGGGCCGTCACCGTCGTGCACTGAAACCGGTTTGTTCCGTAACGGTGTGACTCCTGATGCTCCGCGGCGGTGGCCCTTCCGTCAGGATGTTCGGAACGCATAAGCATTCCGAACAGGGGACACCGCAGATGAGCTACAACCAGCCGGGCCCGTACGGCGGGCAGCCTCCACAGGGCCAGCCCGGACCGTACGGTGGCCAGCCGCCGCAGGGTCAGCCCGGCCCGTACGGCCAGCAGCCGGGCCCGTACGGTGGCCAGCCGCCCCAGGGTCAGCCCGGCCCGTACGGCCAGCAGCCGGGCCCGTACGGTGGCCAGCCGCCCCAGGGTCCGCCGCAGGGCCAGCCCGGTTACGGGTACCCCCAGCAGGCCCCCCAGGGTGTCCCGCCGCAGCAGCAGCCCCAGCCGGGCTACGGCTACCCGCAGGCCCAGCAGCCGGGCCCGTACGGCCAGCAGCCGCAGGCCCCTTACGGCCAGGCCCCGTACGGCACGGTGCCGATGCCCCCGGTCCAGCCGAAGAAGAAGACCGGCCTGATCATCGGTGGCGCGGTCGTGGCGCTGGCGGTCATCGCGGGCGGGGTGTACTTCCTGACGTCGGGCGGGGGCAGCGACACGCTCAGCGACGACGGGCCGCACAAGCTGACCACGCCGACGAAGGTGCTGGGCGAGTACAAGCGCTACGGCGGTGACAACTCGGGCGTGAAGCAGGACGCCGAGGCCACGAAGGAACTGACGGCCAGCGGCATCGAGAACGGCAAGACCGTCACCGGTATCTACTCGACCGCGGATCTCAGCAACTACGACCCCAGCGACCCGAGCACCATGCCCGATGTCGCCACGGCGAAGGGCATCACCTATCTCGGTGCGTACGGCAAGGTCGAGGACCCGGCCAAGGCGCTGGACAAATTCTTCGCCACACTGAAGAAGAGCGCGTCCGAGAACTCGAAGAACGACACCGAGTTGCTCGGCGAACCGGAGGAGGTGTCTCCCTCCGGCTTCGAGAACGGCATCATGAAGTGCCAGGCCGCCAAGACCGGCAAGGAGAAGACCGACTGGTTCTGCGCCTGGTCGGACTTCAGCACCATGGCGATGGTGTCCCCCGGCGACGTCACCAAGAACGTGGACAAGGACACAGCCGTCAAGATCACAACGGATCTCCGCAACGAGATCCGCGTCGAGGCCAAGTAGCAAGCACGGAACGGCAGAAGGGGCGCCCGGCCAGGTGTACTGGCCGGGCGCCCCTCGCGTTCACGTACCGCTACGCGGACTTCTCGTGCCGCCCGTCGTCGCCCTTGCCGATCGTCCGCGGCTCGCGCGGGACCAGGGTCGGGTTCACGTTGTTGCGGACGACGTCCGCCGTGATGACGACGCGGGCGACGTCCTTGCGGGACGGCACCTCGTACATCACGGACTGGAGGACCTCTTCCATGATGGCCCGCAGGCCACGCGCGCCGGTGCCGCGGAGGATCGCCTGGTCGGCGATGGCCTCCAGGGCCGGGCGGTCGAAGTCCAGCTCGACACCGTCGAGTTCGAACAGTCGTTGATACTGCTTCACCAGCGCGTTGCGCGGCTCTACGAGGATCTGCAGCAGCGCCTCACGGTCCAGGTTGTGGACCGAGGTGAGGACAGGCAGACGGCCGATGAACTCCGGGATCATCCCGAACTTCACCAGGTCCTCAGGCATGACCTCCTGGAACTGGTCGCTCGCCTCGATCTCCCGCTTGGAGCGGATCGTCGCGCCGAAGCCGATGCCCTTGGCACCCGCCCGCGACTCGATGATCCTCTCCAGACCGGAGAAGGCACCGCCCACGATGAACAGCACGTTCGTCGTGTCGATCTGGATGAACTCCTGGTGCGGGTGCTTCCGGCCGCCCTGCGGCGGTACGGAGGCGGTGGTGCCCTCCAGGATCTTCAACAAGGCCTGCTGGACGCCCTCGCCGGAGACATCGCGGGTGATCGACGGGTTCTCGCTCTTGCGGGCGACCTTGTCGATCTCGTCGATGTAGATGATCCCGGTCTCGGCCTTCTTGACGTCGTAGTCCGCGGCCTGGATGAGCTTCAGCAGGATGTTCTCGACGTCCTCGCCGACATAGCCGGCCTCCGTCAGCGCCGTCGCGTCGGCGATGGCGAACGGGACGTTGAGCATACGGGCCAGGGTCTGCGCGAGAAGCGTCTTGCCGGAGCCCGTGGGGCCCAGCAGCAGGATGTTGGACTTGGCCAGCTCGATGGCGTCGTCCCGGCCCTGCGCGCCGCCGTTCTCGCCCGCCTGGACCCGCTTGTAGTGGTTGTACACAGCGACCGAGAGGGCCTTCTTCGCGGGCTCCTGCCCGACGACGTACCCCTCGAGGAACTCGTAGATCTCGCGCGGCTTGGGGAGTTCCTCCCACCGCACCTCGGAGGTCTCCGCGAGCTCCTCCTCGATGATCTCGTTGCAGAGATCGATGCACTCGTCGCAGATGTACACACCGGGTCCCGCGATGAGCTTCTTCACCTGCTTCTGGCTCTTTCCGCAGAACGAGCACTTGAGCAGGTCGCCGCCATCACCGATGCGTGCCACGAGGTGCTTCCCCTTCGCCTGGGAGCAGCTTGGTTCAGCGGCTCCTGGTGCCTCTATCCGACGGTACCTTGCCTTGACCCCCGTTCGGGGCCCCCTTGGCAGGGTTCACACCGCCGATGCGGTGTGAACCCGCCGTGCCAAAGGGTGAAGGCCGATGTCAGACGGCTGTGACCGCCTGCTTGCGGGTCGACACGATCTGGTCGACGAGACCGTAGGCGAGGGCGTCCTCGGCGGTCAGGATCTTGTCGCGCTCGATGTCGTCGCGGATCTTGTCGATCGGCGTGGTGGAGTGCTTGGCCAGCATCTCCTCCAGCTGGGTGCGCATCCGCAGGATCTCATTGGCCGCGATCTCCAGGTCGGAGAGCTGCTCCCGGCCGGTCTGCGAGGACGGCTGGTGGATCAGTACACGGGCGTTGGGCAGCGCCATCCGCTTGCCGGGCGTACCCGCGGCGAGCAGCACGGCCGCGGCGGAGGCCGCCTGGCCCATGCAGACCGTCTGGATGTCCGGCTTCACGAACTGCATCGTGTCGTAGATCGCGGTGAGCGCGGTGAACGAGCCGCCGGGGCTGTTGATGTAGATCGAGATGTCCCGGTCCGGGTCCATCGACTCCAGGCACAGCAGCTGCGCCATGACGTCGTTGGCGGAGGCGTCGTCGATCTGCACGCCGAGGAAGATCACGCGCTCCTCGAAGAGCTTCGCGTACGGGTCGTACTCACGCACGCCCTGCGAGGTGCGCTCCACGAAGCGCGGCACGATGTAGCGGTTGTCCACCTGCGGGCCGGTGTAGAGGCCGCTCGCGGAGGCGCCGGGGAAGTTGTTCATGTGGGTGTTCACCATCCTGGTGGCGTTCTGTGGCTGGGTGTCTCGGCGTACGAGAGGTGCGCGGGGCGGTGGAGCCGGATCCCGTTGGGTACCGGATCAGGCGCCGGTGCCGCCGCCGCCCGGAACGCCCGATGCGATCGTGATGATCTCGTCGATGAGGCCGTACTCCTTGGCCTCCTCCGCGGTGTACCAGCGGTCGCGGTCTCCGTCGCGGATGATCGTCTCGACCGTCTGGCCGGAGTGGCGGGCGGTGATCTCCGCCATCCGCTGCTTGGTGCGCAGCAGGTACTGGGCCTGGATCTTGATGTCCGAGGCCGTACCGCCGATGCCGGCCGAACCCTGGTGCATGAGGATGTCGGTGTTCGGGAGCGCGAAGCGCTTGCCCGCGGTGCCGCCGGTGAGCAGGAACTGGCCCATCGAGGCCGCCATGCCCATACCGATGGTGACCACGTCGTTCGGGATGTACTGCATGGTGTCGTAGACCGCCATGCCGGCCGTCACCGAACCGCCGGGGCTGTTGATGTAGAGGTAGATGTCCTTGTCCGGCTCGGCGGCAAGGAGAAGCAGCTGCGCCGTGATCTTGTTGGCGATCTCATCATCGACCTGCTGACCGAGGAAGATGATGCGCTCGCCGAGCAGCCGGCTGTAGACCTGGTCACCGAGGCCTCCACCGAGGGACGGCTCTCCGGCGGCGTAGGGCATCAGATTCGTCACGTATCCACCTGCTCGTCTCTGACGGCTCCGGCCGTCTCAGCGTCTTCGTACCGGGTGGGCAGGGACTCCCCTGCCCTTCCTATTCATGGACCCTAACGCGCAGGTAGGACAACGCCATCCCGCTTCCGCAACTGTTCGCTGGGAGCGCAAGCTCCGCAGTCCGCACAAGGGTTGTGGGGCACCGTACGCCATACGACGACGGGCTCCGAACGCACAGCGTCCGGAGCCCGTCGTACGGGTTCAGCGCGAGGCTCAGGCCTCGTTCTTCTCCTCGGTGACCTCGGCAACGGCCTCGGCGGCACCATCGGCGGCCTCGACCGTCTCGATGGCCTCCTCCTCGTCGTCCTCCAGCTCGACGACCTCACCGTTGGTGTCGACGACCTTGGCGGCCTCGACGACCACGGCCAGCGCCTTGCCGCGGGCGACCTCGCCGACGAGCATCGGCACCTGACCGCCCTCGACGACGGCCTGGGCGAACTGGTCGGGGCTCATGCCGGAGGAAGCAGCGCGCCGCATGAGGTGCTCGGTGAGCTCCTCCTGGTTGACGTTCAGCTTCTCCTTGTTGACGATCTCGTCCAGGATGAACTGGGTCTTGATGCCCTTGACCGCCTGCTCGGAGGTCTCGGCCTCGAACTCCTCGACCGTCTTGCCCTGGATCTCCAGGTACTTGTCGAGGGTCAGACCCATCTGACCGAGCTGGTGGTGCTCCAGGTTGTGCTTGCGGGTCTGGACCTCGTCCGCGAGCAGCTTCTCCGGGATCGGGACCTCGGCCAGCTTCAGCAGCTCGTCGAGGACGCGCTCCTGGGCCTGGGTGGCCTGGTCGAACTGCTTGGTGTTCTCGAGGCGCTTGCGGCTGTCCGCCTTCAGCTCGTCGAGGGTGTCGAACTCGCTCGCCATCTGGGCGAACTCGTCGTCCAGCTCGGGGAGCTCACGGGCGGCGACGGCGGTGACCTTGACGGTGACCTCGGCCTCCTTGCCCTCGGCCGAGCCGCCCTTCAGCTCGGAGGCGAAGGTGGCCTCGCCACCCGCCTCCAGGCCGGTGACGGCGGCGTCGATGCCGTCGAGGAGCTCGCCGGAACCGATGGTGTACGAGACACCCTCGGCCACGCCGTCCTCCAGGACCTCGCCGTCGACCTTGGCCTGCAGGTCGATCGTCACGACGTCGCCCTCGGCGGCGGCGCGCTCGACCGGGTTGGTGGAGGCGAAGCGCTCGCGGAGCTGCTCCACGGCCTTCTCGACGTCCTCGTCGCTGACCTCGAGGGCGTCGACGGTGACCTCGATGCCGGAGTAGTCCGGAATCTCGATCTCGGGGCGTACGTCAACCTCGGCAGTGAAGGCCAGCAGCTCGCCGTCCTTCAGCTCGGTGATGTCGACCTCGGGCTGACCGAGGACGTTGAGCTCGCCCTCGTTGACAGCCTCGGTGTAGAACTTCGGGAGGGCGTCGTTGACGGCCTCCTCCAGCACCGCACCACGGCCGAACCGCTGGTCGATGACCCGGGCGGGGATCTTGCCCTTGCGGAAGCCCTTCACCGTGACCTGCTGGTTGATCTTCTTGTACGCCGCGTCGAGGCTGTCCTTGAGCTCCTCGAAGGGCACCTCGACAGTGAGCCGAACCCGGGTCGGGTTCAGGGTCTCCACGGCGCTCTTCACGGTTCGGTCTCCTTGTGGCTGACTTCTTGGGGTTCTGCTCCGCCGCACGGGAGGCGGCTTCGCGGACCGAGCCCGGTACATCAGACACACGGGCACGCATTTTGCATAGTAACGGCAAGGAGACGGACTCCCACAATGCGATCTTGCCGGTGGTCTGCGATCTTGCCGATGGTCGGGGTGGCCGGATTCGAACCGACGACCTTCCGCTCCCAAAGCGGACGCGCTACCAAGCTGCGCCACACCCCGTCGGTGCGACACGTAGGGTACATGCAGACAGGCAGTGCGTCAGCCGCTTTTCGCGGGCGGCACCGAACGCGACACCGGGTGACCGCAATCGGGTGTGCGGGCAGTGCCCGCGACCCGCTACGATGCTTCTCGTTGCCGCCGGTCCCCGGACCTGCGGTGCGCTGCTTGCGGGCGTAGCTCAATGGTAGAGCCCTAGTCTTCCAAACTAGCTACGCGGGTTCGATTCCCGTCGCCCGCTCCACGCTTGGGCCCGGCCCGACGAATTCCTCGTCGGGCCGGGCCCTTTGCGTTCCGACTGCGTCCTGCCCGCGTCCTGCCGGGCCTCTCGCGCCGGAGCGCGGGCGCCGGCACGGCCGGATCAGAAGCTGATCTGGTTGATGGTCTCCGCTATCGAGTTCATGAACCTGCTTATCGACGGAGCCATGCCGGTCGATGCCAGGAAGAAGCCGAAGAGCACCGCGACGATCGCGGGTCCGGCCTTGAGGGAGCCACCTCGGATCAGGACCACCAGGATGATCGCCAACAGAAGCACCACAGACAGTGAAATGGCCACGACTGATCACACCCTTGGTCGGTCCGCCTTGCCGGCCCGGAGGTGTGCGGCCGAGCACTCCTCCGTTCCGTCCATCGTGCCACCAACTCCCCCGTGGTCGCTGCCAGGTGACGGATCGAACAGACGGGATCGCGCCATCCTTACGCCCCGCGTGCGCCCGGGGGCGCACAGTCGCACAAGGGGGGGCGCAGGGCCCCGCCAGGGCTCTGCGCATCTGTGAGTGAACTGTGAATCAAATAATCACAACGGCTTGCGACTGTGACGGTTTCCATATCCGCACACTTTATTCACACGCAATTCCAAGGCTAGGGTGCGACGAAATTCACCTCCCCCAACCGCCTGGCGATATGCCCCATTCAAGGGGGATGAAGTCGGGCATAGTGGGCGGTTTTTGGCGGTTTCGCTTTTGATTGGACGCGGACATGCAATATCTGTGGGCGGTTTTACGAATTGCAATCGTGGCGTCTAAGGTGCTTTAGATGTTCCACGCTCCGAACGTATTTCAGAGGGCCCCGCTCCCACCGGCGACCCGGGAGTCGGAGCCCAGACGCCAAGGGACGATGACTGCCACCGCGGCACCCCCCGCACCGGTGGCGAACAAGCCTCCGGCCGCTGCGCCGGCGAAGAAGCGTGACGCCTACTTCGACAACGTCAAATATCTGGCCATCGTGCTCGTCGCGGTGGCGCACTCGTGGGAACCGGTGATGGACGGCAGCCGGACCGCCCGCGCGCTGTACATGGTGGCGTACACCTTTCACATGCCGGCGTTCATCATCGTCTCCGGCTATTTCTCCCGCTCGTTCGACATGTCCGCCGCCAAGGTAAAACGCCTGGTCACCGGCGTCGCCGTGCCCTATGTGGTGTTCGAGACGGCGTATTCGCTGTTCAAGCGGTACGCGGACGACTCGCCCGATCATCCGATCAGCCTGATCGACCCCTGGTATCTCACCTGGTTTCTGATCGCGCTGTTCATCTGGCGGATCACCACACCGCTGTGGCAGGCGCTGCGCCATCCACTGCCCGTGGCACTCGTCATCGCCGTGTTCGCCTCTTTCTCCCCGACGATCGGCGACGATCTCGATCTCCAGCGTGTTCTGCAGTTCCTGCCGTACTTCGTGCTGGGACTCCAGCTGAAGCCCGAGCATTTCCAACTGGTCCGCCGGCGTGAGGTGCGGATGCTCGCGCTCCCGCTGTTCGCCGGGGCGCTGCTGTTCGCCTACTGGGCGGCGCCGCGGATGCAGCTGGACTGGTTCTATCGCAACAGCAGCGCGCAGGAGATGGGCGCCCCGTGGTGGTCCGGTGCCGTCATGACACTGGCGATGTTCGGCTGCGCGCTGCTGCTCACCATCGGGTTCCTGTCCTGGGTGCCGCGCCGCCACATGTGGTTCACCGTGCTCGGCTCCGGAACGATCTGCGGCTATCTGCTGCACGGATTCCTGATCAAGGGCGCCGGATACGCCGGGGTGTTCGACGCCTACGCGTGGCTCTCGGCGCCCGGCGGCCTGGTCCTCGTCTCACTGGTCGCGGCCGGAGCGGTGACGCTGATGTGTACGCCGCCGGTACGGCGGGTGCTGCGCCCGGTGACCGAGCCGGACATGAACTGGGCGTTCCGACGCGCCGCGTCCAGACTCTGATCCGAGTGGATCAGTCCTCCGCGGGGTTGGCTTGAACCGACTGCTCGACGGGCGATTCACCTGGGGGGAGCCCGAGCAGCCCCCGTACCTGCGCATACTTCTCGGCCAGTCGGGTACGGGTCGCCGGTTCCAGCACGGCAAGGCGGGCCGGGTCGGCGTTGTGTGCCAGGTCGGACTCCTTGATCAGCAGAGCTCCCGGGGTGTCGAGGATGCGCCGGGTGTACGAACCGAGGTCCTCGCCGTCACGTTTGGTGACGGCGAGGACCATGTTCTTGACCTCCTGCGGCAGCGCGGCGTCGGCCAGCCATTCCTCCGACAGTGCGGCGTCCTCGACGGCGTCGTGCAGCCAGGCCGCGGCGATCTGTTCGTCGCTGCCGCCCCTGATCCGTACGCCCTCCGCGACGGCGTGGAGGTGTTCGCCGTACGGGCGTCCCGCCTTGTCCGTCTGTGAGCGGTGGGCCGTGCGGGCGATTGCCTCGACTTCGGCCAGGTTCAGGTTCCTGCGCGGCGCGGTCATGGTCCGACTCTACGGACGGGCGGCCGTTCCACGCAGGGCCGCACGGGCCGGGATCATTGCGGCGGCGAGGCCGAGCCCGACGGTCGCGGCGACGAACGATCCGTACAACACCGGCGGGATGTAAGGCGATTCACCCGTCAGCCCCTTCATCATCGGGATGAGTGTTGCCAGTGCAATGGCCGTGCCGAGCGCGGCCCCGGCCACCGTGACGAGCAGAGCCTCCCAGCGGATCATGCCCATGACCTGGCGGCGGGTGGAGCCGACGAGTCGGAGCATGGTCAGTTCGCGGCGGCGGTCGAGAACGGTCATCACCAGGGTGTTGACTGCGGCGACGGCGGCGAATCCGCCGAGTACCGCGGCCATGGTGGTGTTGGCCCAGGCATTGAGCTCGCGGTCCTTGTCCTGTGCCACGGCGTAGCTGGAGGGGTCGGTGACGGTGCCGAGTGCGGTGAGCTTCTGTGCGGCGGTGGGAGTGGCCCGTACCAGGATGTCGGAGGCGTACGGCGAGGTCATATGGGTCTTCAGGTCGGCTGCGGGCAGTGTGACGAGACCGGTGCCGAGGCCACGTCCGTAGACCGCGACGACCTTCGGGGACGCCTTGGTGCCGTCCGGCATCCTCAGGGCGAGCCGGTCGCCCGTGCTCAGATCCGCCGAGTCGGCGAGCGTGGTGTCGATGGCAACGGTTCCGGGCCGCAGACCGGTGAGGGATCCGGTTCTGACGTCGAGGTCCTGGACCTTGGCGAGGTCTCCGCCGGAGCCGATCACGCCCTGTGCGGAGGCGCTCTGCAGCATGTGGTCGCCACCCGATCCGCTCGGCACCAGGACCGCGCCGCGGAGCAGCCCGACGGCGGTGGAGACACCGGGCGTGGCGGCGACCCGTTCGGTCGCGTCGGAGGTGAGTCCCGCCGGGGCGGAGACGATGTGGTCGGCGATGATGGCGTCGCGCTGCTGGTGTGCGGTCACCCGCTCCTGGCTGGTGTGCATGAAGACGAGTGTCGACGAGAAGGCCATGGCGAGCACGATCGGGGTGATCGCGGAGGCCAGTCGGCGGGAGTTGGTAAGGGAGTTGGCGGCGGCCAGCGAGCCCGGCGCGCCGGCGGCGCGCAGCGGGAACCCGATGACGGCGGCGCAGATCCGGGCGATCACCGGGCCGAGCAGTCCGACCGCGAGCATGAAGAGCATGACGACGCCGAGGGCTGCGTTCGCCGCGTCGGCGCCGGACGTGGAGGCGGCGACTCCCGCGAAGGCTCCGCCGCCGATGAGGGCCGCGATGCCGAGCGGGGTACGGATCCAGCCGAACGGGGCGCGTTCCACGGCTGTCTGGGCAAGGGCGAGTCCCGGCTTCATCTTGGCGGGACGCCGCGCGGCGAGGTAGCCGGCACTCAGCGCGGTGACCGAGGTGGCGGCAGCGGCGACGGTCAGGGGCAGCCAGGAGATATGCAGTGCGACGGCCTCGGGGATGGCTCCCCTGTCCTGGAGTTGCCCGAACCACCAGTCGGCCAGGGCGATTCCGGGCAGGCAGCCGAGCGCTCCGGCGAGCGGGGCGACGAGCAGGGATTCGGTGGCGACGGTGCGGCGCAGCTGGCGAGGGGTGGCACCGATGGCGCGGAGCAGGGCGAACTCGCGGCTGCGCTGGCCCACAGAGAGGGCGACCGTACCGGCGGCGGTGAAGACGGCGATCATGGTGGCGACGCCGCCGAAGGAAGCGCCGAGGCCGATGAGGAGTTCCTTGGCGCCCGCGAGAGCCGAGTTCTCGACGGCGCCCCGGTCGTCGCCGGTGTGGATCTCGGCTGCGGCGGTGTGGCCGACGGCCTTGTGCACCTGGTCGGCGAGGGTGTCGTCGGGGATGCCGCGGTCGGCGAGCACGGCGATGGCGTCGACCCGGCCGGGGTGGCCGGAGAGCTGTACGGCCTGTCGGTCGGCGAACCAGACGGTGGCGTCGGTGGCGGTGGTGCCCGATACCCGGAACTCCCGTACACCTGCGGGCGTGTCGAGGGCGATGTTCTCGCCGACCCGGCCCTTGGTGCCGGTGGGGACGACGACTTCGCCGGCCTCGGGCGCGTCGCCGGTGAGCAGCCGCGTACCGGTGAGGGCGGTGGAGCCCCAGCCGTGTGCGGTGAGGGGGGTGTCGTCCTGCCGTACGGAGTAGCTGACGTCCCCGATCGCGGCTGCCGCGCCGGGGGCCGAAGCGGCCTTCGTCACCAGGGATTCGGGCAGTCGTGCGGTGTCCGGTACGAGTACCTCGGTGTTTTCCTCGCCGTCGCCACTGCCGACTGTCATATGGATCTTCTGGTCGGCGGCGACCACCACGGGTGCCTTCGCGTAGCGGTCCGCGGGTACCGAGGCGCGCAGGCCGGTCTCCAGCAGGATGCCGCAGGCGGAGACGATCGCCGCGGCCAGCAGCAGCGCGACGAAGGTTCCGACGAACGACGAGGGCTTGAAGCGAACGGCCGCGCGGGCGAGGCCGTTCGGGATGTGCGGGGTGAACATCAGGCTGCTGCTCCTGCGTGGGCGGGGGCGGTCAGTGCGGTCATCCGCGCGGCGATCTGTGCGGCGTCGGCGCGCGGCAGGCTGTCCGCGATCGCGCCGTCGGCGAGGAAGAGCACCCGGTCGGCGTAGGCGGCGGCCGCCGGGTCGTGGGTGACCATGACGACGGTGGCGCCGAGGCTGTCCACCGCGTGCCGGAGCAGGGCGAGGATCTCGGCGGCGGTGGTGGTGTCGAGGGCGCCGGTCGGTTCGTCGGCGAAGACCACATCGGGGCGGGTGACCAGGGCGCGGGCGACGGCGACGCGCTGCTGCTGGCCGCCGGAGAGCTGGCCGGGGCGGCGCGCTCCCTTGTCGCCGAGGCCGACCCGGGTGAGCATCTCGGCGGCTGCGCGGCGGCTGCGGGCGGAGCCGGTGCGCTGTCCGGCCAGGCGCATGGGCAGGACGACGTTCTGCTCGACCGTGAGGGACGGGAGCAGGTTGAAGGCCTGGAAGACGAAGCCGAGGCGGGTGCGGCGCAGCTCGGTGAGCCGGTTCTCGCTCATGCCGGTGATCTCGGTGCCGCCGAGGCGTACGGAGCCTTCGGTGGGGCGGTCGAGTCCGGCCGCGCACTGCAGGAAGGTCGACTTTCCCGAGCCGGAGGGGCCCATGACGGCGGTGAAACTGGCGCGCGGGAGGGCGAGGTCGATGCCCCTCAGGGCGTGGACGGCAAAGCCGCCGCGGCCGTACTGCCTGCGGACGCCTCGCAGTTCTACGGCAAGGTCCGAGGGGCCGGACCCCTGGTGGATGTCCGCCGTGTACTGCCTGTCCTGAGCGCCCTGCTTGGTGCGTCGCAGCCCCATGGTGTCCGCCTTCCGTTGTTCGTCGGCCGGTCGTCCGGCCGATACCTCGAACGTACGGATCATGAGCGGGTCCGGACCATGGCGGCTGCTGGCGGATCGGGGGTGGGGCAAACCCCAGGTGGTTCCGGGGGCAGGCAGACCTCGGGGGCCACCGCGGGGGCCACCCCGGTGGATTCCGAGGGGGTGCAGAGGGAGGCATAGTTGCAACGTCAATCGTTCGGTAAACTAATTACTGACGATTTCTTGACACGCTCTTGACCCAATGAAGGATCGGGCTCATCGGACACGCAGACACGCTCATCGCCATGGGCGGCGCCTTCCTCGCCGCCGCCCTTCTCGCCCGCGTCGGCAGCCGCATCGGACTGCCGACCATCCCCTTGTTCATCCTGGCCGGAATCCTGCTCGGCCCGCACACGCCCGGCATCGTGCTCGTCGCCGACCCGCACGACCTGGAGATGCTCTCGGCACTCGGTCTGGTGCTGCTGCTCTTCTACCTCGGCCTCGAATTCCATCTCGACGACCTCAAGGCCGGCGGCCGCAAGATGGCGCTCGCCGGTGGCACCTATCTCGCCCTGAACGTCGGCGCCGGGCTCGGCTTCGGCTTCGCGCTGGGCTGGGGCACGTCCGAAGCGCTGGTCCTCGCCGGTGTGCTCGGCATCTCGTCGTCGGCCATCGTCACCAAGGTCCTGGTCGACCTGGGCCGTATCGGCAATCCGGAGACCAAACCGATCCTCGGCATCATCGTCGTCGAGGACGTCTTCCTCGCCCTCTATCTGGCCGCCCTCCAGCCGATCCTGTCGGGCGCCGACAGCCTCTCCGCCGCGGCGGTCGACGGCGGCAAGGCCTTCGGCTTCCTACTGCTGCTCGCCCTGGCCGCCCGGTTCGGCACCAAAGTCATCGGCAAGCTGATCAACACCCGTGACGACGAGCTCCTCGTCATCTCCTTCCTCGGCGCCGCGGTCTTCGTGGCGGGTGTCTCGGAGTGGTTCGGGGTCGCGGACGCGATCGGCGCCTTCATGGTCGGCCTGATGCTCGGCAGTACGTCCTCCGGCACGCGCATCCTCAAGCTGGTCCACCCGCTGCGTGACGCCTTCGGTGCGATCTTCTTCTTCACCTTCGGCCTCTCCATCAACCCGGGCGATCTGCCGACCGTCCTGTGGCCGGTGCTGGCCGCCGTCGCGGTGACCCTGGCCATGAACGTCCTCGCCGGACTTGCCGCCGCCAAGGTGTACGCGTTCGGCCCGCAGGCCACGGCGAACATCTCCACCACACTGGTGGCCCGCGGCGAGTTCGCCCTGATCCTCGCCACGATGGCGGCGGCCGCGGGGCTGGACGAACGGCTCTCCCCGTTCATCGCCGGATACGTACTCGTCCTCGCGGTCCTCGCACCGCTGGCCGCCGGAAGGTCGCACTGGCTGGCCCGCATCCTGCCGGGCGGGCGGGGCCGGGGTGAGGACAGTGACAGCGGCAGCGGCGCCGGGCAGGTCCCGGTCCCGGCCTGAGACCACGGCCGGCGTGTCCGGGCACGGGGGCCCGCCTTGCACCCGGACATGTCGACGCCCACGTTCCGGTGACGGGCCGATTCACGTTGACGTACGCCCGGTTCATGCCGTTTGCATACGGTTCAGGATTTGCGCGACAACAGCAGCAGCGCCCGGTCGTCGTTGACGTCCTTGGCGCACGCCTCGATCAGATGCCAGGCCGCGCCCTCGAAACCGGTGGCGACATAGCGGTCGGCCTCACCGGTCAGCCGGTCGATGCCCTCCGCGATATCGCGGTCGGACGCCTCCACCAGGCCGTCCGTGAACAGCATCAGCACGTCGCCGGGGGCCAACGAGCCCTTCACCGCGTCGAACTGCGCCCCGTCGTACACCCCGAGCAGCGGGCCCTCCGCGGCCTTCTCCTCCCACTGGCCGCTGCCCGAGTGGAGCTGCAGGGCCGGCGGGTGACCCGCCGAGAAGAGTTCGTAGTCGCCCGATTCGAGGTCCAGGACCAGATGGATCGAGGTGGCGAAACCCTCGTCCCAGTCCTGGCGCAGCAGATAGCCGTTGGCCGCCGGGAGGAAGGCGTGCGGGGGCAGCGAACCGAGAAGGCCGCCGAAGGCGCCGGACAGCAGCAGGGCGCGGGAGCCCGCGTCCATGCCCTTGCCGGAGACATCGGTGAGTACGGCCTCCAGGGTCCGTCCGCCGTTGGTACGGGCGGCGACGACGAAGTCACCGGAGAAGGACTGACCGCCCGCCGGGCGCAGCGACATCTCGCGGTGCCAGCCCTGCGGCAGCCGGGGCAGGGCGCTCTGCACCCTGATGCGTTCGCGCAGGTCGAAGAGCATGGTGCCGCCGCGTCGCCACGGCACACCGACCCTGGCCCGGAACTGGGCGAGGACCAGCCCGAAGAAGCCGCAGGCCGCGACCACCAGGACGATGCCGGGTGTCACCCGGGCCGGGCCGTCGCCGTACGGGCCCAGCGCGAGCGACTCCACGATCAGGGCCGTGGCGGCGGTGGCGTACAGGCCGAGCAGGCTGGCCGGGCGCAGCAGCAGGCCGCCCGCGACGATCGGCAGGACGAGTGCGGCTGGTGAGCACCACACGGCGTTGAACAGGGTGGCGCAGGTGATGGCCGGAATGGTGAGCAGCAGACCGGCCAGCGCGATCCAGTCCGAGCCGTCGCCGCGGAAGTAGTCGACACCGGACTTGCGCAGCGCGACGCGTGCCCGGTGCGCCGATTTCCGAAATCGGGCCGGGTACGAGTCTGCTCCTGTGCGACGGGCCATTGCGGGGACCCTATCTACCCGGCCGCCTCCGGTGCAGGGGGACCCCGTGACAATGCGTTCGAAATCGGGTCGACCAGCCGCCATGCCCCTGATAGGCATGGCCCATGACTACTGAGCTCCGCGTGTTGCGACCGTCCGAATGGAACGAATGGTTCGAGTGTCTGGAGCTCGCATTCGGCGGTGTCGCAGAGCCCCCCGAGCAGCGCGAGCTGGACGAGCAGTTGACCGAGCACGAGCGGTCGATCGGAATCTGGGACGGCACCGATGTCGTCGCCACGGCCGGGGCGTTCAGCTTCCGGGTCGCCGTGCCGGGCGGGGCGCTGGTGCCCGCCGCCGGGGTCACGATGGTGAGTGTCGCGTCCACCCACCGCAGGCGCGGGCTGCTGACCTCGATGATGCGTCGACAGCTCGACGACGTCCGGGCGCTGGGTGAGCCGATCGCCGTCCTTACGGCGTCCGAACCGGTGATCTACGGCCGGTTCGGATACGGCGCCGCCTCGCGGCAGATGTCCCTGACGATCGACACGGACCGGGTGCGGCTTACGGTACCGAAGGGCACGGACGAGGTGTGCCTGCGTCACGCGAAGCCGGACGAGGCGATGGCCGCGTGCGAGGGCGTGTACGAGCAGTTGGTGCCCGGCCGCCCCGGCACGCCGGCCCATGGGCCCGGCTGGGAGCGGAAGCCGATGGTCGACCCGGTGAGTTCCCGGCAGGGCGGTTCGGCGCAGCAGTGCGTGCTGGCGGAGCGGGACGGGGAGATCGTCGGCTATGTGACGTATCACATCAAGCCGGACTGGGAGCCGTCCGGCCCCAAGGGCACGGTCACGGTGAACGATCTCGCCGCGCTGGATCCGGCGGCGTACGCGGCGTTGTGGCGGTTCGTCTTCGAGATCGATCTGACGTCGACGGTCGAAGCGCGGAACCGGCCGGCCGACGATGCGGTGCTGCATCTGGTGTCGGATGTGCGGCGGTGCAACATCCGGGTTCGGGATTCGATCCATGTGCGGCTGGTGGAGCTGGGGGCGGCGCTGGAGGCGCGGGCATATCGGGCGCCGGTGGATGTGGTGTTCGAGGTCGAGGACGCGTTCTGCCCCTGGAATGCGGGGCGTTGGCGGCTCACGGGTGACGCGAAGGGGGTTGCGTCGTGCCGGCGGACCGATGACGCAGCCGATCTCGCACTCTCGGTACGGGAGTTGGGCTCGGCGTATCTGGGCGGCGAGTCGCTGAGCGCGTTGGCCCTGGCCGGGCGGGTACGGGAGCTGCGGGCGGGCGCGCTGGCGGAGGCGTCGCTGGCGTTCTCGTCGGACGCGGCGCCGTGGTTGCCTCGGGGGTTCTAGCCAGGTCCTGTCGTCAAACTGCCGTCGTCGCCCGCACGGCAGACGGCAGTTCGGCGACAGGACCTTGGGGCGCGGTGGTCGTCCGGGGCGTGGAACTCTGCCTCGGGCCCCCCGCCCGGCCGCTTTGTCCTCAACCGCCGGACGGGCTGGAATCTGCCGCGCTAAGCGCGCTGGCAGCCCGGGCACCAGAAGAGGTTGCGGGCGGCGAGGTCGGCGGTGCGGATCTCGCCGCCGCAGATGTGGCAGGCCTGCCGGGCCCTGCGGTACACGTACACCTCGCCGCCGTGGTCGTCGACGCGCGGCAGACGCCCCATCGCCTCCGGCATGTGCTCGGGGCGGACCGTGTCGATCCGGTTGTTCCGTACGCCCTCGCGCATCAGCACCACCAGGTCGGCCCAGACCGCGTCCCACTCCGCCCGCGTGAGGTCCCTGCCCAGGCGGTACGGGTCGATCCCATGCCGGAACAGCACCTCCGCGCGGTACACGTTGCCGACCCCCGCGATGACCTTCTGGTCCATCAGCAGGGCCGCGACGGTGATACGGCTGCGGGAGATCCGCCGCCAGGCCCGCTCGCCGTCCTCGTCGGTCCGCAGCGGGTC
Source organism: Streptomyces sp. NBC_00057 (assembly GCF_045041165.1). Taxonomy (NCBI): domain Bacteria; kingdom Bacillati; phylum Actinomycetota; class Actinomycetes; order Kitasatosporales; family Streptomycetaceae; genus Streptomyces; species Streptomyces sp. NBC_00057. Next base: position 6,136,794 of record NZ_CP108256.1, on the reverse strand, counting down.
CGGGCCGAGGCGGTCGTGTATCGCGCGCTTCTCGGGGTCGGTGATCAGTGCGCACGTGGTGGGGCCGCGCAGATCCGCGTGGTGGTCGTCGGTCACCAGGCGCAGCCGGACGGTGTCGGTGGGCGGCGGGGCCGGGGTCGTACCGAAGCCGAGCTTGCCGAAGAGGCCCAGGTGGATGTGGACCCAGCCGGCGTCCTCGAAACCGAGGAAGAGGTGCTTGCCGTGGGCGTCGACGCCGGTGAACGTGCGGCCGTCCAGCAGCGCGGCGCTGTCGGAGAACTTGCCCTGCGGGCTGCTCACCCGCACCGGCCGCCCGGCGAACCTGTCCCGGTGGTCCGCCGCGAGGCGGTGGATCGTGTGTCCCTCGGGCACGGCGGCGACTCTCCTCGGTGACGTGGGGACGTGGGGACGCGGGGAAACGACTGTGCCGCCGGGAGCACCGGCGGCACAGGGGTGGAGGCCGGTCAGCCCTGCTGCGGGTGGTGGGCCGGGATCGGGGGGAGCTCGCCGGTCGTCTCGTACGCCGTCAGCATCTCGATGCGGCGGGTGTGACGCTCCTCACCCGAGTACGGAGTGGCGAGGAAGATCTCGACGAACTTGGTGGACTCCTCCACCGAGTGCATCCGGCCACCGATGGCGACCACATTGGCGTTGTTGTGCTCGCGGCCGAGCGCGGCGGTCTGCTCGCTCCAGGCGAGTGCGGCGCGCACGCCCTTGACCTTGTTGGCGGCGATCTGCTCGCCGTTGCCGGAGCCACCGATCACGATGCCGAGGCTGTCCGGGTCCGCGGCCGTCTTCTCGGCGGCACGCAGGCAGAACGGCGGGTAGTCGTCCTGGGCGTCGTAGATGTGGGGGCCACAGTCGACGGCCTCGTGGCCCTGGGCCGTGAGCCACTCGACGAGGTGGTTCTTGAGTTCATAGCCGGCATGGTCCGAGCCGAGGTACACGCGCATGTATCCGAGTGTGGCACGAGCATCGCCGGGTAAGCGCCATCGGGGTCGGGACCCTCCGGCCGGGTCTGCCCGGGCCGGCCGGACCGGCGGCGGAACCTGCGTGTGGGCGCCATGTGCGAGCCCTGTGTGTGCAACGCCACTCAGGCAACGATCCGGTCAACGATTCGGAAGAGGGGGTTCCGCTTCCACCCTTTGGCGAGCTTCAATGCATCACTCGCTGCCGCACCCCACTTCGGCAGCTGGGCACGCACCGCGTGATCCGAAAACGTAAGGATTCGATCCATGACGTCGCAGACGACTCTGGCCGGGCCGGGCCACCAGCCCGACAAGCCGGACCGGTCGAACGGACCGGACGCACCGGGCTCCTCCGACGGTCTCCAGGCAGGCCTCAAGAACCGCCATCTCTCGATGATCGCCATCGGCGGTGTCATCGGCGCCGGACTCTTCGTGGGCTCCGGTGCGGGCATCGCCGCCGCGGGACCGGCCATCCTCCTGTCGTACGCGCTGGTCGGCCTGATGGTCGTCTTCGTGATGCGGATGCTCGGCGAAATGGCCGCCGCCCGCCCCAGCTCGGGCTCCTTCTCCGCCTACGCCGACCAGGCGCTGGGCCGCTGGGCCGGCTTCTCGATCGGCTGGCTGTACTGGTTCTTCTGGGTCGTGGTGCTCGCCGTCGAAGCCACGGCGGGTGCCAAGATCCTGGAGGGCTGGGTGCCGGGCGTCCCGCAGTGGGCGTGGGCGCTGATCGTGATGGTCGTACTGACCGCGACGAACCTGGTCTCGGTCGGGTCGTACGGCGAGTTCGAGTTCTGGTTCGCCGGGATCAAGGTCGTGGCGATCGGTGCGTTCGTGGTCGTCGGACTGCTCGCCGTCTTCGGGCTGCTGCCCGGCTCGGACAACCCCGGCTCGGGGCTCGCCCATCTCACCGACACCGGCGGGTTCTTCCCCAACGGACCCGGCGCCGTCCTCACCGGTGTGCTGATGGTCGTCTTCTCCTTCATGGGCAGCGAGATCGTCACCCTCGCCGCCGGCGAGTCCGAGAACCCGCAGCGCGCCGTCCAGAAGGCCACCAACAGCGTGATCTGGCGGATCGCCGTCTTCTACCTGGGCTCGATCTTCGTCGTGCTCACCCTGCTGCCGTGGAACGACCCCTCGATCCTGAAGGAGGGCAGCTACGTGGCCGCCCTCAACTCCATCGGCATCCCGCACGCCGGTCAGGTGATGGATGTCATCGTGCTGACGGCCGTGCTGTCCTGCCTCAACTCCGGCCTCTACACCGCCTCGCGGATGGCCTTCTCGCTCGGCAGGCGCGGAGACGCTCCGAAGGCGTTCGCCCGGGTGAACAAGCGGGGCGTGCCGCAGGCGGCCATCCTGTCCTCCGTCGTCTTCGGCTTCATCGCCGTGTTCTTCAACTACCAGTGGCCCGACACCGTCTTCCAGTTCCTGCTGAACTCCTCCGGCGCGGTCGCCCTCTTCGTCTGGCTGGTCATCTGCTTCACCCAGCTGCGGATGCGCGGCATAATCCTGCGCGAGTCGCCGGAGAAGCTGGTCGTACGGATGTGGCTCTTCCCGTATCTGACCTGGGCGACCATCGCGATGATCTCGTTCGTCCTGGTCTACATGCTGACCGACGACAGCGGACGCGAGCAGGTGCTGCTCTCGCTGCTCGTCGCGGCCATTGTGGTGGCGATCTCGCTGGTCCGTGAGGTCCGGAACCGCAAGAACCGCACCGCTGTGGAAACCCCCAGCAATACCTGACGGCCGATGCAATACCTGACGGCCGATGTCAGGTTTACCGAGAAGGCTCTCCGTCGCAACGCCACCGAGCGAGCGAACGGAGAGCCTTCTCATGTCTTGTGCCCCTGCGCAGGTCCCTGCCGATTACTACGGCGACAGCGTGGTGCTCGGCGATCTGGACGCGGAGCGTGCCGTGCGCACGCTGGAGCTGACCGGGCCGAAGGCGCCGATGATGACCGTGGTCCAGCTCAATCACCTGGGCGGCGCGCTGGCTGTACGGCCCGCCGTCGACAACGCGGTGCCCTACCGCGAAGCCGGATTCCTGCTGCGGCTGCTGTCGCCGCTCGACGGCACGGATGTGGCGTCGGTACGGGCCCTGTACGCGGAGGTGGCCGCTGTGCTCGCCCCGCTCGCCCTGGGGTCGTTCACTGAACTTCTCCTTCGGCGGCGGGGACCGCACCGACGGCTTCCACGACGCGAGGACACAGAAGAGGCTCGCCGGTCTGGTGTCGCGTCACGACCCGGCGAGCCTCTTCGGAGGGAGCTACGGCATCAGCCGCGACGGCCGATGAGCTTCCAGGAAGCGGGCAGCGCACCCATCGCCAGTGCCGCCTTCAGCGCGTCGCCGAGCAGGAACGGCACCAGGCCGGCCGCGATCGCGGCGCTCGCCGACATGCCGGTGGACAGCGCCAGGTACGGGACGCCGACCGCGTAGATGATCGCGGAGCCGACCACCATCGTGCCCGCGGTGCGCAGCACGGAGCGGTCGCCGCCGCGGCGGGCGAGGCCGCCGACCACCGTGGCGGCGAGGAGCATGCCCAGGACATAGCCGAACGAGGCGCCGCCCGCGCCGGAGCTGCCGCCCGCGAACCACGGCACGCCCGCCATGCCGACGAGCGCGTACACGGCGAGGGAGAGGAAGCCGCGGCGGGCGCCGAGCGCGGTGCCGACGAGGAGCGCGGCGAACGTCTGGCCGGTGACCGGGACCGGGGAGCCCGGGACCGGGACGGCGATCTGGGCGGCGATGCCGGTGAGCGCGGCGCCACCGAGGACCAGGGCCGTGTCGACGGCGTAACGGTGCCTGGCGGCGGGCAGCAGGTCGGCGAGGACCGCTCCGGTACGGGCAGGGGCGGCGGCAGCAGTGCTCATCGGGACTCCGCGGGGTGAGGGCAGGTGGGGACAGACTGAGGCTGACGTTAGCCCAAGGGTTAACGCTCGATCACCATCAGTGGCCCACAAAGCGGTGGTTGAGGCATTGGTGAGGTTCACACAAAGGGGCTTGCGCAATCACACGATGGCGTGACGCTCGTCACTGAGCCGGGTGCGGATCGGCTCGCATTTCGCCGGAAGAGACCATCGGGAGAGACTGTAGGTTCCTGCCAAAACCGTCCAGGAACCACCCAGGTTCCGGCCGCCGACCGCACCGGCCGTCGCCCCGTGCCCGGGTCTGCACCTTGTGTGAGCATCGTGCCCGTATCGCGGACAGCGGTTCCCTGTGAACGGGGTGCGTGCTCAGACTGTGCACGCACGTCCCCCCACGTCTCACCTACCGAACAGAGCTTGTCCATGTCTCGGAATTCCGCGTCTCCCCCCACCGGCTCCCCGGTCGCCGTCTCCGACGCCAAGACCGATTCGGCGCTCACCCACGGGCTCAAGCAGCGCCATCTTTCGATGATCGCCCTCGGCGGTGTCATCGGCGCCGGACTCTTCGTCGGCTCGGGCGCGGGTATCGCCGCCGCGGGCCCGTCGATCATCATCGCGTACGCCGTCTCCGGGCTGCTGGTCATGCTCGTGATGCGGATGCTCGGCGAGATGTCGGCCGCGAACCCGGCCTCCGGTTCCTTCTCCGTCCATGCGGAGCGGGCGATAGGGCCGTGGGCGGGGTTCACCGTGGGCTGGGCGTTCTGGGTGCTGCTCTGCGTCGCCGTCGGCCTGGAAGGCATCGGCGCGGCGAAGATCGTCACCGGCTGGCTGCCCGGTACGCCGGAGTGGGCCTGGGTCGCGCTGTTCATGGTGGTCTTCCTGGGCACGAACCTGGCTTCGGTGAAGAAGTTCGGCGAGTTCGAGTTCTGGTTCGCCGCCCTCAAGGTCGTGGCGATCACGCTCTTCCTGGTCCTGGGTGTGCTGGCGATCCTCGGTCTGCTGCCCGGTATCGACTCCCCCGGCACCACCAACCTCAAGGGCGAGGGCGGCTTCATGCCGAACGGCGCCGAAGGCCTGGTGATCGGACTGCTCGCCTCCGTCTTCGCGTACGGCGGTCTGGAGACCGTCACCATCGCAGCGGCCGAGTCCGAGAACCCGGTGCAGGGTGTCGCCAAGGCCGTGCGGACGGCGATGTGGCGGATCGCGCTCTTCTACGTCGGCTCGATGGCGGTCGTCGTCACGCTGGTCCCGTGGGACGACCCGAAGGTCGTGGAGGTCGGCCCGTTCTACGCGGCCCTGGACCACCTCGGCATCAGCGGCGCCGCGGAGATCATGAACGTGGTCGTCCTGGTCGCCCTGCTCTCCGCCATGAACGCCAACATCTACGGCGCCTCGCGCATGGCCTGTTCGCTGGTCGCCCGTGGCCAGGGCCCGAAGCGGCTCGGCAGGATCTCCTCGGGCGTACCGCGCACGGCCGTCCTGGTCTCGTCCGGGTTCGGCTTCCTGTGCGTGCTGCTCAGCTACTGGCGTCCCGACGACGTCTTCCCGTGGCTGCTCAACATGATCGGCGCGGTGATCCTCGTCGTCTGGATCTTCATCGCCCTCTCCCAGCTGATCCTTCGCGACCGGCTGGAGCGCGAGGCCCCGGAGAAGCTCGTCGTACGGATGTGGTTCTTCCCGGTCCTGACGGTGGTGGCGCTCCTGGCCATGCTCGGCATCTTCGTCCTGATGCTGCGCGAGCCGGACACCCGTGACCAGCTGGTGGCGTCCGGCGCCCTGACCGTCGTACTGGCGGCCATCGGTGTCGTACGGCAGCGGCGGTCCGTGGCCGTCAAGGGCTGACGTCCGGTGCGCACGGCACATTGAGGGAGAGCAGCGCACCGCCCTCCTCCCCGATCCGCACCTCGCTCACCGCCGCGTTCCGCAGCCGCGGGAAGACCCGTCGGTAGGCGCCCAGCGGAATCGACAGCAGTTCGCACAGCACGAGCCGCAGCAGTGTGTTGTGCGCGACGACCAGGACCCGCTGCCCCGGGTGCCCGTTCGTGATCCGGCGCAGCGCCGCCGTCCCCCGGGCCGCCGCCGACCGGGGGTCCTCGGCACCGGGGAAGGGGTGGGTCACCGGGTCGGCGCGGTACTCCCGGGCCCGCTCCGGGTACTCGGCCGCGAACTCCGCCAGGGTGCGCCCCTCCACCTCACCGAAGTCGCATTCGCGCAGGTCGTGTTCGCGCCGGGGGACGAGACCGAGCGCCCGGCACGCGGGCTCTGCCGTCTCGATCGCGCGCGTGAGCGTCGACGTCCAGATCGCGTCGACCGGGTGCCGGGCCGCCCACTCGCCCAGCTGCCCGGCCTGGCGGCGTCCTTCGTCGGTGAGGGCGATGTCACTGACCCCGGCGTAGCGGTTCTCCGCGTGCCAGACGGTCTGACCGTGGCGGGCGAGCAGCAGGGTGGCGCTCGGACGGGCGGTCATGGTTTCTCCGTTCGGGTACGGGCGTGGGCGGCGACCGGGCCGGGGAGCCAGCCGCGTCGCTCCAGTTCGTCCACCAGCGTGAGGTACGGCTCGGTGTATCGCGCGGTACGCGCCGGGTCGGGGCGCAGTACGTGCCGCAGTCGCACCATCCGGCTCGCCGCCTCCTGCAGCGTGGTCGTGGCCCGCGCCCCGTACGCGGCGAGGACGGCCATGCCGAGAGCAGGTTCGCTGTACCGCGGGATGTACACGGACCGGCCCAGGATGTCGGCGCGCAGCCGGCTCCAGTAGCCGCTGCGGACCGCGCCGCCGGTGAAGGTGATCGGGCCGTGCAGCGGGGCGCCGAGCAGGTCGAGGTAGTCGAAGCAGAGCCGTTCGACCAGGCCCACTCCGGTCAGCAGGGCCGCCCAGTGCTCGGCGTCGGTGGCGGGCTCGCCGAGCAGGAACCCGGTGGCCTCCGGCGCGACGAAGGGGAAGCGTTCGCCCGTGGCCACCAGCGGATACGCCACCACACGCGCCGGCTCGTGCTCGCGGGCCAGCGCGTCCATGCGGGCCGGGGCCGCGTCGGGGAAGGCGGTGGCCAGTGCCCCGCCGCCGACCCCCGAGGCCCCACCCGGCAGCCAGCTCCCGTCCGGAGCACGGTGGCTGTAGACCACCCCGGACCGGTCCACGAGCGGCGACGAGGTGACCCCCTTGAGGACCAGCGTCGTACCGAGCACCGAATTCCAGGAGCCCACGGTGAGCGCACCGGAGGCGATCTGCGCCGCGCACCCGTCCGTCATCCCGGCCACCAGGAGCGTGCCCGCCGGAATCCCGGTCTCCTCCGCCGCCGCCCGTCCCACCTCACCGATCCGCCGGCCGGGCCGCACCACGTCCGGGAACAGCCCGTCCGGCAGGCCCAGTTCACCGAACCTCCGGTGCGGCCAAGCGTCCCGCTCCAGGTCGTAGCCGGTCTTCAGGGCGTGGCTGGAGTCGGTGGGCAGAGGGGTTCCGGCAAGCCGCGCCAGGACCAGATCGGCCTGATGCATGACCCGTACGGCCTCGCCCGCTCCTCCCCCGTACTCCCGCAGCAGCCACATCACCTTGGGCAGCGCCCAGCTCGGCGGGGTCCGGGCCCTGGCCGCCTCGGTCACGGCGCGCCCGTCGTCGTACATCACCCCCGGGGTCAGCGGCCGGCCCTCCCGGTCGCCGAGCAGAACGGTGCCGGAGGTGGCGCAGACGGCGAGCGCACGTGGTGCGGGGCAGTCGCGCAGTGCCTGGCGGCTGGCCGCGCACACAGCCGTCCACCAGTCGAGGGGCCACTGCTCATGCCGTACACCATCGCGTCTGCCCGCGAGCGGGGCGGAGCCGCTGCCGAGTATCTCGCCGCGGTCTCCCGCCACCACCGCACGGACGCTCTGCGTGCCGAGATCGATGCCCATCCACATATCGGCCCCCTCTGTGAACTTCTCACTCTGCACCGAGAATTTCCGTTGCGCGAGGGATTGACGGCCAACTTCCGTTGTTCCAAGCTCTGTTAACCAGTCGACTCAACGTGTGAATGGGCACCGCCCCCACTCATCTCCGGCCGGACCGTGGAGGTCACGGATGGACATGCACGCGCACGCCCGGCGACGGTTCCTCGCCATCGGCGCGGCGGCGGCCGCGTCCGCCGCCCCGCTGCTCACCGCCTGCGGCGCGGGCTTCGGCGGCGAAAGCGGCAAGGGCGACGGCTCCGCGGCCGACGATGTCACCGGCTCCTTCGACTGGAAGCGGGCCAAGGGCAGGACGGTCAAGGCGCTGCTCAACAAGCATCCGTACACCGATGCCCTGATCGCCGATCTGAAGGCGTTCACCGAGAAGACCGGCATCAAGGTCGAGTACGACGTCTTCCCCGAGGACAACTACTTCGACAAGCTCACCGTCGACCTCTCCAGCGGACGCGCCTCCTACGACGTGTTCATGCTCGGCGCGTACATGGTGTGGCAGTACGGCCCGCCGGGCTGGCTGGAGGATCTCGGCCCTTGGATGCGCAACTCCTCGGCGACCGGGGCCGAATGGGACCAGGCGGACTTCTTCCCCAACCTTCTTGCATCCGACCAGTGGTCGCTGAAGGCGGGCGCCCCGCTCGGGCAGGGCGGGCAGTACGCACTGCCGTGGGGCTGGGAGACCAATGTCGTCGCGTACAACACCGAGGTGTTCGAGAAGCTCGGCCTGAAGCCCGCCGAGACCTTCGACGAGCTGCGCGAGGTGGCCGGGGCCATCACCCGCCGGGCGCCGGGTGCGGGCTTCGACGGGATGTACGGGATCGCGGTGCGCGGCTCGCGCAGCTGGGCGACGATCCACCCGGGCTTCATGACGATGTTCGCGCGGGGCGGGCTGAAGGACTTCACCGTCGAGGGCGGCAGGGTGAAGCCCGCGATGAACTCCCCGGAGGCGATCGCGTTCACCCGGGACTGGGCGGAGATGGTCAAGAAGGGCGGGCCGCCGTCCTGGACCTCGTACACCTGGTACCAGTGCTCCAGCGACCTCGGCGCGAAGAAGGCGGGGATGCTCTTCGACGCGGACACCGCCGCCTACTTCCAGGCGGTGAAGGGGGCCTCCCCCGCATCCGGGAAGATCGCCTTCCACCCCGGCCCCAAGGGCCCCGACGGCTCGCTCGCCACGAACATGTGGATCTGGTCGCTCGGCATGAACGCCAGGAGCCGCAACAAGTCCGCGGCCTGGCTGTTCCTCCAGTGGGCGACCGGCAAGGAGCATCTGCGCAAGGGCGCGATCGAGTACAACCACATCGACCCGGTGCGGAAGTCGGTCAGCCAGGACCCCGCGTACAAGGCCAAGATGCGAGCCATCCCCGGCTTCATCGAGACGTTCGAGACGGTCGTCGACCAGACGAAGATCCAGTTCACCCCGCAGGAGCAGTTCTTCGACGCGACGACCAGCTGGGCCGCCGCGCTCCAGGAGATCTACGGCGGGAAGAACGCCTCGTCCGTACTGAACTCTCTGGCCGGCGATCTGGCGTCGAAGGTCGGCTGACCGATGTCAGGACGCGCGTCGCCCGTGCCTGAGGCCGACCACGGGGCGGCCTTGGGCACGGGGGCCGGGAAGCGGGCGGTGCGGGCGGTACCGGCATGGCGCCGCTCGCTGCGGCCGTATCTGCTGATCGTGCCCGCGCTGCTGCTGACCGGCGGCATCCTCTATCCGTTCGGACTCGGCCTCTACTACACGGTGTTCGACTTCGCGGCGAGCAAACCGCAGCCGGACCTGGTGGGCATCGAAAACTACCGGCGGATCTTCACCCAGTCCTCGTTCTGGGACTCGGCGCGGGTGACGGTGGCGTACGCGGTCGGCGCGGCCGCCGTCGAGACGGTGCTCGGGGTGGCCGTGGCCCTGCTGCTGCACCGGGCGAGCTTCGTGGGACGGGTGCTGGAGAAGATCCTGATCCTGCCGCTGATGATCGCGCCGGTGATCGCCGCGATCATGTGGAAGCTGATGCTCCAGCCGTCGGTCGGCGTCATCAACCACATCCTGGAACCGTTCGGCCTCGGCAGTGTGCAGTGGACGGACACCCCGACGGGCGCCCTGCTGTCATCGATCGCCGTGGACGTGTGGGTCTATACACCGTTCGTCGCGATCCTCGCGCTGGCCGGTCTGCGCTCGCTGCCCGCCTCGCCCTTCGAGGCGGCGGCCGTCGACGGCGCGGGCTGGTGGTTCACCTTCCGGCGCCTCACCCTGCCGATGCTGTGGCCGTACGTCCTGGTGGCCGTGATCTTCCGGTTCATGGACTCGCTGAAGGTCTTCGACATCATCTACGCGCTGACCGAGGGCGGCCCCGGCGACTCGACGATGGTGCTCCAGATCCGGGCCTATCTCGAGGCGATCCGCTTCCAGCGCTACTCGTTCGGGATCAGCTACATGATCGTGCTCTGGGCCGTGGTCTACCTGGTCACGATGGTGCTGGTGCGCTATCTCGGCCGGATCCAGAACCGGGCGGCGGAGGTGCCGGGATGAAGCGCAGGGTGCTCGCCGTCGCCGCCGACCTGGCGCTGATCCTCTACTTCGTCTTCGCGCTGTTCCCGGTCGCCTGGATGGTGATCCTGTCGCTGAAGCCGACGAACGAGCTGTTCAGTTCGTACTTCTCGTTCACCCCGACCTTCGACTCCTACCGCACGGTCCTCGGCGCCGGGGACGACCAGGGCGTGCCGTTCCTGCGGTTCTTCGTGAACAGCCTGGTCGTGTCGGTGGGCGCGGTCGCGCTGTCGCTGGTGATCGGGCTGCCCGCCGCGTACGCCGCTGCGCGGTGGCGGTTCCGCGGCTCGGAGAACCTGATGTTCACCCTGCTCTCGTTCCGCTTCGCACCCGAACTCACCGTCATCATCCCGCTGTTCGTGCTCTACCAGAAGCTCGGACTCTTCGATACGTATGTCGGCATGGTGTGGGTGCTGCAACTGGTGACCCTCCCGCTGATCGTCTGGATCATGCGGTCGTACTTCTCCGACCTGTCCCCCGAGCTGGAGCAGGCGGCGCTGCTGGACGGCTACACCCGCAAGCAGGCGTTCTTCAAGGTCGCGCTGCCGCTGGTGAAGCCGGGGATCGCGGCCGTCTCGCTGCTGGCGTTCATCTTCGCGTGGAACAACTTCGTCTTCCCGCTGATCCTCACCTCGTCGAACGCGCAGACGGTGACGGTCGGCGCGCTTTCCTTCCTCGGCGGCGACCGGCCCAAGTACAACCTGACGGCCGCGGCGGCCCTGGTCTCGGTGGTCCCGCCACTGCTGCTGGCGCTGACCATCCAGCGCTACCTGGTGCGCGGCCTGTCGTTCGGGGCGGTGAAGTCATGACCGGCCCCGCAGCCATCGCGCTGCGTTCCGTGCACAAGAGGTACGGGAAGAACACCGCGCTCGACGGCCTGGACCTGGAGGTGGCCGAGGGCGAGTTCTTCTGTCTGCTCGGCCCGTCCGGCGCCGGGAAGACGACCACGCTCAAGACGATCGCGGGCCTGGAGGAGCCGAACTCCGGTGCGGTCGAGCTGGGCGGGGTGGACATGGCGGGCGTGGAGCCGTACGACCGGGGCGTGGCCATGTGCTTCGAGTCGTACGCCCTGTATCCGCACCGCACCGCGTACGACAATCTCGCGTCCCCGCTCCGCTCGCCGCGCCACCGCCTCCCCGCGCACGAGGCGCGCGAGCGGATCGGGGATATTGCCGAACTCCTCGGCATCGGGGCCCTGCTGGACCGTCCGGTGGGCCGGCTCTCCAACGGTCAGCGCCAGCGGGTGGCGCTCGGCCGGGTGCTGGTGCGGCCTGCCCGGGCGTTCCTGCTCGACGAGCCGCTGTCGCATCTCGACGCGAAGCTGCGGCAGGCGATGCGCGCGGAACTGAGGGCGATCGGCTCGATCCGGCGCACGACCACGCTGTACGTCACCCACGACTCGGTGGAGGCGCTGGCGCTCGGGGACCGGATCGGGGTGATCAGGGACGGCCGCATGGTGCAGACCGGCACCCGCGAGGAGCTGTGGCACCGCCCGTACGACACCTTCGTCGCCCGGTCCTTCGGCAGACCCCGGATCAACCTGCTGCCGGGAACGGTGACGGCCGAGGGGCACTTCCGGTCGCCGGACGGGGCGTACGAGCTGCCGCTGACGGTGCCCGCGCCGCCGGGCACCGCGGTCCAACTGGGCGTACGGCCGAGGGACATCGGTCTCCTGGGGCCCGGCGAGGGCCAAGGCGTGGAGCCGGCCGGCGCCTGCAGGGGCCCGGCCCTGGAGCTGACCGGCACCGTTCACGTCACCGAGCTGCTGGGCCGGGCCACCGAAGTCACGGTCAGGATCGGCGGGCAACAGCTGTCCCTCGTCGTCCCGCGCGCCGACGCGGCGGGCCTGAGACCCGACCGTCCGGTCCGGCTCTCCGTACCTCCTGAGAGTCTGCTGCTGTTCGAGGCCGACCGGCCGGCACGTCCAGGACGAAGGATCAGCACGTGAGCAACGTTCCGCAGCGGGGCCCCGCCCCACGCCAGGCATCCATAGCCGAGTACGTCCTCGCGCAGGGCGAGGTGAGCGCCGCCGAACTGGCGGAGCGTTTCGACGTCAGCCTGATGACCATCCACCGCGATCTGGACGAGCTGGAACGACAGGGAATCGTCCGCAAGTTCCGCGGCGGTGTCACCGCCCAGCCCTCCGGCGTGTTCGAGTCGAACGTCTCCTACCGGCTGAAGACGATGCGCGCCGAGAAGGCCGCCGTCGCCGAACGGGCCCTGCAGCTCATCGAGCCGGGCATGGCGGTGATGCTCGACGATTCGACGTCCACGCTGGAGATCGCGCGCAGGCTGCGCTCCATCACTCCGCTGACCGTCGTCACCAACTTCCTCGAAGCGATCAATCTGCTGTCGCAGGAGCGCGGCATCCATCTGATGGGCCTCGGCGGCGACTTCGACCCGCTGCACTCCTCCTTCCTCGGCGTCTCGTGCGTGGAGGCGGTGCAGTCGCTCCAGGTCGACATCTGTTTCACCTCCACCTCCGCCGTGTCCGGCGGTTACGCCTACCACCAGGAGCAGCACATCATCTCCGTCAAGCGGGCGATGCTCGACTCGGCGAGCCGCAATGTGCTGCTGCTCGACCACTCGAAGCTGGGCCGGGTGGCCCTGCACCGGCTCGCCCCGCTCTCCCGCTTCGATCTGCTGCTGGTCGACGACGGGGCGTCCGACCGAGCACTGCGCGAACTCGACGAGCACAAGGTGCCCTACGAGGTCTGCGGCACCGGCCGGGAACCCGGAACGGGAGGCGGCGATGACGGGTGACTGAACTGACCCTGCGCGCACTGCGCAAGACCTACACCGGACGCGGCCGGACCGCCGTCGAAGCTGTCCGCCACATCGACATCGAGCTGCGCTCAGGCGAGCTGTTGGGGCTGCTCGGCCCGTCCGGCTGCGGCAAGTCCACAACCCTGCGGATGATCGCCGGACTGGAGTCGGTCACCGACGGCGACATCCTCATCGGCGGCTCGTCCGTGGTGCCGCTCCCGGCCCAACAACGCAATATCGGCGTGGCGTTCGAGAACTACGCCCTGTATCCGCCGCTGACCGTCGCGGAGAATCTCGGCTTCGGACTCTCCGCCCGGCGCCGGTACGGGCGGGCCGAGATCCGCCGCCGGGTCGCCGACATGGCCGAACGCATCGGGATCACGGACCTCCTGGGCGCCCGGCCCGCCGGACTCTCCAGCGGCCAGAAGCAGCGGGTCGCCCTGGCCCGCGCCCTGATCCGAACCCCCGACGTGCTGCTCCTCGACGAACCGCTCTCCCATCTGGACGCAGCCCAACGGGACACCACCCGGCGCGAGTTGAAACGCATCCAGCGGGACAGCGGCCACACCGCCATCCTCGTCACGCACGACCAGGAGGAGGCGCTGTCGCTCGCCGACCGGATCGCGGTGATGCGGGACGGCGAGATCCAGCAGCTCGGCACACCCGAGGAGATCTACGACGCCCCGGTGAATCTGTTCGTCGCCGACTTCGTCGGGGAACCGGCGATCAATCTGCTGCCGGGGACGGCCGACGGGGCGGGCGGGGTGCGTCTCTCGGACTCCGTGCGCATCCCCGTACCGCAGCGGCCCGCGGCGGGGCGCGCGGTGGTGCTCGGCATCCGCCCGGAGGACGTGCGCCTGGACGACACGGGTGTACGGGCCCGGGTCGCCGCCCATGAACCCCTGCTGGAATCCGGCATCGCCACGCTCTCGCTCGACGGGGTGACGAAGCCGCTGGTCGTCGCGACCGGTCCGGAGGTACGGCTCGACCGGGACGACACCGTACGCATCACCGCCGATCCCCGGCACATCCATGTCTTCGACGCCCGGACAGGAGACGCTCTGCGATGACCCGCCCCATGACGGTCCGCCCCGCGACGAGGATTCTGGTCGCCGGTGACCATTTCGTCCGCAACTCCCTGATCGCCGAGGCCCTGCAGCACGCTCTCGGCCCGGAGCCCCATCTCACCGAACTCACCCTCCCCTGGCCCCTGGAGCCCTTCGGCAAGGTCGCCGAGGTCGACGAGGCAAGCGACGCCGAGGACGCACTGATCCGCGCCCTGGACGGGGTCGAGGTGTGCGTGACGCAGATGGGCCCGTTCACGGAGCGGGTCCTGGCCGCCGCACCCGATCTGCGGCTGGTCGTGGTCTGCCGGGGCGGCCCGGTCAATGTGAACGCGGCCGCGGCACGCGCCCGGGGTGTGCGGGTGTGCTTCGCGCCCGGACGCAATGCGGCGGCGACCGCCGAGTTCACCGTGGGGCTGATGCTCTGTGCCCTGCGCCGCATCCCCGAGGCCCACCGCTCCCTCTCCGCCGACGGCCGCTGGGACGCCTCCCACTACACGTACGAGAACTGCGGCCTGGAACTGGAGGACACCCCCGTCGGCCTGATCGGTTACGGCGCGGTCGGCAGCCGGGTGGCCCGGGTGCTCTCCGCGTTCGGCGCCGAGGTCGAGGTGTACGACCCGTATGTGCGCGGCGACGTCCACGGCATGCGCGCCACCTCGCTGGAGGCGCTCCTGGACCGCTCCCGCGTCCTCACCCTGCACGCCAGGCTCACCCCGGAGACCCGGCATCTCATCGGCGCCCGTGAACTGGCCCTGCTGCCGCGCGGCTCGGTCCTCGTGAACGCGGCCCGGGGCGGGCTGCTGGACACGGACGCGCTGTGCGACGCCCTGGACTCGGGGCAGTTGCGGGCCGCGGCGCTCGACACGTACGAGCAGGAGCCGCCCCCGCCCACGTCACGGCTCTTCCGCACCCCGCATCTGCTGATGACCCCACATGTGGCGGGCGCCAGCCGGTCCGTCGCGCAGAAGGCGGCCCGGATCGCGGCGGCCGAGGTGGCGCGCTATGTGCGGGGCGAACCGCTCGCCCACGCGCTGTGAGGGGAGCCTGTCCCATGACGAGATACATCGGCATCGACGTCGGCACATCCATGGTGAAGGCCGCGGCCTTCGACCCGCGGGGCCGCACGCTGGCCGTCGAGTCCCGCCCGGTGGGGCTCACGATCCGCGGCGGTTTCGTGGAGCAGGACATGGACGAGGTGTACGGGGCGGTCTGCGAGGTCCTGGCCGCGCTGGGCTCCGACGGGGTCGCGTTCGCCGGCCTCACCGGTCAGGGCGACGGCGTCTGGCTGGTCGACGCGGCGGGCCGGCCGGTGCGTACGGCGATCTCCTGGATGGACGGCCGAGCCCATGAACTGGTCGACGCCTGGCAGGCGTCCGGTGTCTTCGGAGCCGTCTACCGGCGCACCGGCAGCGCGATGTTCCCGGGCTGTCCGGGCCCGGTGCTGGCCTGGCTCGACCGTCACGACCCGGCCTCGCTCGACGCGGCGACGACCGCCCTGTACTGCAAGGACATGGTGTTCCAGCGTCTGACGGGGGTCCGGGCCACGGATGTCTCCGATGCGTCGATGCCGTTCCTGGACCCGATGACCCGTATGTACTCCTCCGACGTCGTGGCCGCGCTCGGCCTCGGCCACCGGGCCTCGCTCCTCGCCCCGGTCAGCGATCCGGTCGCCACCGCCGAACTCCCTTCCGGGATACGGATATCCAACGGCCCGTACGATCTGCCGGCCTCCGCGCTGGGAGCGGGCGTCACCCGTCCCGGCGACGGTCTGCTGATCGTCGGCACCTGCCTGGCCGCGCTGGTGGCCACGGAGCGGCTCGATCTGGACGGCGAGCCGGCGGGTCTGCACATCTCCACCGACCGCCCGGGCCACTGGCTGCGCGCCATGCCCGCGATGGTCGGCACCGCGGCCCTCGACTGGATCCTGACCACCACCGGCGTACGCCATACGGAGGTCGACGCGCTCCTCGCCGCCACTGCGCCCGGCGCGAACGGTGTCCGCGTGCTCCCCTATTTCGCCCCGTCCGGCGAACGCGCCCCGTTCGTCGAGCCGCGCCTGCGGGCCGAGCTCACCGGTGTGTCCCTGGAGACCACCC
Organism: Streptomyces sp. NBC_00057; assembly: GCF_045041165.1. NCBI lineage: Bacteria > Bacillati > Actinomycetota > Actinomycetes > Kitasatosporales > Streptomycetaceae > Streptomyces > Streptomyces sp. NBC_00057. Next base: position 6,120,563 of record NZ_CP108256.1, on the reverse strand, counting down.
CGGCGGATCTGATCCGCGCGGTATGCGAGGGCATCGGCTTCGCCGCCCGCCACTGTCTGCAGGCCGCGGGCCTCACCGGCACTCTCGCCCTGTGCGGCGGCGGCACCCGCTCCCCTGCCTGGATGCGCCTGTTCGCCGATGTGCTGGGCCGGCCGGTCCGGATCGTGGAGGGCGAGGTCGGTGCGCGGGGCGCGGTGATCGCGGCAGCGCAGCGCTTCGGTGCGGAGCTGGACACGGCTGCCTGGACGGCCCCGACGACGGTCGTCGAACCGGACCCGGAGCGGGCGGCGTTCTATGCGAAGGCGTACGAGGACCATCTGGCCCGGCTCGCCGCGGCCCGTACGCACGCCCGCGCATGAGCACTCGTTCCCGGTCCGAGGAAGCGCACCGCCGGCCGGTCCCCGCCCCCTCAGCTGTGGAACTGGTTGAAGGTGGCACTTGCGAGCAGGGAGCCGTCCGCGTTGAGCAGGCGGACGCCGGTGACCGGTGATGTGCCGGCGAGGTAGGGCCCACCCCAGGAGCCGTAGCCGTCGTCATTGAGGGTGAAGGAACCGACCTTGACGATGGAGCCGTCGGCCCGCTGCAACTGGCAGCGGACGGTGCCGGAGTGCCCGTCGGCGTCAACCGCCATGTACAACCAGGGCGAGGACCCGGTGTAGAGGTAGACCTGCCCGAACGACTGGCCCGCGTGGGCGAGTTGGGCGGTGATCAGCCGCGGTTGCACCGGGGAGACGATGGGCGCGACCGGGGTCGGACGGCCGACGGATGCGCCGAGTACCCAACCGCCGCCCCCGAGGGCGAGGCCCGCTGCCGCTGCCGCCGCGGCAAGGGCGAACCGCCGCCACCGCACGCGCAGGCGCGGCCGTCGCCCGGAGGAGAGCCCGAGCCGGTCGATCACCCTGTCCTCGAAGCCGACCGGCGGTTCACTGCCGGGGACAAGATCCAGCAGCGCGTCCGACGTGGCCGTCAGCTCGTGGACGTATTCGCGGCAGGCGGGGCAGTGCTCCAGGTGGTCCATCACCCCGGCCCGGTCCTCGGCGGGCAGCACGCCGAGCGCCAGCTCCGCGCCGATCTCCCGGAGCTGCTCGCAGCTGAACCCGCTGTTGTCAGTCATGGTCCACCTGCCTGGTCGCGAGCGACGCCCGGACCTTGCCCATGGCCGTCCTTATCCGGGTCTTGGCGGTGCCGAGCGGTATCTCCTCGAAGTCGGCGACCTGCTGAGCCGTCATCCCGTAGATCCCTGCCATCACCAGAGCACGCGCCTGCTCCCGTGGCAGCGTGCCGACCGCGCGGCGCAGTTCCGCCGCGGTCTCGGTGGAGAGTGCATGCCGCTCCGGTGTGTCCGTGATGGCCTCCATCATGTTCTCCAGGTCTGCGGGGTCGACCGGAGTGGTCTTGCGTGCGCGTACGGCGTCGATCGCGAGGTTGTGTGCGATGGCCGCCAGCCAGGTGGGCACCGATCCCCGGCGCGGGTCGTAGACCTGAGCGTGTCGGCAGGCGCGCTCGAAGGTCTGCTGTGCGATGTCCTCGGCGAGCTGGACGTCGCCGACCACGGCGATGGCCACGCCGAAGACCCGACGCTGGAACCGCCGGACGAAGGCCACGGCGATCTCGGGGTCGCCGGTCATGAGCCCGGCCAGCAGCGCTTCGTCGGGCACCCGCTCCAGGGGTATGCCAATCCTGCGCATACTCCTTACGTAACACGGGCCCGCAGGGATTGCCTGCGCCGGGCAACCCCGGCGCGGTGGAAGGACTGGCACAGAGCCCGGCATCCGTGCGCGGCGAAGACGGCAGGCGGACCCGGGTACGAAAATTTCCTGAAAGGGCAATCCCATGAGCGCTCCGGATCGTATTTCGTCTGGAAGCCTCTTCAGGAGGGAAGCTCATGGCGATCTTCAGTCATCTCATCCCCGCGAAAAGCCGTCACGACATGAGGGACACGTCGCGGCGCTTCGATGACAACGGAAGGGACCATCGCGGCCACCGTGGTCACGACCACGAACACGACCATGGTCACGGCGGCCACCGCGATCACCGCTGGTGATCGCGCAGGACGGCCGAGCGGGCCCAGGCTCTTGGTCCGCCCGGCCGGCGATCTTTGAGGAACGCGTCCTATGAGGCGTGTCTCGCTTCATGTGCTGCGGCGGCTGCTGTCGGTGGCCGATGATCCCGACGCGGTCGTCGCCGCCGCGCCGCCCGTAGCGCCGCGTGACGCGTTCCGGCGGTTCTGGCCCTATACACGCGGTGGCCGGCGCTGGCTCATTCCGGTACTCGTCTTCAGCATGGTCGGACCCGTCGTCGACGCGGCCGAGATCTGGCTCTTCAAAGTCGTGGTGGACGACGTCCTCGTTCCGCGCGATCTGCGTCCCTTCCTCTGGATCGCCCTGGCATACGCAGGGCTCATCATCTGCTCCGGCGTTCTGGGATTCGCCGACGACGTGACCTCCACCTGGGTCAGCGAGCATTTCCTGCTGACCCTTCGGTCGGATGTGTTCCGGCACGTCCAGGGCCTCTCACTCGGGTTCTTCGAACGGCGACGGCTGGGGGACGTACTGTCACGCATCACCGGCGATGTCGACGCGGTCGAGACGTTCCTCCTCTCGGGGGTGGCGGACGGCCTGTACTACGTGATCCGGTTGGGCGTCTTCCTCGGTCTGCTGTTCTACCTGCGGTGGGATCTGACCCTCCTCGCGCTCGTCATCGTGCCGCTCTTCTGGTGGGCGGCCCGGCGCTTCTCCCGGCTGATCAAGGCCGCATCGCGCGAGCGGCGGCGGCGAAGCGGTTCCATCAGCGCGATCGCCGAGGAGTCACTCGGCAACATCGCGCTGGTGCAGGCGTACAACCGGCAGGAGTCGGAGGACCGACGGTTCGAACGCGAGAGTGTGGGCAAGTTCCGCGCGGCGATGGCCTCGGCGCGCATCCGCGCCGTCTACGGCCCGATCGTCGAGATCATCGAGCTGGCCGGCGGGCTGGCCGTCATGGGCCTGGGCACGTGGAAGTTGGCGCAGGGTCAGCTCACGCTGGGCGGGCTGTTGGTCTTCCTCGCGCTGCTGGGCAATCTCTACAGTCCGATCCGCGACCTGTCCCACCTCGCCAACACGTTCTACGCGGCGTCCGCCTCCGCCGAGCGGATCATCGAGTTGCTCGACCAGCGCCCCCAGGTCGTCGAAGCCGCCGACGCCCGACGGATCGGGCGCGCCCGGGGCGACATCGAGTTCCGCGGCGTCTGCTTCCGCTATCCGGGTACGCCCCGGTGGGCGCTCTCCGACGTGTCGTTCCACGTGACGCCCGGCACGACGCTGGCACTGGTCGGCGCGAGCGGTGCCGGTAAATCCACGGTCGGGAAGCTGCAACTGCGCTTCTACGAACCGGATCAGGGGGCAATCCTCCTCGACGGCACCGACCTCAGGGACCTGCAACTGTCCGAGCTGCGCGAGAACGTCGCGGTGGTACTTCAGGAGACGCTCGTCTTCCACGGCACCGTACGGGAGAACATTGCCTACGGCCGACCGGACGCGGCAGAGGCGGACATCGTCGCGGCGGCCCGCGCCGCCGACGCCCATGACTTCATCCAGCTGCTCCCCGAGGGCTACGACACCGTGGTGGGACAGCGTGGCCGAACGCTGTCCGGCGGGCAGGCCCAGCGCCTGGCGATCGCCCGCGCGATGATCAGGGACGCACCCGTACTGCTCCTGGACGAACCGACCACCGGCCTGGACGCCCAGTCGGGCCGCCGGATCATGGAACCGCTGCGCCGGCTCATGGCCGGGCGGACCACCATCGTCATCTCCCACAATCTGCTCACCGTCCGCGACGCCACCTCCACCGTGGTGCTGGACCACGGCCGGGTCGTCGAGCACGGCACACACGAAGACCTGCTCCTGCGCGGCGGAACCTACGCCCGGCTCCACCGGCTGAACGGAGTGACCGGCCCCGCCCTCGCCGGCTCGCCACCCGCACGGAAGGTTCTCTCATGAGCCGCGCCACAGCCCGGCCGGCTCCGCCCCTCGCGCGTGGAACGAAACCCGCGCCGGGGTACGAGGTCCTGGCGCACCTGGCCCGGACCGGCTGGCTCGACGTCTACGACGCGTGGAGCACCTCCCCCGTGATCTCGCCACGGCCATCGACGGCTGCCTCCGGCCCGACCCGGCAGTCAGGCCCACGATCCCCGAACTCGCCGCCGCTCTCGATGCGACTCTGCCCTGGCAGCGGCGCCGCGTCGCTCCGTCATCGGTCGACAGGAGAGACGAGTCCTAGTCCGAAGGGCTGATCACCTTCGCCTCCTCCTGCTGTTAGCCTGCTCTTGCATATATGTTGCAATAACAACAGGACAGCAGCTGGAGGGTTCGACCACATGGCCACGTACACGCTTCCGGAACTCCCGTACGACTACGCGGCGCTCGAACCGGTCATCAATCCGCAGATCATCGAGCTCCACCACGACAAGCACCACGCCGCCTATGTGAAGGGTGCGAACGACACCCTGGAGCAGCTGGAGGAGGCGCGCGACAAGGAGGCCTGGGGAGCGATCAACGGGCTCCAGAAGAACCTCGCGTTCCATCTCTCCGGCCACATCCTGCACTCGATCTACTGGCACAACATGACCGGCGACGGCGGCGGCGAGCCCCTCGCGGCCGACGGTGTCGGTGACCTCGCGGATGCGATCACCGAGTCGTTCGGCTCGTTCGCCGGTTTCAAGTCCCAGCTGACGAAGGCCGCGGCCACCACTCAGGGTTCCGGCTGGGGCGTCCTCGCGTACGAGCCGGTCAGCGGCAAGCTGATCGTCGAGCAGGTCTACGACCATCAGGGCAATGTCGGCCAGGGCTCCGTCCCGGTCCTGGTCTTCGATGCCTGGGAGCACGCCTTCTATCTCCAGTACAAGAACCAGAAGGTCGACTTCATCGAGGCGATGTGGGCCGTCGTCAACTGGCAGGACGTGGCGAAGCGTTACGCGGCCGCCAAGGAGCGCGCCGACGTGCTGCTGCTCGCCCCCTGATCGGGAGGCGAATGAACGTCCTGCCTCGTGATCGTCTTCTCAACCTTCACCGGGCAGGCGAATGAAGGGGGGACCCTCACCTGGACGCGACAGGTGAGGGTCCTTCTGTCATGTTGCGCGGCGGGGGGAGTGGGTCAAGAGACGGGGGCATGCTTCAGCAGCGTGCTCAGCACCTGCTCGGCGTGTGTCCAGAGCACCGCCCCGCCGGCATCCGGCACCAGGTGCCGGACCGCGCCCGGGATGCGCGAGGTCAGGCCGGCCCCCTGGTCGGGCGAGTGACCGGTGTCCTTCTCCCCGTACCAGAGGTCCACCGGTACGCCGATGTCCGAGAGTTCAATGCCCCAGTGACCCATGGCCAGAACGGTGTCCCGGGCATAGCCGTCGCCCCCCTGTGCGAAGGCTTCGTCGAGCGCGCGCCGGTAGGCGGCCGCGAACGCGGGCTGCTGATAGACGGCGAGGTCGCACTCGGGACTGCCGGACATGACCATGTCCCACATCGCCTGCGGGGTGAACCCGGCGAAGACCTTCGCGGCGGCGTCCGGGTCGGACACCGCCAAGTCGACGAGGCGCCGCAGTTCACCCGGCAGCACGTCGGCGAAACACGGCGCGGCAATCTCGTCCGCACCGGAGACCACCGCGAGCGCGCCGACCACACCGGCAGCAGCGCATCCGAGGGCGAAGGGCGCCCCCTGCGAGTTGCCGACCATCAGGGGCCGCTCCAGGCCCCGCAGGGCGGCGAACGTACGGATGTCGTCGGTGAAATCCCCGAAGGTGCGGCCGGGCAGGGGCGAGGAGGCACCCAGTCCCGGACGGTCGAGCGAGATCACCCGCACCCCGAGACCGTCCGCCACGTCACCGCCGAACCCGAGGTGCCTGCTGGTGGCCGCCCCCGGCGACAGCAGCACCGGCACACCGTCCGCCGGCCCCCACTCGGCCCAGCCCAGCCGCCGCCCTCCCCAAAGCTGTTCCGTACCGATACGAACCGGATCAGTCACACACAAAGTCATGCTTCTGACCATGACCGGATCCATCAACCCTGTCGAAGGGTTTTCCGCCGGACCCCGGACCGGACCGCTTCAGGGGGTTGCCGTGTCCGGCCAGGAGATATCGGTCTCGACCGGCGCGGCGTAGTCGATGCCGGGCACGGCGAACCCGTACAGGCGCTGCACTTCGGCGTGGAACCAGTCGAGGTCGGCCAGTTCGGTGATGTTCTCTGTCGTGGCGGCGCTCCACCGCCCGGTGACGGCCGCCTGGACGGTGGGGTCGAGTTCCCAGGTGTCCAGGCGCACACGCCCTTCGTCGTCGAGGTCGAGCGGGCGGACACCGGTGAGCTGGTCCCACAGGTCGGTGAGCTGCCCGATCGGCGGGACCATGGCGTTGCCGAGGACGCCGCGGAGCAGTCCGACGTACAGGGCGATGCCGGGGATCGCGGTCGAGGACTGGGTGACGGCCGCCGCGTTGACAGAAGTGACCGCGCGCCCGTCGACCAGCTTTCCGAGCCGCTCGTCGAGGGTGCGGGCGGTCTGTTCGAGGTGGGACTTCGCGGCGCCGATGGTGCCCTGTCGGTAGATCGCGGCTGTCAGGGCGGAGCCGATGTAGGAGAGGGCGGCGGTGGTGAATCCATCGGCGAGCAGCCCGCGGTCGGCGAAGTGGTCGATCCACCGTTCCCAGTCGGTTCCGCCCATGACGGCGACGGTCTGCTCGATGTCGTCGCCGTCGGCCGGCTGCGTCTCGACCTCCCGCACCTCGCCGGTGCCCCGGTCGTCGAAGACGAGGGTCTTGGTGCGGTACGCCTCACCGATGGGCTTGAGGACGGACGTGTAGGTGGTCCCGGTGTCGGGGTCGGTGCGGCGCGGGGCGGCCACCGAGTAGATCAGGTAGTCCAGACGGCCGCCGAAGCGCTCCTTCAGCACGTGCGCGACCTGGTTCTTCGTCTCCTCGGAGAACGCGTCTGCGTTGATGAACACCATGTCGTGACCGTGCCGGCGGGCGAGTTCGGCGGTCACGGCCGTGCGGTACCAGCCGGCCGTACCCGTGCGGCGTCCGGGGGCCTTCTCGAAACAGACCCCGATCCCACGGATCCCGGCACGGGCGAGACCGGCGATCGTCGCGGCCAGCCCGTATCCGGCGGAGGAGCCGATGATCAGTGCCACGGGCGCCCGCTCGGGCACGCGGGAAGGGGCGGGGACGGCCTGCCACATGTCCTCCACCAGACGCTCGCAGCCGGCCGGGTGGGAGTCGAGGAAGAGGAAGCCGCGGTTTTTGGGGGCGATGACACGTTCGCTCATGGGCTCGGGTCCTTCGGGTCGTCATGGACGAGGAGGCGGCGACGACGAGGGCCGCACCGCGCCCTGCAAGTCTGCGACCGTACGAACACGGGTGGTCACCTCGTCGGCCACAGTAATGCTCAGCAGCTCTTGGAGGCTTTCCACCACTTCAGCCGGCCCGGACGTCTTCGGCCAAGTGGTCGTGCCGTGGTCGGCAAAGGCCGGACGGAGCTACTCCAGTACAAGAACCAGAAAGTCGACTTCATCGAGGCGATGTGGGCCGTCGTCAACTGGCAGGACGTGGCGAAGCGTTATGCGGCCGCCAAGGAGCGCGCCGACGTGCTGCTGCTCGCCCCCTGACCGGGAGGCGCATGAATGTCCTGCCTCGTGATCGTCTTCTCAACCTTCACCGGGCAGGCGGACGAAGGAAGGACCCCCGCCTGGACATGACAGGCGGGGGCCCTTCTGCCATGTTTGCGCGGCAGAGGTGGGGGCAGGTCAGCCGGACAGCGGACCGCCGACAGTCGGCATGGGGACGACCTTGCCGGGGTCCGGAGCATTCGCCCGCACCGGCTTGCCATGGTCCGCCAGATTCATCGTCGTCTTGACGCCCGCCGCTCCCATGGGCCAGTCGAGCCGGATGCGCACGACCCGCCCGCTCCGGTCGATCCAGGCATCCGCGTAGACGGTGAGCCCACCGATCTGCTCTCGCATGGTGTCGACCTTGGCCCGCACGTCCTTCGCCATCCGCAGCGTGACCGTCTCATGCGTGAGCACACCGCGGTAGTGGACCGCCGTAGTGCCGTTCACCGTCTCCTCGCCGACCTTCGAGGTCTGGCGCATCTGCGCCACCTGGTGCAGGACGTGTTCGGGGTCGTTCATCGGTGCCCGCAGCGCGTAATGAGCCTCGGCCTTGTCCCGGCGGATCGATCCCCAGGAGCCTTCCATCTCGGCGAATCCGCCGTAATAGACGGTGTCACCGTCGAAGATCTCATCCATGCGGGGCGACGTCTTCCGAGGAGTCGCCGCATTGTGGAGCGCGACCCCGAGGCGCCCCCTGGCGCCCGCCCAGTCGAAGTCGCCCTTGATCGAGACGACGTAGTTGGTGGTGCCGTCCCCTATCTCGATCTGCTCATCGATCCGGGCGCTGCTCTTCTTCGTCGCGGCCACCGCGGCCCGTACCGCCGCCCCGTGGTCCGCCTCCGAGTGGGACTGGGAGGCTTTCCCGGGCTTCTCCGCCCCTTGCGCCGATCCCGATTCCGATCCCGATCCCGATCCCCCGGAGCATCCAGCACACAGCAGCGCCGCAGCGACAGCAAGAGGGACGAGGGGACGCCGCATGGTCTCTCCACAAGGTGATAGCCGGGTCACCGGCACGCCACCGACGCCGGACGCGTGATCGTATCAACGCGGCCCCGAGGTCTACCCGGTGACGAGGGCCAGCATCAGCCCGTCGTATCCCATGCTGCCAACGGTCTGCAGAGCGGTCGCGCTCAACCTCGGTTCGGCCGCGACTAGTTCGGTGAACCGGCGCACACCCTGCACCTTCGGGTCCTCACTGGCGCCGTCGACCACCTCGCCGTCGCGTACGACATCGCGTGAGTTTCCAAAAGGAACTTACCTCATGCGAGGTGAATGCGATGATGGGCGCCATGAGTTCCGTTCCCGCCGACCCCACCGTTCTGCACCCGATGCCCGGCCAGCCCCGGGTCGTCCAGCTGAAGCCCCTGGTGAAGTCCGAACTGATCGAGGTCGGCGACTACTCGTACTACGACGACCCCGACGACGCGACCGTGTTCGAGACCCGCAATGTGCTGTATCACTACGGCCCGGAGAAGCTCGTCATCGGGAAGTTCTGCGCGCTGGGGACCGGAGTGCGGTTCATCATGAACGGCGCCAACCACCGGATGGACGGCCCATCCACGTTCCCGTTCCCCACCATGGGCGGCTCCTGGGCCGAGCACTTCGATCTGCTGACCGGGCTGCCGGGCCGGGGTGACACGGTCGTCGGCAACGACGTCTGGTTCGGCTACAACTCCATGGTGATGCCGGGGGTGCGGATCGGGCACGGCGCGATCATCGGCGCCGGCTCGGTCGTCACCGGCGACGTACCCGACTACGGCATCGTCGGCGGAAATCCAGCCAAGTTGATCCGTACCCGGTACGACGACGAGACCATCGCCCGGCTCCTGGCCGTCGCCTGGTGGGACTGGCCCACCGAGCACCTCACCCGGCACATCCGCACCATCATGTCCGGCAGCGTCGAGGACCTCGAAGCGGCCGCCCCGGAGGGGACATCGTGACGATCACTGTTCGAGAACTCGCCTACTACCCGGTCAAGGGCTGCGCCGGGATCACGGTCGATTCCGCGCGGGTCGGCGCGACCGGCCTTGAGCACGACCGGACGTTCATGGTCGTGGACGCGGCGGACGGCGCATTCCGCAGCCAGCGTACGCACCCCTCGATGGCCGCGATCAGGGTCGAAGTCCTGTACGACGGGGCGGCGTTGGCCCTGTCCGCCGACGGCGTGGAGCCGCTGCGTCTGGACGTCGACCGGGACGGTCCGCGCCGCGAGGTCAGCATGTTCGACCGCCCGCTCGGCGCGGCGGCCGACCAGGGGGACGCAGCGGCGGAATGGTTCTCCGACGCGCTCGGCGCGAAGTCCCGTCTGGTACGGGTGGCACCCGGCTTCGACCGGGACAGCTGGGGTGACACCCCCGGCAAGGTCAACTTCGCCGACGCGCACGCGGTGTTGGTCGTCTCAACGGCCTCCCTGGACGACCTCAACGCTCGCATCACCGCCCGGGGTGACGCCGAGCCGGTGCCGATGAACCGCTTCCGCGCCAACATCGTGTTGACCGGCAACGACGATCCGCACTTCGAGGACCGGGTACGTCGAATGACCCTCGGTACGACGGAACTCGCCTACTCGGTACGGGCGATGCGGTGCAACGTCCCGCTCGTCGACCAGAAGACCGGCCGCCGCGCGGGCCCGGAACCGGTCCGGACCCTGGCGACGTACCGGCGCGAGCCGGAGTACAAGAACAACGTGAGCTTCGGCGCGAAGAACGCGGTGGTCCGCGAGGGCGTGGTGACTGTCGGGGACGTGGCCGAGGTCGCGGACTGGCTCAGCTCTTGAAGGCCCTGGCCTTCACGCCGTCGATGCGCCCCGGACTCCGGCGGCCGTCCGCCTTGAGGTTGATGCCCTCCATGCGGCGCCGCGGGTGGGGAACGGTGATGCCGCCGACCTGATGGTCGTCCACGGTCAGCCGGGTGACCTCGTCCCACGGGATGCCGGATTTCCGCAGCCTATGCCCGCCCCCGGCGACCGGAGCGCTCCCACCCCCTCAGCCGTGGCGCTGCGCCCTCCACCAGCACGTCACCCACGTCCGTACGGAAGTACAGCACCGACCGCCCGGCCCTTCGGCGACCCGCCAGGCCGGCGTCCAGCAGCACCTTGAGGTGACGGCCCACCGACCCCAGCCCCTGGCCGGTCAGGGCCACCAGCTGGGTGGTGCTCTTCGGGCTGGCGAGGAGGACGAGGACCGCCGCCCGCGCGGGGCCGAGCAGGCGGCCCAGACTGTCGGGCACCCGCGCCCGCCCCGCATCGGCCAGGGCGCCCGAGCACGGGTAGACGACCGCGTACCGTTCGGCGCCGTCGTCCCAGGACACCCAGCCCGTGCGTTGGGTGACCGGCACGAACAGCAGTCGCACACCCGCCAGTTGCTTCGGCGGGTAGTCGTGCGCGTTGATCTGGAGCCGGCTCCCGCCGAGCCACCGCATTCCCGGGCGCAGGCCGCTCAGGGCGGCGGCCCAGCCGCCCTGGCTCAGCTGTCCGGTCCGCGCGACGATGTCCGCCTCGATGATCCGGCGGCGGCGCGGCCAGTCCGGCAGCACGGTCCGTCGCCAGACCCACTCCAGTACATCGGCGGCGCGTTGCGCCAGGTCGTTGCGGTCCAGAAGGGCCGGGAGGGTGCCGCCTCCGAGGGACACCTCCAGGTCGGCTCGGGCGCGCTCCGGCGAGGTCGCCCGGACGGGTGCCAGCTCCTCCTCGAAGGACGGTGTGCCCTCGCCCGTCGGTGTGGGGGTGATGAAGTCCGCGTTCCAGCTGCCGCCGAGGGCTGCGGGTACGAGCCGGGCGGCGATCGGGTCGGCGGCCTGCCGTGCACGGTAGGCCGTCAGATGGGCGTCGAGCCAGGCCCGTTCGCCTGGGTGCTCGGCCCGTCCCCTTTCCAGGGAGTTCAGGGCGGAGATGGTCTCGGCGAGCGGCGAGACGACGAACCGGCTCCCCGCGAGCGTGTCCGTGTTGATCTGCCACCAGCCCATGACGTTTCGCCTCCGCGCGAAACAGTAACGGTCGCCGTGGGCGGCCACCGAGACTCCCCCATATGCGCACCTACCGGGAACTCTTCCGAACGCCGCAGTTCGGACCGCTCTTCGCAACCAGTGCCGTGCAGGTCGCCGGGTCGACGATGAGCGGGCTGGCCCTTGGCACCCTCGTCTACGCCGCGACCGACTCGCCCCTGCTCGCCGCCCTGTCCATGTTCGGCTCCTCGCTCGCCCAGGTGATCGGGGCGACCGTGCTGATGTCGGCGGCGGACCGGCTGCCGCCACGGGCCGCGATGACCGGCATGGCGCTCGCCTTCGGCCTGGCCACCGCCCTACTCGCCGTTCCCGGGCTTCCGCTGCCGGTGGTCTTCGCGATCATCCTGATGGAGGGTGTGGTCGCCGCCGTGGGCGGCGGTGTGCGGTACGGCCTGCTCAATGAGGTGCTGCCCAAGGACGGCTATCTGCTGGGGCGTTCCGTACTGAACATGTGCGTCGGCCTGATGCAGATCGGCGGGTTCGCGCTCGGCGGCCTTCTGGTGACGACACTGTCCGCGCGCGGCACGCTGCTGGTCGCCGCCGCGCTGTATCTGGCAGGTGCGGCCGTGGCCCGGTTCGGGCTGGCACGCCGTCCGCCGCGCGCCACCGGGCGGCCGTCGGTCGCGCAGACGTGGCGGACCAATGCTGTTCTGTGGTCCTCGGGCCCACGTCGCCGGGTCTATCTCGCGCTCTGGGTACCGAACGGGCTGATCGTCGGCTGCGAGTCGCTGTTCGTCCCGTACGCCCCCGAACACGCGGGGCTCCTCTTCGCCTTCGCCGCGCTGGGGATGCTCGTCGGGGACACCGTGGTGGGCCGGTTCGTCGCGCAGCGTTGGCGGGGACGGCTGGCCATGCCGATGCAGCTGCTCCTGGCCGCCCCGTATCTGCTCTTCGCCGCGCGACCGGCGCTGCCCCTGGCGTTCGCTCTGGCCGCGCTCGCCTCGGTCGGGTTCTCGGCGAGTCTGCTGTACCAGGAGCGGCTGATGGCCCTGACCCCGGACGAGATCACCGGTCAGGCGCTCGGCCTGCACTCCTCCGGAATGCTCACCATGCAGGGCGTCGCGGCCGCGCTCGCGGGCACCATCGCCCAGCGGACCTCGCCGGGGACGGCGATGACCGTGATGGCGACGGCCTCCCTCGCGGTCACCCTGGCCCTGGCCGCGGCCGGGCGCCGGGCTGCGGGAGCGGTGGACAACGTGGCACCCCATGGGGCTTCGGAAACGGTGGACGTCACGGGTTCTGCTGGTCGACGAGCGTGACCGGCTCCTGCTGCTGTATGGCAGGGACCCGAGGCGGGACGGTGCCCGGTGGTGGTCGTTCGGAGCGAACTCGGGTGCCCCGTCGGGCCATCGCTCGGTAGCTTTGGCTGCGTCCTGGCAGAGCATCCGCGCTCCTGACCGGTCTCGGTAAACCTCAAATAGGCAAAGGAAAACATGTTAAAGACGTATCGCGCTGTGCAGTTCACGGAGTACGGCGGACCCGAGGTATTGCACGTTGTGGACCGCGAGGTGCCGCGCCCAGGTCCTGGGGAGGTGCTGGTCGAGGTCCGGGCTGCCGGGGTGAATCCGCTGGACTGGCAGCTGCGCAGCGGGGCCGCCGCCGCCATGATGCCGGTGGAGTTCCCCGCGGTGCCCGGCGGCGACGTAGCCGGTGTCGTTGTGGACGTCGGCAAGGACGTGACCGACTTCGCTGCGGGTGACGAGGTCTTCGGTTCGATCGGCTTCGGCAGCTACGCCGAGTTCGTACTGGCCCCCGCGGCGCAGATTGCGCGAAAGCCCGGAAACGTGCCCTGGGAGATCGCGGCCGGACTGCCGGTGGCCGCCAACACGGCATACCAGGCACTCTGCGACCTCGATGTGAAGGCCGGGGAGACTCTGGTCGTGGACGGGGCCGCCGGCGGTGTCGGGTCCGTGGCCGTGCAGATCGCCAGGCATCTCGGCGCGACCGTGATCGGTACGGCAAGCGAGCGCAACCACGCGTACCTGCGTTCGCTCGGCGCCGAGCCCGTGACCTACGGCGAGGGGCTCGCCGAGCAGGTCCGCACCATCGCTCCGAACGGCGCGGACGCGGCATTCGACGCCGCAGGAAAGGGCTCGTTGCCGGCACTCGTCGACGTGACCGGCGGGCCGGAACGCGTGGTCACCATCGCCGACCACCGGGCGGAGGAACACGGCGTGCGCTTTGTGTTCGCCGGCGCCGGTGCGATCCGTGAGCGTCTTGAGCAGGCAGCCGCGCTGGTCGTGAACGGCGAACTCACCCTGTCGGTGGCACGGACGTACTCGCTGTCCCAGGCAGCCGACGCTCACCGGGAGAGCGAAGGCGGCCACGTACGCGGCAAGCTGATCATCGTGCCGGACTGACGCGGGTACGTCTGCCCCGGGAACACCTGATGGCCCTGCCCTGGCCCCCGGCAGGAGGTCAACGTGGCATGAGGCCGACTTCCAGCAGCGGCAGCACGCGCCCGGGGATCGAGCCCGACAGGGTCGCCCCGATCCGTACCGCGCCCATCGCGAGGTAGAACGGTTCCGCGTTCGGGTCGGCGTCGATGGTGAGGCGTACGAAGCCGAGGCGGCGGGCCTCCGTCATGGTGTGCTCGAACAGCAGTCGGCCGATGCCCCGGCCCAGGGCGTCCGGGGCGACGAACATCATGCCGAGGGCCCCCTCGGGCGGGGTGCCGTCCAAGGTGGTGAAGCCCAGGACGCGGCTGTCTTCCTCGGCGACCGCGGTGCGGCGGCGGTCGATGTCGGCCGGGTGCATGGTGAGTTCGTCACGGCAGGAGGCGAGGAATGCCTCGTCGTAACCCCAGTGGGCCTTCGATGCCAGGGCCAGCTCGGTCAGTGCCGCGGCCTCGGACCGCCGTGCCGGTCGTACGTCCATGTCCGCCCGATTCCCTTCCCTCGGCTCCCTCGGCAGCTCGCCGCACCCGAGACTGTCAGACCTCCCCGGCATGCTGCACCGTATGGACACAACGGACTTCTGGAATCTGATCGACGACGCCCGCGCGCAGGTCACCGACCCGGCGGATGCGGAGGCCGTCGTCGAGCGGGCCTCCGCGCTGCTCGCCGCCCGGCCCCGGGACGAGATCGTCGCCGCGCAGCAGCTTCTCTGGGACCTGATGGCCGCTTCCTACCGCGCTCCGCTCTGGGCTGCGGCGTACACGATCAACGGCGGCTGTTCCGACGACGGTTTCGACTACTTCCGGGGCTGGCTGATAGCGCAGGGGCGTGAGGTGTTCGAGCGGGTCGTCGCCGATCCGGACACGCTGGCCGAGCTGCCGGAGATCAGGGCCGCGGCGCCCGAGGGCATGGAGATGGAGTGCGAGCGGATGCTCGGGGTCGCCTGGGAAGCGCATCGGGCGGCGACGGGTGAGGACATGCCCGGCAACTCGTTCACGATCGACTACCCCGCCTTGGACCCGGAGTGGGACTTCGACTTCGACGACGCGGAGCGGGTGGCGCTGCGGCTGCCGAAGCTGGACGCGCTGTACACGTGAGGTGAACCGGTGCGGGGGCCGGACGGCGGCCGGACCCCGCACCGCACCGTGTGCGATCAGTCGAAAATGGGGCCCTGGGTCCGGGTCCGCTTGATCTCGTAGAAGCCGGGGATCGACGCCACCAGCAGCGTGCCGTCCCACAGCTTCGCCGCCTCCTCGCCCTTCGGGGCGGGGGTGACGACCGGGCCGAAGAAGGCGATCTGCTCGCCGTCCGAGCCCGGGACGGCAATGACCGGGGTGCCGACGTCCTGGCCGACCTTGTCGATGCCCTCCTTGTGGGAGGCACGCAGCTCGGCGTCGTACACGTCCGAGTCCACGAAGTCCGCCAGCTCGGCCGGCAGGCCGACGTCCTGGAGCGCGCCCACGATCGCCTCCCGGGTGGGGCCCTCGCCCAGGTTGTGGAAGCGGGTGCCGAGCGCGGTGTAGAGCGGGCCGACGATCTCGTCGCCGTGCTTCTGCTGGGCGGCGATGACGACGCGCACCGGGCCCCAGGCCTTGTTCTCCAGGAGGTCGCGGTACTCCTCCGGCAGCTCGTCGAGCTTGTCCTCGTTGAGAACGGCGAGGCTCATCACATGCCAGCGGACCTCGACGTCACGGACCTTCTCCACCTCCAGCATCCAGCGGGAGGTCATCCAGGCCCAGGGGCAGAGCGGGTCGAACCAGAAATCGGCAGGGGTCTTGCCGGTCGCCGTGCTGTTGTCAGACATGTCACTCCTCTTGAGGGCATTCGCGCCTGTGCGCGAGAACGCCTCAGGACGCACCGGCCATTCCCGCATGCCGGGCCAAGTAGCGACATGGGAGGATCAAACTATTCGAACGTGACACAAAGGAGTGTGCCGTGCCCGGTGAGAACCTGTCCCGCGACGAGGCCCGTGTGCGGGCCGAGCTGCTGACCGTCGACAGCTACGAGGTCGGTCTCGATCTGCGTTCCGCCGTCGGTGGGCCCGACGGCGACGGGGCCTCCTCCGGTCCGCGGACCTTCCGCTCGGTGACCACGATCCGGTTCCGCACCGCGCGGGCGGGGGCGTCGACCTTCGCGGATCTGGTGGCGCCGAGCGTGAACACGGTGACGCTGAACGGGCAGCCGCTCGACCCCGCCGTCGTCTTCGACGGGACACGGGTGGCGCTGGAGGAGCTGCCGGAGGGCGAGAGCGTCCTGGTGGTCGACGCGCAGTGCGCGTACAGCCGGACCGGCGAGGGGATGCACCGGTTCGTCGACCCGGAGGACGGCGAGGTCTACCTCTACACGCAGTACGAGCCGGCCGACGCGCGGCGCGTCTTCGCGAACTTCGAGCAGCCCGACCTGAAGGCCCCCTTCCGCTTCGAGGTGACGGCGCCCGAGGGCTGGACGGTCTGGAGCAACGGCGCCGAGGAGTCGCGGGACGGCGAGGTGCGGCGGTTCGCCGAGACGAAACCGATCTCGACGTACATCACGGCGGTCGTGGCCGGTCCGTACCACTACGTCACCGACTCCTACACCCGCACGTTCGACGACGGCACGGAGCTGGAGATCCCGCTCGGCGCGATGTGCCGCAAGGGGCTCGCCCGGCACTTCGACGCGGACGACGTCTTCCTCGTCACCAAGCAGGGCCTGGACTTCTTCCACGACAACTTCGACTACCCGTACCCGTTCGGGAAGTACGACCAGGCGTTCGTGCCCGAGTACAACCTCGGCGCGATGGAGAACCCGGGCTGTGTCACGTTCCGCGAGGAGTACATCTTCCGCGGCAAGGTGACGCAGGCGTCGTACGAGAGCCGGGCCAACGTCATCCTCCACGAGATGGCGCACATGTGGTTCGGTGACCTCGTCACCATGCAGTGGTGGGACGACCTGTGGCTGAAGGAGTCGTTCGCCGACTTCATGGGCGTCTTCGCCATGGTGGAGTCGACCCGTTTCGAGAACGGCTGGATCACCTTCGCCAACAACCGCAAGTCCTGGGCGTACCGCGCCGACCAGCTGCCGTCCACGCACCCGATCACGGCCGACATCCATGACCTGGAGGACGCCAAGCTGAACTTCGACGGCATCACCTACGCCAAGGGCGCCTCCGTGCTGAAGCAGCTGGTGGCGTACGTGGGGCGGGACGCGTTCCTGGAGGGCGCCCGGCGCTACTTCAAAAAGCACGCCTACGGCAATACGCAGCTGGGCGATCTGCTGTCGGTCCTGGCCGAGACGTCCGGGCGTGACATGACCGCCTGGTCCCGGTCGTGGCTGCAGACCGCGGGCGTCAACTCGCTGACCCCGGTGGCGACGTACGACTCGGCTGACCGGATCACGGAGCTGGCGGTCCTCCAGGAGGCGGCCGGTTCCCACCCGGAGCTGCGGCCACACCGGGTCGCGGTCGGCCTGTATCGGCGGGCCGCCGACGGCGACCTGGTGCGGTACGCACGCGCCGAGGTGGACGTGGCGGGGCCGCGCACGGTGGTCGGGGAGCTGGCGGGAGCCGAGCGGCCCGAGCTGATCCTGGTCAACGACGACGACCTCACGTACTGCAAGGTCCGTTTCGACGAGGTGTCCCTGGCCACGCTGCGGGCGCACCTCGGTGACATGACCGATCCTCTGGCGCGGGCGCTGTGCTGGTCCGCGCTGTGGAACCTGACCCGGGACGGGCTGATGCCGGCCCGTGACTTCATCTCCCTCGTCCTGTCCTTCTCCGGCCGGGAGTCCGACATCGGCGTCCTGCAGATGCTGCACGCCTGGACCCGGACCGCGCTCGTGCACTACGTGGCGCCCGGGTGGCGCGAGGAGGGCGGCCGGGCGCTGGCCGAGGGTGCTCTGCGGGAGCTGCGGATCGCCGAGCCGGGCAGCGAGCACCAGCTGGCCTGGGCGCGGTTCTTCGCGTCGGTCGCCGACTCGGCCACGGACTTCCAGCTGCTGTCCGGGCTGCTCGACGGTTCGGCCCGGATCGACGGGCTGGATGTCGACCAGGAGCTGCGGTGGGCGTTCCTGTCCCCGCTGGCCGCGCACGGGGTGGCCGACGAGTCGGTGATCGACGCCGAACTGGCCCGCGACGACACGGCGTCCGGGAAGCGGCACCAGGTGCGGTGCCTGGCCTCGCGGCCCTCGGCTGCGGTGAAGGCACAGGCCTGGGCGGGCGTCGTGGAGTCGGAGGCGCTGTCCAACGCGTTGGTGGAGGCGACGATCACGGGGTTCGAGCAGTCGTCGCAGCGGGAGTTGCTGGCGCCGTACGCGGAGAAGTACTTCGAGGCTATCGAGCGGGTGTGGGCCGAGCGGTCGATCCAGATCGGGATGGCTGTGGTCAGGGGCCTGTTCCCGGCCCTGCAGGACGACCCGTCGACGCTGGCGGACACGGATACGTGGCTGACCGCGCATGCGGATGCGGCGCCGGCACTGCGGAGGCTGGTGCTGGAGGCTCGGGACGATCTGGCCCGGGCGTTGCGGGCGCAGGGGTGTGACGCGGTGGCGGCGGACGGGGTCTGACGGATGCGCCTGGCCCGGACGCTCCGGCTCTGTCCTCAATCGCCGGACGGGCTTGATTTTCTGGCCCGTCCGGGGGTGGGGGTCCGTGGAGGGCGCCCGGCAACCCGGCAGCGGTTCCGTCCTCAAACGCCGGACGGGCTGGGGGTGTCCGGGACGGGCTGGAAGTAGCCGGGGCGGGCTGGAAGTGGCCAGGACAGTCCTTTTCGGGTGTCGAACGTGCGTACTTTAGGACGGCGTTGTCCTGAATTGTCGACGGGCGTGTAACAGGGGTTAGTGCCACGACCGTGTGCGGGATACCCCGGAACATGACCCAGAACACCCCACCCTCCCCCTGCCGCCTCCGTATCACCGGCGATGTCCGTCAACGTGTGCTGTCCGCAGCGCAGTTGAGAGCAAACGGCGTGTCCGCCGCGGAGGCTGCCGCGCGATGCAGGGCCGGTGGGCCGTGGCAGCAGCCGCTGCCCGGTGTGTACGTCCTGCACCCGGGATCACCCACCGGCGAGGAACGGCTGCGTTCCGCCCTGCTGTACGCGGGCCGGCCACCGGCCTCCGGCCGCCGGGGCGTACCCGCGCAGCCCGGGCCGGACACGGAGCCCGAGTACGGCGAGGCCATGGTCACCGGGCTTGCCGCGCTCGCCCTGTACGGCTTCGCGGCCGCGCCGCCGCCCGCGTCGTCGGACCGGATCGATGTGCTGGTGCCGCGCATCCGGCGACTGCGCTCGGTCCGGTACGTACATCTGGTGCGGGCCTCCGAGCCGCCCCGCCCCGAGCAGGTGCACGGCTTGCCCGTGGCCCCGGTGGAGCGGGCGCTTGCCGACGCGGTCGCCGGGCTCGGGGACACTTCGACCGTACGCCGTCTGCTCACCGAGGCGGTCCGCGGCGGGCACTGCGAGCCGGCCGCCGTCGTGGGCGAGTTGAGCCGGGCCGGACTGCTGGGCCGCCCCCATGTGGTGACCGCCGTCGACTCGTTGCTCGCCGAGGGCCGGGCACTGACGGAGGGCCGGCTGTACGACATGGTGCGGACGTACGGCCTGCCGGAGCCGCTCTGGAACGTGGACCTGCGGCTGCCCGGCGGCCCGCATCTGGGCGGGGTGGACGCCTACTGGCTCAAGGAGGCGGTCGCCGTGGTGCTCGACACCAGGGCGCCACGGCACAGCAGGCTCGACGACGACCGGCGCCAGGAGGATCACGACGCGCAGTGGTCCGCGTACGCCGCCAAGCGGGAGCATCTGGAGCGGCTCGGCGTCACCGTCGTCCATCTCTCGCCGAAGAAGCTCCGCGACGCGCGGGAGCAGCAGGCGGTCGTGGTGCGTACGGCGCTGATGGCGGCGGCCGACCGTGAACCGGCCGCGTATGTGATGATCCTGCCTCGTTGAGGACGGGCCACAGCGGCCACTTATTCACCATTTCGCCCCTGATGACACATCAGCGCCGCTGGCGGAAGTCCGCCATGTCCGCATCTCGTCCACCTCAACTCTCCACAAACCCCTGTCATTTACGAAAGGGTGAGCGGTCATCCGGTACCGAATTCCGGACTCTCTCTTTCACTTCAGGGATGCTGATGATCTCCGAGTCCCCCAGTTCCATACCCGGGGCGAGACGCGTGGCCCGGGTCGCGGCTGCCGCCGGCCTGGTGGCCGCGCTGGCCGCCACCGGCGCCGCCCCGGTCTTCGCCGCCGATGACCCTGCCCCCGCTCCCGTCAAGTCCGCCGCCAACGGCGCCACGGCCGACAAGCTCGGCTCGGCCGATGCCGATGTTCTGGCCAAGGCCAAGGCCAAGGGCGAGAAGAACGTCACGATGATGGTCGCCACCGCTCCCGGTGCGACCGAGCAGGTCACCGAGCAACTGGACGCCGTCAAGGGGTCCGTGCTGGGACGTGCGTACGACGAGCTCGGCTACGTACGGGCCACCGTGCCCACCGCGTCCGCCGAGGCGACCATCAAGGCGGCCTCCAAGCTGTCGTCCGTCCACGGCATCGATCTCAAGCAGGAGATCAAGCTGGACGACCCGACTCCCACGGCCGACCGGGCCGCCGGGGCGACGACGAAGTCCACGGGCACCTACCCGGCGCCCGGCAGGAAGACGCCGGCGAAGAACCCGTACAACCCGTCCTTCGAGACGGGCGCGGTCGACTTCGTCGAGCAGCACCCGAAGGCCGACGGCCGGGGCGTGACCATCGGCATCCTGGACTCGGGGGTCGACCTCGGTCACCCGGCGCTCCAGAAGACCACCACCGGCGAGCGCAAGATCGTCGACTGGGTGACGGCCACCGACCCGGTCAACGACGGCGACCGTACCTGGCTGCCGATGACGGACTCGGTGACCGGCCCGACCTTCACCATCGGCGGCCGCACCTACTCGGCGCCGGCCGGCTCGTACAAGATCCAGCTCTTCTCCGAGGCCGCCACCAAGGGCGGCGACATGGCCGGGGACCTGAACCGCGACGGTGACACCACCGACGTCTGGGCCGTGCTCTACGACCCGGTCACCGGCACCACCCGCGTCGACCTGAACAACGACGCGAACTTCTCCAACGACGCCGTCATGAAGCCGTACAAGGACGGCCACCAGGTCGGCTACTTCGGCACGGACAACCCGGCGACCGATGTCGTCGAGCGCATCCCGTTCGTCGTCGAGACCCGCAAGAACGTCGTGTACAACGCGGCCGGCGACAAGGCCGACTACGTCAACATCGGTGTCATCGAGTCCGAGCACGGCACCCACGTCGCGGGCATCACCTCCGCGAACGGCCTGTTCGGCGGCAAGATGAACGGCGCCGCGCCCGGCGCGAAGATCGTCTCCTCGCGCGCCTGCACCTGGTCGGGCGGCTGCACCAACATCGCGCTCACCGAGGGCATGATCGACCTCGTCGTGAACCGCGGTGTCGATGTCGTCAACATGTCGATCGGTGGACTGCCGCCGCTCAACGACGGCAACAACGCACGCGCGGCGCTCTACAAGCGGCTCATCGACATCTACGGCGTCCAGTTGGTCATCTCGGCCGGCAACGAGGGCCCGGGTGTGAACACCATCGGCGACCCCGGCCTCGCCGACCACGTCATCTCCGTCGGTGCGTCGATCTCCAAGGAGACGTGGGCCGCCAACTACGGCTCGAACGTCACCAAGAAGTACGACATGCTGCCCTTCTCCTCGCGCGGTCCGCGTGAGGACGGCGGCTTCGCGCCGATCCTGACGGCCCCGGGTGCGTCCATCAACACCACCCAGACCTGGCTGCCCGGCGGCCCGGTCAAGGAGGCGGGCTACAGCCTGCCGGCGGGTTACTCCATGCTGCAGGGCACCTCGATGTCCTCGCCGCAGGCCGCCGGTGCGACCGCGCTGCTGCTGTCGGCCGCGAAGCAGAAGCACATCGAGCTGCCGCCGGCCGATCTGCGTACGGCGCTGACCAGCACCGCCACCCACATCAAGGGTGTGCCGGCGCACGCCCAGGGCTCCGGTCTGATCAACATCGTCGGCGCCTGGAAGCAGATCGAGAAGCAGGGCACCCCGGCGCACGAGTACTCGGTGAAGGCCCCGGTCGACACCGCGATCGACTTCGCGCTGAAGACCCCTGGCTTCGGTACCGGTCTGTACGACCGCGAGGGCGGCCTGAAGGCCGGCCAGAAGAAGTCGTACGACGTCACGATCACCCGCACCACGGGTCCGGACAAGGCCGTCAAGCACCAGCTGTCGTGGAAGAACAACGACGGCACGTTCAAGCTGACCGGTCCCGGCACGGTCTCCCTGCCGCTCGGCAAGCCGGTCACCGTCAAGGTCCAGGCGAAGCCGGGCAGCGCGGGCGTGCACAGCGCGATCCTGCGGGTGGACGACAGCAAGACCGTCGGTGTGGACCAGCAGATCCTCTCCACGGTCGTCGTCTCCACGCCGCTCGTGAAGCCCGCCTACGCGTTCAAGGCGTCCGGCTCGGTGCAGCGCAACAGCACCACGTCGTACTTCGTGACCGTGCCGGAGGGCGCCAAGACCCTTGAGGTCGCGATGAGCGCGCTGCGCTCGGGCAGCCAGACCCGCTTCATCTCCCTCCACCCGTACGGGGTGCAGATGGAGAACAGCTCCACGATCTTCTGCTACCCGAACTACGAGAACCCGGCCAACACCTGCCGCCCCGATGTGCGCTCCTACAAGGACCCGCAGGCGGGCGTCTGGGAGATCGAGGTCGAGGCACGGCGTACGTCGCCGCTGCTGGACAACCCGTACAAGCTGGATGTCTCGCTGCTCGGTGCGACCTTCGACCCGGCGGTGCAGACCATCGCCGAGGCGAAGGTCGGCACGCCGGCCGCGGTGAACTGGAAGGTCACCAACAACGCCGGTGACCTGGAGGGCACGCTCAAGGGCGGCTCGCTGGGCTCGGCCAAGGTCGCCACCCCGTCGATCAAGACGGGCGACGAGCAGGAGTACACGGTCACCATCGGTGAGGGCGTCGAGAAGCTGGACGTCGCCATCGGCGGCGCGTCGGACGCCAACGCCGACCTCGACCTGTACGTCAAGAAGGGCAACACCGAGGTCGGCAAGTCCACCACGGCCGGGTCCGAGGAGTCGGTCAGCCTGGTGAAGCCCGCCGCCGGTACGTACACCGTCGTGATCGACGGCTACGACGTCCCCGCCGGGACGACCACGTACGACTACCGCGATGTGTACTACGCAGCGTCGCTCGGCACGATCAAGGTCGACGATTCGAAGGCCGTGAACCTGGCCAACGGCGCTTCGGCCCAGATCGGTGCCGAGGTCTCGGTCGCCGGGGCGGCCCCCGAGGGCCGGCAGTTCTTCGGCGAGGTCCATCTGGTGAACAGCCGCGGGACCGCGGCGGGC
Organism: Streptomyces sp. NBC_00057; assembly: GCF_045041165.1. Classification (NCBI taxonomy): domain Bacteria; kingdom Bacillati; phylum Actinomycetota; class Actinomycetes; order Kitasatosporales; family Streptomycetaceae; genus Streptomyces; species Streptomyces sp. NBC_00057. The sequence continues at coordinate 6,097,175 of NZ_CP108256.1, read as the reverse complement.
ACCGGCAGCGTCGTGATCGAGAAGGTCACGCCGTAGCGGTGACCGCGGTCGCCGTGTGATCCGTACGACAGTGGGGCGGGCGCTCTGTGGAGCTCCCGCCCCACTGCTCTGCCCGGCCGGGCGGGCAGTGTCCGCAGCGCGGACAATGGATTGGACAAGGAAGCCGTTCACATACGCATCATGGAGCGGCAACCGTGCCAGTTCGTACGTTTGAAGGAGTCCCTGTGAAGGTCGGAATCGTCGGCGCCACCGGTCAGGTCGGCACAGTCATGCGCAGGATCCTGGCCGAGCGGAAGTTCCCGGCCGACGAGCTGCGGCTGTTCGCCTCCGCGCGCTCCGCGGGCTCCACCATCGAGTGGGAGGGCCGGGAGATCACCGTCGAGGACGCCTCGACGGCCGATTACTCCGGGCTGGACATCGTGCTGTTCTCGGCCGGTGGCGCGACGTCGAAGGCGCTCGCCGAGAAGGTCGCCTCGCAGGGCGCCGTCGTGATCGACAACTCCTCCGCCTGGCGCAAGGACCCCGAGGTCCCGCTGGTCGTCTCCGAGGTCAACGCGCATGCGATCGCGAACCGGCCCAAGGGCATCATCGCCAACCCGAACTGCACCACGATGGCCGCCATGCCCGTACTGCGCCCGCTGCACGACGAGGCCGGCCTCCAGACGCTGACCGTCGCCACCTACCAGGCGGTGTCCGGCTCCGGCCTGGCCGGTGTCGCCGAGCTGCACGGCCAGGCGTCCAAGGTCGTCGCCGACGCCGACAGGCTCACCCACGACGGCGAGGCCGTCGACTTCCCCGAGCCGGGCGTCTACAAGCGTCCGATCGCCTTCAACGTGCTGCCACTGGCCGGCTCGATCGTCGACGACGGCTCCTTCGAGACCGACGAGGAGCAGAAGCTCCGCAACGAGTCCCGCAAGATCCTGGAGATCCCGGAGCTGAAGGTGTCCGGCACCTGCGTCCGGGTGCCGGTCTTCTCCGGCCACTCGCTCCAGGTCAACGCACGTTTCGCCCGTCCGATCAGCGTCGAGCGCGCATACGAGCTGCTGAAGGACGCCCCGGGCGTCGAGATCTCCGAGATCCCCACCCCGCTGCAGGCGGCCGGCAAGGACGCCTCGTTCGTCGGCCGGATCCGGGTCGACGAGACCGTGGACAACGGCCTCGCGCTCTTCGTCTCCAACGACAACCTGCGCAAGGGCGCGGCGCTGAACGCCGTACAGATCGCGGAGCTGGTGGCGGCGGAGCTGAACGGCTGACGCCTCGCGTGTGAAAGGGCGGCCCTGCGTCGGTCGAGGAGCGGGGCCGGGGTATCGCCCCGGCCCCGCTGCTCACGGGCGGCGCACCTCGAAGTGCAGGCACCCGTATTCCACGGCCCTGACGTGCACCAATGCCACTTCCGGGTCGGCGAAAGCCTCGTCGAAGGCCTCGTCGTACCCCCGCTCCTCGTCGGCCGGGATCTCCAGCAGCCGGCCGCCGACGATGTGGCCGTCCGCGTTGTAGCGCCGGACGGTACGCAACGCGCCCGCCCGTGAGAACGGGTACCCGGCCCGGTCGGCCGCGGGCCCGCCGCACTCCTCCGCGTGGATGAAGACCGGCCCCTGCTCGTCGTACGCCCCCGGCCTCACCCAGGTCTCGGCCGCCCAGCGGCGCAGTGGCGCATACGAGACGAGGGCGATCCGCTCCCCCACCTCGTTGCCGCGCAGACAGCAGCGCAGGGGGGAGCCGCTGTCGGTGGCGGTGTACGGGGCGCAGGGGCGGCCCGCGTCGTCGGTGTCGCGGAGCTCCTTGAGCGTGGCCGGATCGATCGGTCGTGCCTCATATGTGGTCATGTGCCGAGAGTGGCGCGCCGGGCGGCCACGGTCCGGCGGATATCGGACATCGCGCTGCGCACAGGTCACGTGGAAGGATGACCGGAAACGTCACATACCAAGGAGATGACCGCGTGCCTGGCACCAATCTGACCCGCGAAGAGGCACAGGAGCGGGCGCGCCTGCTGACCGTGGACGCGTACGAGATCGATCTCGACCTCTCCGGAGCGCAGGAGGGCGGCACCTACCGGTCCGTGACCACCGTGCGCTTCGACTCCGCCGAAGCCGGTGCGGAGACCTTCATCGACCTGGTGGCCCCGGCCGTGCACGAGGTCGAGCTGAACGGCAAGTCGCTGGATGTCGCGGCCGTGTTCCGCGACTCGCGCATCGAACTCCCGCACCTGGTCGCGGGCTCCAACGAGCTGAAGGTCGTCGCCGACTGCTCGTACACCAACACGGGCGAGGGCCTGCACCGCTTCGTCGACCCGGTCGATCAGCAGGCGTACCTCTACACCCAGTTCGAGGTGCCGGACGCTCGCCGCGTCTTCGCGAGCTTCGAGCAGCCCGACCTGAAGGCGACATTCCGGTTCACGGTGAAGGCGCCGGCGGGCTGGACGGTCATCTCGAACTCGCCGACGCCCGAGCCGCAGGACAACATCTGGTCCTTCGAGCCGACGCCGCGCATCTCGACGTACATCACGGCCCTGATCGTCGGCCCGTACCACTCGGTGCACAGCAGCTACGAGAAGGACGGCCAGTCCGTTCCGCTCGGCATCTACTGCCGTCCGTCGCTGGCCGAGTTCCTCGACGCGGACGCGATCTTCGACGTGACGCGGCAGGGCTTCGACTGGTTCCAGGAGAAGTTCGACTACGACTACCCGTTCGCCAAGTACGACCAGCTGTTCGTCCCGGAGTTCAACGCGGGCGCGATGGAGAACGCGGGCGCGGTCACCATCCGTGACCAGTACGTGTTCCGTTCGAAGGTGACGGACGCGGCGTACGAGACGCGGGCCGAGACGATCCTGCACGAGCTGGCCCACATGTGGTTCGGCGACCTCGTCACCATGGAGTGGTGGAACGACCTGTGGCTGAACGAGTCGTTCGCCACGTACACGTCGATCGCCTGCCAGGCGTACGCGGAGGGCTCGAAGTGGCCGCACTCCTGGACGACGTTCGCCAACTCCATGAAGACGTGGGCGTACCGCCAGGACCAGCTGCCGTCGACGCACCCGATCATGGCGGACATCCGTGACCTGGACGATGTCCTGGTCAACTTCGACGGCATCACGTACGCCAAGGGCGCCTCGGTCCTGAAGCAGCTCGTGGCGTACGTCGGCATGGACGAGTTCTTCAAGGGCGTCCAGGCGTACTTCAAGGCGCACGCGTTCGGGAACACCCGGCTGTCCGACCTGCTGGGCGCGCTGGAGGAGACCTCCGGCCGTGACCTGAAGACCTGGTCGAAGGCGTGGCTGGAGACAGCCGGCATCAACATCCTTCGCCCGGAGATCACCACCGACGGAAACGGTCACGTCACCTCGTTCACCGTCCTCCAGGAGGCCCCGGCGCTGCCCGCCGGCGCCAAGGGCGAGCCGACGCTGCGCCCGCACCGGATCGCGATCGGCTGCTACGACCTCGACGGGGCCGGAAAGCTGGTCCGCACGAACCGGATCGAGCTGGACGTCGACGGCGAGCGCACCGAGGTCCCGTTCCCGGCGGGCACCGCCCGCCCGGCGGTCGTCCTGCTGAACGACGACGACCTCTCGTACGCGAAGGTCCGTCTCGACGAGGAGTCGCTGCGCGTCGTCACCGAACACCTCGGCGACTTCACCGAGTCCCTCCCCCGCGCCCTGTGCTGGGCCTCCGCCTGGGACATGACCCGCGACGGCGAGCTGGCGACCCGGGACTACCTCTCCCTGGTGCTCTCCAGCATCGGCAAGGAGTCGGACATCGGTGTCGTCCAGTCGCTGCACCGTCAGGTGAAGCTGGCGCTGGACCTGTACGCGGCGCCGGAGTGGCGCGAGGCCGGGCTGACGCAGTGGACCGAGGCCACGCTGGCGCACCTGCGCGCGGCGGAGCCGGGCAGCGACCACCAGCTGGCCTGGGCCCGCGCCTTCGCGGCGACGGCCCGCACCCCGCAGCAGACGGACCTGCTGCAGTCGCTGCTCGACGGCAAGGAGACGGTCGAGGGCCTGGCCGTCGACACGGAGCTGCGCTGGGCGTTCGTCGAGCGTCTCGCCGCCACCGGCCTGCTCGAAGAGGACGAGATCGCCGCCGAGTACGAGCGCGACAAGACGGCGGCGGGCGAGCGCCACGCGGCGACCGCCCGCGCGGCCCGCCCCACCGAGGAGGCGAAGGCGGAGGCATGGGCCTCGGTCGTCGAGTCCGACAAGCTGCCGAACTCCCTCCAGGAGGCGGTCATCGCCGGCTTCGTCCAGACCGACCAGCGCGAACTGCTGGCTCCGTACACGGAGAAGTTCTTCGCAGCGGTCAAGGGCGTCTGGGAGTCGCGCAGCCACGAGATGGCGCAGCAGATCGCCGTCGGCCTCTACCCGGCCGTCCAGGTCTCGCAGGCCACGCTGGACACCACGGACGCCTGGCTGTCCTCGGCGGAGCCGAACGCGGCCCTGCGCCGTCTGATGTCCGAGTCGCGTTCGGGTGTGGAGCGCGCGCTGAAGGCCCAGGCCGCGGACGCTGCGGCGGCCACGGCGTAACGGCTGAACGGTGAAGCAGTGAGGGGCGCCTCCCGCGATGGCGGGGGCGCCCCTTCCTCTCTCCCACCCGGCTGTCGGATCACAGCAGCCGGAACGTCTTGCCGCCCGGGTCGACCACGGCCTTGATCTCCGCGCCCGCGGTCGCTTCCGCCACGCCGTAGGGCATCGGACAACTGGCCTCGAACACCGGGAATTCGGCCCCGCTGACGCGCACGCGAATCCAGATCATCCGGGAACAACCGTCCGCGCTCACATCGTCGGGGCCGACCCCGATGACTTCCGCGGTCGCCCCGACCCCGTCGGCTTCGAGCCGGAGCGTCGCCCGCCGCAGGTCCCAGTTGTAGAGCACCGTGCCGAGTCCCACGTAGGCGACGGTGGGCCTGCGCGGTCGCGGTGACCGTACCCCGGTCGCGCAGGGTGCGGAGGATGCGGAGCTTCTTGACGTCCCACTCGACCATGGCCGCAACCTACCCGGGGTCCGGACCCGGCATCCGGGTCCGGACATGCGTGTGCGCCGCACGGTACGGGGTACCTGCGGCGCACACGGGAAGTGCGTGGGTGCTAGGCCTGCTTCTTGGACTTGTCGAAAATCATGACCAGGCCCGCGATGACCACGAACAGAGCGATGGGGGCCACGACGTACAGACCGATGGTCTCCATCACGCTCAGGCCCTGACCGGGGTCGTCACCGTCGTCGCGGGTGAGCGCGAGCGCGGGGGACGACATGAGCAGCATCATCAGCGTCGTTCCGGCCGCGACGGCGCCGGCGCGCATAGCGTTCTTCTTGTCCACGGTGCAAACGTAGCGAACGCCCGGAACGGGCGCGCGCCCGGGGGTGCCGTACGGGGTCACGGGCGGGATTCCGGGTGGATTTCCGGGTGGGTTCCCGGGCGGTTCCCGCGAGGTTCGAAGACCTCCATCAGCCGGTGCAGGCGGGGTGCGGCGGCCAGCTCCTCCAGGGTGACCGGGTGGCCCTCCGCGTCGGCGACGGGCAGTCGCCAGTTGGGGTACTGGTCCCAGGTGCCGGGGAGGTTCTGCGGGCGGCGGTCGCCCAGTGTGTCGGGCAGCCAGACTCCGACCATGCGGGCGGGGGTGCGCAGCAGGAAGCGGTGTACGGCGCGGACGGCGCCCTCCTCGTCACCCTCCCCCTCGGGGAGCAGGCCGAGCCGGGCGAGATATCCCAGCCACTCGGTGGTGTCGGTCGCGTCCGCGGTCAGCTCCTCGGCGAGGCTGCGGGTGAGCAGGCCGAGGCGGTGGCGCAGTGTCACATGGTCGCCGGTCAGCCGGGCGGCGGTGGACGGCAGATCGTGCGTGGTGACGGTGGCCAGGCAGCCCTCGCGCCACTCCTCCGGGGCCAGCGGGCGGCCGGTGCCCGCCCAGTCCCGTTCGAACCAGAGCACGGAAGTGCCGAGCACGCCGCGCCGGGCCAGCGCCTCGCGTACCCCCGGCTCGACGGTGCCGAGGTCCTCCCCCATGACCACCGCACCGGCCCGGTGCGCCTCCAGGACGAGGACGGCGAGCATCGCCTCGGCGTCGTGGCTGACGTAGGTGCCGTCGGTGGGCGGGCGCCCCTCGGGCACCCACCAGAGCCGGAACAGGCCCATGACGTGGTCGATGCGCAGGGCTCCCGCGTGGGCGAGGAGTCCGCGCAGCAGTCCTCGGTACGGGGCGTAGCCGGACGCGGCGAGGACATCGGGGCGCCAGGGCGGCAGGCCCCAGTCCTGACCGCGGGCGTTGAAGGCGTCCGGGGGCGCGCCGACGGACATGCCGTGTGCGAAGGCGTCCTGCTGGGCCCAGGCGTCGGCGCCGCCGGGGTGCACGCCGACGGCGAGGTCGTGGACGATGCCGACGGCCATTCCGGCGTCCAGGGCGGCGCGCTGGGCGGCGGCGAGCTGGCTGTCGGTCAGCCAGGCGAGCCGGCAGTGGAAATCGACCCGGTCCAGCAGCGCGCGGCGAGCGCGGGCGGTCTCCTTGGAACGGGGGTCGCGGAGCGCGGCCGGCCAGGTGTGCCAGTCGGAGCCGTGCACCTCGGCGAGGGCGCACCACAGGGCGTGGTCCTCCAGGGCCTGCCCCTGCTCGGCCAGGAAGTCGCAGTACGCGGCGCGGCGCCCCGGGGTGAGGGGCACCTTCGTCACGAGTTCGAGGGCCTGGCGCTTGAGTTCCCAGACGGCGTCCCGGTCGATCAGGGCGCTCTTGTTCAGCACGGTGTCGCTGAGCGTCGCCGCGTCCTGCCGCAGATCGTCGAGGGTGCCCCGGTCCGGCACGTGCCCGTACTCGGGGATGGACTCGATGTGCAGATGGACGGGGTCGGGGAAACGCCGTGACGACGGGCGGTACGGGGACGGGTCGGTGGGGTTGCCGAGCACGGCGGCGTGAAGCGGGTTCACCTGGACGAATCCGGCGCCGAGGGTCCGCCCGGACCAGGCGGCGAGGTCGGCGAGGTCCCCGAGGTCGCCCATGCCCCAGGAGCGGGCGGAGAGCAGGGAGTAGAGCTGGACGAGGAAGCCGTGGCCGCGTGCGGGCGGCTGCGGCACCCGGGGCGGGGCGACGACGAGCGTGCCGGTCGCGCTCCGGCCACCCGGAGCGCGTACGGCCAACCGGTGCACGCCGAGCGGCGGTTCGACCCACCAGGCGGGGGTCGGGGGCACGCCCGTCGAGGTGTCACCTCCCGCACCTTCAGCCGCGCCCGTTCCGCTCTCCCCGCCCGCACCCGTGCCCGCGTCGGCGGCGCCCCGTCCCGAAACGGCCGGATCCGGTCGGTCGGCCGGAATGTGCATCCGCGAGGGCGGGGGCGATCCGCCGTCCTCCAGCCCGATGTCCAGCGAAGTGCCGGGCGGCAGGGCGGTCAGGGCCGGGGGCAGTGGCTCCCCGCTCCACACCACCAGCGTCGGCGGCAGCAGCCGGGACCGGGCCGAGGACTCGGCGGCGTCGAGCGATTCCCGTACCGCTTCGGGCGTGGCGGCGTCCACATCGAGCGCGGCGAGCACGGCGATGACGGTGTCATCGGGAACGGACACCGTGACGTCGGCGGACGGGGAGTAGGAGGTGGCGACGCCGTGCAGTGCGGCGAGACGGGACAAGCCCATTCAGACTCCTGGGAACTCCATGCCCCACGCGCCGCCGGAGGTGGCCGGCTCGCTGGTCAGCGGGGCGTTGACGGCGAGCGGGGCTTCGCTGGTCAGTGGCGTGGCGTCGGCGAGCGGCGGCTCGCTGGTGAGAGGTATCGCATCGGCGAGCGGCGGCTCGCTCGTCAGCGGACCGGGGCCGGGCCCGGCGGCCGGGACCGCACCGGGCGGACCGGGGGCCTGTTCGGAGAGGGCGGAGAGCAGAAGTTGCGTGGCAGCGGGCATGGCGGCCTCCCGGCCGTAGGGGAACAGGACACAGCAGACCTGCCCAGCGGGCTCGACCGCAGGCGCAGGCGTTACCACAACGACTTCAACGTGCTCTGGGTCACATTCCGTTCCCCGGAGGCCTGTTCGCCGTAAGTTGTCCGCTGTTTTCGGCCATTCGACGTCATCCTTGGCGTCGCCCGTCGACGGCCGACCACCCCTCACCCCACTCGCCGCATCGGGCATTTACGGCACAACAGCCACCCGCATTGACACTCTCGCGCGCGGATGGTGGGCTCGGAGCCCACCGGCAGGAGCGAGGGAGAAGAGCGATGCGGCTCAGGCGCAGAAAGCAGGCAACGGCCGTTGCGGTCGCCGTGCTCGGCGGGCTGCTCTCCGCCGGGACGCCGGCCGCCGTCGCGGCCCCTTCGGCGCCCGGCTCCCCCGCCGTCGCCACCTCCGACCGCACGGACGCCGGCACGCTGCCCGCCGTATGGCCGCGGCCCCAGTCCATCAAGGCATCCGGGCCCTCCGTACCGCTCTCCGCCGAGGTCACCCTCGTGGTAGGCGCGCACGCGGATCCGTACGCCGTCGACGCACTCCGGCAGATCCTGCGGGACGCGGGCGTGCGGACCGTCCACGAGGCGTTGCCGGGCCGCGGACCCGTCATCCGGCTCGGCGGCAACGGCGCCCAGGACGCCCTGCGCTCGCTGCACGCCCCCGACCGCGACGATCTGCCGTCCGGTGGCTACCGGATCGCGGTGGGCCGGGTCGCGGGCCGGGACACCGTCGCCGTGGACGGCGTCGGCGAGGACGGTCTCTTCCACGGCGTGCAGACACTGCGTCAGCTGGTCCGGGACAAGAGCGTCGCCGGGGTCACCGTCAGGGACTGGCCGGGCACCGCCGTACGCGGGATGACCGAGGGCTTCTACGGGCAGCCGTGGACCCGTGCGGAGCGGCTGGCGCAGATCGACTTCATGGGGCGTACGAAGCAGAACAGGTACCTGTACGCGGCGGGCGACGACCCGTACCGGCAGGCCCGTTGGCGCGACCCGTATCCCGCCGACCGGCGCGCCGACTTCCGGGCGCTGGCCGAGCGGGCCCGCGCCGAGCATGTGACGCTCGGCTGGGCCGTCGCCCCCGGCCAGGCGATGTGCATGTCGTCGGACAACGATGTGAAGGCGCTGACGAAGAAGCTCGACGCGATGTGGGCCCTGGGTGTGCGGGTCTTCCAGCTGCAGTTCCAGGACGTCAGCTACAGCGAGTGGCACTGCGACAGCGACGCCGACACCTTCGGCAGCGGACCCGAGGCGGCGGCCAGGGCGCAGGCGCAGGTGGCGAGCAAGGTGGCGCGGCATCTCGCGGACCGCCATCCGGACGCGGAGCCGCTTTCGGTCATGCCGACGGAGTTCTACCAGGACGGGTCGACCGACTACCGCAGGGCGCTCGCCGAGGAGCTGGACGGCCGGGTCCAGATCGCCTGGACCGGTGTCGGGGTCGTACCGAGGACCATCACGGGCGGGGAACTGGCCGGCGCCCGCGCCACGTTCCGGCATCCGCTGGTCACGATGGACAACTACCCGGTCAACGACTACGCGCAGGACCGCATCTTCCTCGGCCCGTACACCGGCCGGGACCCGGCGGTGGCGATGGGTTCCGCGGCACTGCTCGCCAATGCCATGGAGCAGCCGTCAGCGTCCCGCATACCGCTGTTCACCGCCGCCGACTTCGCCTGGAACCCGAAGGGATACCAGCCGCAGGAGTCCTGGCAGGCGGCGATCGGCGATCTGGCGGGCGACGACGCCCGCACCAGGGACGCGTTGCGCGCGCTGGCCGGGAACAGTGCCACGTCCGTGCTGGGCGGTGACGAGTCGGCGTATCTGCAGCCGCTGCTGGCCGCGTTCTGGCAGTCCCGTACGACGACCGACGCCACGGCGCAGGCCGATGCGGCGCGCAGGCTGCGGGCGGCGTTCACCGTGATGCGGGAGACCCCGCAGCGGCTGAAGGGGCTGGCCGACGGGCGGCTGGACGGCGAAGTGCGGCCGTGGACGGAGCAGTTGTCCCGGTACGGCCGGGCGGGCGAGCTGGCCGTCGATCTGCTGCAGGCGCAGTCGCGCGGTGACGGCGCTGCCGCGTGGCAGGCTTCGCTGGCGCTGGAGCCGGTGCGCAAGGCCGCGAAGGCGAGCGGTGCGACGGTCGGCAAGGGCGTCCTCGGCCCGTTCCTGGACCGGGTGCGCCGGGAGGCGGACGCCTGGACGGGCGCGGACCGCGACGCCGGTACGGTGACCGAGGCCCCGGGCAGCCATACGGTCCGGCTGAAGCGCTCCCGTCCGGTGGAGACCGTGACGGCGATGACGGTACCCGGCAGCGGCGAGGTGGCAGGTGCGACGCTGGAGGCCCATGTGCCCGGCGAGGGCTGGCGCAGCCTCGGCCCGGTATCGGCCACCGGCTGGACCCAGACGCCGGCCAGGGGGCTGCGGGCCGACGCGATCCGGATCAGCTGGCCCGCGGGCGGTCCCTCGACACCGCCGGTCATCACGGGCACGATGCCGCCGATCGTCCCGGGAAGCCGGATGGGAAGCAGCATCAAAACCGGTGCCTCCGGGAATGCGCGGGGCCGGGCTCCGCGGGTGCGCGCGCTCGTGCCCTGGTTCGGCGACGAGCCCGCCGCCCGGCTCGATCTCGTACGCGGCGAGACGGACGCCGAGATCGGCGGCGGGCCGCAGCGGGTCGAGGCGCGGCTGGCCGCCCGGCGCCCTGCCGAGGTGCGGGGCACGCTCACCGCGAAGGCGCCCGAGGGCATCGAGGTGCGCGTCCCGAAGCAGACGAGGGTGCCGCGCGGTTCCCGTACCGACGTCCCCGTCGAGATCACCGTCCCGGCGGGCACCCCGCCCGGCGAGTACGAGGTGCCGATCGGCTTCGGCGAAGAACGCAGCACGCTGACCGTCCGGGCGTACCCGCGCACCGCGGGCGCCGACCTGGTGCGTACCGCCGCCGTCTCCTCGTCCGGCGACGAGACCCCGGACTTCCCGGCGACGGCCGCCTCCGACGGCGATCCGGAGACCCGCTGGTCCTCGCCGGCGGAGGACGGCGCCTGGTGGCAGGCGGAACTGCCGCAACCGGCCCGGGTCGGCCAGGTGGTGCTGCACTGGCAGGACGCGTACGCCTCCCGCTACCGCATCCAGGTCTCCGCGGACGGCCGCAGCTGGCGCACGGCGGCGACCGTACGGGACGGCAAGGGCGGGCGCGAGTCGGTCCGGATGGACGCGAAGGACACCCGCTTCATCCGGGTGCAGGGCGATGCCCGGGCCACCGAGTTCGGCTACTCGCTCTGGTCGGTTCAGGCGTACGCCGTCGCCGCAACGGAGTAACGCCCCGGTCGTGCGCGGCTGTCGTCCCCGAAGGCCCCCGCCCGGCCCCGGGAACGACAAAGGCCCGGATCTCTCAGGCTGAGATGCCGTCGATCCGGGCCATGGCGTCGTCCGCGCCGAACGGTTGCAAGTACGGCAGCCAGCGCGGGTCGCGGTGTCCCGTCCCGATGATGCGCCAGGCGAGACCCGTCGGCGGCGCGGGCTGCTGGTGCAGCCGCCAGCCGAGCTCCGGCAGGTGCCGGTCCGCCTTGACGTGGTTGCAGCGGCGGCAGGCCGCCACCACGTTGTCCCAGGAGTGCTGTCCGCCGCGGCTGCGCGGAATGACATGGTCGACGCTGGTCGCGGCGGCGCCGCAGTACATGCAGCGGCCCCCGTCCCGGGCGAAGAGCGCCCTGCGGGTCAGCGGTACGGGCCCCCGGTAGGGAACCCGTACGAACCGCTTCAGACGGACGACACTGGGGGCCGGGACGGCCCGGGTGGCACTGTGCATGAAGGCGCCCGACTCCTCGAGACAGATGGCCTTGTTTTCGAGCACGAGGACGAGCGCGCGGCGGAGCGGTACGACGCCGAGCGGCTCGTACGACGCGTTGAGAACCAGGACATGCGGCACGGTGGATGCCTCCTTGTACGTCGGCGGCGCGTGGCTCGCGCCGGGACGATCCGATCCCAGTCTCTACTCACGCCTGGTCAAAGCGCCACCACGTGCGGGTAACGGGCCGGGAGGATTTTTCTCTCCGCTCCTTGCCGATCGCCCGCCGCCGCCGGCCGGAGCAGGCGCTTCCGGGCCGCTCGCGCAGTGGCCGCGTCCCGATGTGCGATCGGCCACACGCCGCCCGTGCGCCCCTCGTGAGACGCATCTCTCCCCCCGGTCGCGACAGCGGGACATTCCCGATACCCCGTTAGTGTGGTTGGTCTGCCGTCGTCCATCTGGAGGTTCCACCGTGTTCCCGTCCGCCCTGTTGGCCGCAGCCCCCTCGCCCGGGTCCGGTGGCACGCTGGACGAGGCCGCCGAGCAGGCCGGCAACGCCGCGGGCTGGGTGGAGGAGAACTGGTCCATCTGGCTGAGCACCGGTCTGCGCATCGTGCTCATCGCGGCGATCGCGATCATGTTGCGCGTCGCGGTCCGCCGTGCTCTCACCAAGCTCATCGACCGGATGAACCGCAGCGCCCAGGCGGTGGAGGGCACCGCGCTGGGCGGGCTGCTGGTCAACACGGAACGCCGCCGTCAGCGCTCCGAGGCGATCGGTTCCGTACTCCGCTCGGTCGCGTCGTTCCTGATCCTCGGCACGGCCGCCCTGATGATCCTGGGCGCGCTGCAGATCGATGTGGCACCGCTGCTGGCCTCCGCCGGTGTGGCCGGTGTGGCACTCGGTTTCGGTGCGCGCAACCTGGTCACCGACTTCCTCTCCGGTGTCTTCATGATCCTGGAGGACCAGTACGGCGTGGGCGACACCATCGACGCGGGCGTCGCCTCCGGCGAGGTCATCGAGGTCGGTCTGCGGGTAACCAAGCTGCGCGGCGACAACGGTGAGATCTGGTACATCCGCAACGGCGAGGTGAAGCGGATCGGCAATCTCAGCCAGGGCTGGTCGACGGCCGGTGTCGATGTGCCGGTGCGTCCCACGGAGGACCTGGACAAGGTCCGCACGGTGATCACCGAGGCCGCAGTGGCGATGGCCAAGGAAGACCCGTGGAGCGAGCGGCTGTGGGGTCCCGTGGAGATCCTGGGCCTGAACGAGGTGCTCCTGGACTCGATGACGGTCCGGGTGACCGCGAAGACGATGCCGGGCAAGGCGCTGGGCGTGGAACGGGAGCTGCGCTGGCGGATCAAGCGGTCCTTCGACGAGGCCGGAATCCGCATGGTCGGCGGCGTCCCGGCCCAGGGGGACGAGCCCTCGTCGGCCGATCCGACGGCCGCCATGGCCGCTCCCTCGGCGTATGCGTCGGCCACCTCACCGCAGTCCCTGGCCGCGACACCGATCACCCCGCCGCCGAACATATCGAAGTAGGACTCGGCCGTACGAGTGAGGGGTGCCCCGCAGGTTCTGCGGGGCACCCCTCACTCGTGAGCGAGTCGGTGTGACCTCAACTCGGTTCTTCAATAGCCTGGTTGAGAATGCACAACCAAGGGCCCACACGTTCCAAAAGCGCCCCAGGTAACGCTTTGGTAGCCACCGGGGCACTGCCCATTGACGGCCCGGTGACGTGCGCATACCGTCCTCTCACCAAATAGGAAACTTTCCTAACAGAGGGCAGGTGCAGTGCTCATGGCCGGAACCACACCGGGTACCCCCCGCGTTCTGCGGGCCATGAACGACCGGGCCGCCCTCGATCTGCTGCTGGAGCACGGGCCCCTCTCCCGGACCAGGATCGGGAAGCTGACGGGGCTCTCCAAGCCCACAGCGTCGCAGCTGCTGGCGCGACTGGAGGCCGCCGGACTGGTCGTCGCCACCGGGACCGTGGCGGGGCGGCCGGGACCCAATGCCCAGTTGTACGCGGTGAACGCGCGGGCCGCCCATGTCGCGGGGCTGGATGTGAACGCCCACCGGATCGTCGCCGCCGTCGCCGATGTGACCGGTGAGACGGTCGGCGAGTTCGAGCTCCGCACCCCGGGGCGGCGCGCCGACTGCGTGGTGCGACAGGTGACGGATGCGCTGGACGGAGCGGTCAAGGACGCCGGGCTCACCCGCTCCGATGTGCACCGGGTCGTCATCGGCACCCCGGGCGCCTTCGACCCCGGCACCGGGCGGCTGCGGTACGCCTCGCACCTGCCCGGCTGGCACTCCCCCACGCTGCTGGACGAGCTGGCCGCGGTTCTGCCGATGCCGGTCGAGTACGAGAACGACGTGAACCTGGTCGCGGTGGCCGAACAGCGGCTCGGTGCGGCGCGCGGGCACGACGACTTCGTGCTGCTGTGGAACGAGGAAGGGCTCGGTGCCGCCCTCGTCATCAATGGACGGCTGCACCGCGGCTTCACCGGTGGTGCCGGTGAAGTCGGCTTCCTGCCGGTGCCCGGCGTCCCGCTGGTCCGCCAGGTCACCAAGGTGAACGCCGGCGGCTTCCAGGAGCTGGCGGGCGCGCAGGTGCTGTCCAGGCTGGCCCGGGAGCTCGGCATCGACGACGCACCGATCCGCGGCTCCGGCACCCATCACGAGGTCGCGGCCCGGCTGGTCGCGCGGGCGGCCGAGGCCGCGGAGGCGGGCGAGGACGGCCCGTACCCACGGCTCCTCGATCTGTTCGCCACCGGACTCGCGACCGGTCTGGCCTCCTTGGTCGCCGTGCTGGACCCGGAACTCGTCGTGCTCTCCGGCGAGTTGATCGCGGCCGGCGGGGAACCGCTGCGCGGCCGGGTGGAGTCCGAGCTCGTCGAGCTGGCGGCCTCCCGGCCCCGGCTGATCGCCGGTGACGTGACCCACCGCCCCGTACTGCGCGGCGCGCTGGAGAGCGCACTCGCCACCACCCGTGACGAAGTCTTCGACACGTCGCGCTGACCCCTTTCCCGCCGCTTCGTTCGCACGTCACCCCCTCCGTCCCCATCCTTCATCGGGAGTCACCGCCATGTCCGGAAACCGCCGGAAGACGGCCGCCGCACTCGCCGCGACCGCCGCGATATCGCTGTTCGCCTCTGCCTGTACGGGCCAGAGCAACTCCGGTGCCAATGATGACGCGTCCAAGGAGACGACCATCAACTTCTGGCACGGCTGGAGTGCCCCGAACGAGGTCAAGGGAATTCAGGCCACGGTCGACGCCTTCGAGAAGGCGCACCCCAATATCCATGTGAAGGTCGTCGGCAATATGACCGACGACAAGATCAACCAGGCGCTGCGGGCGGGTGGTTCGAAGGCTCCGGACGTCGTCTCGTCGTTCACCACGAACAATGTCGGAAAGTTCTGTTCGTCGAAGGCGTTCGTCGATCTGAACCCCTTCCTGAAGAAGGATGGGATCGACGCGGACAAGACGTTCCCCAAGGCGATGAACGAGTACACGCAGTTCGACGGTGTGCGCTGCACCGTGCCGCTGCTCGGTGACGCGTACGGCCTCTACTACAACAAGGACGCGTTCGAGGCCGCCGGTATCACCCGCGCGCCGGAGACCTGGTCGGAATTTGCCACGGATGCCAAGAAGCTGACGAAGACCGAGGGCGACTCGTACGAGCAGCTCGGATTCATGCCGAACTACCACGGTTACGAGTCGACGACCGAGCACTACCTCGGTGGCTGGAACCCGAAGTACTTCGATGCGGACGGCAAGTCGAACATCGCCAAGGACCCGGCGTTCGCCTCCATGCTCGCCACCCAGAAGAAGCTGGTCGACGACCTGGGCGGCTACGAGAAGCTGGAGAAGTACCGTACGGCGTTCGGTGACGAGTGGGGCGCCCAGCACCCGTTCCACACCGGCCAGGTGGCCATGCAACTGGACGGCGAGTGGCGGCTCGGGATGGCCGAGGAGACCAAGCCGAAGTTCGAGATCGGGGTGGCCCCGATGCCCGTCGCCGACGACGAGGCCGACACTTACGGCAAGGGCTATCTGACCGGCACCATCGCCGGTATCGCCGCCACGTCGCAGAAGCAGAACGCGGCCTGGGAGCTGGTGAAGTTCATGACGACCGACACCGACGCGGTGGTCGACTTCGCCAATGCCATTCACAATGTGCCGTCCACGCTGGAGGCGCTGAAGTCGCCGAAGCTGAAGTACGACCCGCGGTTCAAGACGTTCCTGGACATCGCCGCGAACCCGAACAGCACCACCACCCCGCCCTCGGTGAACGGCGGCGCATACCTGGTGTCCCTGCAGAACCTCGGATTCGACATCGAGAAGGGCAAGCAGAAGGACATCAAGGCGGGTCTGGAGAAGACCGCGGAGGAAATCGACGCGGCGATCGCACAGGCGAAGTAGAACCGCGATGAGCACACGTACGGGCACGTACACACTGCGCTCGAAGCGCCGCCGGTCGGCGCTGCGGACAGCGGCCTTCATGTCGCCGTGGCTGATCGGGTTCTGCGTCTTCTTCGCCTACCCGCTGATCTCCACGCTCTATTTCTCCTTCACCGACTACGACGGTTTCGCAGCCCCGGAATTCAGCGGGCTGAAGAACTGGTCGTACGTCTTCAACGAGTACCCACTGTTCTGGCCCGCCCTGCGCAACACGCTCTGGCTGGTCGTGGTCATGGTCACCTGCCGGGTGGTGTTCGGCCTCGGTGTCGGGCTGCTGATCACCAAGATCAAGACGGGTGCCGGAGTCTTCCGCACCCTGTTCTACCTGCCCTATCTGGCCCCGCCGGTCGCGGCGACCCTCGGTTTCGTCTTCCTGCTCAACCCGGGTACGGGGCCGGTCAATTCGATCCTCGGCGATCTGGGACTGCCCACGCCGGGCTGGTTCACCGACGCCACCTGGTCCAAGCCGGCGCTGACCGCGCTCGCGGTGTGGGGGGTGGGCGACCTGATGGTGATCTTCATGGCCGCGCTGCTCGACGTACCGAAGGAGCAGTACGAGGCGGCGGAGCTGGACGGTGCTACCGCTTTCCAGCGGTTCCGCTTCGTCACCCTGCCGAACATCTCGCCGATCGTGATGTTCGCCGTGGTCACCGGGATCATCCAGACGATGCAGTACTACACCCAGCCACTCGTGGCGGGAAAGGTCGCCTCGGGTGTGATGGGCGGCTCCGGGCAGCCGTTCGAACCGGGCTATCCCGACAAGTCGACACTGACGCTTCCGCAGCTCGTCTACAACCTCGGCTTCCAGCGCTTCGACTACGGCTCCGCCTGTGTGGTCGCACTCGTTCTCTTCGTACTCGCGATGGCGTTCACCGCACTGCTGATGCGGCGCCGCAGCGGGCTGATCCAGGCAGGTGACTGACGTGGCGCAGGCTCTCGACACCCTCAAGGCAGCCGACCGGGCGACCGACCCGATCACCCCGGCCGAACGCACGGCACGCCGCAAGGCGCTGCTGAACTGGATCGCCGTGCACTCGCTCGGCGTCGCTGCCGCGCTCTTCTTCGTGCTGCCGTTCGTCTTCCTCCTGCTCACCTCGCTGATGAGCGACCAGCAGGCGCTGACCCGCGATCTGTGGCCGCACCCCTTCGAGTGGAGCAACTACAAGAAGGTGTTCGACACCCCGGGCTTTCTGACCTGGTGGAAGAACACCCTGCTGTACGCGGGGCTCGGCACCGTCCTCACCGTCGTGTCGTCGCTGCCCGTGGCGTACGCGCTCGCCAAGTTCCGCTTCCGCGGGCGGCATCTCTCGCTGATGCTCGTCATCTCGATGATGATGCTGCCGCCGCAGGTCGTCGTCATCCCGATGTATCTGTTCTGGGCGAAGCAGCTGGACATGTCCGGCACGCTCTGGCCGCTGATCATCCCGATGGCCTTCGGTGACGCGTTCTCCATCTTCCTGCTGCGGCAGTTCCTGCTGACCATCCCGAACGAGTACCTCGACGCGGCGAAGGTCGACGGCTGCGGTGAGCTGCGCACCCTGCTGAAGGTCGTCGTACCGATGGCCAAGCCGGGCATCGCCGCCGTCGCCCTCTTCCAGTTCTTCTACGCCTGGAACGACTATTTCGGCCCGCAGATCTACGCCTCCGAGAACCCGGCCGCCTGGACGCTCAGTTACGGCCTGGAATCCTTCAAGGGCGCACACCACACCGACTGGAACCTGACCATGGCCGCGACCGTACTGGTCATGGCCCCCGTGATCCTCGTCTTCTTCTTCGCTCAAAAGGCTTTTGTCGAGGGCGTCACACTGACCGGAGTAAAGGGCTGACTATGAAGCTCGCAGTAGTTGGTGGCGGGTCCACCTACACACCTGAACTGATCGACGGCTTCGCCCGGCTGAGGGACACGCTGCCCATCGAGGAGCTCGTGCTCGTCGACCCGGCGGCCGACCGCCTCGAACTCGTCGGCGGCCTCGCCCGGCGGATCTTCGCCAAGCAGGGCCACCCGGGGAGGATCGTCACCACCTCGGACCTCGACGCGGGCGTCGCCGACGCCGACGCGGTCCTGCTCCAGCTGCGCGTCGGCGGCCAGGCCGCCCGCAAGCAGGACGAGACCTGGCCGCTGGAGTGCGGCTGCATCGGCCAGGAGACCACCGGGGCCGGCGGCCTCGCCAAGGCGCTGCGCACCGTCCCCGTCGTCCTGGACATCGCCGAGCGGGTCCGCCGTACCAACCCGAACGCCTGGATCATCGACTTCACCAACCCGGTCGGCATCGTGACCCGGGCGCTGCTCCAGGCCGGGCACAAGGCCGTCGGCCTGTGCAACGTGGCGATCGGCTTCCAGCGCAAGTTCGCCAGGCTCCTCGATGTCATGCCCGGTGAGGTGCACCTCGACCATGTCGGGCTCAACCACCTGACCTGGGAGCTCGGGGTCCGCCTCGGCGGCCCGGACGGCGAGAACGTCCTGCCGAAGCTGCTCGCCGAGCACGGCGACGCGATCGCGGACGATCTGCGCATGCCCCGGGCGATCGTCGACCGGCTCGGCGTCGTGCCCTCCTACTACCTGCGTTACTTCTACGCGCACGACGAAGTCGTACGGGAGCTCGGCACCAAGCCGTCCCGGGCGGCCGAGGTCGCCGCGATGGAGAAGGAA
Organism: Streptomyces sp. NBC_00057; assembly: GCF_045041165.1. Classification (NCBI taxonomy): domain Bacteria; kingdom Bacillati; phylum Actinomycetota; class Actinomycetes; order Kitasatosporales; family Streptomycetaceae; genus Streptomyces; species Streptomyces sp. NBC_00057. Next base: position 6,078,374 of record NZ_CP108256.1, on the reverse strand, counting down.
CTCCTCGCCATGTACGGCGACCCGGCGCTGGACGAGAAGCCCGCGCTGCTCGCCAAGCGCGGCGGCGCCTTCTATTCGGAGGCGGCCGTGGACCTGGCGTCCTCGCTGCTCGGCTCGGGCGGCACTGCTGTACAGGTGGTCAACACGTACAACAGGGGGACGCTGCCGTTCCTGCCGGACGACGCGGTGATCGAGGTGCAGGCGAGGATCGACGGGACGGGCGCCACCCCGCTCGCCGTACCGGAGCTGGACCCGCTGTACGCCGGTCTGATCGCCCATGTGACGGCGTACGAGGACCTCGCCCTGGAAGCGGCGCTGCGCGGCGGGCGAGCCACCGGGCGGGCGGGTGGGAGAAACGCAGTGTTCAAGGCACTGCTCGCGCATCCGTTGATCGGTCAGTTCGAGTACGCCGAGGCGCTCACCGACAAGCTGATCGCGCACAACCGGGAGCACCTGGCGTGGGCGTGAACGCTTCAATCCTCGCGATCGATGCGGGGAACAGCAAGACCGATGTGGCACTGATCGGTGAGGACGGAACGGTGCTGTCGGCGGCCCGCGGCGGTGGCTTCCAGCCGCCGGTCGTGGGGATCGAGGCGGCCGTGGACGTTCTCGGTGCGGTCGTCGGCCGGGCACTGGAGCTGTCCGGCGAACCGGTGGACTCCGTCTCACATGTGTCGGCCTGTCTCGCCAACGCCGATCTTCCGGTGGAGGAGGAGCAGTTGGCTGCGGCGCTGCGTGCCCGCGGCTGGGGATCCACGGTCGAGGTGCGCAACGACACCTTCGCGATTCTGCGTGCGGGCGTGGACGAGCCGCGGGGTGTGGCCGTCGTCTGCGGCGCGGGGATCAACTGTGTCGGCATGGTGCCGGACGGGCGGACCGCGCGCTTCCCCGCCATAGGCCGGATATCCGGTGACTGGGGCGGCGGTGCGGGGCTGGCCGAGGAGGCGATGTGGTTCGCCTCGCGGGCGGAGGACGGCCGCGGTGAACCGACCGAGCTGGCCCGTGCGCTGCCCGGACACTTCGGGCTCGACTCGATGTACGCACTGATCGAGGCGCTGCATCTGGGCCGGGTCGGGTTCGAGCGCAGGCACGAGCTGGCTCCGGTGCTCTTCGCGACCGCGGCGGCAGGGGACCCGGTGGCGGGTGCGCTGGTGGACCGGCTGGCCCAGGAGGTCGTCGCGATGGCATCGGTCGCGCTGACCCGGCTCGGTCTGCTGGACGAGGAGGCGCCGGTGGTGCTGGGCGGCGGGGTGCTGGCGGCCCGTCACCCGCAGCTGGACGACAGGATCGCCGAACTCCTCGCCGTACGTGCCCCGAAGGCGGTGGTCCGGGTGGTGACGGAGCCTCCGGTCCTGGGGGCCGCGCTGCTCGGCCTGGACCACACGGGGGCGGCTGCCGGGGTGCACGAGAGGCTGTGTGCGCAGTACAGCTGAGACGGTTTTCCGCCTCAAGGGGCGTCCTGCGGCGTTTCGCGTCGCAGGACGCCCCTTGCGCACGGGAACCGTTCAGTTGTCCCGGACGTGTTCATGAGTGGGGAGATCGGTCCGCTTCGGGGATTGGTCCGCCGATCGGCTTGCTCGGCGGCTCAGGCCTTGATCGAATGCATGTGACTGCCATCCGTGGACCGGTGCAGGATCCAGGCGTTCCTGGTGTGGATGTCGGTCCCTGCGGCCATACTTCTGGCCGGGTACCAGTCCTCCGATCGGCCGGGGGGCCGGGCCACCGTCAGTGACCGAGGGGGAGGTCAAGTGACATACCCGCCGAATGTACGCACGGCGCCGGAACACGCGCGGGCTCAGCCGCCCGTGCCCGCGACCGCACCCGCTCCGCCGCAGCGCGGTGCCCGGTCCGCGACGACGGACCGGCTGAGGGCCGCTGCGACGACCGAACCGGGCAGGCTCCAGATCATCGGGGCCGTACTGGCCCTGCTCGTCGTGGCGTTCGGGGCAGTGACGGCGTTCGAGATCGCCGACCGGGCGGCCGCGGCCGACGACGTGGTGAGCCGCAGCCAGCCGCTGAGCGCCGACGCGGCGGACATCTACCGCTCGCTGGCCGATGCCGACACCGCGGCGGCGAGCGGCTTCCTGGCCGGGGCGCAGGAGCCGCGCGATGTCCACGACCGGTACGACAAGGACATCAAGGAGGCATCCCGGCTGCTGGTGAAGGCCGCGGCCAACACGGACGCGTCGACGAGCTCCGGGCACGAGATCACCACGCTCAACGAGGAACTCCCCCGCTACGCGGGTCTGATCGAGCGGGCCCGTGCCAACAACCGGCAGGGCCTGCCGCTGGGCGGCGCCTATCTCCGGTACGCGAACCAGAAGATGACCGACGTACTGCTGCCGGCCGCCGAGCGGCTGTACACGGCGGAGACCGGGCGGCTCGACCGGGACAACGACTCGGCCAGGGCCTGGCCGTTCCTCTCGCTCGGGCTCGGTGTCGTGGCACTGGCCGCACTGTTCTGGGCGCAGCGGCGCAACTACCGCAGGACGAACCGGGTCTTCAACCACGGGCTGCTCGTCGCGACCGCCGCGTCCACCGTGGTGCTGCTGTGGCTGGCCGTGGGGCACACGGTGGCGCGGTCCGAACTGCTGGACGCCGATGTGCACGGGCAGCAGTCCCTCGATGTCCTCAATCATGCGCGGATCGACTCGCTGAAGGCGCGCGCCAATGAGAACCTCACTCTTGTCGCCCGCGGCGCGGTACTCACCCCGGACGGCAAGAACGACAAGTACGAAACCGACTACAACACGGGCATGAAGGCCCTCGGTGAAGAGCTGGGGAAAGCCAGGAAGCTCGCCGACGACTTCCAGGGGAGCGGGCCGGTGGTGAACGCCATCAACGGTGTCTCCGAGTGGCAGGGCCGCCACCGGACCGCCCGCACGACTGACGACAACGGCGACTACGAGGGCGCGCTGAAGCAGATCATCGGGCCGAGGAACTCGACGGGTGAGTCCTTCAACCGGGTGGACGAGGCGCTGAAGCAGGCGCTCGCCCACGAGCAGGGCGAGTTCACCCGGGCCGCGAAGGACGGGCGCAGGGCGCTGGGCGGGCTGCCGATCGGGGCCGCCGCGCTCGCCGCGCTGGGTGCCCTCGCCGCGATCGTCGGGGTCAACCGCAGGCTCTCGGAGTACCGGTGAGAGGGGGAGCGATGACCAGGAAGCGCACGGGCGTGAGGGCCCGTGCCGAGTTTCCCGCCGGATCAGGGAGCGGGGTCTGGGGCCTTCGAATCCAAGGCGGAGGAAGGAGTCGACGCGGAGCGTCGGTGACTGACGACAACGCCGGAGGCGGAGGTTCCAGACCCCGCGAGCCCGGTGGGAAACTCGGCACGGGCCCTGGGTCCATCCGCGGCAGGCTGCGCGGCTGGGGCGGGGTGACGGGCATGGCCGTGGCCTGCGCGGTGACGGCCTCGCTCACCCTCCTGCCGCTCTCCCACGGCGGCGCCGGCGCCTTCGGCGGGGACGCTTCGGGGCCGGGTACGGCGCAGGCGGTGCACGCCCGGGCCGACGACTGCACGGACCCGGAAGCCAGCCTGCCGCCGTCGAGCGCCGACGGCCCGGACATCGCGAAGATCAAAGCGCGCGGAAAGCTGATCGCGGGCGTCGACCAGAACAGCTTCCGCTGGGGGTACCGCAATCCGGAGACAGGCAAGCCGGAAACAGGCAAGCTCGAAGGCTTCGACATCGATCTGGTGCGGGCCATCGCCAAGGACATCCTGGGCGATCCCGACGCGGTGATCTTCCGGGCCATCCCCACCAACCAGCGGATCGCCGCCCTGGAGAACGACAAGGTCGATGTCGTCGTCCGGACGATGACGATCAACTGCAGTCGGCTGGACCAGGTCTCGTTCTCCACGGCCTACTTCCAGGCCGGGCAGCAGGTCCTCGCGCCGAAGGACTCGCCGATCACCGGGTTCGACAAGTCCCTGGCCGGCAAGCGGATCTGCACCGCCGAGGGTTCCACCGCGTACGAGGCGCTGGAGAAGCAGTCGTTCGGCTCGGTCTTCAAGGACGAGCACGACGGCACCGAGGCGGACGAGGACCGGCTCACCGTCCCCAACCAGTTGGACTGCCTGGTACGGCTGCAACTGGGCGAGGTCGACGCGGTGGTCACGGACAACGCGCTGGCAGCCGGCCAGGCCGCCCAGGACCCGGCGGTCGAGCTCAAGGGCGACAAACCGTTCACCACCGAGTACTACGGCGTGGCGACGAAGCACGGTGCGAACGATCTGGTGGCCCGGGTCAACCAGGTGCTGGTCGACTACCGCAGCGGTGGTGCGGACAGCCCCTGGATGGTGTCGTACCGCAAGTGGCTGGAGGCCGGTCTGCCGGGGATATCGGCGCCGCCGGCCCCCAAGTACCGGAGCAACTAGCGCCGGGCCGGTCAGGTGTGCGCGACGGCGCGGACCGGACCGGCGAGACAGTGGCACTGATCCTGCCGGGCCCGTCCCGGCAGGAAGAGCGGAGAGGTGATCGATGGGCGTCGTGGGCCCCTTCCCCGGCTACGCGGAAAGGCCCCCCGGCCCGGTCATGGACCGGGACGAGGCGGACCGTGCGCTGGCCCGGCTGGGCGCGGAGCACGAGGCGATCGAGACCTCACTCCTCGCCCTGCAGGACCACGCGGGCCGCCGGCTCCTGGAGGGCGCCGATCTGACCGGTGTCACCAAGGAACGCTGGGCCTCCACCGAGCAGTCGATCACACTGCTGTGGGGGTATTTCGACGCCTACGCGGGGGCGCTGGCCGAGGCCCGCGCGGTGCGGGCCCGCCGGCGCCACCCCAACCGGGACGACCTGGTGGCCCTCACCGAATTGCTGCGCGGCCAGGGTGTCACCGTGGCGCATGCGGCCGGCCGCCCCGATCCGTCGATCACGGGCCCGGCCAAGCTCTCCGAGCGGTTCACGCTGGAGGAGCTGGTCGCCCGGATGAACGACCTGTACGCCCGATCGCTGGACATGGTCGTCGCCTCCGACTCCGTGTGGTCCGCACTGCCCGCCCGGATAGATCTCCTCGGCGCCGAGCTGCACCGCACCCGCTCGCTGGCGCACTCAGTCGGCGTACGGCCCGGAGAGCACCCGGCGGGCGACGACCTGGAGGCGATCACCCATGAACTGACCGCGCTGCGGGTCCAGGTGATCTCCGACCCACTCGCGTTCTGGCTGTCGGGTCCCGGCAGTTCGGCGCCCGGCGGCGGACGCCCCGACACCACGCGCTACGACCGGGCGGCCCGCGCCCTGGACGACGTACGCCGCGAGATCGAGGCGGTGCTCGCGGTCCGGCAGGACGCCGAGCAGCGTCTGGTCCACCTGCGTGATGTCCTCTCCCGCGCGGACCGCACCCTGACCGAGGCCCGGTCTGCGCGCGGCGAAGTACTGGCGAAGATCGCCGCCTCCGAGGTGCCCGCGGTCAGCGGCCCGGCAACCGCACTCCAGGAGCGGCTGGCCGCCGCTTCGGAGTACCGCAGGCATGCCCAGTGGCACCGGCTCTCCCCGCTCCTGGAGACGCTGGAGCGGGAGGCCGAGGAGGAATTGTTGCGGGCCCGGGAGTCACTGACCGCGGTCACGGCCCCGCTGGCCGTACGGGCGGAGCTGCGCGGCAGGCTCGACGCGTACAAGGCGAAGGTCGCCCGGCACGGGATGGCCGAGGACCCGCTGCTGATCGAGCGGTACGACGTGGCGCGCCGGATGCTGTGGAGCGCACCGTGCGATCTGCGGGTCGCCGCACAGGCGGTGCTGCGCTACCAGGAGGCGGCGGCCGAAATGCTGTCCCAGCGCCGGACCTCGGGACCGGAGGACCGGCGATGAGTACAGACATGTGCAAGGTGGAAGGGCCGCCGCGGCGGCGGGGCGAACAGGGGGACGGACCATGAGTACGCAGTGCCAGCGCCCCGCGTGCGAGGGCAATTACGAGGACGTGGGCGGCGGTGAGCTGTACTGCGACACCTGCGGTCTGGCTCCGGTCGTGTCGCCGACGGGCATGGTGAGTTCGCCGCCGACCGGGATCGCGGGCGGCGGTGGCGCGAGCAGCAGGGGCAGTCGGGGCAGCAACAGCAGTTCGCGGGCCTCGTCCCGGGCGTCCTCGCGTTCCTCGTCCCGCTCGTCGACCTCGCGGCGTTCCGTTTCGGGGCGGCTCTCGCGCTCGCTGTCCGGTGGCGTCACGTCCCGTTCGGTGTCGGTCCGTTCCTCCCGTTCGTCCACGGGCGCGTCGTCCGGCCGGGGGAGGCTGGGCGCGGGCCTGGTGCAGGTGCCGGACGTGCCGCGTCCCGACCCGCGCTCCGCGGTGATGGAGAACCCGGAGGTGCCGGAGCGGAAGCGCTTCTGTTCGCGTTCGGACTGCGGAGCCCCGGTGGGCCGGGCGCGCGGCGAACGGGCGGGCCGCACGGAGGGGTTCTGCACCAAGTGCGGCCACCCGTACTCCTTCGTGCCCAAGCTCCACGAGGGCGACATCGTGCACGGCCAGTACGAGGTCGTGGGCTGTCTGGCGCACGGCGGGCTCGGCTGGGTCTATCTCGCGGTCGACCGTGCGGTGTCCGACCGCTGGGTGGTCCTCAAGGGCCTGCTCGACACGGGTGACCAGGACGCCATGGCGGCCGCCATCTCGGAGCGCCGCTTCCTCGCCGAGATCGAGCACTCCAACATCGTCCGGATCTACAACTTCGTCGAGCATCTCGACCAGCGCACCGGCTCGCTCGACGGCTACATCGTGATGGAGTACGTCGGCGGCAAGGCGCTCAAGGAGATCGCGAACGAGCGCCGTACCCCGGCCGGGAAGCGCGATCCGCTGCCGGTCGAGCAGGCGTGCGCGTACGGCATCGAGGCGCTGGAGGCACTCGGCCATCTGCACAGCCGCAACCTGCTGTACTGCGACTTCAAGGTCGACAACGCGATCCAGACCGAGGACCAGCTGAAGCTGATCGACATGGGCGCGGTCCGCAGAATGGACGACGACGAGTCGGCCATCTACGGCACGGTGGGGTATCAGGCGCCGGAGGTCGCGGAGGTCGGCCCTTCGGTCGCCTCCGATCTGTACACGGTCGCGCGGACGCTCGCGGTGCTCACCTTCGACTTCCAGGGCTACACCAACGTCTTCGTGGACTCGCTGCCGGACCCGGACAACATCGAGGTGTTCCGGACCTATGAGTCGTTCTACCGGCTGCTGGTGCGGGCCACCGACCCGGATCCGGCGCGGCGGTTCGCCTCTGCGGCAGAGATGGCCGAGCAGCTGACGGGTGTGCTGCGCGAGGTGGTGTCGCTGCAGACGGGGCGGCCGCGGCCTGCGCTGTCGACGCTGTTCGGTACGGAAGTACGGGTCACGGACACGCAGTTGTTCGCCGAGCTGACGGACGATGTGTCGCGGCTGGGGGCACGGGCTGTCGCTCCGGCGCCGTCAGGACGCTTCGGGCGGCGGCGGAACGGGGCGGTGGCCGGTACGACCCCGGGCGCAGCCGCCGTGCCACCCGCGGGTGCTCCGCCCGCACCCGGGTACGCCGCGGCGGGTGCCGGTCCGCTGACCGCGCCGCCCACCCACGTACAGGCGGGCAACGGGGCGGGCCAGAGCGGTGCGGCCCGCCGGAGCGGCGCGCCCTTCTCGTACGCGCAGACCCGGGCCGCGATTCCGGCCCCCCGTGTCCCGGCCGCCGATCCCGGTGCGCCGCCGGGGCCGTACGTCCCGAACGGCCCCCGGCTGGCCGGGCTCGACGCACGGGCCACCTCGCTCGCGCTGCCCGTGCCCCGGGTCGACGCGAGCGACCCCAACGCGGGCTTCCTCGCCGGACTGATGGCCACCGCCCCCGCCGAACTGATTGCCGCATTGAACGCCGTACCCGCGGCCTCGCTGGAGACCCGGCTGCGTGAGCTGCGTGCCCGTCTGGAGATGCACGAACCCGGCGCCGCGGGGCAGACCCTGACGGCGTTGGAGGGCCAGTACGCGGACGACTGGCGGGTCGTCTGGTACCGCGGCATCACCTCGCTGGTGACCGGTGACAACGAGAACGCGGCCCTCTCCTTCGACGCGGTGTACGACGCGTTCCCCGGCGAGCCGGCGCCCAAGCTGGCACTGGGGATCTGCGCGGAGGTCCTGGGCCAGCTGGACAACGCCGCCGAGTACTACCGCCTGGTGTGGACGACCGACCCGAGCTTCGTCAGCGCCGCGTTCGGCCTGGCCCGGGTACAGATCGCCGCCGGGGACCGGGTCGGCGCCGTGACGACGCTGGAGTCCGTGCCGGCGGCGTCGATCCACTACACGGCGGCCAGGGTCGCCGCGGTGCGGGCGCGGCTGCGTGAACGGTCCCCGGACGAGCCGCTGATCGCCGATCTGACGGCCGCCGCCGACCAGGTCTCGGGGCTGGCCGGTTTCGGTCTGGACGCGGTGCGCCGCGAGCAGTTGTCGACAGAGGTGCTGGGGACGGCGCTCGACTGGGTACTCTCCGGTGGTCCAACGGCTCTGTCCTCGGCCCCGCAGCCGCACGCGCCTGTCGCGTCGCCCGGGCCGAGAACGCTGCTCGGCAGTGAGTTGGACGAGCGCGGCCTGCGTTTCGGGCTGGAGCGTTCGTACCGGATGCTCGCCCGGCTTGCAGAGCCCGGCGACGAGAGGATCGAACTGGTGGAGCGGGCCAACCGTTTCCGCCCCCGGACGTGGGTGTGAAAATGTCGCAGAAGCCCCAGGAGACGGCCTTGTCGAAGTGCCCCGGCTGCGAGGAGCCGCTGGAGCCGGGGGACCTGTTCTGCGGTGCGTGCGGGTACGACCTGTCGGCCGTGCCCGAACCGCCGCAGGACCACCCGACGGTCGCCATGGCCGTGCCGACGGAGAACGACGCGGCGGTCGCCGCCCGCGCTCCGGCGGCCCGCCCGGCAGCGGTCCGGTTCGACGAGCCGGGCGGATCGGGTGACTTCGAGCTGGCCGCGCCCGGGGCCGCACCTGGCGCCGCGCCCACATCCACGCCGTCCGCCGAGGCGTCTGCGCCCGCACCCGACCCCCGTACCTCTGCCGCGGAACCGACCTCCACGCCACCGGCCGGCACCAAACTGTGTGTGGCCTGTCGCGCCGGCCGTGTCGACAACGACGGCTACTGCGAGAACTGCGGTCACGCCCAGCCGCGCGAGCGCGACCACATGGAGCAGGAGCTCGGTTCGGTGGCCGCCGTCAGCGACCGGGGCCTGCGCCACCACCGCAACGAGGACTCGTTCGCGGTGTCGACCACCGCCCTGCCCGACGGTTCACCGGCCGTCGTCGCGATCGTCTGTGACGGCGTCTCATCGGCGAGCCGTCCCGACGAGGCGTCGGCGGCCGCCGCGAGCGCCGCCAACGAAGCGCTTCTGGAGTCGCTGCCGCGCGGCACCCATCCGCAACAGGCGATGCACGAGGCGATCGTCGCGGCCTCGGAGTCGGTCAACTCCCTGGCCGAGGAGCCCGGCCAGGCCATGGAGCACGACCCGCACCGCCACCAGAACGCCCCGGCGTGCACCCTGGTCGGCGCGGTGATGGCGGGCGGTCTGCTGGTCGTCGGCTGGGTCGGCGACAGCCGCGTCTACTGGGTGCCGGACGACCGCACCAACCCGCCCGCCCGGCTGACCGAGGACGACTCCTGGGCCGCGCAGATGGTGGCGGCGGGCCTGATGAACGAGGCCGAGGCGTACGCGGACGAGCGCGCCCACGCCATCACGGGGTGGCTCGGCGCCGACGCGTACGAACTGGAGCCGCACACCGCGTCCTTCAAACCGGACCGGTCCGGTCTCGTGGTGGTGTGCACGGACGGCCTGTGGAACTACGCGGAGTCGGCGGCCGAGATGGCCGCGGCGGTGCCGGCCGATGCCCAGCTGCGGCCGTTGCACGGCGCCCAGGTGCTGGTGGGTCATGCACTCGACGGTGGGGGCCACGACAACGTAACAGTGGCTCTGCTGCCGTTCGCGGTACCGCCGCAGGGGGCAGGATCGGCCTGCGGCAACACATGAGTCCCGTTCCGTAACGCTTGATTCCGATTCCGCCCGCCCACTCCTTCTCTGACACCCTCGCCCGTTTTCACCCGCGTTCGCCCGCATTTCTGCCCTCACAGCTGTCTTCATCTGACACCTGGAGCCTCAAGGAGCCGATCAGATGGCCAACTTCTCCAAGTCGAACGTGCCGCAGTTCTCCGTCGAGGTGTACCAGAACGAATATCTGCCGGAGGGCGGTCGCGAGGTCAACGCGATCGTCACGGTCACCTCGACCGGAGGCGGCACCACCGGCGGCGTCCCGCTGTCCGGTGCGGCCGCAACGCCCACGCACGTACCGGGGCAGGCGCCGAAAGCCGCCGTGGTGATCATGGTCGACTGCTCCGGTTCGATGGACTATCCGCCGACGAAGATGCGCAACGCCCGCGATGCGACGGCCGCGGCCATCGACACCCTGCGCGACGGCACCTCGTTCGCCGTGGTCGGCGGTACGCACGTCGCCAAGGAGGTCTACCCGGGCAACGGGAGGCTCGCCGTCGCCGATGCGCGGACCAAAGCCCAGGCGAAGGAGGCCCTGCGTGCGCTCAGCGCCGGTGGCGGTACGGCGATCGGCACCTGGCTGCGGCTGACGGACCGGCTTCTCGGCGCCGCCGATGTGGAGATCCGGCACGGCATCCTCCTCACCGACGGCCGCAACGAGCACGAGGCGCCGGAGGATCTGCGGGCCGCGCTCGAATCCTGCGCGGGCCGCTTCACCTGCGACGCCCGTGGTGTCGGCACCGACTGGGAGGTGAAAGAGGTCACAGCCATAGCCTCCGCGCTGCTCGGCACGGCCGACATCGTCGCCGACCCGGCGGGGCTGGCCGCGGACTTCACGCAGATGATGGAGAACGCGATGGGCAAGGAGGTCGCGGATGTCGCGCTGCGGCTCTGGACGCCCGTCGGGGTCGAGATCAAGTTTGTGAAGCAGGTCGCGCCGACGGTCGTCGATCTGACCGACCGCCGCACCGAGGCGGGCCCCCGCGCCGGGGACTATCCCACGGGTTCCTGGGGGGACGAGTCCCGCGACTACCACGTGTGCGTACAGGTGCCGGAGGCCGGCATCGGGCAGGAGATGCTGGCGTCCAGGGTCTCGCTGATCCTCCCCGACCCGTCGGGCGGGGCCCCGCAGACCCTTTCGCAGGGCCTGGTACGGGCGGTGTGGACGGAGGACATGGTGGCGTCCACCTCGATCAACCCGCAGGTCGCGCACTACACGGGCCAGGCGGAACTGGCACGAGTCATCCAGCAGGGGCTCGATGCCCGCAAGTCGGGAGACTTCGACGGCGCGACGGCGAAACTGGGCCGTGCGGTGCAGCTGGCATCGGCGTCCGGGAACGAGGACACTGCGAAATTGCTTTCGAAGGTGGTGGACGTCGTCGATGCCGCGACCGGTACTGTGCGACTGAAGGCGAAGGTCGCGGAAGCCGACTCGATGACACTCGAAACACGCTCGACCAAGACCGTTCGCGTCAAGAAATAACCACACAGCCGCACAGTCGAGCCGCCCGGCCGGAGCGATCCGCCGGGTGGCGAAAAGCAAGAAAAAAAATGACGGCCCCCAGGGCCGGACGAGGAGAGGGGGAAGCGCCGACATGCCGACCTGCCCGAACGGACACCAGTCGGGTTCCGATGACTGGTGCGAGGTCTGCGGCCATCGCATGGCCGGGGCGGGCGCGCCTGCGGGTGCAGCCCCTCCGCCGCTTCCCGCGCCGCCCGCTCCCGGTTACGGCCACCCGCAGGGCCCCGATGCGGCCCGGCAGGCCGAGCTCTGCCCGCAGTGCCGCACACCGCGTGAGGCTATGGCGCCCTTCTGCGAGGAGTGCCGCTGGAACTTCCTCACGAACACCGCGACGTCGTACACGCCGCTGGCGCCGTCCCACAGCCTTCCCGGCCCTCCGCCCGGTCTCAACCTGCCGCCCGGCTTCCAGGCACAGCAGCCGCCGGGCCCTCAGCAGCAGCGTGATCCGTTCGAGTACCAGGGCTCGCGGCCCTCGCAGGTGAACCGCCCGGCCGAACCGCTCTCCCCCGACCAGGGAAGCCGGCCCGGGCCCCCGGCGCCGGGTCCGCAGTCACCGGGTCCGCAGTCGCCGCAGCCGCCACATCCGTTCCAGCAGCAGGGGCCGCCGCCTCCGCCGTCCTTCCAGCAGCAGACCGCGCCGCCCTCGCCGTTCCAGCAGCAGACCGCGCCGCCCCCGCCGTTCCAGCAGCAGACCGCGCCGCCCCCGCCGTTCCAGCAGCAGACCGCGCCGCCCGCGTTCGAGCGGCCCGGCCCACCCGCCCCGCAGGCCCCACAGCCTCCGGCCCCGCCGCAGGGGCCGCAGTCCGGCGATGACGACGACTGGATGCTGTCGCCGCCGTCCCGGACGCAGGCCCCACAGCCGCCGGCCCCGCCGCAGCAGCAACAACCGCCGTTCCCGGGTCAGAACCAGAACCAGCCGCCCGCGACCTGGACCGCGGTCATCGCCCCGGACCGTGAGTACTTCCTGGCGATGATGCAGCGCAGCGGTCCCGAGGCGACCGGCCTCAACCTGCCCGCGTACTCCCCGGAGCAGCAGCTTGCGCTGACCGGCAACCAGATCACCATCGGCCGCCGCAGGCACAGCACCGGCGAGTCCCCCGACATCGATCTGTCCGTGCCTCCGGAGGACCCGGGCGTCTCGCACCAGCACGCGGTGCTGGTGCAGCAGCCCGACGGCGGCTGGGCCGTGGTCGACCAGAACTCCACCAACGGCACCACGCTCAACGGCGCCGAGGACCCGATCCAGCCCTATGTCCCCGTCCCGCTCCAGGACGGCGACCGGGTGCACGTCGGGGCGTGGACGACGATCACGGTCCGCCGGGGCTGACCCGCACTACCCGCTGGGCAGTGGCCAGGCGTACGGCCCCTCGGGGTCGTCCAGCCAGGCCCACTGCCGCCCGTCCCGGACCGTGATGCCGAACCTCTCCCGCTCGGGGCGCCGCTCGCGTTGCCAGAGGGAGAGGGCCTCGCGCGGGTCGAGGGTGGCCTCGGTCAGCGTCAGCAGGAACCGGAAGAGCTCGTTCTCGCTGACGCGCCTCGGCAGTGCGCCGGGGTGCGGGCGTCGCACGGGCCGCGGCGGTGTGCCGCGCAGCGGGACGAAGTACGCGGGCGTGTGCAGGAACCGCCCCTCGGCGTACTTCCCGTGGGCCCCTTCCCGTACCCGCAGCGCGATCAGTCCGGTGGCGAACGGCGCCAGTATCCGTGCGCCGGGCTTGCACTGGTCCAGCCAGGCCTGCGGTACGCACGGCAGGGTGCAGGTCGCGATGATCCGGTCGTACGGGCCTCGCGGGGGCCAGCCCCGTGTCCCGTCCCCGGTGATCACCGCCGGGCGGTATCCGGCCGCCGCCAGGTGCCGGCGGGCCGACTCGGTGATCTCCGGGTCGAGGTCGACGGTGGTCACGGCGTCGTCACCGAGACGGTGCGCGAGCAGCGCCGCGTTGTAGCCGCTGCCCGCGCCGATCTCCAGGACCCGCTGCCCTTCCCGTACGTCCAGCTCTTCGAGCATCCGGGCCATCAGCGACGGCTGGCTGCTCGACGAGATCAGCTCACCGTCCCGGATCCGGGTGGCCAGCGCCCCGTCCGCGTACGCCCCGTGCAGCCACTGGGCCCGCCTGACCGGGTCGGGGTCCTCGCACCACAGGCGGTCGAATCCACCGCCCACGAAGTAGTACGGCACGAACAGATGCCGCGGCACCTCCTCGAACGCGGCCAGCCATTGCGGGTCACCCAGCGCCCCACCGGCCACGATCCCGCGCACCATGGCCCACCGCTCCTCGGCGGCGGCCGCGGCGAACTGATCCGGGTAGGCGTCGTCCATACCTCCACCTTCCTGCGCCGGGGGCCCCGGGGCCAGGAACCGGGCCGGGATGGGGAGGCAGGACCTAGGACCCCGGTCCTCGGCCGGTGCGTCTGCGACGATGGACCGGTGACAGAGATTCCGCGCGACACGCTGCAGGAGCAGACCTTCTACGAGCAGGTCGGCGGTGAGGAGACCTTCCGGCGCCTGGTGCACCGCTTCTACCAGGGGGTTGCCGAGGACCCGCTGCTCCGGCCGATGTATCCGGAGGAGGATCTGGGTCCGGCCGAGGAGCGGTTCAGGCTGTTCCTGATCCAGTACTGGGGTGGGCCCCGTATCTACGGTGAGCAGCGCGGACATCCCCGGCTGCGGATGCGGCACGTTCCGTTCCGGGTGGACCGGGCGGCGCACGATGCGTGGCTGAGCCATATGCGGGTCGCCCTCGACGAGCTCGGGCTGGCGCCGGAGCACGAGCGGCAGCTGTGGGACTACCTCACCTATGCCGCCGCCTCGATGGTGAACACCGAGGGCTGAGTACACGTCCCTGTCCCCCTGCCGCAGGTGCGGAATGCGTTCCTCCGTCTCCGATTAACGGTCACGATCCCATCAAGTTGTCCCCACAAGCGGTTTCCAACAGCACGTATGTCCTGACAGCATCCATACGAGGCCGGGGGGCGTGTGTGCGGTGAGGGTCCAGGGGGGCATGTGTGACGGGTTTCCTCTTTCTTCGGGTGAGGGCCCATCGGCTCCTGCTCACCGCCGCTTTACTAGCCGTCCTGCTCACCACCTCGGTACTGGCGGCACTCACCGCCTTCTCCAGCTCCATCGGCGACGCGGCGCTGCGTCACTCCCTCACCCATCGGTCGGCGGCCGCCGCCTCCCTCGTCATGTCCGCGCAGGTGGCGCCCGCGCAGCGGGACGCGGCCGACGCGACCGCCAGGAGAGCCGCCCGCGACACCTTCGACGGCCTTCCCGTGACCGTCCGGACGCTGGAGACGTCGGGAACGTACGCGCTGCCGCGCGGTCTGCGGGCTCCGGACGTCAGGGGCGGCGACCCGGATCTCACCCACTTCGCCTCGCTCGACCGCAGCCGCATCCGACTCACCGCGGGCCGCATGCCGGCGGCCGGAAGCGGGAAGGCCGGTGATCCCGTCCAGGTCGCCCTGCCCGGCACCGCCGCCCGGGACCTGAAGCTGCGGCCCGGCTCGTGGCTCACCCTCACGGACCGGCTGGACGACAAGCCGCTGCGCGTCCTGGTCACCGGGGTCTACGAGACGTCCGACCAGGCCGACCCGTACTGGCAGTTGGACGAGCTCGGCGGGCGCGGTATCCGCAAGATCTCTTTCACGACGTACGGTCCGCTGCTCACCGACCCTGCCGTGACCGGTTCCGGACGGGTCAGCTCCGGCGGGATGTCCTGGCTGGCAACCGCCGATTTCCGCACGGCCACCACGGACCGGATGGACGCGCTGCACAGTGCTGCCACGGCTGCTCCGAAGAAGCTGCAGGCCGCCCCCGAGTTCAGGACCGGGGCCACCGTGCAGACCTCGCTCCCCCAGGTGCTGGAGCAGATCGACCGGGCGCTGCTGGTCTCCCGCTCGACGCTGATGATCGTGGCCGTCCAGCTGATGATGCTCGCCGGTTACGCGCTGCTGCTGGTGGCCCGGCTGCTGAGCAGTGAGCGCGACGGCGAGACCCGCCTGCTGCGAGCCCGGGGCGGATCGCGTGGCCGCATCACCGCGCTCGCCGCGGTCGAAGCGCTGCTGCTCGCACTACCCGCCGCGCTCCTCGCCCCGCTGCTCGCCGGGCCGCTGACCCGGCTGCTCGCGGACCGCGGCGCGCTGTCCCGGATCGGGCTGCGGCTCGACGCGGGCACCACCGCCACCGTATGGATGGTCGCCGCCGTCGCCGCGCTCACCTGCGCGCTGGCTGTCGTGGCGCCCGCGCTGGCTGCCGGTGCCGGGGACCGTCGTGCCGGCCGTGCCGCAGCGCTGCCCGCGCCGCTCCGGGCGGGTGCGGACATCGGCCTGCTGGTGATCGCGGCGGTGGCGTACTGGCAGCTCGACCGCCGGACCACGGGTTCCGGCGGCGGTGCGCTGAGCGGGGACCGGCAGGGGGAACTCGGTGTCGATCCGCTGCTGGTCGCGGCTCCCGCGCTGTTGCTGCTCGCCGGTACCGTACTGACGCTGCGGCTGCTGCCGCCCGCGGCCGGGCTCGCGGAACGCGGTGCGGCGGGCGGCCGGGGGCTGATCGCGGCCCTGGCCGGCTGGCAGTTCAGCCGACGCCCGCTGCGTCATGCCGGACCGGTGCTGCTGCTGGTCCTTGCGGTGGCGATGGGCATGCTGGCCATCGGGCAGCGCGCGTCCTGGGACCGTTCGCAGGGCGACCAGGCGGACTTCAGGGCCGGTGCGTCGCTGCGTGTATCGGCCGGTGCCGACGACGATCCGGAGGAGGCGGGCAGGTACGCGCGGCTGCCGGGCGTACGGGAGGCGGCGCCCGCGTTCCGTACGACCACGGAGCTCTCCGGTCAACGCACCGCCGAGGTCCTCGCCCTGGACACCGCGCACGCCCCCGAGCGGATGCTGATCCGCGGCGACCTCGGCGACCGGCCGCGGGAGCGGCTGTTCGACCCGCTCGCCCCGCCGCGGACCGCACGGGCCGGGCTGCCGCTGCCGAAGAACAGCGAACAGGTCCGGTTCGATGTGCGGATCACGGCGGCCGGGGCGCACGGGCGGCCGTCGTCGGCCGACACCGCGCCGCTCCTCGCCGTGCTGCTGGAGGATCGTTACGGCCTTCCGTACCGGGTGCCGGCCGGCTCCGTACCCGTCGACGGCAGGACACATCCGTTGGCCTTCGCGGTGGCGGCCACGGCTGACTTCACCGTGACCGGGTTCGAGCTGGACGGCAACCGGCCGGCCGGTCCGAGCGAGTCGCACCAGGTGGACGTCGGCGCCCTCAGGACCGTGACGGCCGACGGCTCCGAGCGGGCGGTCCCGGTCCCCGAAGGGTTCGGCTGGGACGCCGAACTGATCGGCACCGGTTCCGGTGAGCCGCTCCCCGGCGATCCGGTGTACGCGACGGCCTCCGCGAAGAGCCCGCTGGCCTTCGGGTACGACACCGGCTCGGCCCCGGACTCGTGGAATTCGCCCGCCTTCTCCGTACGGGCCACCGCGCCCCGTCCGAAGGCGCCGACGCCGAACGCCATCGTCACCGACGCGTATCTGAAGGCCGCCGGAGCGAGGAAGGGGCAGAGCGTCGACATCACGCTGGCCGGCGAGACGGTCCGGGTGAAGATCGTGGATGTGGTGCGCAGGCTGCCGACCACAGGCCCCGGCACCGGCTCCGATGCCTCCGGCACCGGCCTCGGCCGGGACAGGGACGGCGGAGCCCTGCTGCTCGACTTCAGGGCCGTCGGCCAGGTCTTCGCACAGCGCCCGGGCGCCGTGCTCACCGCCGACGAGTGGTGGCTGAGCACCGCCCCCGGGCAGGCCGGCAAGGTCGCGGCCGCGCTGCGGGCACGGCCCGACACCGATCCGGCACAGGTCCAGGTGCGTGAAGAGATCGCACGGGAACTGGTCAGCGATCCGCTGGGCGCCGGACCGCAGTCCGCGCTGCCCGCGGTGGCGGTCGTCGCCGCGGCCCTGGCCGCGGTCGGCTTCGCGGTGAGCGCCGTCGGCGCGCAGCGGGAAAGGACCGCGGAGTTCGCAGTCCTGCGGGCGCTGGGTACGCCACGCCGACGGCTGACCAGGATGATCGCCGCCGAACAGGGCGTGCTGATCGCGATCGCGCTGCTGGTCGGGGCCGTGCTCGGGGCCGTACTGAACCGCGCCGTCGTGCCGCTCATCGTGCTGACCGCGCAGGCCACCACGCCGGTGCCTCCGGTGCTGGTGCAGTTGCCGGCCGGGCAGATCGCGGCGTTGCTGGCGGGCGTCGCCGCGCTGCCGCTGGTGGTCATCGTGTCCCTGGCCCTGCGCGGCGCCGACCCCGCGACCTCGCTGCGCCTCCAGGGGGACAACTGACATGGCTCCGCGTACCGTTCGAGGCCGTAGCGCCCCCGTCGCCTGTGCGCCCTGGGTTCGTACCCGGCTGCGCACCGCTCCCGGCGCATCGTGGGCGCTGGGGCTGCTGGTGCTGCTGACGTCGTTCCTCGCCGCCGCCTTCCCGCGCGCCGTCGAACGTTACGAGAACGAGGGGCTGCGCCATGACGTCGCCGTCGCCGACCCCCGGCACAGTGTTCTGGAGCTCAGCGCGCCGCAGCCCGATCTGCAAATGCGCCAGACACTGCGCGAGGCAGCGGTGCGTGAGGGGAAGTTGGCGTCCGTCCATCGCGCGGTGCTGCCCGCGCTGCCCGACGCGGTGCGACCCGACACCGCCCAGTCCGCGTACGGCTTCCGTACCGGGCAGCCGATCGCCGCGCAGGAGAGCTGGCTGCACCGGCCGGACCGCGTCGACCCCGAGCTGACCTACTCGACTCTGCCGGCCCTCGCGGACCACGCCACCCTGCGCGCCGGGAATTGGCCCGTCGTCCACGGCAAGGTCACCGCGGACACGCCGGAGGTGGAGGGTGCGGTCACCGAGGAGACGGCGAAAGCTCTGCGGATCAAGGCCGGTTCGGCCATCTCCCTGCCGACCCAGGGCGGGACACCGCTGACCGTACGGATCACCGGCATCGTCACCCCGGAGCGCCCCGAGGCGGCCTACTGGTCGGCCCAGCCACTGCTCCGGACCCCAGCCCTGATTCCCGAACGGGACTTGGAGCCCCCGCGATACCACTGGACCGCGGCTCTCCTGCTGCCGCCGGATGCCGCGCCCGCGCTGCTCGCCACCACGGGTGAAACGGAGGCGTTCTGGCGGTTCGCGCCGGGCACCTCCCGCCTCACCGCCTCCGACGTGCCGGGACTGCGCTCGTCGATCGCCTCGCTGGAGGGCGGTCCCGGGCTGGTGAAGATGCGTGCGGTGGCCGGTGGAAATGCCACGTTCACGACTGATCTGGACAAGATCCTCACCCGGTACGACGCTCTGCGTAAGGCGATCGGCCCGATCGTCACGGTCGCCGCCGTGGGCATCGGCGCCGTAGCCGCCGTCGTCCTGCTGATGACCGGCGGGCTGATCGGCGGGCGGCGCCGCAGCGAACTGGCGCTGCTGCGCTCGCGCGGCGGATCGCTGCGCGGCATCGGCGGCCGGCTGCTCGCCGAGACGGTGGTGACCACGGTGCCCGCGGCGGCGCTGGGTCTGCTGATCGCCGTACTGGCCGTCGGGCAGGCCCGGTTGTGGCCCTCGGTCGTCGGCGCGGCGGCCGTCGCCGTACTGGTCTGCGTCGCCCTGCCGCTGCATACGACGCTGCCGCACCGCAGGCCGCAGCTGCACGGAGCCCGCGACGACCTGATGAGCGCCCGCCCGTCACGGCGGCGCACGGTCGTCGAACTCACCTTTCTGGTGCTGGCCGTCGGCGCGGTCGTCGCCCTGCGCCGACGCGGTACGGGGTCCGACGGCGGCGGCGACCTGCTGGTCAGCGCCGCCCCCGTACTCGTCGGGCTGATCGCCGCCCTGGTCCTCGTACGGCTCCATCCGCTGCCGCTGCGTCTCGCCTCGCGCTCCGTCGCCCGGCGGCGCGGTGCAGTCGGCTTCCTGTCGCTGGCCCGCGCCGGGCGCACCTCGGCGGGCGGCACGCTGCCGCTGCTCGCGCTGCTGATCGCGCTGACCACGACCGCGTTCGGCGGCTCGGTGCTCGCGGGTGTCGCCGCCGCGCGGGACGACGCGGCGGTGCGCGCGACCGGCGCGGACGCCCGGATCAGTGGCCCGGGCATCTCCGTGCCGCTGCCGGACCGCCTGATCAGGGAGGTACGGGGAGCGGGCGGCGTACAGGAGGTGGCGGGCGTGCAGATCGAGTACGACGTTCGGTTTCCGGCCGACGGGGCGGGGGGCCAGAGCACCAAGGGCGCCACCCTGGTGGGCGTCGAACCGGCAACGTATGCCCGGCTGACCCGCGCGACCGGCCTCGGGGCGTTCTCCGCCGACCGGTTGAAGGCCGCCGGACCTGCGGCGTCGAAAGGGACGGCCCCGTCGAAGGACCGGGTGCTGCCCGTCATCGCCTCACCGTCCGTCGCCGAGCGGCTCGGCGACGGGCCACGTGACCTCTCCACGGCGGCCGGGAACTTCAAGGTGCGGGTGGCGGGTACCGTCACGCGCACTCCCGCCGTCTCCGACAGCGACTTCCTGATCGTCGACGCCGCATCGCTCTCACGACGGCAGACCACCGCGCTGCTGGTCACCGGCGGCTCCCTGGACCCGAAGGCGTTGCGCACGGCGGCGCGCCACGCGGGCAAGGACTTCTCCGTGCGGCTGCGCTCCGAGGAACGCGAGGCGTTCGTCGACACCCCCATGCAGCGGGGCGCCGAAGGGATCTACGCGGCAGCGGTCGCGGCCGGCGCGGGCTACGCCCTGCTCGCCGTCCTGCTGTCGCTGCTGCAGACCGCACCGGAACGCACCGCCCTGCTGGCCCGGCTGCGGACCATGGGCCTCACCTCCCGGCAGGGCAGACGGCTCCTCGGCCTCGAAGCGATGCCGCAGGCACTGCTGGCCGCCGTCGGCGGGCTGCTCGTCGGATGGGCGACGACCGCCCTGCTGGCGCCCGGCGTCGACCTGGTGAGCCTGGCGCTCTCCGGCGGGCCGGGATCCGGCGCAGCCGACACCGCTCCCCTGCGGGCCGACCCGTGGTCGCTGACGCTTCCGGCGCTCGGCGTGGTCGTCCTCACCGCCGCGGTGGCCGCCGTCCAGGCCTGGTGGATCGGCCGCCGCGGACCGATCACCGAACTCAGGGCAGGAGACCCCCGATGACGTCGCCGTCGACCGACACCACGCTGGCCGAGCTCGAACAGCGGGCCGCCGCACGCCGCGACCGGCCCTCCTACGGGCACGACGCGCTGATCGCCTGCGACCGCCTGGTCCGCATATTCTCCGCGGACGGGGTCGAGGTGCAGGCCCTCCAGGGCCTCGATCTGCTGGTCACCGAGAGCGAGTTGATGGCCCTGGTCGGCGCGTCCGGCAGCGGCAAGTCGACCCTGATGAACATCCTGGCGGGCCTCGATGTGCCCACGGCCGGGTCGGCGAAGGTCGCGGGGTCCGATCTGCTGTCGATGGGGCCGAAGGAACGGCTCCGCTACCGTCGCGACGTCGTCGGCTTCGTCTGGCAGCAGACCGCCCGCAACCTGCTCCCGTACCTCACCGCCGTCCAGAACATCACCCTGCCGATGCAGCTGCGCGGCCGGGGCCGGAACCGCGAACGGGCCGCGCGCGCCGAGTCGTTGCTCCGGATGCTGGGGCTGGAGGAGTGCCGCGACCGGCGCCCGCAGCAGCTCTCCGGCGGCCAGCAGCAGCGGGTGGCGATCGCCGTCGCGCTCGCCAACCATCCGTCGGTGCTGCTCGCCGACGAACCGACCGGCGAACTCGACTCCGCCACCGGCGAGCAGGTGTTCGCCGCGTTCCGCCGCGCCAACGAGGAGCTCGGCACCACGATCGTGATCGTCACGCACGACCAGGCGGTGGCGAGCGAGGTCCGCCGCACGGTCGCCATCCGCGACGGCCGTACGTCCTCCGAGGTGCTGCGCCGCACCGAGGTCGACGCGGCGACGGGCCTGGAGTCACAGGTGGCCCGCGAGTACGCAATGCTCGACCGCGCGGGCCGGCTGCAACTGCCCGCCGACTACACGGAGGCGCTCGGAATGGAGCACCGCGTGATGCTGGAGCTGGAACAGGACCACATCGGGGTCTGGCCGGACGACCAGCCGCACCCGTAACGGGTGTTGGTGGTGCTGGCCCCAGGTCGCTCCGGCCGGGTGGCCCGATGTTCCCGCGCCGCGTACGCCCCTAGCGTCGTGCGGGAGTCATCCACCTGATCCGAGGAGCACGATGCGCGTCACCTCACTGGTCACCGCCGGCCTGGGCCTGACCTGCTTACTCGCGGGCAGTGTGCCCGCGTCGGCCGCCCCCGCCGCCCCCGCCCACCAGCGGCTCCTCTGGGGCCCCTGCTCGCCGCAGCAGCAGGAGCTGAACGAGGCGGGCGCGCAGTGCGCGAAGGTGACCGTTCCCCTCGACTACTCCGATCCCGGCGGCCCGACGATCCGGATCGCGGTCTCCCGTATCAAGGCCGACGCGAAGCACGGCGAGCGGCGGGGCATCCTGCTGTCGAATCCGCGCTCCGGCTGGTGGACAGGGCCCTGACCGGTTAGGTCCTGTCAGTCTGTCCGGATGGGTCCGTCGGCCTGTCCGGATGGGTCCGTCGGCCTGTCCGGGCAGGTCCTTTCGTCGGGCCGTCGCTCAGCCCGCGCCCACCGTCACCGCGAGCGTGCCGAGCCCGCTGCCCGGGCCGCGCAGGGCGATCGAGCCGAACGGGGTGCGCAACCGCAGCCAGGACCCGGCCGCGAGCAGGGCGACCGGGAAGTCCGGCGCCGGGCGGAGGAAGCCGAGGGACTGGGCAGCGTGCACGGCCCGCAGCGGAAGCTCGGTGCTGCCGACCGTGCGCGACCAGATCTCGCGGCCGATCAGGTCCCGCTCCGCCCGGTTGCGGCGGTCCTCGGGCAGGGCCTCGTCGCGGGAGCGGAACTCCGCCACCGCAGCAGTGACTGCTGTGCGCAGGGAGACCGGGTCGGGCAGGCCCGGCAGTTCGTGCCAGCCGCCACGGGGCGGGAGGACACCCGTCCACGGTGGCCCGGTGACGGGTGCGGGCAGGGCGCCCGAACCGGCTGCCGTGCCCTCGACGTCGAGAGATTCGAGGAGTTCACCGGCGGACACCGTGACGTCGAAATCGTGCGATCCGGCCAGCCGCGCCGCCCGGATCGCCAGGACCTCGAACGACGGCGGCCTGCCGAACACGGCCAGCGCACTGCCGCCCGCCTGCATCCGCACCGCGGCTGCCCGGTCGTAGTGGAGCAGCCGACCGAGGAAGGCCGCGAGATCCGCGGCCTCCCTCGCGTCGGCGAACTCCAGCGACCGCACGGGCACCGTCATGCTGCGGCAGGCTCCTCGGCCAGGTACTGCTGGAGGAAGAGCTTCTCCTCGGCGGAGATCCGCCGGGGCCGCTCCTCGGCCAGGTTGTACGGCACGACGACGGTCGAGGCCCGTACGTAGACCTGATCCGGGTCCTTGATCTCGTACGCGATCGTCAGCGACGCGGCGCCGATCTTCGTGACCCACGACTCGACGGTCACCGGCTCGTGCCGGTGGACCAGCGGCCGTACGTAGTCGATCTCGTGCCGGGCCACGACGGACCCGCCCGAGAAGGACGGCGAGCCGTCCCCCGGCGCCAGCCGGAACATGAAGTCGATGCGCGCCTCCTCCAGATAGCGGAGGAAGACCACGTTGTTCACGTGGCCGAAGGCATCCATGTCCGACCAGCGCAGCGGGCAGTTGTAGATGTGACGTGCCAAGACGATCAGCCTCGCGTGAGCTTCTTGTACGTGGCACGGTGCGGGCGGGCCGCGTCCGCGCCGAGGCGGTCGACCTTGTTCTTCTCGTACGACTCGAAGTTGCCCTCGAACCAGTACCACTTGGAGTCGCCCTCGTACGCCAGGATGTGCGTGGCGACGCGGTCCAGGAACCAGCGGTCGTGGGAGATGACCACAGCGGCGCCCGGGAACTCCAGCAGGGCGTTCTCCAGCGAGGACAGGGTCTCGACGTCGAGGTCGTTGGTGGGCTCGTCGAGGAGCAGCAGGTTGCCGCCCTCCTTGAGCGTCAGCGCCAGGTTCAGGCGGTTGCGCTCACCACCGGAGAGAACACCGGCCGGCTTCTGCTGGTCCGGGCCCTTGAAGCCGAACGCGGAGACATACGCCCGCGAGGGCATCTCGACCTGGCCGACGTTGATGTAGTCCAGCTCGTCCGAGACGACGGCCCAGAGGGTCTTCTTCGGGTCGATGTTGGCGCGGGACTGGTCGACGTAGGAGATCTTGACCGTGTCACCGACCTTGATGGAGCCGGTGTCCGGGGTCTCCAGACCCTGGATCATCTTGAACAGCGTGGTCTTGCCCGCGCCGTTCGGACCGATGACGCCGACGATGCCGTTGCGGGGCAGCGTGAACGACAGGTCGTCGATGAGGACCTTGTCACCGAAGCCCTTCGAGAGGTTCTCGACCTCGACGACGACGGAACCGAGCCGCGGGCCCGGCGGAATCTGGATCTCCTCGAAGTCCAGCTTCCGCATCTTGTCCGCCTCGGCCGCCATCTCCTCGTAACGGGCGAGACGCGCCTTGGACTTGGTCTGCCGGCCCTTGGCGTTGGAGCGGACCCACTCCAGCTCTTCCTTGAGCCGCTTCGCGCGCTTCTCGTCCTTGCGGCCCTCGACCTTGAGGCGGGCCTGCTTCTTCTCCAGGTACGTGGAGTAGTTGCCCTCGTAGGCGATGGCGCGGCCGCGGTCGAGTTCGAGGATCCACTCGGCGACGTTGTTCAGGAAGTACCGGTCGTGCGTGACGGCGATGACGCAGCCCGCGTACTTCGAGAGGTGCTGCTCCAGCCAGTTCACCGACTCGGCGTCGAGGTGGTTGGTGGGCTCGTCGAGGAGCAGCAGGTCGGGGGCCTCGATCAGCAGCTTGCAGAGCGCGACGCGGCGCTTCTCGCCACCGGAGAGGTTGACGACCGGCCAGTCGCCGGGCGGGCAGCCCAGGGCGTCCATGGCCTGCTCCAGCTGGGCGTCCAGGTCCCACGCGTTGGCGTGGTCCAGGTCCTCCTGAAGCTTGCCCATCTCGTCCATGAGCGCGTCGGAGTAGTCGGTCGCCATGAGCTCGGCGACCTCGTTGAAGCGCTTGAGCTTGCCCATGATCTCGGCGGCGCCGTCCTGGACGTTCTCCAGGACCGTCTTCGCCTCGTCGAGGTGCGGCTCCTGCATGAGGATGCCGACGCTGAAACCGGGCGACAGGAACGCGTCACCGTTGGACGGCTGCTCCAGGCCCGCCATGATCTTCAGCACCGTGGACTTACCGGCGCCGTTGGGGCCCACCACACCGATCTTCGCCCCGGGCAGGAAGCTCAGCGTGACGTCGTCAAGGATCACCTTGTCGCCGTGCGCCTTGCGCGTCTTGCGCATCGTGTAGATGTACTCAGCCAAGAGAAACCGTCCGGCAATCGATGTGTGGGCAGATACACCCCATCTTGCCTGACGTCCATCCCAGGACGGAAACCCGTCTCATCAGGGCCCTGTGACCTGCCCCTTCGCCATCCACGCTGGTAGCTCCCCTGTCACTGGTTGTCGCCCTCGATCAGTACTGAGCGCCCTCGCACGGCCCAGGGACGGCCCAGGAACGATCACTCGGCGTACGTCGTCCCCTCGCCGAGCCCGGCCCTCACCTCGGCTATCGCCCGGTGGGAATCTCGTAAACGATCTCGCACAGGGCGGCGGGCACGACGATATCCGCGGTCTCCACTGGTCGGCCTTGGTCGCTGTAGTACGTCCGCCTGATGTGGGTGACAAGAGCGGCCTTCTGGATACCGAGAAGCGATGCTTCCTCGGCAGTCGCCTGCCGCGGTTCCGGCTGCTCGACAGCGTGGCTGACCGTGATGCCGATCGCAGCCATACGGTTCACGACGCCCGCCCCGGCGTGCGGCCCTCCCTCGGGGAGGACGACAAGCGTGCCGGCAGTCAGGTCGTACGGCTCCCAGCTCGTCGACAACTGGACCGGCTTGCCGTCGGCCAGGAACTCGTACACGGAACGGACGCACAGGTCGCCTTCGGCGACACCGAGCCGTGCCGCGATCTCCGCCGGAGCGGGAACCTTGGCCTCGGTCCGGCTCTCCCAGTCCCCGCACTTGCCCACAGCCTGCATGTCCGCACGGAACGGGGAACCGTCACGCTGCTCGCGCGCCGACGAACGGACCACCCGGACGCGCCGCCGAGGTTCGGCGACATACGTACCGGAACCCGCACGACCTTCCAGGACTCCCTGCGAGATCAGCAGCTCCTGCGCCCGACGGACCACGTTCTCGCCGACGCCGCACTCCTCGCCGATCTGAGCACGTGAGGGCAGCCGGTCCCCCGGTGTCCACTCATGCTCCGCGATCCGTTGTCGGAGAACGTCCGCGATGCGGAGATAAGGCGGCTGCTCAGGCATATGGAAAATCTAGTCCACTAGCTCCTAGTTAACTAGCTTCACGTAACGTGATCACTCGGCGACGGAGATACCTGTGCCCGCTTCCGAACTGAGCGTCGAGGACATCGCCGCCCGGTTGTCCGCCGCCGGACTGACCACACGCGCAATGCAGCACGCCCACCACACGTCGATCGAAGCGGAGGTGCCGGACGACTTCCCCGCCGACTCATGGCGGGAGGTCCTGGACGCAGTGGCGAAGGCCGATCGATCCGGCCTGTTCGCGAGCAACGTGGGCGGCCTCGTCTTACGGGCCGCTGTACGCAAAGAGGTCCCCGCGACGGGCGATGTCCGGGGACCTGGCCATCAGCAATAGGAGCTGATCAGCGTGTTCAACCGTATCCGCCGTGCCGTCTCACGCACCAGTGAGCGGTACTTCCCGAGGGGCCGACACCGCCGCCCCTTAACGCCCGTCCGCTCGACGGCCGTTCACCGCGGACTCGCCAACTCCCCCGCACCGCACATGGGGCGGTTTCGAGACGGCATGGATGTTCTCGCAGACGACGAGATCGCGCTCGTCCGCCCGTACGTGCTGGCAAGCGGCGAAGGCGCGATGAGGCTCTCAACGGCCGTAGCTCACACTCCCTTCGCGCAAACCTGGTTCGCACCGCCGGAGGCGACCTGATGCCTTCTCATCAGCGACCAGGCGTGACGAAGGCGAAAGCCACTCCCTACAGGTCGAGCTCGCGCCTGATTGGTACGCACCGTGAGTGCGCGCATTCCTCCCCCACCGTGGCACCGATCGGCGTCCCCGTGGTCTACGAAGCGTGCAACTGCCCCTGCCACCCTTCCGCTTCAAGGGAGGTGTCCCAGTGAGGAGATGGACACCCAGTGGCGCACTTGCCGCCACCGTCGAGATCACCGCGACCAGCGTGCGCTTTTCAAATCTGCATGGCCGCGTTCATCCTGGTTCGCACACGTCCACTCGCCAGGTTGCAGCCGGACTCGCTGGGGAACTGAACGACCACGTATGACGGTGAACGAGACTACGGATGGGACTGCGCCGACAGGCCGGGCCGAGCACGTTCTCCCGCGTGGCTACCGCCTCCTGCGGATCTTACTCTTCTTCGCCTTGGCTTCCTTCTCCTTGCGTTGCGCAACGCCGTAGGCAGACCAGGAGCCCTGGTGCTTCGCGCAACGAGAGGTGCCGACCACTGCGAGGTTCCGGCACGCTGCACCAGCTTTGGTGCGAGCGCCACACCTGGACTGAGATGCCATTCCATACCCCCTGCGAAAAGGCCAGGTAACTCCAGACCCAGGCAGGCTTCCATGTCGGACTTGAACGCGGTAGGCGTATGCGAGAGGCATGGGAGCACGTTCAGGATCGCCACCGAAGCAGACCGGTAGGAGCTTCAGCCGGCAGCGGTTCAGATTGAACGTGGGGACTCGGTCCGGGTAGCCCTGCCGTGACGGTTTTCAAGACCGCCCGCATACGCGAACGCCGGACTCTCTGAGCTGCACATTCGCTACGAGTGTCCCGGCGGCGCTGATACCCTCCTACGCCTCCCCCAGCGCCGCCAGATGCCTCGAAGCCCTCCACGAGGCTCACCAAGACGCCCTTTCCCCAACACGCTTTCCAACTGTTTTGGTGGGGTCTTGGGTTGTGTGCGGGGGCGTTCACCTGCGTTCATGGGCGGCTGGTCCGTGGGGCGCGCCCGGCGTTCGGTCCCCTCTGAACGGTCGTGAACGGTGCTGAATGAGACGGAAACCGAGACGGTCCGGGTCTGCGATCCTGGGCGACAACGGGCATGTTCATCGCAGGCCGGCGGACTGGGACCAGGAGCAGTCATGCACAGGTCCGTCCATCAGAACTTGCCCCCCACCAGGGCCATGCGATGGCCACCCAGCGCGCGTGCGAATCGTTCGAGGAAGCTGGGACTGAACTCGGGCCAGTCCCAGAACTCAAAGCCCAAGTAGCCGAAGGCGTAGTAGTCGTCGTCCCAAGTCCACTCAGTCAGGTCACTGGCTCGACGACAGCGTGGGCAGGTAACGGCGGCTCCGCCCGTGTTGTGCCAGGTTTCAATGGCCTTTCCGAAGGGCTCCCACGCGGCCTCGATCACGTCCCACTCATCCGTGTACAGGTCCACCCGGCCGGCACAGTGAGGGCAAACCGCGAACATGGCATCACCCTGGCCACCATGGAAGACGGTTCTGCCCGTCTCGATCTTGAGCCCGTCGCTGGGCTCCCAGTCCGCCTGACCGACCGCCTTGGCCCAGAGGGGGCCGGGCGGGTGCCCCAACGGCACCCCGAGAACGCAATTGGTGAGTTCGGCCCGGACTATCCCTTCCTTCACCAGCCAGTCCAGGCCACTGGTGGCGAGGGTTGGAGCGTCCGCTTGAGTGGCGTCCAGGTCGACGACGGTTTGGAAGTGGCTTCCCATGAGAGTGACAGTAGAAGACGCCACCGACAGCGACCGTGGGACCAATCGGGGAGCGGAGGACCTGAGCTTGGGAATCACCGATCTTGGTCGCGCTCGTAGGGCGCCGGCCAGGGCGAACAGGCGCCAGGGCGAACCCTAAAAATCCCCGTGGCAACCGCCGTTGACCGCTGTTCACCGCCCTGTCTGGCACGTGTGTGGCACGGCCAGTTGTCAGTGCTCCTTGCTAGCTTGCACACGAGAGACCGGTCAGAGAACCTTCGAGGTCCGCGGTCAAGGGGGGTGGGCACAAAGGTCCCCTGGAGACCACCTCGGGACTGTCAGCGGAAGCCGTGGAATCCACCCCCCTCCTACCTCCCGGCGGTGGCCCCGCCCGGTTCGGATTGGCCGCGAAGCCACCGATCACTGAGAAATGCGTCTGGGATGTCGCCCTCCCAGGGGTCGATCCCGCGCTCTTCCAGCTCGTCGAACCATCGGTCACGCTGTGACTCAGGCAGACGCACACCGCACCAGGGACAGAACAGGAGCTCCACATAGGAGGAGCCTCCGTCGTGAATGAGCAGCCCGTACTCCTGATACCTGGGCATGAAGTGAACCAGCGCGTCAGGGCATGCAAACGGATCGCTGTGGACGTCGCAGTCCCATTCGACGTGGCGTTCCATGGCTTCACAGCAGTGCTCTCGCATGGTGACAGTGTGGCCTGATCCTTATCAGGTCGATCAAGGGGGCTCGTGGACCTCGTCCAACGCGCTCCGTGCCCCTGTTGGCCTGCCGCTGACGATCGGCGAGATTCGCGCTCGTTGGTGTGAGCTGCTGATGTCAGGAATCCGGGTGCTCTTGACGAGTCGGCTCGTCGGACTCTCGCGCCCAGGCATAGGGCATCGGCTCGTTCACGTCGAGCACCCACGGGTCGGGGTATCTGGCGTGACATCCGGTGCACCGCGCGACGAATGTCCCGATCTCGGGGTTCGTCATGATGCTGTAGTTCGATGACGGCACGGCACGAATCACATAGTCATTGGCCGTGGTCTCCAGCGCCGGCCACCTCGGTGAACACTCACAAGGTGCGTTCGCTGCAAATGTCTCGTCGTCGGGTGAGTGGTGGGTGCTCCCGAGCGTCTTGAAGAGCTTCCTCAGTGCCCGCACGGCGCTCCCCCTTCTGTGATCACCCGACGTGTTGATCACGTAGGCCCCATGGGCGGACAGGCTATCCCGAGGTCGGTGGAGCCCTGGCCGAGTCAAGAGTGCCGACGATCTCGAAAACCGTCGTGGCGCGAGTCACCGTGGGTTCAAATCCCACACCCACCGCCCAGGTGAACGGCCTCTGACCAGGCAATTAGGTCGGGGGCCGTTCGCATGTCCGTGCACCGTGACCGCCCGGTGATCCCCGCGGTTTCCCGCTCGATCGGGCACGCGAGGGGCACGCGTGGGGGTCGGTCACTTGGCTATCATTCGCAGCGTTCGACAGCGTCGGGTCGCAGTCGTACCTCCTGCACTTGATGGCAATCCGAGTAGATGGTGGCGGTGATCGCGCCGCATTTGCACACCAGGTTGGGCCCCCATTCGCCGTCCATCCCGCAGCAGTACCCGCGGCGCATCGCGATGTCGGGGTGCTCTTCCAGGCCGAGGCCGTCGCCGGGGTTGAGCACGATGGTGCCGCTCGGACCGGACTCCACCAGGAAGCCGGACGACTCATCCAGTACGTACGGTGGGCCGGACGGATCGGGATCGACCGCAAACGTCCCCGGAGGCATCCGCACGATAGGTTCAGCGGAATGCCCGCTTGCGTCCGGGGGTGACGCCTCCGGCCGGTACCACCCGTCATCCACATCCTGGTCCGGCAGGGACTGCTCAGTGACCGTCGGCGTTACCGCGCGGTGGCAGCTGCGGCACTGGAAGACCGTCACCACGGCACCTCGTTTCTTCGATTACTATCGGCGCAGTTGCGCACACGGTCGGTGGAGTCTCAATAGCTGAGTCAAGCCAGAGGCGCCCTGTTCTGCCAAGCCGAGGCCCGCTGGCCGGCCACAAGACTTGAACCTGTGGCCTCATCCTTGTCAGGTCGATCTGGGGGCCGCTTCCTCGTACACCAACTCGCCCTGTCGCAGGGCAAGGAGTCCGCGCTAGTGCGGCGCCGATCGTTGTCGTTCACGCCCGTTGGTGTCAGACGGTGATGTCAAGGGCCTGAACTGAGTAGCCGTGCTCATGTGCAACGTCTTCCGCGCAAGCATGCTGGGCCGCATGCGATTGATCAGGTACGGCAGGCGGAGGTGTGGTGGGCATGAGGCACAGTCAGCCGTCAACCGGCCAGCAGGTCGGGATCAGCGTGGCGCTACTCGTCATCGACCTGATCGTCATCGCCTATTTGGTGTTCCGCTACGGGATGACTGGGTGGGCCGACGCCTACGACCAAGGCAATCCGCCCAGCGCCCCCAAGGAAGCATTGCGGGGCACGTGGCTGCTGCTCGGCGGCGCCGTCGTCACAGGTGGCGGTCTCTTTCTCCTGCGATGGCGTATCCCCGGCACCGTGCAACTGCTTGTCCTGGGCATCGGAGCAGGGCTGCTCGCCTGCTACGCCGCCAGAGATTAGTGCGCTAGCCAACCCACCTCTACCCACCACTCACCCCAGCTCCCACCCCGTCCGCCTTCGACCCACACACCGTGGAGCAGTCGTGGTTCAGGGCGTCAAGGTGGAGCGCGCCACTGTACGAACGACCTTGACGCCCTGGGCCGCGACTGCTCGGCTTTGCCTGGGTCGAAGGTGGTCGGGATGGGAGCCCACAACGCTCACCACGAATCCGCCGGCACCTGCGAACGGCGGCCCCTCCCATCCCGGAGTCTGAGCGCCCCCGCCGGAGGCATGTCCTTGGCCCGCGGATCGGTCTCGACTCATGCCCTCGGGCCTATCCACTGCGGGCGCGCGTCGGCGGCGGCAGCGCCGAGCGGGCCGGAGGCAGGAGCGCGGGCGCAGCCAGAGCCGGGAAGCGCGCCCGGCGGAGCGGAGCGTAGCCGGGTGCCTTGATGAAGTAGGGAAAGTTCTACCGCGCTGGGATCAGGTGCTTGCCGTCGTGGCTTCGCACGTGGGGGCCGGCTCCGTCGAGGGCGTCCAGCAGGCGGATCGCGTAGACCTCGGACATGCGCTCGCTGATCTGCTCCTGGGTGAGCCATTCGACTGCCACGGATTCCGCGGACGTGCGCTCAGCGCCTCCAGAAGGCTTGCACCGGAAGACCAAGGCGACGATGCCCCGGGTCGTGTTCTTGTAGACCCCGGTGAGTTCGTCCACCTCGACGTGGATACCCGTCTCTTCCAGGACCTCGCGCACGACGCCCGCCTCCGGGGTCTCGTCGAGTTCGAGTACGCCGCCAAGTAGCTCCCAAGTGCCGTTGTCGGCGCGCCGAATCGCCAGGAGACGCCCGTCTTCGCGCACCACTACCCCGGCCGACCCGTGAAGGCGTTCGGCGACGGCTCCGACATCACGGAACAGGCAGTCGCCTCCTACGTCGCCAAGTACGCCACCAAGGCCGCTGAGACCACCGGCACCATCGACCGCCGGATCGGTGAACTCTCCGAACTCGACCGCCATCAGGTCCCCGACACACCCGCCGTCTGATCGCGGCCTGCAAGCAGCTCGATCCTCTCTACCCCGAACGTCGGCTCTGGGCCTGGGCGCACATGCTCGGCTTCCGCGGCCACTTCTCCTCCAAGTCGCGCCGCCTGGCCGACGTGTGGCTGACCAACATCGAAGCCGACATGGCACGCGGCCAGTACATCGACCCGCGAGCGGCGCGGACCACCTTCCGTGAGTACACCGAGCGCTGGATCGCGGCTCTGACCACCGACCTCGCGAGCCGGGCCGCGGTGGAGGGGCGGCTACGCCTTCATGCCCTGCCTTACCTCGGAACGCGTCCGATCGGCTCGTTCCAGCCCGAGCACATCCGCGACTGGAACCGTCAGCTCGAAGATGCCGTGGCGTCAGCCTCCTACCGGCGTCTGATCTTCGATGCGGTCTCCTCCGTGCTCACCGCGGCCGTGGATGACCGCCTGCTGGCCTCAAATCCCTGCCGAGCCCGATCGGTCAAGGCGCCTCGTCCCTCACCCTCCCGCGTCCATCCGTGGTCGGCCTCGCAAGTCTTCGCCGTGCGGGCCGGCCTCCCCGAGCGCTACCAGGCCATGACGGACGTCGGTGGCGGCTGTGGCCTCCGCCAGGGCGAGATCTTCGGGCTCGCGGTCGACAACATCGGAGACCTCGGCTGGCTCTACGTCCGGCAGCAAGTGAAGAAGGTCCGCGGTTCTCTCGTCTTCGCGCCGCCGAAGCGAGGCAAGCTCCGGGATGTTCCTCTGGACCCGGAGGTGTCCGTGGCCCTGACTGAGCATCTGAAGCGCTTCCCGCCGGTCGACGTGACCTTGCCCTGGGTGACGCCCACCGGCCTCAAGGTCACCCATCGGCTCGCCTTCACGAGCAGCGTCGGCACGGCCCTGTGGAGCAACGGCTTCAACGACGAGCGGTGGAAGCCCGCGCTCGCCGCCGCCGGCATCATCCCGTCGCCGGACAAGGGCCAGCGCTACGCGGCGGCCCGTGAGCACGGCATGCACGCCTTGCGGCACTTCTACGCCTCGGTCCTTCTGGACGCCGGCGAGAACATCAAGGCTTTGAGTCTCTACCTCGGGCACAGCGACCCCGGGTTCACGCTCCGGGTGTACACGCACCTGATGCCGAGCAGCGAGACGCGGACCCGGAAGGCCATCAGCGCGATGTACCGGGCCGCCGGTCACGCCCATGACGGCCCAGGCTGCCTGAGACGGCCCCTCATCGGCGGGAAAACTGCTGGTGAGGGGCTGTTTTATGCCCTCGCTCGGTGAGAAACACCCCATCTTGCCTGACGTCCATCCCGGGACGGAAACCCGTCCGGTCCGCGGTACACCCCGACCCGCCTCCCGGCACGCACCGCCCCCCTTCTTCCGGCATGCGACGGCCCCGGTACGCGGACGCGTACCGGGGCCACCATCAGGCAGGCGTGACAGATTGCCTGCCGTTCGTCACTCCGTGATTACTGGGCGGAGGACTGCGTCTTGCGCTTGCGGAGGAAGAAGACCGCGCCGCCGCCGACGACGACGAGGGCGATCGCGACGCCCGCGATGACCGGAGTGGCGCTGGAGCCACCGGTCTCGGCGAGGTCGCCGGTGGACCCGGTCGAGCTGCCGCCGGCCGTGGCCGGGGCGGGCTGGTCCTGGGTCTGGGTGTCGAGGCCGCCGGTGCCGCTGCCGCTGGTCTTGCAGTCCAGGACGCCCTTGAACGTCTTCGAGAAACCACCGGGGCCAGTGATCGTGAAGTCGTACGCCTGGTCCTCGGCGACCGGGACGGTCACCGTCTCGGACTTGCCCGCCTCGATGGTGTGCTTCACCCCGGCCAGCTCGAACGTGAACGCCTCGTCGCCCTTGTTGCTCGCGGTGACGTCCACGCCGCCCTTGGCACAGTTCTTCTTCGCCGAGACCGCCGGGATCGCACCCTGCTCGGCCCAGGTCGCGGTGGCGGTCGCAGAGACCGTGGACTCGCTGGAGCCGGCCAGGATCATGGTCTGGCTCTTGGTCACCCCGGCGAAGGCCCGGCCGACCGGCACCGACGTCGTGGCCTGGACGGTCAGCGAGGCGGAACCGTCGGTGGTGCCCGCCGGTACGTCGAAGTAGAGCTCAGCACCGTTGGCCGCCGCGGTCACGGGCTTGCCGCTCTTGTCGGTGACCTTGACACCGCTGGCGGCGTCGGCGGGCGGGGTCACGGATACCTGGCTCGCATTGGTACGGACGGTGACCGGCCCGAGCCGCTCACCGGACTTGCCGGAGACCGCGGCCGGGCCCAGGGCGAGGGACGCCTTGGGCTCGGCCTGATCGACGGCGTTGTGCTCCAGCCAGTCGGCGAGCTTCTCGGCCTGGCCGTCGGTTGCGTCGATATCGGCGTTGTCCGAGTAGCGCCAGATGGCGACCTGGGTGCCCGCCGCCGCGGTCTTCTCGGTGAGCGGCCCGGTGCCGGCCTGCTTGGCGAGCGCCGCGAGGTCGTCGACCTGCGGGTAGGAGTGCTCCAGGATCCAGCGGATCTTGCCCGCGTTCTTGTTGCTGCCGAGCGAGGTCTGGTTCCAGGGGGTCTCCAGATACTTCGCCTGGTTCTGGGTGGGGTTGTGGATGTCGATGCAGTACGTCTTGAGCTTGCCACCGCCGTCGACGGTCATTTCGAAGAGCCCGGCGGGCAGCTCCTGATTCCGGCCGTCCGCGTGGAGCACGGCACGGTCGTAGGTCTTCAACCCGTCCAGGACCGCGGCCGCGCCACCTTGATGCTGCGGCGCCTCGTCAGCGACCGCACCGCCCGCGCCGACGAGGGCGCCAACCATGACCAGACCGGATGCCACCACCGAAGCGGCCAGCCGGGCTATGCCCCGCCGCCGTGGAGAATCGGTCGTCTCCGTGGACGACAAAACGGTCGCTGAATAAGCAGAAAACACAGAATTCCCCTCCGGGCGAGACCCTCCGCGCCTCATGCGCGTGTGGGGATTGTCCCGCCAGTCGACTCAAGTGCCCCGTGAGTACTGGGGAATCCTAAGGACGAAGCGATGAACAGTCCCCCGTCGTACCGTCGTACAACCATTCCGAATCGGAATCGTTATCGCCGGTATCGCGTGCACGACTCCGCTCCCCTCGGTCCACCCCGATCCGCACAGGTCCGATCACGGCACCGACGCAAGCTCCTGGCCACCTTTCTGACGCCCTGTCGACCTCTTGGCCCGCTGCCGCCCGGCCCGTTCACTCAGTTCGCTCTGTTCACCCTTTTCTTCCTGCTCGTCCCTCTCCCGTTCACCCTGCTCGGCCCGCTCGGCTCGTGACACGTCGTGCGAACCACCCGACCCGACCGACCACTCCGGTTCGTCCGGGCGTTCCGGCGCACCGATCGGATCACCCACCCTGTCCACGCTCCCCCCACGCGTCACCAGCCCCGGATCACCCCTCATCACCCGCCGGAACGCAGCCGTCCCCCGGGTCAGGTCGTGCCCCACCGCAACCGCCTCGATGTCCACGAACGTCCTGCGCCGGCCCTCCCGTTCCTCCTCGCGCACCTTCAACCTGCCGTGCACGACGAGTGGTTCTCCGACGGAGACGGAACCGGACAGATTCGATGCCAGAGTCCGCCAGGCCCACACGGTGTAGAAGCTGGTGTGCCCGTCCGTCCAGAGCTGTTTCTCGCGATCCCAGCGGCGCGGCGTCACCGCGAACCGGAATCGCGCCATTCCGCCGGTCGCGGTTTCCCGGAACTCCACGCCCGTCGCCGCGTTTCCCACCAGTGTCACCAAGGTGTCATTCATGACTCCGCCTCCCCTTCGGCCTTCGGCTTCAGCGACCGCACCCGCGCGGCCACTGATCCCAGGTTGAAGGGAAGG
Organism: Streptomyces sp. NBC_00057; assembly: GCF_045041165.1. Taxonomy (NCBI): domain Bacteria; kingdom Bacillati; phylum Actinomycetota; class Actinomycetes; order Kitasatosporales; family Streptomycetaceae; genus Streptomyces; species Streptomyces sp. NBC_00057. The sequence continues at coordinate 6,042,660 of NZ_CP108256.1, read as the reverse complement.
CGGAAATCCTGCTGATGGCTGTGGACTACAGAACAGTTGTGGAAAACTCCGTCACCGTCACGTATCGCTCCCGCACCTCGCGGTACCGCACGAGTTCCGCCGCCACCGGATCGAGCACCCGTGCCCGCCCACAGGCCGCCGCAGCCTCGCGCAACTGCCGCTCGGCCTCCTGCCCGTACCGTCGGGCGGGCCCCCGTGCCGCGGCCGCACACGACCACTCCACGAGCGGACCGCCGATGATCCCGGCCAGCATCACCAGGGCGGGCGTGAGGAATCCCGGTTCGAGTACGCCGACGATCTGGCCCACCAGCCAGAGACCGCCGAAGATCTGCAGCAACGTCATCGATGCCTGTGCCAGCACGGCGGCGGGCCACCACCTGGGCCGCGGCGGTTTCCCGCCCACGCGACCGCTGTGCGCCACACCTGAGGCCCCGGCCACCCCGGTCGCCACGACCGTCGAACCGCCCGGACCGGCCGAACCCTGCGCACCGCCTGCCGCGCCACCCGAGAAACAGCTCACCGCCCACCCCCGCCCGTCCGCGCCGGCGGCCCTTTCCGCCAGCTTGTCGAGCGCCTCCGGCAGCCCTTCCGCACCGTTCACCGCGGCCTCGCGGACCGCCTGTGCCCAGGGGCCGGGCAGGCCGCCGGCGGCCTCGTCCGCCACCGTCCGCACGGCCTGTTCGACGCGTTGCCGTGCGGTGAGCTGCTCCTCGGGGGGTGCGGGCTGCGCCGGGCACTCCAGGCTTCCCGGCCGCCGCGTGGAGTCGTACCAGCGCCACAGCCGCAGCCACGGCGTGCCGCACGCCCGGCCGGCGTTCCTTCGCCACTCGCGCTCGGCCGCCTGTCCCGCGGCGGCCGCTCCGACGGCCTCCGCGAGCCGGTCGGCGAACTCCTCGCGGGCCACTTCGCCGAGACCGGGCCGCCCCTCGGCGACGTACACCGGACGGAGCCTGGCCGCGGCGGCGTCCACATCCGCGGACAGTCGGCGCGCCGCTGCCGTGCGCTCCTGGACGAAGCGGCCGAGCATCTCGCGCAGTTCGCCCACGCCTTCGCCGGTGAGTGCGGACAGGGACATGACGGTGGCGCCCGGTTCGCCGTGTTCGCCGAGCGCCATGCCGTCCTCGTCGAGCAGCCGGCGCAGATCGTCGAGGACCTGGTCGGCGGCGTCGCCGGGCAGCCGGTCGATCTGATTGAGGACGACGAACGTGATCTCGGCGTGTCCGGCGAGCGGCCGCAGGTAGCGCTCGTGCAGGGCCGCGTCCGCGTACTTCTCCGGGTCGACGACCCAGATCACCGCATCGACCAGCGCAAGCACCCGGTCGACCTGATCACGGTGCCCGGTCGCCGCCGAGTCGTGGTCGGGCAGGTCGACGAGGACGAGCCCCTGGAGTGCCTCGTCGGCGTCCGTACCGCTCTGTTGCGGCCTGCGCCTGAGCCGTCCCGGAACGGCGAGCCGGTCCAGCAGCCCCGCGGCCCCGTCGGTCCAGGAGCAGGCGATGGGGGCGGAGGTGGTCGGCCTGCGCAGACCGGTGTCGGAGATCTGGGCGCCCGCGAGGGAGTTGAACAGGGTCGATTTGCCGCTGCCGGTCGCTCCGGCGATGGCGACGACGGTGTGGCTGGAGGAGAGCCGCTGGCGGGCTGCCGCTTCGTCGAGCACGCGTCCCGCCTCGGCGAGGGTGGCCCGGTCGAGCCTGGCCCTGGACAGCCCGACGAGTTCACGCAGCGCGTCGAGCCGCGGCCGGAGCGGACCGCTCGACGGTACGTACGCCTCGACCTGGGGCAGCCGTACCTCGTCGTTCGGGGCGATCCCGGTCTCGGTGTCTGTCCCCTTGGCGGCCGCGCGCCGGGCGATGAGCCCGTCGTTCCAGTCCCCGCCCGCCTCCGGCACAGCTGTGCGCAGGTCGTCGGGTGTCCGGCGCCGACTCCGGTGGTTCCGGTTCCGGTCCTCGTGAGATGTGGGACTCTCGCCCCGGCCGGGCCCCTCGTCAATGACGGCAGTCATCACTGCCACCTCTCCTTCTGCAGTACGGACAGCGCGGCAATCAGTTCGGCCTGCGGCTCCGGGGCCACGTCGAGTGCGTCGAGCGGTGCGAGCCGCCGGTCGCGCTCGCCGTCCAGCACCCGGTCGAAGCAGTTGGTGAGCAGTGCGCCGCCCTTGTCGCGCAGCCGCAGCGCACCCTGGGCCCCGATCCGTTCGGCGAGCTGTTCCCCGGCGCCGCGGGTACGGCGACCGCCGAGCAGTGCCGCGGCCAGGAGCGCCACCACTGTCTCGGCGTCGGGTGCGGCGTTGCGTTCGAGCCGTCGCACCTCTTCCTCGGCCAGTTCCTCCAGCACCCGCCACCACCGCCGTACGGCCATGGCGATCCGGCCCCGGATGTCCTCGGCGGGCCCCCATCCCCCGGCCTCCCGGCCGACGTCCTCGAAGCCGAACACCCCGGCTGCGGGCTCGCGCTGCCAGGTCGTGCGGATCTGTTCGTCGGCTGCGGCCACCGCGCACTGCAGAAGTGCGGCAAGACTCTCCACCAGCGCTTCGAGGAGTTCCTCGGAGTTGCTGTACATCGGGTATCCACGCCACCGGGTCCGGGCGTCTCCGGCGAGCACGCCGCCGTTGCGCAGCCGCCGCCGGACTCGGGCGCCTTCCGTGCGGTACGCGTCCTCGACCACACCGGTCAGCCGCACGGCCGCCGCGTACTGTGCCGCGACGGCCCCGGCCAGCGCGGGCATCCGTACGTCCAGCGATTCGATGACCCCGGCCGCCGTGCGCCCGACCGCCTGCTGACGGGCCGCCGGATCCTGGGCGCGGTGGCTGAGCCAGGCCCGCAACGGGGCGACCGCGGTGGTGGGCAGCAGCCCGCTGCCGCCGCCGGCCGATTCGGGCAGCTCGGGAATGGTGAAGCGCGGCACCTCACCGAGGCCCGCCTTGGTGAGCAGCGCCCCGTACTGCCGGGACACCTCGGCGATCACCTGGTGCGGTACCCGGTCGAGGACGGTGACGAGCGAGGCGTCGTACTCCTTGGCGGTACGCAGCAGGTGCCACGGCACGGCGTCCGCGTACCGGGAGGCCGTGGTCACCATCACCCACACATCCGCGGCGCAGATCAGCTCGGCGGCCAGGACCCGGTTCCGTACCACGAGCGAGTCGATATCGGGCGCGTCGAGCAGCGCGAGCCCGCGCGGCAGCCCGGTGGCGGTCTCGACGCGCAGCGCGGTCCCGTCCTCCTCCTCGCTCCCGTCGAGGTCGTCGCACCGACCGGGGTCCCCGTTCCCCTCCGGGGGCAGCCAGACCCTGGTGAGCTGCGGCAGTACGCGGACCCCCGCGAACCAGTGGTGATCATCCGGATGGCAGACGAGCACGGGCGTCCGCGTGGTCGGGCGCAGCACCCCCGCCTCGCTGACCAGCCGCCCCACCAGCGAATTGACGAGCGTCGACTTGCCCGCCCCGGTGGACCCGCCGATGACCGCGAGCAGGGGTGCTTCAGGATCTCTGAGCCGGGGAAGCAGATAGTCGTCGAGCTGGGCGAGCAGCTCGCTACGGGTCTGGCGGGCGCGCGCGGCCCCCGGCAGCGGAAGTGGAAGACGCACGGCAGCGACACGGTCGCGCAGGGCGGAAAGTGCGTCGATGAGCTGAGGCCGTACATCCAAGGTCACCACATGCGAAGAATGCCCAATTTTGGCGCCTTTTTGAAGCGTATAGCCACCTCTGCGCGCCGGTTCTCCTGCTGGAACAGAGTCGGGACAGAGGGGACGAGTGGGGCGCAGGCATAACGAGTGCACAACACCCGGGGCGCGAGGCGTCAAAAGCGATGCGGGAATCCCACCCACCTGCGATTATCGGTTCGCTTCACCGAACCTCCACATCGTGCCACGCAGGTGAAGCAACCGGGTCGAGGCGATCGGAGCCCTATCCTTGTCCCGGCGGGTCATCTGCCCGGCCCCAGGGTTCCAGGCCACCGAGGCCACCACCCGGCCCCCGTAGCTCAGTGGATAGAGCAGGCGCCTTCTAAGCGCTTGGCCGCAGGTTCGAGTCCTGCCGGGGGCGCACAGCCCGAACGGCCATGAGGCCCTCCGCATCGGAGGGCCTTTTCGCTGGTCAGAGGCACGCTAGCGAGCGCGGCGTAGTGGTGACGTAAGACCTGACGGAAGCCCTGGTGGGGCAGGCGACAGTCCGGCTGGAGGCGGTTTCACACGGCTTCTGGCGGCTGCGTCCGCGGATGGGCCTATCTTGGCGCTTATGCAGTTCTACACGATCGGCCAGGCCGCCCGGCTCCTCGGTGTGAGCCCCGACACCGCGCGGCGCTGGGCCGACGCCGGCCGGGTGGCCACCCATCGGGACGAGGGCGGGCGGCGGCTCATCGAGGGGAAGGATCTTGCCGTCTTCTCCGTGGAGCTGGCCAAGGGCGGTGGCGGTGAGGAAGACGCTTCGTACACCTCGGTCCGCAATGCCTTCCCCGGGATCGTCACCGCGGTGAAGCTCGGTGATGTCGCCGCCCAGGTGGAGATCCAGGCCGGCCCGCACCGGCTGGTGTCGCTGCTGACGCGGGAGGCTGTGGAGGAGCTGGGGCTGGAGGTCGGGATGGAGGCCACTGCCCGGGTGAAGTCGACGAACGTGCACATCGACCGCGTCTGACCGAGGAACGGTGGCCTCCCCGGGTGGCAGCCGCCGACCGAGTACGAATGCGCCCCGGTCCCCGCCGGCGCGGTCGAGCGAAGTGTCGTCGATCGTGGCGGCGAGCAGTACAGGCGCGCGGCCGAAGTCGGGATCGATCTCCGCCCAGGACAGCAGGGCGTGGTGGCCGTCCGTGCCGGACACCGCGATCAGGAAGCGCAGGCGGTCCTTGCGGCGGGCTGGGTCGAAGACGGGACCGGCCGCCGACAGGACGTCATGCAGGAGCGGTCCGGTGAAGCGGTGGTGCTGGATGCCGCTGGTGGCGCACTCGAAGCTGACATCGGTCTCGTGCTGCGGCCAGGCGAGCAGGTCGGGCACCGTCAGGCTGGCCGGACGGGTCAGATCGCCGGTGAGGGCGAGTTCCGCCACCGTGTCCGCCACTGCGGGGGATCGACGCACGGGCTACCACCTCCCGGATGTCCGTACCCGGATACCCATCCTGTACAAACGCACATGCAATCCCGAAAGATCAATGATCCGGCTCATGCAAAGCCACAGGAGACTTTCCCCTCGCATCTGCGGCAGTATCATCGGCGGATGCGCATCTACCGGATCGGGGACGCGGCCGCCTCGCTCGGCGTCAGCGCCGACACCGTGAGGCGTCTGGTCGACGGCGGGAAACTCACCGCCGAACGCGACGAAGTCGGCCGCCGGATCATCCCCGGGCCGGCCCTCGCGGCCTACGCCCGGCAGTTGCACCGCACGGAGCGGGATTCCACCGGCTCCTCGGCCCGCAACCGCTTCTCCGGCATCGTCACCGACGTGATCCTCAAAGACGTGTCGGCGCAGGCGGAAATCCAGGCCGGGCCGTTCCGGGTGGTGGCGATGGTCAGCCGTGAGTCGGCTGAGGAACTGAAGCTGGAGCCCGGTGTTCCGGCGGTTGCCGTGATCAAGTCGACCAACGTGGTCGTCGACAGACCGTAGATGTGTCCGTCAGGACCAGAGGGAGTGGACCCGTGAGAACCCGTACCGCGCGCCGGACCAGCCGGACCCTGCAGGTGGCCGGTGCAGGCACCGCCGCGCTGCTGACCCTGAGCGCCTGTTCTTCGTCCGACTCGGATTCCTCCGCGAAGTCCGGCTCCTCGTCTTCCTCGTCGCCGAAGCTGTCCGGCACGGTGACCGTCTTCGCCGCCGCCTCCCTCAAGGAGAGCTTCACGACCCTGGGCAAGGAGTTCGAGAAGCAACACCCGGGTACGAAGGTGACCTTCAGCTTCGGCGGCAGCGACTCTCTCGCCGCGAGCATCACCGGCGGCGCGCCGGCCGACGTGTTCGCCGCGGCCAGCCCCAAGACGATGAAGATCGTCACCGACGCGGGCGACGTCTCCGGCACGCCCGCCACCTTCGTTCGCAACCAGTTGGAGATCGCCACCCTGCCGGGCAACCCCGACAAGATCTCCTCCCTCGAGGACCTCACCAAGTCGAGCCTGAAGGTCGTGCTCTGCGACAAGGAGGTGCCGTGCGGCTCCGCCGCCCAGAAAGCCCTCGACGCCAGCAGTCTCGAGCTCACCCCGGTGTCGTACGAGCAGGACGTCAAGAGCGCCCTGACCAAGGTCGAGCTGAAGGAGGCCGATGCGGCGGTCGTGTACAAGACCGATGTGAAGGCGGCCGGTGACAAGGTGGAGGGCGTGGAGCTCCCCGAGTCGGCCAACGCCGTCAACGACTACCCGATCGCCCTGCTCAAGGACGCCCCCAACGCCGAGGCCTCCAAGGCGTTCATCGCGCTGGTGCAGTCCGCCGAGGGCCAGAAGGTCCTGACCGGGGCCGGGTTCCTGAAGCCGTGACCTCGACCGTCAAGTCCGACGCCGCGACCGACACCCTCCAGGGTGGGCCGCGGCGTCGACGTGTCCGGGCGGGTGGCGGCCGCGGCGTACCGCTGCCTCTGCTCGTGCCCGCGCTGATCGGCCTGGCGTTCCTGATCGTGCCGCTGATCGCCATGCTCGTACGGGCCCCGTGGCGCAGCATGCCCGAGCAGCTGGCCAGCGCCGAGGTGTGGCAGGCGCTCCAGTTGTCCCTGGTCTGCGCCACGGCGGCGACCGCGGTGAGCCTGGTCATCGGGGTGCCACTGGCCTGGCTGCTGGCCCGGGTCGAGTTCCCCGGACGCGGCCTCGTCCGCGCTCTCGTCACGCTCCCGCTCGTCCTGCCACCGGTCGTGGGCGGCGTGGCGCTGCTGACAGCGCTCGGCCGCAACGGCATCGTCGGGCAGTGGCTGGACTCCTGGTTCGGCATCACATTGCCATTCACCACGGCGGGGGTCGTGGTCGCGGAGGCGTTCGTGGCGATGCCGTTCCTCGTCATCAGCGTCGAGGGCACCCTGAGGGCCGCCGACCCGCGCTATGAGGAGGCGGCGACCACCCTGGGCGCGTCCCGCTTCACCGCGTTCCGCCGGGTCACACTCCCGCTGATCGCGCCGGGCATCGCGGCCGGCGCGGTCCTGGCGTGGGCCCGTGCGCTCGGCGAGTTCGGCGCGACCATCACCTTCGCCGGCAACTTCCCCGGCCGTACACAGACCATGCCCCTCGCCGTCTACCTCGCCCTGCAGAGCGACCCGGAGGCGGCGATCGCCCTCAGCCTGGTGCTGCTGGCCGTGTCCATCGCGGTGCTGGCCGGGCTGCGCGATCGTTGGATGACAGCAGGATGACCGAGACCCACGATCTCCGCACCGGCGCCGCCCTGGACGGGCTCGACGCCCGCCTCGTGGTGGACCGCGGCGCCTTCCGCCTCGACGTGGCGCTGACCGCCGCGCCCGGCGAGGTTGTCGCCCTGCTCGGCCCGAACGGCGCCGGCAAGACCACAGCCCTGCGCGCGCTCGCCGGCCTGACACCGCTCACCGGAGGTCACCTGCGGCTGGACGGCGCGACGCTGGAGCGTACGCCGCCGGAGTCCCGCCCGGTCGGCGTCGTCTTCCAGGACTACCTGCTCTTCCCTCACCTGACCGCCCTGGACAACGTGGCGTTCGGGCCGCGCTGCCAGGGGGCGACCAAGGCGGAGGCACGTGTGCAGGCCGCCAAGTGGCTCGACCGCCTGGGGCTCGCGGATCACACCGGCGCCAAGCCTCGCCGGCTCTCCGGCGGCCAGGCACAGCGCGTCGCCCTCGCCCGCGCCCTCGCCACCCGCCCACGCCTGCTCCTCCTGGACGAGCCCCTCGCCGCCCTCGACGCCCGTACCCGTCTGGAGGTCCGCACCCAACTCCGGCGCCACCTGGCCGAGTTCGAAGCAGTCGCCGTACTCGTCACGCACGACCCGCTCGACGCCATGGTCCTCGCCGACCGCCTGGTCGTCATCGAGCACGGCGAAGTCGTCCAGGAGGGCAGCCCGTCCGACATCGCCCGTCACCCCCGTACGGACTACATCGCGCAACTCGTCGGCCTCAACCTCTACCGGGGCCGCGCCGAGGGCCATGCAGTCCGCCTCGACGCCGGCCCCGCCATCACCACCGCGGAGGTCCTGTCCGGACCGGTCTTCGTGGCGTTCCCCCCGAGCGCCGTCACCCTCTACCGCAGCCGGCCCACCGGCTCCAGCGCCCGCAACCTCTGGCGCTGCGAGGTCGCCGGCCTGGAGACCCACGGCGACCAGATCCGCGCCGCCCTCACCGGCGATCTCCCCCTCGCCGCCGACCTCACCACGGTCGCCGCTGCCGAGATCGATCTGCACCCGGGTGCGGAGGTCTGGGCGACGGTGAAGGCGACGCAGACCCACTCCTACCCCGTCTGAGGACGCGCAGAGACCGGAGCGCGTCCATGGCCTGCGAGGCATACGCAGCAAGGACTCGCGGATCAGCGTTTCGACCGCCCGGCCGCGCCGGCCGGTCCAGGACCGTTCGATGCGTTCCAGCGCCAGGTCGCCTCGGCCGCTCCCCGGCCCGACCTCGGGATTCCACGAAGCGGCCTCCAGGGTGATCAACGAAGATGGATTCTTACGTAGATTGAATCCATCTTCGCGAACGGCGGCCTATCCGGTCGAAGGGGCGACGGAGATCAATCACAACTTCCCGAAGCACGCCGAGTACATACGGGAAGCGCCGCCCGACCTCGTGATCAGAACCACCGAACCCGGCCCCGCCCTGCCGGACACAGCTTTCCGCGACGCACTTCAGCTCGGCCTTCAGCCTCTCCGGGCGGTCGGCCAGGGGCTGATTTCAGTCTTGCTGGATGGCTGTGACGCAGCGCGCGAGCAGCCCCCGCAGGGTGTCGCGTTCCTGGGGGGTGAACTCGTCGGCGAGGCGGCGTTCGATGCGCACGGCCTGCTCGTCGGCCAGGCGTGCGGTTTCGCGGCCGGTGTCGGTGAGCCGGGTCTCCAGCATCTTCTGGTGCCACGGGTGCGCCGACCTGGTGACCAGGCCGCGTTCTTCGAGGTTCTTCAGCACGGCCGCCATGGCCTGTGGGGTGACCAGGCAGGTGCGGGCCAGCGCGGCTGCGGAGATGCCGGGGTTCTCGGCGAGGACGAACAGAGCGGCGTATTGCGCGACGGTCAGACCCACACCCTTCAGAGCGGCACTCTTGGCTGCCATGAGGGCTTGCTCCGTGCGCTTGATGTCCATTCCGAGGCGCTCGTCCGCGGTCATTCCCATGACGGTGAGCATATAGCCACGAACAGTTAGCAAGAATGGCTATGGTGACAAGGCCTTGATATAACTCAAGGCATGGACACCAAGGCTTCTTCAGCGCGCAACAAGACGAGGGCCTGTGTCAGCGGTCGAACGACGAACCCAGCTCCGCGGCCGTCGCCACCGTGCCCAGCGTCCCGTGGCCGAACGTGAACGAGCCCTTGGCCGTCACACCGGAGGCCGTGGTCGGGAAGACCCACAGGGAACCCGCGTGCGCGTTCTCGCCGGAGGCGCCGACGACCAGTTCCGTGCGGCCGTCGCGGTTGGCGTCGACCAGCTTGGCGGCACCGCCGAACTCGTCGTTCGTCTCGGCCACCCCGGGGACGTTCGCCGTGTCCTGGTTGAAGCCCACGGTGCCGGTGCCCGTGGGACCGGCTGCGGTGCCGGGGAGGACCAGGACCGAGCCCGCGTTCTTGGTCGTGCCGAGGTCCTCGTAGGGGACGCCGACGGCGATGTCGCCGTAGCCGTCACCGTTCATGTCGCCGATCGACAGCGACGCGCCGAATCCGTCGTGCACTTCGGCGGCACCGGGGACACCGGCGCTGTCCTGGTTGAAGACCTTGGCCCGGTCGCCCCGCGGGCCGGTGGTGCTGCCCGGCACGTAGGTGATCATGCCGCCCAGGGCGAGCGGATAGTCCAGATCGCTGTCGTAGCCCTCGACCGTGCGGCCCACGACGAGGTCGGCGTACTTGTCACCGTTGATCCGGCCGGCCGCGATGGTCTCGCCGCCCTGGAGGCGGTAGCCGTCCGTCCGTCTGACGACGGTGCAGTTCTCGCCGAGGCCGGTGGCACCGCCGTTACGGATGAGGATGCGCCGGGCGTCGAACTCGTCGCTGTCGTGGACGACGGCGGCCAGGTCGTCGCGGCCGTCGCCGTCGAAGTCGCCCGCGGCGAGGTCCAGGTATCGCAGATCGTCCATGTCGCGGATCTCCCGGACGGGAGCGGCCGCGCTGCCGTCGCGCTTGAACGGGCCGGACAGGACGTGGGTGTTGCTCATCCCGAGGGTGACGACGTCCATCGCGCCGTCGCCATTGAAGTCGCCGACGGCGGTCTTGCCGCCGATCTCGTCGTACGGCTCGTTGCCCGTCAGGAGAGTCGCGCCACCCGACAGTCCGTGCGCGCCGCCCCAGATGACGGTGAGCGAGCCGGCCGACGTGGACGAGCCCACCTTCTCCTTTCCCGCGCCGACCACGAGGTCGCTGTACCCGTCCCTGTCCAGGTCGGCGGAGACCATCGAGCCGCCGAACGCGTCATCTGCCTCGGCGGCGTCCGGAATTCCGGGCGAGTCCTGGGTGAAGACCTGCTTGGTGGGGGTCCGCAGACCGCTCCTGGAGCCGTACACCACACCCACGTACCCGGCCTTGGCCTTGCCCCCGACAGTGGCACCGGGCGCGGTGAACGCCACGTCCGGATAGCCGTCCCCGTTGAAGTCGTCGCGTCGCGGAGTCGGGGTCGGGGTCGGCACGGCCCCGGTGGGGGACGCCGAGGCCGTGGCGGGGGCCGGGGCGGGCGTCGATGCCTGGGCGTTGGGGACGGTGATCAGGGCGGTCACCACGGTGATGGCGAGGACCACGGCGGTTCCGAGGGCGCGGGATGCCACGTGGACTCCTTCGTTCAGGGATTGGGGGTTTGGGGGGTGTCAGGAGGGCGCCGGTGGGTGTTTCTGGGAGTGCGCGGGCCACCAGCACTGCACTGGCACTGTGCAGAATCAGACCGGTGACCGCGCGTGAGGGTTGTGTTCCCGGCCGGTTCCACACGGATGCACACGGAACTCCGCAGGCTCCGGCCCGATCTGATCGCCCGTCACCCGCGCGGCCGGGCGACCGTGCCATAGTCGGTTCCATGAATGCCGACGAGGCGCAGCCCACCCAACTCCTCCTGGACCGCTTCATCGCCGACGCCGGTCACGCCCTTGCCCTGGAGGCGGTCTGGGCGCACGGGTCCCTGGCGTTGGGTGACTATCAGCCGGGGCGCAGCGACCTCGACCTCGTGGCCCTCGTGGAGTCGCCGGTCACCGAGGCCCAGAGGCGACAACTCGTTCTTCTGCACCGCACGTTGATCGCGGATGTGCCGATGGCCGCGAAGCTGCACTGCTCCTATGTGGTGCGGTCGCAACTCCCGGACGTGGGCCGTGATCATGTGACCTGGGCTCAGGGCCGGTTGTTCGAGCGGCCGGTCACGGCGGTCAGCCGGCGGGAGTTGACTACGGGCGGATTGTCGCTGTTCGGCCCGGAGCCCGCCGGGCTCGTTGCGGAGGTGTCCGATCAGGAGCTGGTGGAGTTCATCCGGGGCGACCTCAAGGGCTACTGGTATCCGGCGAGCGCCAAGCGCACCCGCTGGCTCCGCGACATCTGGGTGGACCTCGGACTACTGACCCTCGCACGGGCATCGGTCACCCTGCGGGACGGGCGGCTCATCACCAAGGGGCAGGCGCTGGAGGTGCTGGCCGAGCTGGGTGCTCCCGCCGAGGTCGTCGGCGACATACACCGCCGCCGGTACGGAACCGACCCGCACCGGGCCTCCCTGCCGTGGCGTATCAGGCGGGGACACCTCGCGCGCACCTTCGTCCGGGCGGGCATCGAGCGAACGTTGTCGCAGCGGTCAGGATCCTGACGATCAGCACGCGACAGAAGCTGAATCAGTTTCATATTTTCCCTCATCGAAAACCTTCCGCCCTCCCACCCGCCGGAAGTTCTCGTTGCCGGCCCCTTGACTGTGCCAGCAGTCCCCGTCCGGCTTCCGAGCTACCTCACCGGCCCGTCGTCCTACCCGGCGGCCACGGCCAGCAGCGCGAACGCGGCGAGGGACAGGGCCGTCCGGATCCGGTGGAGGTTGTTCCAGCGGGACTCGAACGCCTCACGGGCCGCGCTGTCACCGCCGCCCTCGGACGCCGCGAGCGCCTTGTTCAGCGGGATGTTCCCGGCGATCGTGATCAGGTGGCTGCCGACCGCGCAGACCAGCGCCGCCACTGCGAGTGCCCGGTCCGCGTCGTCGTCGGCTCCCACGACCACGGCGGCCGGGAAGGCGATCACGCCGACGAAGAGGACCAGGAAGGCCGGTGAGGGCACCTTCTCGTTGAAGCGGCGCATCGCGGCCGTGAACCGCTCGTCCGGCAGTGCCGCGATGCCGGGCATGATCGCGATCAGGAACGTCAGCAGGAAGCCGGCGTAGAGGCCGGTCGTGATCACGGCGAGCGCCGGCAACAGGGAGGACATGATGCACATCATGGTGTCTGCGGACGGGCCGCACAGCCCACTTTCGTACGCCGGTGCGACCCGATGCCTCCCCCCGGTCAGTCCATCTCGCCTTCCGGTGCACCCCCGGACCCGTTGTCGTCCCCGCCGCCCTTGAGCCGGTCGGCCTGTCCGATCGCGGTCGCCAGCTTCCGTACCGAATCGTCCTCGGTCCCGGAAGCCAACTTGTCGGCCCGATAGGCGAGTTCACCGAGTCCGGGCGCGCCCGGCAGCTGACCTCCGCGCAGCGCCTCGGCGAAGTAGGCGGCGACCGCTGTCACTTGGAGCCGTTTGCTGTCGCCGCCCCACAGCGGACCGTCGATCGCTTTCGTCCCGACCGCCGCCGTCTGCTCGTGCGGGGCCCGGGTCCTGGGGTCCAGCCAGCGCACGGTCGCGGTCGCCACGTGCCCAAAGGCGCCGTCCCGGAGGTGTACGGCGTAGAGCGCCGTCACCGTGTGGCCGGGGCCGACCTCGCCGCCGTCGACTCGGTCGTTGCGGAAGTCCTCGTCGGCGACCTTCCGGTCCTCGTAACCGATCAGCTTGAACTGCTCGACGGTCTCCGGGTCGAAGGCGACCTGGGCCTTTGCATCGCGCGCCGTCAGTTCGAGGTGTGCGGGCAGTTGGTCGACGAAGACCTTTCGGGCCTGGGTCTCGTCGGCGATGTACGTGGTGTGGCCGTCGCCCTTGTTGGTGAGCTGTTCCATCAGAGCGTCGCCGTAGTCGCTGCCGACGCCGACGCCGAAGAGGGTGATGCCGTACTCGCGGCGAGCGGAGTCGATGCGTTCGAGGATGGCTTCGGCATCGGTCTCCCCGGTGTTGGCGAGGGCGTCGGAGAGCAGGACGACCCGGTTGTTGGCGCCCTTGACGCGGCCGTCGACGGCCTCGTCGTACCCGCGCCGGATGCCGGCTTCCACGTTGGTGGAGTCGGTGGGTTCCATGGAGTCGACCCGGTCGCGGATCCTGCCGCGGTGGTCCCGCAGCCGGGTCATCGGCAGCAGTGTCTTCGCCTCGTCGCTGAAGGTGACCAGGGAGATCGAGTCGTCGTCACGGAGTTCGTCGGTGAGGATGCCCAGGGACTTCTTCACCAGGTCGAGACGGCCCGGTTCGGCCATGGAGCCGGAGATGTCGACGACGAAGGTGAGCGCGGCGGGCGGGCGTTCGTCACGGGCGGGGGCGGCCCGGGTGGCCAGGCCGACCCGTACCAGCGACCAGCCGTCGGCCCCGGCACGGGCGCCGTCGACGTTCACGGTGAAGCCGTTGCCGGCCGGGCGCCGGTAGCCCTGGCGGAAGCTGTTGACGAACTCCTCGGGCCGCACGGTGGCCGGCTGCGGCAGGTTGCCGTCGGCGAGGGTGCGGCGCGCGTACCCGTACGAGGCGGTGTCGACGTCCAGGGCGAAGGTGGACAGGTAGTCGGGTGGCGCGGACTCCCGGAGCCCGTCCTGCTGCTTTTTCGAGCCGTCCGCACCCTTCGCGCCGTCGCTGTCGGCCGCACCGCCCGACGCGGCGGGTGCGGGGGCGGGGGCGCCCCGGCGGTCACTGACGGACTTGTTCTCGGTGGACGTCGCCGAACACCCGGTGAGCAGCACCCCGCCCGCCAGCAGCACACCGAGTGCCCCTCGCCATGTCCGTATGTACTTCCCTGTCCGGCATTCCATGCCCTGCCCCCAACGTCGTCGTGTCAGCGCTTGTGAATGTGACGTGCGAGACGGTGCCGAGGAGCAGACGAAGAGGTTGCGGATGGATCTCGATGCGGCAACGGCGGCCGGGAAATCGGCGGAAGGTCAAGCTCAGGACACGATGTCCTTACGGCTGAACCCCCTGAAGGCGAAAGCGAACAGGATCAGGGCATAGGTCACCGAGATCGCTGCGCCCTTCGCCATGCCGCCCCATTCCAGATCGGGCTGGAGCGCATCCGCCCAGGCGAACTGCCAGTGCGCGGGCAGGAATTCGCGCCAGGACCCGAGTGCGGTGACGGCGTCCAGCACATTGCCGACGATGGTCAGCCCGACCGCCCCGCCGACCGCGCCCAGCGGGGCGTCGGTCTTCGTCGAAAGCCAGAACGCCAGCCCGGCGGTTACCAGTTGGGAGACGAAGATGAACGCGACGACGAGCGCGAGGCGCGGCACGGTGTCCGAGGTCGCCAGCGCCCCGCCGGTGGGGAGTTCGAGCGGCCCCCAGCCGTACGCGGCGGCTCCCGCGGCCAGCGCGACGAGCGGCAGCAGCACCATCGCGGCGAGACTGAAGCCGAGCGCCACGACGAGCTTGCTCCACAGCAGCCTGGCCCGTGGCACGGGCGCCGCCAGCAGATAGCGCAGTGAGGACCAACTGGCCTCGGAGGCGACGGTGTCCCCGCAGAACAGCGCCACCGGGACGACGAGCAGGAACCCCGCGGACACGAACAGGCATGTCGCGGCGAAGTTCGCGGCGGATGCGGTCGCGGTGTCCATCAGGGTCAGCCGGTCGCCGCCGCCCCGGGAGGACGGCGTGCCGCCGATCGCGAACGCGGCGATCAGGATGAACGGCAGCGCGGCGAGCACCCCGCCCATGAGCAGGGTGCGGCGCCTGCTCAGCTGACGTACCGCCTCGACGCGCAGCGGCAGGGTGTGCCGGGCGCGGTAGCCGGGGGCCTCGGCGGCTTCTGTGACATCGACTGCGGCACTCATGCGGAGCCTCCGGAGATCAGGGTGAGGAACGCGTCCTCCAGTCGGCGGTGCGGCCCGAAACCGGTCAACGGCATGTCCAGCCGCACCAGTTCGGCGATCAGCTCGAACGAGGTGGCACCGTCGAGCCGTACGAGCAGTCCGCGGCCGTCGTCCGTACGTACGGCCGAGCCGATCCCCGGCAGTGCGGCGACCTTGCCCACAAGGGGTTCGGCCACGTCCTGCGCGCTGGTGACGAGCAGCATGTCGCCGGAGCCGGTGATCTCGGCGACCGGGCCCGCCTGGACGAGCCGGCCGCGGTCCATGACCACGAGGTGGGTGCAGGACTGTTCGACCTCGGAGAGGAGGTGGCTGGAGACGATGACGGTCCGGCCCCCGGCCGCGTACCGGATCATCACGTCGCGCATCTCGCGGATCTGGGGCGGGTCGAGTCCGTTGGTCGGTTCGTCGAGGATGAGCAGGTCCGGCATGCCGAGCATGGCCTGGGCGATGGCGAGCCGTTGCCGCATGCCTTGCGAGTACGTACGGACGGCGCGGGCCAGTGCCTCACCGAGCCCGGCGATCTCCAGGGCTTCCTCGATGTGGGCGTCCTCGGCGGGCCGTCCGGTGGCCTGCCAGTACAGCTCCAGGTTGGCGCGCCCGGACAGGTGCGGCAGGAAGCCGGCTCCTTCGACGAACGAGCCGACGCGGGACAGCACGGGCGCGCCCGGCCGGATGGCCTGCCCGAAGACACGGATCTCGCCGTCGTCGGGCGTGATGAGCCCCATCAGCATGCGCAGGGTGGTGGTCTTGCCCGCGCCGTTGGGTCCGAGGAGGCCGAGCACCTGCCCCTTCTCGACCCGGAAGGACAGTTCCTTCACGGCATACCTGTCGGAGGACTTGGCGTACTTCTTCGACAGGCCGGTGATCCGGAGGGGCACTTCGGCGAGTGCCGGATCGGGCGCCGGGGTCGCCGTGCGCCGTCGCACGGTGAGCAGCAACGCGGCGGCGATCACAACAGCGCCGGCCGGAAGCCCCCAGGTCCACCAGGGCAGGGTGGCCGCTGCGGTCTTCAGTGCGGGGGCGGTGGGGACGGTCAGCGGGCCGTCTGTGGTCACCTTGTACGTCGTCGGCTCGGCCGGTGAGGCGTAACCGAGGTCGGTGGCGGAGAGGACCAGGCGGAGCCGGTGTCCTGCGTCGAATTGGTGGTCGATGGCGGGGAGCGTCAGCTGCACGCCCTTGCCCTGCTGAGACTGCGGGATCCGGAAGGGCGCGACCAACTGGGAGGGCAGCACCTGCTGCTTGCCGTCCGGCGACACGTCGTACACCTTCCCGAACAGCACGGCGTCACCCCGTTCGGCGTCGACGTCGACCCGCACGGTCGGGGAGCCGGTGACGCGCAGGGACTTGTCCAGCGGCGCCGAGTCGAAGCGGGCGAACTGTCCGGGGAAGTCGATCGAGAGGCCGACGCCGAGGGAGGACAGCTGGGAGAGTCCGCCGCCGACGCCGGGAACGGCGGAGATGGCGGGCGGGTTGGCCCCGGCGGGGTTACGGAACGTCTGCGTCCGACGCCCGAGGTCGATCGTTTCTCGTCCGCTGCTCAGTCCCGGGTACGTATCGCTGGTCGCCCCGCGCGTGAGGGCTGCCCCGTCGGTGGAGTCGATGCCGCCGGTCCGGGTGACGCGGAATCCGGGTCCGGTGTCGGCGCCCTTGTCGCCCTTCAGATACCGGTCGAACCATCCGCCGATCCGCTGTCGCACCCGGTCGGTCTCCAGGTCACCGCCGTCGTGCCCACCGGCGATCCAGTCGACGGCGACCGGCGCGCCGTTGCCGCTTATCGCCTCGGCCATGGCGTCGGCCTGTCCGAGCGGGAAGAGGGAGTCGGACTGCCCCTGCACGATGAGCGCGGGCACCTTGATGCGGTCGGCGACGGCGCTCGGGGAACGCTCGGTCAGCAGCGCTCGCGCGGCGGCGTCCGGCTTCCCGCTGACGGCGACCCGTTCGTACATGTCGCAGAGCTGCTTCTCGAACTTCTGGCACCCGCCACCGGTGGTGACGAAGATTCCGGCCCAGAGCTTCTTGAAGACCCCGTCGGGGAAGAGGGCGTCGGACAGGTTCCAGTAGGTGATCTGCGGTGCGATGGCATCGACGCGCCTGTCGTACCCGGCTGCGAGGAGCGAGACGGCTCCGCCGTAGGAGGCCCCGGTGACCCCGACCCGGGGGTCACCCTTGGCGTCGAGCTCCACCTCGGGCCGGTCCGCCAGCCGGTCGATCAGCCGGGACACGTCCTTGACCTCGCGGTCGGGGGCGTTGAGTGCGATCTCCCCACCCGACTTCCCGAACCCGCGGGCGGACCAGGTCAGCACGGCGTACCCGGCACCGGCCAGCTGTTCGGCCTGCGCCCGTACATCGTTCTTGCTGCCGCCGAATCCGTGCCCGATCAGCACGGCGGGCCTGCGCTGTGTGCCCCCGGTGGTGAAGTAGGAGGTGTCGATGGACACGCCGTCCACGCGCATCATCCGGTCCTGGCGGTGCACGGTGGGCCCGCCG
Organism: Streptomyces sp. NBC_00057; assembly: GCF_045041165.1. Taxonomy (NCBI): domain Bacteria; kingdom Bacillati; phylum Actinomycetota; class Actinomycetes; order Kitasatosporales; family Streptomycetaceae; genus Streptomyces; species Streptomyces sp. NBC_00057. Next base: position 6,024,969 of record NZ_CP108256.1, on the reverse strand, counting down.
TCGTCGGCGGTTGCGGTCCAGGTGCCCGCACCGGCCAGCACGACGAGCGCCGCGAGGCCCGCGGCCCACCGGCCGCGTTTACGGGGCAGCAGTCGCCGCCACCGGGACGTACGCGCAATTGGGGTCTCCATGGTTCACGACCCTAAGCCGACAGTCGCCGTGCGCAGGCAGCCGCCAGGGGGAACTCTCCGGCCTTCTTGCGGCGTACGGCACTCCCCGCCGTACTCCATGCGCGGTATGCCGCGCCGTTCGGGCGGGCGCGTTCGACACGGCCGCGCAATCGGATCGCGGGAGCCCTCGTGGGCTGGCACCCTGCCGACATGAATCACGCAGAGGTACTGCTCATCGGCGGGCGCGCGGGCGTAGGCAAGTCGACCGTGGCCTGGGAGGTTTCGGCGCAGCTGCGGGCCGTCGAGGCGGCGCACGCGGTCGTGGAGGGCGATCTGATGGGCCAGGTCCATCCGGCGCCGGAGGGCGATCCGCACCGCGCGGGGATCACCGAGCGCAATCTGACGGCGGTCTGGTCCAACTTCGCGGAACTCGGCTACCGGCGCCTGATCTACACGAACACGGTGAGCGTACTGCCGGAGTCTGCGGTGATGTTCGAGCGTGCGATGGGTGCGGACGTACGGATCGTCCGCATCCTGCTCACCGCCTCCGATGCCACGACGTACGGCCGGCTCTCGGGACGCGAGATCGGCTCGGAACTGGACCGTGAGGTGGCGAACAGTGTCCGCAAGGCCCGTCTCCTGGACGTGCATTCACCGGCGGACACGGTCCGGGTGGCGACGGACGGGCGGAAGGTGACGGACATCGCGCGCGAGGTGGTGGCCGTCACGGGGTGGGGGGACCCGGTGGGCCCGGCCGTCCGACCGGGCCCACCGTGGTCCTGAGTGACTCACATGGTGTTGACGATGAGGCCGATGTGGGTGAAGTAGTTGAGCCCGCCGAAGAGCAGGAACGCCAGTCCGGCCAGACCCCAGACGACTCCGATGACCGGAGCCATCCAGCTCTTGGGCCGGTGCAGCGCGAACGGGAACAGGAGCGCGCCGATGCCCACGAGGACGTACAGCCCGGACATGAAGCTCGCTTCCACCATCGGCCACTTCGCGAATTCTCCGGAGATGGGTTCCTCGGGCGGCGCGGCGAAGAGGGTGTATTTCCAGCCTGCGGCGGCGATCCCGAAGCAGGCGAGCCCGAGACCGAACACGAAGACGGAGATGGGCGAGGCGACGCGGGCCGTGCGGACGATGCGGTCGGCGCTGTTGAGTTCGGCGCCGCGTTTCCAGAGGTAGAAGGACGCGGCCAGCAGAAAGACACCGAAGGCGAGTGCCGGCTCGCCGAAGATGACGTTGTCGAACGAGAAGCCCTGTCCGGCGAGCGGCCAGGTCAGGGTCATATGGAGGCCGGTGGTGACAAGAGTGAAGCCGATGGCCCCGAACGCCAGCACCCAGCCGTCGGGGGTGATGGTGCGCCCGGACGCGAGGAGCTGACGCCCCAGCGCCACCACGAGCAACAGTCCGGCACCGGCGGCCACCGCCATGATCGTGTTGTACGTCGGCATCCTGGCCCAGTCGATCTTCAGGCCGGATGCCGCCAGGGGGATGGCATGGTGGGTCATGCGCGGAGCGTAACGCCAGATATACCCCTTATAGGGCATTAACTCTTTTGCTCGGGTTACGGGTCAGGCTGTCGCTCCCGCCGGGAGCGCGGCGCCGGGCGGCGGGTACGGGGACTCCCGCGGCAGGAGTTCCGCCGCGTCGTCGAGCCGCCCGGCCCGCACCAGTTCGTGGATCTGCCGGGCGAGCGGGGTGACGTCACGGATCGACACCGTCCACTCGTCCGCGTATCGCCGCGCCGCTTCACCGGAGAGCCCGAGCTGGAGGGAACGGTACGGAAGCCGGTCCAGGCAAAGGCCGCGCTCGGGGTCCCACTGGACACGGGCCGGGCTTCGGCGCAGGTTGCGCTGCCAGGCGGCGCGGTCGGGGTGAACTCCCCTGACGTAATGCGAGAGTTCGGAGTTCGCCAGGGCCCAGTCGAAGCCCTCACGGGTGATCTCGACGGCCAGGACGGTCTCCTGGCCCTCCTTCATGGCCCAGCCGCAGCGGTACATCATCCACAGGAAGCTCGGCTTGATCCATGTCATGCGGTCGCGCTTCCAGACTTCCGGGAAGCGCCCGTCGCGCACGGCCGGAAGACCGATGAGCGGGGCGTACGCCTGGTAGACGGTGACGGTCGTATCCGTGTACTGGGCGCGGATCTCGTGCTGTGGCCTGGTCGGGGCGGTCATGACCACATCACAGCACCGGTTCGGCCGGCACGGCGAGCGAGTTTCGGGTGCGTCGGAGCCCCCGGCGTCTGCTTTCGCGGCTCCCCTTTTCCGGCCGGGGCGGACGGGCCCTGGCATGTCCCGCGAGCCGGTGCAGCCCCTTCGAGCATTACCTGGGAGGTAATTGAGGTGGCCCCGCACCGGTCATTACCGTCCCCGTATGGGCATGCGTTCCACAGAAGACGACGGAGTCCTGGGGCTGCTCCTGCGTGACCTGCGGCGCCAGAAATCGCTCAGCAAGCAGGTACTTGCCGAGCGGGCCGGCTTTTCCCTGAACCATCTGAGGAGAATCGAGGCCTGCGAGCAGACGCCCGACGCCGAGACGGTTCTCCGCATCGCCCGGGCGCTCGGGCTGCCGCCCGCGCACCGACAGCAGCTCGTCGCCCGTGCGACCGCGGCGGGAAGGCTGCGCTGGTACGACAGCGTCCCCCCGTTGCCTGCTGACGTTCGCCCGGCTCTGGAGAAGGTGCTGACGGCCATGAACCGTATCCGGCCATGGTCACCGACAGCTGCTGGAACATCGTGGCTCTCAACCACACGATGGAAATGCTGATGAGCGATGTCGCCGGCCATCTCCTGGCGCCCGCCAATTTTCTCCGCATCATTCTGCACCCGGAGGGGATGGCGCCACATCTGACCAATCTTCCCCAGGTGAGATACCACGTCATACGAATGCTCCGGCGATGGAGCGTCATCACCGGGGACGGTCGCCTACGGGAATTGGAAGCGTCCGTAGTGGGCCTTCCATCGGCGCAGGATGCCGAATTGACCAAATCCGAGGAAGCCGAATTCGCCGCATCCAGGGAGGCGGACCGCCTGCTTCTGCCCATCGAGCTGTACCGGGAGGGGCACCTGTTGACCTTCTTCCACATCGTCACCTCGTTCGGCGAGCGCCCCGGCACCCTCTTCTCCGATCTTCCATCCGGTCCGCTGAGCGGCATCGCGCTCGAATCGTTCCTGCCGGCGAATACCGAGACCCGGTTCCTCCTCGGTTCGCCCGCCCCGGTGTTCCCCGATGCCGGGAGCACCTCCGGGCCCACTCGGCACACACCTCCAGATCAGCAGCATGACAACGAAAGGAAGACCTCATGATGTCGTCCCAGAACGCTGGTACGGTCCCGGCGACGGGCGCCGCCCGTTCCGACAGCCTTCTCCGATTCGCCCTCGTGGCGGACGTGATCCTGACCGGTGCGAACGGCATCGGATACCTCGTACTCGCCACGGTCCTGGACTCGTTCCTCGGCGTGCCCCTCTCGGTCCAGTACCCGGTGGGTGTGTTCCTCACGGTGTACGCCCTGTGGGTGCTGGTCGTCTCCCGTCAGGAGAACATCAACCGCGGCGCGGTCGCCGTCATCATCACCTTGAACGTGGCCTGGGCCGTGGCCGGCGTCGCGGCGGTCGCCGTGGACGCACTGACCGCGACGGGGATCGGCAACGGCTGGATCGTGTTCCAGGGCCTGGTCGTGGCGGCCATGGGCGCACTCCAGTACATGGGCCTGCGGCGCATGTGAGTGCGCGCCGGGCAGGGTTGAACCGAGGCCGGCACACCATCAGCGGGACGTCAGGGCCATGCCAGGCCCCTCTGGCGGACTCTTACCTGCGAACGGGACGGGAAACCGGACCGGAAACACGCAGAGGTGCCCGGAGTGGTTTATCGGGGACCGCGCGCAAGCAAGGTCGGGCCCTCAACGGTCCACACAGGTTCGAATCCTGCCCTCTCCGCAGCACGCAGCAATGGATCCGGCCCTGCACTCCATCAGGAGCGCGGGGGTGCCGCGGGCATGGCGACGGCCCGTACGGATACAGCTTCCGTACGGGCCGTCGGTGCAGAAGGGCAGTGGGGTCAGTGGTTGCGCGGGAAGCCCAGGTCCACGCCCGCCGGGGCGTCGGCCGGGTCCGGCCAGCGGGTGGTGACGACCTTGCCGCGGGTGTAGAAGTGCACGCCGTCGTTGCCGTAGATGTGGTGGTCGCCGAAGAGGGAGTCCTTCCAGCCACCGAAGGAGTGGTAGCCGACCGGCACCGGGATCGGCACGTTGACGCCGACCATGCCGGCCTCGATCTCCAACTGGAAGCGGCGGGCGGCGCCGCCGTCACGGGTGAAGATCGCGGTGCCGTTGCCGAACGGCGAGGCGTTCATGAGGACGACGCCCTCTTCGTACGTCTCGGTACGCAGGACGCACAGGACCGGGCCGAAGATCTCGTCCTTGTACGCGTCCGAGTCGGTGGACACGTTGTCGAGGAGGGAGAGGCCGATCCAGTGGCCGTCCTCGAAGCCCTCGACGGTGAAGCCGGTGCCGTCGAGGACGACGTCGGCGCCCTGGGCGGCCGCGCCCTTGACGTAGGAGGCGACCTTGTCGCGGTGGGCGGAGGTGATCAGCGGGCCCATCTCGGACGTCGGGTCGTTGCCGGGGCCGATCTTGATCTTCTCGGCGCGCTCCTTGATCTTGGCGACGAGCTCGTCGGCGATGGAGCCGACCGCGACGACCGCGGAGATCGCCATGCAGCGCTCACCGGCGGAGCCGTACGCGGCGGAGACGGCGGCATCGGCCGCGGCGTCGAGGTCCGCGTCCGGCAGCACCAGCATGTGGTTCTTCGCGCCGCCGAGTGCCTGGACGCGCTTGCCGTTGGCGGAGGCGGTGGCGTGGATGTAGCGGGCGATCGGGGTGGAGCCCACGAAGGAGACCGCGGCCACGTCGGGGTGGCCCAGCAGGCCGTCGACGGCGACCTTGTCGCCGTGCAGGACGTTCAGCACACCGTCCGGCAGACCGGCCTCGGCGGCCAGCTCGGCCAGCAGGTTGGCGGTCGACGGGTCCTTCTCGCTGGGCTTGAGCACAAAGGTGTTTCCGCAGGCGATGGCGAGCGGGAACATCCACATCGGCACCATGGCCGGGAAGTTGAACGGGGTGATACCGGCGACGACACCGAGCGACTGGCGGATGGAGGAGACGTCGACCCGGCTGGAGACCTGGGTGGACAGCTCGCCCTTGAGCTGGGTGGTGATGCCGCAGGCCAGCTCGACGATCTCCAGACCGCGGGCGACCTCGCCCAGCGCGTCCGAGTGCACCTTGCCGTGCTCGGCGGTGATCAGCGCGGCGATCTCGTCGCGGTGGGCGTCGAGCAGCGCGCGGTAGCGGAAGAGGACCGCGGTGCGGGCGGCCAGCGAGGACGTGCCCCAGGTGGCGTAGGCGTCCTTGGCGGCGGCGACCGCGGCGTCGACCTCTTCGAGCGATGCGAGCGCGACCTGGGTGGTGACGGCGCCGGTGGCCGGGTCGGTGACCGGGCCGTAGTTGCCCGACGCACCCTCGACGGTCTTGCCACCGATCCAGTGGTTGACGGTCTTCATGACAGAACTCCTTCAAAGGTGGTGGCGTCGGTCGGCGACGTGACGGTCGTACTCTTCCCGGGCTTTCACGGCCGACGGCCGGGTGGCCGTTTCGGCTACGGGAACATCCCACCACGCCTGTGCCGGAGGGGGGCCCGACACTGTGTCTGCCGTTTCGGTCTCGACGTAGACACAAGTGGGACGGTCCGTGACGCGCGCCTCGGCAAGGGCTTCGCGCAGGTCACGCACGGTCTTGGCGCGCAGCACGCGCATCCCCAGCGAGCCGGCGTTGGCCGCGAGATCGACGGGGAGCGGGGGGCCGGTGAAGGCGCCGTCCGCGGCACGGTGGCGGTAGGCCGTACCGAAGCGCTCACCGCCGACCGTCTCGGACAGGCCGCCGATGGACGCGTAGCCGTGGTTCTGCAGGATGACCAGCTTCACGGGGAGTTCCTGCTGCACCGCGGTGACGATCTCGGTGGGATTCATCAGATATGTTCCGTCGCCGACGAGGGCCCAGACGGGGCGGTCGGGGGCGGCCAGCTGGACCCCGATCGCGGCCGGGATCTCGTAGCCCATGCAGGAGTAGCCGTATTCGACGTGGTACTGGTGCGGGGAGCGGGCCCGCCAGAGTTTGTGCAGGTCACCGGGGAGCGATCCGGCCGCGTTGATCAGGATGTCGTCCTCGGTGACAAGGGCGTCGAGCAGGCCGAGGACCTGAGCCTGGGTGGGGCGGGCGTGCGGGTCGTCGGCGGTGAACGCGGCGGTGACGCGCTGCTCCCATTTCCCTTTGGCCTCGGTGTACTCGGTCTCGTAGGACGGGTCGACGCGGTGGTTGCGTGCGGCGAGCGCGGCGGTGAGGGCTTCGAGGGCCGTGCGGGCGTCGGCGACGAGCGCAAGCGCGCCGAGTTTGTGTGCGTCGAAGCCGGTGATGTTGAGGTTGAGGAAGCGGACCGCCGGGTCGGAGAAGAGCGTGGCGGAGGCAGTGGTGAAATCGGAGTAGCGGGTGCCGATGCCGATCACCAGGTCGGCGGTGCGGGCCAGCTCGTCGGCGGTCGCGGTGCCGGTGTGGCCGATGCCGCCGACGTCGGCGGGGTGGTCGTGACGCAGGGAGCCCTTGCCGGCCTGGGTGGAGGCGACGGGGATGCGGGTGGCGGCGGCGAACGCGGCGAGGGTCTCCTCCGCCGCGCTGTGATGGACGCCGCCGCCCGCCACGATGAGCGGCCGGCGGGCGCTGCGCACGGCCCGTACCGCCCGGTCGAGCTCGTGCGGATCGGGGGCCGGCCGGCGTACGTACCAGATGCGCTCGGCGAAGAACTCCTCCGGCCAGTCGTACGCCTGCGCCTGCACGTCCTGCGGCAGCGCGAGCGTGACCGCGCCGGTCTCCGCCGGGTCGGCGAGGGTCCGCATGGCCTGGAATGCGGCCGGGATCAGGGCCTCGGGGCGGGTGATCCGGTCGAAGTAGCGGGAGACGGGACGCAGACAGTCGTTGACCGAGATGTCGCCCGCGGACGGGACTTCGAGCTGCTGGAGCACGGGGTCGGCGGGCCGGGTCGCGAAGGTGTCCCCGGGCAGGAGGAGGACGGGGAGGTGGTTGATGGTGGCGAGGGCGGCGCCGGTCACGAGATTCGTGGCGCCGGGGCCGATGGAGGTGGTGACGGCGTGCGCGGAGAGCCGCCCGGACTGGCGGGCGTAGCCGACGGCGGCGTGCACCATGGCCTGCTCGTTGCGGCCCTGGAGATAGGGCATCACCCGGCCCGACTCGACGAGCGCCTGACCGACTCCGGCGACATTGCCGTGGCCGAAGATGCCCCAGGTGGCGCTGATCAGGCGCTGTCGCCGGCCGTCGCGCTCGGTGTACTGGCGGGACAGGAAGGACACCAGGGCCTGGGCGGTGGTGAGCCTGCGGGTGCGTGGTGCGCTCACGAGGTCGCCTCCGGTCCGTAGAGCGGGAGTCTGGGGTCCACCGGCTGCGACGGCCAGATGTCGCGGATCCAGCCGTGGTCGGGGTGGTCGCTGATCAGCCACTCCCGCTGCTCCCCCGGGCCCGCCATCACATTGAGGTAGTAGAGCGTGCGGCCGGGGGCGGCGATGGACGGACCGTGCCAGCCGTCGGGAATGAGGACCGCGTCGCCGCTGCGGACCTCGGCGAGGACATCCGTACCGCCGTCCCTCGACGGCGACACACGGTGGTAGCCGAGGCCGTCGTTCTCGACCTCGAAGTAGTAGATCTCCTCCAGCACGGACTCGACGCCGGGGCGGTGCTCGTCGTGCTTGTGCGGTGGGTAGGACGACCAGTTGCCGCCCGGGGTGAGTACCTCGACGGCGATCAGCCGGTCGCACTCGAAGGTGTCGGCGGCGGCGAAGTTGTTGACCTGGCGGGAGCAGTTCCCGGAGCCGCGCAGCTCGACGGGTACCTCCGGCGCGGGGCCGTAGCGAGCGGGGAGTCGTCGCTCGCACTTCGCTCCTGCCAGGGCGAAGCGGCCTCCTGCGCCGGAGGCGATCTGTGCATGGGCGTCACGCGGTACGTACGCGAAGTCGGATACCCCGCTGAACACGCTTTCCCGGCCCAGTAGTTCAAAGATCTCATCTGAGGTGTGCACCGTACAGCCACCGGTCAACGGCAGCACGATCCATTCGCTCTCCCCGGTGACAAGCGTGTGAACTCCGCCCGGCCCCAGCTCCAGCACACGCAGGCTCGACCGGTCCCAGCCGGCGCGCTTCGGGTCGATGTCGAGGGCGTAGGGGCCGCTCGCCGCGCTCCCGGCGCCGAGGTGGTACCGCGGTTCGTTGTGCGTCGTCATACCCATTCCCTACTTGATACCCGGTCCCCGCCCGTTCCTCTCGGCTCCAGCAGCGAAACGGCCGTGTCGACGGCCGCGGCCACCTCACCGCCGGCCGGGTAGAGCAGCGAACGCCCCACCACCAGTCCCTGGACGGTCGGCAGTTGCAGCGCCGTGCGCCACTTCTCGAACGCGCCGTCCAGGTCGTCGCCCACCTCGCCGCCCAGCAGCACGGCGGGCAGCGTCGAAGCCTCCATCACCCGGGCCATGTCGTCGGGGTTCTCGGTGACGGGGACCTTGAGCCAGGTGTACGCGGATGTCCCGGCCAGCCCCGAGGCGATGGCGATCGAGGTGGTGACCGCCTCCGCGCCGAGGTCGTTGCGGACATGGCCGTCCATGCGGTGACAGAGGAACGGCTCGACGAAGACGGGCAGCCGGTGCGCGGCCATGGCGTCGATGGCACGGGCGGTGGCGTGCATGGTGTCGAGCGAGCCGGGGTCGTCGTAGTCGATACGGAGCAGCAGCTTGCCCGCGTCGAAGCGGAGCCGGGCGAGGTCCTCGGGGCGGTGGCCGGTGAAGCGGTCGTCGAGTTCGAAGGCGGCGCCCGCGAGTCCGCCGCGGTTCATCGAGCCGACGACGACCTTGTTCTCCAGTGCGCCGAGGAGCAGCAGGTCGTCGAGGATGTCGGCGGTGGCGAGGACGCCGTCGACGCCGGGTCGGGAGAGGGCGAGGCAGAGCCGGTCCAGGAGCTCGAAGCGGTTGGCCATGGCCAGTTCGCGGTCGCCGACGGCGAGGGAGCCACGGGCCGGATGGTCCGCCGCAATGATCATCAGGCGGCCGCCGCTGCCGACGAGGGGGCGTCTGCGGCGTCGCGCGGCGGCTTCGGCGATGGCCTCGGGGTGGCGCATGCGCAGTTGGACGAGTTCGGAGACCGAGGAGGCCGGGGGGGTCATGGGGTGGCTCCGGTGGGGCGGGAGGTGACGGCACCTTCGGTCAGGGCCGCTTCGACTTCGTACGGGAACGGCATGGCGGACGAGCAGGCGAGCCGGGAGGCGACGATGGCGCCGGCGGCGTTGGCGTACCGCATGATGCGTTCGGTCTCCCATCCTGCGAGCAGCCCGTGGCAGAGCGCCCCGCCGAAGGCGTCACCGGCACCGAGGCCGTTGACGACCTCGACGGGCAGCGGCGGCACATCGGCCACCGTGCCGTCGCGGTGGACGGCGAGTACGCCCTTGGGGCCCTGCTTGACGACGGCGAGCTCGACGCCCGCGGCGAGCAGGGCGCGGGCGGCCGCGTACGGTTCGCGCTCGCCGGTCGCGATCTCGCATTCGTCGAGGTTGCCGACGGCGACGGTGGCATGGGCGAGGGCCTCGCGGTAGCGGGCGGTGGGGTTGGACGCGGTCCCGGGCTTTCCTTCTGTGGTGTCCCAGAACATCGGGCGCCAGTCGAGGTCGAAGACGGTGATGCCGGAACGGTCGCGGGCGCGCAGGGCGGCGAGGGTCGATGTGCGGCTCGGTTCGGCGCACAGCCCGGTGCCCGTCATCCAGAAGATCCGGGCGGACCGCACCGCGTCGAGGTCCAGCTCCGACTCGTGGATCTCCAGATCGGGGGCCTTGGGCTGCCGGTAGAAGTAGAGCGGGAAGTCGTCGGGCGGGAAGATCTCGCAGAAGGTGACCGGTGTCGGATACGCGTCGACGGGCGTCACCCATCGGTCGTCCACCCCGAACTCCCGCAACTGGTGGTGGAGATACTCCCCGAAGGCATCCCGGCCCGTGCGGGTCACCACGGCGGTCCGCCGGCCGAGCCGGGTTGCCGCAACCGCGACATTGGTCGGTGAGCCGCCGAGGAACTTCCCGAACGTCTCGACCCGGGCCAGCGGCACACCGGTCTGCAGGGGGTAGAGATCCACACCGATCCGGCCCATGGTGATCACGTCGTACAGCTCAGGCATATGCATCCCTTCGACCGGCGACCGGGGCGGCTGCTCCCAGGTCTAGCCCTCCCCCGGAACCCTGTCAATGCTTTGTCCGGACATAAGGACGAATGATTGACACTCGTTGCCCGGGCCGGGAGGCTGGGCCGCATGACCTCCTCCGCATTGACTCCGGCCCGTATCCGTATCGGTTCGGCACCCGACTCGTGGGGCGTGTGGTTCCCCGACGATCCGCAGCAAGTGCCCTGGCAGCGCTTCCTCGACGAGGTCTCCGCTGCGGGTTACGAGTGGATCGAACTCGGCCCGTACGGCTACCTCCCGACCGACCCGGTCCGCCTCGCCGACGAGACCCGCCGCCGCGGGCTCACGGTCTCGGCCGGGACCGTTTTCACCGGATTGCACCATGGAACGGACGTCTGGGACCGGACCTGGGCGCATGTCGCCGACATCGCCGCACTCACCCGGGCGATGGGCGCCGGGCATCTCGTGGTCATCCCGTCGTTCTGGCGCGACGACAGGACGGGCGAGGTCCTGGAGGACCGCAGCCTCACCGCGGAGCAGTGGCGCAGCCTCACCACCCAGACGGAACGGCTGGGCCGCGAGGTGCAGGACCGTTTCGGGCTGCGCATCGTCGTCCATCCGCATGCCGACACCCATATCGACAGCGAGGAGAACGTCAGCCGCTTCCTCGACGCCACCGATCCCGAACTGGTCTCGCTCTGCCTCGACACCGGCCACTACGCCTACTGCGGCGGCGACAGCGTCAAGCTGATCGAGACCTACGGCGAACGGATCGGATATCTGCATCTCAAGCAGGTCGACCCGGAGATCCTGGCCGAAGTCGTGGCGGACGAAGTGCCGTTCGGCCCCGCCGTGGCGCGCGGAGTGATGTGCGAACCGCCGGGCGGGGTGCCCGCACTGGAGCCCGTACTCGCAGCCGCCCGCAAGCTGGACGTCGATCTCTTCGCCATCGTCGAGCAGGACATGTATCCCTGCCCGCCCGACAAGCCCTTTCCCATCGCCCGCCGCACCCGGGACTTCCTCCGCTCCTGCGGTAGCCCGCACCGGGCTCCCTGACACGCCGAGCGGCCCCGGGAAGTGACGTAGTGGCGGTACGCGGTGTTGTCCTCGATGAGAAGTCGGTGCGCGGCCCCGGCCGCGCGCCACCACCACACACCACCACCACCACCACCACCGCACCAGGAGCAACTCGCCATGATCCGGAAGATGTTGTCGTCCCGCAGGGCGGCCGGCGCCTCGGCCCTGACCGTCGTCGCCCTGGCCGCCGCCCTCGCCGCGACCCCCGCAGCCTCGGCCACCTCGGCCGACGGGGACAACCCGCCGCCACCGCCCGGCTCCAGCCCGGTCTGCGCCTTTTACGACGGCGACGGGCTCACCGTGTACGGCGAGCGGGGCGATCGGGTCTCCCAGGTGCAGTGCATGCTGGCCAACCGTCACTATCTGCCGTGGTCGGCGCTCGACGGAACGTTCGGACCACAGACCCTCCTCGCCGTACAGCGCTTCCAGGCGGACAACCCGCCGCTCGTGCCGGACGGCCTGGTCACCCCGGTCACCTGGTCGGCGCTCTGGCACGCGGGACCGACCCGCACGACCCCTCTCCCCTAGCCGCCGGCGCAACCCGGCACGCCGGCCCCCTCTCCCGTAGCCCCTGGGCACCGTGCACTCCTTCTGTAACAGAGGTCACATCCTCGTCACATATGTCTCCGTTACGCGGGCCTTCCGTCACAGGCGCTCGACAGCCCCTCCCCGGAACTCACCCCTTGTCGTTGCACCGGGCGCAGGCTGAGTGATCGTCAGCGTCCCGCGCCGCAGCTCCCCCGACGGCCCGCCCGGCTGCCACTGCGGTGCAGAGAGGTGTCATCCATGACGGACAGAAGACTCTGGTCCTACAAGGACATTGCCGCGCACATCCGGGTACAGCCGGGCACCGTCCGCTCCTACCGCAAACACGGCCACCTCCCGTCACCCGACCATGTGGAGAGCGGAAAGCCCTACTGGTACGCGGACACCATCCGCGCCTGGGTCGCCTCAAGACCCGGCAACCGAGGACGCAGGGGCTGACACCTCCGGCCCCGTACGGGGAACGACTCCCACCTGCCGCCGTACGGGGCCTCGCCGGACGGTCCGCGATGCCGCGCTCCCGGCTCCCCCGAATGCCCGCTCCCCGAATGCCCGACAGCTCCACACGCCATACGATTCGGACAAATGCGGTCGGATTCGGATTCGCCGCCGTCGAGAGCGCGGGCTACGCCTCACTCGCATTCATACCCCCTAGGGGTATAGTGTGATGAGTGTCGGGGCACACCGGGTCTCCCGGGGTTCCCGACATCACGCCCTTGCGCTCGTCGAAGAGGAGAACACCATGACCGCCGACACCCAGCTCCCCCAGGCCACCGGCTCCTGCTGCTCGCCCAGCGGCTCCTGCCACGACGGTGCGGACTCCGGCGCCCCGGCGGGCGGGGTGACCACCGTCTACCAGGTGACCGGCATGACCTGCGGACACTGCGAAGGCGCCGTCTCCGAGGAGATCTCCGGCATCGAGGGCGTCACCTCGGTGAAGGCCGTCGCCTCCGCCGGTCAGGTGACCGTCGTCTCCCGGGCCCCGTTGGCCGAGGACGCTGTGCGCGCTGCGGTCGACGAGGCCGGCTACGAGCTCGTCGGCCGGGCCTGAACACGATCGGGGCGAACCCGGTACGCCGGGTACACCCGCACCACCCCCTTTTGCCGCCGGGCCGGACCGACCAGCAGATACTGGTGGGGTACGGCCCGGTCGGCGTTTCAGGAGTTCGGACATGCACAGCGCAACAGAGGCCGCGCCCCCGTCAGCGGAGAGTTCGCGGGCCGAACTCACGATCGGCGGGATGACCTGTGCCTCCTGCGCGGCCCGCGTCGAGAAGAAGCTCAACCGGATGGACGGCGTCACCGCCACCGTCAACTACGCGACCGAGAAGGCCCGTGTCTCCTTCGGCCCAGGGACCGACCTCGCGGATCTGATCGCCACGGTCGAGAAGACCGGCTATACGGCGCAACCGGTACGCCGCCCCGAACCGACCCCGCCCGCCCCGGCACGGGCCGCTGCACCGGCCACGCCCGCAATCTCCGTCACAGGAGCCTTTGAGGGCGGCGGCCCGGACAGCGCCCGAGTCCGCACCGGACAAGCCTCCCAGAGCCCGACCGGCACCGAGACCGGCGTCGGCACCGGCACCGGCACCGACGACCCCGCCGAGCGGAAGGCCGCCGACGCCCTCGCATCACTGCGTCAGCGTCTGATCGTCTCGGTCGTCCTCTCCGCCCCCGTCGTCGTACTCGCGATGGTCCCTGCCTTCCAGTTCGACAACTGGCAGTGGCTCTCCCTCACCCTCGCCGCCCCCGTCGTCGTCTGGGGCGGACTGCCCTTCCACCGCGCCACCTGGACCAATCTCCGGCACGGCGCGGCCACCATGGACACCCTGGTCTCGGTCGGCACCCTCGCCGCCTTCGGCTGGTCCCTGTGGGCGCTGTTCCTCGGTGACGCAGGCATGACCGGGATGCGGCACGGCTTCGACTTCACGGTCTCGCGCGCAATGGGGTCTCCCCTGCTCGAGCGGAGCCGAGAGCTCGGGGAAGGCTCGTCCACCATCTATCTGGAGGTCGCGGCCGGCGTCGTCACCTTCATCCTGCTGGGCCGCTACCTGGAGGCGAAGTCCAAGCGGAAGGCCGGTTCCGCCCTGCGCGCGCTGATGCACCTGGGCGCGAAGGACGTCTCCGTCCTCCGGGGCGGCACCGAGGTACGCATCCCCGTCGGCCGGCTCACCGTCGGCGACCGCTTCGTCGTCCGCCCCGGCGAGAAGATCGCCACCGACGGCACCGTCGTCGAGGGCGCGTCCGCCGTGGACGCCTCCATGCTCACCGGCGAGTCCGTCCCGGTCGATGTGGGCGTCGGCGACCGGGTCACCGGGGCCACCGTGAACGCCTCCGGCCGGCTCGTCGTCGAAGCCACCCGGATCGGCGCCGACACCCAACTGGCCCGGATGGCGAAGCTCGTCGAGGACGCCCAGAACGGCAAGGCCGAGGTGCAGCGCCTCGCCGACCGGATCTCCGCGGTCTTCGTCCCCGTGGTGCTGGTGCTCGCAGTGGCCACCCTGATCGCGTGGCTGCTCGTCACGGACGACGTGACCGCCGCGTTCACCGCCGCCGTCGCCGTACTGATCATCGCCTGCCCCTGCGCCCTGGGCCTCGCCACTCCCACCGCCCTCATGGTCGGCACGGGACGCGGCGCCCAGCTCGGCATCCTGATCAAGGGCCCCGAGGTCCTGGAGACCACGCATCGCATCGACACGATCGTCCTCGACAAGACCGGCACGGTCACCACCGGCCGGATGACCCTCCAGGACATCCACCCCGCACCCGGCACCGACGAGACCCGGCTCCTGCGGCTGGCCGGCGCGCTGGAGCACTCCTCCGAGCACCCCATCGCCCAGGCCGTCGCCGCCGGAGCCACGGACCGCATCGGCGGCCCCCTCCCCGCCCCCGAGGACTTCGCCAACGTCGCGGGCCTCGGCGTACGCGGCACGGTCGACGGGCACCAGGTACTGGCCGGCCGCCCGCAACTGCTCGCCGACGCGGGCATCGACATCCCCGACACCCTGTCCGGCGTCGTGGCGGACGCGGCGGCTCGGGGCCGTACCGCGATCGTGGTCGCCTGGGACGGGCAGGCACGCGGCGTCCTCGCCGTCGCCGACGCGGTCAAGGAGTCCAGCGCGGCAGCCGTGGCCGAGCTGCGCGCGCTCGGCCTCCGTCCCGTTCTGCTGACCGGTGACAACCGGGCCGTGGCGGAGGCCGTGGCCCACGCCGTCGGAATCGACGAGGTCCATGCCGAGGTCCTGCCCGAGGAGAAGGTCCACGTCATCGAGCGGCTCCGGGCCCAGGGGCGCTCCGTAGCCATGGTCGGTGACGGGGTCAACGACGCGGCCGCTCTCGCCACCGCCGATCTCGGCCTGGCGATGGGGACCGGTACGGACGCCGCGATCGAGGCGAGCGATCTGACTCTCGTTCGTGGAGATCTCAAGGTGGCGGCCGATGCGATCCGGCTCTCCCGGCGCACCCTGGCGACCATCAAGGGCAATCTCTTCTGGGCATTCGCCTATAACGCAGCCGCCCTACCCCTTGCGGCATTTGGCCTGCTCAACCCTATGATTGCGGGAGCGGCGATGGCGTTCTCATCGATCTTCGTCGTGACGAACAGCCTGCGCTTGCGCGCCTTCACGTAACTTCCACAAAGAGATTTAGATCACACCGATTTCAGGGTAACCATCCGGTGGGTTCGTGAGTCTAAGAGTGCGATGCCAAGGATGTCTTGGGGGACGTCCATCGAAGCGTCTTGGGGGATGCTTCGGGCAAGCGTTGGCCGGGGCACGTGCACCGGGGAGCTTTGAGCGGCCCTCCCGTGCGTACGTACCCCGGCGGACCGCGCTGGAAGTACAAGTGAAGAGCGCAGCTCGCAGTAGGTGACGAGCGCCCAGGAGCTTTGGCTCCCGCAGACGCCCGGCCGGATCCCGTGGGGGGAATCCGCTCCGGGATATGGGAAGCGCCTCGCTGTCGGCCCGTGGGGGGATCGATGGCGGGGCGCTTCTCGCTGTCCGCCCGGCGGGCGGCACCGCGCACGGCTGCGTCGGTCACGCAAATCGCCCCGGACACCGCGCTCTGTGCGAAAGCGCGGTACTCGGGGCGAAGACGACCGGCCTCGGCGGCCGGGGTGATGCAGGGGCGGTACGAGGTTCAGCGGCCCTCGACCGGGACGAAGTCACGCAGGACCTCGCCGGTGTAGATCTGGCGCGGGCGGCCGATGCGGGAACCCGGCTCCTTGATCATCTCGTGCCACTGGGCGATCCAGCCGGGAAGCCGGCCGAGCGCGAAGAGCACGGTGAACATCTCGGTCGGGAAGCCCATGGCCCGGTAGATCAGACCCGTGTAGAAGTCCACGTTGGGGTAGAGGTTGCGCGAGACGAAGTACTCGTCGGAGAGCGCGTGCTCCTCCAGCTTCAGCGCGATGTCGAGCAGCTCGTCGGACTTGCCGAGCGCGGACAGCACATCGTGGGCCGCGGCCTTGATGATCTTCGCGCGCGGGTCGAAGGACTTGTAGACGCGGTGGCCGAAGCCCATCAGCCGGACGCCGTCCTCCTTGTTCTTCACCTTGCGGATGAAGGAGTCGACATCGCCGCCGTTGGCCTGGATGCCTTCGAGCATCTCCAGCACCGACTGGTTGGCACCACCGTGCAGCGGGCCCCACAGCGCCGAGATACCGGCGGAGATCGAGGCGAACATGTTCGCCTGCGAGGAGCCGACCAGACGCACGGTGGAGGTCGAACAGTTCTGCTCGTGGTCCGCGTGCAGGATGAGCAGCTTGTCGAGCGCGGAGACGACGACCGGGTCCAGGTCGTACTCCTGGGCGGGGACCGAGAAGGTCATGCGCAGGAAGTTCTCGACGTACCCGAGGTCGTTGCGCGGGTAGACGAAGGGGTGGCCGATCGACTTCTTGTACGCGTACGCGGCGATCGTCGGCAGCTTGGCCAGCAGACGGATCGTCGAGAGGTGACGCTGCTCCTCGTCGAACGGGTTGTGGCTGTCCTGGTAGAACGTGGACAGCGCGCTGACGACCGAGGAGAGCATGGCCATCGGGTGGGCGTCGCGCGGGAAGCCGTCGAAGAACCGCTTGACGTCCTCGTGCAGCAGCGTGTGCTGGGTGATCTCGTTCTTGAAGGTCGACAGCTCGTCGACCTTGGGAAGCTCACCATTGATGAGCGTGTACGCGACCTCGAGGAACGTCGAGCGCTCGGCGAGCTGCTCGATCGGGTAGCCGCGGTAGCGCAGGATGCCCTGCTCACCGTCGAGGTAGGTGATGGCGGATTTATACGCTGCGGTGTTGCCGTATCCGCTGTCCAGCGTGACCAGGCCGGTATTGGCCCGGAGCTTCCCGATGTCGAAGCCCTTGTCGCCGACGGTGCTGTCGATCACCGGGTAGGTGTATTCGCCATCGCCGTACCGCAGTACTACAGCGTTGCTGGTGTGCTCGCTCACGTCATCCCTCACCGACGTAGTGCCTCTTCTTCGAGGTTCCCTGACTGTCTTCACCCTCCCCCATTTGGCTCAGGAGAGTGCACTCGGGGTCGTCCATTGGACCTACTCGCGGCACTGAGTGCCGCGAGCTTACTCATCCTGCCCCCTTGACTCCGGTTCCGGAAGGCCTCCGTGATGTTTCCCACCGATTTGATCGATCATTTTTTCCGGGGATCCTCCGCCCAGGCCCCCTGACAACCGGTAATCCAGCGCCGTACAGCGCCTGCCTGCGGAAACCGTGCGGACCGCCTGGCCGATCGCCTGCCGCGAGCCGACCAGCACGACGAGCTTCTTGGCCCTGGTCACGGCGGTGTACAGCAGGTTCCGCTGGAGCATCATCCAGGCGCTCTTGGTGACGGGGATGACGACGGCCGGGTACTCGCTGCCCTGGGAGCGGTGAATCGTCATGGCGTACGCGTGGGCCAGCTCGTCCAGCTCGTCGAAGTCGTAACCGATCTCCTCGTCCTCGTCGGTCAGTACCGTCAGCCGCTGTTCGTCCAGGTCGAGGGCGGTGACGACGCCGACCGTGCCGTTGAAGACACCGTTCTCCCCCTTGTCGTAGTTGTTGCGGATCTGGGTGACCTTGTCACCGACCCGGAAGACCCGGCCGCCGAAGCGCTTCTCGGGCAGGTCGGGACGGGCCGGGGTGATGGCCTGCTGGAGGAGCCCGTTGAGCGTGCCCGCCCCGGCCGGGCCGCGGTGCATCGGGGCGAGGACCTGTACGTCACGTCGCGCGTCCAGCCCGAATTTGGCCGGAATGCGGCGGGCGGCGACGTCCACCGCGAGCACGCCCGCGTCCTCCGTCTCGTCCTCCACGAAGAGGAAGAAGTCGTTGAGGCCCTGAGTGAGGGGCGGTACTCCGGAGTTGATCCGGTGCGCGTTGGTGACGACTCCGGACTGCTGGGCCTGGCGGAAGATCGTGGTCAGCCGGACCGCCGGAACGGGGCTGCCGTCGGCGAGCAGATCGCGCAGCACCTCCCCCGCGCCGACCGACGGCAGCTGGTCGACATCTCCCACGAGCAGGAGGTGGGCACCGGGTGCCACCGCCTTCAGCAGTTTGTTGGCGAGCAGCAGATCCAGCATCGACGCCTCGTCGACGACGACCAGATCGGCGTCCAGCGGCCGGTCCCGGTCGTACGCGGCATCGCCCCCCGGTTTCAGTTCGAGCAGCCGGTGCACGGTGGACGCCTCGGCCCCGGTCAGCTCGGAGAGCCGCTTGGCCGCCCGCCCGGTGGGCGCGGCCAACACCACCTTGGCCTTCTTGGCGCGGGCCAGCTCGACGATGGAGCGGACGGTGAACGACTTCCCGCAGCCGGGCCCACCGGTCAGGACGGCGACCTTACGGCTGAGCGCGAGCCGGACCGCGGCCTCCTGCTCCGGGGCGAGCTTCGCCCCCGTGCGGCCCGCGAGCCAGCTCAACGCCTTGTCCCAGTCGACCTCCGCGAAGGCCGGCATCCGCTCCTCCGGCGTCCGCAACAGCCGTTGCACCTGGGAGGCGAGGGAGATCTCGGCGCGGTGGAACGGCACCAGGTAGACGGCGGTGATCGGTTCGCCGCCTTCGGGCGACGGCACCTTCTCCCGTACGACGCCTTCCGGGTCCTCGGCCAGTTCGGCGAGGCACTCGATGACCAGCCCCGTATCGACCTGGAGCAGCTTCACCCCGTCGGCGATCAGCCGCTCCTCGGGGAGGAAGCAGTGGCCCTGGTCGGTGGATTGCGACAGCGCGTACTGCAGCCCGGCCTTCACCCGCTCCGGGCTGTCGTGCGGGATGCCGACGGCCTGGGCGATCTTGTCGGCGGTGAGGAAGCCGATGCCCCAGACGTCGGCGGCCAGCCGGTAGGGCTGGTTCTTCACGACGGAGATCGAGGCGTCTTCGTACTTCTTGTAGATACGGACGGCGATGGAGGTGGAGACGCCGACCCCCTGGAGGAAGACCATCACCTCCTTGATCGCCTTCTGCTCCTCCCAGGCCGCGGCGATCATCTTCGTCCGCTTCGGCCCGAGACCGGGCACCTCGACAAGCCGCTTCGGCTCCTGCTCGATGACGTCGAGGGTGTCGACCCCGAAGTGGGTGGTGATCCGGTCCGCCATCACCGGGCCGATGCCCTTGATCAGGCCGGAGCCGAGATAGCGGCGGATTCCCTGGATGGTGGCGGGCAGCACGGTCGTGTAGTTCTCCACCGTGAACTGCTTGCCGTACTGCGAGTGCGAGCTCCAGCGCCCCTCCATCCGCAGCGACTCGCCGACCTGCGCACCGAGCAGCGACCCGACGACGGTCAGCAGATCACCCGCACCCCGCCCCGTGTCGACGCGAGCGACGGTGTACCCGTTCTCCTCGTTGGCGTAGGTGATGCGCTCAAGCACACCTTCGAGGACGGCCATGTTGGACATGTTCCGACGGTATCGGTTCCCACCGACAACGCATTCCCGGCCTCGGAGGCCGCCCGTTTCCTGTGGTGACGGCGCCTGAGCAGCGCTGTCCGGACCGCCGGGAACACAGCCGGGCCAAGGCCTGTTGCGCCCATGGTCCAGGATCGGAATGATCAGCAACTCCGGCGTGAGGAGGACGCCTTGGAATACGCCGATGGTCCGAGCGTGCACAGTGTTGTCCATATCGAGGCAGCCGTGCCACGCCCTCCAGGGCATCAAGACGCTCGCCGAGGAGGGCGGTCGGAGCGGCTGGGAAGCTGTTGTCCGGCGGCGCTTTGCCCCAGCCGGCCATGGCCTCATCTTTCGGTGATCCCGGAGAGCCATGCCGTGTCCTCCGGGCCCGGCGCTCCGAGGCCGGGTGCGGGCAGCCGGCGGACCTCGCCCGTGCGCAGGGCGACCGTGGCCCGTGGCCGCATCGGCCCGTCGCCCCTGCGTGAGAGCAGGACGAGTTCCCAGACCGTCGCCACCATGGTGTCGAGCCGGGTGACGCAATCGGCGGTGACTCGCTGCGGATCCCGGGTCCGGCCCAGGGACAGATGTGGGGTGAAGCTCTTGGCGGGCCCACTGCAGCGCGGAAACCGCTGCTGCAACAGGCGGTGCAGGTGGGCCCACGGCGCCTGGCCGGCTGCCGTCGGGTCGAGCCACACGGTGAAGTACGCCCTGTGCCGGAAGGTGCGCACTCCGTCCAGCCGGGCGGTGAAGACCGGCGTCTCGGCCGTCGCCGCGGCGAGCAGCGGGGCGGCCCGCTCGAAGTCGGACTCCGGCACGAAGCCGAAGAGCACATTGACGTGCGGCGGCCACCGGTGGATCTGCGGATCGTAATCCCGGCGGATGTCCTGGATCGGCGGCCACAGCTCCGCAGGCGGGATCCAGGCCACCGCTGTGCGGGCCGTCGGGGGCACGTCGAGGACGCCGCCGGGATCGCCCCTGCCGGAGCTCGTATCGAAGCTCAGGTCCGCTTGCGGTTCCCGCACCCGGCCGGCGCCCGACGCATCGATGCGGTCCACGCCCGTGGCCCGGTCCCAGACCACCTCGCCGTCCGCCTCGATGAACACCACCCGGTGCCACGGGATGTCGCCCCCGGGCACGAATGAAGGCAGCGGGATGCGTTTGCAGGCATCCCCGCGCTGACTGATCCCCAGCACGAACCGGGCCGGGTCGAACCGCGGGTCCCAGCGGACCCGGTGATAGATCTCGTCGCTGGTTCGCATCACGCCTCCTCGCCCACTCACGCCGCGACCGGCCGGACCGCCGCTCCAGTGCGGCTTCACATGCTCCACCTTCACCACGTCCGGCACGTCGGGCACGTCGGGCAGCTTCTCCCGGCCGGTCAGGAGTGCCTCCGCCGACGTGTCGCCCGTGAGGTACCGGCGGAAGAAGGCGACGGTGCAGCCCGTGGCGATCCGGCGCCGGGTGGCCTCGTCGGCCGCTCCAGGACCCCTTCGAGGACGGCCATGTTGGACATGGACCGACGCTACCGGCTCGCACTGGCAATCCCGGCCCGGCCCCCTCGCACCAGCGCCGGCCCTCAGAACCCCGTACGGCCGTCGATACGCTCGCGGATGAGGTCGGCGTGCCCGCAGTGGCGGGCGTACTCGCCGATCATGTGCGTGTATATCCAGCGCAGGGTGACCTGCCCGCCCATGAACGGGCTGGTGTCGTCGAGCGACCGGGCGGCGCAATTCGCCCTGGCCCGCGCAACCTCCGCCTGCCACAACGACAGGGCCTTGTCGTAGCCCGCCCCTTCGACGAGATCGAACCCGCCGTCGTCGGCCGACGGGTCGGCGTCGGGGGTGAAGATCGGCGGCGCGTCCTCCTGGACCAGGACCCGACGGAACCAGTTCCGCTCGACCTCCGCCATGTGCTGGACGAGGCCGAGCAGGCTGATCGGCGAGGGCTCCACGGATGCCTCACGCAACCGCTCGTCGTCGAGGCCCTCGCACTTCTGGGCAAGGGTGGTGCGGTAGAAGTCCAGCCAGCTCGTCAGCGACGTCCGCTCGTCGGCGTCCAGGGGCGGCATGGCGCGGTCGGGAGTGCTCATGGGCGACAGCCTGGCACGAGGGTCTGACAGCGGCAGGCCGTCGAGGGCAAGGGTACGTACGCCGGAGCGGTCCTCGAATACTTCAAGATCTGAATCTGACAAGGGAGATCAGTGGTTACGCGTGTCCCGCCAGAGCTATCCAGTGGCTGAGATGGAGGCAGCCGTCCCCGTCATGGAGAAGTCCCTGGCAAATTCGCTGCAGACCATCGGGACCTCACATCGCGCCAGGAGCGGGGCGCTGACCACGTCGCTGAACGTGGCGCGCATCCGCTGCGTCGGGGACCCGGATGCGGTGATGCTGGAGACCTGGGAATCCTGGCTGCTGACCATGCAGGTGCACTCGGCGGTCTTCGCCGCCACGTTCACCGATCAGGAGACGGTGACCTGCAAGATCCGCCAGGAGGAGCGGCAACTCGCCGCTACCGGACCGCAGTTCTATCTCAATGCGGGGACCTGGCTCAACGCCTTCTTCCTGGCGCTGATCTGCCGGGAGACGGCCCGCCTCGACATGCTGGCGCAAGTGCCGGCGTCGTTGCTGCGTGACTGTGGCGGAGTGCTGGACGAGTACGTCTACGCCTGGGTGGAGACCCTCCGGAGCTTCTGGCTGCGGCGTGACGACGTCAGCCAGCACCTGGTGCGGGCCGTGGACCTGAGCGCTCCCGAGGTCACCCACGTCCTCGATGCCGAGACCATGGGCAAGCTGGAGTACCCGCCGATCATGATGTTCTACCGCTACTTGCGCAACGACGCAGCAGGCTTCAACGAGGCCCTGAACGACGCTCTTCGCTGGCACAAGGAGTACTGGACGGCCGACGAGGACCGCACCCAGAACATCGAAGGAGTCGTGGCCATCGCCCCGTTGGCGGTGGCGTGCCTGGCGAAGGCCAACGGCATTCCGATCGAGGTCGAGTCCGGCTACCTGCCGAGCGCCCTGCTGGACTTCGCCTGGCGCGGCGAGTTCGACGCGTAGCGATCGAGGTCGAGTCCGAGTACCTGCCCGTGGCTCTTCTGAAGCGCAACTGGGTGGGCGAGTTCGATACCTGAGCCTCGCCCTCAGCCGGCGCGGAACGTCTCCGTCGCCTGCGGCTCAACGCGGAGACCCCAGCGGAGAACATGACCGACGCATCTGCGCCCAGGAGACGAAACGGGGTCCGGTCGAAAGACCGGACCCCCCTCGCTTTCCCCCTCCGTCAGGGCTTCCCGATCCCCCCGGATCCCTCCCCGGAAGCGCCCGACGCCAGATATGACCCGGGAGGGTGCCGAACGGTTGCACGTCTTGGTGATCTCTTTACCCTGACGGCAAAAGGCCTTCTCAGCAGGCGTGTTCGGCGTACCGGGACGCGACCTCCGCGAGGACTTCGGCGCCGTCGCGGGCCCAGAGGGCCTCGTTGAAGATCTCCACCTCGATCGGTCCGGTGAAGCCGGTGGCCTCGACCCGTGTGCGGAACGCGCGGAAGTCCACGGCCCCGTCGCCCAGTTGGCCCCGGCCGAGCAGGACGCCCGCCGGGAGCGGGGTGATCCAGTCCGCCAGCTGGAAGGAGTGGATACGGCCGCCCGCGCCCGCCCGGGCGATCTGTGCGGCCGCCTGGTCGTCCCACCAGATGTGGTACGTGTCGACGACCACCCCGACCTGCTCGGCGGGGAAGCGTTCCGCGATGTCCAGGGCCTGGGAGAGCGTGGAGACGACGCAGCGGTCCGAGGCGAACATCGGGTGCAGCGGTTCGATCGCCAGACGTACGCCTCGCTCGGCCGCGTACGGTGCGAGTTCGCCCAGGGCGTCCGCGATCCGCTCACGCGCGCCGTGCAGGTCCTTGCTGCCCGCCGGGAGGCCGCCGGAGACGAGGACCAGGGTGTCGGTGGACAGGGCCGCCGCCTCGTCGAGCGCGGCGCGGTTGTCGTCCAGGGCGCGGGCCCGTTCCGCCGGGTCGATGGCGGTGAAGAAGCCGCCTCGGCAGAGGCTGGTGACCGAGAGGCCGGAATCGGCGAGCAGTCGGGCGGTGCGCTCGATGCCGTACTCCTGCACGGGGGCCCGCCACAGGCCGACCTTGTCGATGCCCGCCTTGACGCAGCCCTCGGTGAGTTCGGGCAGCGACCACTGCTTGATGGTCTCCTGGTTGATGGAGAGACGGCCGTCGCTCATCGGGTGCCTCCGTTGACCGCGAGCAGGGCGCGCATCCGGGATTCGGCCAGCTCCGGGTCGGGGAACAGGCCCAGCCGGTCCGCGAGTTCGTACGCCTTCGCCAGATGCGGCAGCGAGCGCGCGGACTGCAGGCCGCCGACCATGGTGAAGTGGTCCTGATGGCCGGCCAGCCAGGCGAGGAAGACCACGCCCGTCTTGTAGAAGCGGGTGGGCGCCTGGAAGAGGTGGCGGGACAGCTCGACCGTGGGGTCGAGGAGGTCCCGGAAGCCCTGGACGTCCCCGGTGTCCAGGACCCGTACCGCGTGTGCGGCCAGCGGGCCCAGCGGGTCGAAGATGCCGAGCAGCGCGTGGCTGAAGCCCCGGTCGTCGCCCGCGATCAGCTCGGGGTAGTTGAAGTCGTCGCCGGTGTAGCAGCGGACCCCGCCGGGCAGACGGCGGCGGACGTCGATCTCGCGCTCGGCGTCCAGGAGCGAGATCTTGATGCCGTCGACCTTGTCCGGGTGCTCGGCGATGACCTTCAAGAAGGTGTCGGTGGCGGCGTCGAGGTCCGAGGAGCCCCAGTAGCCCTCCAGCGCCGGGTCGAACATCGGGCCGAGCCAGTGCAGGACGACCGGTTCCGAGGCCTGGCGCAGGAGGTGCGCGTACGTCTCCAGGTAGTCCTCGGGCCCCTTTGCCGCGGCGGCGAGCGCGCGGGAGGCCATCAGGATGGGCTGGGCGCCGCCTGACTCGACGAGGGTGAGCTGCTCCTCGTACGCGGACCGCACCTCGGCGAGCGAGACGGGTCCGGCGGGAAGCTGGTCGGTGCCCACGCCACAGGCGATGCGGCCGCCGACCGCCTTCGCCTCGGCGGCGGAACGGCGGATCAGTTCGGCCGCGCCGGCCCAGTCCAGCCCCATGCCGCGCTGGGCGGTGTCCATGGCTTCGGCGACACCGAGACCGTGCGACCAGAGGTGGCGGCGGAAGGCGAGGGTGGCGTCCCAGTCGACGGCGGCCGGTGAGTCGGGGCTGATGTCGGCGTACGGGTCGGCGACGACATGGGCGGCGGAGAAGACCGTACGGGAGGCGAGGGGAGCACTGCCGGGGGCGAGGTCGAGCGGGGTGGTGCGGGGTTCGTACGGGCCCTGCGGGAGGTGGATCGTCACAGCGTCAGCCCCGGTACGTCGAAGCGGCGGCCCTCGGCGGAGGACTTCAGGCCCAGCTCGGCGAGCTGGACGCCGCGTGCGCCGGCCATCAGGTCCCAGGTGTACGGCTCGTCGAGCACGATGTGGCGCAGGAAGAGCTCCCACTGGGCCTTGAAGCCGTTGTCGAAGACGGCGTTGTCGGGGACTTCCTGCCATTGGTCGCGGAACGACTCGGTGACCGGGAGGTCCGGGTTCCAGACCGGCTTGGGGGTGGCCGAGCGGTGCTGGACACGGCAGTTGCGGAGTCCGGCGACGGCGGAGCCGTGGGTTCCGTCGACCTGGAACTCGACGAGCTCGTCGCGGTTGACGCGGACCGTCCAGGAGGAGTTGATCTGCGCGACAGCTCCGCTCTCCAGCTGGAAGATGCCGTACGCGGCGTCGTCGGCGGTGGCGGCGTACGGCTTCCCCTGCTCGTCCCAGCGCTGCGGGATGTGCGTCTGGACGTGCGCCTGGACGGTGGAGACCCGGCCGAACAGCTCGTGGAGCACGTACTCCCAGTGCGGGAACATGTCGACGACGATGCCGCCGCCGTCCTCGGCGCGGTAGTTCCAGGACGGGCGCTGGGCCTCCTGCCAGTCGCCCTCGAAGACCCAGTAGCCGAACTCGCCGCGTACGGAGAGGATCTCGCCGAAGAAGCCGCCGTCGATGAGTCGCTTCAGCTTCAGCAGGCCCGGCAGGAAGATCTTGTCCTGGACGACGCCGTGCTTGATCCCGGCGTCACGGGCCAGGCGGGCCAGCTCCAGGGCGCCCTCGACGTCCGTGGCGGTGGGCTTCTCGGTGTAGATGTGCTTGCCCGCGGCGATCGCCTTCTTGATCGCCTCGACGCGGGCCGAGGTGACCTGGGCGTCGAAGTAGATGTCGATGCTGTCGTCCGCGAGGACCGCGTCGAGGTCGGTCGACCACTCGGTCAGACCGTGCCGGTCGGCGAGCTCCTCCAGCGCATGGGCGCGGCGGCCGACCAGAACGGGCTCGGGCCACAGCACATCGCCGCCGCCGAGATCGAGGCCGCCCTGCTCGCGGATCGCGAGGATCGAGCGCACCAGGTGCTGCCGGTATCCCATGCGACCCGTGACGCCGTTCATGGCGATGCGCACTGTCCTGCGTGTCACGAAGTTCCCTCCATACAGCCGTAGCAAGCGCTTTCTATACGGTATGACGCTAGCCTGCCGACAGCGGCCCGGACAAGAGGGCTCGGTCCAAAACCCTCGGAGGAAGCGATGACAGTCACCCTCGCGGATGTGGCGGCCCGCGCCCGGGTGTCCCCGGCCACCGTCTCCCGCGTGCTGAACGGCAACTACCCGGTGGCCGCGTCCACCCGGGAGCGAGTCCTGCGCGCGGTGGACGACCTGGACTATGTGCTCAACGGGCCCGCGAGTGCACTCGCAGCGGCCACGTCCGACCTGGTCGGCATCCTGGTCAACGACATCGCCGACCCGTTCTTCGGGATCATGGCGGGGGCGGCGCAGACCGAGATCGGCGGACCCGGGGACGGTTCGGGCCGGGCGGGCGGCGAAAAGCTCGCCATCGTCTGCAACACCGGCGGCTCCCCCGAGCGCGAACTCACCTATCTCACCCTGCTCCAGCGCCAGCGCGCCGCGGCCGTCATCCTCACCGGAGGCGCCGTGGAGGACCCGGCGCACCAGGCAGCAATGTCCGCCAAGCTGGCGAAACTCGCGGACGCGGGCACCCGGGTGGTGCTGTGCGGGCGGCCCCCGCTGCCGGACAGCGAGGCGGTCGTGGCCGCACTGGCCTTCGACAACCGGGTCGGGGGGCGTCGCCTCACCGAGCATCTGCTTTCACTCGGCCACCGGCGGATCGGCTATGTCGCGGGCCCGTTGGAGCGGACGACGACCCGGCACCGTCTTGAGGGTCACCGCGACGCGATGAGAGCGGCGGGCCTCGCCGGCGACGAGGAGCGCCTCACCGTCCACGGCCCCTACGACCGCCGCTCCGGCTACGACGCCACCCTCGAACTCCTGCGCCGCGAGCCGGAGGTGACGGCTGTCGTCGCCGCCAACGACACGGTGGCGCTGGGCGCCTGTGCGGCGATCCGGGAGAGCGGTCTGCGCATCCCCGAGGACATCTCGGTGGCGGGCTTCGACGATCTGCCGTTCTCGGTGGACGCGGTACCGGCGCTGACGACCGTACGACTGCCGCTGTTCGAGGCGGGCGCGCGGGCGGGCCGGCTGGCGATGGGCAAGGAGACGCCGCCGCCGGGCGGCATCGCGACGATCGCGGCGGAGCTGATGGTGCGGGGGTCCACGGCGCCGCCGCGGGTGGGCTGAGGTTGCACCCCCGACCCGGGGGTACCGGTATGTCACATCCCGGGCCGATGATGTGCCGGTCGCTGTCCGGCGCGTACGGCGCGGTGACACGTACCGATGGAAGGAACACGCACATGAAGCTCGCTTTCTCGACCCTCGGAGTGCCGGGGATGCCGGTGGCCGATGTCGTCCGGCTGGCCGCAGAGCACGGTTATCAGGGGGTGGAGCTGCGCGCCCACCCCGAGGAACCGGTGCACCCGGGCATCTCGGCGCTCGAACGGGCCGATGTCGTCGAGGAGTTCAAGAAGGGTGGCGTCGAGATCCTGACCGTCGCCGGGTATGTCCGGGTCGCGGCCGAGGGGGACGACCGGGCAGCGCTGGACGAGCTCGCCGGGCTGGTGGAGCTGGCGCACGACCTGGGTGCGAAGAACGTCCGGGTCTTCCCCGGCGGCGGTGACCAGGACCCCGCCGTGGCCGATGCAACCGCTGCCCGCCGGCTGGCCGCCGCCGCGCCGTACGCCGCCGACCTGGGCGTACGCATCCTGCTCGAAACCCATGACTCGCACCGGGCGGGCGCCGATGTGGCCCGGGTCGTCGGGACAGTCGGGCACGGGCAGATCGGCGCGCTCTGGGACGTCATGCACACCTGGCTGGCGGGCGAGGAACCTGCCGCGAGCCATGCGGTGCTGGCCCCGCACCTGGGCTACGTACAGGTGAAGGACATCGCATCGGCCGAGGACACCGAGCCGTTGGCGCTGGGTGCCGGGGTGCTGCCGCTGGGAGCCTGCCTGGACACGCTGGACCCGGACAGCTGGGTCTGCTGGGAGTACGAGAAGCGGTGGCACCCGGGGGCGGCGGAGCTGCCGGGGCTGCTGAGCGCGGGGCGGGAGCATCTGCTGCGGCTGGGGGCACCCAAGTCGTAGGCGGCTGCGGTCAGGCCCGTGCCGGGCGCGGTGCCGGTTCCGGTGTCTCCGGCTCCGCAGGTCCCGCAGTCCCCTCGGGCTCGGGAGCCCGATCCGACGCCGCCCGGCCGGTCCGCCGCGCCCCCGCCAGCGACGTGAGGGCCACCCCGCCGACCAGCAGTACCGCCGCGCACCACCGCAGTGGGCTCACCGACTCGTCGAGCAGCAGCGCCGCCGATGACATCCCGAAGACCGGGACGAGCAGGGTGAACGGGGCCACGGACGACGCCGGGTAGTGACGCAGCAGGAAACCCCACGCCCCGAAGCCGAAAACGGTGGTGATCCAGGCGACGTAGACGATGATCCCGACGCCGCTCCAGTCGAGCGCGGCCAGCGCGTCGGCGTCGCGGTCCCAGCCCTCGAAGAGGAGGGAGAGACCGAGCAGCGGCAGTACGGGCACGGTCGAGACCCACACCATGAAGTTGAGGGAGTCGGGCGGCGCGGCCTTGCGGGTCAGTACGTTGGACACACCCCAGCAGGCCGCCGCCGCGATCACCAGGACGAAGGCGAGTACGGGCCCGCTCGCGCCCTCGTCGACCGCGGCCACCCCTATGCCCACGAGGGCCACCCCCATCCCCAACGCCCTGACCTTTCCCGGCCGTTCATCCAGTGCGAGCGCCGCGAAGAGGGCGGTGAAGACCGCCTGGACCTGGAGCACGAGGGAGGAGAGACCGGCGGGCATTCCGCGGTCCATGCCGATGAAGAGCAGCCCGAACTTCGCCACTCCGAGGACGAGCCCGACACTCACGATCCACTTCCACGCGACCTTGGGCCGGCCGACGAAGAAGACCGCGGGCAGCGCGGCGACCAGGAAGCGCAGGGCGGAGAAGAGCAGCGGCGGGAAGTGCCCGAGGCCGACCTCGATGACGACGAAGTTGACACCCCAGACGGCGGCCACCAGGGCGGCCAGGGCGATGTGGAGGGGACGCATGCACCGAGCATCGCCCGCACCGACCATGTAGCACCAGCGCGGATTTCTTCATGGTGGAATTGAGCGTTGCTAACGAATCGCGAGGGCCTGCATCCGGGAGGTTCCGATGCTCGATATGTCCCGGCTGCGTGCACTGCACGCCGTCTCCGTCCATGGCTCCGTCGCGGGCGCCGCCGCCGCGCTCGGCTACACACCGTCGGCGGTCTCGCAGCAGATCACCAAGCTGGAGCGGGAGACCCGTACGACCCTCCTCGAACGCCGCGGGCGCGGTGTCGCACTGACCGAGGAGGCGCTCCATCTGGCCGAGACGGCCCAGCAGTTGCTGGCGATCGTGGAGCGCGCGGAAACGACGCTGGAGGAGCGCAGGGGGCTGCCCACGGGGCGGCTGTCGATCGGCGCGTTCGCGTCCGCGGCGCGCGGGCTGCTGCCCGGCGTACTGGCCGGGCTGGACCGGGACCATCCGGTCCTGGACGTCCGGTTGACCGAGGTCGATCCGCATCTCTCGGTCGACCTGGTGGCCAAGGGCGTGATCGATCTGGCGGTCGCGCACGACTGGGACATCGCCCCGCTGCCCGCCCCGGAGGGGGTGGCGCAGGCGGTGATCGGTGACGACCGGTGCGATCTGCTGGTGCCCGAGGGCCATCGGCTCGCCGGGCGGGACGCGGTGCGGCGCGAGGAACTGGCGAAGGAGCGGTGGATCTGCCAGCCGCCGGGGACGGTCTGCCACGACTGGCTCGTACGGACGCTGCGTGCGGCGGGTTACGAGCCCGACATCCGGCACCAGGCGGAGGAGAACCACACCCAACTGGCTTTGCTCGCCGCCGGTCTCGGGGTCGCGATGATCCCGCGACTGGGGCGGGGGCCGCTGCCGGCGGGGGTCGTGGCGGTGCCGCTCGATCCCGTACCGGTGCGACGGCTGTACGCGCTGTGGCGTACGGAGGCGGCCCGGCGGCCCGCGATCACGGCGGCGGTGTCGGCACTCCAGGCGCACGGGGCCGCGGTGGGGCTGAGGAGGTGAGGGGTCCCGGCAGTTGTCCCGACCCCGCGCCCCGATCACCGGACCTGCCCGGATTCGCCCGCACCTCCCCGATCACCGGACGGGCTCAAAACGGTCCGGACCCTTGACCGGAAGTTATTTTCTGGATATCCGTGCTCCTTGGAAGTTTCTTTCACCACCCCCCTCGTCCTCAAGTACGGCCGAAGGAGCTCACGTGCACCACCGCCCCTCCAGACGCACCCTCCTCACCGCCACCGCCGCGACCGCCGCAGCCGCCGTCACGGGCGGGGTCGTCGCCCCCGGCGCCGTCGCCGCCCAGAGGTCCGCGAGCAGCGGGCACAGCGGCGGGCACCACACCTCAGCCGCCACCACCGAGCGCCTCAAGCGGCTCATCTCCCGGATGACCCTGGAGGAGAAGGTCGGGCAGCTCTTCGTGATGCGGGTGTACGGGCACTCCGCCACCGAGCCCGACCAGGCCGACATCGACGCCAACATGGCGGAGATCGGGGTCCGTACCGCCGCCGAGATGATCGACAAGTACCACGTCGGCGGGATCATCTACTTCGCCTGGGCGCACAACACCCGCGACCCGCACCAGATCGCCGACCTCTCCAACGGCATCCAGCGCGCCGGCCTCGCCGGCCCCACCCCCCTGCCGCTCCTCGTCTCCACCGACCAGGAGCACGGCATCGTCTGCCGCGTCGGCGAGCCCGCCACCCTGATGCCGGGCGCGATGGCGCTGGGCGCCGGCGGTTCGCGCTCCGACGCCCGCCGGGCCGGGCAGATCGCGGGCGCCGAACTGGCCGCGATCGGCATCAACCAGAACTACGCCCCGGACGCCGACGTCAACGTCAACCCGGCCAACCCGGTGATCGGCGTACGTTCCTTCGGCTCCGACCCGCAGTCCGTCGCCGGGATGGTCGCCGCCCAGGTGAAGGGGTATCAGAGCAGCGGCATCGCCTCGACCGCCAAGCACTTCCCCGGCCACGGCGACACCAACACCGACAGCCACACCGGTCTGCCCGTCATCCGCCACACCCGGGAGCAGTGGGCGGAGCTGGACGAGCCGCCGTTCCGGGCCGCGATCGCCGCGGGCATCGACTCGATCATGACCGCACACATCGTGGTCCCGGCACTGGATCCCGCCGAGGACCCGGCGACGCTGTCCCGCCCGATCCTCACCGGCATCCTGCGCGAGGAGCTCGGCTACGACGGCGTCGTGGTCACCGACTCGCTCGGCATGGAGGGCGTACGGACCAAGTACGGCGACGAGCGCGTGCCGGTCCTCGCGCTTCGGGCGGGCGTCGACCAGCTGCTCAACCCGCCGAACCTCGACGTCTCCTGGAACGCCGTCCTGGAAGCCGTGAAGAACGGTGAGATCAGCGAGGCCAGGATCGAGGAATCGATCCTGCGGATCCTGCGGCTGAAGACGAAGCTCGGGCTGTTCGACGACCCGTTCGTCAGCCATGCGGGGGTGGACCGTACCGTCGGGACGCGGGCCCATCTCGCCGCCGCCGACCGGATCGCCGAGCGCACGACCACACTGCTCGCCAACGACGGCGCGGTGCTGCCGCTCTCCCGCCGCTCCCACAAGAACCTCCTCGTGGTCGGCGCCGATCCGGCCTCCCCGTCCGGCACCACCGGACCGCCGACCACCACCCTGGCCACCGCCTTCGTGGAACTGGGGTACGCGGCAACCGCGCTGTCCACCGGCACCGCCCCCACCAAGGCGAAGATCGACGAGGCGGTGGCGGCCGCACGGGGCAAGGACGCGGTGATCGTGGGGACGTACAACGTCTCGGCGACCAGCTCGCAGCGCACCCTGGTGAGCGCCCTCGCGGCAACCGGCATCCCGGTGATCACGGTCGCGATCCGCAATCCGTACGACATCGCCCAGCTGTCCGGGACCGGGTTCGCGGCGAACCTGGCCACGTACTCCTGGACCGATGTCGAACTGCGGGCCGCCGCCCGGGTGATCGCGGGCCGCGCCGAACCGGAGGGCGCCCTGCCGGTGCCGGTGCAGCGCGCGGACGATCCGGCGCAGGTGCTGCACCCGGTCGGTTACGGGCTGACGTACTAAGACCGACCGGCAAATGGGGGGTGGGAGAAGGAGCGGGGCTGGGTGCGTGCAGCTGCAAGGCGGAGGAGGGAGGCAACGCGAAGGGGGTCCCCCCATGCCTTCAGGGCTATGGGGGAGTTGTCGACTGACGACAACGCCGCAGATGTGCGTGCCCAGCCCCGTGACGCCGCCCCCCATTTGCCGGTCGGTCTAAACCCACGGGAACCGGGAAGGGGCTGTGCACACGCACAGCCCCTTCCTTGGCACGAGGACCGCTTCACGAGGTCCCCTTCGCGAGGACCGCTTACGGCCGCAGCCCGCGCTCGCTCGTCACGTCCCGCTTGTCGAGCCGTTCGTCGAACTTCGCGAGCGGCTTCGCCTTCGCCGGGTCGTCCTGCACGGCGGCCGGGGCGACGCCCGCCCAGCGCAGGATGGCCGCGGTGGCCTTCGCCTTTTCGTCGTCGGCGAGCCCGGCCACGTTGGAGCCGTGGTTGCCGCCGGCCACGGTCATGACATAGCTGTCACGGGCGCCCGCCCCGAGCCGGAAGCGCTCCGCGCCCCACGGGTCGTTCTGCCCGTACACGTACAGCATGTGATTGGCGTGGTGCTTCACCCAGCTGTCGACGTCGCGCATCACCGACGGCTGGAACTTCATCGGGATGGAGCTCGGCACGAAGTTGCGCGGCGGCTGGTATCCGTACCGGCTCAGCTTGCCGAGCCACGGCTGCTCGATGTCCGGCGAGCCGAGCTGGGTCCCCGCCTGGTAGTAGTACGGGGTGTACTTCTCCAGGCCCTGGTCGGAGTAGGCGGAGAAGCCGGAGATCGAGTCGATCGAGTCCCAGATCGCCTGATCGGGGGCGTTCTTGGCGTCGGCCGGGATGGTGTCGCAGTCGGACAGCAGGCTGTACTGCCAGAACGCCCAGACGTAGTCCATGACGACGGCTTCGTACGCCTTGTCGAGCGAGCCGACGGTGTTGAAGGTGTAGCCCTTCTCGGCGGCGTACTCCTCGTACTTCTTCTCCAGCGGCTCGCGGCGGATCAGCGCCTCGCGCTGCACCCCGTTCAGCTTGTCGCGGCACTCCTTGGTGCCGACGTGTCCGAAGAACCGGTCGTACGCCGAGTCCTCCTTATTGACCACGTCGTTGGGCGCGACGTACGCGACGACGCCGTCCATGTCCTTGGGGTAGAAGCGCTCGAAGTACGTGGCGGTCATGCCGCCCTTGGAGCCGCCGGTGGTCAGCCAGTTCTTGGTGTAGATCTGCTTCAGCGCGGTGAAGACGCGGTGCTGGTCGCTGGCGGCCTGCCAGATGTCGAGCTTGGACCAGTCGGCGGGCGCCGGGCGGGACGGGGTGAAGAACCGGTACTCCAGGGAGACCTGGTTGCCGTCGACGATCCGGGTCGGCTCGGAGCGGCTGGGGTTCGTGGAGACGTTGTAGCCGCTGGTGTAGAAGACCGTCGGGCGGGACGTGTCCTTGTGCAGCAGGGTGATGCGCTGCTGGAAGGTGCCCTTGGACGGGTGCCGGTGATCGATCGGCTGGGTGTAGTCGAGGACGAAGTAGCGGTAGCCGTCGTACGGCTTCTCCTCGATGAGACTCATTCCCGGGATGGCCAGGATGCGGTCCCTGATGTCCGTACTCGTGCCGCTGTCACTGCCGGCCGTGCTCCGGAACGCGGTCGGTTCCGCGGCGGTGGCCGCCCCGGCCGAGGCACCCGTCGCACTCGCTGTGCCGATGAGCACCGCGAGCGACAGGAACCCTCTGAGCGCCTTGCGCATGCACCCTCCCCTTGATTCACAACAGACGTCGTGAACCTAGCGGGGCAACACCTGTACCGCCAGACCCTGTTCGCACGGAGCGGCGACGAGCCGCCGCCGTCAGCAGAGAATCCAGTCCGTGGAGCCGGACCTTCCCGAGATCGTGGCCGAGGCCCGGACGCACCGGTTCAGCGCGTGGACCGTCACCGGGCCTGCCTGTCGGGTGTAACTGCCGCTGTCGACGACGGGGCTGCCGCCGCGCGCCTGGATGCGCACGGACATCGTGCGGCGCGGACCCGGCTTCTTCGCGACCGCGACCGCGCAGGCGTAGGAGCGGTTCTTGTAGACGCGCAGCTCGCCGGTCTTGAACCCGACCGTCTTCGCGGGGCGCCCAGCGCAGGCCGTTGCGGCGTCCGCGCTGTTCGCCGCACTGCCGCCGAGCACCAGGCCGACGGCGGCCACCAGCGGCAGGACGAACAGACGCACAAGCATCCGGCACCCCCGGCCACTTCCGCCCCCGCCGACCGCTCCGGCTTTTCCGGTCCCTCTGATCACCAGCAGCCCCATCGTCCGATCGAACATTTACGCCCTTGCTCGACACATACACGTACATGCGTACGACGCAGGAGGCCATCCGGAGGTTGCACCCGGCGCGCTCCGCCTCCGGAGCAACCAAATCGCCACAGCATGGCTCCAACAGGGCAGAGCCACACGAAAGGCAGGAACTGCCATGCTCCAACTCCGCAACTCACAGGGCCCCCGCGGCCGGCGCACCATCGGCCGGACGCTGCTCGCCACCGCTCTCCTCACCGTCGTCGCCGCGGTCCCGGCCGCCGCGGCTGCCCCGCAGGCCCCGGTGGCCGCGGCGCCGGTACGCAGCGACGCCGGCACCCCGGCTTTCCAGCAGGTTGCCCACTTCTACGCCGCCTACGTCGATGCCGTCACGGCGGAGGGCGGCGGCAAGCTCGCCACCGCCCTGAGGACGTTCTATCTGACGCCCCACCTGCGCACCCAGCTGAAGACGTGGGAGAAGCACAACCACGCGGACGGTGTGCTCCGCGCCCAGAACACCCCGCTCGCCTTCCGGGTCACCTCCGGTGACAGCGGCGCGGGCCACACCTGGTCGAAGGTGCGGCTCACCTGGAGCAACGGCAAGCACCCCACGTACTCGTATCTGACCGTGCGGTCGGACCTTCAGACCGGCAAGATCTCCGGCATCGGCGAGTGAACCGGGTGGACGGGCCCGGCTCTCACACCCCCGCGGGCTCGTCCTCCCCTATGAAGGTGCGCCACAGCACGGCGTAGTGCCCTTCCCGGGCGAGGAGTTCGTCGTGCGTGCCGTCCTCGACGACCCGGCCGTGGTCCATCACCACGACCCGGTCGGCGCGGGCGGCGGTCGTCAGCCGGTGGGCGACGACGAGGGTGGTACGGCGGCCGGTGAGCCGGTCGGTCGCCTGGTTGACCAGGGCCTCGCTGGCCAGGTCGAGGGAGGCGGTCGCCTCGTCGAGCAGCAGGACGTCCGGGTCGACGAGCTCGGCGCGGGCGAGTGCGATCAGCTGGCGCTGGCCGGCCGAGAGGTTGCGGCCCCGCTCGGCGACCTCGTGCAGATAGCCGCCGTCCAGGGTGGCGATCATGTCGTGGGCGCCGACCGACCGCGCCGCCGCCTCCACCTCGGCGTCCGTGGCCTCGGGCCGCCCGTACGCGATGGCGTCGCGGACCGTACCGGCGAAGAGGTAGGCCTCCTGCGGTACGACTCCGAGCCGGTGCCGGTACGCGGTGAGGTCGAGGCGGCGCAGATCGGTGCCGTCCGCCGTGACCCGGCCGCCCGTCGGGTCGTAGAACCGGGCGACGAGCTTGACGAGGGTGGACTTCCCTGCACCGGTCTCGCCGACGAACGCGACCGTCTGACCGGCCGGGATCCGCAGGTCGACACCGATGAGGGCTTCCTCGGCGTCGTCGCCGGAGCCGTATGCGAAGGACACGTCCTCGAAGGCGATCTCGCCGCGCAGCGACAGCACGTCCAGCGGTTCCTCCGGGGCGTCGGTGGAGGTCGGCTCCCGCAGGAGTTCCTGGATACGGCCGAGGGAGACGGTGGCCTGCTGGTAACCGTCGAAGACCTGGGAGAGCTGCTGCACCGGGGCGAAGAACAGGTCGATGTAGAGGAGGTACGCGACCAGCGCACCGGTGGTGAGCGTGCCGTTGTCGACCCGGCCCGCGCCCACGATCAGTACGGCCGCCGCGGCCACCGACGACAAGAGCTGCACGAACGGGAAGTAGACCGATATCAGCCACTGACCTCGGACCCTGGCCTCGCGGTAGTGGTCGCTGCGCCCCGCGAACCGGTCCGCGCCGTCGCGCTCGCGGCGGAACGCCTGCACGATCCGCAGCCCGGAGACGGACTCCTGGAGGTCGGCGTTGACGACGCTGATGCGTTCCCGGGCCAGCTCGTACGCCTTGACGCTCTTGCGGCGGAAGAAGAACGTACCGATGACCAGCGCCGGCAGCGTCGCGAAGACGACGAGGGCCAGCTGTACGTCGAGTACCAGCAGCGCGACCATGATGCCGAAGAACGTGACGACGGAGACGAAGGCCGTGACCAGGCCGGTCTGCAGGAACGTCGACAGCGCGTCCACGTCCGTCGTCATCCGGGTCATGATGCGGCCGGTCAGCTCGCGTTCGTAGTAGTCCAGGCCGAGCCGCTGGAGCTGCGCGAAGATCTTCAGCCGCAGTGAGTACAGCACCCGTTCGCCGGTGCGGCCCGTCATCCGGGTCTCACCGATCTGGGCCGCCCACTGCACGAGCACGACCACCAGGGCCAGCGCGGACGCCGCCCAGACGGCACCGAGTGCGAGCTGGGAGACGCCCTGGTCGATGCCGTGCCGGATCAGTACGGGCAGCAGGAGTCCGGCGCCCGCGTCCACCGCCACCAGCGCCAGGCTCACCAGGAGCGGCAGCCCGAAGCCGCGCAGCAGCCTGCGCAGCCCGTACGACTCCTCGGCGCGGACGGCCCGCGCCTCGTCGATGTCGGGTGTGTCGGTGGCGGGCGGCAGGGCCTCGACCTGGGCGAGCAGCTCGGGCGTCGCGGGCATGCCGGCCGCGCCGGTGTCGCGCGGCTCCTCCTTGCGGATCCACAGGTGGGGACTGATGCCGCGCTCGGCGTCGAACTCGGCGTCCAGTTCTTCCTGGAGCGCGCGGTCGTCCTCGGGGGTCGTGTCGGCGGCGGTGGTGGTCAGCCGCTGGTGTCCGGGCGAGGTGCCGCCCAGCTCGTCCGGGTCGGTGAGCAGCCGCCGGTAGAGCGCGGAGCGGCGCTCCAGCTCCTCGTGCGTACCGATGTCGGCGAGCCTGCCGTGCTCCAGGACGGCGATCCGGTCGGCGAGGCCGAGGGTGGAGCGGCGGTGGGCGATCAGGAGGGTCGTCCGCCCTGCCATCACCTGCCGCAGCGCCTCGTGGATCTCGTGCTCGACGCGGGCGTCGACGGCGGAGGTGGCGTCGTCGAGGAGGAGCAGCCGGGGGTCGGTGAGGATGGCGCGGGCGAGCGCGACGCGCTGGCGCTGGCCGCCGGAGAGGGTGAGTCCGTGCTCGCCGACCTTGGTGTCGTAGCCCTCGGGCAGCTCCGCGATGAACCGGTCGGCCTGGGCGGCGCGGGCCGCTTCCTCGATCTGTTCCTGGGTGGCGTCCGGGAATCCGTAGGCGATGTTGGCGCGGACGGTGTCGGAGAACAGGAAGCTGTCCTCCGGCACGAGGCCGATGGCGGCGCGCAGGGACTGCTGGGTCAGCTCGCGGACGTCGTGCCCGCCGACCAGGACGGCGCCGTGCGTCACGTCGTAGAAGCGGGGCAGCAGCAGCGAGACGGTGGACTTCCCGCTGCCGGACGCGCCGACGACGGCGACGGTCTCACCGGGCTCGATGGTCAGCGAGAAGCCGTCCAGGACGGGGCGCTCCTCGTCGTAGCCGAACCGTACGTCGTCGAACTCGACGCTCGCGGGGGCGTCGGCCGGGAGTTCCTTGGTGCCGTCCTTCATGGTCGGCTCGGTGTCGATCAGTTCCAGTACGCGCTCGACGCCTGCCCGGGCCTGCTGTCCGACGGTGAGGACCATGGCGAGCATCCGGACCGGGCCGACGAGCTGGGCGAGGTAGGTGGAGAACGCGACGAACGTGCCGAGGGTGATCTCACCCCGGGTGGCGAGCCAGCCGCCGAGGGCCAGCATCGCGACCTGACCGAGCGCGGGGACGGCCTGGAGGGCGGGGGTGTAGCGGGAGTTCAGCCGGATCGTCCGCAGCCGTCCGGCGAAGAGCCTGCGCCCGACCTCGCGCAGCTTGCCGGTCTCCTGCTCCTCCTGCCCGAACCCCTTGACGACCCGGACCCCGGAGACGGCCCCGTCGACGACTCCGGCGACGGCGGCGGCCTGCCCCTGGGCGTACCAGGTGGCGGGGAAGAGACGGGAGCGGGAGCGGCGGGCGATGAACCAGAGGGCGGGGGCGACCGCGATCGCGACCAGGGTGAGCAGCGGCGACAGCCACGCCATGATCACCAGGGAGATGATGAAGAGCAGCACGTTCCCGATGGTCATCGGGAGCATGAACAGAAGCCCCTGGATCAGCTGCAGGTCGCTGGTGGCGCGCCCGACGACCTGTCCGGTGGACAGCTCGTCCTGACGCCTCCCGTCCAGGCGGGTGATCGTCCCGTACATCTCGGTACGCAGGTCGTGCTGTACGTCGAGGGCGAGCCGGCCGCCGTAGTAGCGGCGGATGTACGTGGATATGTACACCAGCACGGCGGCGACCACGAGGAGTCCGGTCCAGACGGCCAGGGAACGCGTGTGGTCGCCGACGACGTCGTCGATGATCACCTTGGTGATCAGCGGGACGAGGGCCATCACCGCCATGCCGGCCAGCGACGAGCCGAGCGCCAGCAGCACATTGCGCCGGTAGCGCCATGCGTAGCCGCTCAGCCGCCGAGCCCAGCCCGGGGCCTGCGCCGTGCCCTCTGCGTCCCCTGCGTCCGTCACCGGTGCCTCCCGTTCGACCTGGTCTACCGGAAGGCACCAACGCGGTGGGCGGCGGATTTCATCCCGCCGTTACAAAGACGGGGCTTGCGGCGTAGGCCGGTCCGACGACCGGCCTACGACCGACTGCGTCAACCTGGCGAGGCCCCACCGACTCGTCCTGCTGAGACTTCACCGCCACTTCGAAGCGATATACATTGGCCCATATATACGTTGCTTCACATGGGTGACCTTTTCCTCATCGAGATCGAGCCGGAGGTCCGACTGTGGCCGACGAATCCGTCCGCAGCCGACTATGAACGAGCGGAGCACGCCGTCGGCCGGCTGGCACGGAGCGCGACCACGCTGAGCGAGCCGCGCTCACGGCACCTGGGTGACGGCGTGCGGGAGCTGAGGTTCGATCTGGGGCGCAGCCGCGAAGCCGTACGGATCTCGTACTGGCTCGTGCCCGATCGCCGCGTCGTGTTGCTGACCGTCTTCCGCAAGACGCGGCAGCGCGAGAATGCCGAGGTCGTTCGTGCCAGACGGGCGAAGGCCGTCTGCGAAGGCACAAGCCGGCACATGACGTGTTCAGCCGCGACGTCTAGTGCCGCATCAGCCAACGTTCGCCCTGGTGTTCCCCGTCCCTTGCGCCGTTCTGTGAGCCGGTAGGCTCGTGGCCGTTTCCGGGAGCTGGGGGAGAGCTCAGACGGCTTTGGTCAAGAGCCCGATCCCTCGTGTATCCCGTTCAGGAAAGACGCTGGATCGTTGGGCGCATCCCGCCTTACGGTGGCGCCATGAGCGATCACTCGGAAGCGCCTGTCGCGCCCGTCGAGGCCTATGAACCCCCCTACTACGTGGCTGTCTTCACTACGGTGCGAACCCAGGATCAGAGCGGCTACAGCGAGACCAACGCACGCATGGAAGACCTGGTGAAGGACGTCCCTGGGTTCCTGGGGATGGACCACGCGCAGACTCCCGGCGGGCTGGGCATCACCGTCGGGTACTTCCGCGACGCCGACGCCCTCACGGAGTGGCGGTGCAACGCCGAGCACCGCGCGGCGCAAAAGCGTGGGCAAGCCGAGTGGTACCAGAGCTATACGCTGCATGTGGCGAAAGTGGAGCGGAGCCACAGGTTCATGCGAGCGTAGGTCCTGCAGAGCCCGACAGCAGGCTGACCAACCGAAGTCACCTCCTGGTCCGGCAAGCGCCGTCCCGCCAGGCTGTCCGGGTGGCAGAACGAGTACGCGTCCGCGAGATCGATGACGACGAGGGCAAGCGCCTGCTGCGGATCATCCGCAGGGGCACCGGCTCGGTGGTGACCTGGCGGCGGGCCCAGATGGTGCTGCTGTCCGCCCAGGGCATGTTGGTGGCGAAGATCGCCGAAGTGACGTTCACCAGCGCGGACCGGGTCCGGGACGTGATCCACAACTTCAAGACCGCCGGATTCGACTCGCTCTACCCCAAGTGCAAGGGCGGGCGACCGAAGACCTTCACCCTGCCGGAACGCCGGGAGATCAAGAAGATCGCCACGTCTAAGCCGGTCGAGCACGGCCTGCCGTTCTCGACCTCGAGCCTGGCCAAACTGGCCGACTTCCTGGTCGCCGAGGGGGTGGTCGATGACATCAGCCACGAGGGCCTTCGGCTCCTGCTCCGCGAGGAGGGCGTGTCGTTTCAACGCGTGAAGACCTGGAAGACCTCCCGCGACCCCGACCACGCCGCCAAGAAGGCCCGCATCGAGCACCTCTATGCGATCGCCGACGGCGAGGTCATACCCGAGGACGGCGAACCGGACGTCGTCTTATGCCTCGACGAGTTCGGCCCGCTCAACCTCCAGCCCCACCCCGGGCGACAGTGGGCCGAGCGCGGCGGACGGCACAAGGACCCCGACCGGGAGCCCTGGCCCCGCCGACGGGCGACCTACACCCGCCCGCACGGGGTCAGGCATTTCTTCGCCGCCTACGACCTGGCCAAGGACAAGCTCTACGGCCACATCAAGCCGAAGAAGAATCGGACGAGGTTCCCGGAATTCTGCCGCTACCTGCGCAGCCTGCACCCGCCCGAGATCCGGATCGCGATCGTGCTCGACAATTTCTCCCCGCACCTGACCACGAAGAAGGACACCCGGGTCGGCGACTGGGCCGCAGCCAACAACATCGAGTTCGCCTACACACCGACCAACAGCTCCTGGCTGAACCGCATCGAGGCCCAGTTCACGGCCCTGCGCTACTGCGCACTGGACGGCACCGACCATGCCAGCCACAAGGAGCAGGGCAGCATGATCCGCCGCTACATCATCTGGCGGAACAGACATGCCGTCAACGAACAGCTCCGCGAGGTAGTTAACAGGGCGAACGTTGCCTGATGCGGCACTAGAAAGGAAGAGCAACGTGGTCAGTCACGCAGAGTGGAAGCTCGCCCGGGACCGGAAGGTCGCAGAAAGCATTTCGGAGGGGGACGACAGCGCCGAGAGTGCCGAGCGCGTGAGGCGGCGCCAGGAGCTCGATCTGGCCTGGGATCTCGGTCAGGCGGTCTACGATCGCCGTACCGAACTCGGCATCGCGCAGACCGAACTGGCACGGCGCGCCAGAATGACGCAGCCGCAGGTCTCCAAGCTGGAGCTCGGCGGCACGATGCCCACGGTGCCGCTGCTGGCCCGCCTGGCGCGGGCCATGGACTCCACGTTCAGCATGGAGCTCGACGGCGACACGATGCGTGTGGCGTTCACCGCCCGTGCGGGTTCCGGGGCGGAGGCAGATGCCGGTGCCCAGGCGGTCGGCGGCTGACCGATGCCCGGGGCCGAGGCCGGTCGGTCGCCGCAGTCCGCTGCGTCCTCGATCACCGAACGGGCATGCCGCGTCCGGCGATCGAGGACGGCCTCAGCCGCGTCCGCTACGGCTGCGGCGTCGCGGTGAGCATCCGTACCGCCGGTGCCTCCGGTACCGCGGGCACCGCTTCCTGCGGGGCGGCGGGCGGGGCGACCGTCGTCAACGCGCCGGCGGCCGGATTGAGGTCCTTGTGCACGGCGCGGGCGACGGCCTGAATGGTGTTGATGCCGTCGTTCATCGTCTTGTTGTCCTGGGTGAGCACGGTGATCGCGTAGTCGTGCCCCTTGCCCGTGAAGGCGCCGATGCTGTGCACCCGCCAGCCGTGGGTGGCGCGCGGCAGCCAGCCGTTCTTGACCTGGACGGTCACGCCGGACGGCGCACCGGCGGGCGTGCCCCAGCGCTGGGAGGAGACGACCTTGCGCATCAGGCCCAGTTCGTACGCCCGCGAGTTGTCGCTCAGCACGGAGTTCTTGGCGGTCAGCAGGGTCAGCAGCCGCTGCTCGTCCTGGGCTGTGATCTGGGTCAGCCCCCAGTAGCCACCGGAGCCGGGCACGGTGTGCGTCATCCCGGCGGCCTTCAGGAACGCCTTGACCTTGGTCACCCCGAGCTGCTTCCACAGGCTGGTGGTCGCGTTGTTGTCGGACTTGGTGATCATGGCGGTGGTGAGGTTGATCTCGCGCTGGGTGAGATAGCGGTTGTGCTTCTTGTTGTCCCAGAGCAGCGTCGCCAGCACGGTCGCCTTCACGACGCTGGCGGAGTCGTACTTCGTCGTCGCCCGCAAGGAGCAGTTCGTCCTGGTGGTCCGGTCGTAGAGCGCCACGGCCGTCGTCGACCTCCGCCCCTTGAGTGCGGCGGTGATGTCCTTCGACAGCTTGGCGGCCAGCCCCGCCTTGCCGGACGTGCAGCTCACCGCCGGCGTCGCGGCGGCGGCGGGCGAGGCGCCGAGCGCCACGGGTGCGAGCACGCCCGCGGCAAGCGCGACGGACAACGCGCCGCGCGTACGGCGGGTTGTGTGGGATCCAGTCATGAGGCTTTCCCGTCCCCTGAGTCATCTGTACGGGCGCGCCCCCGGCACACCCGACACGAATGACTCCCGGCCGACCGGAAAGTTGTACGGGACACGGGTCAATTGGCCAGGTCTTGACGCTCGGAGGCGGTGCCGACGATCCGTTCGGTGCCGTGGCGGATCGCGCCCCGGTCCGCCTCTCTTCACGCAGAACGTGCTGTGTGTGCGTGGTTCAGTCGGTCGGGAGCGTTCGGGGGGACGGGCAGCCATGGCGTTTCGCCGAGTTCTCGGCGAACGTCTTCAGTGCCGCCCGCTGGAGCTTCGGGTCCGCCGGGCGGAAGTCCTTCTTCTCCTCGTCGAACAGGGTCTCGACGCTGAACAGGGCAGCGCCGTCCTTGCAGGCCGAGGTCGTCCAGTACACCCCGTCCGTGCCGCCCGCCTCGGTGAGGAACCGCTTGCCGCGGACGGTCTCCAGGCGGGCTGCCTTCACGTAGGGCCCGTAGTAGGCGGACAGTTGGAAGAGCCGGGTGCCGGACGCGTCGGCGAGTACGCAGTCCTCGACCGGAGCAGGGCCGTCCGCGGCCGCCTCGTACGCGGACGACGCGATGCCCTTGCAGGTGCCGGTGGTCCGGCCGGCGGTCTTCAGGGTCCGGGTGGTGTCGTCGGGGACGGTGGTGATCCGGCCGCTTCCGGCCGGTCCGCTGGCGCAGTGCCACTGCTCGGCGGTCCGGTCGAGGGTGCCGGCCAGCGCGCGGGCCAGCCGGGCGCGCTGGTCCGGCTGGTCGAGCGCCGTGCCCGAGCCGTCGCGGACCGCGGTCATGACCACGGTGAGGCTGTCGCTCTCGCCCGGCCCGCAGGCCAGGGCCCCACTGGCCGCCGCCATCTGCGCCGACGTCTTCAGGATCGCCGGACGGCCGTTGCCGACCGGGGACATCAGCGTTCCGCCGATGTGCGGGCTGTCGCGCCGAAGAGTGCCGAGCAGCCTGGCGGGGGCCGCACCCCGGGTGATCTCCACCCGGAGCGACGCGTGGCCGTCGCCCGGGTCGGACACGGAACAGTGCGCCGGGTCCGCGCCCTTGCTGTGCAACCGGTCCGCGCCGAGCAGCGCCTTCAGCTCCGAGGTGTCCAGCAGACCGTCACAGGCCCGGTCCAGGGAACGGTCCGCCTGCCAGTCGTCGTAGCCACCGGTCGCGTAGAACACCCCTGCGCCGATGAGGGCGAGAGCCACCACGGCCGACGCACCGGTCATCAGCTTGCGGCGCATGCCGTGCGCGCCGCGCGCGCCGTCGTCCTGCGTACTCATGTGCTCAGTCCCTGCCCAGTACCGACAGCGCCGTCGTCCGTGCGGTGATGTACGTCTGAGACGCCTCGTCCCGCATGTTCTGCACTGCCTTGTCGTGCACGTAGTCCTTGCCGCGGCCGTCCGCCCACTGGTTGATCAGGTCGTGCGAGGCCATGTTCTTCGCCATCAGATCCTTGGTCGTCTCCGCCTTGGCGATCTGGTCGGCCTCGGCCTTGATGTCCTTCGACCATTCGTAGGTGGCGGCGTCGAGCACACGCTGAGCGGTGTCGCCGACCCCCGGGATCATGGTCAGCGGGGCGCCGCCGAGGTGGTACGTGTA
The DNA here is from genome assembly GCF_045041165.1 of Streptomyces sp. NBC_00057. NCBI lineage: Bacteria > Bacillati > Actinomycetota > Actinomycetes > Kitasatosporales > Streptomycetaceae > Streptomyces > Streptomyces sp. NBC_00057. The sequence goes on along the minus strand of NZ_CP108256.1, from coordinate 5,980,290 downwards.
GCGGGCCACGTCATCGGCCCACCCCTTCCGGTTGTCCCGGTCGTCGAGGATGATGTCGGCGCCGATGGCGTTGAGCGCGCCGAGGCCGGTCGCCGTCCGGCGCGCGGGCACGTCCCAGTTCTCGGTGCCGTGGCCGGGGCTGTCCGGCGCGTTGCCCAGCCCCTCCGCTGCCTGGAACCGCTCCGCCTCGTACAGCATGGCGAAGTCCTTGGGGTCCTCCGCCACCCCGCGGAGCATCCGGGTCAGCGCGGCCTGGCCGACGTTGAGATGGGCCCCGTCCTTGTCGGAGCGGATGTCCCCGCCCGACTCCCAGTCGTAGTCCGCCTCCTGGGCGAAGATGTTGTGCGTGTCCGGGGCGTAGTCGGCCAGGGCCCGGGCCAGCGGCGACTGCATGTTGCCGGGCACGCTCTCGGCGTTGTCGTGCCGGTCGAGAAGCGCGATGGTGTCCTGCATGACCCGGGTCTGTTCGAGGGTGTGATGGCCGTCGCGTCCGGTGTCCGAACCGGCCGGCGAGCCTGTCGATGCCGCCTCGATGACCGCGCCGAGACCGGACTTGGCGTCGGCGTCCTCGGTGTCGGCCGCGACGTAGTCGATGTTGCCGCGCCAGCCGGTGTTGTTCACCAGGTCCGTGTCGCGGTCCATCAGGTACTTCAGCCGGTCGTTGGTCCGGTGTTCGGCGTCGTCGCCGCCCGCGCCCGGGTCCAGGTAGCCGGTGGACGCCACGGGGTCCTTGCTCATGATCTGGAGGGAGCCGTCGACCGGGTCGTTGGCGAACCAGCCGTCGTCCTTGCCCTCGAACTCCCCGTACAGGTCCCAGATGTTCTTGTCCTTCTTCTCGGCCGCGATCATGTCGTCCGTGACGTCGGCCAGGAATTGCGGCGAGTAGTGGTCCCCCTGCTGCATCAGCGTGACCAGGCCCTGGTAGCCGCGGATCTGCTGGTCGTGGCCCCGGCCGATGGCGATCTTCTCGCCTGCGGCTTCGAGGTCGTACTGCTCGACGCCCGCCTTCTGCAGTCCCTTGCGCCAGTCGTTGTAGAACGAGGCGTCGTCCGACTTCGTCCAGGCGTCGAACTTCTCCCGGTACGCCTTGGACCCGTACGCGATCGGCTTGCCGTGCTCGTCCTTGAACTCCGGTACCCGGGTGGCCCCCGCGATCGTGTTCGCGAGCCCCTTCTCCAGGCCCAGGTAGTCCTTCTTGTTGCCGGTGTCGTCGAAGTACGCGAGATCGTTGAGCTTGTTCCCGAGCTGGATGGTCTTCTCGGGGCCGAGCGAGTCCAGCAGGGTCCGGCTGAACTCCTTGGTGTCGGCGTTGTCCCGGTACAGCCGATCCCATTCCGCGCGTTCGGCCGCCGAGAGCTTGTCGCCGTCCAGGAGCCGGTCCGCGTATTCCTTGGCCTCACGTGCCTCGTACAGCTCGATGTCGCCGAGGGCCTGCGTGTTGAACCCGTGCTGCGCCATGCCCGGCATGAGCTTCTCCAGGCCCGTCTTCACCCCGGCCGCCTTCCGGAACGCGAGCTGCGCCCCCTGGTCGGCGTCGTCGACCGCCTGCACGGCGTCCTTGATCCGCTTGGTCCAGGTCTGCTCCGCGGCCTTGCGCTTGCGTACGAAGTCCGAGTAGTCGGGGTCGTTGTGGTACTTCGCGGTCTTACTGAAGTCGTACGAGGCCTCGCCCTTGTCGTTGACCGACATGTCGTCCTCGACCGCTTTGGCGACCATGTCGGTGACCACCTTGCACAACGTCACGAACTGCCCGTGCGCGTCCCGCAGCAGCGAGGCCATGGCCTTCGCCTCGGTCTGCGCACCCTGCAACTGCGCCCGCGTCGCCTTGAACTGGGCGGAGGCCGAGCCGACCGCGAACCCTTGCCAACTGCCGTCCTCGGCCACCGGCTGGACCTGACCCTTGTACAGGTCCTCGACAGCCTTGAACGCCTTCGCCATCTCGTCCCACTTGCCTGCCGCCGTGGTCAGCGGATCCAGCTTGATCGTGACGACATCCTGGTACGTGAGCATCGTTGCCCCCCTTGCGATGTGCGGTGCGAGTGTCAGTCGGCGTTCGGTACGTACGGCCCGTAGACGGGCGGCGACTGCTGCCCGCCCGTCGGGTAGGAGCCTTGCGCGCCCGGCACGTACGGACCCTGGAGCAGCGGCCCCGTACCACCGATCTTCGACAACTCGCTGCCGACCTCGTGGTCGTTGAGGAGGTAGCTCCGCTTCGTCTGCTGGAGGGAGGCCTTGTCGTTGGCCAGTCGCGCCTGGAGGCTCTTCACCTGCAGGCCCCACTCCTCCAGCGCCTCCTTGAGCCCGGTCGCCGTGGCCCAGCCCTTGAACCCTGTCACCGCGCTGCCGGTGGACTCGTCGGCAACGATCCCTGCATTCCCCGTCTTGGGCTCTATTTCGGTCGACAGGGCCTTGATGGCTGCGGCCTTGCCCGCGTGGTTCGTCTTCAGATCGGCGTCCCCATTGTTGCCGCTCTCGCCGGTCCCGTTGAGCCGCATCGCCGCCTGGCTCTTGTGCCCGGCCCACTCCTCGTCGAACGACATTGCTTCCCCCGTGTCGGCCGGTTGATCGATACCCCCACCACACTACGCAAACGATCTGCTGAGCGGGGGCACGGGTTCCGCCTGTCCGTGGAGCCGGCCTCAGGTCCGGTTCGGCCCGGCCGGAACTCCCTGCCTCTTCCCGCGACGGGGAGAGGCAGGGAGTTCACCAAGCGCTTCCACCGGCCAATGATCACGTACGCATCGGAGCACGGCCCGTCGGTGGCACGAGCGGGCGGGCCCGCGGCCCGGGCTGCCGGGGTCACGGGCAGGCAGGCCTCCTACAGATGCGTCGGCTCGAACATCCTCAGCAGGGCCGGGAGCACGACCACCGAAGGGCCCGGCTCCGCGAAGGACTTCGCCAGGTCGTCGGCGAGCGACTCGGGGGTCGTGAGGACCGCCGGGACGCCGAAGGACCCGGCGAGGGCGACGAAGTCGGGGCGGGAGAGTTCCGTCGCCGTGGCCTCGCCGAAGGCGCCCGTCATGTATTCGCGCAGGATGCCGTAGCCGCCGTCGTCGACGATCAGCCAGGTGACCGGGAGGTCGTACTGGCGTGCCGTGGCCAGTTCCGCGATCGAGTACATCGCGCCGCCGTCGCCGGAGACCGCCAGGACCGGCTTCGTGCGGTCGGCGGCCGCCGCGCCGAGCGCGGCCGGGAAGCCGTAGCCGAGACCGCCCGCGCCCTGGGCCGAGTGCATGGTGTTCGGGTGGCGGGCGTCGAAGGCGGACCACGCCCAGTAGGCGAGGATCGTCATGTCCCAGAAGCTCGGGGACGTGTCGGGCAGCGCCTGGCGGACCGAGGCGATGAGCCGCTGTTCCAGGGTGAGTTCCTGGCCGGCGATCCTGTCCCGTACCGCTTCGATCACCCTGCGGACCCGGTCCGGCGCCGACGGATCCTCGCGGCGGTCGACCGCGTCGAGGAGGTCGGCCAGGGCTTCACGGGCGTCGGCGTGGATGCCGAGTGCGGGGTGGTTGGACTCCAGCTTGCCGGCGTCGGCCTCGATCTGGATGACACGACCGCGCGGGGCGAACGTGTGGTAGTTCGAGGAGAGTTCACCGAGCCCGGAGCCGATGACCAGCAGCACGTCGGCGGACTCCAGGAAGTCCGTCGTGTGGCGGTCCTCCAGCCAGGACTGGAGCGAGAGCGGGTGCTCCCACGGGAAGGCGCCCTTGCCGCCGAAGGTGGTGACGACCGGGGCGTCGAGCTTCTCCGCGAGCGCGAGCAGCTTGCCGGACGCGTCGGACCGTACGACTCCGCCGCCCGCGATGATCGCCGGACGCTCGGCCTTCGACAGCAGGTGCGCAGCCACGGCGGTCAGTTCGGGGCGGGGGTGCAGGACGGGCGGGGTGGCGTCCATCGCCGTGACGACGGGCAGGGTGGTCTCGGCGAGGAGTACGTCCTGCGGGATCTCGATCCAGACCGGGCCGTGCGGGGCGCTCAGCGCGGACTCCCAGGCGGCGGCGATCGCCGACGGGATCTGGGAGGCCGTACGGATGGTGTGGACCGACTTCACGATGTCGCGGAACGACGCCTTCTGGTCCCTCAGTTCGTGCAGGTAGCCATGGCGTCCGCCGCCCAGACCCGCGGTCGGGATCTGGCTGGAGATGGCCAGCACGGGAGCGGAGGCCGCCGCCGCCTCCTGGAGCGCGGCGAGGGAGGTGAGGGCACCCGGCCCGGTGGAGAGCAGCAGAGGCGCCACTTCCCCGGTGATGCGGCCGTACGCGTCGGCGGCGAAGCCCGCGTTGTTCTCGACGCGCAGCCCGACGTACGAGAGGGAGGAGCGGCGCAGCGCGTCGAACATGCCCAGCGCGTGCTGGCCGGGCAGGCCGAAGACGGTGGTCGCGCCGAGGCCCTGGAGGGTCTCGACGACGAGGTCGCCGCCGTTGCGTCCGCCAGGGGGGTTCAGGGCGGCCGCGATCTGCTCGGGGGTGAGCTGCGGCCGCTCGTCGTGGTGGTCGTGACTCACTTCGTGCGGGCCTCTGCGATCTGGCGGGACATGATCGTCGTCAGTTCGTACGCCGTGTGGGAGGCGGCGACGGAGGTGATCTCGGCGTGGTCGTACGCGGGGGCGACCTCGACCAGGTCGGCGGAGACCAGGTTGCAGGAGGACAGCCCGCGGACGATCTCCAGGAGTTCGCGGGAGGTCAGACCGCCGGCCTCGGGGGTGCCGGTGCCGGGGGCGTGCGCCGGGTCCAGGACGTCGATGTCGATGGAGATGTAGAGCGGCCGGTCGCCGATGCGCTGGCGCAGCTGGTCGGCGACCTCGTCGACACCGCGGCGCATGACGTCGGCGGAGGTGACGATGCCGAAGCCCATCTTCGCGTCGTCGTCCAGGTCCTGCTTGCCGTAGAGCGGGCCGCGGGTGCCGACGTGGGAGAGGGCGGAGGTGTCGAGGATGCCCTCCTCGACGGCCCGGCGGAACGGGGTTCCGTGGGTGTACTCGGCGCCGAAGTAGGTGTCCCAGGTGTCGAGGTGTGCGTCGAAGTGGAGCAGGGCGACCGGACCGTGCTTCTTCGCGACGGAACGCAGCAGCGGCAGCGCGATGGTGTGGTCGCCGCCGAGCGTCATCAGGCGGGCGCCGGTGGAGAGGAGGTCGTCGGCGGCGGCCTCGATCGTCTCGACGGCCTCGTTGATGTTGAACGGGTTCGCGGCGATGTCACCGGCGTCGGCGACCTGTGCGAGGGCGAACGGCGAGGCGTCCTGCGCCGGGTTGTACGGGCGCAGCAGGCGCGACGCCTCACGGATCGCGTTGCCGCCGAAGCGGGCACCGGGACGGTAGGAGACCCCCGTGTCGAAGGGCACGCCGACGACGGCGACATCCGCGGCGGGGACCTCGTCGAGGCGGGGCAGCCGGGCGAACGTCGCGGGTCCGGCATACCGCGGGACGCGGGAGGAGTCGATCGGACCGCGCGGCGTTTCGTTGCTGCTCATGGGGGTGCCTTTCTTGTTGCGATGCGTGGTGACGCGTGGTGACGCGGGATGCTGCGTGCTTTGTGGGCGTTCGTACGATATTCGAAATCAAGCCCGTCCGGCGCGTGCGGACAATGCCGGTCTTACGCAGTGACCGGCTCCGGGGCAGTCTCCGTGTTCTCGGCGCCCCGCCCCGCCAGCCGCTCGCGCCAGGCGGCCAGCACAGCCGCGTCGGTCGGCTTCGTGGCCAGCGAGACGATCACGTACACCACGAGCGAGGACAGCAGGCCGTAGTAGACCGGTTCGTTGGCGAGGATTCCGTACGACGCCATCAGGCCGATCACCGCGAGGCCACCGACGGCCACCGAGGCCAGCGCACCGGCCGCCGTGCCCCGGCGCCACAGCAGACCGCCCAGGATCGGCACCAGCAGCCCGCCGACGAGCAGGTTGTACGCGACGGTCAGAGCCTCGACCACGTCGTTGAGCGCGATGGCGATGGCGATGACGGCGACACCCATGATGAGGATGAAGGCCCGGTTGCCCCTCACCTCGTCGTGTTCCTCGCCGCCGCCCCGCGACACCACGCCCCGCAGCCGGGACCAGATGTCGTTGTTGGCGACGGTGGCGCAGGCGATCAGCGCACCGGAGGACGTGGACATCACCGCGGCCAGTGCGGCGGCCAGGACCAGCCCTCGTACACCCACCGGCAGTTCGTCCTTGACGATGGTGGCGAACGCGGCGTCCGCGCTGGGCAGCTTCGGGTACAGGACCTTGGCGGCGGTGCCGATGACGGCGCCGGCGATCGCGTACACGAGACAGTACGTACCGGCGACCGTGCCGCCCCAGCGCGCCGTCCGGTCGCTCTTCGCGGTGAACACCCGCTGCCAGATGTCCTGGCCGATCAGCATGCCGAAGGTGTAGATCAGCACATACGTGAAGATCGTCTCGCCGCCGATGCCCAGCGGGTCGAAGTACTCGGTGGGCAGCTTGGCCTTCATCTCGCTGAAGCCACCCGCCTTGATCACCGCGATGGGGAGCAGGAGCAGCAGCACACCGATGGTCTTGACGACGAACTGCACCATGTCGGTGAGCGTGATCGACCACATGCCGCCGAGCGTCGAGTACGCGACGACGATGGCGCCGCCGAGGATGATCGCGACGGTCCGGTTCATGTCGAACAGGACGTCGAAGATGGTGGCGTACGCGATGGTCGAGGTGACCGCGAGCATCAGTGTGTACGCCCACATGACGAGACCGGAGATGAGCCCGGCCCGGCCGCCGTAGCGCAGGTCGAGCATCTCGGAGACGGTGTAGACCTTCAGCCGGGCGATGCGCGCCGAGAAGAAGACGGACAGGGCGAGCAGTCCGAGGCCGATGGCGAAGACCATCCAGGCGCCGGAGAGTCCGTACTGGTAGCCGAGGCCGACGCCGCCGATGGTGGAAGCGCCGCCGAGGACGATGGCAGCCATCGTGCCGGAGTACATCCAGGGGCCGAGGCGGCGACCCGCCACCAGGAATTCGCTCTTGGACTTGGCGCGGCGCATGCCCCACCAGCCCATGGCGAGCATGCCGGCCAGATAGACGATGATCACCGCGTAGTCGACAGCCATGGGCTTCCTCCGTTTCAGTCATCTGCGCACGTCGTATGTGGTGAAGACGGTAGGTGGCCCACAAGCAACGCTGAAGTGTACGTTTCATCCATAATTGAAGTCACTGATGGATGGACTATCCATGCCTGAAGCCTTGGCCGGGCTCACCCCGCCCGCTCCCCCCTCTCCTTCCGCTCCTCCCACTCCCCCGATCCCGCTCACCGAGCTGCTCGCCCGCGAGGAACTCGGGCTGCACCGGATCGCGGGGCCGGCCGAGGCGGATCTGCTGTGGGTGCACACCTCGGAGATGGCCGACCCGTACCCGTATCTGCTCGGCGGTGAGCTGCTGCTGAGCGCCGGGGTGCTGCTCAAGGACCCGGACGCCTATGTGGCCCGGCTGGTGGAGGCGGGGGCGGCGGCGCTCGGTTTCGGGGTGGCGCCGGTGTTCGACACGGTGCCGCAGGCACTGATCGAGGCGTGCGACCGGCATGGTCTGCCGCTGGTGGAGGTGCCACCCGAGACCCCGTTCACGGCGATCGCCCGGGCGGTGTGGCGGCTGATGGCCGAGGCCCGGCATCGCGAGCTGCGCCGGGTGACCCGCGCCCAGCAGGCCCTGGCCACGGCGGCGGCCCGGCCCGACCCGATCCCCGCGGTGCTGCACCAGCTGGCGGCCCAGCTGGAGGGCCGGGCGGTGCTGCTCTCCGCGGACGGCGAGGAGCTGCACGCGGCGGGCCGCCGCCCGGCCCCCGACATCGGGGCGGCGCTGGCCCGGCTCACCCGGGTGGTCTCCGCCGTGACGCGTCACGCCCCGTCGTCCGCCACCGACACGTTGCGGGACGCGCACCTGTCCGCGTACGCACTGGGTGGCGGCCAGGGCCTCGTCCTGGCGCTGGCGACGGACCGGCGCGAGGCGGGCAACCACACGATCGCCGGGGTCGCGGTCGTCCTGCTCTCCCTGCTGGCCGCCCCGCATCAGGGGGCCGACGCGGCGGGCCGGTCGGCCGCGCTCGTACGGATGCTGCTGGGCGCGGACCCGCAGGATGTCGCCCCGCTGCTCGGTGGCGCCGAGCAGTGGACGGTGGTGCACGCGCGCCGCAGCGGCGACGGCCCGGTCGACCCGCTGACCGCCGGCGCACTGGGCGCCGCTCTGGGCTCGGCCCTGGTCGACGCGGGCCGGGGCGGCGACGCCGTCAGGGTGCTGATCCCCGGCGGCGACCGGATCACCCCGCAGCCCGGTTGGACGCTCGGCGCCTCCGCCCCCGCACCCATCACGGCCCTCGACCTCGCCGACGGCCAGGCATCCCGCGCCCTGGGCCGAGCCGTGGCCACCCGCACCCCACTGGCCCACCACCACACCGACACCGGAACAGGCCTGGCCGCCCTGATCCCCCCGGCCCAGGCCGAGGCCCACGCCCGCGCCCTCCTCGCCCCGCTCACCGAACCCCTGACCGAGACCCTGCGCTGCTGGCTGAGCCTCCACGGCAGCTGGGACCGCACGGCAACGGCCCTCCAGGTCCACCGCAACACGGTCCGCCAACGCATCACCCGCTGCACGACGCTGCTGGACGCGGACCTGGACGACATGGACGTACGGACGGAACTGTGGTTCGCGCTGCGGGTGCGGTGAGCCGTCGGCACTCCTGACGTACCGACACCACGACGCCGGCCGCCGCTTCGGAGGCCGACCCTGCCACTGCCGCACCTGAGCCATACGGGAGCACAACATGCACAACAACGCCATGAACATCGAACTGCTGGTCGTGCCCGACTGCCCGAACACCCGGACCGCCGCCGACCGTCTCCATCAGGAGCTCGACAGGCTGGGCCTGCACGATGTGACGTGCCGGACCCGCACCATCACCAGCCAGGCCGAGGCGGAGGCCGCGCACTTCACCGGCTCGCCCACGATCCTGATCGACGGACGCGACCCCTTCGCCGAGCCCGGCCGGGCCCCGGGACTGACCTGCCGCATGTACCGGACCCCGGAGGGCCTGGCCGGCATGCCGACGGCCGACCAGCTGCGCCAAGCCCTGGCCGACGCCCTCCGGGACGAGCCCGTGGCGCGTCACCCGGACCGGTGAGCTCCGACCTGACGCCCCGCCGGACATCACCGTTGATGGCACCGGACTGCTGTGCGTCACGCTCCTGCTGCGTCTCCGCAAGCGGATCGAGGGGACGCCGCCGGGCACCGTGGTGCACGTGATCGCGACGGATCCGGCCGCACCCCTCGACCTGCCGGCCTGGTGCCACATGGTCGGCCACGACTACCTGGGCCCGGTACCCGGCGAACGCCCGGTGTACGCGCTCCGGCTGGCCGCAGACGCCCGTCCCACCCTTCCTGACGCACCCTGGCACCCTGCCCCGACTCCGTGACCTCAGGTCTGCTCGATGGCGAAACCGGAGGGATCCTCCAGGACGGCCCGGACCGGTCAGGCGACGGAATGGGTGATCGTGCCGGTGTACTGGCCGACGGCTGCGGTGGTGGGCACGGTGACGACCAGAGTGGGATTCCAGCTACAGCTCTCGGTCGCGGTCGCTCCCGAGTGGGAGAAGGCCTTGCGAGCCGCGTCGAGAGTGACTTGTTCGGCAGCAGTCGTCCGTCTGGGGGTGGCATGCGTCGTTGCCCGAGTCGGCGGTGACGGGTCCGGACCAGTAGGCGATGTTGCCGGTGGCAATGCTGCCGCCTGCGGTGGTCAGGGCGGTCGCGGTCACCGTGACGTCCCACTGTGATACATCGCTTCCTGTGACCGCGATGGTCCCCAGTTGCGCACTGTGGGTACTGCCGACCGAGGCACCGCCCAGGTTGGCGGTCGTCGGCACGGTGATGGTCAGACTTGGCTGTGCCAGGGCCCGCGTGGGGGGCGGCTTCGCCCGGCGGGAGGACGGGCCGCTGCCCTGCGGTGTATTCGCAGTGGTGGGAGCGGCTCCCGGCCCGGCTGCCTCCGCGCTCGGTGTGCCCGTGGCCGGCGCGGAGGCGGATGGTGTCGGTGAGGGCTGGATGACCGCCGTGAACAGGACGGCGGTGTGCAGGATACGGGTGTGCACGAATGTCCGTCGGCGCCTTGGTGTGTGAGGTCAGGAGGCGGGTGTTCCGGCCGCGTTTGCGTACGGCGAGTGCGAGCAGACCGAGGGCGACAAGGGTTGCGGCGCCTGCTGCCCAGAGCGCGCGGCCGGAACCGGCGGTGATCACGGCGCGCACGGGTCTGCCGTCCCCGGTATCGGGGAAGGAGAGGTGCCCGGCGGCGGTGTGTTCCAGGAGACCGCTGCGCAGGGTGACTTCCGACGTCCGCGGCCCCTTGGGGACGCTGGTGCCGAGGGTGAAGGTGATTTCTCCGGTTTCGCCGGTGGCGAGTGTGGGGCCTTGGTTGCTGGTGAAGGGGCCTGCGGCCAGGCCGCCCGGGCCGTTCTTCAGCATCAGCTTGCCGGTGATGTCCACAGCCCGCGCCCCGGTGTTGCGTACCTGGGCGCACAGTTGGGGCAGGCCACCGCGATTGCGTGCGGGAATGAGGTTGGTGATGCGGAAGTCGGAGGGCTGTTCGCCACCAGGGCCGATGTCCAGGTAGACGCGGGTGCCGACGCGCAGGACCATGCACGCAGACACACGGATGGTCCATTCGGTGGGGCCTTCCCTGTGATGATGGAAAGCATTCATGTTTTATTACTGACCCGTTGACACTCTTCGACGTCCTGGATCAGTCATTGGAGCGAGGCGTTGTTTGTCGAGTTGCCCACGGCGCTCACGCTCCGGAATCACGCCGAGGTCGACTCGCAGGACGTGCCCGTAGCAATCCAGGAGCGTTCCAGGACAGGTGAGTTCGCCACTGCACCTCACACACGGGCGAGCGGAGAGAGCGCTTCACGCAGGCCGTGCCGGGCCGAGACAAAGAGTCCTTGCCGTGCCGGGCCGAGTGCCTTCACCCGCGCGGACGGCGGCTGTGGCACGGTCGGACGCTGGCGTCATTACCGCAGCCCGAGGCAGGGCAGCCAGTCGCGTGAGGCGTTGTGGTCGGCGGTGAGGAGGACGGGGCGATGTCACCGGCTTCGGAGGCATCGACAGACCGCTGATTAGCTGCATGACCACGAACTTCTTCGCAGGTCGGGAGGCTCTTCGTAATGTGGATGTCGCGATCGGTGCCGTGAGACAGCCGAGTGGGAACGACCAGAGGACGAATGTGGTCGACGTCCTCACACGCCCCAGGTCGCCAACGCCACGCTATCGATGCACCGGTCCGACCTCCAGATGGCGACGCATCCCCTCCTCACCCAGGACGTGACGCCCACCCGCCCAACTGCGGCAGCGCGCCCTGAGCGGCACAGCCCGATCCGAGCAACAGTTCGGAAATCTCCGACCTGATGAGCCGAACCGGTACGCCTAGCTAGTTCGCCCAGGATGAGCCCTGACATAATGCCAGCATGATCAATCCAGCATCTATCAATTTGGCCGACTTTCTTGCGAATTGGTACGGCTCACCAGATTTGCCACCAGATCCGCTTCCTGCCGAATATGACTGGCTACCCACACCTCTCAAAGAGTGGCACAGACTCTCCTCGCAATGGGATAGACCTCTCGCGCGCCACAACAGGATGATCCCACTCGAGCGAATCAAACTAGTGAACCGTAAAGCCATTTTCCTGGAAGAGGAATCCCAAGAATGGAGATCAGCATTCGATTCCGAGAATCCAGACATCGTCTACGAAGGCGAAATCGGCGAGGAGTGGAAACGGAGCGCAGAGACACTTTCAGAAACCATCAAACACCACGCCGTGCAGGAGATCACCACAACTGCGCGATTCCAGCAATATTGCAGCGAGTTGAGGATTGATCGACTCACGCACGTCCTCGCACCCTTGGAACAGGTTGGATTCGGCGGATGGCGCTGGCACGATAATCCAAATTGTCGAATTTTCATGAATGAAACCATCGTTGCAACGATCGATCCCTTCGAGAATATTCGATACCCCCAATTCAATAAACCCGGGTACGCAACCGCGCGGGTAGCAAGCAACGACCTCCGAGATTTGTCCTATCTGGACGAGATCCAAGAAATAGAATGGCGGAAGATTCAACTTTAAGCACCGTCACCAAAATGAAATGCCCCGGAGATTCACTCACCGAGGCATTTCATTTTACTAATTACCAATAAATGGCGGCGGGGTTACAAACTCAACGCCGTCAAAATAGGTAATTGTCAGTCTTGAATTTGTGGGAAGCATGTCTGGCAAGGTCACCTTGCACGTGGAGCAGATGAAGTGCCCGTCAAGGTAGAGATGGGCCTCCGTAGCGCTATCTTTAATCATTCTTGCTACCGCCTGGGGCTCCACATGGGAACGATAATTCGATTGCGCTCCAGATGGAGGAACGTAGTCAGGTGCAGCATTTTTGAACCCGGATGCCAATGGGATCGAATCTCTACTGCTTCCAAGAAATAGCGCACCTGCCATCCTGCCCTCTTCGATGCCCTGAAAGCTCACCCTTCCATCAATGGCTGCGCTAACTCCCAGAGCTGGATCTCCAGTGCCACAGTTATGCGCCAGCACTGACACGACACCAGCAAGCACATAATAGGCGTGGATGTCCTGGATGGTGAGGTCGTGGGTGCGTTGGCGCTTGGTGTAGTGGCTGAGCGCGGTGATCTGGACGTGCGTTCCTGCGCTTGTCCTGAGCCACTGTCCGACTTGGAGGTCGCCGGCGCGGATCCATTGTTTGAGTTCGGGTACCCAGAAGGGGTGGGTGTCGGTGGCTACGATGCTGGAGAGCGTGTCGCCTGTGGTGATGGTGATTTCAGTGAACTCTTTGTCATCTTCCGTCGTAATAGTGGAGATGACTTTCTTTTTGACGCTCTTGCCCGTCGCAACGTCGGTTGTTGTTACGGTGTCGCCGACTTCCACGTCCTCGATTGCTTTGTGGCTGCCGTCAGCGAGCAGAACTCCAGTTCCGGGAAGAAAGCTGTGGCATCCCCCCATCACCTTCTCGAGGATCTTCCCGGCGATGGCAGTGGTCACCACAGCGCTGGCGGCTCCCCACAGGGCACCGTCGATCATGTCTGAGACTTCGCCGGCGGTGCTGTGGTCTGCGTCCTCGGACAGGGCGTTGTTTACCGCAGCGCCTGCGGCACCTGCGATCGCACCGCATCCTGCGGTCACGGCGAGGCTGGCGCCACCGGTTGCCGGTGCGCTGCCTATGGACGAGAGATAGCAGGCGCCCCCAGTGACGATTTCAGTGGCCGCCACAACGATCTCTTTGTGGTCCTGCGCCCAGTCTTTGGTGTCTTCCCAGGCGTTCGACCATCCGCATTTGGACCAGAAGCCGCAATGCTTCCCGCTGCCACCGGAACCGCCTCCGCCGGCCGTACCGCTGCTGGCGGTTCCGGAGGTGTCGTCAATGCCGTCGTACTTTTCTGGATTCCTCTTCTTGTCCTTCTTGACGGAATCCTGAACGGAATCGACACCACCACAGCCGATTTCAGGCATGCACACCCCGAGCCCGGAGGGATCACTGACCGTGACCGGAGTGTTGTTGGCGTAGGCGTACCCATTGAGCGACTGGTGCTGGTCAACCGAAAGGAGTGGGTCGACGCTGATGAATTGGCCGATTCCGGGGTCGTATTCGCGGGCGCCGATGTGGGTGAGGCCTGTGGTGTTGTCGGCGGGCTTGCCGAGGAAGGCCTTGTCGTCGGGCCAGGTGGTGGGTTTCGTTCCGCGGGTGGAGCCGAAGGGGGTGGTGTAGCGCTTGGTGACGGCCCAGGTGGTGGGTTCGAGGACCAGGGCGGCGGTGCCGTGGGGGTCTGAGCAGAGGAAGTTGAGCTTGGTGCCGCTGATACCGCTGGTGGCGGTGCGTACGGCGATGGTCTGGCCGGCGGCGGTGTAGTAGCGGGTACCGGACAGGGCCTTCGTCGTGCCCTTGGTGGTGAGGCGGACTTCCGTGCCACCGAGGTAGAGCACGGTGTCGCCGTCTCCGACCGCGCGCCGGATCAGAAGTTCGCCGGAGGCGTCGTACAGGTAGTTGGTTTCCAGCTTCGGCTTGCTGTCGGCTGCGGGTTCGCTGGTGGAGACGAGTTTGCCCTCGGAGTTCCAGACCAGGGTCTGCTGGGCCTGGGTGCCTGGCCGGCTCGTGGTGTTGCCGGTTGCGTCGTAGTCGTAGGTGCTGGTCTTGGGGCCGGTGGTTGTGGTCAGCGGGTGGGGCTGGCCTCTGGTGGTGCCGTACGCGTAGTTGGTTGTGGTGTCTCCCGAGGCGGCGTGCTGCTTCTCGGTCTTGCGCTGGCCCGGCGTGTTGTACGCGTAGCTGGTCCAGTAGGGGGCTGCGCCGTCGATGTTGGCGGTGGTGCGTCCGCTGGTGGCGCAGTCTTCGGTCTTGGGGGTCCAGGCTTCGGTCAGGCGGCGGTTGCCGTCGTAGGTGAAGCACTGGTAGTCCGCCTTCGTGGTGCCGCCCTGGGTGCTGGCGTCGAAGATGGAGGTGACGTTGCCTGCGTCGTCCTGGGTGAATTTCAGTTCTTGCGGCATGTAGCCGTGGACGTCGTCGGTGACGTAGGAGCGGGTCAGACGGCGGGTGCCGTCCTCGTAGTCGTAGTTGAGGTAGGCCTTCTTCGCCGAGGAGGTGGAGTCGGTGCCGAGGGTGAGCTGGCGCAGGTCTCCTTGCGGGGAATAGGCGGCTGTTTGGAGGTAGGCGGTGGTGCCCTGAGCGGCGGTCTGCTGGCCGAGGGCGTTGTACTTGTTGGAGACGGTCTCGGCCGCAAGGCCCGCGACGGCGGGCTGGGATGCCTGCTTGATGGTGCCGTCGATGTTGTAGCCGGTGGTGAAGGACAGTGTCTTGGGGACGCCGGCGTCGACCAGTGGCTCCTTGTCCTTGTCGGGCAGGATGAGCTGGCTGCCGGTGACCTGGTAGAGGTTGTCGTAGGCGGTGACCTTGGTGGTGTACGCCTTGCCGGTCAGGCCGCCGTCATAGCGGGTGGCCGTGTCCTGCTGGCCCTTGGCCAGGTCGTCGAAGGCCCAGGAGGCGAGCTGGGTGGCGTCGGACTTGGTCCCGTCCCACAGACCGGTCTGGCGGCCGAGGTTGTCGTACTCGGAGATGAGGGTCTTGCCGCGGGAGTCGCTGGTGCTGGTCACCTGGTCGAGCGCGTTGTAGTGGGTGTGTGAGGTGCCCTTGTCCGGGTCGGTGGCGCTGTCCTGGCGTCCGAAGAGGTCGTACGTGTATGACCACTTGGTCTGGTCGGGCCCGGTGACGATCTTCTGCTGGCCGGCCGGGGTGTATTCGTAGCCCGTGGTGGTGTAGTCGCTGCCGGTCGCCTGTGGTCCTGCGTACTCGCGGCGCTCTGTCGTCTGTCCCAGTGTGTTGGTGGTGACCATCGTGGCCTGTCCGCCTGCTGGGGCGCTGTTGGACACGGTGTCACCGGTGTAGTCGGTCTTGGTCTTGAAGCGTTCGACACCCCGGACCTTGGTCACCGACAAGGTGGCACGCCCGGCACCGTCGTAGGTGGTGTCGCTTTCCATGGGTGCCTGGCTGCCCTCGGTTCCCACCAGTTTCCCGGACGGGACTGTCTTGTCCGCCCAGATATCCGCCAGGCTGGTGACGGAGAGTCCTCGCTCGTCGTACAGGGTCTCGGCGACGATGGTCCCGCCGTTGGGCGAGGGGGTCTGCGTCTGCCGGGGCCGCAGCAGGGAGTCGTAGATCTCGTAGGCGGTGTTGTAGCCGGAACCGTCGCCTTTGAGTGAGCCGGTCGACACCCACGGTGTGTCCGTGGCCGTGATGCTGTAGTTGTAGACGTAGTTCGGGGTGGCGTTCAGGATCTTGAGTCGGTTGGGCAGCCACACTTTGGTGACCCGGCCCAGCGAGTCGTACTCGGACTCGGTGATCTTGTCGTTGGGGTCGGTGACCTTGGTGGCGGCGCCGGTCGCGAAGTCCACCGTTGTGGTTGTGGTGTAGCCCTTGATGTTGGTGCTCGTGCTGGAAGTCAGAGGGCCGATCTTGCCGGACGGAATGTATGCCGCGGTTGTGACGAGTGCGTCGTTGGTGTCCTTGACGGTGAGTGGCCGGCCGAGGATGTCGTACGTCGTGGTAACGAGCTTCTGGAAGACCGGCGCGTCATCGGGACCGTAGGACTTGGCCCGGCCCGTCCACTGGACTTCACCCTTGGTGGGCTTCTGTGTCGCACTCCAGGTAGTGGTGTCGTACGCGGTGGCGATGTCGGAGATGACGTCGCCGGGACTGGTGGAGTCTGCGGGCAGGTCCAGCGCGGAGTCCGCGGTGGAGCAGGGCTTGGTGACCGTGCGGGTGCGGGCTGCCAGGGAGTTGATGGCCAGGGTGTCGTTGCGGGCGTACCAGGTGCGGGTGCACTTCTCGTCACCCGTGATGGCGTCGTCGCCCTTGTCCTCGACGGTTTCGGGCATGCCGTAGTCGTCGAAGGTGGTGACGGTGGAACGGACCCGGTCCTTGGGCGTGCCGCTGCTGGTGATATTGGTGCGGGTGTGGGTGGCGGCGGTGCGCACGTAGTACGCCTCGGTGTCCGCGTACGACTTGTGCTGTGTGGCCGTTCTCTTCGACCACGGGTCGCTGATGGTGCCGCCGACCTCGTTGGCACCGTTGTAGGTAACTGTTTCGCGGGTGAATCCCGCGTACGGTTCGGAGTCAGTGATCTCCGCGGCCTTGATGCCGGTGACCTTGACGGTCTTCCGTTTGTCCGGGTCGAGGGTTTTCCCGTCGTCCTTGAGGACGCGGTCGCCGTTCATACCGCGCATGTAGATGGTGACTGTCTTCGACTGGGGCTTGCCGGGAACGCCGGTGAGGTGGGTGACCTGACCAAAGCCGCGCCAGATGGACCAGGTGCGTTCCTTCTCCTTGGTCATCGGGTCGTCGTTGTAGTGCCAGGCACCGCCACCGTCGTAGCTGTAGGTGTTCTCTACGGCTTCGGAGCCGCCGTGGGGGTCTGTGGTGGAAACTGAGGAGACCGGGTATTTCTGGAACCAGTCCAGGATCGGTGTCTTCTCCCCGTTCGGGGACCAGAACACCGGGTAGCAGCGTCCGGTGTTCTGGTCCGGGCGAGGCAGCGTGTCCCTGGACGTGCAGCCGGCGTCCATGTAGGTGACGATGGTCTGTGCTCCGGCCTCGGACGTGACCGTCTTCAGGCGCGGCTTTTCCAGGGACAGGATGTCGTCGGTGGGTGAGTCGACACGGTTGGGGTGGGACTCAGGGGTGAAGACGACCGGGTCCAGGGCCAGGTCGGTGCCGCGCTTGCCGGTGTGCTTGATCTCGTCCAGCCATAGGGACTGGTCCGTCGAGTCACCCGTGTCACCGGGGTCGACGTAGTGCTGCTTCAGTGTCCAGTTGTCCACGGCGGAGAAGCCGGGGGTGGCCGCTGCGGCGTCCCAGGCGTAGGTGGTGATACCGGTCATCCGCTTGCGGGAGAAGAAGGTCGGACTGACGTTGCCGGTGCACTTGCCGCCGTCCTTGCAGACGGCGTCGAACGGAACGTCCGGCCAGTTGTCCCGGGTGTCCTCGGTCAGGGAGTCGCAGCCGGTGCCGGATGCGTCGCAGCGTTCGTCGTAGGTGAAAGTCACCTTGTTCGAGGCGGGCTGGGTGGCGAAGAGGCCGTCGGCTCGCTGTCCGTAGCGGATTTCGTTCAGGTATCCGCCGCGGGTGTAGGAGGTGCCGGTGTTGTCGTCGCCGAGCTGGTCGTAGTTGTTGGTCTCAGCCGTGTACCAGTAGGACATGGCGTTCTTGTGGGTGTCCTCGACATAGTCGAGGTTCCACCGCCATGCCTGCTTCTTGGCCCGGCCGGAGAAGCTGGTGCCGTCCGCATAGCCGGGCTCGCCGGAGTCGTCGCCGAAGACCGGCACTGTCCATACCGAGTCGGTGCGGTCAGCAGTGCCTGCACCATCCAGCTTGTTGAGACCGAAGACGTACTTCGTACCGTCCCCCGTGGTGACCGTCCAGTACTCGCCCTTGCCGTCGACGCCCGCGTCGCCGTCGTCGCCGTTCTCGGCACCGGTGGAATGCGTGACAGTGGAGGCGTCGTCGTTCTTCAGCCGCCACTTTCCTGACGTGTCGTCCTTGACCAGCTCACTGGACTTGCCGTTGAGGACGAGCGACGCGTTGTCGTACTTCCAGCACAGATCAAACTTGTCCGGCTGACCGTCGTCGTCACAGACGCCGTATTTGCGCTCGACATACGACGAGGTGATATCGAAACCGGTACCGATCGTGGTGCCCTGGTTATTGGAGTTCGCGGTCTGACCGTCCACCGCACCGGAGTCGTAGGAGATCGACAGATCAGGCGCCGGCCCCGCCGCCGCGGGCGGCGTGCGCAAGGGATACGACCAGGTGAACGTACCGGAAGAGCCTCCTGCCTCCCAGGTCGAGGAAGCATCCAGCGGGGTCGCCTTGTAGTCGCCGCCGCCTGACTTGGTGCCCGCAGCCAGCGCCACGACCATCGTGCGTCCTTGGGCCTTGGCCGCAGGCCCGGCAGTAGGTTCCGTACCGAAGGTCAGCTGTGTATCGATGCGGTTGTGCTTACGGTGGTTGGTGAACTCAAGGGGTGCACGGGTACGGCAGGCGGACTTTGTCGGACTGCTCAGTGCGCAGGCCGGGAGGCGCAAGGCCTGTAGTCGACCGGCCCAGTCTCCTCCGTAGGCGGAGGCGAACTTGTCGTAATCGATACCGAGTCGGACGCTGCCACCGGTGGCAGGACCGGTTACGGACAGGACAATGCCCTTGACGCCCAGTTTCGCTGCCTGTTTCTGGTCAAGGACCTTGACCTCGACCGAGTCGGCCGACTTGGGTTGCTTCTTCCCCTTGGCCTGGTGGGGACGGTTCAGAGTGAGCGGGAGCGCACCGGGCGACGCCTTCGCCGGCCCCGACGCCGGCAGGGTCATTGCGGCTCGCCCGGATGTCGGCCAGGTGACGACCTTCTCGCGGTCCTTCTTGGCCCGTGCGACGGCAACTCGGCCTTCGGCAGCCGACTTCTTCACCGCCGCCGCGGCCTTGTTGTTCACTTTCGCGGTGAACGGCGACACCTTGTCGGGGTGCAGCTCCACTTGCGGTTTACCCAGCGGATCAGCATGCGCTGCGAACGCGACCGGCGACAGCAGTCCCGGTATGAGAGTGAAGCCGGCAAGCGCCGCGATCCGCCGTGTCCAGGCTGCGCCGCCTGGTCCGCTTCTGCGCGCACGCATAGCTGATCCGAACCCGTTCATCTGGTTTCCGCTCCCCGCATGGGCCACCTCGGGCGGCCGGCGTTCTTGCCCCGCGGCCAGTGCCGAGGGGGACGTTTGGTGGGCAACGCAATGAATCTGAAAGCCTGCGCAACAGGGCGGCCAGGTGGCGGCTCGACCGGTGCCGCCACCTGACTCGCCAGTCAGCCTGCGCCCGATCCGGGCTGTACTTGGGAGCTGACCTGATCCGCCGTCATAGCGCCTGTCCAGACCCGCAGGCCCTCAAGGCTGCCGGCCAGGTAGTTGCCAGTGGTTCCGCCCTTGGCACCACGGCCCATGGCCAGTTCGCCACTACCGGGCTGGGCCGCTGTAAAGCCTGAACTCGCATCGGACGGTTGATCAAAGCCACCGACGTACAGGTGCAGCTTTCCGTAGCGGGACACTGTCTTGGACGGATCGGAGGTGTCGTCCCAGACTTCCTGGGCGTCGAAAACTCCGGTCACCTGGACCCACGTGTCGGTCTCTGCGAGATCCCCGCCCGGAACCTCTGCACTCTGGATGACTTTGCCGTCCGAGCCGAGGGCGGTCCGGGTGAACTTCCACTGATACGTACCGGCTGCGGGCTTGGTGATCCACAGCGCCCAGGCTGATTCATTGCCCGTGCGCTGGCCGGCCACCTGTCCGGTGTAGCCCACCGGCTTCGCCGCCAGTGCCTCGGAATCCACCTCCACCGATGCCGAGACCGTGAAGGACCCGCTCTCGTCGACCACCGGGCCGGTCATGGAGGCGTAGCCGGTGGTTCCGTTGAGTACCACCGCACTCTGGTCTGCGTTCGGAGCGGCACCTCCCGCCAGCTTCATCGATGCCACGGGGTAGGCCGTGGTCTCGGGTATCACCGTGGCCGTGGCACCAGCGGCATCCCACTGGGCCACGAGCTCGTTGGTCGGCATGTCGTCCACAGCGGCCTGCGCCTCCTTGGCGATCTCGTCGCCGGTGAGGGGGCGCTGCCACACGGCTACCTCGTCCAGGAGACCGAAGAAGTTCTCGCCGTACTTGCCGCTGACCTTTGAACGTCCCATCTGCAGGCCTTCGTTGGCGGTCCAGGGCTCGTAGTTCGGTGCACTCTTGATCAGCACGACGGGTTGTCCCTGCGGGCGTCCGTTCACGAACAGCTGGATGGTGTCGTTGCTCTTGTCTGCGTCGCCCTTGGTGTCGAAGACGCCAGTCAGGTGTGTCCATACGTTCAGCGGTGGGTTCACCTGGTCGGCAACGGAGCGGACGAACGTGTGAACCGCCTGATCCCTGTCCGTACGATTGAAGATCCACTGCTTGCCGCTGGAGGAGTAGTACAGAGCGAACGCACTGCCGTTCGTGCCGGGCTCGGTCAGCACCACCCGGGTCGCCGACGGGTTCGACAACTGCACCCATGCAGAGACCGTGAACGAGTCCTTCGTGTTCACCGCGGCGGTGGCGGTGGCCGCGTAGCCAACCTGCTTTGCCGGATCCGTGGTGTCGTCATTGAGACGCAGCGAATAGTCCAGATCACCGCGGCGTGCACGCGTCGACCAACCCGTACCATCTGCACCGAAAAACGTCGCATCGTGACGGGCACCGGCCTCAGTGGCCGTGTCCTTGGCGGTCATAATGCCTGAACCGGGAGCCCCGTCATCCAGGTGCCATCGGCCGACCGGGCCGCTTGCCGGTGAGACCTTGAACGTGAATTCCGCCGGTGTTCCCCACCTCGTCCGGCCGGAGGAGTCGAGCTTGAGGTCGCTGGCCTCGACCGACAGCACCTGGGTACCAGTCAGTGACGGAGTGACGTCATTGACGGTCACGGTGGATCCACTGACCTGTTTGGTGTCCTGGGCCGAGGTCGTCAACAGACGCCACCGGTAGGCCTTGACATCGGTGTCCGCGGCGTTGGGTGCGAAGGTGAAACTGCCCGGTACTCCGGGGCCGCCCTTGCCCTCACACAACGTCACCGTGCATGCAGTGTATGGGGCGCCCGCCGTAATGGTCGGGGTCTTCGGCGCAGTCGAGTCAATTTTGAAGTAGCACCACGACGAGTACGGGGAGAACAGATCACCCGAAGCACCGTCATATGACCAGTGGGACTGAGTGCGCGCCTTGAGGCGATACAGGCCACCATCCGCACGATTGGACGTGCGCAGGCTCTGCAGTGTCTCATCCGGTACCCAGCCACTGGCCGGGCGATAGTCGGACCAGACCTGATGCCATGCGGCGTCGTCACCCCGCTCGACAATGTACTCAGCCTGCAGCGATCCCTCCTCATCCCCCAGGTGAGCTTCGACCTTCGTCTGAACGCGTGCCTGGACCATCGGGTCAACACGGGTCACCATCAACGGGTCCGTCGACGACGTCCTGCAGTACGAAGTGCTGCCGTTACCCGGAACGACTCCCACATTGGTCGGGACGCCCGGCTGATGGGCGTAGTTGACCTTGAGCTCGGCATTGTCGTCGAACCGCTTCCAAGACCGCGCGTCATTCTCGTCCTTGGCCTTCAGCATGAAGGTCAGGCGTTTGATCTTCCCATCGGCGAACGAGCGCACCGTGGACTTGAGGTTCTCATCCGGCTCAGTGGGATTGTCGTTGAACTCGACCCAGTGGTCGGGCTGCGACGGGTCGCAGTTGTCACCGCGGCCGTAGGACACGTTCCGGTCGCCCATCAGATCCAGAATCTTCGGTCCTGGCCAGCGGGTACCTTCGGACATATTGTCGGTCCGCACCAGATCCACCCAGTGCGCGTCGCAGTTGAACGACCACGTTTCAAATGCTCGGAAGGTTGCATCCAGAATGTACTTGCCCGCGAGCTGGCTCGGCGAGAGTTCGTACAGCATCCGGTTCTTGTATCCGTTGCCGCAGTAGTAGCCGTCCGCGTTCCCGCACAGCCCGACCCCGTACTCCCCCTTGAACTGCCACCATCGGTCGCCGTCCGACGAGATCACCGACCGCTCGGACACCCCGAGCCCGACCGACGGGTCGATGCGCACGGGATACACCGTCCCCGCACCCCGCAGCAGGTCCAGATCCGGCGTCACCGAGACAGCCTCACCCTCGACCCTCACCGGAAGCACCGCTGTGGCATCGCCTGTCCCCGGCTGCGTGGAATCGCCCTCACCGGCTGGATCCTGCGGATCATCCGCCGCCACTGCGCGGGTCTGCTGGGCCGCAGGCGCCTGGTCACCAGCAGAATCCCACATCTGACCAGCCGGACCCTTGAAGACCGTGTTGCCGTTCTCGTCGACCGCGCGCAGGCCTCCGCCGGCTCCCGGCACAACCTGCAAGCCATCACCGGAAACCGACAGCGTCACCTGCTCCAGCTCTGAACTAGCAGCAGCCTCAGCCGACTTGACGACCAAAACCTCGTGATAGCCCTCGGCCGTCGCCGTCAACTCCAGGTCGACACCCGCCATGACATTCGCATACGTGGCAGTCGCACCGTTAATGGTCGGCTCCGGCAGCACACCGGGCCAGCCCAAAGACACCGAGCCCTGCTTACCGCCCAGACGAATCATGTCCTTCCCGCCGCCGCCGGCGAACGCCAGATCCACCACAGCGGCCTTCGGTCCCACAGAACCGTCGGAACGGTGCACCAACGTCGTGTCCACGCCCTGCCACGAACCGTCACTTGCCCGCACACGCCGCGGTGCCGTCGACTGGGTCAGCGTGAACGAGCCGTCGGGATTCGCCTCGGTCGTCGCATACTCGGTACGCGCCGCGGTGATCTCGACCGGCTCCCCGGTCTCTGCGGCCTGCGCCAGCGCAGTCTGCTCCGTAACCAAGTCACCGGCGTTGGCAGTCGCCTTGGCCACAGCACCGGCACCGGCTGCATAGGCAGGAGCCGCCCCGGCCATGAGCGCAAGGCCAAGCAGTGGGCCCAACACCCGCCCAGCCCTCCGTCTGCTGACAGACAAAACTCTCCCCCACCCCGGCACAGGGCCTCCCCAGACCCGTCACGTTCATGACCTTCTAGTGAAGGCCGCTCACGGACGGTAGGCGCAGGCAGATTTGATCGTCAAGGAATTACATGGCACATGAATGAACATGTAAAAACCTGGCCCCGTGACAACTGGGGCATACAAGCGCAGGACGCGCCAATCATTCGAGATACCGAGGAGCCGACCCTCGGTCGCGGCGTGACGGGGGTGGTTTCGGGCTTCGGTCATGTCAGTCCACCGCCCCATCGTCGGCCAGGGCCTCGGCGGGCAGGCTTGCCGGGCGTACGACAGCCGTCCCCGGTTCCAGTGGAGGATCACGGCGTGGGCGGCGGCGCGGCGCGGTCCACGCACCGCGTCACCGGCGCGGATCGGTGCTCACGGTCGACTCCCCCGGTGACACCGTCATGTGCGGCCGGGCCCGCTCGCCGATTTCGTCACCGCGGATCTTCCATGGGCTTCGCAGCCGCCTCCGGCCCAGGACGCGAGGGGCATCACCGGGCCGGACATGGTGGATTCAGGGTGGTTCAGGACTCCGAAGGGTACGGGCCGACGTCCGGGGCGCCGGGACCCTGGCCTGAGGTCCGGAGACGAAGGCCCCGGCTCTCGGCGACGCGGCACACATCGCGCAGCGCCTCGCTCATGCGGGCCACAACATAGCGGAGCTGCACCGACGTGACCTCGGAATCGCCGAGCATGTCGTCGACATGGTCGAGGAGTTCGGCGGCCATGCCGAGCTGCACGCTCTCGACGTTGTCGGCGACGCGGGAGACGTATCCGGTCCCGTCACCGATGACGTAACACGGGTTGCCGTGCACGCCGGACCACGGAAGCAGACGTACCGAATCGGAGCCCGGGGTGTTCGGGGCGATCACGCGGTCACCTCGGCACCATGAATCGGGCGAGGCGTGATGCCGATGCCCGGCGTGGGGTGTACGCCTGCGGGAGGCGCGGCGCGATACGAGTCCATGGGCCGGTGGCACCCCTGGGCGGGCCACAGAAACCGCAGCAGCGACTCAAAAGCATCGGCGATACAGTGCAGCACGTCGTCAACTCCATTGAGCTAGATGGCCGTTCTCCGGACCGTGTGACGGCGGCGGCCGACGTCCGGGCGAGCCACCGCTGTGTAGCGATCCACTCACAGAGTGAGACGGTGCGGACTAGGCTCGCCAGGGGGTTCTAGGTGACAGGCCCTTTGGCGCACGGGAGTTGACCATGAGTAATACCTATGGCGATTGGTTGAAGGCGCAGCGGGAAGCGGCCGGACTGACGCAGCAGGAGCTGGCCGACGCGGCGATCATGACGCGGTCGCACATCTCACACATCGAGGCGGGGCGCCGCATCCCGTCGGAGGAGGACGCCCGGCGCCTGGACAAAGCCCTCAGCACGGGGAACGTACTGAGCAGTTTCCTGCCGGGCAAGAATGACGGCACGATCGCCGACTTCTTCGAGCCCGCGCGCCAGCTCGAACAGCAGGCCACGATGATCAGGGAGTTCGCTCTGAACTTCGTGCCCGGCATCCTTCAGACGGAGAGGTACGCTCGCGCGGTGCTCGGCCCGGCGTTCCCGCCCAAGAGCGACGAAGAGCGTGACAAGCACGTCGTCACACGCCTGGAACGAGCCAAGATCCTGAATGATCCGGTGACGCCCGTAGTTTGGGCGTTGCTTGATGAGGCGGTGCTGCATCGCCCCGTAGGCGGGCCGGACGTCATGGCAGAGCAGCTCATGCACATCGTCCGGCTGTCCGAGACCGAGCGGATCCGTGTGCACGTGCTGCCCTTCGCGCTGGGCTTTCACCCGCTCATGGAGAGCATGCTCACCCTGATGTGGTTCGAGGACCAACCGCCCGTGGCGTACAGCGAGGCCCTACGCATGGGGAAGGTGCATGACTCTCCGTCCGTGGTGAGGCAGTTGCAGAGCCGCTACGATCTCGCTTTGAGCGACGCCCTGCCGCTGAAGGAGTCACAAGCCCTGCTAAGGGCGACAGTGAAGGAATACGCACACCATGACTGACCGCACCGTCCTGGACGCATCGACGCTCAGCGGCTGGCGCAAGTCGTCGCACAGCGGAAGCGAATCCGGCAGCTGCGTCGAGGTGTTGGACGGCCACCCCTCCGGCGTCCCCGTCCGCGACTCCAAGGCCCCGCACGGCCCCGCCCTCGTCTTCCCGGCAGCCGGCTGGTCAGCCTTCGTCGCCGCGGTCAAGGACGACAACTTCCCCGCCTGAACGTCCCGTCCCCGGCCCACAGCAAAGGCGTACCGGGGACGGGGCTGTTCGGGCCGCGCGAGTGTGCGGGGCTGCCGTGTTACGCCGTCGTCGGAGCGGGAGTCTCACCGGGACGGTCGACCGCGGCTCTGGTGAGGACCGCGGAGGTGCCGACAACGGTTCCGGCCGGGCCGGCGTCGCCGGATTCGGTGAGGACCGTGCGCTCGCCGAGGAACGCGTACGTGGCCCGGTCGAAGACCCACTGCGTCTGCTGCCCGTGTGCCATACGGGCGACGGCGACGCCCTCGCGTCCCGCCGCGTCGGTGGCCGCATCGATCACCGTGACTCCGGGGATCTTCGCGGCGGCCTGGTAGAGCGCGGCGCCAACCTGCGGGGGTGCCCAGGTCTCGGCCAGCAGGTCGCCGATCGCGGTGAATGCCCGCTGGTCCGGGTCCTGGCCCTGCCCGTGGGTCTCGTCCCGGATCAGCTTCAGCAGGGCGTCCGGGTCGGTGGGCAGCGACGCGACGTACTCGTGCGTCGGGTCGCTGATCGACGCGGCCTTCTTGTGTGCGGTGCGGGGCCGGGGTGTCGCCCCTCGGCCGTCGAGGCCGTAGACCGGTGCGTCGCCGCCGAGCGAGGAGTCGGGCTCGCCCTCCTCGCGCAGCAGGCCGGGGCGGCTGCCGTCGGCGGACAGCCACACCTGCCGCGTGTGCGCGGGAGGCATGGTCACCTCGCCGCCCCCGGCGCTCTGCCCGGCGAAGGCGACCTTGCTCTCGATGTACACGAACTGGTCGGCGCGGACCGTCGGTTGCTTCTGCCCGGCGGCGGCGAGTGCGATGCGGTCGAGGAGCTGTGCCGCTTCGGACGTGCCGGGGGTGCGGCCGCCCGGGGCCGCGGTGGTGCCGTGCCCCGGCGCGTCCGCGAGGTTCACCACCACGACGCCGCCGACCGCCAGGGCGCAGGCGGCAGCGGGCACCATGACCCGGACCAGACGTCGGCGCGGGCGCGAGGCCCGAGGGGTGAGGCCGCCACACGGTTCGGCGACGACGGCCTCGCGCAGCAGCGCTTCCTTCAGCAGCAGTTCACGGTCGGGATCCAGGCCGGGGACCGACGGCGGGGGCAGCAGTGCGGTGAGGCCGGGACCTTCGGTCTCCTCGGACCGGTGGTACGTACGGCGCCGCGAGGTGAAGTTCATCCGTGGTTCTCCTGGGTCAGCAACGGGGCCACGGGGGTGCGGCCCGGCAGTGGCTTGTCGGGGTGGTGGTGGCGGTGGTCGCGGCGGGGGCTCTGTTTCCCGCCGCGGGTGGCCGTTCGGTTCCGGCCCGCGTGTCCCGCGTGCGTGTGGCGCGGGTTTCGGCCTCGGTGAGCTCGCGCAGTCGGGTACGGGCGCGGGACAGGCGCGACCGGACGGTGCCGACCGCCACGCCGAGCGCCTCGGCCGCTGCCGCGTAGTCCAGGCCGGCCCACACCACGAGGGTGAAGACCTCCCAGTCCCGGCGCGCGCAGTGCAAGTCATGAACAGTTCTTCCGTATCCCGCCGGAGCGCGCTCCGGACACTCGCTCTCGCCGTCGCCCTGGTCGGCAGCACGACGCCCGCGTGGAACACCGCCGCCTTTGCCGCGGAGCCGGCGACGTACACCCTCACGATCAATCACCTCGACCGCACCGGCCACAAGACGGCGGACTACACCACCCACGTCACCGGAGTCTCCGGGCCGGGTGCCGACGAGGCCGTCCAGCCGTACGACGCCTCCGGTACGACCACCGTGCGTCTGCCCAAGGGCCGGTACCTCCTGGACAGCGCCCTGACCACCGGCACGGCGGCAAACGGCACGGACTGGGTCGTCCAGCCGCGCCTCGACCACGACACCACCATCACCGTCGACGCGCGGACCACCGCCCCTGTCGACGTGACTCCGCCCGACCGCTCCGCAGGTTTCCGGCACAGCGTGATGTTCGTCCAGGTCAAGCACGACGGCGCGGTCCGGACCGCCAACCTCGTCAACGGCACACCGAACCTGCGCGTCGACAACGCCGTCTTCGGCCCCGCCCTCACCGACCGCCCCGGCGTCGTGCGCGACGGCGACCGGCTCGCCGTCGATGTCCCGCTGCTCGCCGACGGCGACGGCCACGTGCCGTCGTCACTGTCGTACGACACGGCGTCGACCACCCTGCACCGCAACGGCGTGCGCGTCGGGACGAAGACCGGCACCCCGGAAAGGCCGGGTTCACCGTGGAGCCGGGGCGCGCGGCGTACCGGCTCACCAGCACGGTGAAGCGCGGCGGCGCGCCCAGCGTCGCCACGCGGGTGACCACGTCGTGGACCTTCGCCTCGGACACGACGAGGGGTCCGGTCCCGATGCCGGTGAGCGCCGTGCGTTTCTCGCCCGAACTCAGCCCGACCGGCACCGCGCCGGCGAACGAGACGCTCCGTGTCCCGGTCACCGTGCTGGGCGCCGCCGCGAACGGACGCGCACGTTCGGTGGCGGTCTCGGTATCCGTGGACGGTGGCACTTCGTGGACCCGGGTCCCGGTCGAGCGGGGCGCCGTCGAGATCCACAACCCGCGCGCGGGCACCGGCGTCTCTTTGCGCGCCGCGCTGACCGACACTGATGGGAACACCCTCACCCAGACCGTCATCGACGCCTACCGCACTCGGTGATCCCGTAAAGCCTGCCCCCATGACCCCGTGGTCCGGGCAGGGCGAACGGCGAACGTGCGCGCCGGTGTACACAGGGGCGCCCGAACCGTGACGCACGCTTCGGGCGCCCCTCCCTCCGCCCTGGCTTCTGCGGCAACAGCCGTGACACGATGGTGATCACCGAGAGTACCCACTTCATCACACATGGGAATGAAGGGACTTCGCCATGAACCGCATCGCCGCGCTCACCGCCACCTCGGTCGCCTTGACCCTGGGGCTCGGCGCCGGACCCGCCGCAGCCACAGCAGCCGAGAACGCCGCCGTCGAGAGCGCCAGGGCTTCCTACAGCTGCAGCCCCGGGTACTTCTGTATCTACAGCGACTGGAACGGGGGCGGCACCCGCTGCCAGTGGTCGGACAAGAAGCGGGCGAATACCGCCGACGACTGCTCCTTCATCCAGCGGGGCCAGAACGTCCGCTCCGTGTGGAACGCGACCGGGCACCGCGTTCAGTACTACACCCAGACCAATTACAACGCCCGGGTCGGATCCACCCCTGCCGGAAGCGGCGGCAATCTCCAGGGGAGCTACCAGATCCGCTCCTTCAAGCCCCAGTAGGCCAGTAGGGAAGACAGCGCGATGCGCCCTTCACGGCCGGTGGCCGCGAAGGGCGCATCGGCGTCCGCGGCCGGACGCTCCGCGCGGGCGTGCTGAGCATCACCCTGGACAGCCTCGGTGACCGCCGGGTAACTTTTGACCAGGACTGAGCAAGCGCTTAGCCAGTCCGGCCGAATCCCGCCCGAAGCTGACCAAGGAGGCACCCCGTGCGCCGTACGGTATTCAACGAGGACCACGAGGCGTTCCGGGAGACCATCCGCGCCTTCATCGAGGCCGAGGTCGCCCCCGTCTACGACGAGTGGTTCGCTGCCGGCCAGGTGCCCCGCGACTTCTACTACAAGCTCGCCGAGCTGGGCATATTCGGCATCGAGGTGCCGGAGGAGTTCGGCGGCGCCGGGGTCGAGTCCTTCAAGTTCGAGGCGATCATCTCCGAGGAGTGCGCCCGCGCGGCCGTCAACTTCGGTGGCTCCGGTGTGCACGTCCTGCTCTGCCTGCCGTACATCAAGGCGTACGCCACCGAGGAGCAGAAGAAGCGCTGGCTGCCGGACTTCGTCACCGGCAAGACGATGTACGCCATCGCCATGACCGAGCCGGGCACCGGTTCCGACCTGGCCGGTATGAAGACCACGGCCAAGCTCTCCGAGGACGGCACGCACTACATCCTCAACGGCGCCAAGACGTTCATCACCGGTGGCGTCCACGCCGACCGGGTCATCGTCTGTGCCCGCACCGCCGCCCCGAAGGAGGACGACCGCCGCTTCGGTATCTCCCTCCTCGTCGTCGACACCAAGGCCGAGGGCTACTCGGTCGGCCGCAAGCTCGACAAGCTGGGCCTGCGCACCTCCGACACCGCCGAGCTGGCGTTCGTCGACGTCAAGGTGCCGGTCGAGGACCTCCTCGGCGAGGAGAACAAGGGCTTCTCCTACCTCGGTCAGAACCTGCCGCAGGAGCGCCTCGGCATCGCCGTCGGCGCGTACGCGCAGGCCAAGGCCGCAGTCCGGTTCGCCCAGCAGTACGTCGCCGAGCGCACTGTCTTCGGCAAGACCGTCGCGTCCTTCCAGAACACCAAGTTCGAGCTGGCCGCCTGCCAGGCCGAGGTGGACGCCGCCGAAGCCGTCTGCGACCGCGCCATCGAGGCCCACGACGCCGGTGAGCTGACCGCCGCCGAGGCCGCCTCCGCGAAGCTGTTCTGCACCGAGGTCGCGCACCGCGTCATCGACCGCTGCCTCCAGCTGCACGGTGGCTACGGCTACATGAACGAGTACCCGATCGCCCGCCTGTACGCGGACAACCGGGTCAACCGCATCTACGGCGGCACCAGCGAGGTCATGAAGTCGATCATCGCCAAGTCGATGGGCCTGTAAGAGCGGTTACGTTCCCTCCATGAGCTCAGCACTTGGCTCCCTGCTCGATCTGCTCGACCTGGAGCAGATCGAGCGGGACATCTTCCGGGGTACGAGCCGTTCGGCGGTCGTGCCCCGCGTCTTCGGCGGCCAGGTCGCGGCCCAGGCCCTGGTCGCCGCAGGCCGTACAGTCCCCACTGAGCGCACCGCCCACTCCCTGCACTCGTACTTCCTGCGGATGGGCGACCCGGGCGCGCCGATCGTCTACAGCGTCGACCGCATCCGTGACGGCCGTTCCTTCACCACCCGCCGGGTCGTCGCCGTCCAGCACGGCCAGCCGATCTTCCATCTCTCGGCGTCCTTCCAGACGTACGAGGAGGGCCTGGAGCACCAGGCGGACATGCCGCCCGCCCCGGACCCGGAGACGCTGCCCACGGCCGCACAGATGCTGCCCCGGTACGCGGACCGCTTCAGCGATCCGGGTGTCGTGGACCGGCTGATCGAGGCGCGGGCCGCCGTCGACCTGCGGTACGTGGACGCGCCGCCCTTCGGCACGGTCGGCGAACCGCGCGAGCCCCGCTCCCAGGTGTGGTTCCGCACCAACGGCAAGCTCGCGGACGACCCGCTGCTGCATGTCTGCATGGCGACGTACGTCTCCGACATGACGTTGCTCGACTCGGTGCTCCTCGCCCATGGGCGCGGTGGCTGGGCGGTCGGCGATGTGGTCGGGGCGAGCCTGGACCACGCGATGTGGTTCCACCGTCCCTTCCGGGCCGACGAATGGCTGCTGTACGACCAGGAGTCGCCGTCCGCGTCCGGCGGGCGCGGGCTCGGTCAGGCCCGTATCTACACGCAGGACGGCCGGCTGGCGATCACCGTCATCCAGGAGGGCGTGGTCCGCGTCCCGAAGGGCTGAACAGGCCACGGTCCGTCAATTCGGACATACTCCCCACCATGAGGGCCGAGAACAGCGCAACTGGTGGGGAGCAGATCGAGTGGGCCTGCGAGGAGGCCGAGGAGCAGTTGCGGGAGCGGTATCCGTCGATCCGCCGGGTCTATCTGGATCCGACGCCGGGGCTGGGCCGGCAGCGCCGGGCAGCCGGTTCGCGCCCGCCCGGCGGATGAGCATCGGGCGCCGGATCAATCGGCGCCGGACGAGTCGGCCTCAGATCAGCCCCGCCGCGTCCAGCAGATAGTCCGTCAGCGGGTCGTAGAAACGCGGGTCCAGCACATGGTCGTCCAGCGGTACGGCCACCTGGAGCGTCCCCTCCGCCTCGCCGAGGAACAGCGCCGGGTCGTTGCAGTCCGCGTACCCCATCGCGTCCAGCCCGCGCTGCGCCGCGCACCCCGCCCACCCGTGGTCGGCGACCACCAGGTCCGGCAGTGGCCGGCCCTCCCGCTCCAGACCGTCCAGGATCGCGGCCATCGGGGCGGGCGAGTGCGTGTGCCAGAGCGTCGCGCCGCGCTCCTGCACCGCGACGTCCGCGAACTGGAACACCATGCCCTCGTCGGCCACCAGCCCCGAGGGAATCCGGACGATCTCGCATCCGGCCTCCCGCAGCGCCTGAGCGGTCTGCCGGTGCACATCGAGGAGCCCGCCCGGATGCCCGGTGGCGAACAGCACCCGCTCCGCCCCCGCCGCCGCCTTCCGCAGCCGTGCCGCCATCCGCTCCAGGGCGTCGACCGTCAGCTCCGGGTCGATGGTGTCCTGCCCGAACCGGTGCTCCGGGTCGTCGCTGACCCCGCAGCGCTCGGCCATTACGGCCAGCACGTCCTGCTCGTCGCGCCACCGGTCCCCGAGCTCCAGGCCCAGCCAGTAGTGGCGGTCGCCGTTGGCGAGCTTGCGGTAGTGGGAGAGGTTGTTGTCGCGGGGTGTGGCGACGTCTCCGGCGATACGCGTACGGACGAGGTGTTCGACGAGGGCGGCACGGCTGGGTATCGGCATGAACCCATTGTGCCGTCAGGTGTGCGCAGTGTGCCGGGTGTCTTGCACGACGGACGGGCCGGCTGCCCGGCGAAACGCACGGACCGGCCCGTCGGCCGCTCAAGGAAGCCGGGTCGAGTACGTGACCTTCTTGAGGTGGTAGTACTTGGCGACGCACTGCCCCGGCCACACCTTCCGGCCCTGATTGCCGAACGGCTCCACCATCCCGCTGACCGACACCGGTGTGTACGGAAGCACCTGGGTGCCGCGCGCCGCCTGGGCCCTCAGCAACCGGTCCTGCCGGTCCCAGCGCTGTGCGCGCACCTCCATCTTCTGTTCCAACTGGAGCAGCGGAACGGCAAGACCGGCACAGGCCACAGCGCACACGGCACCTGCGGCCACCGCCGTCACCGCGCGGATCCCCCACCGGCAGGCACGCAACCCCCGTCCCAGCAGGGCGCCGACGGCGACCAGGAGCATCACGTACAGCAGGAGGAAGTCGCCCCAGAGGCGCGACGCGGTAGCCACGCTCTTCCCGAAGGCCGGGTAGGCGATGACGGTGCAGAGGTACCCGGAGACCAGAAAGGCGAGGAATCCGACGAGGACCGCGAGGACCGCGAGGAGGGGCCTGCGCCGCAGGGGCCCGCCCGGTCCCTGCTCACCACCGCGCACCATCAGTCCCAGCAGTACGCCGACGGCGACCGCTCCCAGGTACTGCCAGGTCGTGAAGATCGTCCCCAGGATCTCCCCGAACGCCCGCAGCGCCGCCGTCAGCACCTCCGGGCCGAACACGGAGGCGGTGTCGGCGCCGAACCGCTCACGCCGGGCGCGTGCGCCGGGCGACACGTACAGGATGACCGCCCCGACCACGACCCCGGCGAAGGCGACCACGCACCAGATACGCGCATGGGTCCGGCCGGAACCGGGAAGGGCCCAGCAGCTGATCAGCAGGAGAGCGGCGAGCACGACGAGCACGACGACCGACGTCTCCTCCGACAGTGTGCCGATGAAGACCCCGCCCACATATGCGATGCCCAGCGCGAAGGCTCGTCCCCACCCGGTCCGTGCGCGCAGCAGGGGGATCACGGCGGCGCAGGCCAGTACCGGTGCGACGGTGTGCGACACGGAGGAGGCGGGCCAGTAGAACGCCTTGTAGGTGTTGGCTGTCGCGAGAAAGAAGACCGCCGCCGTCATCGCCGCCACGAGCAGTGCGAGCCCGCGCGGCCCGCTCAGTCCGGCTCTCTTGAGCACCGAGGCGGTCAGCAACCAGAGGATGCCCAGCATGAGCACCCCGCTGACCAGGGCGAACCATCGTTGCCCCGCGACGCCGTACGCCCCGTACGCGACGACCAGCAGTGCGTTGGCAATACGTCCGTTGTCGTGGAGGAAGAATTTCGCGATCATCCCGGAGACGCCCTCGTCCCGTACGACCGGAAGGAAGCACCAGTCGTCCCCTCCCGGGCGGACGAGGCGGCCGATCCAGAAGGCCGCGCCGAGCAGGGCGAGCGGCAGCAGGGCGAGGGCCGCCGTCCAGATCGTCGCCCATCGCCGTGAGAGGCCGGGGTGCTTCTCCGGTTGGTGGGATTTCTCGTTCTCCTGCTGTGTGCCAGTGGTTTTCGCGGTGTCAGCGGTCATGTGCGCTGCTGCCCTTCGTACGTTGCTCGCGTCTTGCGCGCCGAGAGGTTCAGGCGGTGTGGGATCGAGGTGTGGTGTGTCCGGCACGGCTCCCGGTCAGACGGCACGTTGCCGGGCCAGGGCAGCACCGGAGTCGATGGCCCAGCGGGCGAGCAGGAACGAGAAGGGAGTGGCGAGGATTCCCGCGGCCACGGCAGCGATGTTCTTGTCCATGCCCAGCCTGCTGACGCCGAGGTAGAGCAGGGCGCCGGTGAGAACGAGATTGACGATGCTCGACAGGGGGTACCGGGCGAAGGCGTGCCAGGTCGGCTTCGTACGGCAGGTGATGTACGAGTTGAGAAGGAACGATCCCACGATGCTGGCCGCATATCCGACGACATGCGCGGCCAGATAGGGAATCCAGGTGTTCAGCGAGGCGTACACCGCCAGATACACCGCCGTATTGATGGTCCCGAGCATCGCGAAAATGACGAACTGGCGTACGGTGCGGGACCTGGCGGCCCCGAGCGCGGTCGCCCCGGCGTGCCCCGCCATCGGTCTCTCGACCACGGGTGCGGGCGAAGCGGCATGGACCTCGTCCGGCGTATCGGGTGGAATATCGACCGGGAGAACGTTCGGGAATTCGTTCGTTTCGCGCACCACGTAGTGCGGACGGCGTTTCGACTCGCTGTAGATGCGTCCCACATATTCGCCGATGACGCCGAGCGTGGCGAGCTGGATGCCGCCGAGCGCCACGACGGCGGTCAGCAGGGTGGTGTAGCCGGGTACGGCGACACCGTGCAGAACAACGTCGGCGATGATCCACAGGGCGTATCCCAGTGCCGCCAGCGCGAGGGCGAGGCCGGCGTGGATCGCCAGGCGCAGTGGACGGCTGTTGAAGGAGATCAGTCCGTCGATCCCGTAGTTGAGCAGGCGCCTGCTTCCCCACTTCGAACTCCCGGCCGCACGCTGGATGTTCCGGTAGGTGAAGCTGACGGTGTCGAAGCCGACCCAGGAGAAGATCCCCTTGGAGAACCGGTTGGTCTCGGGCAGCGCGAGTACGGCGTCCACGGCGGTGCGCGACAGCAGCCTGAAGTCGCCCTCGCCGTCGACGACCTCGACGTCCATGCACCGGCCCATGGCCCGGTAGTAGGCGGCGCTGAGAAAGGTACGCAGGGCACCTTCACCCGTCCGGTCCCGCCTCGCGACGACCTGGTCGTACCCGTGCTGCCGCAACTCCAGCATGCGGGGGAGGAGTTCGGGCGGATGCTGGAGGTCGGCGTCCATGAGCACGACGGCTTCGCCGCGGGACATGCGCAGCCCCGCGAGCATGGCGGCCTCCTTGCCGAAATTGCGGCTGAAGGAGGTGTATCGGACCCGTCGGTCCGCGGTGGCGAGCGAGCCGATCCGGGCCCTGGTCCGGTCGCTGCTGCCGTCGTCGACATAACAGATCTCGAAGGTCCGCCGGGTCGGTTCGAGGGCGGAGACCAACGCACGGTGAAATGCCTCGATCACCTCGTCCTCATTGAAACAGGGGACGACGATCGAGACCTGACATGTTTTCATTTAATTTCCCCATCAGGCGTGGGCGAGACAGCTCAAACCATATGCCTGTGGGCCACCGCGACACTCCGACCGATGGAGCTCGCCGAGGAAAAGGAAGGGAAATTGAGGGAACACCTCTTCCCTCTCGTAATAATTCATATATTCAAAGGCCGGGCAGAAATTACGAAACCCGGGCAGAAATCACGCCGATCCCGCCGACGGGCCCATGGCCAGGCCCTACGCGCGGGCCGCCGCCTCGAACGCCCCGCGCGCCAGCCGGTGCAGCAGCGCCGCCGTGTCCGCGCGGTCCGGCTGCGCGTCGGGGCGACCCAGGTGCGGGGTCGAGTTCAGGAGGCCGAAGACGGCATGAACGGCGGCGCGGGCCTCGTGCTCGGGCAGGTCCGGATACAGCTCACGGACCACCTCCACCCACACCTCGACGTACTGCCGCTGAAGCTGTCGGACCCGCTTGCGGTCGGTGTCCCGAAGGCGGTCCAGCTCGCGGTCATGGAGGGTGATCAGGGGGCGGTCGTCGAGGGCGAAGTCGATATGGCCCTCGATGAGCGCGTCGAGCAGGGCCTGCGGGGATCCGTCCTGGCAGGCCGCGTCCTCCGACACGCGCAGCTGCCCGCCCGCCAGCAGTCGCTCACTGATGCCGACCAGCAGCTCGGCGAGCATCGCGTCCTTGCCGGGGAAGTGCCGGTAGAGGCCGGGGCCGCTGATCCCGACGGCGGCACCTATCTCGTCGACGCCGACACCGTGGAAGCCGCGCTCGGCAAAGAGGCGGGCAGCCTCCTTGAGGATCTGCTCGCGGCGAGTGGGGGCGTCCGTCCTGGTGGTCATGGATTCGATTCTAGACAGTCGGGTTAGCGAACGTTAACCGGATTGCAACGTGTCAACGCGCTTTGACCGAGTCGAGGGGTGCCCGACCATCTCGCCGCACGGATGACGCACACGCACAGCGGACCGTACGGAACACCGTGTGCATCTTGCTGCGACCATCCGGTCGGCATCGTCGCCACCATCGGCATCCTCCACGACGGACGGGCAGCCGCAGGGGGACGCGGAGTGCTCAGCCGCAGCCGGCGTCCATCCACACTCCTCGCTCACGGGGCGTCCCGGCGCCCGTACACGTACGCCCCGGCGCACGCCAGAACTGCAGCGAACACGCAGAACACCAGCAGCCCGGTCCCCGGCGTCAGGTCCGTGCCGACCAGCGACCGTACGAACCCGGCGTCCTGACCCGTGGGTTCCGCAACGAGCATGGCCGCGCGGGCGGCGCCGAACGGCAGCCAGTCCGCGATCCCGCCGAGGCCCGGCACCATGCCGAGGGTGATGCCTGCCAGCCGCTCGCCCACCTCCAGCGACTGCGCCTGCTCGTCGAGCCAGTGCAGCGCGATGCCGTGTGCTGCGGCGAGGTCACCCACTGCGAAGCGGTCAAGCCCGGTGATGCTGACATGGCCCGGGCTTGCGGACTCCACCGCCGCACCCTTTGCCCGCGCCAGCGACATCAGTTCCTCGGTGCGCGGGGTCTGCCCGTTCACCCGCGAGCCGATGCGCTCCCGGACGTTCGCGATCGAGGCCGCGGTCAGTACTCTGCCGCGCGCCATCACGACGATGTGATCGGCCATGTGCTCCATCTCGGTGAGCAGATGGCTCGAGACCAGCACCGCGCGCCCCTCCGCCGCGAGCTCGCGCAGCAGATCGCGCAGCCATCGGATGGAGTGCGGATCGAGACCATTGGCCGGTTCGTCGAGGATCAGCACCGGTGGATTTCCGAGCAGCGCCTGCGCGATACCCAGCCGCTGCGCCATCCCGAGCGACAGCCCGCCGAGCCGTACCCTGGCCGTGGCTGCCAGTCCTACCTTGACCAGCAACTCGTCCACCCGGCTGTCCGGCACACCCACACCCGCCGCGACCATCCGCAAATGGGCTCCGACCCGGCGTCCGGGATGCCCGGCGACACCCCCCAGCACGGCCCCCACCACGGTTGCGGGCGAACGCCACTCGGCGAGCGGCCGACCCGAGGTAGGCGGTTCGGCCTTCTCCCCGGACAAGGCCCAGCATGACTCGGATGGCCGTCGTCTTGCCGGCCCCGTTGGTGCCGAGGAATCCGGTCACCGTACCGGCGGACAGTGACAGCGACACACCGTCCACAACCGCTTTGCCGGCGTAGCTGCGCCGCAGGTCCGTCGCCTGCATCAGCGGTTCGGTGTTCGCCCTCGTCGCGTGAATCCGTGCCGGGGCGGGGAATCAGCCATGGTTCGCCCAGAATACGGCACCCATGATCAAGAGGATTCCGACCCCGAAGACGGCACCGATTCCAGGGTTTCTGCGTTGCACGGCGGTTCGACCCAGCATTCCGACAACCGGGATCCAGCCCGCTGCATAGACGATCCAGGCGGTTCTCCCCATCGACGGGCTGTCATCCATCTTGAACAGCACCCATGCCACGAAAACAAAAAGTGCCGGAGCGGCCCACAAATTACGCTCGACCACTTCCTGACGTTCCGACAACGAAACCCTCCTGGATCAATGCGGACGCGACCCCCTCCCTCGTTGGAGGGGGTCGCGATCTTCCTACGGATGTTCTAGAAATGGCTGATCAGATACGAGATGACCTCGTCGATCACATAGGCGGGCGCCGCCTTGATGACCCACTTCAGCGGGTTGAAGTTGGACAGGCTGTCGACCCACTTCTTGAAGGCCTTGCGACCCTTCTTCGCCGCCTTGATCGCGGACTTCCCGTATTTGCTCTTGACTATCTTGTCGACCAGCTTCTTGGCCGCGCCGCTGATGCCCTTCGTGCCGACATCGGTCTGCGTACCGAGAGGTGCCGCTCCACTGTTCGCGTCGGCCGCCGCGCCGGCGTTCGACACACCGGCGGTCAGCGCGACACCGGTCGGAGCCGTCTGCACGGCCGAAGCGGTAGACGCAACCCGGGAGCGGCTGGTGTCCGTCGCCGACGCCGCCGGGGCCGCGACACCGAGCGCGAGTACCGCCGTGAGCGCGGCAGCGGTCATACGCATCTTGTTGTGCATCAATACTCCTCCTGCTCACCAGGAGGCACGACGATTCAAGGAGCGGTTCCTGAAACACCATGCCCTGGCCGGAATTTCCGGCCGGCGAGAAGGGGTCTTCAATGCTCCCGACGTTTCCCACTATTGGACCTTGGGGAGGTGACCCAAAGGGCATTGCCCCACAGGGCAGATCAGCTCGTGATGGGCGTATGCGAACAACGCGGCTTCCAGCCGGGAGGGCACGCCAACTTTTCCCATGATGCTGGTCAAATGAGCTTTTACGGTACGTTCCGCAATGCCGAGCCGTCGGGCGATCACTCGATTTCCAGCGGCTCCCCCGATCAGTACGAGAACCTGACGCTCACGACCGGTCAAAAGCGGAGCCCCTGCCGGATCTCCAGGCACGGAACCGGCCCCCGTTCCAACGACAGCCATGCGCGACTCCGCACCCGTTTCCGAGGCATCCTGCGTGGTCAAATCAGATACACCTCCCCCATGGAGCACCACGAGCGGCGCTCCCCGCACACCCTAAGACATCTATTCGCACTAGGAAAGGGGAAAGCAAAATAATTGAGCAGGCACCCGGCATGACCAGGCCGACCAGCCAGCCACCAAAGGGTGATGACTAAAAGCTTTGGCCAAAAATCACCCAACCCCGCATGTGCCTTCAATGCTTTGCAAACAAATGGATGAGCAAACTCCACTTGTCGCGCCGAAGGCGCCCCGCGCCGGCGGATGCAGCCGCGCAGCGTCCGGTCACAGCGCCCCATGCGATGCCCCTCCCGTTCAGCGGCCTCCCGCCGCCTTCGTGGGCCGCGCCCACAGCGTCACCGCGCGCAGCAGCCATTCCACGGGCCCGAGCCGGTGGCGCCGCATCAGCCACCCGCTGAGCACGAGCTGACAGGCGTAGAGCACGAGCGCCCCGCCGACCGCCGCCGCCGCGCCCGTGCGGCCGTACAACCCCAGGCCGTACCCGGAGAAGACGAGAGCCATGACGAGGGACTGGGTCAGGTAGTTGGTCAGCGCCATCCGCCCGGCGGGCGCGAAGAGCCGGGCCGTCGCGGCGCCGCTCGGAGTGGTGAACCACAGCAGCAGCCCCGTGGCGTACGCGGCCGAGAGCGCCGGGGCCGCGGCCAGACCGACTGCCAGGCCGAACAGTTCCCAGCGCTCCGGCAGCGGCCCCGCCGTCCCGGCCGCGGACAAGACCGCCCCG
Organism: Streptomyces sp. NBC_00057; assembly: GCF_045041165.1. Classification (NCBI taxonomy): domain Bacteria; kingdom Bacillati; phylum Actinomycetota; class Actinomycetes; order Kitasatosporales; family Streptomycetaceae; genus Streptomyces; species Streptomyces sp. NBC_00057. The sequence continues at coordinate 5,941,031 of NZ_CP108256.1, read as the reverse complement.
GGGACTCCGATGGCGAGACCTGTCAGAAAGATGCGGCGCAGCCGCGCCCGGTCGGCGAGCGCGGCTGCGCCGAGCCACTGCCGCCGGCCGGCCACGAACCCCACGAGGAAGGCGGCGACGACATATCCGCCCATCAGCGGAAGGGCTGCCACTGTGTCGGGCAGTGCCCTGATGTTGGCGCCGACGACCTCGGTGAAGCCACCCCTGTAGGCGGCGGTCAGATCGGCCTTCACTGCGGCGGATTCGCTCAGGTCACCGGGATCGAACAGTGCGGCGCCCAGACCGACGAGCAGCAGGAACCCTCCGGCGACGCCGTACACCCAGAGCGCCGCCCGCCAGGCCTTCGCGGGCCCGGCGTTCCGGGCGGCCAGCAGGACCAGTCCGCACAGGGCGTACATCATGAGGATGTCGCCGGTGTAGAGCAGCACCGCGTGCGCGAGCCCGAGCACGAACAGTCCGGCCAGCCGCCGTGACATCCGCGGTACGAAGCGCGCCCCGGCGCGGGCGGCCGAGTCCACCTGAAGAGTGAAGCTGTAGCCGAAGAGGAAGGAGAAGAGCAGGTAGAACTTCGACTGCGCGAGGAGAACGACCAGCCATTCCACGGCCCCGTCCGCCGCGTGCACATGCGCGAGCCCGCCCCTGACACCCGGAGGCCCGGCCGTCGTCAGGACGTTCACGACCAGGATCCCGGCAAGCGCGAACCCGCGCAGGGCGTCCACTTCGAGGATGCGCGGCCGCTCGGTCACCCCCCTGGCCGTTCCCCTGCCCACCCCTCGCACCGACCGCGACTGCGACTGCTGCGTCATCTGCTGGTTCCCCCCACCCGATCGGCCGTCGGCCGTCACATGTCCCCGGCCATGACGACCGGAGCCCCCACACACGCCAGGCAACTCGCTCGGTCACGGCCCCCGTCGAACCGCGACCGGTGCCGCTCCGGGTCGGGGAGCGGCGCGGGTCATTATTCCGGGTCCACCGCGCGCCCTGCCCTCTGCGGGACGTACGTGACCGATACCTGCCGGAACCACTGCGAGCACCGGCAGAGCGGCCTGGACAAGGCTGTTAGCGGTCGTTAACCTGAAGTCGGGCGTTAACGCTCATTAACCACTGCGGTACGGGCAAGGGGGCTCGACACGATGCAGCAGGCACCGGTGCTGGCGAGCGCGGCCGATCCCGCCTCCGAGGCCTGGCAGGCCAACGAGGCGGCGCATCACGCGCTCGCCGACGAGCTGCGCAAGCGGCTCGCCACGGCCAGGCTCGGCGGGGGTGAGAAGGCCCGCGCCCGGCATGTGGCGCGCGGCAAGCTGCTGCCCCGGGACCGGGTGGACACATTGCTGGACCCCGGGTCGCCCTTCCTGGAGCTGGCGCCGCTGGCGGCCGAGGGGCTGTACGGGGGCGCCGCCCCGGCGGCCGGGGTGATCGCCGGGATCGGCCGGGTCAGTGGCCGGGAGTGCGTGATCGTCGCCAATGACGCGACCGTCAAGGGCGGCACGTACTACCCGATGACCGTGAAGAAGCACCTCCGCGCCCAGGAAGTGGCGCTGGAGAACCGGCTCCCTTGCCTGTATCTCGTCGACTCGGGCGGGGCGTTCCTGCCGATGCAGGACGAGGTCTTCCCGGACCGGGAGCACTTCGGGCGGATCTTCTTCAACCAGGCCCGGATGTCGGGGGCCGGGATTCCGCAGATCGCGGCGGTGCTGGGCTCGTGCACGGCGGGCGGGGCATACGTCCCCGCGATGAGCGACGAGGCCGTGATCGTCCGCAATCAGGGCACGATCTTCCTGGGCGGTCCGCCGCTGGTGAAGGCCGCCACCGGCGAGGTCGTCACGGCCGAGGAGCTGGGCGGCGGCGAGGTGCACTCCCGCACATCGGGGGTGACCGACCATCTCGCCGAGGACGACGCACACGCGCTGCGGATCGTGCGGAACATCGTCGCCACGCTGCCGGAGCGCGGCGCGCTTCCGTGGTCGGTGCAGCCGGTCGAGGAGCCGAAGGTCGATCCCGCCGGGCTGTACGGGGCCGTCCCGGTCGATTCCCGGACGCCGTACGACGTACGGGAGGTGATCGCCCGGGTGGTGGACGCCTCCCGGTTCGCCGAGTTCAAGGCGGAGTACGGGACGACGTTGATCACCGGCTTCGCCCGTATCCACGGCCACCCGGTCGGGATCGTCGCCAACAACGGCATCCTGTTCTCCGAGTCCGCCCAGAAGGGCGCCCACTTCATCGAGCTGTGCGACCAGCGCGGTATCCCGCTGGTCTTCCTGCAGAACATCTCGGGCTTCATGGTGGGGCGGGACTACGAGGCCGGCGGCATCGCCAAGCACGGCGCGAAGATGGTCACGGCCGTCGCCTGCACCCGTGTGCCGAAGCTGACCGTCGTGGTCGGCGGGTCGTACGGGGCGGGCAACTACTCGATGTGCGGGCGGGCCTACTCACCGCGCTTCCTGTGGATGTGGCCCAACGCGAAGATCTCCGTCATGGGCGGCGAGCAGGCCGCCTCCGTCCTCGCGACGGTCAAGCGCGACCAGCTGGGCGACGACTGGAGCGCGGCGGACGAGGAGGCCTTCAAGGCCCCGATCCGCGAGCAGTACGAGACCCAGGGCAATGCGTACTACGCCACGGCCCGGCTGTGGGACGACGGTGTGATCGACCCGGTGGAGACCCGGCAGGTGCTGGGGCTCGCTCTGACCGCTTGCGCCAACGCTCCACTTCCCCAAAGGGACCCCGCAGCACCCGGCTTCGGCGTCTTCCGGATGTGAGGAACAGATGACGATGTTCGACACCGTTCTTGTCGCCAACCGCGGCGAGATCGCGGTACGTGTCATCCGTACGCTGCGCGAGCTCGGCGTCCGCTCGGTCGCCGTCTTCAGCGACGCGGACGCGGAGGCCCGGCATGTACGGGAGGCCGACACGGCGGTACGGATCGGGCCCGCGCCCGCCTCGATGAGCTATCTGAGCGTGCCCGCGCTGCTGGACGCGGCCCGCCGCACCGGCGCGCAGGCCGTCCACCCCGGGTACGGATTCCTCGCCGAGAACGCGGGCTTCGCGCGGGCGTGCGCGGAGGCGGGGCTGGCCTTCATCGGTCCGCCCGCCCAGGCCATCTCGCTGATGGGCGACAAGATCCGGGCCAAGGAGACGGTCGCGGCGGCCGGGGTCCCGGTGGTGCCGGGCTCGTCCGGGAGCGGGCTCACCGATGCCCAGCTGGACACCGCAGCCCGCGAGATCGGTACGCCCGTACTGCTGAAGCCCTCGGCGGGCGGCGGCGGCAAGGGCATGCGGCTGGTACGGGACGAGGCGCTGCTCGCGGACGAGATCGCGGCCGCCCGGCGCGAGGCACGGGCCTCGTTCGGCGACGACACGCTGCTCGTGGAGCGGTGGATCGACCGGCCCCGGCACATCGAGATCCAGGTGCTGGCGGACGCCCACGGCAACGTGGTCCACCTCGGCGAGCGCGAGTGCTCGCTCCAGCGCCGCCACCAGAAGATCATCGAGGAGGCGCCGTCCGTCCTGCTCGACGAGGAGACCCGGGCGGCGATGGGCGAGGCGGCCGTCCAGGCGGCCCGCAGTTGCGGATATGTGGGCGCGGGCACGGTGGAGTTCATCGTCCCGGGCAACGACCCCGCCTCGTACTACTTCATGGAGATGAACACCCGCCTCCAGGTCGAACACCCGGTCACCGAGCTGATCACCGGCCTGGACCTGGTGGAGTGGCAGCTGAGGGTCGCGGCGGGCGAACAACTTCCTTACGAGCAGCAGGACATCAAGCTCACCGGCCATGCGATCGAGGCCCGGATCTGTGCGGAGGACCCGTTCCGCGGCTTCCTGCCGTCCGGTGGCACGGTGCTCGCGCTGCACGAGCCGCAGGGCAACGGCGTACGGACGGACTCCGGGCTCGGCACGGGCGGCGAGGTCGGCAGCCTGTACGACCCGATGCTGTCGAAGGTCATCGCGTACGGCCCCGACCGCGCCGCAGCCCTGCGCCGACTGCGTGCGGCGCTCGCGGACACGGTGATCCTCGGCGTCCCGACGAACGCCGGCTTCCTGCGCCGGCTGCTCGCCCACCCGGCGGTGGTGGCGGGCGATCTGGACACCGGTCTGGTGGAGCGCGAGGTGGCCGGGCTGGTGCTGGAGGGGGTGCCGGAGGAGGTGTACGCGGCGGCGGCGCTGCTGCGGCAGCCCTCCCCGGTGAGCGCCTCCCCCGTGGACGGCTCCGGCTGGGTGGACCCGTTCTCCGTGACGAGCGGCTGGCGGCTGGGCGGCACCCCGGCCCGGACGGTGCGCCACTTCCGGCTGCCGGGCCACGACCCGGTACAGGTGTCACTGCGCTCCTGCCCGGCGGGCACCGAGCTGACGTTCGGCCATGTCGGGGAGGGCGCACAGCCGCCGGAGCCCGCGACGGGCGCCTGCGGCCCACTGGCCCCGATGCCCGGCGGCAAGGAGACGGCCAGGCTGATCGAGCTGTCCCCGCACCACCTCACGCTCGAACTCGCCGGTGTCACCCACACGTTCACCCATGCCGCGTCCCCGGAGGGGACCTGGCTGGGCCGCGACGGCGACACCTGGCACGTACAGGCTCACGATCCCGTGGAGGCGTCGTTGGCCGGCGCCGCCCGTTCCGGGGCGGACACGCTCGCCGCGCCCATGCCCGGGACCGTCACCGTCCTGAAGGTGTCGGTCGGGGACGAGGTCGTGGCCGGTCAGAGCCTGCTCGTCGTCGAGGCGATGAAGATGGAACACGTCATCTCCGCCCCGCACGCCGGGACCGTGACCGAACTGGATGTCACCGCCGGCGCCACGGTCGCCATGGACCAGATCCTGGCCGTGGTGACGCCCGCCGAAGCTCCCGGGGAGGACGCATGACACCCCGCACCCTGCCCATGACCGTGCCCGCCCAGGATCTGCCCCCACGGGTACGCATCCACGAGGTCGGCGCCCGCGACGGGCTGCAGAACGAGAAGGCCGTCGTACCGACCGAGGTGAAGGCGGAGTTCATCCACCGTCTGGCCGCGTCGGGCCTGACCAGCATCGAGGCGACCAGCTTCGTGCACCCGAAGTGGGTGCCCCAACTGGCCGACGCGGAGGATCTGTTCCCCCGCCTCGACGACATCGAGGGCGTCGCCCTGCCCGTACTCGTACCGAACGAACGTGGCCTGGACCGGGCCCTGGCGCTCGGCGCCGGCCGCATCGCCGTGTTCGGCTCGGCGACCGAGACGTTCGCCGCCCGCAATCTCAACCGCACCGTCGACGAGTCGCTCGCCATGTTCGAGCCGGTCGTCGCCCGGGCCAAGGCCGACAAGGTGCATGTCCGCGGCTATCTGTCGATGTGCTTCGGCGACCCGTGGGAGGGGCCCGTCCCCGTCCACCAGGTCGTCCGCGTGGCCAAGGCACTGATGGACCTCGGCTGCGACGAACTCTCCCTCGGCGACACCATCGGCGTCGCCACGCCCGGCCATGTGCAGGACCTGCTCTCCGAGCTGAACGAGGAGGGCGTGCGCACCGACACCATCGGCGTGCACTTCCACGACACGTACGGCCAGGCCCTCTCCAACACCCTCGCCGCGCTCCAGCACGGTGTGACCACCGTGGACGCCTCCGCGGGCGGCCTCGGCGGCTGCCCGTACGCGAAGAGCGCGACCGGCAATCTCGCCACCGAAGACCTCGTGTGGATGCTCGACGGCCTCGGCATCGAAACCGGGGTCGACCTCGACGCGCTCACCGCCACCAGCGTGTGGCTCGCCGAACAACTGGGCCGACCCAGCCCGTCCCGTACCGTCCGCGCGCTCTCGGTGCGATAGACCCAGTCCCACAAGGAGTGACACCCACCATGTCCCTGGACCACCGGCTGACCGCCGAGCACGAGGAACTGCGTCGCACCGTCGAGGAGTTCGCGCACGATGTGGTCGCCCCGAAGATCGGCGACTTCTACGAGCGCCACGAGTTCCCGTACGAGATCGTGCGCGAGATGGGACGGATGGGCCTGTTCGGGCTGCCGTTCCCGGAGGAGTACGGCGGGATGGGCGGCGACTATCTCGCGCTCGGGATCGCCCTGGAGGAGCTGGCCCGGGTCGACTCGTCCGTGGCGATCACGCTGGAGGCCGGGGTCTCGCTCGGCGCGATGCCGGTCTACCACTTCGGTACGCAGGAGCAGAAGCAGCAGTGGCTGCCGAAGCTCTGCTCGGGCGAGGCGCTCGGCGCGTTCGGCCTGACCGAGCCGGACGCCGGCTCGGACGCGGGCGGCACCCGCACGACGGCGGTGCGCGACGAGGCCACGGGCGAGTGGGTGATCAACGGCTCCAAGTGCTTCATCACCAACTCCGGTACGGACATCACGGAACTGGTCACGGTCACGGCGGTGACCGGCCACAAGGAGAACGGCGCCCCGCTCATCTCCTCGATCATCGTGCCGTCCGGCACCCCCGGCTTCACGGTCGCCGCCCCGTACTCCAAGGTCGGCTGGAACGCCTCGGACACCCGCGAACTGTCCTTCGCCGACGTCCGCGTGCCCCTGGAGAACCTGCTGGGCGAGGAGGGCCGCGGCTACGCCCAGTTCCTGCGCATCCTGGACGAGGGCCGGATCGCCATCGCCGCCCTGTCCACGGGCCTGGCGCAGGGCTGTGTGGACGAGTCGGTGAAGTACGCCAAGGAGCGCCAGGCCTTCGGCAGGCCTATCGGCGCCAACCAGGCCATCCAGTTCAAGATCGCGGACATGGAGATGCGGGCCCATATGGCCCGCATCGGCTGGCGCGACGCGGCGTCGCGCCTGGTGGCGGGCGAACCCTTCAAGAAGGAGGCTGCGATCGCGAAGCTGTACTCGTCGACGGTCGCGGTGGACAACGCCCGCGAGGCGACCCAGATCCACGGCGGCTACGGCTTCATGAACGAGTACCCGGTGGCCAGGATGTGGCGCGACTCCAAGATCCTGGAGATCGGCGAGGGCACGAGCGAGGTGCAGCGGATGCTGATCGCGAGGGAGCTGGGGCTGCCGGCCTGACGGTCACCGGCCATGGGCCGGGTGGGCGATCAGCTCGTCGCGCCCGGCCACTCCTCGCGGAGCATTCCGAACAGCACGGTGTCGTACCGCTTGCCCGCCACCAGCACGGTGGCCCGGCGTCGGCCCTCCTCACGGAAGCCCGCCTTGGTGAAGGCGCGGACGGCCCGCTCGTTGCCGCTCCAGGTGTCCAGCTCGATCCGGTGCAGCCCGAAGACCCCGAACAGGTGCCCCACCAGCAGCCGCAGTGCGTCGGAACCGTGGCCGCGGCCCCAGCGGTCCCTGGCGCCGATGGTGACGCCCACGGTGGCCAGCCCGGCGAACGGGTCCAGGTCCCGGTAGTCCACCATGCCGATCACGGCGCCGTCGGCGAGGTCCTCGACCGTGAAGACGGCGGACTCCCTCGGGTTCAGCCGCAGCATCGTCTCGAAGCCGAGCTCGACGGCCTCCGCCGTGACCGGGCCGAAGCACGGGTTGCCGCCGGTGGCCCAGTGCACCACCTCCGGATCGTTGCGCCACCGGAGGTGATGCTCCGCATCCTCCGCGCGCAGTGCGCGAAGCCTTACCAACTCGCCTTCGATCATGCACAGATCATAGATCCGGGGTGGTCGGCGGTGATCTCGGAGCCGGTCGCGCAATTCGTTCGACAGCGCGCGGGCCCGAGCGGCAGATTCCGTACATGAAACCGCAGCACTGGCCCCTGTACGGGCTCCGCCTCCGCACGCCGCGCCTGGAACTCCGTCTTCCCGACCTGGAGTTGCTGGACGATCTCGCGTCGGTCGCCGCCGACGGGGTGCACCCGCCGGCCGACATGCCGTTCACGGTCCCCTGGACCGACGCGTCGCCCGCCGAGCGCGGCAAGGCCGTGTTCCAGCATGTGCTGGCCACCATCGCCAACTGGTCCGTACGGGACTGGGCACTGAGCCTCGCCGTGCTGCACGAGGGCAAGGTGGTCGGGCGACAGGACGTGATGGCGAAGGACTTCGCCCTGACCGGTGAAGTCAGCACCGGCTCGTGGCTGGGTCTGGCCCATCAGAGCCAGGGCATCGGCACCGAGATGCGGGCCGCCGCCCTGCACCTCGCCTTCGCCGGTCTCGGGGCCCGGACCGCGGTCTCGGCCGCCATGACCGACAACCCGCGCTCGCTGGGCGTTTCACGCCGGCTCGGATATCTGCCGGACGGACTGGAGGTCGCCGCGGTACGGGGTGCGCCCGTCACTCTGCAGCGGCTGCGGCTGGACCGTGCCCGCTGGGATGAGAACCGGGCCGTCGAAGTGACGGTCGAGGGGCTCGACGGCTGCCGGGAGGAATTCGGGGCATGACGCTGACGGTGCATACGTTCATCTACGACGAGGACTGTCGGTCGCATCTCCTCGACGACCCCGAGGACGGCAGCAACACGGCCGGGACCGAGGTCTGCCGGACCACGCTGTGGGGGTCGAAGGCCGCACGGGCGCTCGGCGCCCGGTTCTTCCCCGAGCCGGCCACCGGCAACCTGCACGTGGAGCCGGAGGACATCGACGGCTTCCTCGAAGAGTGCGAGCTGCTGCACCGGAACGCCGCGACGCCGGCCGGAGGCGGCGGCGACCGGCGGGACTACGTGACGGCCCGGCCGGCCAACATCACCGCCGCGGCCCTGCGCGCCCGGGCCGTGGGCGGCGGGGTGCTCGTCTGGTGAGCGGCCCGGGGGCACCGTCGAATATTCAATGAGGTTAGGCTGACCTTCCTTCAAACATACCGGCGGCCGATTCCGGCTTCACGTCGCGGGATGAGCGAGGAGCAACTGCGCGAGGCGGCGGCCACCGCGGACGCGCAGCCGGAACGCGACGGGGGTGCGGGCCGCGCGCCGCACACCCGGAACTCCCCAACCACAGGCCGGAAGCGGCCACCCCGTACGCGTAAATCGGACAACCTCTGCGCCCCTCGGGGGCGAGGAATAACTCGATGCAGAAGTTAGGTTAGGCTAACCTAACTTCTGCATCGGGCCCTCGCCCCCTCCTTCTGCTCTGAGGGCCGATGAAGTTTCCCCGCATCCGGGAGGACCCCTTCATGCGTTCGCACCTGCTCAACGACACGACCGCGGAGCATTACCGGCGCTCCGTGACCGCAGGAGTCGAACGGGTCGCAGCCAAACTCGCCGCCACAGACCGGCCGTTCACCGGAATCTCCGTCGACGAGCTCACTCCCGTCGTTGACGCGATCGATCTGGACCGGCCGCTGTGCGATGCGTCCGCCGCCCTCGACGAGCTCGACAGCGTCTATCTCCGTGATGCCGTCTACTTCCATCACCCCCGCTACCTGGGCCACCTCAACTGCCCAGTCGTCATCCCCGCCGTCCTCGGCGAAGCCGTGCTCTCGGCCGTCAACTCCTCCCTGGACACCTGGGACCAGAGCGCCGGCGGCACCCTGATCGAGCGCCGCCTGATCGGCTGGACCGCGGCCCGGATCGGCCTCGGACCGGCCGCGGACGGCATCTTCACCAGCGGCGGTACGCAGTCCAATCTGCAGGCCCTGCTGCTCGCCCGGGAAGAGGCCAAGACGTCGCCGCAGCACTTCACCCGGCTGCGCATCTTCACCTCCGCATGCAGCCACTTCAGTGTCCAGAAGTCGGCGAAACTCCTCGGTCTGGGACCGGACTCGGTCATCGCCGTCCCCGTCGACCACAACAAGCGCATGCAGACCGTGGCGCTGGCCCGCGCCCTGGAGCAGTGCGTCGCCGAAGGCGACGTACCGATGGCCGTCGTCGCCACCGCGGGCACCACCGACTTCGGTTCCATCGACCCGCTGCCCGAAATCGCCGCGCTCTGCCGGCAGTTCTCCGCCTGGCTGCATGTCGACGCCGCGTACGGCTGCGGGCTGCTGGCCTCCCGTGAGCGCCGCCACCTCCTCGACGGCATCGAGCACGCCGACTCGGTCACCGTGGACTACCACAAGTCCTTCTTCCAGCCGGTGAGTTCCTCGGCCGTGCTGGTCCGGGACCGGGCGACGCTGCGCCACGCCACGTACCACGCCGAGTACCTCAACCCGCAGCGAATGGCCGCCGAACGCATCCCCAACCAGGTGGACAAGTCGCTGCAGACCACCCGCAGATTCGACGCCCTGAAACTGTGGATGACGCTGCGTGTCATGGGCGCCGACGGCATCGGCGAGCTCTTCGACGAGGTCTGCGACCTGGCCGCCGAGGGCTGGCGCCTGCTCGCCGCCGACCCGCGGTTCGACGTCGTCGTCGAGCCCCAGCTGTCCACGCTGGTGTTCCGCTACATCCCGTCCGGCGTCACCGCGCCCACCGAGATCGACCGGGCCAATCTCCATGCCCGCAAGGCGCTCTTCGCCTCCGGCGAGGCCGTAGTCGCCGGTACGAAGGCCGGCGGCCGCCAGTACCTGAAGTTCACCCTGCTCAACCCCGAAACGACCGCGCAGGACATCGCCGCGGTACTCGACCTGATCTCCGGCCACGCCGAGCAGTACCTGGGAGACTCCCTTGACCGCGCTTCCTGAACCCCATGACTTCATCGGTATCGGGCTCGGCCCGTTCAATCTCGGGCTCGCCTGTCTGACCGAGCCGATCGACGAGCTGAACGGGGTGTTCCTGGAGTCCAAGCCGGACTTCGAATGGCACTCCGGGATGTTCCTCCAAGGCGCCCATCTCCAGACGCCGTTCATGTCGGACCTGGTCACGATGGCCGACCCGACCTCTCCGTACTCCTTCCTGAACTATCTGAAGGAACGCGGGCGGCTGTACTCCTTCTACATCCGGGAGAACTTCTACCCGCTGCGGACCGAGTACAACGACTACTGCCGCTGGGCCGCCGCCGAACTGACCAGCATCCGCTTCGACGCCACCGTCGAGTCGGTCACGTACGACGAAGGAACCGCGCTCTACACCGTCCGCACCGCCACCGGCAGCGCCTTCCGGGCCCCGCGGCTCGTGCTCGGCACCGGCACTCCCCCGTACGTCCCGGATGCCTGCCAGGGTCTGGGCGGCGATTATCTGCACAACTCCCTTTACATGGAAGGGAAAATGGCTCTCCAGACGAAGGAGTCCATCACCCTTGTCGGCAGTGGGCAGAGCGCGGCCGAGATCTATTACGACCTGCTCTCCGAGATCGATGTGCACGGCTACCGGCTGAACTGGGTGACGCGCTCGCCGCGCTTCTTCCCACTGGAGTACACCAAGCTGACGCTGGAGATGACCTCCCCGGAGTACATCGACTACTTCCACGCGCTGCCCGAGGAGACCCGCTACCGGCTGGAGTCCGGTCAGAAGGGCCTCTTCAAGGGCATCGACGGAGAGCTGATCGACGCGATCTTCGATCTGCTCTACCAGAAGAACCTGCCCGGTCCCGTCCCGACCCGTCTCCTCACCAACTGCTCGCTGAACAGCGCGAGCTACGAGGAGAGCAGTGGTACGTACACGCTTGCCCTGCACCAGGAGGAGCAGGGCAAGGACTACACCCTCACCACCGAGGGTCTGATCCTCGCCACCGGCTACCGCTACCGCCCACCCGCGTTCCTCGAGGACATCCACGACCGGCTGCGCCGGGACGGCCGCGGCCGCTTCGACGTGGCCCGCAACTACTCCATCGACACCACCGGACACGGCGTCTTCCTGCAGAACGCGGGCACGCACACCCACTCGATCACCTCACCCGACCTGGGCATGGGCGCCTACCGCAACGCGTACATCATCGGCGAACTGCTCGGCCGTGAGTACTACCCGGTCGAGAAGTCCATAGCCTTCCAGGAGTTCGCCGTATGACCACCGACCTCGGCACCTTCACCACCCGCCCGCTGGACCCCCTCGCCGACGCCGAACTGGTGCACGGCTGGGCCACCCACCCCAAGGCCTCCTTCTGGCTGATGGGCGACGCGAAACTCCAGGACGTCGAGCGGGAATACATGGCGATCGCCGCCCACCCGCACCACGACGCCTTCATCGGGCTGCACGACGGGGAGCCCGCCTTCCTGATGGAGCGGTACGACCCCACCGAGGTCGAGCTCAAGGGGCTGTACGACGCCGAGCCCGGCGACACCGGGATGCACTTCCTGGTCGCCCCGACCGACACCCCGCTGCACGGCTTCACGCTCGGTGTGATCACCGCCGTGATGGAGGCGATGTTCGCCGACCCGTCCGTACGCCGGGTCGTCGTCGAACCCGACGTACGCAACAGCGCGGTGCACGCCCTCAACAAGGCGGTCGGCTTCGAAGTGCTGGGCGAGATAGCCAAGCCGGAGAAGAACGCCCTGCTCAGCGCCTGCACACGGGAACAGTTCGCCGCAGCGACCGGGGGTGGCGTCTGATGTCCCCCGTCATCGACAGCGTCGCCCATCTCGCCCCTGAACGCTGGGCCACCGCCAACCGACTGCTGCTCCGCAAGGCGCTCGCCGAGTTCAGCCACGAACGGCTGCTGACCCCCGCACCGCTCGGCGACGACCGCTACTCGGTGCGCAGCGACGACGCGGCGACCGAGTACCGCTTCACCGCACGGATCTACGCACTCGACCACTGGCAGGTCGAGGCCGACTCGATCACCCGCCACCGAAACGGCTCCGAACTGCCGCTGGACGCAGGCGAGTTCTTCGTCGAGCTGAGCTCCACGCTCGGCCTCTCGGCGGAGATCCTCCCGGTCTACCTGGAGGAGATCTCCTCCACTCTGGCCGGCACCGCGTACAAGCTGACCAAGCCGCCCGTCACCTCCGCCGAGCTGGTCCGTGCCGGGTTCCAGGCGATCGAGACCGGCATGACCGAGGGCCACCCCTGCTTCGTCGCCAACAACGGGCGGCTCGGCTTCGGTGTGGACGAGTACCGGGCGTTCGCCCCCGAGGCGGCAGCCGGGATCCGTCTGGTCTGGCTCGCCGCCCGCCGCGACCGCGCCACCTTCACCGCGGGCACCGGCCTCGACTACGGGACGCTGATCGCGGGCGAGCTGGGCGAGGAGACCCTCACCCGGTTCGCGGCCACGATGACCGGCCTCGGGCTCGACCTGGACGACTACCTGCTGATCCCCGTCCACCCCTGGCAGTGGTGGAACAAGCTGGCCGTCACCTTCGCCGGGGAGCTCGCACAGCACCATCTGGTCTGCCTGGGCGAAGGCGACGACGCGTACCTGGCACAGCAGTCCATCCGTACCTTCTTCAACACCGGCAATCCGGACCGCCATTACGTCAAAACGGCGCTGTCCGTCCTCAACATGGGCTTCATGCGCGGGCTCTCCGCCGCGTACATGGAGGCCACCCCCGCGATCAACGACTGGCTCGCCGAGCTGATCGAGCGCGACGAGCTGCTGCGCGAGGCCCGCTTCTCGATCATCCGGGAGCGGGCGGCCATCGGCTACCACCACCGGACGTACGAGGCGGCCACCGCCAAGGGCTCCCCGTACCTGAAAATGCTCGCCGCGCTGTGGCGGGAGAGCCCGGTCCCCGGCCTGGCCCCCGGCGAACGGGTCGCGACCATGGCCTCGCTGCTCCACACCGACCACGAGGGCAACTCCGTCGCCGGTGCGCTGATCGCCGAGTCGGGGCTGGACCCCGCAGTGTGGCTGCGCCACTACCTGGACGCGTACCTGGTGCCGGTGCTGCACAGCTTCTACGCGTACGACCTGGTGTTCATGCCGCACGGCGAGAACGTCATCCTGGTCGTCGAGGACGGGGTCGTACGGCGCACGGTCTTCAAGGACATCGCCGAGGAGATCGCGGTCATGAACCCGGACGCGGTGCTGCCGCCGAAGGTCGAGCGGATCCGCGCCGAGGTTCCCGAGGACATGAAACTGCTCTCGGTCCTCACCGATGTCTTCGACTGCTTCCTGCGCTTCCTGGGCGGGGGGCTGGCGAGCGAGGGCCTAATCGACGAGGAGGCGTTCTGGCGGACGGTCGCCCAATGCGTCAGCGGATATCAGGCGTCAGTGCCGTATCTCGCCGAGAAGTTCAAGCAGTACGACATGTTCGCGCAGGAGTTCGCACTGTCCTGCCTGAACCGGCTGCAGCTGCGGAACAACAAGCAGATGGTCGATCTGACCGATCCGTCGGGGGCACTGCAGCTGATCGGCACGCTGAAGAACCCGATCGCCGGACAGGCATGAAACCGGGCCCGTCCGGCGACTGAGGACATCTGCCGAGCCCGTCCGGCGATCGAGAACACAACGGTCGCCGGACGGCCCCGGTCACCTCACCGGTCGGCCCAGGGAACCTGCGGCGCCCGGTAGTAGTTGACGCCGAGCGCCGAGAGCCTCGGCCCCTGGGCACCCAGCCGCACCTTGTACGTGTCCCAGTCGTGCGTGGACGCGGGTGACCATCCCAGCTCCGCCACCCCGGGCAGCCTGGGGAACGCCATCTGTTCGATCTCGTCGCTGTTGGTCAGGGTCTCCGACCAGAGCGGCGCCTCGACACCGAGGATCGAACCCTCCGGGGCACCGTCCAGGTACATCGCCGGGTTCCAGTCGTACGAGCGCTGGACGGAGACGTAACCGGCCCAGGCCAGGCCCAGCTTGGTGTCCTTGTCGTACTTCATGTCGAGGTAGCTCCGGTCGGCCGGGGACAGCACCAGCTTCGTGCCGTTCACGGCGGCGTCCGCCACCTGCTTGCGCTCGGCCGCGCCCGTCCGGTCGTAACCCCAGTACTGGGCGACCGCGCCCTTCACCGGCGTGCCCCCGGTCAGCTGGTGCCAGCCGATCACGGTCTTGCCGTACTTGCCGACGATGGCCTGTGCCTTGTCCATGAAGGCCACATAGTCCTCGTGGCTGGTGGAGTGCGCCTCGTCGCCGCCGATGTGGAGGTACTTGCCGGGGGTGAGCGCGGCCAGCTCACGGACCACGTCGTCCACGAAGTCGTACGTGACGGCCTTCGGAACGCAGAGCGAGCTGAAGCCGACATTGGTGCCGGTGTAGAGCGGCGGCGCGACGCCGTTGCAGTTCAGCTCCGCGTACGAGGCGAGGGCCGCGTTGGTGTGGCCGGGCAGGTCGATCTCCGGCACGACCTCCAGATAGCGGGAGGAGGCGTACCGCACGATCTCCTTGTAGTCGCTCTTCGTGTAGTAGCCGCCGACTCCCCCGCCCACCTCCGTCTGCCCGCCGTACGTGGCGAGCCGCGGCCAGGAGTCGATGGCGATCCGCCAGCCCTGGTCGTCGGAGAGATGCAGATGGAGCTTGTTCATCTTGTAGAGGGCGAGCTGGTCGATGTAGCGCTTGACCTCGCCGACGGAGAAGAAGTGCCGGGAGACGTCCAGCATCGCGCTCCGGTACGCATAGCGCGGCGCGTCCTTGACCGTGCCTCCCGCGACCTTCCACGGGCCCTTCTGGCGGCTGTTCTTCTCCACGTCGGCCGGGAGCAGCTGACGCAGCGTCTGGACCCCGTGGAAGAGCCCTGCCGGGCCACGCGCCGTGATCGTGACGGAGCCGCGGCTCGACTTCAGGGTGTAGCCCTCGGCACCCGACGCGCTGTCGTGGGAGTCGAGCCGGAGCCGGATACCGTCGCCGCCGCGACCGGTGACCGGCAGGGCGTAACCGGTGGACGGGCGCAGCACGCCCGCCAGATAGTCGCCGATCTTCCGGGCCTCGCGGGAGCCGTCCTCGACGCGGATCCTGGTGTCCGCGGTGATGGTGTACGGAGAGCCGCCGGGCTTCGCCTCGGCGGGGGCAGGCACTATCTGCCCGAGCGGACGGGGCGAGGCGGCAGTGGCCGGGCCGCTGCCGGCCGCCTGTCCTCCCGGCGCAGCGCCGACACTGGAGATGCCGGCCGCTGTGACGAGCAGCAGCGAGCCGAGAAGACGGGGAAGGGCGGTGCGCTGTGTCCTGTGCAGTCTCACAAGCCGGGTCCCTTTCGACGGGTTCACACCTGGGGATCTCCTGAGCAACCAACCATCACCATGCGTATCGCCTGTCCCACGCACGGTCAAGGTGTAGACCACTTCCCCGTTATGGGGCTGAGAGAATCTGCCCCATGGCGGAAATAGTCCAGCGCGACGGAACGTGGACCTTCGACGGCGAGACAGTGCGGATCGTGCCCGGCCGGCTGAGCGCGTCCCCATCCCCTCCCTGACCGCCTCCAGGTCCGCACGAGAGCGCAATCACACCCACTCCTGCCCGATATCGGGCAGAATTGTTGCGTAAGCGCCCCGTCCACCGCAATATCGACGAGTGCTCGAACGCCGCTCGTCGCATGACGACCTCATTGATCACCTGGTGCGCAGCACCGCGCTCCAGCGCGGTGAAGCCGCCCGGGTGGTTCTCGACGTGCTGGCGTACTTCGACGAGACGACCGACGACTTCGTCCGCCGCCGCCACCGCGAACTGCAGTCCGGCGGCCTGGTGAACACGGAGATCTTCGAGCGGATCGCGGCCGAGCTGCCGCACCGGGCGGTCGCGCCGCCGGAGCTCTCGCTCCGCCAGCTGCGCCGCATCGTCTACGGCTGAGCAACGGGCACCACAGGTACATCGATGGAGGGGCAGAGACTTTATGTGCGGAATCGTCGGATACATCGGGAAGCGTGATGTGGCTCCGCTGCTGCTGGAAGGGCTGCAGCGGCTGGAGTACCGGGGTTACGACTCCGCGGGCATCGTCATCACCGGCAAGGCGTCGGCCGGGAAGCCCGCCGCCCTGAAGATGGTCAAGGCGAAGGGCCGGGTCCGCGAGCTCGAGGCCCGCGTTCCCAAGCGTTTCACCGGCACCACCGGTATCGCTCACACCCGCTGGGCCACCCACGGCGCCCCGAGCGACGAGAACGCGCACCCCCACCTGGACGCCGACAACAAGGTCGCCGTCGTCCACAACGGCATCATCGACAACGCCTCCGAGCTCCGTGCGAAGCTCGTCGCCGACGGTGTCGTCTTCCTCTCCGAGACCGACACCGAGGTGCTGGTCCACCTGATCGCCCGCGCCCAGGCGGTGACCCTGGAGGAGAAGGTCCGCGAGGCGCTGCGGTCGGTCGAGGGCACGTACGGCATCGCCGTCATGCACGCCGACTTCAACGACCGCATCGTGGTAGCCCGCAACGGCTCCCCGGTCGTACTCGGCATCGGCGAGAAGGAGATGTTCGTCGCCTCCGACGTCGCCGCGCTGGTGGCCCACACCCGCCAGGTCGTCACCCTCGACGACGGTGAGATGGCCACCCTCAAGGCCGACGACTTCCGTACGTACACGACGGAGGGCTCGTCCACGACGGCCACGCCGACCACCGTGGAGTGGGAGGCCGAGTCGTACGACATGGGCGGCCACGACACGTACATGCACAAGGAGATCTCCGAGCAGGCGGACGCCGTCGACCGGGTGCTCCGCGGCCGGATCGACGACCGTTTCTCCACCGTGCACCTCGGCGGTCTCAACCTGGACGCCCGCGAGGCTCGCGGGGTCCGCCGGATCAAGATCCTGGGCTGCGGGACCTCGTACCACGCGGGCCAGATCGGCGCCCAGCTGATCGAGGAGCTGGCCCGTATCCCCGCGGACGCCGAGCCCGCCTCCGAGTTCCGTTACCGCAACCCGGTCGTCGACCCCGACACCCTGTACGTCGCGGTCTCCCAGTCCGGTGAGACGTACGACGTGCTGGCCGCCGTCCAGGAGCTCAAGCGCAAGGGCGCCCGGGTGCTCGGTGTGGTCAACGTGGTGGGTTCGGCAATCGCCCGGGAGGCCGACGGGGGTACGTACGTCCACGCCGGCCCCGAGGTCTGTGTCGTCTCCACCAAGTGCTTCACGAACACGGTCGTCGCGTTCGCGCTGCTCGCCCTGCACCTGGGCCGGATCCGGGATCTGTCGGTCGCCGACGGCAAGCGGATCATCGAGGGGCTGCGCAGGCTGCCCGCCCAGATCAGCGAGATCCTGGCGAACGAGGACGAGATCAAGAAGCTGGCGGCGGAGTATGCGGACGCCAAGTCGATGATGTTCATCGGCCGGGTGCGCGGCTACCCCGTCGCCCGTGAGGCCTCGCTGAAGCTCAAGGAGGTCTCGTACATCCACGCGGAGGCGTACCCCGCCTCCGAGCTGAAGCACGGGCCGCTGGCGCTGATCGAGCCCTCGATGCCGACGGTCGCGATCGTGCCGGACGACGATCTGCTGGAGAAGAACCGCGCCGCGATGGAGGAGATCAAGGCCCGCAGCGGCCGCATCCTCGCCGTCGCGCACCAGGTGCAGGAGAAGGCCGACCACACCATCGTCGTACCGAAGAACGAGAACGAACTGGACCCGATCCTGATGGGCATCCCGCTCCAGCTCTTCGCGTACCACACGGCGCTGGCCATGGGCCGTGACATCGACAAGCCGCGCAACCTGGCGAAGTCCGTCACCGTCGAGTAGGCATCCCCGCACGGGCTGTGCCCGGAGCAGAGCGGCCCCGTACCCACCGCCACCGCGGGTACGGGGCCGCTCCCGTCGGGGCCGGCGCCTCTTCCCCTTGCCGCATCGGCCCGGTCACTGCCTCAGCCGGTGGCCGTCACCCGTCGGCCGGCAGCACGCCCCGGCAGCGCCGTGGGCCAGTCGGCCAGCGCCGCCGTCGCCCCGTACCAGGCGGCGAGACCGGACACCGCGGCGAGCCAGCCGCCCGCCTTGGCCAGGCTCCCGCTGTCCGCGAACTGCCCGACGCCCAGGAGCAGAAGCGCCAGGAACAGCAGTGCGTATGTCCCCTGGGCGAGCAGACCGCCACCGGCCGCGCCGAGGGTCAGACTGAGCGCGAACAGGGCCCAGAGCAGCAGGAACAGCCCTGCCGCATGGCTGGAGACATGCGCGTCGGCGCCGGTGCCCCAGGTGAACCAGAAGGCGCCGAGTCCGGCGAAGGCCGTGCCGGTGAAGCTGTTTCCCGCGCGGAACTCCAGGAGTCCGGCGACGAACAGGGCGATACCGCCGACATACAGCGCGAGCGAGACGGCGTCGGCCGCCGTCACACCGTCCACGACTGCGGTGTGACCGATACCGAACGCCAACAGGGTGAGTCCCAGGGCGAGATGGCCGAGGGTAGAGGTGCTGGTGCTTCCCGCAGAGACGTCATTGTCCACGGCGGGCTCCCTTCACATGCAGTGGTCCTGCTTCCCAGTGACCCTTATGTACCCTTCACAAGCGCACAATCCACCCCTACGCATCGGTAGACTGCCGGTTTCCACAGGCGAGTTGACGCCACGTCCACTGCGGGGTCCGGAACCGGTGACGGGGGTGACGGCAGAGGCGTCCGGGACGGGGAACGCTCAGGGGATGACGACGACCGGGCGCTGTGCGCGCCGCGCGAGGCGCCCCGCCACCGAGCCGAAGATGCGGCCGACGATGCCGTGCGTGGAGCCGACGACGATGGCGTCGGCCGAGTACTCCCGGCCGACCTCCTCCAGCTCGTGACAGATGTCCCCGCCGCGCTCGACGAGCACCCAGGGAACCTCGGAGAGGTAGTCCGCGCAGGCGAGCTCCAGGCCGAGCACCTCGGTGCGGTGGTCGGGCACATCGACGAAGACGGGCGGCTCGCAGCCTGCCCAGACGGTGGTCGGCAGCCGATTGGCGACATGCACGATGATCAGGCCGGAACCCGATCTTCGGGCCATGCCGATGGCGTATGCGAGGGCGCGCTCACTGGACGTCGAGCCGTCGAAGCCGACCACGACCCCATGCCGGAAGGCGGGGTCGCAGGAATG
This sequence comes from Streptomyces sp. NBC_00057, assembly GCF_045041165.1. Lineage (NCBI taxonomy): Bacteria > Bacillati > Actinomycetota > Actinomycetes > Kitasatosporales > Streptomycetaceae > Streptomyces > Streptomyces sp. NBC_00057. Next base: position 5,921,451 of record NZ_CP108256.1, on the reverse strand, counting down.
ACGTGTTTCTTCGACCGCCTGCGGGTCCGACCTGGGGTCGGTCACCTGCTTGCGGTCGGCGGGTTCGGGGATTTCGTGACCGGCCATCGGTGTCTCGGCGAAGAGAGTCCTCGTGAGGAGAGCGACTTGGGGAAGATGCGTCAGCGGGCGGTGTTGCGGTGTCCGGGAATCATCTTCCCAACCCCTTACCCCCAAGGGTACGGCGCCACTCCTCCACTGCCCAGACCCGCACATAGCGCGTGCGACGTTTCACGGAGCATGCCCGAGGCGGACCCGTATGGCAATGCCGGTTGCGCTGTACATCGACGCCGGCGGGCCGAAACGCCTCCCCTCGGTGACCGGGCGGACCCTATCCGTCACCCACTCCACAGCGCACCGGGACCGCCGCACCCCCGGCGTGGATCACCACTCCGCCGTCGAGCGCCGCGCCGGCGGTCCACTCCCAGGAATCACACCGCGCCGACCCCGGCACGTCCGCCCCGCGCGGAGCTCTCCGACCGGCGGCGGACCGATATCGGCCCGCCGGTCGGGATCCCGCTGTCCGCCGGTGCCGCCGCGTCATTCCGTACGATCGGCCGTCCGACCTGCCGAGGGGGCGCAAGGAAGTGGCCACCCATCGTGGTTGTGCGCCGGTCGACTGACTGAATCACATACGCACAACCGACTATTTTCAGCCAACTTCACACCCCTGTCGCTTCCTTGCCGAATTGGCCGATCAACCCCCTTGCCACCAGGCAGGAAGAGACCGCGCGGTACGCTTCCACCCGACGGGGACGGGCCATGAACGCGAGGCGCACTTCCCTGCACGGCCGCTGGATGAAACCCTTCGTGATCGAATGCTTCCCGCCAAGTTGCCTTGTCGACATAACGCCGGTTGGTGAACTTGTCACGCCGGCACCACGGGACGCAGTAGATTCGATCTTGAGTATCGAAGACGGGGACTCGTGCAGGACCGAGGGGAAAAGTGCAGGAGCGACAGGCCCGTAAGGACCAGGAAGACGCGAACACCGAGGGGGGCTTAGCGTCATGAGCCAGGACTCCGCCGCCGCAACGGAGGCTGTACGGAAGCTCAGTGGGCGACGACGACGAGAAGTCGTCGCCGTACTGCTGTTCAGCGGCGGCCCCATCTTCGAGAGCTCGATCCCGCTCTCCGTGTTCGGAATCGACCGCCAGGACGCGGGAGTTCCGCGCTACCGACTCCTCGTCTGCGGCGGGGAAGAGGGGCCGCTGCGGACCACCGGAGGACTCGAACTGACCGCGCCCTACGGGCTGGAGGCGATCAGCAGGGCAGGCACCGTCGTGGTGCCCGCCTGGCGTTCGATCACCTCGCCGCCCCCCGCGGAGGCGCTGGACGCGCTACGCCGCGCCCACGAGGAAGGGGCCCGCATCGTCGGGCTGTGCACCGGCGCGTTCGTGCTCGCCGCCGCCGGTCTGCTGGACGGCCGCCCGGCGACCACGCACTGGATGTACGCACCGACGCTGGCCAAGCGCTATCCGTCGGTGCATGTCGATCCTCGTGAGCTCTTCGTCGACGACGGCGATGTGCTCACCTCCGCCGGGACAGCAGCCGGGATCGATCTCTGTCTGCACATTGTCCGCACGGACCACGGCACGGAAGCCGCCGGGGCACTGGCCCGCCGGCTCGTCGTGCCGCCGCGGCGCAGTGGCGGCCAGGAGCGCTACCTCGACAGGTCTTTACCTGAGGAGATCGGCTCCGACCCGCTCGCCGAGGTCGTGGCCTGGGCGCTGGAGCATCTCCACGAGCAGTTCGACGTGGAGACGCTGGCTGCGCGCGCCTACATGAGCAGGCGGACCTTTGACCGGAGGTTCCGCTCGCTCACCGGCAGCGCACCGCTCCAGTGGCTGATCACCCAGCGGGTGCTGCAGGCGCAGCGGCTGCTGGAGACGTCCGAGTACTCGGTCGACGAGGTCGCGGGCCGCTGCGGCTTCCGCTCGCCGGTCGCGCTGCGCGGACACTTCCGGCGCCAGCTGGGCTCCTCCCCCGCCGCATACCGGGCCGCATACCGGGCCCGCCGTCCGCAGGGCGGTGGCGCGGAGGCCCTCGCCCCGGCGATCGAGCCGATCGTGCCCGCGCAGGGCACCTCGGCGGGCCGGCGTGCCACGGCTGCGGCCACCCCACCGGGTCCGCATGCCGTCACGTCGGCGACGGTCGGGGCGGGGCAGCCGGAGCACGGGAAACCGGGCCCCGACGCGTACTCCACCGGGCGCCCGCCCCTGCCGGGTCAACGGAGTGCGCCGTAGGGTGGGGCCATGAACGATCGCATGGTGTGGATCGACTGCGAGATGACCGGGCTCTCGTTGACGGAAGACGCACTCATCGAGGTGGCCGCACTGGTCACCGACTCGGAGCTGAACGTGCTCGGCGAAGGGGTGGACATCGTGATCCGCCCACCGGACGCGGCACTGGAGACGATGCCCGAGGTGGTGCGCCAGATGCACACCGCCTCGGGTCTCCTCGACGAGCTGGCCCAGGGCACCACCCTGGCCGACGCCGAGGCCCAGGTGCTGGCCTATGTCCGCGAACATGTGAAGGAGCCCGGCAAGGCCCCGCTCTGCGGGAACTCGGTCTCCACCGACCGCGGCTTCCTGGCGCGGGACATGTCGGCCCTGGAGGGCTACCTCCACTACCGGATCGTCGACGTGTCCTCGGTCAAGGAGCTGGCGCGCCGCTGGTACCCGAGGGCGTACTTCAACAGTCCGGAGAAGAACGGCAACCACCGGGCGCTCGCGGACATCCGTGACTCCATCACGGAGCTGCGCTACTACCGCGAGGCGATCTTCGTGCCGCAGCCCGGGCCGGACTCGGAGCGCGCCAAGGCGATCGCGGCACGTGTCGCGCCGCCCACGCCGTAGGACGTTGCGAAGCCGCTGGTCATGGACCTTTCGGGGGCCGGGATCAGCGGCTGAACAACTAGGGCGCGAGCACCCTCTCGGACCCTGTACACTTTTTCTCGGCCGGTCAGAAAAAGACCGGGCATGGTGGGTATAGCTCAGATGGTAGAGCACCTGGTTGTGGTCCAGGATGTCGCGGGTTCGAGTCCCGTTACTCACCCTGAAGAGAAGGGCCCCGGTCAATGACCGGGGCCCTTCTCGTACCTGAGCCACCCTCACCGGCGACTGTGTGACGGTCGTCACGAGGAGTCACGGACGAGTTCCGTGGGGAGCACGATCTGCGGACGCTCCTGGTTCTCGCCCGCGATCTCCTGGAGCAGTACGCGGGCCATCGTGCGGGCCATCTCCTCGACCGGCTGGCGCACGCTGGTGAGCGCCGGGTCCATGTGACGGGCCACGGCCGAGTCGTCGAAGCCGATGAGAGCCACATCGTCCGGGATGCGCCGGCCGGCCTCACGCAGCACCTGGCGGGCCCCTGCGGCATGACGTCGGAGGCGGCGAAGCCCGCGTCGACGTCGGGGCGGCGGGCGAGCAGGTCGCGCATGGCCTGTGCGCCGCCTTCCTCGGTGAAGTCTGCGGGGGCGATCAGCTGCTCGTCCGGTCCGGGACCGGCCGCGGAGACCGCCTTGCGGTAGCCGTCGAGGCGGCGCCGGGCACCGTAGACATCAAGGCGCCCGGTGATCGTGGCGATGGAGCGGCGGCCCCGGGAGATCAGATGGCCGACGGCTGCGCGGGTTGTCGGAGTCGACCGCGGCGAGCGGTTCCGAGGCGGATCTGCGGCCGCTCATCACGGCCGGCATGCCGAGCTGCTCCAGCAGGTCCGGGAGCGGGTCGTCGGCGTGGACGGAGACCCAGCAGCACTCCGTCCACGCCGTGTGCGGTCGGATACTGGGCCAGCCGCCGGCGCTCGCGGTCGCTGGAGGTTGAGGGTGACCGAGGTCTGTGCGGTAGCGGGGACGACCACTACCACCGCTACCGCGACGACGTGGCGCTGCCACCGCTTGACGGCGCCGGACATGATCACTCCGACGATCTGCTTGCCGAAGATCACGAAGACCACGAGCAGCGGCAATGTGCTGATCAGCGCACCGGCCATCACGATGCTCTGGTCGGGGGTGTAGGAGGCGCTCAGCCGGCCGAGGGCCACCTGGAGCGTGGGGTTCTGCTGATTGAGGGCGAGGTAGGGCCAGAAGAAGTCGTTCCACGCCTGTACGAAGGTGAGCATCCCCAGCACCATCATCGCGGGGCGGGCCACCGGGAGCACCACGCTCCGCACGATGCGGAAGTTGTTCGCGCCGTCGACCTTGGCAGCCTCGATGAGTTCGTAGGGCAGTGCCTCGGTCAGGTACTGCCGCATGAAGAACACACCGAACGCGCTCACCAGGGTCGGGAAGATCACCGACTCCAGCTTTCCGCCCCAGCCGATGTCGGACATCATCATGAACAGCGGGACGACGCTGAGCTGCGGCGGGATCGTAAGCGTGGCGATGACCGCGGTCATCGGTCCGCCGCGGCTCCTGAAGCCCATCTTGGCGAACGCGTAACCGGCCAGGGTGCAGAAGAAGAGCGTCGCCGCCGTGATGCAGCCGGAGACGATGACGCTGTTGACGGTGACCACATAGGTTCACCGTGTCCGGAATCCGTCTGCCCGGCTCTGCGGGGACGGAGCCAGTGCTGCGATCATCATGACGAAGGCGGAAGGCGCGGCCGAGGGGGAACAGAATGATTTCTGAGCCGGAGTTGGCGGGGGAGTTCGGTGGGGTTGAAACCCGCGAGGTGATGGGCGACTTCGACCGGGAGTTCGTTGGGGAACGTCGGCCGCGAAGGCCGTGGCTGTGGGCGCTGGGCGGGGCGGTAATGGCGTCGGCCCTCTGGGCGGCGGCGCTGTTCCTGTATGAAGTAGGCGATCGGAAGCCGGACATGCATGGGTACCAGCTGGGCCAAGACCCTTGCCCATCTTTACAGCTGAAGTCGATCGGCACGGCGATCGCACCGCGAGAGTCCACCACCAAGGTCGAATCAGGGCTGTTGAACCATGCTGTCCTCGACCAGATCCAGTGCTTCATTCCTCTTCGGTCCCGGGCCGGGGCGGAGCGGCCCGGGAACGGCTGGTCCATCGAATACACCGTCGGAATCACGGTGGCACTGCACAAGAAGACCGACCCCGGCGCCGAATTCGAGGCGCGGCGAGGGGTGACCGATCTCGGCGTTGATCCTGAAGCGAAGCTGGAGACGGTTCCGGAACTTGGTGACAAGGCGTATCTGCTGACCCGGGATGACGGTAACTCGGAGCTGCGGGTGCTGGAGGGCGGAGCGGTCCTCACGCTGAGTCTCTCCGCCTTCACGGTGCACCAGAGCGACGACCGCAGCGAAGACGAGGCCGGTGACGGGCCGGACATCCCTGACCTGTCCCCGTACCAATCGGCCATGATCAGCGACATGCGTGACCTGATGTCAAGCCTCAAGCAGTGAGCTTGAGATTCAACCTCCGCGAACATCGACCGGCGTGTCACCGGACCCGGCGAACATTCATGGTCACCGCACTAGCCGAACGCCGACGGCGGTGGCGCCGGTGAAGGCCTGGCGTCCGCGTCGCTCACCGCCGCCGCGCCGCCGGTGAAGTCGGCGAGCGCCCGCCCGTGTTCGACGCGTCCGGGGTGCGGGTCGGTCGCGACCCGGCGGGTCAGCTCCGCGACCTTCAGCGGCAGATCCGAGGCGAGCAGCACGGCGTTGCCGAAGCGACGGCCGCGCCACACGGTCGGGTCGGCGGCGAGCGCCAGTTCGGGGAAGACCGTGCCCGCGGTGGCGATCTGGCCGCGCAGATGGGTCAGCGGCGGGCCGTCCGCGAGGTTGGCCACGTAACTCCCGCCGGGCTTCAGGACCCGGCGCACCTCGGCGAGGAACTCGGTGCTGGTGAGGTGCGCGGGGGTACGGGCCCCGCTGAAGACATCGGCGATGACGAGATCCGCCCAGCCGTCCTGGATCTTCCCGAGCCCGGCGCGGGCATCGGTGGCCCGGACCCGGATCCTGGCCTGTGGGTCCAGCGGCAGCTCCCGGCGGACCAGTTGGACGAGCGCGGCGTCCACCTCGACGATCTGCTGGGTGGATCGGGGCCGGGTCGCGGCGATGTAGCGGGCGAGCGTGAAGGCGCCGCCGCCCAGGTGCACCACGTGCAGGGGCTGCCCAGGGGGTGCGACGAGGTCGGCGATGTGGCCGATCCTGCGCTGGTACTCGAAGGACAGATACGTGGGGTCGTCGAGGTCCACATGGGACTGGGGGGCTCCGTCGAGCGTCAGCGTCCAGGCATGCGGACGCTCCCGGTCGGGCACCAGCTCGGCGAGACCGCCGTCCACCGGTTCGGCGAGGGGTTCCGTCCTGCGCCCGGTCCCGCGTTCGGTCCTGCCGTCGGCCTTGCGGTCGGACCGCTTACGGGCGCCCGCACCGCCGCTCGACGCTCCTCGACGTGCCACTGCTGCTCGTGCCTGCTCACTGCTCATCGCTCCGGGCCGGTACGGAACCGGCCGTGCCGGGGAAACCCGGCCACCGGCCCATTATGGGCGCGCGGGCGGGGAGCCTGCAGTCAGCGGCAGTTGTCGGCCGCCTCGATCAGCCGGGCCGCCTGGTCGAGAGCGGCCCGCAGCACGGCCGGGTCGGTGACCGGGGCGTCCCCCTCGGGCGGCAGCAGCCAGCCGCTGCCGGTGACGGGCGGCTCGGTGGGGATGCGCAGCCCGCGGCCGTCGGTCCGCGTACAGGCGCTGCCCGGTACGTCCCATGCCTCGGCGGTCCCCGGGGGAACCAGGAATCCGAGGGTGTCGCAGGGGCCGTCGTGCAGGACCGGGCCGACGGCTTCCTGGTCGGCGCCCCGACGCAGGATGTCCACGGCCTCCAGTCCCTGGCGTGCCGGGACTGTCACCAGGTCGCAGGGTGCGGCGCCGCGGTCCTCCGTGGGCGCGGTGGGCACCGTGGCACCCGTTGCGGCCGTGGTCGTCGCAGTCGTCCGCGAGCCGGTCTCCGTGCCGATGTGCAACAAGGGACCTCTCCTCTCATCGCCGGGCGGAGCCGGATTCCGTCTCCACGTGGACCAACGCGCCGACGGCGTCAAGGGCTACGGTGCCACGCCGCCGCAAAGGGTGGCAGTTCATGGCGGATCGCGGGCGAGATATCCCCTTTGTAGGCAAACGCCGTGTGTGCGCTCCGTCACAACCGGTACGTTCTTGCTCCGCCGGGACACCGGAAGCAGGAGCCCGGCTGCACCAGAGAGGGCTCAGCCATGGTGTCGACAGGGGCAGTTCCCAACCTCTCCTTCCGGCGGCTGCGCGGACCGCGCTCCGCCGGGGAGTTCGCTGCCGCGGTACGCAGGTCCGCCCGCGAGATCGGCGAGCAGGTCGCGTGCGACGCCCGGTACATCGGACGCGTGGAGTCCGGCGAGATCCGCTGCCCCAACTACGCGTACGAGCGTGTCTTCCTGCACATGTTCCCCGGCGCCACCCTGGTGGACCTGGGCTTCTCACCGCGCGAATCGGTACGCGGCCGGGGGGCGCGGACCACTGCCGAAACCCCACCGCCCCCCACGCTCCACAGCGACACCGACGAGGAGAGCGACGTGCTGCGTCGCGTATTCATGACGAGCGGCACCACCGCGATGGCGACCGCGACCCTGGGCCTCGGCCTCGGCGGCACGTCCGCCGCCGCCCTGCCCGACCGGCACCGGGTCGGAGAGGCCGAAGTGAGCGCCGTCGAGAAGGCAGTACGGCAGATCCGGCTGCTCGACGACCGGCACGGCGGTGACGGCCTGTACCGCAGGGCGTCCCAGCCGCTGCGGGCGGCGTACGCGCTGCTCGACTCCGGAACCGCCACCAAGCGCTCCACAGCCGACCGGTTGCATGCCGGGGCGGGCGAACTGGCCATCTCGGTGGGCTGGCTGGCCCATGACTCGGGCCGGTTCGAGGACGCCCGCTCGCACTATGCGGAGGCTCTGGCCACGGCGCGAGTGGCGGGCGACGCGGCGCTGGAGGCGCATGCGTTCTGCAATGCGTCGTTCCTGGCCAGGGACACGGGGAGGCCCCGCGAGTCCGTACGCGCCGCCGAGGCCGGGCAGCGGGCGGCGCAGCCGCTGGGCTCGCCGCGGCTGCTGGCCCTGCTCGCGCTGCGGGAGGCGGGGGGCCGGGCGGGGCTCGGGGACCGTACGGGCTGCGAACGGGCGATCGGCCGGGCGCACACCGCGTTCGAGCGCGGTCCGTCCGACGCCGATCCGGAGTGGATGACCTTCTTCCGGGAGGCGGAGCTGGAGATGCTGGAGGCGCAGTGCTGGTCGGCGCTGGGCGACTGGCCGCGGGCGGCCCGCCATGCGCTGCGGGCGACGCGGCTCCAGGACCCGCACTTCACCCGGAACCTGGCGCTGTACCGGGCCGAGCTGACCACGGACCTGGCCCGGGCGGGCCGGGCCGCGGAGGCGGCGACCGCGGGCCACCAGGTGCTGGACCTGCTGGACCGCGTCCAGTCGTCCCGCATCCGGGCGATGCTGGCGGGGGCGGCGGGGGTACTGGCGCCGCAGCGGGGTGCGGCGGAGGTCGGGGGGTTCCTCGAGCGGCACGCGGAGGTCTCCGAGGCGGGGGCGTAGGCGTTCGCAGAACGGCCCGGATTCCACGCGCCCCGCGCCACGTGACCGGTTCCGTCCTCGATCGCCGGACGGGCCGGCTTCCACCGCGCGCCGGCAAGATCGAGCCCGTCCGGCGATCGATGCCCCCCGCTGCCGGGGGCGGCAGGACTACCGGTCCAGGTGGCCCGTGTCGTTCCAGCGTTCTATCGCGGGCGCACCGTACGCCCACCCCAGCACCGACAGCGACGTCGGATCGAGCCGGATGCGCGCCGCGAACGACACGTCCTCGCCCAGCCACCGCGCCCCCAGTGCCCGCAGGATGTGACCGTGGGCGAAGACCAGGACGTCGCGGTCGGCCGAGCGGGCCCAGTCGACGATCTCGTCGGCGCGGGCGGACAGCTCGGCCAGGCTCTCCCCCTCCGGCACCCCGTCGCGCCAGATGAACCAGTCGGGACGGATCGCCTTGATCTGTGCCGGGGTCATCCCCTCGTACGCCCCGTAGTCCCACTCCAGCAGCGCGTCCCACGGCTCGGCCCGGTCCGCGAAACCCGCGATGTCGCAGGTCTCCTTGGCCCGCAGCAGCGGACTGGTGCGGACTTCCAGGCCCGGCAGGTCCGCCCACGGCTTGCGGTGCAGCCGCTCACCGAGGAGCTTGGCGCCCGCACGGCCGGTGTCGAGCAGTGGGATGTCCGTCCTGCCTGTGTGATTGCCCTTGACGGACCATTCCGTCTGGCCGTGCCGGGCGAGCAGGATACGCGGTGCCATGACGGCTCTCCCTGGGGCTGAGATCTGAGGCCGGAGATCGAGACAGAACGGATCGTCCGGTTTTCCCATCATCGCGCACGTCTTCGGGAGGCAACCTCCGGGGCCGAACCGGCGTCACTCCCTGCGCGGAGAAATCTGTGCACACACGGGGCACCCGACAAGGACCCCCGGGAGAATCGCAACCGACCCGCACCGTACGGTTGTACGCCCGCCGTCGGTCGCATGAACACATGATGGAGAGCTTCCGGATGCAGCATGCCAGCACCGCGTACGTGCCGCGCCCGCGGCCCCGTTGGTGGACCGAGCTTCCGCTGCTGGCCCTGGTGTACGCAGCCTACTCGGCGGGCCGGCTGGTGGTACGCGGCGACGTGTCCACGGCCGTCGACCACGGTCTGCGCATCCTGGACCTGGAGAAGACGCTCCACATCAACTTCGAGCACCCGCTCAACCGGCTGTTCACCGAGCACCCCTCGATAGGCATACCCGCCGACTTCGTGTACGCGTCCCTGCACTATCTGGTCACCCCGGCCGTTCTGATCTGGCTCTTCCGCCGCCGCGAGGCCGTGTACCGCAGAGCCCGCACCTGGCTGATGACCTCCACTCTGCTCGGCCTGATCGGCTTCACGCTGATACCGACCTGCCCGCCCCGGCTGCTCCACGCCACTCACGGCTTCGTCGACACAATGGCGCAGTACAGCTCGTACGGCTGGTGGGGCACCGGGGCGAGTGCCCCGCGCGGCATGAGCGGTCTGACGAACCAGTACGCGGCGATGCCGAGCCTGCACGTCGGCTGGGCGCTCTGGTGCGGAATCCTGCTGTGGCGCCACGCCCGGCACCCGCTCGTACGGGCCGTGGGCATCGCCTACCCCCTGGTCACCACGTTCGTGGTGATGGGCACCGCCAACCACTACTTCCTCGACGCGGTCGCGGGCGCTGCCGTGATGGGCGTCGGAGCCCTGCTGGCCGGACCGGTGACGCGTCTCGCCGACCGGGTCGCCGCCCGGCTCGGGACCCGCTTCCCGCGGTTCGCCCGGACCACGAAGTCCCCGATTGTCAGTGCCGGATGCAAGACTTCGGCGGGTGAGCGAATCCCTGGCCAGCGGACCACCTCCGCAGATTCCACCGATGCCGCAGCATCGGCCGACGCAGGCACCGCGGCCGGTCGCGCAATCCGGGCCGACGCCGCTGCCCCCGCAGGCGCGGGAGCAGCGGGGGACGACACTCCGGCAGCGGCTCGCTGAGCTGCGGGGCCCGGCTGTCGCACCGCGTCCGCTGGATGCCCGCGCGCTGGCCGCCCTCGCCGCCAACCCCGGCTGCCGACGTCGCGCCCTGCTGGACGGCGCCGGGGTGGACAAGGCCGCGCTGGCCACGGCGCTCGGTTCACCGGCCCCCTTCGGCCAGTCGCAGTTCGCTTTCGTCCGGGGCAACGCCTTCGAGGCCAAGGTCAAGGCCGACAGCGGTACGGAGCTGATGCGGCTGCTCCACGAGCGCCTCGGCGGCGGCGCCGAGGCTCCGCGCGAGGTCCTGGTGCCCGATCTGACCGCGGCCGGTCCCCAGGGCCGCGCGGCGCGTACGGCGTTGGCGCTGCGGGAGGCGACCGAGGCAGGCGGCTGGGCGCTGCTGGACCACCCGATGCTGGCCCTGGATGTGGCGGGCTCCCCGACCTATCTGGAGCCGGACGCGGTCGCCGTGCACCCCGACGGCACCTGGACGGTCGTCGAGATCAAGTCCTTCCCCATGATCGACGGTTCTGCCGACGCGGCGAAGGTCGGTGCGGCGGCCCGGCAGTCCGCCGTCTACGTACTGGCGCTGGAGCGGATCGCGGAGCTGACCGAGGGTGCGGAGGTCGGCCACCGGGTGCTGCTGGTCTGCCCGAAGGACTTCTCCAATCTGCCCACCGCCTCGGTCGTCGACGTACGCAAGCAGCGTGCGGTCACCCGGCGCCAGCTGGCCAGACTGACCCGGATCGAGGACATCGCGGCGGCCCTGCCCGAGGGCACCACCTTCGATCCGGAGTGCTCCCCGCAGCAGCTCGACGCCGCGGTCGAATCGGTCGGCGCGGCGTATGCCCCGGAGTGCCTGGCCGCTTGTGAACTGGCCTTCCACTGCCGGGCGAAGGCCCGCGCGGCCGGTGCCGTGGAGGCGCTGGGGCGGAGCGTGCGGGGTGAGCTCGGCGGGCTGACGACGGTGGGTGCGGTGCTGGCCGCCGCCGCGGGCAAGGAGGGCGACCCGGCGGATCCGACGGTCGTGGCCCTGCGGCGCGCGGCGGCGCTGCGCGCCGAGGCGCTGGAGGGCAGTGCGTCATGTCGCTGATCAGTACCCTGGCCCGGCTGGAGGCCGTGGACAGCGGCCGGGCACAGCCCATGACGACGGTCCTGCACCGCCATCTCACCGACCGGCCGCTCGTCCTGGTGCCACTGACCACCGCCGGTGAGGCGGGCGCCCCGCTGGGCGCACTCGTCGGGACCGACCGGGAGGCGCCCCGGCTGCTGGCGGTTTCGCAGCCGCGCGACCGGGATCTGCGGTTCGCGTTCCTCGCCGAGCTGGCCGAGGCGGTGCTGCCGCACATCGAGGCGTACGAGGATGCCGTCGAGCCCGCCGAGCGCAATGAGACCGATCCGGAGACCGGGAAGAAGGTCAAGGTCGAGGTCGAGCTGTGCGCGAACGCACCGCAGTTGATCGTGCCGAGCCGGGCGGGCATCGATTTCGTACGGCTGCTCGGTCGCTCCATGCGGTTCAGGCGCACGGCCGAGGACGATCCCGACACCCCGTACCCCGCCCCTGCCCGTGTCCCGCTGCTGGGCCGCTGGCTGACGCACTACGGGGAGCGGGCCAGAGTGCCGGGCTCCTCACTGCTGCTGGCCACGACCGATCTGCTGAACCGCCACTGGGCGACCGGGCAGAGCAGCCTGGAGGATCAGCATCTGGGCGCGCTGCTGGCCTGGATCGCCGCCCCGACGGGCGAGTCCGGGGCGCGGGCTGCGCTCCGTGCGGAGCTGGAGCGGGACGGCGATGGGCAGCTGCTGTGCCCGCCGGCCGGTCCGGCCACGGACCCCGCGTTCGACAACCGGCTGCTGGCGCCCGCCATCGAGAAGTACGACCGGGCGCGCACCTCCCTCGCAGCGGCCGAGGACGGTCTGGCGGCCGATGCCCGGCTCGCCGAACTGACCGCCGCCGAGCGGGACATCAGGGCATTGCTGGCCGGGGTGCTGCGGCCGACCTGGGACGCGGTGTGGCAGGGGCTCGATCTGCTGAAGGAGCTGCCCGAGGGGTCTCGGGCCGGTGACCGCTGGACGAGGGACCGCTGGTCGTTCACCGGTCACCGGGACCGGGTGCGGTCCGGTGAGCCGCCGCAGCCTCGCCGGGACGATGCGGTGACGGCCGCGCAGAAGCTGGCCTCGCGCGAGACGGCGCAGGCCCAGCTGGAGGCGCAGGAGGCGCTGGACGATCCGCTGGTGCTGGCCGGGCGGCGGCTGGCCGGTGAGGCGTTCGTCGGCGACGTGACGGAGGTGGTGATGGCGTACAGCGAGTCGAAGCGCCCGTCCCCGCGCCCGCTGGTCACGGTCCGCACGGACGAGCGCCCGCATCTCGGGGAGCGCACCAAGGTGTACCGCTCGCTGGACGGCAAGCCGCAGACCGCCGAGTTCGTGGAGTACGCCGCGGAGCCGGAGGACGGGAACGCGCCCCTGCTGGTGCTGCGGATCACCGACCGGATGGGCCGGAGCAAGGAGCCGGCCCCGGGTTCGGTGCCCGAGCCGGGCGACCGGATCGCCTGGACGCTGTTCGAGCACGATCAGCGCGGCGGCCCGAAGCTGCCGGACCCCGAGGAGACGCCCTGGACGCACGGCGGCCCGCCGGGCGCCACTGCCGGGCAGGCCGAGAGCCCCGATCCCGTGACCGCGGAGGACCTTCTGTGACGGCCGTATTCGACCCGGGCGCCCAGGCCGCGCGGGCGACCGACGCGATCCTCGCCGACACCCTGGGCGGTACGTCGCGCGGCATCGTGGTGGACTCCCCGCCGGGCGCGGGCAAATCGACGCTCGTGGTGCGTGCCGCACTCGAACTCGCGGCGGCCGGGCACCCGTTGATGGTGGTCGCGCAGACCAATGCCCAGGTCGACGACCTGGTGGTGCGGCTGGCCGAGAAGGACCCGGGGCTGCCGGTCGGGCGGTTGCACAGCAATGACTCCGACCCGTACGACAAGGTGCTGGACGGCCTGGCCAATGTACGGAAGTCGGCCAAGGCGTCGGATCTCGCCGGACTCGACGTCGTCATCTCGACGGCCGCCAAGTGGGCGCATGTGAAGAACGTCGAGCCGTGGGGGCATGCGATCGTCGACGAGGCGTACCAGATGCGTTCGGATGCCCTGCTGGCCGTCGCGAGCCTCTTCGAACGGGCGCTGTTCGTCGGCGATCCGGGCCAGTTGGACCCGTTCTCGATCGTCGGCGCGGACCAGTGGGCGGGGCTGTCGTACGACCCGTCCGCGAGCGCGGTCTCCACGTTGCTCGCGCACAATCCCGGGCTGCCGCAGCACCGGCTGCCGGTGTCGTGGCGGCTGCCCGCCTCCGCCGCGCCGCTCGTCTCGGACGCGTTCTACCCGTACACCCCGTTCCGCAGCGGTACGGGCCACGGGGACCGGCGGCTGACGTTCGGCGTCGCGTCCGACGGCTCTGCGCCGGACCGGGTGCTGGACGAGGCCGCGGAATCCGGCTGGGGCCTGCTCGAACTCCCGGCCCGGCACACCCCGCGCACCGATCCGGAGGCGGTACGGGCGGTGGCCCTGGTCGTCCGCCGGCTCCTCTGCCGGGGTGGCGCGGCGACGAGCGAGCGCTCCCCGGATCCGGTCCCGGTGACGGCGGACCGGGTCGCGGTCGGCACCGCCCACCGCGACCAGGCGGCGGCGGTACGGGCGGCGCTCGCGGAGCTGGGTGTGACGGGCGTGGCGGTGGACACGGCGAACCGGCTCCAGGGCCGCGAGTTCGATGTGACGGTGGTCCTGCACCCGCTGTCCGGCCGCCCGGACGCCACGGCGTTCCATCTGGAGACGGGCCGGCTGTGCGTCCTGGCCTCGCGCCACCGGCATGCGTGCATCGTGGTGTGCCGGGCGGGCGTCACGGAGCTGCTGGACGAGCACCCGTCGACGGAGCCGGTGCAGCTGGGGGTCACGGTGAAGTTCCCGGACGGCTGGGACGCAATGTTTACCACATACCTTCACCTCCTGGAGCACCGTGTGTCCTGGCGTCCCTGAGCTGCGATGACGCGCAGGCAGTCAGTCCAGGGACGCCAACGCACCCGCTATGAGAGAACGTGCAGCCGCTCCCCTCACGGCTCCCTGTGACAGCCGCTCAAAGGCCCGGCTGTACAGCTCGACCTGGCTGGGCTGCGTAAGGGTGGCAGCAGCATCCAGGGTGTCCGCGTGCACCCTGGTGTCGTCGAAGATCGTGAAGGTGGGCATGGGCCACAGGGCTCGTTGCGCGGAGAACGGGATGAGCCCCACGGCTACGTTCTGGAGATCCATGACCCCAAGCAGGTGGCCAAGCTGTGCCGCCATGGTCTCCGCGCTGCACAGCCGGTACCGCAGCACCGACTCCTCCAGTACGAACGAGAACCGGCGTGCGCCATTGCTCAGCACCTCGTTACGCCTCACCCGGGCCGCCACAGCATCGCTCACGTCGTCCGGGGTCCCCCGGAAGTCTGCGATCGATGACAGCAGGGCAGCGGCGTATCCGGGTGTCTGGAGGAATCCGGGGATCACGTCGGAGACGTAGACCCTGAATATCTTTGTTTGTTGGTAGAGATCCCCAGTCGACTCCTGCAAACGGCGGAGACCGCTTCGCTGGAGTCGCCTCCACTGCACATGAGCGTCTGCGGACTGCCTGTTGGCAGCGATCAGGTCGGGGGCCTGGTCATCAGCGGTGCAGGCCCGGCACCACGCTTTGATATCCGCGTCGGAGGGAGGGGTCTTGGCATTCTCGATACGGGATGACTTCGACTCTGACCAACCGCACCTGACGGCCAGCTCCCGCCCGCTGATTCGATCGCCGTCGGGAATCGTGTCCCAGCCCCCGACCTTTCGCCAATGCTGTCGCCCGGCCGGTGCTCTTCAAGTCGTCATGCCGAGCATTCTCTCTCACCGCGAGTCGCCCGGTCTCGGCGTCCGGGGAAGAATCGGGCTGACCACAGACCGTGACGGACCCTCAGGCGACCTGATCCACTTCACGGAATCCGTGCCTGAACCGGTGAACGGGAGCCACTGCATCGGCGAGTTTGGGAGCCACTTTGCTCCATCTGTGACGAGGGCCCGACACAGGTCCATGATCGTCAACGGGTTCGGGAGCCACCCCTGTCGGGTGACATCACGCCTGTGGATGTGGAGTGTCCGCCGTGGTCCGGAGGTGTTTGGCGATAGTTTGGTTGCCCCGGGTCCTGCTGGTCCGTGTCCCTGACAGGCGCGGTTCGGCAGGGCCCGGCCTCGCGTTCGGCCGGCTATTGGTCGGCGGTGTGCTTAAGGACGTGCGCTCAGCCGTCTACGGGGATCGGCCGGTTCGGTGGGCCGTCGGTCAGCAAGGACGCCAATAGTTTCGGCAGCTCAGCCGGCCGCAGCACATCCGAGGTCGCGGCCAGTTCCGCTATGGTCCACCAGCGGTGCCCGGTGATCGCGGCCTTCTCGATCTCCTCGAAAGCCGAGGTATCGACCTGGAACGCAGGCGTCCGGGCCATGTAGTAGCGCTGGCGAACCTCATAAGCGACGCCGCCCCGGACCGCTGTCCACGGACGCCCTCGCCAAATCTCCGGACCCAGCGAGAGGTTCGTCAGCCCGGTTTCTTCTCGCAACTCCCGCAGGGCTGCCTGCTCGTGGCTTTCGCCTGGCTTGAGTCCGCCTCCAGGGGTGAACCACCGAACGGAACCGTCCCCCTTGTTCAGGGCAGAGAACAGCAGTAGCCGACTGGCGTCGTCCAGCAACACCACGCGCGCGCTCGGGCGCGGCACCAGGCTCCCCTCCGGTTTCATCACCTCGTCAGATTAGAACCGCGGTCCCTGGGTGACCAACGGAGTTGGTCACCGGGCTGAGCTTTCACGCAAGTCTGGTCAGAGCCGGATTCAGAGAGCCTCATGACCGTGCGGTGGCCTGGCGGTCGGCTTCGGTGGACTGGAAGCGGTAGGACTCGGTGCCGGTCTGGATCAGCGTGCAGCGGAACGTAATGCGGTCGGCGATGGCCGCGCAAAGCCGGCGGTCGCCGAAGGTCTTGTCCCACTCGGCGAACGGGGAGTTCGTGGCGACCGCGGTGGCCTTGCGCTCCTCGCGTTCGGTGAAGATCTGGAACAGCAGCTTGGCGCCCTTCTTGTCCAGGTTCGCGTAGCCAAACTCGTCCAGGCAGAGCAGGTCGACCTTGGTGTAGCGGGCCATGAGCGAGGACAGCCGCCTGGCCGCCTCGGCTTCGGCGAGCTCGTTCACCAGGGCCTGGGTGGTGATGTAACGGGCGGACAGTCCGGCCTCCGCGATCGCGGTACCGACCCCGATCAGCAGGTGGGACTTGCCGGTGCCAGAGTCACCGATCAGCACCAGCGGACGGCCCTCACGGACCCAGGACGTGGACTTCAGATCGGCGACGACTTCCGGGGAGACGTTGGGGTTCTTGTCGAAGTCGAAGTCCTCCAGCCGCTTTGGCCGGGGGAATTTCGCCGCGCGGACGAGCCTTTGCTGACGGCGGACGTCGCGGTCGGCGACCTCGGTCTGCAGCAGGTCCAGCAGGAACTGCTTGTAGGTCGACTGCTCGCGCCGGGCAGCGGCGGCCAGCTCCACGAACCGTTCACGGAACGCGGGAAGCCGCAGGTCCCGGCAGGCTTCGTCGATGCGAGCACGAAGTACACCACCACCCGCGAAGGCAGCAGCCGCAGGCGCTGCTCGCGCCGGCCGGTCTCCTCCAGCACCGCGTCCACCAGAGCAAAGTCCACGACCTGGGTCAACTCCCCCAAATGACCCGGCGCGAACACACCCCGGGCTGTCTCGATCGTGGACGTGATGACAGACTTCTCCTGCAACGGGACCCCTGACCTTGATCGACTCTCTTCGCCGATCGTTGATCTATCAGGCGGTCCCGTTGCGTTGTTCAGCAGGGCTTGACGTACAGCTCAGGGACCAAACGCAACGGTGTTGAACTCTTATGGGCTGACCCGCGATTGATTGGGGTGTGCCGGCCCGAGGTTTGGCTGGTGTGTGACTCTGAAGGTCGTCGTGCGGACGTGAACGGCTCCGTCCGCCACGCTCAACAACGGCCTGTGGTACTCGTCGGACGCCACTGTCATCTACGACACCGAAGACGGCGGGCAAGGGTGCCCGGGCGTGGAAGCTGACCGGTTCGCCGCTCCTGCGCTGACCACCCACCGGGGTCCTGAGTACTTCTACTCATGACTGTGACTTCGAGCGATCGGTGGCCAGGGGCGTTCGGATCCGCCCTGGTCAGCCCTCCGTGACGATTCGTAGTTGGCCACTGTGTCGACCGATAGTTGGCCATCGGGGATCCGAACTGCATGGCCGAGTCCGATTCGGGAGACCGACGTGCTTCGGCCCCCGTGCTGCTGTGCAGCGCGGGGGCCGAAGGGGTGCCGTCCTCGCTCCGACTCAGGTCACTGGATTACGGTGGCTCCGGTCACCATGCGTTGATGACCGGCGCGTCGGGTTCGTGCTGCCGCCAGGCCTCGTTGAGGCGCGCGAGCCGGTCCGCGGCGGCGATGCCGCGCAGGGACGCGACCTTGCCGTCGCTGACTTCGAACGCCACGGCGCCCACGACCCGGTCGTCGACCACGGCGAGGACGGCTGGGGAGCCGTTGACCAGCGCGATATGGATCGCGGGCGAGCCGCCGACCAGCCGCCGCTTCGCCGGCGTGGACTTGAAGCCGGCTCGCACGTAGGAGGCGACCCGCTCGCGCGTCTTGTACCGCAACAGCCGCTTGCCCAGTCCGGCGCCGTCCGAGACCGCCGTCACGTCGTCGGTGAGCAGCGCCACCAGCCGTTCGGTGCGCCCCGACGTGGCGGCGGCGAGGAACTCCTCGACGACCCGGCGCGCGGACGCGGGGTCGGCCTCGCCGCCGCGGCGGCGCTCGGCGACGACCCGGATCCGGGCCCGGTGGACATGCTGCTGGCTCGCGGACTCGGTGATGTCGAGGATCCCGGCGATCTCGGCGTGGCTGTACGAGAAGGCCTCACGCAGGACGTAGACGGCCCGCTCGACCGGCGAGAGGCGCTCCAAGAGGGTCAGCACGGCCAAGGACACCGATTCGCGCTGCTCGAAGGTCTCGGCCGGGCCGAGCATCGGGTCGCCCTCGAGGAGTAGCTCGGGCAACCAGGCACCGGCCGCTCGCTCGTGGCGCGCCTGCGCCGAGCGGAGCCGGTCGAGGCAGAGATGGGTGACGACCTTGGTCAGCCACGCTTCCGGCACCTCGACCCGTTCGCGGTCTGCGGCCTGCCAGCGCAGGAACGTGTCCTGCACGGCGTCCTCGGCGTCGGCGGCCGAGCCGAGCAGACGGTACGCGAGCGAGGCCAGCCGGCCCCGGCTGGCCTCGAACCGATCGATGGCTGCGTTGTCCATTCGGAACAGCCTATGCGGCGCCCCTCACACCGGCCCGGTCAGGCGCGGTGGCCAGGCGGCGCTTGCGCTTCGGCATGCCGAAGGTCGGGTGGGCGATGCCCCACCCGGCCCCCTTGAGCACGCCCGACTTGAGCCGCGCGGCGGTCCGGCCGCCCAGGTACCAGGACTTCGACCGGACGTCACCGTCCACCATCTGGAAGATCGCGTCCCGCCGCCCGAGGCTGATGTGGTTGCCGTGGTACTTCAGCCCGGTGGTCGGGACCTCGCTGCCCGTCAGGCGCGCGATGATCGCGGCGGTCGCCTGCATGTTGGTGAAGCCGGCCGAGGCGCAGGACATCGGCAGCGGCCGGCCGTTCTCGCCGATCGCGTAGACGCAGTCACCGGCGGCGTAGACGTCCGGGTGCGAGACCGAGCGCATGGTGCGGTCGACGACGATCTGGCCGGTCTCGGCGACCTCCAGGCCGCTGGCGGCCGCGATGGGGTGCACGGCGAACCCGGCCGACCACACCGTCACGTCGGCCGGGATGGACGTACCGTCGGCGGCGATCGCCTGTGTCGGCTCGACGACTTCGATGCCGGTGTGCTCGTGGACGGTGATGCCGAGCCGGTCGAAGGCATGGCGCAGGTGACGGCGGGCCTTCGGGGAGAGCCAGGCGCCCAGCTCGCCGCGGGCGGCGAGCGCGACCGAGAGGTCGGGCCGGGACTCGGCGAACTCGGTGGCGGTCTCGATGCCGGTCAGCCCCTCACCGACGACCAGCACGGTGCCGCCCTCGCCCAGGCCGGCGAGGCGCTCGCGCAGACGCAGCGCCGAGGACCGGCCGGTCACATCGAAGGCGTACTCGGCCACGCCGGGAACGCCATGGTGGGCTACGGAGCTGCCGAGCGCGTAGAAAAGCGTGTCGTACGCGAGCTCGCCGTCGCCGTCCTCGCCGGTCACGGCGACGGTCCGGCGCTCGGGGTCGACGCCGGTGACGCGCGCCAGGCGCAGCCGCACCCCGGTGCCCGCGAATACGTCGGCGAGCTTGCGGAACGCGAGGTCCTGGCCGATCGCGAGTTGGTGGAGCCGCATCCGCTCAACAAAGTCGGGCACGGCGTTGACGACGGTGATCTCGGTGTCGGCGGGGGAGAGCCGGCGGGCCAGGTTTCCGGCGGCGAAGGCCCCGGCGTATCCGGCGCCGAGTACGACGATGCGGTGCTTCATGGCGTTGCTCCTGTCTCGTTCGCGTGCCCTTCGAACGAGACGGCGCCCGGATTGCTGACAGGAGCCGGGTGTGACGCGGGTCACCGAACCAAGACGAGCGGCTGAGCCCCCGACAGACGCTTGGGCCTGTCTTGGGCAGTCGAAACGGGGCGATGGCCAACTACGGATCGAGATGGCCAACTATCGGTCGGCGTCACAATGACCCCGGTCCGCTTTTGAGGGACGGTAGAGGCGATGGGCGACACCCGCACCGCCACGCGGTGCTGGCACATCTGGGCGAGCACCGGGCGCGGTGGGAGGTGTGAGGGCGCCCGGTCCCGGCAGGTCGCAGCCCCCCTTCCGGGCATCCGTGGAGGCCACTTGCGCGACGTTGGACAATGGAGGGTGGCTGTCGGGCCCACCGAAGGAGGAAACACCGCATGGCACAACCCGAGCGGAACGAGCGGCAGCGGCTGCGTCCCGCGCCCCTGCTCTTCGAGCCGTCGGCGGTAGTCGCCGATCCTGAGCACTTCTTCGACCTGGAGTCGATGGACGATCCGAAGGAGATGCTGTCCCGCGCCACCGAGCTGACCCTGGCGTTCAGTGCCGCAGCCGACCGTGCGGCCGAGTTCCAGGCGATCGCCGCCGCCCAGCTCGCCGATCCGCGCCGGTTCGACCGGCTGACGACCGCGGACATCGCGCAGCGTGCGGAGTGGACCGAGGACTATGCCAAGAAGATGGTCGAGTTCGGCCGGAGCCTGCTGGGCGGCTCCACGCCCTGACCGCCGTATCGGCCCCGTCGCGCTCGCCGCACCGGGCCCGCCACCGACCCCGGCCCGCCATCGCATCGGACCATCCGGACCGCCCGTCCACGCCAGGTCCTGACGCCGGGTACAACCAGTGGCATATGCCCGAGCGCAAGATACTCCTCCGCACCCCTACCTGTCCCGCTTTCCGGCAACTCTCGGAATCCACTTGATCACTCCCGGTAGACATGGGCACATGAGCGCATGGCTGCCAGACGAAACGACCCTGCATCACGGCGACGGCCCCCACCACGGCGCCGACATCTTCGCCCTCCTGCGGGACCGGGCCGCGAACCAGACGGCTCAGGTCACGGCGGCCGGCGCCGCCTGGCTCGCCGGCGCCGCGGCCTATCCGCGCAGCGCGCTGGCCCAGTGGGAGGCCCACCCCTCCTCGCCCGGGGTGCTGCCGTGCGGCTCGGCCTTCGACGTGGTGAATGTGCCCACCCTCTTCGGGCGCCGGATGCTGGAACACCTGTGGGCGGACGGCCCGGGCTCCGGACCCGTCGCCACTCACCGCGGACGGATGCTGCTCTTCGCCTCCCCCGGCACCGCCCAGCGGCTGCCGTCACTGCTCGACTGGGAGGAGTGGGGCGGCGGCCACGAACCGCGGACCGGCAGGGGCGCGCAGGGGCGGGACGGCGTCGACGGCAAGGTCCCGCCGCTGCTCTGCCACGGCATCGGGGACGCGGTGACCGTACCGCCCCTGACCTGCGCCTCCTCCACCCCCGGGCCCCGCTGGGTGGTCGCCCCCGACACCCGCAGCCCCTGGCTGCCGGGGCCGGACGCACTGCTCTGGGCCTGTGTACGGGTGACCAGGTCGACGCCTTCGTCGGCGGCCAGGAATTCGATTTTTCCTCCTGCCGATCAGGATGCTAATGTCTACGACGTCAGCAGGCGCCGCTAGCTCAGTTGGTTAGAGCAGCTGACTCTTAATCAGCGGGTCCGGGGTTCGAGTCCCTGGCGGCGCACAGACGGAAGAAGCCCTCTCGCGAAAGCGAGGGGGCTTCTTCGTGTTCGCGGAAGGCCTGCGTCAGGGGCCTTTCCGTGTTCGTGGGAGCCTACGCTCCCGTGGTGATCCGGACCGTCCAGGCGCCCGACGGCGTCCGGTCGGCGACCTCGACCCTGGCGTGCGCGCCGGGGATGCTGTATGTCTCGCCGACCCGCAGCGGGGCGTCCGCGAGCGGCGCGTAGACGGACAGGTCCCAGCAGGCGTCGGTGCGGGGGTGGGTGTCGATGACCTCGACCGGGCCGCCGCCGGACGGGGTTGCGTTGCGCACCCGGTAGAGCAGGACGCCTTCGGTGCAGGTCGTCCGGTCGTTGCCGGTGGCGCCGCGGGCCTCGATGGCCACGGCGCTGCCCTCACCGGTCCTGATCACCGCGAGCCGGGTGCCGACGGAGGCCCCGGGCACGGGCACGGCTGCGATCGACTCCAGGGTGATGTCCCGGCTGCGCTGGACACACACCACCTGTCTGCGGTCCAGCCAGCCGAGCTTCCACTTGTGCCAGCCGAAGAAGTCCGGCGCGAGACCGAACTGACTGCCCATCACGTCCCAGTCGCCGACATAGGTGTCCCAGTCGCCCTTGCCGTCGGACGGCCGGTGGTAGAGGTCCGGCAGGTCGAAGATGTGCCCGGTCTCGTGGGCCAGCACATTGTGGTCCGGCGGGTGCCGTTCGAAGACGGTGACGACGCGCCGGATGTCCGTACCGTCGGCGTGCAGCGGCTGGTCGAAGTTGACGACCTTGGTGGCGTCGGAGTCGACGCCCGGGGCGTCCGGGTCGGCGACCAGATAGACGATGCCGAACCGGGAGAAGTCGACCTTCGGGTCCGCCGCGGCGATGGCGTCGCGCAGATAGGCGCTGCGCCGCTCGTTGCTCCAGTCCCGCTGCATGCCGTACCAGTCGGACGCCTTGGGCATCTGGATCCACTGCTGCAGCGGGTGCGGGCGCAGGGTGAACTTCCCGTACGAGGCACGCTGGAAGAACTGGGTGGTGGCGGGGAAGTAGTCGGCGGTGAGTTCCTTGGGGGTGTTGGCGGGACGGTGATCCGGGAAGGAGAGAAAGACCATGACCGCGTCGAGGAAGTGGTCGGGGCGGGGGTACGCGTCGTTCCAGTCCCCCACGCCGAGCGAGTGGTGCACCTCGGTCCGGGGCAGCGCGCACGGACCCGCTTCGCCGGTGGCCGCCACGGCAGGCCCGGCGACGAGGGAGGTGGCAGCGAGCGCCAGAAGGGAGGTCGCAGCCGCGACCACACCTCGCAGGCTCGGCCTCCCCACTCCCCCGGTTCCGTGCTGACGCGGCACATCTACCTCCGGGTGCGAGATGCAGTCACCCACCCACCCTGTGATGATTCGAGGCTTTCGTCCTGTTGAGCTGCCCCAGTCGAGTCAGCAGTCGGCCGAGGCATTCACCCTCACGGACAGTCACAATCAATCACCAGGACATCGCGAGAGAACGGAATCGCTCAAAAACGATCAGCCGCGGGCAAACCGGATCAGCGCGCGACTGACCCAAGTGGGGCGAACGCGGGGCGCGGAGGGGTCGGGCGCTGGAACGGCCGACGCACCAACCTCTATGCTTCACCAGGCTTTCCCGCGCGGTTTCCGCCTCCGACAACGGCGCCCCGCGCGGCGGGCCAGTCCGGCCACACCTGTTCAGGACAGAACTGCACGGCGGGAGCGAACGGTGAGCGGAACCTCCGAAGGGCCGAGGCCTGCGGTGGACACACCCCCCCATTCCGCAGGACCGTCGGTCACGGAGCGTCACCCTCTGTGGTCCCCTGCCGGAGCCGCTGGTTCCGAGCCGCACGGCTACCGGGCCGCCTTCCGGGCCGCCACGCTCCCGATGGCCGTCATCGACCACGAGGGCCTGGTCGTCGCCGCCAACGACGCCCTCGGCGGCCTCCTCGGCTTCCCCGCCGCGGCACTGACCACACAGTCCGCAGCCGATCTGCTCGACCTCGTGGCGGACGGCCGCACCTGGCACGCGTACCGCGAGGTGCTTCACCGCCGGCGCTCACGGTTCCGCTGCACCCGCAGTCTCAAGCACCCCGACGGGCGCTCGATGTGGGCCGAGATCACCGTCGTACCGATGCCCGAACCGGAGGCCGGCAGGGCCGACGGCCCCGGGCCCGGCCGGGTGCTGCTCTCCGTCGCGGACATCAGCGACCGGCGTGAGCTGCAGAAGCGGCTGCGCCACCTCCAGATGCACGACCCGGTGACCCGACTGCCCAACCGGACGCTGTTCTTCGAACGGCTCTCGGCCGCCCTGGAGACCCCGCCGTACCAGGACGGCAGTGTCCCCGGACACGGCCGTATCGGGCTCTGCTATCTCGATCTCGACGGCTTCAAGGCCGTCAACGACACGATGGGCCATCGGATCGGCGACCGGCTGCTCGCCGCCGTCGCCGCCCGGCTCACCGACTGCGCGGCCCAGGACGGCCCGCACCGCCCCGGTTCACATCTCGTGGCGCGCCTGGGCGGCGACGAGTTCGCGATCCTGGTCGAGGACTCCGCCGGTACGCAGCAGCTCACCGACCTGGCCCGCACGGTCCTCGCCGCGCTGCAGAAGCCCTTCGACCTGGGCGGGCAGCGGCTCTCCGTCTCGGCCTCGATCGGAGTGGTGGAACGGGCCGTGGCCGGCACCTCGGCAACCGGTCTGATGCAGGCTGCGGACACCACGCTGTACTGGGCGAAGGCGGACGGCAAGGCCCGCTGGACGGTCTTCGACCCGGAGCGCAACGCCCACCGGATGACCCGGCAGACGCTCTCCTCCAATCTGCGGCCCGCCGTCGAACGCGGTGAGTTCACCATCGAGTACCAGCCGCTGGTCGGCATGGCCGACGGAGTCGTACGCGGGGTGGAGGCACTGGTCCGCTGGAACCACCCGCAGTTCGGCATGCTCTCGCCGAATCGGTTCGTCGCGATCGCCGAGGAGGACGGCTCGATCGTCCAGCTCGGCCGGTGGGTGCTGCAGTCCGCCTGCCGCCAGGCCCGGCGCTGGCAGCTCGACCACCCGGCCGAACCGCCGCTGTTCATCAGCGTCAATGTCGCCGTACGGCAGGTCTGGGACTCCGACCTGGTCACCGATGTCGCGGAGATCCTCGCCGAGACCGGCCTCGATCCCGGGCTGCTGCAGCTGGAGCTGACCGAGTCCGCCGTGATGGGCTCGGCGGGCCGCCCGCTCCAGGCCCTCCAGTCGCTCAGCGAAATGGGCGTACGGATCGCCATCGACGACTTCGGGACCGGCTACTCGAACCTTGCCTATCTGAGCCGGCTGCCGGTCTCCGTACTGAAGTTGGACGGCTCGTTCGTACGCGGCTTCCGCCACGACGACGGCGACCGCCCCAGCCCCGCCGACGAGACGATCGTCGAGGCGATGGTGGAACTGGCGCACCGCCTGGGCCTGACCGTCACCGCGGAGTGCGTGGAGACGGCAGGCCAGGCGGAACGGCTGCGCAGGATCGGCTGCGACACCGGGCAGGGCTGGTTGTACTCACGCGCGGTGGCCCCGGAGCGGATCGCCGAGCTGATCGGCAGCGGAAAACTGAAGGTCTGAACCCCGGCGGCCGGTGTCAGGCCGCCGGCAGCCCGTACGCGTCCGCGATCAGTTCGTAACTGCGCAGCCGGGCCTCGCCGCCGTGGGCGTTGGCAGTGATCATCAATTCGTCGGCGCCGGTGCGCTTGGCCAGGTCGTCGAGGCCCGTACGGACCTCGTCCGCCGTGCCGTGGACGATGTTGAGCAGCCAGCTGTCGACGAACTCCCGCTCCATGGGGCTGAAGGCGTACGCCTGCGCTTCCTCGGGCGTGGGGACCAGGCCGGGGCGCCCGGTGCGCAGGCGGACCATGGACAGGGCGCCGGAGAGCACCTGGCGCCGGGCCTCGCGCTCGTCGTCGGCGGCCAGGGCCGAGACCCCGATCAGGGCGTACGGGGCGTCGAGCACCGCGGACGGCCGGAACGACTCCCGGTACAGGTCGAGGGCCGGCACCGTGTTCTGGGCCGAGAAGTGGTGGGCGAAGGCGAACGGCAGGCCGAGCACGCCGGCCAGCCGGGCGCTGAAGCCGGAGGAACCGAGCAGCCAGATCGGCGGGCGGGCAGGGGACTGGACCCCGCCCTCGGCGGTGGCCTGGACCGGGCCGGGGACCGCGTGGATACGGGCGTAGGGGTGGCCGTCGGGGAAGTCGTCGTCCAGGAACCGGGTCAGCTCGGCAAGCTGCTGCGGGAAGTCTTCGGCGCCTTCGCCCAGCCGGTCCGTGCGGCGCAGGGCGGCCGCAGTCGCGCCGTCTGTGCCGGGGGCGCGACCGAGACCGAGGTCGATGCGGCCGGGGGCCATGGCCTCCAGGGTGCCGAACTGTTCGGCGATGACGAGCGGTGCGTGGTTGGGCAGCATCACGCCGCCGGAGCCGAGCCTGATGCGCTCGGTGTGTGCGGCGAGGTGGGCCAGGATCACGGCGGGTGAGGAGGAGGCGACGCCGGGCATGGAGTGGTGTTCGGCGACCCAGTAGCGATGGAATCCGCGGCGCTCGGCGAGCTGCGCGATGTCCACGCTCGTACGCAGCGCCTGGGTGGCGGTGCGGCCCTGGCCCACGGTCACCAGGTCCAGCACGGAGAGCGGAACGGTGGCCGTCCCCTCCGTCTTGCCACGGATCCCGTCGCCTCGAATCTCGTCCACGTCCTGGCCTCTCCGGTGTTGCGCCTACGTCCGGCTCATACGTCCGGAAGGGCACAACAGGAGGTGGTCTCCGTTTATTCCCCCGACTCACCGGCCATCCCTTGACTCACCGACCGTCCCCTGGCTCACCAGCCGGGGTGGGTCTGCTTTCCGGGCCGCCCCTTCTTCCCGCTGTGCGCGCGCTCCCGGCCCGCGCCCCATGCGGTCACCGGGGCCGGGGGCGCCTCGCGCTCGGCAAAGATCTTGCCGAGCCTCGGGGACCAGGTCCGGCGGTCCGCCAGCCGCAGCCCCTCCCGGACCGTCACCTGGTTCCCGGTGAGGACCGGCTTGCCGAGGAGTTTCTCCAGCTCCGCCACGTGCGAGACGGTGTGCAGGGCCGTGTCGGGCAGCAGCATCACATCGGCCTCCGGCCGGTCCGCGGCCGTGACGAGTTCCTTCACCCGGTCCAGGTCCCAGTCGGCGGCCTCGGCTGCGGAGGAGAGAGAGGCGGCGTGAGTGGCGGCCACCTCGATGCCCGCGGACCGGAGAAAGGCGGTGAACAGTTCGGCGATGTGCTCGGGGTAGGTCACGGCGACGGCGACGCGGTCGGCGCCCAGCTCCCGTACCGCGTGGACGAAGCCGAAGGAGGTGCTGGAGGCGGGCACACCGGCCGCCCGGGCCAGGGCGGCGGTCTGTTCATGGGCACCCTCCCAGCCGTACAGGAAACTGCCACCGCTGCTCGCCCACACGACGGACTCGACACCGGCGCGCTGCAGCTCCGCCACTCCGGCGGCCAGACATTCGGGTGCACCGGTCCGTAGCAGCGCGTCGATCCCGTAGGCGTCCTCGTCGACTTCGGTGTGGTTCACGACCAGCCTGACGGCGTCGAGCAGGATCTCCATCCGCGGGAAGTCGTCCTCCGCGTAGTGGTGGCCCGGGTAGAGAAAACCGAGGGTCGTCATGTCCACCCTTCCTGTTCCTGCGGGTTCCTGGACGGGCACTCGGGGGCCGGGCGGGGCCGGGTACACCCTGCCCATGACCGTTTTCGCCCGTCCCTCCCCAGTATTCCCCCCATCCGTCGCCACCCCCACTGCGACCTGTTGACGAAGCCGGGCGGGGGTGCGAGCGTGGTCAATCCGTGCATCTCAGAGGCAGCGGAGCGACCGTCTCTCATGTCAGAGCCCACCCTGCTCGTCCTGGACACCCACCCGTCGCCGCGTCTCGGCCGGCTGACCGGCCGGGCCGCCGTCCGCTATACGGACGAGGCCGGACTCGCCGCACAGCTCCCGGAGGCCGACGTACTGCTGGTGTGGGACTTCACCTCCGACGCGGTACGGGCCGCCTGGCCCGGTGACGGACCGCGCCCGGCATGGGTGCATACGGCGAGCGCGGGCGTGGACCGGCTGCTCTGCCCGGAGCTGGCGGCCTCCGACACGGTGGTGACCAATGCGCGGGGCATCTTCGAGCGGCCGATCGCCGAGTACGTGACGGGCCTGGTGCTGGCGTTCGCCAAGGATCTCCCGAGCACTCTGGAGCTCCAGCACCGGCGACTGTGGCGCCACAGGGAGAGCGCACAGGTCGCGGGCAGCCGTGCGGTGGTCGTCGGCGCGGGCCCGATCGGGCGGGAGATCACCCGGTTGCTGATCGCTCTCGGGGTCCAGGTGGCGCTCGTGGGACGCCGGGCGCGGCGCACCATCCACGGCGTGGCGGAGCTGGACCGGCTGGCCTCCATGGCCGACTGGGTGATCTGCGCGGCTCCGCTGACGGAGTCGACCCGTGGCATGTTCGACGCGCGGTTCTTCGGGCTGATGCAGCCGTCGGCCCGATTCATCAATGTGGGGCGCGGCCCGATGGTCGTCGAGGACGATCTGGTCGCCGCACTGCGCAAGCGCTGGATCGCGGGCGCGGCGCTCGATGTGTTCGAACAGGAGCCGCTGGGGCCGCTGAGCCCGCTCTGGGACGTACCGGATCTGATCGTGTCGCCGCACATGAGCGGTGACACGGCGGGCTGGCGGGACCGGCTGGGCGAGCAGTTCGTGGAGATGTACGAACTCTGGTCGGCCGGGGAGCCGTTGCCGAACGTGGTGGACAAGCAGCGCGGGTACGTACCCGTCCGGGACCGGAGCGAGTGACCCCAACGGGCCGGGCCCGCCTGCCACTTCACCTGCCCATCACGGACATCTCCGCATGACGGTCAGTCATGGAGCGTTCCACGCAGGGAACAACGCGCTGCACACCGGCCGTCGCACTCCGCCCGCGACGGGACACGGGAAGGTCGCACTCCAGTCACTGTTCGATCACAGGAGGCCTCTTCCTGCATAGACGTACGGGATCGGGCAGGCGCATCTCCTGTCCGGACTGTTCGACTGCTCCAGGAGATTGCGAACCATGGCTGACTTCCCGAACCTGTCCCGCCGGGGCTTCCTCAACCGATCGGCGGCCGTGGGTGGCCTGCTCGTCGTTCCCGGTCTGCTCTCCGCGTGCAGCAAGACCGACGCCGGTTCCGCGGACGGTGCGGGGGCGCTCGACAAGCTCCGCAAGCAGGGCTTCGTCCGGGTCGCGTACGCCAATGAGGCCCCGTACGGCTATCTGGAGGGCAAGCAGCTCAAGGGCGAGGCGCCCACCCTGCACCGGGAGATCTTCAAGGCGCTCGGCGTCGACGAACTGAAGCCCACGCTCTCCGAGTGGGACGGTCTGATCCCCGGGCTGCAGGCCGGGAAGTATGACGTGGTCAGCGCCGGCATGGCCATCACGCCGGAGCGCTGCGCGAACGCCATCTTCTCCGAGCCCGAGTTCATCTCGCCCACCGCGCTGATGGTGAAGAAGGGCAACCCGAAGAAGGTCACCGACCTGGCATCGGCGAAGGCCGCCGGGATCACCGTCGGCGTGATGTCGGGTGCCGTCGAGGGCAAGTACGCCGAGGGCGCGGGTATCCCCAAGGACAAGATCAAGACACTGCAGAAGCCGCAGGACGGCGCCGACGCGGTCAAGGGCGGCCGGATCGACGCGTTCCTGCTCACCGGCATCTCGCTGCGCCGGCTCGCGAAGACGAACCCCGACACCGAGGTCACCGGGGCCTTCCTGCCGGAGCTCGACGGCAAGAAGCAGTACAGCCCCGGCGGCGCCGTCTTCCGCAAGGGCAACGAGGATCTGCGGGACGCCTTCAACCGCGAGCTGAAGAAGATCGTCTCGGACGGTTCACGCTATGTGGGCCTGCTCCGGGAGTACGGATTCGGGGCCACCGAGCTCCCGCCTGCCACCCTGAAGACGGCCGATCTGTGCAAGGGCTGACGGGGACGGAACGCACCGCATGAGTGATTTCTTCTCCGCCTTCTTCGACGATCTGCCGCAGTTGCGCTCGGGGCTGTGGGTGACCCTCCAGGCCACCGTCCTGGGCGCGCTGCTCGCCCTGCTCCTGTCGTTCGTCCTCGGTCTGATGTCGGTCAGCCGGCTGCGGGTGGCGCGCGGTGTGTCGCGCGTGGTCGTGGAGTTCTTCCGCGGCACCTCGCTCTACATCCAGCTGTTCTGGCTCCACTACGCGATGCCGCCGCTGACGGGGTACGAACTGACGCCGCTGCTCTGCGGTGTCGTCGCCTTCGGTCTCAACTACGGGGCGTACGGCTCCGAGGTGGTGCGCGGGGCAGTCAACTCCGTACCGCGTGCCCAGTACGAGGCGGCCGTCGCGCTGAACATGACGCCGCTGCACCGGATGCGGAAGGTGATCCTTCCGCAGGCCTGGGTGCAGATGATCCCGTCCTTCACCAATCTGCTGATCCAGCTGCTGAAGTGCACCCCGCTGCTGTGGCTGATCTCCGCGGCCGACCTGATGACCGTGATCCAGCAGCTGCGCGACCGTACCGGTGAGACGCTCACCGCGTACATGACCCTGCTGGTCGCCTACTTCGTCCTGGCCTACGCGCTGACCCTGCTGATGAATCTGCTGGAGCGGAGCGCCAAACGGCGACTGGGTCTGCAGACCGGTGCGGGCTCGCTGCTGCGCAGCCGCAGCGCCGCGGAGGCCGTCGCCTCTGCGACCGGAGGTGCCCGGTGAACGACTTCGACCGGAACGCCGCCCGGGACGTCCTCCCCCTGGTACTCGAAGGTTTCGAGGTCACGTTGCTCGCGACCGTGCTCGGCACGCTCGTCGCCGCGGTCCTCGGGCTCGCCATCGCGGTCGCCGGACGGGCCACGAGCAGGTTCGTGACGGTGCCGGTGCGGGTCGTGATGGAGTTCATCCGCTCCACCCCGCTGCTCGTCCAACTGGTCGGCGCGGCCGCCCTGTTCACCTCCGTGGAGCCGCTGACGATCGGCATCGTGGTGCTGGGCGTCCACTACGCCGCGTACACCTCCGAGGTGTACCGCGCCGGGATCGACGGTGTGCCGAAGGGCCAGTGGGAGGCCTGCCGGGCGCTCTCGCTCACCCCGCGGCGGACCTGGCAGGCCGTGATCCTGCCGCAGGCGGTGCGCAATGTGCTGCCCGCCCTCGGCAACTACGCCATCTCGATGTTCAAGGAGACCCCGTTCCTCGCCGTGATCACGGTGCAGGAAATGGTCTTCGAGGCCCGTAAGTACGGCGCCGATCACTTCGCCTACACCGAGGCGTTCACGCTCGCCGGACTGGTCTTCCTGGTCGCGAGCTACCCCACCTCGCTGCTGATGAGAAAGCTGGAGAAGCGCCTTGGCCACTGAACCCCTCCCCCTGCAGAAGACGGCGGCCGCGGGCATCGCGGGCATCGCCCCGGTCCCCGCCACGGCGCAGACCGGCCATCCGCTGGTCCGCTTCGACAGCGTCGTGAAGCGGTACGGCAACCATGTCGTCCTCGACGGGCTGGACTTCTCGGTGCGGCGCGGCGAAAACGTCACCCTGATCGGGCCGAGCGGCTCGGGCAAGACCACCATCCTGCGGCTGCTGATGACGCTGGAGAAGGTCAGCGACGGAGTGATCTGGGTCGACGGCGACCCGCTGTCCCACGCCAAGGCGCCCGACGGCTCACTGAGGCCGGCGACGGAGAAGCATCTGCGCGAGGCCCGGAAGAAGATCGGCATGGTCTTCCAGCAGTTCAACCTCTTCCCCCATATGAAGGTGCTGCAGAACATCACCGAGGCCCCGGTCAGTGTGCTGGGCATGGACCGCGACGAGGCGGAGACCCGCGCCCGTGAGCTGCTCGACCTGGTGGGACTCTCGGGGAAGACCGACGCACACCCCTCCCAGCTCTCCGGCGGCCAGCAGCAACGGGTGGCGATCGCCCGCGCGCTGGCGATGCAGCCGGAGATCCTGCTGCTGGACGAGGTGACGTCCGCGCTCGACCCGGAGCTGGTGGCGGGCGTGCTGGAGCTGCTGAGCGACATCGCCAGGAACACCGACATCACCATGCTCTGCGTGACCCACGAGATGAACTTCGCCCGGGACGTCTCGGAAACGGTACTGATGTTCGATGCCGGACGCGTGGTCGAGTCGGGGCC
The DNA here is from genome assembly GCF_045041165.1 of Streptomyces sp. NBC_00057. Lineage (NCBI taxonomy): Bacteria > Bacillati > Actinomycetota > Actinomycetes > Kitasatosporales > Streptomycetaceae > Streptomyces > Streptomyces sp. NBC_00057. The sequence continues at coordinate 5,889,488 of NZ_CP108256.1, read as the reverse complement.
AGCGGAAAAAATCTTCACCGATCCCACGCACGAACGTACGCGCGAGTTCCTCACCGCGGTGCTGTGACCTCGCCACTCGCCATATGCCAATGACGCTGGCATATGCCAGACGGGCGCGCCCCAGCTTGCGGCGCCGGGGCGCCCCATAAAGTCGCCAACAGCCGCCCCGTACAGGGCTCTTGGCAGGTATTGTGAAAGTAGAGCTTGCGGTCACAACCTGGTGGGGGAAACCGTGACGTTGAAGCCCGAACCGACCGCACCGTTCCATTCGGTGCAGTACGCCCTTCGCGTTCTCGAAACGGTCTCCAAGCACGGCAACGGCGTGCCGGATACCGAGATCTCCCGGGAGACGGGGCTGCCCATAGGGCATCTCACCTCTTTGCTACTGACGCTGCGCCGCGAGGGGTACGTCGAGCAGGTCACCGACGGCGCGTATGTCATCGGCTCCTCACTGCTACTCCTCGGCTCCGGCCCGGCCCGCAGACAGGCCCTGGAGGCCAGACTCCAGCAGATGCTCACGCAACTGCGCGATTCGGTCGGTGCGGCGGTCTACATCAGCCGGTACGTCGACGGCGAGATCCGCGTCACGCAGTACGCCGACGGCCCCCATACCCCCGCGGTCAACGAGTGGGTGGACTTCCGTTCCTCCGCGCACGCCTCGGCCGTCGGCAAGTGCCTGCTGGCCCAGCTCGACCAGAACGGCCGCCGCGACCACCTCTCGCGCCACAAGACGGCCCGGCTCACATCGCGGACGATCACCAACGAGAAGGTGCTCTTCTCCAAGCTGGACAGCCAGCCGGTGACCGTCCCGATGCTCGACCTCCAGGAGTACGCGGTCGGCACGGTGTGCGCGGCGGTACCGCTGACGGCCGGGGCGTCGGCGGGTTGCCTGGCACTGTCCCTGCCGGTCGAGGATGCGCATCGCCTGCGCGCGGCGGCAGCCACGCTGAATCGGCGGGCGGCGCCCGTGCTTCTGTCGCTGGCGCTCTAGGGGTGGGGGTTCGATGAGGCCGACCGGGGTGCCCCCGGGACGGCTTTGTCCTCAATCGCCGGACGGGCTTGATTTTTGCTGGGCGGGCTCGATTTTGCCGGGCAAGGTCGATTTGACCTAATGAGTCCAAATTAGTCCGAGTGTCATCAGCACCCTCGGGAGCAGGTATTATTTTTGAGTCAGCAGGCGCCGCTAGCTCAGTTGGTTAGAGCAGCTGACTCTTAATCAGCGGGTCCGGGGTTCGAGTCCCTGGCGGCGCACAGACAACGCACTGGGCGGTTCACGTACACACGTGAACCGCCCAGTGCGTTTTTCGCTGCCCATCGAGATGTACGAACGTTTTACACATCCGTACTAGACAATCGTTTTACACACTCGTACATTTTCTGGCATGACGAACGCTCCGAGCACCACCGCCGAGCGCGGCCATCTCGCCGGCCGCCGGGAATGGACCGCCTTCGTGGTCCTCCTGCTGCCCCTCCTCCTCGTCTCGATGGACGCCTCCGTCCTCTTCTTCGCAATCCCTTCCATCGACCGGGACCTCGCCCCCAGCGCCACCCAGCAGCTCTGGATCTTCGATGTGTACGCCTTCGCCCTGGCCGGTCTGCTCATCACGATGGGCTCGCTCGGCGACCGGATCGGCCGCCGCAAGCTGCTGCTCCTCGGGGCGTTCGCGTTCAGTGCCGCGTCCGTCGCGGCCGCGTACTCCACCAGCCCCGAGATGCTGATCGCGGCCCGCGCGCTGCTCGGGATCGGCGGTGCGACGCTGATGCCGTCGACGATGGGTCTCGTGCGGAACATGTTCCGCGACGAGCGGCAGCGCGGCCGGGCCATCGGCATCTGGTCGGGTGCCATGGCCGGCGGGATCGCGCTCGGTTCGGTACTCAGCGGGGTCATGCTGGAGCACTTCTGGTGGGGCTCGGTCTTTCTGATCAATGTGCCGGCGATGGTGCTGCTGTTGGTCCTGGTGCCGGTGCTGGTGCCGGAGTTCAAGGACCCGAGCCCCGGCCGGTTCGACTTCTTGAGCGTGCCGCTGTCGATGGGGGCCGTGCTGCCCGTTGTCTACGGGGTCAAGGAGAGCGCCGCGCACGGGCTCGATGTGCGAAACACGCTGATCATCGCCGCCGGGCTCGTCGTCGGCTGGTTCTTCGTCCGCCGCCAGCGCAGCCACGGCGACGCGATGATCGGCCGGGAGCTCTTCCGCAACAGCGGCTTCGCGGCCGGGATCGGGCTGAACGCGCTGGCCACGTTCGCCATGATGGGGTCCTCGTTCTTCACCACGCAGTATCTGCAGTCGGTGCTCGGCATGGACACGATGGAGGCCGCGCTGTGGAGCCTGGCCCCGTCACTTGCGGTGGGTGCCGCCGCCCCGACGGCCACGGCGATCGCCCAGCGGACCGACCGTACGCGCGTCATCTGCGCCGGTTTCGTCATCGCCGCCGCCGGTTTCGCGGTCCTCGCCCTGACGGGCACGGACTCGCTGTGGCTGCTGCTCGGCGGCTGCGCCGTGATGAGTTGCGGCATCGTCACCGTGATGGCGCTCGTCTCGGACCTGGCGCTGTCCACTGCCCCGCCGGAGAAGGCGAGTTCGGCGGCCTCGCTGCTGGAGACCGGGCAGGAGTTCGGCGGTGCGATGGGGATGGCCCTGCTCGGTGCGGTGGCCACGGCCGTCTACACGGCCGACATGCCGGGCTCCGCGCCGGAGGACGCCCGTAAGACGCTGGCGGGTGCGGTGGCCACGGGGGACGGTTCGCTGATCTCGATCGGGCGGGAGGCCTTCGTGCACAGCATGCAGTACGCCTCGGTGGCGGGGGCCGCGCTGTTGCTGGCGGGCGCGGTGCTGGCCGTGACGCTGCTGCGGCCCAGGTCCGCGGTGGCGGACCGGGAGGAGCCGGCCCTGACGAATTAGTGCGGGTCCACCCACCTCGAGGGCAGCAGGCCGTCTCGCCCGTGCGCTTTGAACTCGCCCAGCAGGGCGTCCAGTTGTTCATCGCCGAACGCTTCGTACCCGCCCCGGGCACCGTTCCACCACACAGATCCCCCGCACCGGAACCCCTCGCGGCGCAGCCCCACCCGGTGCACCTTGTTCGTCGCCGTCACCGGCATCGCCGGGACGATGCGTATGAAGCGGGGGGCCATCTTCGTACCCAGGTCCGTCTGCGCCCCGAGGAACGCGGCGAAGGCGGACGGGTCGAAGGCGGCGCCCTCCCGCATCGCGAGCGCCGCCATCACCTGGTCACCGGCGACCGGATCCGGCACCGCGTACACCGCCACGGCCGCCGCGTCCTCCCAGCGGGCCAGGATGTTCTCGATCACCGCGGCGGCCAGGTTCTCGCTGTCCACCCGCAGCCGGTCGTCCGTACGGCCCGCGAAGTAGAGGAAGCCGTCGGCGTCGCGGAAGAAGAGGTCCCCGGTCCAGTACCAGCCGCCGTGCACCCGGTCCGCATCCGCCGCCGCGTTGCGCCAGTACCCCTCGAAGGGTGTACGGCCCCGATTGACCAACTCCCCTATCGCATCCGCCCCGTTGGCCAGCCTTCCGAGCTCGTCGAAGACCGCGGCGGCCCGCTCCTCGCCGGTCTCCGGGTCGACGACCGCGAGATCGTCGCGCGACGCCGCCTTCCCGATCGCGCGCTCCGGGGTGTCCGGGGTCCGCTGGATCGCCGCGCCACCCTCGGAGGAGCCGTAGCCCTCGATCAGCCGCACCCCGAACCGCTCCCGGAAGCGGGCCGCGTCCACCGCGCCGGCTTCGGTGCCGAAGCCGAGCCGCAGCGGGTGCTCGCGGTCGTCGGGGCGCTCGGGGGTGGCCAGCAGATACTGCACGGCGCGGCCGACATAGGTGAAGTACGTAGCCCCGTGCGCCCGTACGTCGTCGAGGAATCCGGAGGCCGAGAAGCGGCGGCGCAGCGCGACCGCGGCCCCGCCGGCCAGCGCGGGCGCCCAGTCGGCGATCACCGCGTTGCCGTGGAACATCGGCATGCAGATGTAGTGGACGTCCTCGCGCCGGACGCCGAAGTGATCGGCGAGGGACCGCCCGGCCGCCGCCAGCCGCCCCTGGGAGCAGATCGCGGCCTTGGGGGCACCGGTCGAGCCCGAGGTGAAGTAGAGCAGCATCCGGGTTCCGGGCCCGACTTCGGCCAGGACCGTGTCGCCCGGTTTCGCTCCGGCGTAGGGGGCGAGCAGTTCGGTGTACGCATCGATGTCGGTGACCAGCACCCGTACACCCGGAAGATCCAGGCCGTCGAGCAGCGAGAGATGCGCGCGTTCGGTCACCAGGACCCGGCAGTCGGTGTGCAGGATGTCGCGGGCCAGTTCGGCGCCGCGCCGGGTGGGGTTGATGCCGGCGACGGCGACCCCGGCCAGGGCCGCCGCGCTCAACCAGAGTGCAAATTCAGGGGTGTTGTCCATCAGCGCCCCGAGGTGCGGTTCGCTGCCCGCCGGCAGCAGATCCGCCAGGAGCGCGGCCCGTGCGGCAGCGCCCGAGGCGACCTGGTGATGGCTGAGGACGGCGTCCTCAGATCTCAGTCCGGGCCGGTGGTCGCCCCATTGGCGCTGTACGAGCTCCGCGACGGTGCCTGCGCTCCCCATGGCGCCGCACGGTAACTGACTACACGTCAGAACTGAACATCGGAGCAGGCGTAGAACGCGTTCGCCGTGTCCGCGATGGTCCAGACGCTCAGGATGATGTGCTTCCCGGTCTTCTGGGTGGGGATGGTGCCCTGCTGGGTCAGCTGCGCTTGCCCAAACTGCGGGCGGAGGCATCTTCCGCGTCATCGTTCCGATCGACGGCGGTCTGCGCCTGCTGCGCGACCCGGCCGCGAGTGGCCAGGCCGCGAGTGGCCAGGGCGCGGGCGGCTCGGCGGGCTGAAGCGGGCAAGTTGCCAGGTCTGCCTCTTGCGCGGTCAGGCGGCAGGTTTCTGTGCGGCCATCGATCCGTTCTTCCGCCTGGTTGTGCCAGGTGTGTGGGTAGCGAGCCACCAGCAGCACCGGCGTATCGCAGTGTGGGCAAGGAGGCGTCGTCCCGGAGGGCCGCAGTTCGACAGCGGCAGTCTCGCCGGTCCCCGGCATCATGCCAAGCCTGCCCATGCGTCAGCTCCGAACGTGCCCTTCACATCGGATGCGACGGTGGTGGCGTCCACCTTGGCTTGCAGGGCGTAGACGGTCGTCTTGCGTGCGCTGCGGACGCTGAGGTGGACTGGGCTGTCGCCCGGGTGGTCCGCAAGGATGCGCTTCAGTTCTCTGACGGACCGTTCGGTGATCCGGTGGGCGGGGAGGTCAAGCCGCACGGGGGGTTTCCCGCCGTGCTCGGCGGAGGACACGTCCAGTACCGCGAGTTCTCTGCCGAAGACGTTCACGGTTCCGTCCCGGTCTTCGATCTTGCCCTTGACGGCAATGACGTTGTCTTCGGCCAGTGCGTGCTGCACGAGCTGGTAGGCGGCGGGGAAGAAGAGGACCTCGATGCCGGCATCACGGTCCGCGAGGTTCACGATGGCCCAGGCGTTGCCCTGTTTGGTCATCTTGAGCTGGATGCCGGTGATCAGTCCGGAGAGCTGCACGTCCCCGGTGGTGCGGCCGGAGGCGAGCAGTTCGGCGATGGAGCAGTCCCGTGCGCCGGAGAGGATGTGCTCGGCGCCGTCCAGCGGGTGGGCTGAGACGTAGAGGCCGAGCATTTCGCGTTCGGTCGCCAGGAGCTGTCTACGGGGCCACTCTGAGTCGTCGATGGGGAAGTCGAGGCCGAAGGCCGGTTCGCCGCTTCCTTCGCCGCCCAGGTCGGCGAAGAGATCGTCTTGTCCGAAGCTTGCCGCTTTCTTCACGGGGATGATCGCGTCGATGGCGTCCTCGTGGACCGCGGTGAGGCCCTTGCGGGAATGCTCCAGGGAGTCGAAGGTGCCGGCCTTGATCAGGGACTCCACAGCTCGTTTGTTCAGTGCGGGCAGGTCGGCCTTGTCGAGGAAGTCGGAGAAGGAGGCGAATTTCCCTTTCCGGCGGCGGGCGTCGACGATGGCCTCGATGACGTTGTCGCCGACGTTGCGTACGGACCGCAGCCCGAACCGTACGTCGTCACCGACGGCGGTGAACTCGGCGACGGACTCGTTCACGTCGGGCTGGAGGACCCGGACGCCGTTCTTGCGGGCGTCGGCGAGGTAGATCGCGGCCTTGTCCTTGTCGTCGCCGACGGAGGTGAGCAGGGCGGCCATGTACTCGGCCGGGTAGTTGGCCTTGAGGTAGGCGGTCCAGTACGAGACGAGGCCGTAGCCGGCGGTGTGGGACTTGTTGAATGCGTAGCCGGAGAACGGGAGCATGACGTCCCACAGGGCCTTGATGGCTTCCTCGCTGGATCCGTTGCCGCGCATGCCGTCGTGGAACTTGTCCCACTCCGCGGCCAGCACCTCCGGTTTCTTCTTGCCCATCGCGCGGCGCAGCAGGTCGGCGCCGCCGAGGGTGTACCCGGCCAGTTCCCGGGCGATGGCCATGATCTGCTCCTGGTAGACGAGCAGATGGAAGGTGTTGCCGAGGATCGGGTCCAATGCGTCGCGCAGCTCGGGGTGGATCGGGGTGATCTCCTGGCGGCCGGTCTTGCGGTGTGCGTAGTTGGTGTGCGCGTTGGCCGCCATGGGGCCGGGCCTGTAGAGGGCGTTGACTGCGGCGATGTCCTCGAACCGGGTGGGTTCCATCTGCTTCAGCAGGACGCGCATGCCGCCGCCGTCCAGCTGGAAGACACCGAATGTGTTGCCCTCGGCCAGCAGCCGGTATGTCGTGACGTCGTCCAGAGGGATCACGACGGTGGACGGGTCGCCGTCCAGGGGATCTACGGTGGCCAGGCTGATGCCCCGGTTCTCGCGGATGTTCTCGATGGCCTGGTCGATGACACCCAGGTTCCGCAGCCCCAGGAAGTCCATCTTGATCAGGCCCATGGCTTCGCAGGACGGGTAGTCGAAGCCGGTGATCTTCACGCCGTCCGAGGCGCGCATGTGCAGGGGGATGCGGTGGGTGAGCTTCGTCTTGGAAAGGATCACCGCCGCGGCGTGCACGCCGGTGCCGCGGGTGAGGCCCTCCACCCCGCGGGCGGTGTCGATGACCCGCTTCACATCCTGCTCGTTGTCATACATCTGCCGGATCTCGCCGGCCTCGCCATACCGCTCGTAGGAGGAGTCGAAGACGGCAGCCAGTGGGGCTGACTTGCCGTTCTGGTCCGGCGGGAGCGCCTTGGTGATCCGCTCGCCGTGAGAGTAGGGATAGCCGAGGATGCGCGAGGAGTCCTTGATCGCGTTCTTGGCCTTGATCTTGCCGAACGTGTTCACCATGGCGGTGTACTCATCGCCGTACTTCTCGGTGACGTAGCGGACCATCCGGTCGCGCTGACGGTCGTCGAAGTCGAGGTCCACATCCGGCGGGTTGATGCGCTCGGGGTTCAGAAAGCGCTCGAACAGCAGGCCGTGTTCCAGGGGGCACAGCTCGGTGATGCGGGTGGCGTAGGCGACGATGGAGCCGGTGGCCGAACCCCGTCCCGGGCCGAGCGGAATCTTGTTCTCCCGGGCGTGGCGGCAGATGTCCGCCACGACGAGGAAGTAGGAGCTGAAGCCCATGGGACCGATGACCGTCATCTCAGTCTCGAAGCGATCCAGGATGTGTGGGGGGACCGGTGCCCCGTAGCGCATCGCCAGACCCTTGAGGACTTCCTTGCGCAGCCACGACTCCTGCGTTTCGCCTTCGGGCACGTCCGGGAACTGCGGCATCTCGTCGACGTAGTCGAAGACCTCGTCGTAGGACTCGATGCGCTCGGCGATCAGCAGGGTGTTGTCGCAGGCTTCCGGCAGTTCCGAGAAGAGGCTGCGCATCTCGGCGGCTGTTTTGAGGTAGTAGCCGGAGCCGTTGAACCGGAAGCGGCCGGGGTCGTCCTTGTTCTTGCCGACACCGATGCACAGCAGGCTGTCGTGGGCGTCTGCCTGGTCCTGGGTGACGTAGTGCGCGTCGTTGGTGGCCAGGAGGGGGATGTTCAGTTCCTTGGCCAGGCGCAGCAGGCCCTCACGGACCTCACGCTCGATGTCCAGGCCGTGGTCCATCAGCTCCAGGAAGTAGTTCTCGCGGCCGAAGATCTCCTGGTAGGCCGCGGCAGCGGCCTTCGCCTCGTCGTACTGGTTCAGCCGCAGTCGGGTCTGGATCTCGCCAGAGGGGCAGCCGGTGGTGGCGATGATGCCGTCCGGCCGTTCAGCGATCAGCTCGCGGTCCATGCGCGGCTTTCCGGCAGGGAACTGGCCCTCGTAGCTGGCCTGCGTGCTGAGCCAGAACAGGTTCCGCAGGCCCTGGCTGTTCCGTGCCCACATGGTCGTGTGGGTGAAGCGGCCGCCACCGGAGACGTCCTTCGACCCCTCACCGTCCGCGCTCGTGGCGCGACGGCCTCCCGGCCCCCAGAACTCCTGCTTCCGGACGAAACGTGAGGAAGGCGCCACGTACGCCTCGATGCCGATGATCGGCCTGACGCCCTCGAAGCCCTTCGCGACCTGCGCGAACTCGTAGGCGCCGAACATGTTGCCGTGATCGCTCATGGCGATCGCGGGCATCTCCTGCCGGGCCACCTCGGCGAACATCGGCTTCAGCTTCTGCGCGCCGTCCAGCATCGAGTATTCGGTGTGATTGTGCAGATGGACGAAGGAATCCGGCACGTGTGGGTCGCCTCCGGGGTGAGTAGGAAGCCCCATCCCGGCCCGAGACGCGATGGTGGCCTTGTCGGTGGCCGACCGCACCGGCATCGGCATATGGGCGGACGGCTCGACCCGTCGCGGTGCGTCACGCCGACGGGGCGGCCAATGCGTCGCACCGCCCGTGAACGCGATCAGTCCGAGCCCTTGAAGTGCAAAACCCGGCAGCCACCCGACTGCCTGGCAGCACACCTCCTGCCGTGCTGCTTGCCAAACCGCATGTTGACCAGAGACATCAAAGCGAGCGTGGCGCACTGGAATCAAACAACCATTTCGCCGATCAGACTCAACGATTGGTTGTCTACCTAAGATGGTCAGCGTGGATCTCACTGCCGTGCGCACCTTCGTCACCGCCGTGAACGCGGGACAGTTCCAAGAAGCCGCCACCAACTTGTCGATCACCCCACAGGCTGTGTCCAAGCGCATCGCCGTGCTGGAGAAGGACCTCGGTGTGCAGCTGTTCAGCCGTACGCCCCGCGGAGCCCGGCTCACCATCGACGGGCAGGCGTTCCTGCCTTACGCCCGGGCTCTCCTCCAAGCCGAGGAACGGGCAGCCGCTTCCGTGCGGCCAGGGCGCCGGGCGTTGCGCGTCGACGTGATCGGTCGCAGGCTCTCACTGGCGGGTCTGCTGCGCGACTTCCACCGCGCGTATCCCGAGACCGATCTTGATGTCGTGACCCTGTTCGATTCCGACACGGCCATCGCCGCCGTCCGGTCCGGAACGATCGACGCAACCTTCCGCGCCGTGAGCATGCCGGGCCGGCAGCTCCCTGACGGTATCGAGGCGACTGCGGTCTTCGACGAACCGCTGCACCTGTTCACCGGACCGGATCACGAGTTCGCCGCCGCCCGCGCGATCGCTCCCGCCCAGCTCGCCGGGCGCCGGATCTGGATGCCCGGCAACATGCCTGGCACCGAGTGGGCTGCCTACTATGACGAACTCGCCGCCACGTTCGGTCTCACCATCGACTCGGTCGGCCCCAACTTCGGTATCGAGCCCCTCCTCGACACGATCGCGGGCTCCTCGACATTGGCGACCTTCGTCAGCGAGCGGACTCCGCTGGTCTGGCCCGCTGGCCACGACCTGCGGCGCATCCCCCTGCACGACCCGACCCCGGTCTACCCGCACTCACTGATCTGGCGCACCGACAACCCGCACCCCGCCCTCACCGCACTGCGCAACCACCTCACCTCTACATACCCCGGCCGCCCCGACAGCAGGACCTGGACACCGAAGTGGGCCCAGCGCGCCACACCGCCGAGCTAGCCCGGAGAAATGCCGGGCGCACCTCATCTCGTCGCCCCGTCCAGGCCGGAGGGGTCTGGGTCGGGAAAGTGGCAGCAACGTCCGGTGCGGATGCCGATGAAGCTCTGGCGTCCTCAGTACGTTGAAATTCCTGTGCTTGAGCGTGAACAACCCCCACGCGGCAGCCGATCACCGCGCCAGCCGATCGTGATCAATCTCGGCGACAACGGCTGTGTTGGTCGACGGCCTTGAATGCCTCGGTCTGGCTCACCGGGCGCCGCCTCGTCACAGGATTGAAGCGTTTTCCGCCGAACTACATTCATTTGCCTGGAACATCAATCTGGCGCTGACCAGCAACTTCAGCTTGACAACCCTGGATAACCATCGAGACCGACCCCCGCGTCGAGGCCTGGCACACCGCCTACCGGTCCTTCGGCACCACCCCCCCGCCGCATCCGCCCCAGCGTCGACGCACTCGGCCGTCGCCTCACAGAGAAGGGCACCCTGCCGCGTATCAACCCGGCCGTGTCGACTCCTACAACACGATCTCCCGACCCGCGCCATCCGCCACGACCCCCGGCAACGACGGACTGTCGCCGGCAAGTACCGCCCCGATCCGCGGCAGCCGAACTCGGCCATCCATCACATCCCGATGCGCACGGGACGCCCTCTGTACAAACATGGGGCGATTTTCGACCGGGCGTCACCACCGAGTCGAGCCGTACTCCTCGCTGGTGCAGTCAACAGACCGCTTCGCCGTCGGAGCGCCCCCGAAGCCCTCAGGCACCCTCCCCGCCACTGCGTCCGGTGTAGAAGGCCACCGTCAAGTCCTTGACCAGCGCCTTCCGTTCGTAGTCGTCCAGCTCCACGAGCCCTCTCGCGGTCAGCCGGTTGACAGTGTCGTCCACCGCGTCAACCACCGAAGTCAGCACACTGTCGCGGTGCTTGGCGTCGATGGCGGCGATCCGGCAGCGCTGCATGGCCGCGGCGATCTCCGGTGCGTACTCGATTCCGGTCGGCTGCGCGGAGTACACCTCGATGCCGACGGGCTCGCAGTCCGCCTTCAGCATCCGGGTCAGCGCATCACCGACGGCCTCCGCGTTGCGCAGGGTGTGCGCGTCCTCGTGGAAGGCGTCGGCGGGCAGCTGCGAGAGGACCCGGGCCATCGCCGCCTCGACCTGCTCACGCAGATACGCCTCGTGGTCCGCGACCCCGAGCGTCGCCCGTACGGTGTCCCTGATCCGCCAGACGACGAGGACGACGACGCGCAGCGCCGTACCGTTGGCATCCACGGCGGGGAGCGGTTCGCTGCGCCAGTGCCGCAGGCGTACGTCGACCCGGCGACGCAGCAGCAGCGGGCTGATCCACATCAGCCCGGTCCGCCGCACACTCCCCCGGTACTCGCCGAAGAGCGTCAGCACCCAGGCGTACCCGACCCGTCCGCGGCTCAGACCGCCGAGCGCGAAGAGCACCGCCGCCACAGGCACGGTGAGCGCCGCCCGGGCGCCGAAACCGATCCCGTCGTACGGACGCGAGCCGATCCCGAACCGGGCGAGTGCGGCGGTGGGCAGCGCGCCGACCCACCAGAGGACGGCACCACCGGCAACGATCCCGGCCAGCCCGGCGAGCAGTGCCACCCAGCCGGGCAGCACGGGCCCCGACCGCTCGGCAAGCTGTGGATCACCGACCGGCGCCGGCCGCGTCGAGGGCTGCACCTGCGGCCCCCTCGGCACGGGCGGCCGACGCACCCCCGCCACCGGCTGGTCACCGCCGGCCCCGCGCCGCATCACACCGGCGGGGAGCGCGGCCGCGTCGGTGTGCTCGGGGTTCTCACGGAAGAGCAGGTGTACGGGGATGGTGGCGGTCCGCTCATTGGCGATGAGCGCGTGATGCCGCCCGGTCCGCCACGGGGCGTCGCCGGACTGCTCGGCCCCGTCATCCCCGGCGACGGGGAGGGAGTCGAAGACAGTGTCGGAACCGGGCCCGGTGCGGTGGCCGGCCAAAGCCGGGACGGGCGCGGCGTCCGGGACGGGTGCGGTGCCCACGGCCGGGACCGATACCGAGGCCGAGGTCGCACCGAGGGTGGCGGAGTCCACGTCCTCACCCGGGACCAGGTCCAGCACAAGGTCGACCACCGAGTCGGGACCGGCATCCGGCTCCCCGTCCGGAGCGGCCCCCGGGCCCGCACCGCTCCCCGGGGCCAGAGCCGTCTCCTCGCCCGGACCCCCCGCCCCGTCGCGCGCCTTCACCCGGTCCGGACCCCACACCTGCTCCCGCTTCCCTTCCCGTTCCCTCGCGTCCTCCGGGGTTCCGGAGCTGTCCGACGCCGTGGATCCCATTCCCGCCTCCGTCATGTCCGTTTTGTCACGCGAAGAGTCGTCGCCAGGTCTCCGGGCCGGGGTAGCCGTCAGCCGCTCCGCCCCGCCAGCCCTGGGCCCGCTGGAAGGCCTCGACATTGCGCCGGTCCGCCTCTGTCCACCGGGGCCCCGGTCCCGACAGGTAGTACTTGCCGTACCCCTTCTTCACCAACTGCTTGCCGAGCTCGTCGACATGGCTGTTCGACCGACCGGGCCGGAAATGGCCCCGCCCGGGGAAATTCGAAGCCGATTTCGAATCACCCTGGCCGCTCCCGCTTCTGGTGGCGGGGATGTCGCGACCGGTCCCGTTGGCCAGGTGGTGCCAGGTGTGGGGGCCGGGGATGCCGTCCGCTTCCTTGCCCTTCCAGCCCTGGGCCTTCTGGAACGCCTGGGTCGCACGCCGGTCGGCATCGCCCCAGCCCGGCCCGGGGCCGACTTTGTAGAAGCGCTTGCCACCCCGGTCCACGAGCATCTTCCCGAGCTGGGTGACGTACGTGTTGCTGATGCCGGGGCCGAACTTCCCGGCGCCCGGGAACGCCTTCGTCGACACGCCGCTACCGCTGCTGAGCGCCTTGTAGCGGTACGCGACGTACTTGCTGGAGTTGGTCCAGTACGCCATGGGCGTCGTCTGCTTGCGGGTGTGCGGCTTCGTCTGCTCGTACGCCGCGTAGTGGGTGTGCGTGTAGTCGGTCCAGCCGCCGAAGATCGTGACGTGCGAACCCTTCGAGGGGTTGGCCGGATTGTGGAAGAGCAGGATGTCGCCGGGCTGCAGCTTCTCCCGCGCGATCTTCTTCCCGTACTTGGCGAGGCTGCCGGTCCACTCGTTGCCGGGCAGGTTCCAGGCCATCGACACATAGCCGGAGCAGTCCTGCCGGTAACCGTCGGACCAGTACTTGCTCATGCTGTACGGAACCCGCGCGGACACCCACTTCTTCGCGCGGTTGGTGATCGCGGCCCGGCTGGTCTTGCGCAGCGTGGTCCCGGTGGACGAGGGCGGGCCCGAGGACCCCGTGCCCCGCAGCGGCCCCGGCCCGCCCTGCGGACTGTCCGGATCCGGGTCGGCCGGGGTGAGCGGGTCGCCCTCGTCCGCCGGAATCTCCGGGTCCGCCGACACCGTCGCCTCGTCCGTACGGGCGGCTCCGGTCGCCTCCGCCGCCCGGTCGCCCGGCGCGCTCGCCGCCTCGGCCACGCCGGTGCTCAGCACCACTCCGGCCGCGGTGACCAGCACCAGCGCGCGGCGCGCGCCGTGTGCGGCCGGATGGCCTCCGTACCGCATGGGCAAGGCGCCGGCGGCGGTGCGCCGTTGTGCGGCGCATCCCGCGCAGGTGCAGTCGCTGGCGGGTGCGTACTCCTCGAAAGCCGGCACAGTCATGCGATTCCCCTCCGCACTCGTCAAGATCTTTGGGCGCATCTGCACGGGCGCCAGTGTCTCAACTCTCCCGACATATCGCATTTTGACGGACAGAAGAGAAAAAACGACCATCCGACAGGCCGCGATGGACGGGAAATGGTCAGGAGCACACCTCGCCTTCAGGTAGAGTTCTCCAGGTCAGCAGGCGCCGCTAGCTCAGTTGGTTAGAGCAGCTGACTCTTAATCAGCGGGTCCGGGGTTCGAGTCCCTGGCGGCGCACGCAGAGTCAAGGCCCCCTCACCACGCGTGAGGGGGCCTTGTCCGTTCATGAACCGGGCCCCCGCATCGCCACTCCCATGGGACTCACAGGCGGCGCGCAGCTTTCATGCGGTTGCCATCCCGTTACTCAGAGGCTCGAAGAGCCCTCACGTACACCTCTGCGCGCCCCCTCCGCAAGAATTCCGTAAATCGCACATATGACTGGTAACCCACCCTTTTCACCCTTGCGATCAGGACCGGGGTCGGACAACCTGCCTAGGGGCCGTCAGCTCCAACCAGGCTGGTGCGCCGCCCAGTTGGGGGATGCAGAGGGGGGAAGTTCCGGTTGTCCGCTACGTGGGGTGGGGCACGCTCGGGGACAGATGTCGGGAAGGCATCAGACAGCCGGAAGGGCGTCGTTCCGTGTCCGAGCGGAAGGGGTCGCCCGCCATTGATGTCGGCCGCGGCGACCGACGGGGAATCGCCGTGGCCGAGACGACCGACACCAGTCACGCACCGACCATGCGTGCAGGGGGATGACGTCGACGCCGACAGGCGCCCGGCAGCAGAACAACGACCCTTCCCGGACCACTCAGCCCCGGATACCGGCGCAGCCGAGGACCGGGGAACAACGGCGACACCCGAGGAATGCATGCCGCGTTACGACTACGAGCTCCGTTCACCCGGAAGCCGAAAGTGACCGATTGCCGACGATACGTCAGACAAGCTCTGGGCCAAGGTGGTTCGCCGCCCTAGAGTGTCGGGCACGGCCCACCCCCTGGCCTCCCGTGTCGGCGCCGGCTACTCCCGCACCCGCCCGCCGCGGTCGAGGAACGGCCCGGCCGGCGCCCCGGCGGAAGAGGGCTGCCGGCCGGGCCGAATACCGGCGTCGTCAGTCACTGCCGCTCCCCCCGGACTTCTCGCCGGTCAGGTAGGCCGAGACGACCACATTCGCGTCGTACGAGCGCGACGCCCGGTCGTAGGTGCCGCCGCAGGTGATCAGGCGGAGTTCCGCGCGGCCGTTCCTGCGGGGGCCGTACGCCTTGTCGGCGTTGAAGCGTTCCCGGGTGATGACCTGGACGTCGTCGATGGTGAATTCGGCGACCCTGCCGTCCGCGCGGGTCACCTCGACCTTGGCACCGGGGCGGGCCGCGCTGAGCCCGTAGAAGACAGCCGGCTCGGTCTCGGTGTCGACGTGGCCGACGAAGAGGGCGGGGCCCTTCGCGCCGGGCTCGATGCCGTTGCCGTACCAGCCGACGGTCTGGGGCGTGTCGAACGGCGGTGGTTCGATCGCCCCGTTCTTGTCCAGGCCGCGGGCGACCACGGGCGCCTTGACGCCGATCGACGGGACCTCGATCCGCTCCGGCGCGGCGCCCTCGATCGGGTCGTGCGGCGGGGGCAGCGGGACGCCGAGCGGGCGCCCGACCGCGGCGATGTCACCGGTGGTCGGGGCTGAACTGGCGCCGGAGCCGTCGGCGATGTCGCGGCCCCACAGCCACAGGCCCATCAGCAGGACGGCCCAGGCCACTCCGGTAAGCAGCCGACCGCGACCCTCGGGGCGGTCGGGGGCGGACATGTCAGTCCTCGGCCGGACGGCGACGACGCACGCTGCGGAACGCGACGGCGGCGGCCGCGACGGCGGCCAGGGCCAGACCGATCACCACATGCACGACGCCGGGGCCGTCCTGATGGGCTTCCTTGTCGGTGAGGACGGCGGTGCCGCCGCCTCCCGCACTGACCGGCGCGAGGGGCGTGGCCCGGTCGCGGTCGATGACGGTGACCCTGCCGGTCGTCCTGGTGCCTTTGTCGTCCGTACAGACGATCTGGATGTCGTGGTCGCCCGGGGAGGCGTCCGAGCTGATCCGGGCCTGCGCGAAGAGGCCCCCGTCCGCGGCGGGCGAGAAGCGCGCCTGGGAGACGAAGGCATCGGAATCGCCCTTGGCCTCCTTGCCCCCGCAGGCGTCCAGCCTGAGGGCCACGTCGCCGCCCGGGGCGGCGGAGGGCGGGGTCACCGAGAGTGTGGTGCGGGAGTCCGAGCCCGTCTGGTCGGATCCGGATTCGGCCAGTGCGGCGGAAGCCGGCACCAGGGTCGCCGCGACGGCCGCGACGACACAGAACGTGAGGGATATCGAACGCATCGTGAACCTCCTTAGGGAAGGTTCACGCCTGCTCCGGCTTTTCGCATCCGCAGGAGCACGGGAGGGGCGGGCAGGCAAGGCCCTCCGGAACGCTCCCCCCGCCCCCTCGGGCGGGTGCCCCGCCGGGCTCGGCTCACGTCGACGAGGTCGACCGGATCGGCAATGGAATCGACGACCGTGGACGGCCGGAAGGGGTTGTGAGCTGCTGTCGGATTGCTGAGCTGAAGTGCGTTGTAGTGAGCAGGGGTGAGTCCTGTCGGCGGCTTCGCGGGGCGGGAACGGTAGTTCTGGGGCCGAATAGGTGACCTACGGGTCTCGCCACGTACGCGTTTCCCCCTGTGCCCGGTCCGAGCTACGAGACGTTCAGGCTCTGAACGCGATGAGTGAATAGCATGGTCATCCAGTGAGTCCTCGTATGGCAGGAGCCGCACCCATGACAGACCACGCGCCCATCGAATCGTGGCTCACCGACATGGACGGGGTGCTGATGCACGAAGGCGTGCCGATCCCTGGCGCGGATGCCTTTATCAAGAAGCTCCGCGATTCGGGCAAGCCGTTCCTCGTCCTGACGAACAACTCGATCTACACGGCCCGAGACCTGCACGTGCGGCTCAGCCGGATCGGTCTCGATGTACCGGTCGAGAACATCTGGACCTCGGCACTGGCCACCGCCAAGTTCTTGGACAACCAGCACCCTGGCGGCACGGCGTACGTCATCGGCGAGGCGGGGCTGACCACCGCCTTGCATGAAGCCGGGTACGTGCTGACCGATGCCGAGCCCGATTTCGTGATCTTGGGTGAGACACGGACTTACTCGTTCGAGGCCCTGACGAAGGCCATCCGGTTGATAAACAACGGTGCCCGCTTCATCGCCACCAACCCCGACAACACTGGGCCCTCACCCGAGGGGGCGTTGCCCGCCACTGGTTCCGTCGCTGCGTTGATCACGAAGGCGACCGGCAAGGAGCCGTACTTCGTCGGCAAGCCCAACCCGCTGATGATGCGCAGTGCGCTGAACACGATCGGTGCGCACTCCGAGACCAGCGCCATGATCGGCGACCGGATGGACACCGATGTGCTGGCCGGGCTGGAGGCCGGGATGGAAACCTTCCTGGTGCTCACCGGGCTGACGACCAAGGCCGACATCGAGCGCTACCCGTACCGGCCGACGAAGGTCGTGGACTCGATCGCGGACCTCGTCGACCTCGTCTGAGTGGTGGTCCGGCACTCCGCCCCGCACGGATCGGCTTGCGCTCTGCCATGTGGGACTCCTGCCGTACGCCGTGTGCGGGGACGCCGGCGGCACCGCGTTGTGCGGCGCCGGCAGTCAGCACACCCGTGAACGCCCAGGCGCGGACGGGCCTGGCGACGGGTGCGGAAGGGGCGGTTCAGGGACGGGGGCGGCGGCGTAGACGGCGGGACCGGACCACCATGGCCCCGCCGCCGATCAGGAACCCGGCAACGGTGATGCCGGGGTACGGAACGGTGGCCGGGCCGGTTGCGGCCAGCTCGGGGAGGCCGCTGTCGGCAGGGGTCCGGCCGGGTGCGAGCGGCCGCGGAGCGTCACCGGTGACGGCGGTGTCACCGGGCCTGGCTTCGTCGGGCAGGGTGTCGCGGGGAGTGTCGCCGACCTTTCCGGTCCCGGCGACCTTCCCAGTCCCGCCGACCTCCCCGGTCCCGCCGACCTCCCCAGTCCCGCCGACCTCCCCGGTCTCGCCGGTCTCGTCGATCTCACCGGTCTCGCCGCTGTCCTCGACGACGGCGAAGGGGTATTCGCCGGACTCGCCGACCCAGGCCCCGTCGTCCTTCCCGGTCCCGCCGCTCGCTGCGTGCTGCCGCTGGACGATCGCGGCATTGGCGGTGATCCGGCCAGGGCTGGTGTCCGAGGTGAACGCCATCCGGACCTGGACCGTGACGGTACGGCCCGCGGGGATGGTGAAGCCGTCGAAGGCGTCGGCGCCGTCGCCGTCGCCGCCGAAGACGCCGATGTGTTCGTCCTGGTCGGTGGTCTCCCAGGTGACGCGGTGCTCCACATCGGGACGGCTCGGCTCGGAGAACTCCAGCTGGATCTGGTCGGAGGTCAGCTTCCGGTCCTCGTCGGTGAGGACCAGCACCGGATGGATGGCCCGGCACGGCTCGGTGGTGGTGTTGGTGAGGTCCAGGAACCAGGTTCCGTAGCCGCCGCCGGATGCGTAGGTGTCCGGGCCGCCGTGGATACGGGTGCTGATCGGGAAGTCGCTCGCCGCGGGATCACCGCAGGTGGGCTGCTGGTCGGCGGTGGCGGAGTCCGGCTTCGAGACCGGGGTGGCCGAAGGTGCGGCGGAGGCGGGTGCGGCGGATGTGCCACTGAGGACGACGGGAACCACACTCGCCGCCGCCAGCCCGAGCGCGAGCCCGTGCCGCGTCCGCCCGGGGAGCGGTTGCGGGGGCGAGGGAGGACGCGCGGGGGCGGGGGATGCGGGGGTGGAGGCGGCGGAGGACAGGGGGATGGGTACCGGACCGGCCGCGGGGGTGGATGCAGGGGTGGAAGCGGAAGGCCTGCCGGACGGGGGCGGTGTGGGGGGCATGTGGGGGGCACCCTTCGCTGCTCGCGAGACGGTCGGCTCGCCCCGTGCGCCGGAGTTCACCGGTTCTGGGCCGCGACGCTGCCACGCACGCGCAAGGCGACCCGCACCGACTTGCCGGAGGGCCGCCCGGCCGGGGGCCCGGAACCGCTCGATCGGCTCAGTTGCGCCCCGCTTCCGCGCCTCTTCGCTCGGCCGCCGGGCGGTCACGGGACCAGGACCGCGCCCCCGTCCGCACCTCCGACGTCCGCACCTGCGACCCGCCCGAACAGCGGGGCCAGGACCAGCTGCGCGGCCCCCTCCGCGACCGGCCGGTCCCCTCCCCCGGCGGCGGTGACCGGCACCGGCGCGTCGATGCCGCCCAGCCGGGCGCGCTCGTCGATCACGGCGCGGACGCCTCGTACGTACGCATCGGGGTCGGCGGCGACGGTACGGCCGCCCAGCATCACCCGGTCGATGTCGAGCAGCCCGACGAGGTTGGCGGCGCCGGTACCCAGCACCCGTGCAGCCTCCGCGACATCACCGCGGGCGACTGCGGCGAGACAGAGCGCCTCGATGCAGCCGCGCCCCCCGCAGCTGCACACCGGCCCGTCCAGCTGGACGGTCTGGTGCCCGAACTCACCGGCCCCGGTACGGGCCCCGCGATGCAGCCCCCCGCCCAGGACCAGCCCGGCGCCGAGCCCGGTCCCGAGGTGCAGATACGCGAAGTCGCCCGCGCCCGCCGCGCGCAGGGCGAGGCCCAGGGCCGCGGCGTTGGTGTCCTTGTCGACGACGACGGGCAGCCCGGTCCTCGCGGCGAGCGCGTCCCGCAACGGATACCCGTCCCACTGCGGGAACCCGGTGACGCGGTGCAACACCCCGCCCCGGTGGTCGAGCGGCCCCGGCACCGCCACGCCGATCCCGAGCACCGGCAGGTCCACGGGCTGCGCGCACCCGTCCCGTACCGCCGCGACCGCGTACGCCGCCATCGCGACCACCTCGTCCGCCGGGGCACCGAAGTCCAGCGGGGCGGTACGGTCGGCGGCAACCGCGCCGGCCAGGTCGACGAGCACCACCGTCAGCTCGTCGCGGTCCAGGTGCAGGCCGACCGCGTACCCGGCGTCCGGCACCAGCCGCAGCACGGTGCGCGGCTTGCCCCCTGTGGAGGCCCGGTGGCCCGCATCGGTCGCCAGGCCCTCGGCGCGCAGCCGGGCGGTGATCTTGCTGACGGCCTGCGGCGTGAGCCCCGTACGCTCGGCGAGTTCGAGCCTGCTGATGCCGCGCTCACCCGCCACCCGCAGCAGATCCAGCACCAACGCCGCATTGTGGCTGCGCAGCGTTGGCAGGTTCGCGCCGCTATTACTCCTGTTCACAGCCCCATTGTCCCGGTCGCTTGCACTTTGGCAACAGCGTTGCTTAAGTGGCGGGCATGACTGGCAACGCGACTCACGAGACGCCCGGGCTGTCCGAGACCCCCCTGCGCGTCGGACTCGTCGGCTACGGCCTGGCGGGTTCCGTCTTCCACGCCCCGCTGATCGCCGCGACCGAGGGCCTGGTCCTCGACACGGTCGTCACCTCGAACGAGGAGCGGCAGGCGCAGGCGCGCGCCGAGTTCCCCGGCGTACGGTTCGCCGCGTCGCCCGAGGAGCTGTGGGGGCGCGCGGACGAACTCGATCTGATCGTGATCGCGTCGCCGAACAGGACCCATGTCCCGATCGCGACCGCCGCGATCGAGGCCGGTCTGCCGGTCGTCGTGGACAAGCCGATCGCCGGTACGGCCGCCGAGGCACGGGAGCTCGCGGCCCTCGCCGAGGAGCGCGGGCTGCTGCTCTCGGTCTTCCAGAACCGCCGCTGGGACAACGACTTCCTCACTCTCGCCCGCCTGGTCGCGGACGGTGAGCTGGGGGACGTACAGCGCTTCGAGTCCCGTTTCGAGCGGTGGCGCCCGCAGCCGAAGGGCGGCTGGCGCGAGTCGGGCGATCCTCAGGAGATCGGCGGGCTGCTGTACGACCTGGGCAGCCATGTCGTCGACCAGGCGCTCGTCCTGTTCGGACCGGCGGTACAGGTGTACGCGGAGTCCGATGTACGCCGCCCCGGCGCCGCCGCCGACGACGACACGTTTCTCGCGATCACCCATGCGAACGGGGTCCGCTCGCATCTGTACGTCAGCGCCACCACGGCCCAGCTCGGCCCGCGTTTCCGGGTGCTCGGCTCGACCGCCGGCTATGTGAAGTACGGCCTCGACCCGCAGGAGGCCGACCTGCGCGCGGGCGCGCGTCCGACGGACGGCCGGCCGTGGGGCGAGGAGCCCGAACACCTGTGGGGCCGGATCGGCTCGGGCGAGTCCCCGCTGACGGGCGGTGGCGCCCCGGTCCGTACGCTGCCGGGCGACTACCCCGCGTACTACGCGGCGGTCACCGACGCACTGCGCGGAAAGGGTGACAATCCAGTGACCGCCCTCCAGGCCGCCGCTGCCCTGGACGTACTGGAGGCCGCGCGCCGCTCGGCCCGCGAGGGCGTCACCGTGCCCCTGCCCGCCGCAACCCCGTCCGCCTCCGCCGATACCGATACCGAGGAGCAGACCGTATGAACCCCACCGCTCCGACCATCTCCGAGCTCATCGCTCAGGAACGCCGACTGACGCTGCCGCATTTCAGCTACGACGACGCGTACGCGCTCGGCGGCCTGCTCGTCTCGATGGCCCGGGAAAGGCACGCCCCGATCGCGATCGACATCCGCCGCGGCGCACAGCAGCTGTTCCATGCCGCGCTGCCGGGATCGAGCGCGGACAACGACGCCTGGATCGACCGCAAGCGCAAGGTCGTGGAACGGTACGGCGAGAGCTCGTACCTGGTCGGATCGCGGTTCCGGGCGAAGGGGACGACGTTCGACGAGTCCTCGCGCCTGGACCCGGACACGTACGCCGCGCACGGCGGTTCGTTCCCGATCGCGGTCGAGGGCGCGGGCGTCATCGGCTCGGTGACGGTCTCGGGCCTGCCCCAGGCGGAGGACCACGCCCTGGTGGTCGAGGCGCTGGAACAGTTCGCGACGACGATCGGCGCATGACGGGAAGGAGGGGTGGGGTGCTGCTTGAAGCAGCACCCCACCCCTCCGACCTTTACAACCGGTCAAATCAAGCCCGTCCGGCGCTTGAGGACAGAGCGGCCACCCGGACGCCCCCGGCGAACCGCCCCGCCCCCAACACCACCGCTACGCGTCCTTCAGCTCCTGCCGCTGCCGCCCCAGCCCCGCAATCTCCAGCTCCACGACATCCCCCGCCCTCAGGTACGGCTTGGGCTCGGGCTGCCCCAGAGCGACCCCCGCGGGCGTCCCGGTGTTGATCACATCGCCCGGGTACAGCGTCATGAAGTGGCTGAGATACCGGACCACCTCGCCCACCGGGAAAATCTGGTCGGCCGTCGTGCCGTCCTGCTTCAGCTCACCGTTGACCCAGAGCTTCAGCGGCAGCGCCTGCGGGTCGGCGATCTCGTCCGCCGTCACCAGCCACGGCCCCAGCGGGTTGAACGTCTCGCAGTTCTTGCCCTTGTCCCAGGTGCCGCCGCGCTCGATCTGGAACTCGCGCTCGGAGACGTCGTGCGCCGTCGCGTATCCGGCGACATGTGCGAGCCCCTCCTCGGCGGACTCCAGGTAGCGAGCGGTGCGCCCGATGACGACCGCGAGCTCGACCTCCCAGTCGGTCTTGACGCTGCCGCGCGGCACCAGCACCGTGTCGTCGGGCCCGACGACGGTGTCCGCCGCCTTGAAGAACAGGATCGGCTCGGCGGGAATCTCCGCACCGGTCTCGGTGGCGTGGTCGTGGTAGTTCAGCCCGATGCACACGATCTTGCCGATCCGGGCGAGCGGCGGCCCGACCCGAAGCCCCTCGGCGTCGAGCTCGGGCAGCTCGCCGGGCGCGGCCGCGGCGGCCCGTACCCGGGCGAGCGCGGACTCGTCGGCGAGCAGCGCGCTGTCGATGTCGGTGACGATTCCCGACAGGTCACGCAGGGTTCCGCCCTCGTCCAGCAGTGCCGGTCGTTCCGCGCCTGCCGTACCCACACGAAGCAGCTTCAACGGTCTTTCTCTCCTTGGTCGAGATCGGGCCCGTCGGATGGGTGGCGGCCACCGCAGGCTTGTCCGATCGTCCAAGACATCCGATCACTCCGCAAGACCCTGTTCACACACTGGACCGGCGCACTCGCCGTCCCGATTACGCCGCGGTGGCCACGGCGGCGCCCGCGGCCGGCATGTCGCGGTAGAGGACGGCCCGCTCGACCGCGGTCCAGGTGGTGCTCGTGACGACGTACAGCGCGGCGGCGAGCGGTACGACGGACACGGTGAAGAGGGTGGCGAAGGACATCAGGGGCATCAGCTTCGTCATCATGCCCATGCCCGGGACCGGCTGTCCGTCGGGGCCGGTGGTCGGGGTGACGGGGTTGGCGGCCATCTGCCGCTTCGTCCGCCGGAAGTTGAAGGTGGCGACGACGGCGACGATCGCGAACAGGCCGAGGTAGACCATGCCCTGCGCCCCGGACGGCCCGCCGTGCGCGAGCGCGTCCTGCCAGTGCTCGCCGAGCGGGGCTCCGAAGAGCTGGTGGCCGAGCAGCTCGTTGGGGTCGCCGCCGATCTCCGGGCTGGAGAAGAGGTGGTAGAGGAGGAAGAAGGCGGGCATCTGCAACAGGCTGGGCAGGCAGCCGGAGAGCGGCGAGACCTTCTCCTCCTTGTGCAGTTCCATGAGCGCCTTCTGCATGCGCTCGGGGTTCTTGCGGTGTTTCTTGCGCAGTTCGGCGATCTGCGGCTGGAGCCTGGTGCGGGCCTTCTGCCCGCGCGCCGCGGCCCGCGACAGGGGGTGTATCGCGAGCCGCACGAGCGCCGTGAACAGCACGATCGCGGCGGCGGTGGACGCGCCCTGGAAGAGCGGGTGCAGCACATCGGCCAGCACGCCGACCAGGGCGGCGAACGCGGACATGATGACGGACATGGGTGAGCCCTCCGGGGGTCTCGTCTTGCCGGGAAGAAGAGCGAACTCGGCATGACGAACCGCGAGGGGTGCCTACTACTGGTGTGAGCCCCTACGCGGCCGTCGGGAGGGCACGGCCGGGGGCTCGGGGGCGTCTGCGTCCCTTGGCGTCCGGGTCTCGCTGCGGCAGGAACGCGGTGCGTTTCTCCCGGTCGCGTATGGCCGTACGGACCCGGGTGCGGGGCACGGGGACGGCGCAGCGGGCGCTGATGACCGAGGCGACGGCGAGCGCGGAGCCGGCGGCCGCGGTGGCGGCGAGCGCGACGGCGGCGGAGAGGCTGCCGCCCTCGGCGAGGAGGACTTCGGTGACGAGGAAGAGCAGCAGTCCGACAGGGCGGAGCAGCTGGGCGAGGCCACCACGCAGACGGTTCACGTCACCGCTCATCGGCCCCTCCCTTCTTCCCCTTCGCGGCCTGACGGCCGGGCTCACGCAGCCACACTTTTCGCGCAGGTGTGCGTTCGGTACTCCAGCCGTTATACACGATGGGTCCGATATACCCGTCCGCGCTCAGGCGCGATCGGTCTCCAACGGCTGCGGCAGTCGGTGCGGCGCGAGCCGTTCCTGATCGTGGGCAGCCTCGCCGACGACTACGGCCGCCGCTGACGATCGCGATCGCCGCGAGGGGCTCGGGCGCGGACGGCGCGCTGCTGCTGTCGGTGGGTCCGGCCCTGCCGACGACGGTCAGTGTCCTGTTCCTGCGGGAACGCCGCTGAGCTCCGCTCCTGCGGGAGCGCCGCTGAGCTCCGCGTCCTTTTCCGGAGACCCGATCTCGTCCCGCGCGAGCACCTCGCTGTCCGGCCGGTCGTCGTGCTCGCGCGGGCCCGCGTACGTCACGGCGAGCGCGACGACGAGGTTGGCACCGAGCGCCACGATGCCCGCGTTCACCCCCCACACCGGATCGTTCTCCGTGAACACGAACCCGCACACCATGCCCACGCCGACGACCAGCCCGCTCATCGCCCCGAGCAGGGTCAGCCGCCGCCACATCAGCCCCAGCAGCACCATGGGGAGCAGCTGCGCCATCCCCTCGTACGAGATGAGGGAGAGCCGTACGAGGGTGTTCGGCGCGGTGTACGTGAGCACGAGCGCGATCACACCCGCGGCCACCACGACGGTCTGGGCGGCGCCCTTCTGCCGCCGCTCCCACCGCGGCACGAGCGACAGCACACTGCGCCCCCACATCGTTCCGATGACCAGCATGAAGACGGCCATCGGCACGATCGACGACAGAGCCGCCGCCACACCGATGACGCCGACCGCCCAGGCCGGCAGCGAGTCCACGACAAGCTTGAAGAGCGCCAGGTTGGACTCGGCGCCGACGAGCCCCGGCACGACGAAGAGAGCGGCCATGCCGAGCAGCATCGGCACGAAGAGCAGCACGTTGTAGGCGGGCAGCCACATCGCGTTGCGGCGCAGTACGTCGGCGCTCGATGCGCCGAGATAGCCGGCGACGGTCGTCGGGAAGATCACCACGGTGAGGGAGTTGAGGAACGAGGTGGTGATGAACCACGCCTGCCCGAGCCCGCTGTCCCCGTGCCCGGGGAAGGTCAGCCACTGGCTCTTCTCGGTGACGAGCCGGTCGAGGAAGGGCCCGTATCCGTCGAAGTAGTGGATCGGTACGTAGAGGGCGAGGAAGCCGAGCGTGGCGATCACGAGGATGTCCTTGAGGACGGACACCCACGCGCTGCCGCGCAGCCCGCTCACCACGACGAAGCCGGTGGTGACGGCGAAGGCTATGAAGTAGGCCCAGTTCAGGCTGATGGCGCCGTAGGAGATGGTCGATACGACCACGCCCATGCCGGTGATCTGGAGCTGGATGTACGGCAGCAGGAAGACGGTCGCGAGGACGGCGACCAGCGCACCGAGCCAGGGCCGTCCGAAGCGGTGCGCCACCATGTCGGTGATCCCGACGAGTCCGTGCTTGCGTGCGTACGCCCAGAGCATCGGCCCGACGACGTAGCCGAGGGCGTAACCGCAGGACATGTACGCCACCACGTAGAGCACGGGCGCCCCGTAGTTGTAGCCCCATCCCGCGGCGCCCAGGTAGCTGAAGCTGGTGTAGCCCTCGCCGGCCATCAGCACCCAGATGAACACGGTCCCGAGGCTGCGCCCGCCCACGGACCACTCCGCGAGCCCGCCACCCTCGCCGCTCCCTCTCCGCCGCCCGCGCATCGCGAGCAGCCCGAGGGCGACGGTGACGACCATGAAGACCCCGAAGACGGAGGTCGCGACTGCGGCGTTCACCGGCGGTCCCCCCGTCGGGTCAGCCATACGGCGACGGGTGTGAGCAGGGTCGCCCCGAGCAGCCACACGAAGAGGAACGGCAGCCCGAGAACCACGGGATGGACCCGGTTCACGAACGGCAGCGCCCCCAGGTACAGGACATGGGGGACCAGCAACCACAACAACTGCGGACGTCGTCTGAGCACGTCAGGGAACCTTAGTGCGACACCGCTACCGCGCCCGGACCCCCGTCAGTTTCCCCCATACGACAAGCCGGTACCGGGAGGTGAATTCGGGCGTGCATGTAGTGAGCGTCACATAGGAACCGGCGGTGCTGTACCCGGCGTACGGCTTCACATTGCTGCGCGGAACGGCCGCGATGACACCGCTGTCACGGGCGCTGGTCTGCCCGAGCGTCCGGTCGACGGTGTACGTGTAGACGGCGTCCCGGGTCTCCACATCGATCCGGTCCCCGCGCCGCAGCCGGTTGATGTGCCGGAAGGGTTCGCCGTGCGTGTTGCGGTGCCCGGCGAGCGCGAAGTTCCCGGCCCGGCCGGGCTGTGCGGTGCGCGGGTAGTGCCCGACGTACCCCTTGTCGAGGACGCCTCGTTTGCTGATGCCCTGGGCGACGGGGGCGGTGAGCCCGAGCCGCGGGATACGGATGACGGCGTACGCCTGGTCCCAGCGGGGCGCGGGGGGTGCGGTGCGGCCCCCGGACGAACGCCCGCCGGAAGCCCCACGTCCGGACCCGCCGCTGCTCCCCGTGCCGTCCGCCGGCCCCTGTGGCTGTCGCGGCTGCTCCTGCGGCTGCCCGTGCGGCTCCCCCCACTCCCTCTGAAGGGCCTGCACCTTGTGCTGGGCGTCGGCGCGGGCCTGCCGGTTGGTCCACCACAGCTGATGAACAACGAGCAACAACAGGACGACACCCAGGGTCACCACCACCTCGGCGCCCGTCCACAATCCGCGCGCGGCGACCCGACGCCCTCGCGAGTTCCGCTGCACCACGACCGGTATCCGCTCCCGCACGGCCCGCACGATAGGGCCATGTGCCGTAACTCTCCAGGGCCGGAACATCCCTCCGTCCAGGTGCCGTACAGCAGTACGGTGTGGTTCATGCGCCCCGACACGCCTGCTGACCACACCACCGAAGCCGAGCGCCTGCTGCGCACCGCGGCGCAGTACCCCGAGGACCGCGAGCCGCTGCTCCTCCAGGCCGCGGCCCATCTGGAGCTCGCCGGTGACCGCGCCCGCGCCACCACCCTCTACGACGAACTGCTCGGCTCCCCCGACCTCGACCACCCACACCTGGTCAAGGCCCTGAACGCGGCCAACCTGTGGGAGTACGGCCACGAGGCCGAGGCCCGCGCGATCATCGACGGCATCCGTGCCGCGGGCCCACTCGACCCGGCGCCCTGGGAGATCGCGGCCGAGACCCTCGAATCGCACGACGAGCTGGAGGCTGCCCACGACTGCTTCACGACCGCGCTGACGCTTCTCCTCACGCCGGGCGAGGAGGTCCCGTACGCCACGCAGTCGCTGCTGATCGGCCGCCACCGTGTGCGAAGGCTGATGGGCGTCGAGCACGACGTCTGGGACGAGCTGGCCGACACCGTCCACACGGCCTCCGTCCCGCTGGACGAGCTGCACGACCCGAAGCGCCTGTGGGCGCTGGGCTCCTCGGACCCGGGCGAGCTCCGGGCCGAGATCACCCGCCTCCGCGCCGAACTGGGCACGTACCGCACCGCGTTGTCCCGCCCGTTCCCGGTGGCGGTGCTGCACTGGCCGGCCACCGAACTCGACGAACTCCTCAACGCGTACCCGGTCCTGCGCGGCGAGTACCCCTCCCACGCCGACCACCTGGCCCGCCTGGAAGCCGCGCTCCGGGACCTCCACCAGGCCGGCACCCCGAACCTCGGCATCGTGACGGGCACGGTCCCGTCGTACGAGGCCTTCGCCGCCTCGGAAGCAACGTCCCCGGCCGACCCGGACCTCCTCCCCCAGTACGCCACCACCCTCGCCGCCCGCGGCCGAGCGGTCCCCTGGCCCCCGGCCCGCAGCGCACCCTGCTGGTGCGGATCGGGACGGAACTACCGGGAGTGCCACGGGGCGGAGTGACGGCCCCGGTCGATCGGGGGCCCCGCCACGGCAGGGCCCCCGATCGCAGGTCCACGTCCCTTCCCGCCACGGCAAGACCTCTGGCCCCAGCCCCCGTACCCTTCCCCCATGCCCGAACTCCAGCGCCTCCGCGCCGATCACGCCCCGGCCCTGCTCGCGTTCGAACAGGAGAACCGCGCCTTCTTCGCCGCATCGGTGCCGGATCGCGGCGACGACTACTTCGCCCGCTTCGACGCCCGGCACGCCGCCCTGCTCGCCGAACAGGCCGCCGGACTCTGCCACTTCCACCTCCTGGTGGACACCGAGGGCGAGATCCTGGGCCGGTTCAACCTGGTCGACGTCGCGGACGGCTCCGCCGACCTGGGCTTCCGTATAGCCGAAAAGGCCACCCGCCGGGGCCTGGCCACGGCCACCGTCCGCCAACTCTGCACCCTGGCCGCCACCGAGTACGGCCTGACCACACTGCGCGCAGCAGCCGCGCTCGACAACACGGCCTCACGCACGGTCCTGGCCCGCACGGGGTTCGTCCCCACCGGAGAAGAAATCCTGCTGAACGACCGCCCCGGGCTCGGTTACGTACGGAGCACGGCGGCCGAGGTCTGAGGGGCGCCGAGGCCCGAGGAACGCGGTTCGCCAGAGACGCGCCGGGCGATGGCTCGGGTGCCAGGACCGCCCCTCCTGTCCGGGCCGGTGCTCGTGCGAGGATGCGTGAATGGTGACGGAGGCGGAGTGGGAGCGAGTTCAAGGTGAGCTGCGCTTCGGTCAGGTCGTCACGGGCACAGTCGTCCGGGTGCCCAAGCCCGGGGTGATCGGTGTCTTCGTGGACATCGGCCTCAGTGTCGAAGGGTTCGTCGACGTCGTGCTTCTGCCTCGTGGACGAAACGAGGACTGGCCTGTCGAGGGGACTGTGACCGACTTCGAGATCTGGTGCGTGCACACGGGTCACCAGCAGATACGGCTGAAGCCGTCTGATCCGAAGTACCTGTGCGAGGACTTCGCCGACTTCGTTGCGCAATACAGGCCCGCTTGGCCATCCGAAATCGGCAAAGCCGTAAGGGGTCCGAAGCCATCAACTCCGTAGGAACTGCTCGGGCTTCGCTCCACTGAAGACCCGCGAAGTGTGAGACACGCGTGCGGGCAGCTCAAGGAACGCATGGCCCGCAAGCTGCGGACCGAGCCCGGCTAGGACCTGTCCGGGCGATCAAGTGCGGAGCCAGATGACCAGGGCCGCTGTGGTTGCGGTGCCGAGGATCAGCGCAGGTACTGGCCGCAGGGGCCGTTGCTGTAGGCCTTGTCCGCGGCGAGGCTGTCGGGCCTTGTGCGCGGTCTGCCCGGCCCGATGCGCGGGACGCGGATCTTCTCCAGCACCGGCTCGAACTGAGTGCAGTCCGCCCGCTGCCCCGACGTGACGACCAGGGACAGCGGGCGGCAGCGGCCGTCCGCGCTCAGGTGCAGCTTGCTGGTGAACCCGCCGCGCGAGCGGCCCAGTCACGTGATCATTCGGGTTCTATTCGAACCGCACTTCGGTGTTCTGGCATGCGTGCAGCAGCCACCTCCCGTCATCCTGCTTCGTCATGACGTAGAGCGGAGTGCCTTCCGTTTCGCCCTCTGGCGAGTGATAGACCTGCCGAACCTTGACGGCCGCCACGTCGGGCCGCAGGAATTGAGTGTGCACTGCCTCGTAGGTGATCTCACCATCCCAGCTGGCTGCGGGCAGCACGGCGCGGGTGAACTCGGCGATCGCGTCGAAACCGATCAGGACCTTGCCGTGGCCGGTGGTCCAGAGAGCTTCGGGGTGGAAGAGCGCGAGGAACCCCTCGACGTCTTTGGCGCGCTGAGCGTGCTCGACAGTGGTGACGACCTGTTCGATGGCTTTAATATCTGCGGTTTCGGTGTCCATGCAGATCACTCTGGGACCTCAAGCAGGCTTGAGGTCAAGGCCCAGCCGCGAGATCGCCAGGACAGGTCCTAGTCGGTTGCCCGTTACCGACCCACGCTCCTAGCTTTCGGGTCCCTCGGCCGGGCGGACCGCGACCGCGTCGATCTCGAAGAGCATCCCGGGCAGCGCGAGCGAAGCGACCCCGCTGAGCGTCTGGGCGGGCAGCCGGTCGGCCCAGGCGCCGTGCAGCGCCTTGCCGAGGATCTCCAGCTTCTCCAGGTCATGGTCGACGATGTACGTGCCGAGCCGTACGACATGTTCGAAGCCGAGACCGACACCGGCGAGCGCGATGCGCAGGTTGCCGAAGGACCGCTCGACCTGTGCGGCGAAGTCACCGGGCACGACCTGACCGGTGTCGTCGGAGGCGTACTGCCCACCGATGAACACCAGCTCGCCGGGTGCGGAAGCAGCATGGCTGTAACCGAACGGGGTGGGGTCGTGCAGCCCGGCAGGGTTGGTGATGGTGCGGCTGTCGCTCATGTGTGGCGATTCCTTCAAGTGCGGTGTTTCCACCCGGTGAAGCCCCTCCAGCGGAGTGGACACTCGATCCCCGCGCTGCGAGGGCGATGTCGTGACTCTACTTGAGGCACTTCGTGCGGGTTTCGGAAGCCGAGCGTGGCCGACTCACTTACCGTCATCAGCCGTACCAAGCAAAGCCCGTCGACCGGCCGCCGCTGGCTGACCGCGCGCGCCCAGGCCGACTTCACGTTCGCCGACCCGGGCTACTGCCAGGATCTCGTCGACCGACCTGATGAGCATCCTGAGCGGAATTGAGTGGGAACGTCCTAACCTCTTCCGGCCCTACCTGACCTATCTCTCACAACTCGACGGCAAGCTGGCCAAGGTAGACGGCTGGCTGCTCATCGCTCCACAGCTCTCGCGCTCCAGCCGGATCGAAGCAAGCATCCTCGGCTCGTCCCACTTCTCGCACGTCCGCCGTAGCCGCCAGGCAGGAAAGACTGCCTTCGGTCGTATCGCGAGCATGGAACACCGAACCGCAGCGCAGCTCACAATCGACTGCGCAGGGTCCCCTGAAGGTGCCACCAGCGCATCCACCGGAGTAGTCCTGCTGTGCCCGGTTGTGGAGGGTCAAAGCGACGCTGATACCGCGCCGCCGCACCCAATGGCATCGCCGATCCGTCAAAGGTCATCATGGCCTTCACTCTGATACCGCCGACCTGCGCGACCGACTCATCTCGCCGCCTGCTCCGGTTCCGGGCGAAGGACTCCCGGCACGCCAGCAGCATCGTCGTTCCAAACAACTCAGACTGACGGGAACTAGTCCCGTAACCCGGGAGTCATGACAGGTGCCAACGTGTTCTTAACCTTCCGTGAAGGAGCACTGAGTGACCCTGTTCGCCATGCCAGGTCCGGGACCTGGCGTCTGCGATGACCCTGAACTGATGCTGGTGCACCAGTATTTGATGAGGTGTGACCCCGATGGCCAGCGCTTCGCTCGGGTGCTCCGAGAGGCCATAGATCAGTTGCTCGACGGTGAGCACACCGGCCGTTTCGACTGGAAGGACCTCCACAAGACGGAGAAGACTCATGCCGGCACGCTCGTGGAGCTCAACCTCCTCCGAGAGTTCGGGTTCGCCAGCGGCCAGGACATGGACTACCTGATCGAAGGCATTGAGGTCGACTGTAAGTTCTCGCAGAAGGAGTTTGGCTGGATGATCCCGCCGGAAGCCCTGGACGAGATCTGCCTCGTTGTCTGGGCAGACGACCACGACGAGCGGGGCCTCTGGAGCGCTGGCCTCCTCCGCGCCGATCGCCAGAAGCTGACGGTAAGCGGGAACATCACCAAGAAAGGCAATCGCGACGGGAAGTTCCGCCTGACCAGGGATCACCACTCACTGATTACATGGCTTTGGCGCCGAAAGCCCCTGAAGGAAAACCTTCTACTACACCTGGATCCGTCCCTCCAGTCAAAAATTTTCGCGCCGAAGTCAGGGCAGGGGAAAGTTAACGAATTGTTCCGGCTGATTCAGCGACGCCGGATCGACCGCAACGTGGTGAGAACTCTCGCACGGCAGTACGACTACATGGCTCGAGTCCGGGATGACAAAAACGGAACGCGCGCACGCCCAGCCTTGCGACAAGAGGGCATCATCATCACTGGCGACTCGACAAACCATCGAGCGGTTGCTGAGGCACTCGGCGGACCCGTGCCAGAAAAAGGCGAATTTGTGAGCTTCAAAGTCGCCCGTGCACAGCCCGTCCACGGCGACCGCCCATCTGCGGAGCTCGACGGATGCCATTGGGTCGCGGTGAGCAAGGACGAAGCAGTCGACCGGCCCGCACCGAAGCTCCCATCACGTTGAACGGCTTCCCGCGAGACATGTAGATCGAGCGTGTCGTCGCGCAGGGGAAGGACGGTCGGCGCACCTTCCCCTGCAACGCCAGCTCGGCAAGGGGAGCAGGACCACCCTTCGCCACCGGCATACCTCTTCTTGGAAAGAGGGAATGCCCAGTGGTCACCTTGGCGGCTGGGGACATGCTGATCAGGTCAGCACTGAGAGTGGGCGCAAAACAGCCAGCAGGATCTCAGTCCGGCGTCCCGGAGGGCATGGTATCCGCGCTGCCGCTGCGCACCACCGTCACGGTGACCGTTTCGATGGTGGACCAATCGCCGCCCTGGTGAATCTTGGGCTCCAGGTCAATCTTCCGCTCCACGCGGGTCGTGACCTCGGACCAGCCGCTGCACCGGTCGCCGGCATTCTCCATGAGGGTTCTCCGTAGGTACTCAAGGGACAGATGGACATGTGTCATGACACCGACGGATCAACAGTCAGTCAGAGTCAGGGGGCAATTGATCTAGCCGCGGCTGAGCAGTCAGTCGCGGATGTCGGCGGGATCAGCCGCTCTCGGGGGGAAGGGCAACACGCATAACCAGCTCCGCGTACGTGGTGAGTCCAAGAGCGATAAGAGCGAGGGCAATGCGCATGGCCTCCTCCTGAGTGCGCTCACGCCCGCCCATGAGGACAGCCTCGGCCAGATCCACCCGTCCCGTGACATGCAGTTCGTTCACAGTCAAACTGATCTCGTCCGCAGTCATGGTCTTGCTGGCGGACCAGGAGATTCCGAGCACACTCCGACGGTCACCGGCATCGTGCGCAGCCACCAGGACACCGAGCGTCTGGCAGACGGCGTTTGTGGCGTTGCGCCGGTCCGCTGCCTGCCGGGGTGCCGGACGAGTGCCAGCGGGTACATCGGAGGCCGACTCACGGGCACCAACCTGGGGAGAGATCCGCCACCGGGATATGTTCGATGCTGCGGCAACGTCGCGCCCCCGCCGCACAGCGGAGCTGCGGAGCAGCTCAAGCTCAGCGAGGGCCACGGGTACTTCCTCCGGGGCGATGGAGCCGGAGAGCGCCTGGTGCATCGCCCTCAGCCGCTTGACACCGGGCACCCGGCGACCGCTCCAGTAGCAGGACAGGCTGCTGAGCGGGACGTTCAGATGTCGGGCCCGAGCTCCTTGCTTTGCGTTGGGAATGATGCTGAGCAAGTGACGGAAGCGGCGGACGAACTCTATGCGGTCGGGACCGCATCCTTCCCAGTAGCTCTCTCTTACACGGCCGACTGCAGCCACGGATCCCCCTCGCATGAGTACGTGATGAGTAAGAGTCAGTCTTTCCTGAGGGACAGGCCCCGGCGCAACCCGGAATGGGCCCTTCCGGCCTTTGACTTGTTTGCGGACAGTTGGATCCACGGGCCGGTGTTTGCGTTTATCGGAGCCACCCTCGGCTGACGTGTTTGCGTTCGGCCGCAAAGATCGGCAGGGACTTGCCGTGAGTTCTACGCACGTTCAATAGTGGATGCGGGCGCCGCACGCGACGACTGCACTTGCTGTGCAAGCTCGTTGCCCGAACTCCATCTCCGGCTATGAAAGGCAGGAAGTGTGACTTTCCAGGAGATTCCGTCGTGGCGGGATACAAGTAGGGGGACGATGGTCCGGTGCGCCCTCTGGCTGGTTGCTGAGGTAGGTGTGGGTGAGGTTTTCACGAAGACCGAGCTCCGGGATGCCTTTCCCGAGACATCCCAGATCGACCGCCGGATGCGAGACCTCCGGGATCGCGGCTGGAAGATCGCCACCAACCGCGAGGACCCGACGCTGACATCGAGCGAGCACCGCTTCGTCGAGATGGGTGCGGAGGTGTGGAAGCCGGGCCAGTCGAAGGCCAAGACGCCGGCGGCGGGCATTACGGCGACACAGCGCCGTGAGATCTTTGAGGCGGATGACTATCTGTGCCGCGTCTGCGGCATTGCGGCCGGCGAGGTGTACGAGGGGGGCGTGGAAACTGCTCAACTCGACGTCGCACGCCGGGATGTCCTCAAGCCCGGTGCGAAGGTAGTAGTGGAGATGGTTACCGAGTGCCGCCGTTGCCGGGTCGGTGGCCGGGGCGGCCAGGCCGACCTGGCAGGGATCCTCGGCCGTTTGGGACAGATGAGCCAGATCGAGCGGGATCACTTCACTCAGTGGGTGGTTTCGGACCGGCGGGACTTCAGCATGATGGAGCGTCTCTGGGGCGAGTACCGCACTCTGCCCTCGGAGTCCCGGAAGGCAGTGCGGGCTGCGGTCAGACCGGCAGAGCGCTGAGCCGCAGCGTCGGCGGTGCCGGCAGCTCAAGGCACCGCTGGAGATAGAGGAGAAGTACGAAGATGCTGAAGTTCGTCCTCCCGCCGAAGGCGGCTGAGAACGCCGAGTTCATCGCAAAGCGGCTCAAGGGGGCCGTCGAGGGAGAAGGGCCACGGGAGACGGTCACCGTGGAGTGGAACGGCCGCCCGCTTCACGTTGGCGTGATCGACATGCCGCTGCGCGACCTTTATTACAATCCCGCGACACACAGAATCAGGGCTCAACTCGGCCATGACCCGATTCTCTCCAAAAGCCTGCAGGCCGATCCATGGCTCGACGAGAGCCAGGACTACTTGAACCGTCTGCTGATCAGCAAACCGACCAACCCTGACGAATCTGACCCAGAATTTGAGGCTCTAGTAGCAAGCCTCAAAGCAGTCGAACAGCAGGAACCGGGGTTGATTACGCACGAAGGAATCCTGGTAAATGGTAATACTCGCGCCGCAGCGCTGAGGAAGCTACAGAAATCATCGATCCGTGTAGGTGTACTCCCCCCCTCATTCACCTGGGAGGACATCAATGCGGTCGAGCTCGCGCTTCAGCTCCGGCCGGATGAACGCAGGGATTACTCTTACATCAACCGGTTGATTGCGATGGAAGAGCAGGAGCTGTTGGGTCGAGCGGCAGCGGATATTGCTAGAGATTTCCACATCCAGCTGAAGACCTTCAAGCAAGAGAGGTGGATCCTCGGCGTTATCCGGGAAATGATTGAGCGCAGCCAGACAACAGACGGCGCAGAACTCAGCCTCACCGACTTCGAGGGACACAAAGAGAACTTTAAAGAGCTACACCGGAACTACATCAAACATCAGGCAACCAGTCAGGAACTCGCCGAGCAGGTCAAAGAAAATCGCATAGCAGCCATCATTCTTGATTTCGCGAAGACGAAAACACGTCTGATCGGTAGCGAATTCCTCCATGAATATCTAGAAGAAGCGCTTTCTCCGGAATTCAAAAAGATCATCCCCGAAGCTGCTCCTTCCATCGCGATTCCAGGACTTAGCGTATCGGTCGCCCCTCCGTCCGACTTTGTCCTGCAAGCAAGATCCATCACAGATCACATTCTGCAAGCCAAGGCTACGGAATCGGCCCGCCATCTCTCCACAGAAGCCCGCGACGCGGCCCGGCAGACTGTTATCTCAGCGCGTAAGGGAATGGGACGGGCGCTCCACGAGGCTGGCCGTGATGACAACTTGAAGAAGTTCCAACAGACGACCGCGGAGCGTCTCGATGACGCCAGTGCCGCCATTGACCAGAGCGTCAGTGACCTGGCTCAGGCGCTGGCCAGCAGCAGTCTGGACAAGGACGGGTTTGATAGCGCGCTACTGCGACTGAAGGGGAGCCTCGTGAAGCTCGCCCGGCAGGCGAACCGCGGAATTCCCGAACCCGGCGCCGGCATGGCATGGCTCATCAAGGCAAGCGAGGATTAGGCGTGGCTGACCCTGCGGAGCCGTCGCTGCGACTCGGTTTCGACGAGTCGCGGACCAAAGTCATCTTGAGGGCGCAGCCAGAGAGCCACGAGCAACTGGTACGGCTGGCTGCTAGGTTCAGCAGCGGCAGCCAGCGGGGGTCGCTATCCGCTGAGGTTGACCTTGAAGACTTCCTCTCTCATCTCACCCTGCTCAATCAGTGGCACGATCCTTCTGGAGTGATGTTTGCCCCTGACCTGATGGCATTGGCAGAAGGATCGGTGCGGGACTCGCAGGCGCTCGCGTCCCGGCTTGCCGCAGGTAGCCAAGGGAGGGATGTCACCGGGGATGTCCCTCCCGATGACGTGCTAGTGCGGCTAGGGGGAATGTGGAAAGCGCCGCTGACGGAGTTCCAGATCCGCGATACTGCCAAACTGTTGTCTCTCACACACGGGGCGAATTTCAGTGTGCCGGGCGCGGGGAAGACTCGTACGGCGATGGCTGTCTATGCAGCGCTCCGTGAAGCGGGAATGGTTAAGCGTCTACTCGTCGTCAGCCCGAAATCCGCCTACGAAGCATGGCAGGAGGAGGGCGAGCACTGCTTCACGATGCCACTGCCGGTCCGTATCTTCGAGCGACGGCCGGACAACGAAGCCGAAGTGCTGCTGGTGAACTACGAACGGCTGCACCGGTATCAATCAGAACTTGCGGACTGGCTGAGTACAGCGCCCACCCTGATGGTGCTAGACGAGGCTCACCGGATGAAGCTCGGCGTCAGGGGCACCTACGGCGCGACCTGCATGGCACTCGGGCCGCTGGCCCGCCATAGGCTCATCCTCACAGGTACGCCCGCCCCGAATGGCGCCAAGGACCTGGAGAGCCTGCTCTCTTTCGTGTGGCCGGGACACGGCCGCCGTGCTGTCGACAAAGCTGTGGCAGGCGGGGACTTGGCGTATGCGAGCAAAGTTCTCCGCCCACTGTTCACAAGGACGACAAAGAACGAACTTGACCTTCCTCCTGTAGATATCCAGGTGCGTTCTGTGAACCTCCCAGATGCCCACCGAAAGCTGTACTCAGCACTCTGCGAAAAGGCTTCAGATTCTGGACATCCGGAGCAGGACGAGCTCGCCAGAATGGGCAAAGTACTTGCCTACCTCATGATGGCCAGCACGAGTCCAGCGCTGCTGGAGAAGGGGCTGGAACGTTACGAACCGCTCCCCTTCCACATCCCATCCTCCAACGCACCAGACACCGGTTCGCTTCGCGATCTCATGCGGAATCTTCCTCGCTACGAATTGTCACCTAAATATGAGGCCGTCCTTCAGACTGTGTCTGAAAATGCCCGGGTGGGACGCAAGACTCTCGTGTGGTCAACATTCGTCCGCAACCTGACCACGCTAGGCGGCGCCTTGGCGAAATTCCGGCCAGCAATTGTGCACGGCGGAAGCATCGACCGCGATGAGCAGCTTCACCGATTTCGAAAAGACCCTGACTGCATGGTTCTGTTGTCTAACCCAGCAACGCTCGGAGAAGGCATCAGCCTGCACCACGTATGCCACGACGCTATCTTTTTGGATCGAGACTTTGCAGCCGGTCGATTCTTGCAGAGCCTGGACCGAATTCATCGTCTTGGACTCGCCGCCGACACGACGACACGCATCACTATCCTCCTTGCCAGAGGAACAATCGATGAACGAATCCATAGGCGACTCGGAGATAAACTGGAGTTCATGGGGAAGATCCTGGATGACCCCTCGGTGCAGGAACTGGCTGATCCGGAAGAGGAAGTAGCCCCCTACGGGATGGATGCCATGGACCTCCACTCGCTCCTCGAACACGTGGGGGCGGCCAAACATGGTGAATGACGAGAGTAACTGGATTCCCCCGGAGGGGACTTGGGCCTCATCGGCCGCCCGGCGCCGGAACATGCAGGCGATCCGGAGCCGGGACACCAAGCCGGAGCTCATGATCCGGAGGCTTCTCCATGCACAAGGGCTGCGTTACCGCGTAGGGGCCAAGCCTCTGCCGGAGCTTCGCCGGACGGCAGACATTGTCTTCCGCCCGGCGAGGCTGGCAGTGTTTATCGACGGCTGCTACTGGCACGGCTGCCCGGAACACTACGTCTCACCGAAGACAAATTCTGGCTACTGGTCAGACAAGGTCACACGGAACGTGACCCGCGACCGGGACACAGATGAACGCCTCCGCGAAGCGGGATGGACTGTGCTCCGATTCTGGGAGCACGAGTCACCCGACGGCTGCGCCCTCACGATCGCTGCTACGGTCAGCCGGCTCCGGAATGACAGGCGCTGAGAGGTCAGCCAACTTGAACAACAGCTCACTGTCCCGTTCCCGTTCCCCAGCCAGGACCCGCTCCTCCCACCCCGGGGCCACAACTCCTGCCTCGCGAGCCGCTTTCAGAGCGGCGATGATCTGCTCCCCCACTGCTTGAGCGACCGGCGGCGGGAAGGCATTCCCCACTTGCCGGTATGCAGCAGTCTTCTTTCCAGAGAACTTCCAGGTCTCCGGGAAGCCCTGGATGATCGCCGCCTGCGTCACTGTGAGCTTCGGCCCGGCCTTAGCGAAGAGATCACGATCCTGGCTCTCCAGCCGCTCCATTTCCGTTGAGTCATTCGCGACACCGAGCCCGCATACACCCAGCGCTGCCCACGCCTTCTTGGCTCGGGTGGGACCGAGGTCCGCGCCGCCATGCTTCTTAGAGCCTCCAACGAGCGTGGGCGCAACACCCTTCGATGCCTGGCGTAGCCACTTCTGGAACATGTCGTCGGCCCGTGGGTCATCAACGCCGTCGTAGCGTTTTTTCATGGTCTTCTTCAGCGCCTCCCCCACAGTGACGAGCGGCCTTATTTCCGGCTTCGTAATAGCGAAGAATGGAATGTATGCCTTCTTCATCGCCACCAGAATGGCGCGCGGGCGGAGCTGCGGAACCCCGTAGTTCTTGGCTTCCAGAACTTCCCAGTAGCATTTCTCATAGCCCATGGACTCAAGACGCTCCAGAAGCTCCTCACGGTACCCCTGGAACTTCTCCTTAGGCTCAAGCAGCCCCCGGACGTTCTCAATCATGACGGCTTTGGGCTCAAGTTCCTCGACCAGGTCGAGCATGGTCGGGAACAGGTCCCTCTCGTCGTCCCGCCCCAGCTGCTTGCCTGCGATGGAGAACGGCGGGCATGGAACACCGCCGGCGAGCAGGTCAAGGTCTCCCGCTTCCAGCCCTAGCTCCAACCTCAGATCCAGCGGCTTGAGCTGCGTCAAGTCAGCCTGCTTGACCTTGCAGTCCTCCCACTCCGCGTTTCCCTCTACGTTTTTCCTGAGGGTGGCTACCGCGTTCGGGTCGATCTCGATCAGTGCAAGATGCCTGAACAGCGCATTGTGCAGGCCCAACGCCTGCCCACCCGCCCCGGCGCAGATCTCAACCGAGGTGAACTCCCTCTTGGTGCTGGTCACGCACCCTCCTTCCAGACTTGCCCGACTGGCACCGATTGCCACCAGTCATCACAGAGGGTGACAGACCCCACTGACAACACGACCGTCCTCAAGTGTGCGTCACACATCTTTCCGCTCCGACCGCCCCACACGTGACAGCGAACACTCATACGATATGGCCCATGCCGAGAAGCCCTGCATGGACCCGCGACGAGTTGCTGCTGGCCTGCGCACTCGTGGTCGAGAACGGGTGGAATGAACTCCGTGAAGGCGACTCTCGCGTACTCGATCTCTCCGACCTGCTCCGGTCCCTGCCCATCCACGCCAACGCAGCGCAGGCCATCCCGAAGTTCAGATCCATCGGCAGCGTCAGCCGCAAGACTTCCGATCTTGCCTCGAACCACCCCGCATACACCGGCAGCCCTACCAAGGGCGGTCGGCTGGATAAGGAGGTCATCGCCACCTTCATCGCCCGGCCCTCCGAGATGCTTGGGGCTGCCGCTGCTCTGCGGCAGGGTATCGGCACAGGTGAGCTGCACAAGATCCCAGAAGATCCAGATGAACTCGATGATGAGGGAAACTCGGCGATTGAAGGCCGCCTCCTCGCCAGATGGGCCCTCCATCGCGAACGTGACCGCAATCTCCGGGCTCGCAAGATCGCGCGGGCGGAGAAGCTGGGGCAGCCCTTGCAGTGCGAGGTCTGCACCTTCGATTTCGGCCGGTTCTACGGAGCCCTCGGCAAGGGCTACGTTGAGATTCATCACGTACTGCCTCTCCACATATCCGGGCCCCGCGAGACCAAGCTGGAAGACCTCGCCTTCCTGTGCGCCAACTGCCACCGCATGTGCCACAGAGGCCATCGCGGCGCATCATGGCGCACCCCCGCAGCCCTGCGCGCGGAGATTGAGAAAGCCGCCAAGGCGGGCGAGGCAGCGTAGCTGCCCGCCTTCGGCTCGTACGCTGCGCACATCAGGCCGCCTCCGCCTCGAAGTGCATCTGCGCGCGGTCCAGCAACCCGTCCGGGTCGCCACCCCGGGAAGTGACCCAGTGCAGGACATCCGCGATGAGGTCGATGGCAGATTCCTCAAGGATCTGAACGGAGCGACTCTGCAGCAAAGGCGGTGCACCGACATCGCCTCGGTATTTCGTCAGGGCCGCTTCAGCACGCTGCACCCGGCGGCAGTGCAGCTCCGGGTCGGCTGACAGCTCACACCAGACAGCCTTCCCCGTCGCAGTCAGCAACGTTCCCCAGTCGGCAGCCATGCCGGCGAGCAGATGCAGACCCCGCCCGCACTCGTCGTCGCAGGTCGCCGATCCGAGGACCGGCACGCGGTAACTCTTGTCATGGAGTTCGATCCGCAGCCGGTCCCCTGCTGCCTCCAGGACCAGGGTGGCAGCGACACCTCTACCCACATGCTTGATCACGTTGGCTGCCAGCTCACTCACTGCCAGCTCAGCTTCTTCGGCGAAAGCCGGCAAGCGCCACTCCGCAAGCTGCCCCCTGACGGCTCTTCGCAGGTCCCGGACCGCTGCGGGCTCGGCCTCGAACGGCAGAACGCTGCGGAGTTGCGAACTGTTGTCGTGTCCGGACATGCACTCTCCTTCCGGCGCCACATCAGCCCTGCACCGGCCGTATCCAAACGACTGCGCTGAGTGGCCAGGTTTGCGAGTATGGCAGCAAGAAGTCTCTTCATGAAACTTCTCACGAGAATCGATCGGGTGAATCCAGATCCCGGCAACGGGTGTCAGACATAGCCTTGTTGGCGCCGAAGAGCCTCAGCGCACACGGAACGGAAGGCCACCCTCCATGTCCGTCAGGACCACAACACGACGTCGACAGCTCGGCGCGATGATGCGCAAGTTGCGCGCACGGAAGGGCATGACGCTGGAGGAAGCTGGACGGCTCGTCGGGATCTCAAAGGCCACGGTCAGCCGCTACGAGACCCAGGAAGGGCCAGTGAAATGGCCCATCGCGGACGCCCTCTGCCGGCAGTACGACGCGACCGACGCGGAGCGGAATGCCGTGGTCGCCCTGGCGAAGGACGCAAAGCAGCAGGGTTGGTGGGGGCCGTACACCGACTCCATCCCCGCTGACATGAATCTCCTGCTGACGCTCGAAGACGAGGCAGTGCGCGAGGACCACTTCTCCGGCACTTACGTACCCGGCCTTCTACAGACACGGAACTACAGCACAG
The DNA here is from genome assembly GCF_045041165.1 of Streptomyces sp. NBC_00057. Classification (NCBI taxonomy): domain Bacteria; kingdom Bacillati; phylum Actinomycetota; class Actinomycetes; order Kitasatosporales; family Streptomycetaceae; genus Streptomyces; species Streptomyces sp. NBC_00057. Next base: position 5,847,925 of record NZ_CP108256.1, on the reverse strand, counting down.
CGATCCAATGTGCCAGCGAGATGCGTCTGGCGCCCGAGGAGATCCAGCGTCTCGTCGATATCCGCTTGAAGCGCCAGGAGATCCTGAGCCGACCGAAGCCGCCCCACCTGTGGGCGATCCTCGACGAGTCGGTGATCCGGCGCGTCGTCGGATCCCCCGAGAGCATGCGCGATCAGTTGAGTCACCTGCTGGAAGCCAACAACTCGCAACACATCACCCTGCAGGTCCTGCCGTTCTCCAAGGGCGCCCACGGCGCGGCCTTGGGAAGTTTCGTGATCCTCGGCGGGGTCGAGGCAAGCCTGGACGTCGTGTACGTCGACCTGCATGTCGGCCCGCTCTTCATGGAGACGGACGAAGAACTCGACCGATACAGACTTGCGTTCGACTACCTGCGTGCACAAGCGTTGGACATGGCCGCGTCGTCGGCCTTGATCGAGCGCGTTCGCAAGGAGATGTAATGCTTTCGGTTCCTCACTCCCCCGAGCCTCTCAGCTGGTTCAAGTCGTCATACAGCGGAGCGAACACAACTGAGTGCGTTGAGGCCGCCCACCTCCCACAGGCCACCGCGGTCCGCGACTCGAAGACCCCTGGCGGTCCGATGCTGACGTTCGGCCAGGCATCGTGGGCGGGGTTCCTCACCGCCGTACGGCACCAGCAGTTCGGCGGCTGATCAGCCCGCCTCCTGTGAGGGTGGCGTCCGCGCTGTCCTCACAGGAGGGTCTGCCGACCGCAGGCCAGCCCGTGCCCGGCTCCCTTCCCGCCTGTCTTTCGGCACCAGACAGCGCCTCGTCCAGGACTGCCACAGTCCACCTCACCCCCCAAACGCTGGCTCTTTCCCGATGGACCTCCTTGGCAACTCCCGTGCTGGCTGGCACAGTTGATAGAGCCAAATGAGCTCTGGGGGGCATCTGAAGTGCAGCACGTACGTCGCGAGGCTGTCCTGGCGTTCTGTGCTCTCTTACTGATCCCTCTCGCGGTCTACCTCCCTGCCGACCGCGGGGATGCCGTCGACGCGACGCAGTTCACGGTCGCATTCTTCGCAACGCTCCTCACTGGTGAAGCTGTGATTTTCGCGCTCACCTTCTCTGCGGCCAGCTCCTGGCCCTCCCTGCGCGCCATCGACAGCCACATCGCCTTCCGCGAATGGGTCTTCATCGGCTGGGTCGCCGCGATGTTCACCGCATGCGGGCTGCTGAGCAAGAGTGCGACGAGTCTCACGTACGGCGCTCTGCTCTTCATCCTGGCCAACGTCTTCGGTGTCTTCTCGTTCATCCGGCTCTTTGGTCTCGCCAGTATCGGTGGACGTAATCGGCTCCTTCGCCAGACCCTCACCGAGGCCCTGCCCGGTCCGCGGCCCCAGGTACTTCTGGACGACCCGGTGGTCGCCGCCTATCTCGGCGCCCTTGACCAGGCCATCAGCACCAACGATCCGACCGGCATCCGCAACCTTGTAGGCCAGCTCGTCGATGCCGAGGTCGAACCAAGAAGCCACGACTCTTCCGTAGTCCTGCGCCTGGAGGTCCTTCACCGGCTCGCCCGCGCAACCCTCGTGCGCGGTGCTGACCCGGTGGTGGTCGTCGGATGCGCAGAATCCCTGATCAATTCCGTACTGCGGCAGATTCACGATCTGGACGACCCGGCCGTGGTGCTCAGTGAGCTCAGCAGATACCTGGGCTGGCTCGGCAACACGGCCCGCCTCATGTCCGTGCGAGGCATTGCCTCCGGCCGGGCGGCCCGCGAACTCGTCGCCATGACAGTCGACAGCCGACTGCGCATCCTCCTCGCCGTCGATCCCGATCCCAAGCTCTTCCAGAGCCCCGATGAGGTCGGATCCGTCATAGCGGACCCGGCGGGAGTACTGATCTGGGCCCGGGACTTCACCGAGTTTCAGGGCGCCCATCAGGCCAACGCGCTCTACAGCGTGTTCCAGATCCTCACAGGTACCAAGTTCATGGGGAATTACTGGGACGGAGATTCCATCCTCGGCGAAATGCGCCGGAGGCTCTTTGGCTCAGAGATGCTGGCCGCGGGAGCGGATGCGGACGCAGCCCGTCTACTCTTCGGCACTGTCAACGAGTTCGACCGGTTCTGGGCGTTGGTCTCCGTGGGCGCCATCGCCACTCTTCGCGATACGCGAGTCCCTCATCCACCCGAGTTAGTCCGCCCCGAGTTCACGCCGGACCCGCAGCTCCTCGGCGCCTATCTGCGTTCCTTCGGCACGCATCGGTGGTTCGAAACAGCCCGTGAGGCCCATGCGGAGCTCTTGGCACTCGTCAGCCGCGCCGACGGCTCCGACGCCCCCTGGGAACTCATCCGCGAACGCACTGCGCAACGGGCGTTTCGGACACCGGCACCCCGGGCCGAGCCCAGGGAACGACCCGCTGCCATGGTGCTTGCTATCGCCTGTCGGCTCGCGCCCCTCGAACCGGACGGTTCCGACGCCGAACTACGTGCCTTCCTGGCCGCTCTCCCCACACCCGCGCTGGCAGCAGCCGATGAACTGGCTGCCCGGGTGCTCCCCGGTGCGACCGAGCAGAGGGAGCCGGGAGACGCGGTGGTCAAGGGGTTCAGGGTCATGCAACTCGTCGGCTCGCACACTCGGGTGGGACATGGACAGTGAACACTGGCGGAGCCATGCAGAGAGACTGCTGGAACCCTCCGTGCAGGCAGCGGTTGTGGTCCAGTGCGGTCTCGGTTGGCTGCGGCCACCCCAACTGGCCCTGCGGAACGAAATCGACGAAGCCCTCCTGACCGCGCAGCTGCAGCGCGGCGCCGCACTGCGGATCGACAGGCTCGTCCTTCACAATCTGCCGGTCGCGGTGAGTGAGGAGGCCGACTTCCAGGCGGTGACGGCAGCGTTCGACGTATGGCAGTTCAGGCTTGCCGCTGCCTGTTCTCTGCTGCCCGCACCTGCGCCGCGCATACACCGCCTCATTATCCGCGGGGACCGGCCAGAGACACCTCCGGCGGATATGGTCGCGGTACTGAAGGATGGCCAGTGGTCCGATGCGGAGCAGGCTGCAGCTGCGTTGCAGCGCATCGGCGCCCCGGGGAATACCACCCCTCTGACCGGGTACGACGTCGACCTGTCAGGGCCGTTCAGCGACAGCGATCCGTCGGTTCACATGTGAGATGAGGGAGATTCTGTTGCCGTACACCAAGGAGTCACCGGAGGACCGCGCCTTCCTGGAGAAGGCCATTTCGGTGTCACGCCACGCGTTGGACGACGAGGGAAAGACGCCCTTTGGAGCCGTGATCGTAATTGACGGCACGATCGTGGGTACGGGTACGAGCTCCGTGGTGGAACTCCATGACCCGACCGCCCACGCCGAGATGATGGCGCTGCGGGCGGCCGGCAGCGCGCTGCAAAACCACATCATGGAGAACGCTGTCATGTACTCCAGCAGCGAGCCCTGCCCCATGTGCCTCGTCGCGTGCTACTGGGCCCAGATTCCACGTCTGGTCTATGCCGCCACTAGCCACGATGTGGCGGCGAACGGATTCGAAGACCTGCAGTTCTACCGCCAGCTGTCGCTCTCCAACGAACACCGGGGCTTGCTGGAGGAGGTGTCCGTAGATGGCGAGCTACGTGAGAACGCAGCCGGAGCATTGGCGGAATGGGCTAGCCAGCTTCCTTTCACCGTCGTTCCAAAACTCTGACCTTCGTGTACTCAACTGCAGTGGGCCATCGGGGTGCGCGACTCGAAGCAGCCGCAGGGCCCCTGGATGGCCGTAGCCCCTGGAACGTGGGCGCGGTTCGTCGCTTCTCTGCGCACTCAGTAGGTCGGGGTCCGATCCGCCTCGCCGCCGTTCACGATGCGTCCGATGCTTCAAGCCGTGCCATGCTCCGCGCCCCCGCCGCGCGTAGGCCACCCCCGCATCGCGTGCCTCACCGCCCCGTACGAGGATGAGGATCGTCTGCCCGCGAGTGGCGGCGGCAGGGGGTGCAGGATGGACATGTGCGGTCGTCGTGGGGTCTTGGCAGGGATGGCCTCGGTGGTGTTCGCCCTCTCGGTGTCCGGGTGTGGGCCGGGGCAGTACGCGGGGTGCCGGCCGTTACTGGGGTCTCGTGGGCGGAGATCGTCGGGACCTGGCGGTGTATCGATGGCACCGTGGTCACCCTGCGAAAGGACGGAACCGCCGTCGTGAAGCTTCTCGACGGGGAGGAATTCGACTTCGACGATCAGTGGCGGATGTCCGGCGCCGGAACATGGGAACTGACCGACCGGGACATCGGTTGGGGTGATGGTCAGCACGTGTCCCTCTGCGTTACTCGGCGCACCTCGTCGGCGTGGCGTGAAGACGAGGACGCAGAGGACGGGGCAATGGGCACCGCTGACATCAGGGAGCCGGCGCCGGACACATACACCTGGACTCTGGAGTTGGAGCGCGGCGACAAGGGGCTGGCGCTGTATTTCTTCTTCAGCGACCCTGACAACCGCAACACCTACTGCCTGGAGAAAGAGCGGTAGGCCGCAGAAGTTTCGACCGTCCGCGGCCCCCTGCAGCGCGTGCGACGTCAGCCCTCGCCCGGCAGGGCCGCTGGCTTCCCGTTTTCCAGAACAGACGCTCAACTTGATCCGGAGGTGACCCGGCCGGGGCCGCCCCGGCGGCGCCGGCCGGGGTCCGCTGGGTCAGCGGCCGTTGCTGCGCAGGTGGCGGGCGTTCCTGCGCGCATCATCCTCGGCCTGATAGTCCTTCGGTCTGCCGTGATGTACCCGACCTGAGGTCTACGTGCGCCGAGGATGATGTGCAGAGATCGCTGGTGGGAACGCGGATCCGACTTACCGCCGCGGCATGTGGCTGACTGAGCGGGTGAGAACGGACCGGCGGGTGGCTCAGTCGCAGACCACCCGGGCGTCGGCCCAGTCGGCGTGGTCGGAGCCGTTGCCGTCACCGCCGTCGGTGACCCTCAGCCTCAGTACGCTGACCCCCGTCACGTCGACATCGATGGGGCGGGCGCTGTCGGTGCCGCGGACGACAGGCGTGTCGGCGATTTGCCGGCCGTCGCCGAGCACCTGATACGCCACCGAGCCTCGCTGCGTATCGTCATCGACACCAACCTCAGCATGGAAGGTGCGACAAGCACTGCCGAGCCAGAAGGTGATATCGCTGGTCGCGTGCGCCCCAAGGCCCTTGGCGTACGTCTTCCCGCCGATGGTCAGGGGGCCTCCGTCACCGGCGAGGGTACTGCCGTTGGTCTTGTCGCGCTCGACCGGGCCCCACCCGTTGGACTCGCTCAGGAACGGCAGGTCGCTGAGATACGCGGTTCCGCTCGGGTTGTTGGGGGGCGGCACCAACATCTGTCCGGACGCCTGGTCACCGTTTTCCGCACCCTGGTAGGTGGCCCGCGCGGACAGCGGGTAGTAGCTGGTCGCGGCATCCGCGGGTGCGGTGACGGTCCAGGTCGTCGTCGCCGACTTGCCGGGGGCGATGGCGTCGAAGGTGGTGGGGGAGGTGGCCTTCGCCGTCCATCCGCTGGGCACCGTGAGGCCGACGGAGGCGTCCTTCAGCGGGGTCGGGCTGGTGTTGTTGGTGTAGGTCGTCGTCACGGTGGCTGTGGAGCCGGGCTTGATGACCCCTGAGCCGCTGACCGTGAGCTGGTGCGGCGGGACGAAGCTGGGCACGTGCCACTTCTGGTGGAGCTTGCCGTCGCAGTCCCGGAGTTCCGCCGGGGTTCCGTTGGCGATGTCCGCGCCGGGGACGGTCAGGCAGTGGCCGGACGCCGGGTTGAGCAGGGAACCGTCGGTTCCGGGCCGCCAGGTCTGCGCGGGGGTGCCGTCGCATTCGGCGAGTTCGGTCTTCGCGTCCGCGGTGGCGGTCAGGCACTTGTCGGACTGGCGGATCGTGCCGTCCGCGTGCCTGATCCACTGCTGGTTGGCGGCGGCTTCGCAGTGCCACAGGCCGAGCGCGCCCGCCTCCGCCGGATCGGTCTGGTGGTTCTCCAGGCATCGCCCGGCCATGCCGCGCAGGCGCGCGGTCTTGGACATGTCCCACGCATCGGTGATCGTGGAGACGTCCGCGTCGGCCGTGTGGTTGATGTGGTCCAGGCCGTACATGTCCAGCAGCGTGCGCAGGACGTTGTAGTGGTTGATCTTCTCGCTGTACTCGCCGGCCCTGGCCATCGGCCCGACCATGATCGTCGGGATGTGGTTGGCCGGGGTGAAGTCGTCCTCGTCCCAGGTCAGCACGAAGAGGCTGTTGTGCGTCTTGGCCCACTGGATGTACGAGTCGAAGGTGTTCTTGACGAAGGCGTCACCCTGGGCGATGGTGCCGTCGTGCATGCTCTGCTGGCCGTTGCCCACGTAGAAGGAGACGGTGGGCAGCTTGGCGAACCCGTCCGGCGTGGTCGGGAACTCCTCCTGCCGCTTGTCCATCGGGTTCAGGTTGCCCGGGACGCCCGGGATGTTCTTGTAGCGGAGCCACTGGGTGGGCTGGCCCTGGTTGGCGTAGTCCGCGAAGCTGTACCCGTGGGTGGTCAGCTGGTTGGGCAGGTTGTCGGTGTCGACGGACTGCGGGGCCGGCCAGTCGCTGGTCTTCACGATGTCCGAGGCGGACAGCAGCGAGTAGTAGTTGGGCAGGCTCGGGTGCGTAATGCCGTACGAGTTGGTGAACAACGCGCCCTGGGCGGCCAGGGACTTGATGTACGGCGCCTGGTCCTGGGGTTTGGTGGACGGGTTGTTGAGGACGTCGTCGTAGCCCTTGTTCTCCATCATCACCATGACCACGTGGTCCGGCTTGGGAACCGCGGTGGATCCCACGACGACCGAAGAGTCGGCGTCCGAGGGTGCGGTGTCCGGAGTCGCCGCGGCCGCGGAAACCGCACCCGGAAGGGCGATGCATGCCAGCAGGACCGAGGCCATCACGCCTCGGATGCGTGTGCGCGGTATGCGCATCCTGTGCTTCCTTATGTTTGTATTCGATTTTGCTGAACTGGCCCGCGCGGCTTGCCCCTCGACCGATCGCGGACGAGTCGGGCGATCGCGCACGGGCTGACGTCACGGTGAAGACCATCGCGAAATGCAAACCGCTGTGACGTTTGCTTCTCGCTTTCCGCTCTTGACCCACGAAGCCTTGGTCAAATTAGAGCCGTTTGGTTGCCGACCCGGCACTGGTCGGTGAACTTCTCCCAAAATGGAAGTTCTCGTGTTGTTGTCAGCCAGCGGCCTCCCTCGCCCTGGCTCCGCCACTCGTGCACGTACGTGGGACTCGAATCCCTGTAGCCGGGCTTGCAGTTCGTCGTAGGTGCCGGGGTGGCCGGTTGCGACCGCCCGTAGCCTCAGGTCTTCGGGGGTTGCAGTCTGACGGCCGTTCTCCAGCTCGCTGATCCGGGACTGTTCCCATCCTGGGCGTGCGGCCGGTTCTGAACCGGTGAGTCGCCCGCCGGGGCACGCAGTGCGGAGTTCCCGGAGCCTGACGCCCAAGGCCGTCCGTGTCATCCGGTAGTCCGTACTCATCGGTTCAGCGCGTGCCTTCAGTCGAGCTGGTTGCTATCGGCCGCGAACATCTCGTGCGGGACCGCGTGATGCGTGGAGGGGATCCGGGCGAGGGAGTTACCGACCAGGGGCGCGCAACCGGCGGCTCAAACGCGCAGTTCCGATCCGACCAGATCACAGCTCGGCTTGCAGCATGGAACGCCGGGGACGTCACGGCACTGACCGACCGGTTGGGCAGCGCCCGGCTGCAGGCGCCGGGGCTCTCTCGACCGCTGACCACGGCCGCGGGCAAGACCGCTTACCTCAAGCGGCTCTTCGAGCATGCTGATGTGCAGCTGAAGGCGGGCCAGGTCGCCTTCGGGGAACGTACGACCTACGTGGAGTGGCATGGCAAGGTGACCAGTGACAAGGGGGCGGACGTCCCGTTCGGAATCGTCGAGCGGTTCGGCCCCCGGGGGAGTGGGAACTCTACTTCGACACGTTGCCCCTGATCGCCGACAAGGCGGAGATCGCTGCCCTCTTCCAGAGGCTGGCCCAGCCCGCGCCCTGAAGCTTCGATAGTCCGTTGCCTCATATCGGCCTTCAATCAAGGGACGCCGAAGACGAGTCCGAGTTCGCCGGTGCCGAAGCGTGATACCCCGCCCCGGGGTCCCGCCGGCCCGGCACCAACACCCGGGATCAGGCCGCCGGCTTCCCGTTGATCCTCGCGATCCGTTCGCGCCACGGGATGCGTTCGGGCTCCGGTGCGGGGGCGCCGTGGAAGGTCGCGTGCAGGGTGCCGGCCGTCTCCCGTTCCAGAAACGTTCAACCAGCCGCCCCTGCCTGCATCGTGTGCCGTCCCTAAGGTCCTTGAAGGTTTCGAAAGAAGGGTCTCATGGACACAATCCTCGCAATCCGGGCTCGCGGGATCACCAAGGTTTTCGGCGACGTCGTCGCACTCGACGGCATCGATCTGGATGTGGCGCAGGGGCAGATCCACGGCTTGGTCGGGCCGAACGGCGCCGGCAAGACGACATTGCTCGGCCTCCTGCTGGGCCTGGCCGTCGCCGACAGCGGTCGCCTCGAGATCCTGGGTACGCCGGTCGGGCGGGCGCTCGCCGCTCCCGACGGTGTCGCGGGCTTCGTGGACGGGCCCGGTCTCTACCCCTCGCTCACCGCCAGGCAGAACCTCGCCGCGCTGGCCGCTCTCCGTGGCCGCGACGCGCGGACAACGGGGATCGACGACGTGCTCGACCAGGTCGGGCTCACCGATGTCGCCGACGACCGGACACGCGGCTTCTCCCTCGGCATGCGTCAGCGGCTCGGGCTCGCCGCCGCCCTGCTCACCAAGCCTCGGCTGCTGGTGCTCGACGAACCTTCCAACGGCCTCGACCCGGCCGGAAAAAAACAGGTTCACGGTGTCCTCACCCGGCTCGCGGCGGAGGGAACCAGCGTCGTGCTCTCGAGCCACCGCATGGACGACCTCGAGGCGCTGTGTTCCGAGGTCACCATCGTCGCCGCCGGACGGGTCGCCTTCTCCGGCCCGTTGAGCAAGCTGGCCGCCGAGGACCGTGAACTCGACTACCGGTTGCTGACCTCCGACCCGCAGGCCGCCCGCCGACTGGCTGTCGACACGGCCGGGATCCGCGTCGTCGACGACGCCGGGGCACGGCACGACGTTGAAGTGCTCGTCGTGCGCGCACTGGTGCCCGCCCTCGACGAACTGGTGGTGAGGCTCGTGCACGCGGGCATCGCGGTGCGCGAGCTCGCCCCCGTGGTGTCGCCGCTCGAAGCAGCGTTCCTCGCCCTCACCCAGCAGCAGGAGGCCGGCCGATGACCGCGACCCTCACCCACGACAACGTTGCCAGTGCCCGCCGCGTCCCGGTTCTGCGCGGCTACCGCTTCGAGTTGGTCAAGCTGGTCTCGCAATGGCGGATCCGCTTGCTGGTCCTCGCCTGCTGGATCGTGCCGGGGCTCTTCGTCGCCGCCGTCAGCCAGCAGAGCACGCTCCCCACCGACACCCTCTTCGGTCGCTGGATGCACGCCACGGGGTGGGCCGGACCGCTGGTGGTACTCGGTTTCGCGGGCACCTGGGCACTCCCGCTACTGACCTCGGTGGTCGCCGGCGACGTGTTCGCCTCCGAGGACCGGCTCGGCACCTGGCGCCACCTGCTCGTGGCGGTCCGGTCGCCTCGACGGATCTTCGCAGCGAAGGCGCTGGCCAGCCTCACCGTCATCCTGCTGCTCGTGGCCGGGCTGGCCTGTTCCAGTGCGGTCGGCGGGGTCGTGGCGGTCGGTAACCAGCCGCTGGTCGGCCTCGACGGCCACCTGCTGGCGCCGGCGGACGCCGCCGGCAGGGTCTTGCTCGCCTGGGTCTGCGTACTCGCCCCGACCCTGGCCCTCGCCGCGATCGGACTACTCGGTTCGGTCGCGCTGGGGCGGTCACCGATGGGACTGCTGCTGCCCGCGCTTGTCGCGCTCGCGATGCAGGTCGCCCAGATGCTGCCGCTGCCCGTCGCCGTGCGCCTCGCCCTGCCCGGCTACGCCTTCATCTCCTGGAACGGTCTGTTCACCAGCCCGGCACAGGTCGGCCCGCTCCTGATCGGCATTGCGGTCAGCCTGGTGTGGGCCGTGCTCGCGACAGTGCTGGCGTACTTGCTTTTCCTCCGGCGCGATTTCACCAACCTCGCCTACGACGGTTCCGGGCGCCGCGCGATCACCACGGGACTCCTGCCGCTGGTCGGACTGGCCGCCCTCACCGTCGCGGTGGTCGCCGTGGCGACCCCGTCGATGGGCTCCGGAATCGAGCAGGACAAGGTCCAGCGGTCGGTCGCCACGTCATTCGCCCACCTCTACCGCATGCAGACCCAGCAGCTCAACCGCCCCGCCGTCACCGAGGCGCAACTGCGGGTCACGGCGGCGTGCAACAAGGGCGGCGGCCAGGTCGCCCCCCAGGGGCCGGGCAACGACTGGCGCTGCGTCGTCACCTGGCACCTCCCCGGCGTCGCGGCCGCAGGGACGGCCATCTACCAGCTCGACGTCGCCTCAGACGGGCGGTTCGTCGCCGATGGCGACGGACCGAAGGAAGTGAACGGCTACTTCCTGGTGCGGACCCCGACCGGAAACGCACCCAACCCGCTTTGGCAGTTCGACAGCAACGTCGAACTGCTCGACACCACCCCGAAGGGATAATTCCATGCAGGTAACACGACAGCGTCGGATTAACGAGAAGGAACAGATCAGCCTTTTCGGTAGGCGCGTCGGCCGCCGGACCACTCTGGTAACGGCGGGCATCGCTGTCGCCCTCGCCGTCACGGGCACCGCTGTTGCCCAGACGCACCAGTTCGGCACCCAGCAGGTCGGCCAGGTCACCGCTGACGGCCAGGTCGTCTCCGCCGACCAGTACATCGCCCCGTATGGCAGCCGCACCGTCATCAACGACGGCAAGATCATGTCGTCCTCGGTCAGCCCGGACGGCACCCACCTCGCGGCCTCGGTCACCGACGGTGGGATGGCGCTGGTCGTCATGGACCTCAAGACCGGGCAGGTGAAGCAGCGCGTCGGCAACAACGCGGCGGCGGACCTGCGCATCAGCGGCAACGACGTGGGCCAGGAAGGCCCCACGTACTCGCCCGACGGTTCGCAGCTGTGGCTGGGCCAGACCGACGGCTACACCAAGTTCACCGTGAACCCGGACGGCAGCGTCGCCAACCCGACGTCCATCAAGATCCCGGCCGACGGCTCCAAGCGCGCACTGGTGGGTGCGGCGGTGTTCTCGGCCGACGGCTCCACCGTGTACTCCGCGGTCAACGGCCAGAACCGGGTGGTCGCCATCGACGGGGCGACCGGGGCCATCAAGCAGAGCTGGACCGTGGGCAACGCCCCTCGTGGCATCGCCATGGTCGGCAACAAGCTCTACGTCAGCAACGAGGGCGGGCGTCCGGCCAAGGCCGGCGACACCACGATCAACTCCTACGGCACCCAGGTGCCGGCCGACCCGGACACCGGTGCCACCACCACCGGCACGGTCAGCGTCATCAACCTGGCGGCCCCGTCCGCCGCCGTCGGGAGCATCGACGTCGGTCTGCACCCGACCGCGGTGTACGCCAAGAACGGGGCGGTGTTCGTCACCAACACCGCCGACAACGACGTGTCGGTCATCAACACCGCCAACGACAAGGTCGTGCAGACCATCGCCACCCGGCCGTGGCCGGAGGCGTCGGTGGGCTACGAGCCCAACGCAGTGACGCTCACCGACGACGGTCGCCTGCTGGTGACGCTCGGCCGCGCCAACGCGGTCGCCGTCTACCGGTACACCTCCCCGCAGGAGCCGGCCAGCTACGTCGGCCTGCTTCCGACGGACTACTTCCCCGCAGAGATCACCACCGTCGGCAAGAACGTGGTCGTCTCCAACACCCGTGGTATCGACGCCCGCCGCCCCACCAACAAGGCCGGGCACGGCACCCACGACACGACGTCGAGCCTGACGCAGTTCACGCTGCCGGACGACGGCGTCATCAAGTCCGAGACCGGCAAGGTCTTCACCCAGAACGGCTGGCACGGCGGCTCGGTCACCCAGGGCACGGGCGACGCGAAGCCGGTGCCGGTCCCGGTGAAGCTCGGCGACCCCTCGACGATCAAGCACGTCTTCCTGCTCGTCAAGGAGAACCGGACCTACGACCAGGTCTTCGGTGACGTCCCGCAGGGCAACGGCGACCCATCGCTGGCGCAGTTCGGCGAGAACGTGACGCCGAACCAGCACGCGCTGGCCAAGCAGTTCGGGCTGTACGACAACACGTACGACATCGGCACGAACTCCGCCGAGGGTCACAACTGGCTGATGCAGGCCGACAACCCGGAGTACACCGAGTCCTCGGCCGGTGAGTACAAGCGCAGCTACGACACCCAGGACGACGCTCTCGGCCACCAGAAGTCCGGCTTCATCTGGACCGGTGCGCAGGCGGCCGGGAAGACCGTGCGGGACTTCGGCCAGTTCCAGTCGTTCGAGAGCAAGCCGGCCGGCGCGAGCTGGCAGAACCTGTACTGCGACGCCAAGAACATGGACGCGACCGGGCAGAAGACCGCCTACCCCATACAAACGGGCTCGGCGATCCCGTCGCTCAACAAGGTGTCGGTGCCCGGCTTCCCGAAGTTCGACCTCGGCGTCCCGGACGTCTACAAGTACCAGATCTGGAAGCAGGACTTCGAGAAGAACGGTCCGGCGAACCTGAACATGTTCTGGTTCTCCAACGACCACACCGGTGGTCCGACGAACTCGGCCGCCGCGGTCGCGGACAACGACCTCGCGGTCGGCAAGATGGTTGACCAGATCTCGCACAGCAAGTACTGGAAGGACTCGGCGATCTTCGTCGTCGAGGACGACTCCCAGGCCGGTCTCGACCACGTCGACGGCCACCGTGCCCCGATCCAGATCATCAGCCCCTGGGCGCAGCACGGCAAGGTCGACAGCCGCTACTACTCGCAGATCACGATGATCCGGACCATCGAGCAGATCCTCGGGATCCACCCGATGAACCAGAAGGACAGCGCGGCCAGCCCGATGCGTGGGGCGTTCACCCAGAACGCGGACTTCACGCCGTTCACCGCTCTGCCCAACCGGACCTCGCTGACCGATGGTCTGAAGACCCCGCCTGCCTGCGGCGTGGACACTCCGGCGCCGCAGAACCCCAGTGCGGCGGCCGCGCCGTCGGCGACGGTGCCGACGGACAAGCAGGAGGTCGCGGCGAAGTGGGAGGACTGGAAGTCGCATCAGCGGCTGACCGGGCCCAACGCTGTGCCCGACTACGCGAACCCTGCGCAGTTGAACCACTTCACGTGGTATGAGACGCACGACTGGAAGAAGCCGTACCCCGGCGAGAACAAGATCTTCGCGCCGAAGGACGTGCCGGGCGCCTACATCCCGTCGTCGGAGAACGACGGCTGACGTAGGCAGATCGCGTCAAGGGGTCCCTGGCCGGCGCCACCGCTGGCCAGGGGCCTCTTCTGTCCCCGGTCGTGGTGTAGGGGATCAACGTGGAAATCTGCAGGTCACGCATACGATTCGCCGACCGGCGACGCCCAGTACCCTGACGTTCCCTCAGGTCTGATGTGCCGCGCGCGGCCATCGTCATGATGCCCGTTGGCGTGACCTTCGGTGCGCGAGTCGCGCAGGGACTTGCCATCCACGGCCAGGGCCCGTAGCCCGTCGGTGGGTTCGAGGTGAGCGCCGAGCCGTGTCCCGACGGCCCGGTCCAGGGCGCCGTCGTCGATCCGGGCCGGCAGGACTCCGAGCCGGTAGCGGAATCCCTGTTTTCGGCGCGGGTCGGGAGAGTCCTCCAGCACCTCGACAAGATGCGTCAGTTCCTCCGGTGCGACATCCAGCGGGTCCGCTATGCGGTCACGGTGCCAGGGCAGGACTTCGGTCGTGGACACTGATGCGCGTCTCGCCGTGGTCGTGCGGTGAGCTCTCCTCGTCGCAGGTCCAGACGCAGGCGATGTCAGCCTTCACCCGCTGGGGCCGCCGACGTCCCGTTGATCCTCGCGATCCGTTCGCGCCACGGGATGCGTTCGGGCTCCGGTGCGGGGGCGCTGTGGAAGGTCGCGTGTGCTGTGGACCGGCGGCACGGGCCGCATTCCGTCTCGTCGGCCAGGGGGCGGAAGACGTGCTTCTCGCCCGGGCCCTCGCACTCCAGCAGCTCGCGGACGGGCGGGGGCTCGTACGGCGGGAGTGGGGCCTGAGGCTCGGGAAGCTTCTGCATGAGGCGGTAGCGGAGGAAGCCGACCGCTGAGCGCACGCCGTCCTGCGGGCGTTCGGCGAGTAAGGCCTGGCGCAGGTCGGACTCGCTCAGGCCGCGCTCCAGCCACTTGACCGCCTCGACGGCCAGTGCGCGGGCCTCCCGTACGCCCAGGTGCAGTTCGCGGCGTGAGTGGCGCAGGGAGAGCAGGACCCGTTCTGCCCGGGCCAGTTGGAGGGGGTCGGCCGACCCCGCCGTCGGCTCCGGATCCGGGTCCGCCGTTGGCTGGTCTTCGGAGGGTGGGTGGGGAGTGGTCTTATCACTGTGGTCTTCTACCGGTTCATAGCCACCGGCCGGCCGGGCAGTCGGTTCGCCGACGGTCGGGAACTGCGTACTCGGCAGCGGCAGGGCGGCGGGCACGGCCCCGCGCAGGTGTCTCGCCTGCTCACTCGTCAGAGGGTTGTTCGCGACCAGTTGCTCGGTGATCCAACGGCCGCCGACGCCCTGGCTCCGCCACTCGTGTACGTACCCGTGCTCGACCAGCTGGTGCTTCGCCTTCTGGTAGGCGCGGCCCTTGATGCCCAGCTTCTGGGCGAGTTCGCTCAAGGGCTTGGACGTGGCGTCCTCGGGAAGGCCCTGGACGTACACGAGCAGGACCTTCGCGTCACTGTTCAGACGCGGATGGCGGACGACATCGTGCGATGCCTTCGTATAGCGCGCGGACGGCGCGATAGCATGACGCAGCATTTCCGGTGGCCTCGCAGCTCCACTGGTGATGAAGGCCCTCGGTTGGTGTTAGCGCACCGCCGGGGGCCGCCCCATGCACACGAAGGCACACAGAGCGTGATGATTTCGTCACCGTACCGCATTGCCGCCATCTCCCACCATGCGAACGGGACTTCACGCCACTCGCTCGAAGTCGGCGTCAGCGCAAAGCTAACTGTGCCGGTGGTTCGCGGGTGATACGTCCACCGCGTCTGCAGCTTCACGCGCGAGTTCTCCGGTGGAGGTGTCAACCAGGCGCCGGACCATTGCCATCTGTACACGGAGGCGGTAGCGGGCCCGACTGCCCCGAGGAGGCCGGACGCGACGCTTCCCGCGACACCTGGGGATGTGACGCGGGAAGCGGGGGGAGAGATCGCGGGGCGGGGATCAGACGAGCCAGCGGTAGCGGCGGACGAGCCGGAATTCCTTCCACTTCCTGCCCAGGCCGAAGAAGTCGCCGGCATGGGTGGTCGCGATGACGATGCCGGCGAGGGCGAGCATCCAGTGGTCGTCGGTGATCGGGTTGTTCGCGGGCTGGAGCGTGACCAGCCACATGAAGCCGGTCATCACCGCGCAGGAGACGGCGGCGACCCGGGTACCGATGCCGAGCAGGAATGCCAGGCCGATGCCGAGCAGGCCCAGCATGAACAGCACGTCCAGGAACGGGCCTCCGGCCAGCGAGTCAAAGATGTGGCCGAAGGGGCCCTTGGTGCCGTACAGCAGGAACCCCTCGGTCGGCGAACCGCCGTTGATCACGGCATCGGCGCTTTTGGTCGAGAAGCCGAGGCCGAACACCTTGTCCAGGAACGGCCAGATGAAGGTCCAGCCGAGCAGGATCCGCAGGGCGGCGAGGGCACCCCGGGCGGTCCGGCTTCGGACGATCAGTTCGTCGAGGCTGCCGCTCCAGCGGGTCCCGTCGGTTGCACTGACGTTGTTGCGCAGGGGCGTTGCGGCCACCGCACTCACCTTCTCTCTTTCACGGTCCCCGGTTTGTGAACGCATTCACAAGATATCGCGCCGGTTTCACCCCTGAGGCCGGTAAAGGTCCCTGCATGTGGGGACTTTCGACCTTTCTGACCGTTTCGACCAGCAGAGACGCGTCCAACCCGTTACGGGATCCATTCGGCCTCGCCTCGCCAAGTCGGACGCCCGCGGCCCGGATTCCTGCGAAGCGTTCGCGCCAGGGGATGCGTTCGGGTTCCAGCTCGGCGGCGGCCAGCCGGTTCACGTAGCTGTGGACGCGCGGTCCGGGCCGGCCAGCTACCTCGATCACCGGCCACGCAGCCCCCACCCCAGCCCCCGGCCCTCGACGAGTCGCCCTCGCATGCTCCAGCACGCTTGTCCCCAGGTCGTCCGACGTGCCTTGCTCGGCCGAGGCACGTAAGCACTCGAAAACCGTCCAGGCGCCCCGAGAACCTCAAAACCCGTGGTCAGCCAAGGAGCTGACCACGGGCAGAGGTCAAAGAACGAGCTCAGTAACTACGGAGCCCGGGGGCGCAGGTGCGTATCAGTGCTGCTGTGCCTTGCGGCGGCGGAACACCAGGTAGCCGCCGGCCGCGACGAGCGCGGCGGCCGCTGCGGACAGCAGGCCGACGGGCGCGCCGTTACCGGTCTCGGCGAGGTCCCCGCCGCTCTGCGTGGAGGGTGACGACGAGGGGGACGAGGGGGAGGAGGCCGAGGACGTCGGCTTGGTGCCCTCGGGGGCGGACGACGTGGGCGCCGCGGTCGGCTGCGCCGGGCCGGACGGGGTGGCAGGCTTCGACGGGGTGGCAGGCGTCGACGGCTTGCCGCCGCCGGGCTTGCCGGGCTCGCTGGGCTTACCGGGCTTGTCGGGCTTGCCACCGCCCGGCTGCCCCTTGCCGTCGCAGTCGACCCAGAAGGTCTTGTGCTTGGCCCGGCCGTGCTCGCCGTCGAAGTTCCAGAACAGCTTGTAGTGGCCGTCGGGCAGGGACTGGTCCTGCGTACGGCGATGCCCCTCGGCATCGAGCGTCAGCGAACCGGTTTTCACGGTTTCGCCCTTGACCTCGGCGGTAGGGGGCCAGGCTTCGATGTGCCAGTCGACCTTCTGGTCGGCGTCGAAACCGAAGGCATCGAGATAGAAGGTGCATACGTGGGGCTCGTTCTTACGGAGCTCCTCGCCGGTCGCGGCGTCGTGGATCTTCACGGTGCCGTTGTCGCCGGGGGCGGTGGCGTAGGCCGTGGGGGCGAGCAGCAGGGCCGCGGTGACGGCGGCCGTGAGCGTGCCTGCGGAAACGAGTGGGCGCATGGGCAATCCAACGGTGGAGGAGAAGGAGGGGGTTACCGTGGGGGGCTACCGTGGGGGGTTCCACTCAGCCTCCTGTGACCGCGTGCACCCGTCAATGCACCTATGACCACTTGTGTCACATGGCGCACCGCTTGCCCCATTGGTCCCGCATAACGATTGAGGACATGGGCTTCGAGCGTGTTCCCATGGCCGTGGCGCGGGCAGCCCCACGCGAACGGGACTTCTCACCATCAGGCGAGCCAGTCGACCGAGCCGGTCCACCTGAACGTCCCGGTCGAGTTCCCCGACGGCTGGGAGGCCGGCCAGGCGGTGAGGGCGCACCTGACGGCCCATCGGGCGAAGACCCGTTGAGTCAGCCAGGAGTGGTGGGAGCATCCACCTGTTCAGGCCATCCGCAAGTGGTCGCGGAGCGTCCGGGCGACCTGTGCCATCAGTGCTTCCGTCTCGGGCTGCAGCACGGCCGGTACGCGGGATTCGGTGAGGGCGGCGACGGCGAACGCCTGCCCGTCGGCGTGCTCGACGACCCCGACCTCGTGTCGGAGGTTGAGCAACGTACCGGTCTTCGACGACCACCGGGACGCGTCGGAACTGAAGTCGGGAGCCAGCCGCTGCCGGATCACGTTGTTCGTCATCAGCTCGCGGACCCGCGCCGCGGTGGCGGGCTGGATCGTCGTCGGCCGCCACAATCCCTCCAGCAGGTCGACGAAGGTCCGGGCCGACCCGACGTTCGCGCGACTGATGTCGAGCTGGGCCACGGGATGCCCCTGTCCCGCTGTCGCCGCGCCGATGGCGAGGGAGTGGGCAAGGTGCACCTCGGTCGGCGCGAACCGTTCGGCCGGCGTCTGGGTGAGGTCCCCCATGAGGTGGCGTACCACGATGCCGTCGTAGCCGAGCCGCCGCAGTTCCGCGGTGACCGCGGCGGGCGGGGTGAGGGCGAACAGCGCGTCGGCCGCGGTGCCGTCGCTGATCGCCGTGCTGAGATACAGCAGGTCCTCGAGCGCGACCGTGGCCGGGTGCCGGAACTTGGTCAGGCCGGTCGGTCCTGGCACGGTGACGCGGCCGGGCTGCACCACGATCGCTGTGGCCAGGTCGAGTTCGCCGCGCCCGACACGTTCCAGTGTGGCGATCGCGAGCGGCACCTTGACCAGGGAAGCGATCGGATACTCCACCTCGGCGTCGATCGCGAGTTCATCACCGGTGTCGAGGTCACGCACCAGGAACGAGCCGCGCAGACCGCCGTCGTGCAGGGCCTCCCGCGCATCGCGCAGGACCTTGGTCGTCCCCACCGCTACGCCTCACCATCGCCCGGCACGTCGCCGCCCCGGCTGCCGTCGTCCGACATGCCGAGGCAGCGCCCGATCGTGGCGAGCGGGAGGGCCCGGATCCGCTGGGCGTCCTCGCGCAGTCCGGCCTCGACGTCGTAACCCCGTACCAGCTCCAACTCGCCGATCGGCCGCCAGTGCAGCCCCAGTTCGGCGGCCTGGACGGCGGAGCAGAGCAACAGGTCGGCCGAGCCGAGCACCTCGGCCGCGGCGTCGACGAGTGAGGCCGAGACCACGACCTGGGCGGGTTGGAGGCCGACCCCGTCCCGTAACCGGATCACCCGGTCGCGTACGTGCGGCACGTCGTCCTCCGGCTGGATCAAGACGCGTCGCCGGCGTGCGTTACGTGCGGCCCGGCCCGCGCGCAGGCTTTCCACGTATATCGTCTGCCCCGCCGGCTCGGCGCTGCCGGCCAGCCCCAACGGTATCCGCCATGGCGCTCCGTCCGCGGGTACGGACACGATCGCCGCCCGGACCTCCAGCGTCCGTGCGAGCGCCGCGCGTTCACCCGGCCCGGCTGTGTGCAGGGCGAGATTCAGGTCGTGCCGACGCGCCTCGGCAACGAGCCCGGCGAGCCGGCGTGGGGCGGAGACCGCCGGTACGGCCAGCCGGAACCGGCGTCGCTTGGCGCGCTCGGCGTCATGCTCCATCGCCTCGACGAGTTCGACCAGCCGCCGGGCCGAGGACAGCATGTCCCGGCCGAACGGGGTCAGAGTGACGTTTCGCGACGACCGGTCGAACAGCTTGGCGCCGAAATGCTCCTCCAGGGCGGCGATCCGCCGGCTGACGACCGACTGTGGCATGCCTGCCGCAGCGGCACCGACGGTGAAGCTGCCATGCCCGCTCACCGCCACGAACGCCTCGCAGGCCCTGACCATGTCCACGGCCGGAGCTTATAGCCATGCCGGATCAGCATGGGTCTGCGCATTTCTGTCTTGGACAGCATGTACTGCCGAATGCCAGATTGCCTTCTGCCCGACCTGGGCCATCTCTTGAGGCAGATACCGGTTTGCCGGTAATGAGCTTCCGGAGGAGCAGTGTTGCCCGGCGGTCACCCCATCTGCGGCAAGCGAACTCGAGCCGACTTGCCGTAGTCGTAACTCGCCCCGGTGGAGGGAAGACCATGACGTCACGACAACCGGCCATCACGCGCCGCACTCTTCTAGGGGTGGCGGCACTCCTGCCGTTGGCCGGATGCGCGGAGGGCAAGAGGCCGGCGACGCGGCCGTCAGTGGGCGCGCCCTCGTCTCCCTCCGCCACGGCGAGCGCTCGCCACAGCCAACTGGCCTCATTGGAAAAGAAGTTCGAAGCCCGCTTAGGGGTGTATGCCCTCGCCACCGGCACCGGGGCCACCCTCACCCACCGGGCGGACGAACGGTTCGCGTTCTGCTCGACGTTCAAGGGGCTGGCGGCAGCGGCGGTCCTGCACCGCAATCCGCTGTCGCACCTGGATACGGTCATCAGGTACACGGAAAACGACCTGATGAAGAGCTCGGCCATCACCAGGCGGCATGTGGCCACCGGAATGACGATCCGACAGCTGTGTGATGCCGCGGTCCGCTACAGCGACGGAACGGCCGGCAATCTCCTGCTCCGCGATCTCGGCGGACCGGCCCGGTTCACGGCATACGTGCGCAGTCTCGGCGACACGGTCACCAGGATGGACCGGATCGAGCCGACGATCGCGCAAGCCACCCCGGGAGATCCCCGCGACACCACCTCGCCCCGGGCATTCGGCACCAACTACCGGAAGATCCTGCTGGGGGACGCCCTGCCGACGGACAAGCGCACCTTCCTCCGCCACCTGCTGGAACGCAACGCCACCGCTGCCGGCGCGCAACGTATCCGGGCCGGCGTACCGCGGGGATGGAACGTGGCGGACAAAACCGGGACCGGTGACTACGGCACCCTCAACGACATAGCTGTGGTGTGGCCCCCGAATGCCGCGCCACTCGTCATCGCCATCACGTCCAGCAAGGCCACCAAGGACGCCACGTACGACCAGGCCCTCCTCGCCGAAGCCGCCGCGTACGTAGTGTCCACTCTCGCCTAGTCCGACGTCACTCGGATACGGCGTTGGGCGTGGCGTGGGCATGAGGACGGCCACCGCGTTGATCACCGATGGTTTGCGAGGACAGCCGGAGATCCTGCGGTGGCCGTATGCCACAGCGCAGACCCCACCGGGTCGGGGGTTCGCGCCCGTGCGGCGCCGGACGCGGGCGACTGAACATCGCCCGAAGGGAGCGGGGGAAGCCGCCCGATTTGACTCGCCACTACATATCGCGAAAGCTAGATGCGTCCCGTGGAGAAGCAGGCGGAGAGGCAGACCGATGGATCCCCTGGCCATACACAAGGCGCTCGCCAACCCCGCGCGTCTGCAGTTCATGCAGTGGCTCAAGGACCCGGCGAAGTATTTCGACGAGGACTCCTACCGGCAGCAGGGGCTCGGCTTCCACATCGGTGTGTGCGTCGGCGACATCCAGAAGCGTGCCGGGCTGGCACAGTCGGTGGTGTCCGGCTACTTGCAGACCCTGAAGGACGCGGGGCTGCTCACCTCGGAACGCATCGGCAAGTGGACGTACTACCGACGCAACGAAACGGTGATCGCCGAATTCGCCGCGCACGTCCGCGACGAGCTGTAGCCCACCCGACTTCCGTGCACCTGCCCTCTCCCACAGCTCAATGTATCTACTTTTCTAGATTTGATGAAGGGTCCCGATGAGAAAGACCTCCCTCACCGTCCTGGTGCTCGCCCTGGGCGTGTTCGGGATCATCACCACCGAGATGGGCATGGTCGGCGTACTCCCCCAGGTCTCGGCCGAGCTCGGTGTCACGCCGTCCGCCGCGGGGTGGCTCGTCGGGGCGTTTGCCCTGGTCATCGCCGTGTCCGGGCCATTCACCACACTGCTCGCCTCCGGCGTCGACCGCAAGAAGGTGCTCGCCACCGCGATCGCGGTGTTCGCCGTCTCCAATGCCGTCTACGCACTCACCACGCAGTACGAGGTGATGCTGGCCTTCCGCATCGTTCCCGCCCTCTTCCACCCGGTGTTCTTCGCAGTCGCGCTCGCGACCGCCGCACGGCTGGTGCCCGCCGAGGACTCGACCCGGGCCACGACGACCGTGTTCGGCGGAGTCACCGTCGGCTTCGCCTTCGGTGTGCCGCTGACCTCGTACCTCGCCGAGCACGTGTCCCTGGCGTCGGCGTTCTGGTTCGGTGCGCTCGTCAACCTGATCGCCTTCCTCGGCATCCTGCGGTTCGTACCATCGATGCCTGTCGGGCAACGGGTTTCCTACGGCGCCCAGTTGAGCGTTCTCAAGCAGTCCCGGATGTGGCTGACCATCGCGTCGGTCGTCCTCGTCTTCGCGGCGATGTTCTCGGTCTACGGCTACTTCGCCGAGTACCTCGGCCAGGTCACGCACATGGACGGCACCTGGGTCAGCGCCATGCTGATGGCGTTCGGCGTCATCATGATCCTCGGGAATTTCGTCTTCGGTGGGCTGTTGCGGCGCAACCTGATTCGTACGGTGGTCGCCTACCCCGTCCTGTGTCTGCTCGTCTACGTGCTCCTGTACGCCGTCGGCCCGCTGTTCGCGCCGATGATTGTGGCCGTACTGGTCTGGGGGGCCGTGCACTCGGGCGGGCTCATCGTGAGCCAGAGCTGGCTGGGGAGGGACGCCGTCGACGCGCCCGAGTTCGGCAACAGCCTCTTCATCTCGTTCTCGAACCTCGGCATCACCGTCGGAACCGCGGTCGGGGGCTGGGTCCTGGCCGAGTACGGTGCCCGTCAACTGGCCTGGGCAGGAGCCGGGTTCGCGGTCGCCGCACTGATCGCCATGGCTCTGCGCCTGGGACTGGACCGCACCGGTGCGCGACAGACGCCGCCCACCGGCCAGGAGGTGCGGACACTCGGGGACGTCCGGAGCTGAGACGACCGGAGCCGGTCATCGGGACTGCCCGTTCCGTGTCCTGCACGGGGCCTCGTACGCCGGCTGGGCCGCCGCCGTGGTCCACGGCCTCACCGCGGGCCGGCCGCCGGCCCCCTGGGTGGTCGCCTCGTGCGCGGCCTTTCCGGCCGCCGCCGGGCCCAGATGCAGCGCCGCAGACGCGCCTCGGCCCACCGGCGAGCACCGGGTCAACTGCCCCAAACGGCCCCGGAGTAGATCGAATATCGAACTACGGACCACGCTCGACTCGATGCCCTATACGCTCGAAAATCACCCCCCTGAGACCCGGAACCGCACTATGGAGAGGACAGGTCGCAACATGGTGACCGAGACGAGCGGCCCTTCCCTCGACAACGGCTACAACACGGCCAACCGGGGGCACGCCCTTCGTCTGGCCGACGTGACCAAGGTGTACGGCAGGAACGGCCGCGGCGTCCGCGCCCTGGACGGGGTCTCCGTAGGGATCGAGCGCGGCTCCTTCACCGCGGTGATGGGCCCGTCGGGCTCCGGCAAGTCGACGTTCCTGCACTGCGCGGCCGGTCTCGACAAGCCGACCACGGGCCAGTCCTACATCGGGGACACCCAGCTCAACGACATGAACGAGACCCAGCTGACGAAGCTGCGCCGCCGGCGCATCGGCTTCGTCTTCCAGGCGTTCAACCTCATCCCGTCCCTGTCGGTCCGTCAGAACGTCGAGCTGCCACTGCGCCTCGCGGGCGAGAGCCTCGACAAGAACTGGCTCGACGAGATCCTCGGCCGCGTCGGCCTGGGCGGCCGGGCCGCCCACCGGCCCGCCGAACTCTCCGGCGGCCAGCAGCAGCGCGTCGCCATCGCCCGCGCCCTCATCACCCGGCCCGACGTCATCTTCGGCGACGAGCCGACCGGCGCCCTCGACACCGTGACCGCCAAGGAGATCCTCTCCCTGCTGCGCTCCTGCGTGACCGAGACCGGCCAGACCGTCGTCATGGTCACCCACGACCCGGTGGCCGCCTCGTACGCCGACACCGTCCTCTTCCTGGCCGACGGCAAGATCGCCGGACAGATGGACGCCCCGACCGCCGACCTCGTCGCCGAGCGCATGACACACCTGGGAGCGTGGGCCTGATGCTGCGCTACGCACTGCAGACGCTCAAGGCCAGGAAAGGCGGCTTCATCGGCGCCTTCCTCGCCCTGTTCTGCGCCGCCGCCCTGGTCACCGCCTGCGGCATCCTCCTGGAGACCGGTCTGCGCGGCACCATCGCCACCGAGCGCTACGCCGCCGCCCCGGTCATCGTCGGCGCCGACCAGAACGTCCACCAAACCACCATCAAGACGAAGAAAGGCAAGGTCAAGAAGAAGCACAAGGCGAAGCCGCTGGCCGAGCGGGTCTGGCTGCCCGCGGGGACCACCGAGACCCTCGCCGCCTTACCCGGGGTGCGCAAGGCGGTGCCGGAGACGAACTTCCCGGCGTACGCGGTCGGCCCCCAGGGCCAGATCGTGCCCGGCATCGACGGCAAGCCGTCCTACGGCCACGCCTGGTCCTCCGCCGCACTGACCCCGTTCGAGCTGACCGACGGCAAGGCACCCGCGGGCGCCGACGAGGTCGTCCTCGACCGGGAACTCGCGGCCCGCACCGGCCTCAAGACCGGCAGCAGCCTCGTCGTCCAGTCGACCGGCGCCCCGACGACGTACAAGGTCAGCGGCATCGCGGCGGCCAAGGGCGGCGACCTGCACCAGCAGACCTCGCTGTTCTTCTCCGACGAGACCGCCCGCAACCTCTCCGGACGGGCCGGCCAGGTCGCGACCGTCGGCCTGCTGCCCAAGCCCGGCGTCTCCGCGAGCGAACTCGCGGACCAGGCCAAGAAGGCCCTCGCCGGCGACGGCCGCAAGTACGCCGTCGCCACCGGTGGCGAGCGCGGCCCCATCGAGTTCCTCGACGCGGGCAAGGCCCGGGTCAAGCTCGTCTCCATGGGCGGCGCCATGGGCGGTACGTCGCTGCTCGTCGCGATCCTCGTCGTCGTCGGCACGTTCGCGCTCTCCATCCAGCAGCGATACCGCGAGCTCGCCCTGCTGCGCGCCATCGCCGCGACCCCCAAGCAGGTCCGTCAGCTGATCGGTCGCGAGGCCCTGATCATCGGCGGCCTCGCGGGCGGACTCGGCTCGGTCGTGGGTCTGCCCATCGCGTACTGGCTGCACAGCAAGTTCATCGACTTCAAGGCCATCCCCGACACCCTCGCACTCACCTTCAGCTTCGTGCCGTTCACCGCCGCCATAGGCGCGGCCCTGCTCGGGGCGTGGGTCGCGGCCCGCATCTCCGCACGCCGCACCGCCCGCATCCGCCCGGCCGAGGCCCTGTCCGAGGCGTCCATGGAACAGCGCCACTTCGCGTGGGGACGGCTCGGCGTGGGGATGCTCGTCCTGGCCCTCGGTATCGGTGTGGTCGTCCTGCTGGGCTTCCTGCGCACCGAACCGGCCTCGCAACCCGTCACGTTCCTGTCCGTCGTGGTCCTCGCCGTCGCGGTCTCGCTGCTCGGCCCGGTCATCACCCGCGTCGCCGTCGCGATCCTCGGGATACCGCTGAAGTTCTCGCGCGTCGGCGGTCACCTTGCGACCGCCAACGCCCGGGCCAACGCCAAGCGGATGGCCGCTGCCGTCACCCCACTGGTCCTGCTCATCGGCATGGCCTGCACCGTCCTGTTCGTGCAGACCACCATGGGTGACGCCGCCTCGGCCCAGGCCCAGGCGGGTAACAAGGCAGACTGGGTGGTCGCTTCGAACGGCCCCGGCGTCCCCGCCGAGGCGGCGGACGCGCTGCGCGCCGTACCGGGCGTCACCCAGGTCACCGAGATCGTCCGGACCCAGGTCCGCGTCGGCCTCGACAAGTACCCCGCGCAGGGCATCTCCGCGCAGGGCCTCACCACGAACTGGGACCCGGACGTCTCCCGGGGCAGCCTCAAGGGCTTCGGGGACAAGAGCATCGCGATGAGCGACGTCTCCGCCGACCACCTCGGCAAGAAGCCCGGCGACACGCTCAAGGTGACGCTCGGCGACGCCACTGCGGTCGAGCTGAAGGTCGCCGCCGTCTACGAACGGGGTCTGGGATTCGGCGACCTGACCATGTCGCACGACCTGGTCGCCCGGCACGTCGACAACCCGCTCGCCTCCTCCGTCCTCGTCAAGACGGCCGGTGACGGCAAGGCGGGCCGCGAGCAGCTGACCGACACCCTCAAGCGCTTCCCGGGCATCGGCGTCCTCGACCGCACCCAGGTCGACGACCTCCAGGCCGACGTGCAGCAGTCCAACGCCGAGGTCAACTACCTCGCGATGGGCCTGATCATCGCGTTCACCGCGATCGCCGTGGTCAACACCCTGGCCATGTCGGTCTCGGACCGCACCCGCGAGTTCGCCCTGCTGCGGCTCGTCGGCACGACCCGCCGCCAGGTGATGTCGATGCTCAGGATCGAGTCCGCCCTGATCGTCCTGGTCGCCGCGGTGCTCGGCACGGCCATCTCGCTCGCAGTGCTCACCGCCTTCAGCGTCGGGATGACGGGCGCCGCCCAGCCGTCCGTCGACCCGCCGATGTTCCTCGGGGTCCTCGGCTTCGCCGCGGTGCTCACCGCGGTGGCGACGCTGGTCCCCGGCCGCGTCGCACTCGGCGGACGCCCGGCGGACGTCATCAACGCCCGCCAGTAGGCCGACGCACCACGTCAACACCTCAGGGGTGTACGGCAGCTCAGCTCCCGTGCACCCCTGAGTGCTGCACGGAGGCATCACGTGCGGCGTCCAGCCGGCGGAGATCGTCGATCCTGCCGTCCGCGAACCCCTTCGGGGTCAGCTGCTCGACGACGGCGACGAGTGCGTTCTGCTCGGCCTCGGCCAGTTCCACGACGGCGCCGGCCGCTGCTGCCGAAAGCGGCAGGGAAAGCGTATAGGTCTCGGACATGTGGACATTCCTTGGGCCGGTCGGAAATTTCCGCCGCGCTCGGCGGCGATGTGGACAGCGGCAGCTGACCGGGGCGGGAGGGGGCTGGAGGGGGGGCTGGCTCCAGTGAAGCATGTGCGGCCAAAAGAGTGCCGATCAGTCCGTCTCCGGGACGCGCGGCAGGGAGTTTCAGGAGACTGGCAGTCAGTGCTGAAGGTGGTTCTTGACAGTTCGCACCGAAGGTCGATTTCCGGCCACAACACAACGCCCCGTACGCTGCAACATATCGGTCACCATCGGTCGGCCGGGAGAGAAGGGCGACAACATGACCTCCGAGACCAACACACTCGGCACCCTCGATGCAACAACTGCCTTGCTGCAGGCGGAACTTCCGCGTCTGGAACAGCACCAGCAAACCCTGGAAAAGGAGCTCGCGACCGTCACCGAGCGTCTGGAATCGGTGCGGACTGCGCTGACGGCCCTGCGTTCGCTGTCCACTTCCCCTGTCCCCTCCTCGAACACGGAGGCCCAGGAGGTCAAGGCGCCGGACGTCAAGGCAGAAGCCGAGGACGTCAAGGCGGAGGCGGAGACTGAGAGCGTTGCAGCTCCCAAGATTCCGCGGCAGGCTCAGAATTCCATTGCCGCCGCCGTCCAGGCGGAGGCCCCGCAGGAGCCGGCAGCGGCCGCCCCCGCGCGCCGCACCGCCCGGAAGGCGTCTGCGCCCAAGGGCCGCAAGCAGGCTCCCGCCAAGCCGAAGAGCGAGCGCGGGCAGGCCAAGAAGGCCGTCGCCACCAAGTCCGCCAAGCCCGCCAAGGCCACCGCGCCTGCCAAGGCCGCAAAGGCCACCGCGCCCGCCAAGGACGCCAAGCCCGCCAAGGCCAGGGCGCCGAAGAAGGCAGCGCCTGCCGCGCCTGCCGTCGACGACAGCGGCAGCCTCACCGAGATGGCCATGAAGGTGCTGTCCACGTTCGGCGACACGCCTGTCCGTGCCCGTGAGGTCACGAAGGCCCTTGGGCGTGAGCTCACCCCCAACAGCATCAACACCGTGCGCAGCACCCTCGACCGGCTCGTCGGCACCTCCCGGGCGCACCGCGCCGGCCGAGGCCTGTACCAGGCGCCCGCCAACTGACGCTCCCTGCAAGGGAATTCGTTCAGACGCCCCCGCCACGGCCCGATGGCCGCAGCGGGGGCGAAGGCGCTCCTGCATCGTGCGTCAGCGGTTGATCCCGGTGGATTTTCGGCACGCTCTGTAGGTTGCAGACATGTCTTCATCGATCCGCCTCGAAAAGGTCACGTCCGACAACGTCGAGACCGCCTGCCTGCTGAAAGTACGCCCCGACCAGGACGGGCTCGTGAAGCCGGTCGCCTGGTCGCTGGCTCAGGCGTATGCCGCACCCGAGGTCGCCTGGCCCCGGCTGATCTTCGACGGTGAGCGGCTCGTGGGCTTCGTCATGGCCTTCTTCGATGTCCGGTTCGATCCGGAGAAACCGGATGACCGGCTCCGCTCCGGGCTCTGGCGGCTGAACATCGCCGCCGATGAACAGGGTCGGGGTTACGGCCGCTTCGCCGTGGAAGCGGTGTGCGAGGAGATACGGCGGCGCGGGCAGACGCGTACGACCGTGACCTGGGTTCCCGGGGCGCACGGGCCCGAGAAGTTCTATCTGAAGCTCGGGTTCCGGCTGACCGGGGAGATGAGCGGGGATCAGGTCGTCGGTGAGCTGGAGCTCGGCGACGTGTAGTGCTGTGGCCGGAAGTGGCCGCAGCGACCCGACGCATCACTCGATGCGGTCGGCGATGATCCGCGCGCACTCCATGGACTCGCTCCGCGTCGTGTCCACCTCCAGGTCGTAGATCACGCCCCGGTGGACCACGTCCGCCTGCGACGCCGCCATTCCCGTGACCCGGTCGCCGCGCGCGATCTCACGGGCTGCGGCGACCGTGCTCTCGCACCGGACGCCGACCCACAACACCTGCACTCCACCGAGCGCCTTCTGCCACCGCTGCTGGGACGCCGCTCCGCCGAGGAAAACCTCGTCGACGATGACCCTGGCTCCGGCACGGGCCATCGCGGTGACCCCCTCGATCCACGCCGTCTCCAACGTACGGAACTCGGGGCCGACGATCACCTCACCGTCCGGAGCGAACTCGATGCCCGCGTCCGACACCTGCATGGACGCGGGCATCGCCTGGATCAGTG
Organism: Streptomyces sp. NBC_00057; assembly: GCF_045041165.1. Lineage (NCBI taxonomy): Bacteria > Bacillati > Actinomycetota > Actinomycetes > Kitasatosporales > Streptomycetaceae > Streptomyces > Streptomyces sp. NBC_00057. The sequence goes on along the minus strand of NZ_CP108256.1, from coordinate 5,819,380 downwards.
TGTCGACCCCGAAGGCCAGCCAGGGGTCCGGCAGGACCGCCTGCAGGCACCGGGCGATCCCGGACTTCCCCGAGCTGGAGCCACCGTTGAGTACGATCACCTGGGTCATCACCGCGCCACTCCAAAACCGTGTCCCCTGTGGTGACACGCCCTTTCCCGACACGACGCCGCCGAGCGCACGGCTCGGAGATCTCACTTTGAGGCTCTCACCCGGACAGCAGGCTGCCTTCGATGCCGTCGAAGGCATCAGGATGGTTGATGGGATGGTCGCGGAGAACGTCCTCCACGACGGCGAATCCGTTCGTGAGGGTCAGGGCCTCGGGTGCGAGGTCCCCGACGACACTCTCGGCCGCGTCGGGGAGCTGCCTCACCTGGGCGCTGGTCAGATACCCCTCCGCAAGCAGGTCTCCGCTGTGAGCCGCGACACGACGCAGGGTGAACAGTCGGTGCAGCAAACGCAGCTGGCGCTGCGCTTCGGGGTGAGGCGCCTGGTTGGCGGCGTCCAGAAGAGCTTGGGCAGCCTGGCTGTGTGCGTAGGCGTCGACCAGCTCCAGAGCCGGTGTGACGGCGGTGTTCCATCGGTTGAGGGGATTGCCGGCCGGTGCGCTGCGCAGGCGCGTACGTGCACGCTGGTGCCAGATGCGTTCGATGTCCGCCAACAGGTCTTGGAGGAAGTCCGGATCGCCGAGGTCGCGAGCCTCGGGCGGCGCATCATGGGGCTCCTTCGGAGTGAAGTGCCCAAGAAGCATTTCGCCGGCGGCCTTGACCCAGATGACGAGGTTGTCACCTTCCGCTGTGATGGTTCCCTCGTTGGCCGCCAGCTGGCCCGCGATCCCGTTGGCCAGGAAGAGCCCCTGCGCACCGCAGCGTTCGCGGCACTCGGTCATGACGGCACGGGCCCGCCAGGTGATCCAGCCCTTGGCTATGGCTGCGAACCGCTCACCGTTCTCCCGCTCCGACTCCGTTGCCTGCGCCCACTGCCGTACCGCGGCGCGGTGCAGGAGAGTCGCGGCGTAGGTGGTGGCGATGGCATCGAGGAGTGGAGCGTGGTGGCTGCGGTGAGCGAACAGCGGAACACTGCCTCCGGCTGTCACGCCGGAAGTCTGCCTCGCGTGGGCGTGCCGTACGGCCACGGCGAGCGCGTGGCGCGTGACCCCGAGGCTGTAGCCGCTCATGCAGAGCTTGCCGGCGGTGACGCGGCCGATGGAGTGCAGGAAGCGCTTGCGGGGACTGCCGATCGAACTGGTGAAGACGCCTTCCGGTGTGAGGCGTCCGTGGTCGGACTGCAGAAGCGCTTCTTGTGGCAGACGGACCTGGTCGAAGGAGGTGACGCAGTGGTCGACAGGGGCGGTGGCTGTCTGGGGCAGCCTGCGTATCTCGACTCCTGGCATCGGTTGCCCGGTCTCGTCGCTGAGCGGAGTAAGGAACAGGAAGACGCCCTGGTCTTTGCCGTCCGTGATGAGGCGGGCGGCGACGACAGCGGTTTTGGGACCGCCGGTGGAGCTGGTGTTGGGCATGAACTTGCGGGCGGCCGCGCTGGGAGTGTTCAGCACGAACTCGCCTGTGGTTCGGTCGTACGTGGCGGTGGTCTCCAGTTGGGAGGCGCTGTTGCCGTGCCCGGCCTCCGTGCACAGAAACGTTCCTGTACGCCGCAGCTCGACGAACTCCCGCAGATCGCGGTTCGGGCCCGACGTGTGTTCGAGGAGGCTGCCGAGGAAGAGGTTGTAGTGGATACTCGCCACCGTTCCCAGTCCTGCGTCCACCGGGCCGACCCATTCGTGGAGTGCCGCGAGTCGTTCCACGTCGACAACGAAGTCCTCGGGGCTGTCGAGTTCCTCGTTGATCAGATGTAAACGCTCATAGGACAGTGCGGCACGTTCGTCAGGCGACAGCCCTTCTCTGAAGCTGAACGGCTCAGTGCTGAACAGCTTGCGCCAGGGCTCGTGGAGCTGATCCAGTCGTTCGCCGAAGAGTGCCTGCGTCAGCGCTGCGGCGGTCGAAGAGGCCTGGTCAGAGGGGAGCGAGGTCTTGATCACGTTTCGAACGCTAGCTCATACGTTCAGTCAGCACGGCGTGATGATCAACACGATTGAGATCACCTGGATGTTGGTATCAGCCCGTTCCGAGGGGGCACGGGAAACCTTCTGGACCGCCGGCAGCGCCGGCATGGGAAGTCGTCCGCGCGACCGCATGACCGAGCGCATCCAGTGCCTGATACGCAACAGGGACGCGATCGGCGAGTACCTCGACGCCGTACGCGCGACCGGACGACCGGACCCCGCCTCCGAAGCGCCGCCCGTGCTGTCGTGACCCGCCGCGGCGGCGGTCAACTCGATGACCGCGGTACATGACCCACATGGCCGTCGGCAGAACCGATTCAGCAGCTCCCGTCCGGGTGACGGAACCCCACATCTGACAGTAACCGCAGGTCAGCGCCACAGACTTGGGCCGGTTCCGATTCTTTCCCGCACAAGGAGTGCCCTTCATGCGTCTTCGTTCCACCGTGGCTGCCGCCCTCGGCGCGCTCGCGCTCATCGTGGCTGTGCCGTCCTCGGCCGGTGCGGCCTCCGGTGACTTCGGCTACACGTACACCGGTCTCGACGGCTCCCCGCAGATCGGCATCCTGTTCGACCCGCCGAGCAGGGTGTGCATCACCCTGCCCGAGGTCGCCGATCCCGGTTCCTCGAACCCCGCCCACACTCCGTGGAACCACACCGACGCAACCGCCGTTGTCTTCACCGGCGTCGACTGCGAGGGCGAATTCTTCCTCCTCCGGCCGAACGGCGGCCACGCCTCCAGCCGGCTGAAGCTCCGTTCCGTCGCCTTCAGCTGATCCCGCCACCACCGCGCAGACCGAGAGAGGGGCCGTCCCGGGGGCGGCCCCTCTCTCATGCGGGGAATGAGGGTCACTGGTTGACGGGGCATGCCGACGCACCGGTGATCCTTTTGCTGTCCGGAAGTCTGCGCAGCGGCTCCTCCAACGAGACCGTGTTGCGCACCGTGCAGGCTGTGGCGCCTGCGGGCGTACGGACCGTTCTCTACGGTGGCCTCGCGGCGCTCCCGCACTTCAATCCCGATGACGACGCCGTGCCGCTGCCGGTGCCTGTGGTCGCGTTGCGTGCGGCGATCGACGAGGCGGATGCCGTTCTGGTCTGTACGCCGGAGTACGCGGGTACCCTGCCGGGGGTGTTCGGCGACCGCGCCTACGTCGACGCGGTCGCCGCTCTACGGTCCAATGGACCGTCTCACGGCTGGGACTCTTGGTCAGATGCCGGGAGAGGCGAGGTAGGTGAATCCGTCTGCTGCCAGGGCGGTCCCGGCGGCGTTGGTGACCCGGACGTCCGACGGGCCGGGCGCGCCGTCGGTGGTGGGCGGGGCGACCACCGACAGGGTGGTCGCGTTGATGACAGTGAACGGGGCGGGAACGGCACCGAAGGTGACCGAGTCGGTCGTGTCGAAGTTGGTGCCGGTGATGGTCACTGCCGTCCCACCGGACGCCGGGCCGGAGTTGGGGGCGATGGCGGTGATGGTCGGGTTGTCGATGTAGGTGTAGGAGAGGCCGTTGTTGGTTCCGCCTGCGGTCGTCACACTCACCGACACGGTTCCGGCCGCGGCGCCCGCGGGCACTGTGACGCTGACCTGACTGTCGGAGATCACCGTCGGGGTGGCGGTGACAGCGCCGAAGGACACACTGGTCGCGGTGGACAGCCCGGTGCCGTTGACGGTGATGCTGTTGCCGCCGCCCAGCGGGCCGGAGGTGGCACTCAGTGAGGACTCGAACGGGGCGCCGACATAGAAGAACGGCACCGGGTTGCTGGTCCCGCCCGGGGTGGTCACGGTGACGCCGACCGTACCGGCCCCCGAGGGGGACACGGCAGTGACCTGGGTCGGCGAGACCTGGGTGACACCCGTCGCGGACTTGGAACCGAACTTCACCGCGCCGGCGTTGGACAGGTTCGTGCCGGTGATGGTCACCAGAGTGCCGCCACCGGTGGAACCCTCATTCGGAGAGATAGGCATGACTGTTCTCCCTTGCTGGATGAGACGGACGGAGAAACCACGAACCGGCCGATCGGCCACACCGCCTGACAGCCGGCAACCAGCCGGCAATCCAGGGTGAGCGAGCAGTTCCAGAGGGACACGCGATGCCGCACGGCAGCCACCCTGCGCACAGACGCAAAAAACCGGCGGACGTCGCCCACTACCACGTTTCCCCGGCACGGGATGGGCGACCCGCCGGTTCGATACCCACAGTGACCCATGCGGGCGCATAACCAACAAGGGCATAGGCAGAAGAATCAGCCATATGGAGTACACCGAGCCGAGGTCGGCCGGCAGATGGAGCTTGTCGGCGGTGAGCTCGGCGCTGGGCACGCAACCGGCCCCGCGCCGCCACCGGCACCACCGACCTTTCGCAGGCCAGGACGCCAGGCATGACACTGCGGGCCCCGGGATTCCTCGGGGCCCGCAGTGAACCGTTCCGGGCTTGATAGAGACTCCAGCCAGGGCGAGGCAACTGCGGTCCGCCCAGCAGGAGTCGAGCGGGCCGAGTGACTCCCGGCGGGGGCTCGGGGGTCAGGCGCCGATCGCCCAGATGAGGGTGATGGTGCCGACGAATCCGATGGTGCCGAGGGTGGTTCCGGCGATTGCGGTCCACAGGCGGCCGGTGCCGTGGCGGGCGTAGTGGATGCCCGCTGCGCCGAGGGTGACGGCGAGGGCTCCGGCGATGATCGCCCATGGGAACGTGACGAACGCGAGCGCGGGCGCCCATGCACCTATGACGGAGATGGCGCCGAGGACGAGTGCGGTGGGGCCCAGGGCGACGGCGGGTGTGTCGGTTCGGTCGGGCACGGTCGGCTCAGGCATGAACTGCTCCCCCTTTTGAACGAGTTCAAATTGTGTGCCGATCATAGCGCCGGGACGGCGGCGGACCGGCCGGGGGCAGGGCATGGCGAAGCCCCGTCGGCCGGGCGGGTCTCGGGGTCAGCCACGGCAGCCGAACCCGGGTGCGGCCGGCCCCGTGCACTCGTCGGCGCCCCTCCTGCGGCGCGATGACAGAATCGGATGAATGATGACGTCTTGTGGGCCCGGCCCCGCACCCGAGCCCTGGTCGTGCGAGGGGTCGATGCACGCCGACCTTCTCGCGGCGAAGTCCCTGGTCTACGACCCGTGCGGGTTCATATGTTCCCGGCCGGTGCCCGAGGCGGAGAGCGCCGAGTACGGGGCGCATGTATTCACCGTGGACGGCGCCGCCGTCAGGTTCCGGGCGGCCAGGACGACCCCGACGAAGGTCGGCCAGTTCGTGACGGTGTGGAAGCGGTCCGCCGGTGGGCCGATTCAGCCCTACGACTCCGAGGACCCTGTCGATCTCTTCGTCATCAGCACCCGTGACGCCGACCGTTTCGGGCAGTTCGTGTTTCCGCGGGACGTGCTCTGCGAGCGGGGCATCGTGTCGAGGAACGGTTGCGGTGGGAAGCGCGCCTTCCGCGTCTACCCGCCCTGGGTCACGACGACCAATCGCCAGGCAGGCCGTACGCAGGAGTGGCAGGCGGACTATTTCCTGCGTGTGGGCCTGCCTGCGGAAGAGGGTGGGGCGGTCGCCCCCGGCCGGTCCCGGGCGCTCTATCACCCGTGACGGCACCGCCCGCCCGGCGCGGTCGGCACAGGGCGGCGACCGTCAGCGGTAGTCCTCCGGGTGGCCCTGCATCCAGGTGTTGATGCGGTCGCGGGTGCCGATCAGCCCGGACCCTACATTCCCGGCGTCGCCGGTTCCTCACCCCGTGATCAGGATCTGCAGCGCGGGCGCGTACAGGTCCGCGATGTGTTCGGGGGTGGCGTCCGCGCCTGCGCCCTCGCGGTGGAGGCTGAGGGTGGCGCCGAGGCCGAGGAGGTGACCGGCGATCAGTTCGGCGCGCAGGGTGCTCTCGGGGCCGGTGAGACGGGCGGCCAGGGCGTCGGTGACCTGTTCGTGGAAGCGGTCGCGCAACAGGGAGCGTTCGTCGCGGTTGCCGAGCGAGAAGACGACCCGCAGCAACGGGTCGGACTGCAGTTCCCGGCGGCGGCTCACCAGCGTCACCACCATGTGGCGGCCCAGCATGTCGAGCGGGGCGTCGAAGAGTTCGGCGGCTGCGGGGCCGAAGTCGGCGACGGTGTTGAAGAGTTCTTCCTTGCGGCCGAAGTGCTTGACGACCAGGGAAGGGCTCACTCCGGCGTCGGCCGCTATCCCCCTTATGGTCACCTCGGCATACGGGCGCTGTGTGAACGCCCGGCGGGCAGCGCGCAGGATCGCGTCCCGGCCCGTGCCCGGATCGACAGCGGCCGGAGCCGGGACCGGAACGGTGGCCTGGCGGCTGGTCATGCGCCCTCCTGGATCGGCATCGTCCGCACACCGTCCTTCCGGTCGCCCGGGGCGTTGCGGCTCTCTTCGACCGTACCCGCCGTGGGCGTACGGCCGCCCGGCAGGCACAGCGTGACCAGCAGCGCCGCGAGCGCCGCGCCCGCCGCGATCAGGAAGACCACCTGGTAGGCGTGGAGCGTCGGGGCTGTCCGGCCGCCCACCAGGAACGTGATGTCGGCGAGGACCGCGGCCACCGTCGCGCTGCAGAAGGCCTGCCCGATCGACCGCATCAAGGTGTTGAGGCCGTTGGCCGCGCCCGTCTCGCCGACCGGGACGCCGCGCATGACCAGCGCGGGCAGCGCCGAGTACGCGATGGCCGTGCCCGAGGCGACGACCGTCGCACCGGCGATGATCATCCAGAGGCTGTGGCTGGTGAAGTACCGCACCACATAGCCGGCCGCGATCACGCCCGCCGCCAGCGCCAGGCTCACCTTCGGACCGTACTTCGCGGAGATCCGCGCCGAGACCGGCGAGAGCGCCACCATCATCACGCCGCCCGGCAGCAGACACAGCCCGCTGACGACGAGCGAGGCGCCGAGCCCGTAACCCGTCGCCTTCGGCTCCTGCACCATCTGCGCGGTGACCAGGGAGTTCGCATAGAAGGCAAAGCCGATCAGCAGGGCGGCGACGTTGGTGAGCAGGACGGCCGGGCGGGCCGAGACCCGCAGATCGACCATCGGCGTCGGGACGCGGAGCTCGTACGCACCCCAGGCCAGCGCCACGACGACGGCGGCCACCAGCAGACCGACCGTCCGCGCCGACGTCCAGCCCCAGTCGGCGCCCTGGGTGACCGCGAGCAGCAGACAGACCAGGGCCCCGGACAGCCCCAGCGCGCCGACGGCGTCGAAACGGCCACGGGTGCGGAGCGGGGATTCCGGTACGCACCACAGCACCAGCACGATGTCGATGACACCGATCACTCCCGAGACCCAGAACATCGTGTGCCAGTCGAAGTTCTCGACGACGAGGGCGGCGACCGGCAGCCCGACCGCCGCGCCGATGCCGAGCGTCGAGCTCATCAGCGCCACGGCGGACAGCACCCGCTCGGGCGGGAGTTCGTCGCGCAGGATGCTGATGCCAAGCGGTACGACGGCGAGCGCCGCACCCTGCAGGGCGCGGCCGGTGATCAGCACCTCGATGTGGGAGCTGGCCGCGCACAGGACCGAGCCCACCACCAGCACCATGAGCGAGGCGACGAGCACCCGCCGCTTGCCGTACATGTCACCGACCCGGCCCAGTACGGGCGTGAAGACGGCGCCGGTCAGGAGGGTGACGGTGACCAACCAGCTCGCGGCGGCGGGGGTCGCGCCGGTGAGGGCCGGGATGTGCGGGAGGAGCGGGACGACGATCGTCTGCATGACCGCGACCACGACACCGCAGAACGCGAGGACGCCTACGGCGAAACGGGGGTGCGGGGCCTCATCCGTGGCGGCGGTCGGGGCAGGTATGTCCGCGGGCATGGCTCTCCGTACGGTGCTCGTCGGCAGGGGCTTCGCGCAGAGGTGCACGCTCGTTCACCCCCAAGGGTAAACGCTTGTGCACCCCCGCGGCGACAGGAAGTCCGGGCACCGCGTTAGCCTCGAAGACCCGGACTCCGGGTCCGGACAACTCAGACAAGAAGGCGAAGGTGGTTGCGATGGCGAAGGTTCCGACAGCGGCGGTGGCGGCGAGCGGGCTGGTCGGCGGGTACGCCGTCGCACGGTGGACCAAGAAGCGGCCGCTGGGCGGGGTCGCCCTCGCCGCCGCGGGCACCGTCGCCGCGTACGAGTGGAACCGGCAGGCCGGGCCGCGCGCGGCCGTCGGGCTGACCACCGCGTATGTCGCCGCGTTCGCCGGTTCGCACCCGCTGGCCAAGAAGGTCGGCGCCTGGCCCGCCGTCTTCGCCGTGGCGGGCGGCGTGGCCGCCGCGTCGTGGGCGGTCACCCGCCGGGCCGCCTGAATCGCGTACGGATTGCCGGTGATCAGCCGGTGATCATCTACCGGACGCGTTGAACGCGGGCGGGGCCATGTGCGTAGTCAAGGGCACTCCCCCGCGTAAGCCGGGTGCGTATCCGTACGACAGAACGGGTACGCACCCGGAACCCTTGAGACCGACCGGCAATTGGGGGGTGGGTGAAGGAGCGGGGCTGGGGTGCGTGCATCGCAAGGCGGAGGATTGAGCCATGGCGGAGCCATGGTGATTGACGACAACGCCGCGAGGTGCGTGCCCCAGCCCCGTGACGCCGCCCCCCAATTGCCGGTCGGTCTAAGGCTCCGACGAGCCGGAACCCCGGGCCCTACGCCCCCAGCGCCCGCGACACCGTATAGATCAGCAGCCCCGCCAGCGCACCCACCACCGTGCCGTTGATCCGGATGAACTGCAGGTCACGGCCGATGTGCGCCTCGATCTTCTTCGACGTCTGGTCCGCGTCCCAGCTCGCGACCGTGTCACTGATCAGCGACGTGATCTCCGCGCGGTACGTCGTGACGACATAGACCGCCGCGTCCTCCAGCCAGCCCTCCAGCTTGGCCTGCATCCGCCCGTCCGTCGCCAACCGTGCGCCGAACGTCAGCAGTGAGGCCCGCGCGCGCAGCCGCAGCTCGCTCTGCTCGTCGTCCGCAGCCGCGATCATCATCGTGCGCACCGACGACCATGCCGATGCGATGACCTCCTGGACCTCGCCGCGCCCCAGGATCTCCGACTTCAGCCGCTCCACCCGTGCCCGGGTGTCCGAGTCCGTCTGGAGGTCGGCCGCGAAGTCCGTCAGGAACGTGTCGATCGAACCGCGCGCCGGGTGCCCCGGCATGTCCCGCATCTCCGTGATGAAGCGCAGCAGTTCCTTGTAGACCCGCTCCCCCACCCGCTTGTCGACGAACCGCGGCGTCCAGCCCGGTGCCCCGCCCTGCACCGCGTCCATCACCGAATCGCCGTGCAGCACCAGCCAGTCGTGGGCGCGCACACAGATCAGGTCCACCATCCTGCGGTGGCCGCCGTCCGCGACGATCTTCTCCAGCATCTTGCCGAGGCCGGGAGCGATCTCCGCCGCATTGGCCCGCCGGGTGATCGCCTCACCCACCACGGCCTGCACATCGGAGTCCCGCAGCACCGTCAACGCACCGCGCAGCGCGGTCGACAGCTCGGCGGTCACCCGGTCGGCGTGTTCCGGCTCGGCGAGCCAGGCGCCGAGCCGGCCACCGATACCCAGGGCATGGATACGGCTGCGTACGACATCGCCGGAGAGAAAATTCTCACCGACGAAGGCCCCCAGGGAGGCTCCCAGCTGGTCCTTCTTGGAGGGGATGATGGCGGTGTGCGGGATCGGCAGGCCGAGCGGACGCTTGAACAGCGCCGTGACGGCGAACCAGTCGGCCAGCGCACCCACCATCCCCGCCTCGGCGGCCGCGGCGACGAAGCCCGGCCAGCCGCCCACACCCGCGTTCTTCGCCCAGGTGGCGAGGACGTACACGAGCGCGACCAGCAGAAGGAGGCCCGTGGCCGTGGTCTTCATCCGGCGTACGCCGCGACGCTTCTCCTCGTCGGCTGCGGTGTACGCGAACGAGGCGAGGGGGGCTGGGTGGCCGCCGGGCGCGGGACGGGCCGCGCCCGCCACCTGCTCCCGGGCACGCTCCGGCTGCCCCGCACCCTGTTCCCCGGGTCCGGTCCCATCGATCCGTTCCATCCGCTCCACCCGTCCGCGTACGCATCGCCCCCGGTGTCCCGTACGCATTGTCCCTACCTGACCTACTCCCGGGCCGCACGCCGAGTTCCCGACGCCTTGCCCCATCATGGGATCAGTCCGATTAAGACCGACCGGCACAGGGGGGGGCGACGCCGCCCCAGCCATGCGCCGGTCGGTCTCACCACGAGGAGACACACCGCCCATGCCCAGGCGCCAGGGGTACGCCCTGCACATCGCCCTCGTGGCGGGCACAGCCGCACTCGCCACCGGCGTGGCGTTCGCCGGCTCCCTGCTCTTCTCCGGCTCCGGCACCCGGTCGCAGCAGATCGCCGCACCCGACCCGCGGTCCGTGGCCCGTACGCCCGCCGCACCGGCCCACTCCACCGGCCTCTGGCTCGGCACCTGGGCGGCGGCCCCCACCACCGGGGTGATCGACACGTACAACGGCAGCGACCTGACCCGGCGCACCATCCGTAACGTCGTGCACACCAGCATCGGCGGCGACGCGGCCCGCATCACCCTCTCGAACCTCTTCGGTACGCACCCGCTGGTCGTGGACCACGCCACGGTGAACGCCCGTCCCGTGACCTTCCGGGGCTCCGCCGCCGTGACCGTCGCCGCGGGCGGACAGATCGTCAGCGACCCGGTCCTCGTCCCGGTCGCCGCCGACGCCGATCTCGTCGTCACCCTGCGCACCCCCACCGCCGAGGGCCCCGTCACCATCCACCCGGGCACCCACCAGACGTCGTACGTGGAGGACGGGCGGGGCGCCCGGCGCACCACCGACTGGCGCTACCTCACCGCCGTCGACGTACACAACGAGACCGCCGCCGGAACGATCGCGGTGATCGGTGACTCGCTCACCGCGGGCACCGGCTCCACCCTCGACGCGAACAGCCGCTGGCCCGACGTGCTCGCCGACCGGCTGCGCGGCCGGTACGGAGTGGTCAACGCCGGTATCGCGGGCAACCGCATCCTGCGCGACGGCAGCGGCGCACGGGCGAGCGCCCGCTTCGACCGCGACGTTCTGGACGTCGCCGGGGTGAAGACGGTGGTCATCGCGCTCGGCATCAACGATGTGCAGCAGCTCCCGCAGGAGACCGACCCGCAGCGCATCGCGGACGCACTGCGGTCCATGACCCAGCGCGCCCACGCACGCGGACTGCGGGTCGTCGGGGCGACACTGATGCCGTACGAGGGGTTCCGCACCTGGACGCCCGCGCAGAACGCCGTACGGGAACAGGTCAACGAGCTCATCCGGGCGGGCAGGATCTTCGACTCGGTCATCGACTTCGACAAGGCGGCCCGCGACCCGTACCACCCGACCCGGCTGCTGCCCGCCTACGACTGCGGCGACCATCTCCACCTGAACGACACGGGCTACCAGCGGCTGGGCTCATTGGTCGACCTGCCGGCCCTGCAACACGACCGGCCCGTCTCCGACCAGCTCTGACTGCGGGACACCCGCGCCAAAACCGGTTGCCACCCCTGCGCGGCGTGCCGTCATACTCTGCCATGAGCAGAATCGCACAGGTCATTGTGCTGGCGTTGTACGCCGACGAGGTCATGGAACCACTGACCCTCCCCGACGAGTCACGCAGTTGGCGTGGCACGTTCCGGGCGCTCGACCTGTTCGCAGGAGGGTGGGTCATCGAGTTCGACCGCATGAGGCCGCGCACCGGTCTGCTGAGGCATCTGGAGTCGCTACCGTGGCCCGATCCCCGGAAAGTGCAGGTGCTGATCCACGACGAGGAGGACGATGTCTTCGGCCTGTGGACGATGCGGGACGGCGCACTGGCCGAGGTGCCCCTGCCGGACACCCAGCGCTACCACAGCGCGGCGCCGCCGACCGATGAGTTCCCGCCGAGCCCGGGGTACCTCTGGCTGGCGGGCGGAGCCGAAGCCGAACGCGAGGACCTGTTCACAGAACCTCAGGATCTGCGCCCCGCCTGGTAGCGGCAGAGTCGGCCCGATCGGAAGAGTCCTAGTAACGGTCTCCCTCACCCTTCTCCAGCCGCCCCCGCTCGCGCCCGCGCTCCCGGTCCAGCTCCCGCGCCCGCTCCGCGTCCCTCAGGCGCTGCTACCGCGCAGCCTATTGAACGCGTACGCTCCCGTCACCGATCTGCATGCCGCCGGCCGACGCGTACATCTTCGCGATCACGGCCTCGATGTCGGGCTCCCGCACCGACAGGTCGACCAGCGGGTAGTCCGCCGCGATCCGGGCGACCAGCGGTGCGGCCGACTCCGAGGCCGGGAAGGCCAGCCACTGGCGCGGCCCCTCCACCTTCACCGTACGGACCGAAGGCACCGACTCCAGCCTGATCGGCGGGAGTTGACGCTCCAGGTCGACCACCAGCGTCCGCTCACTCTCGCCCACCTCATGCAGTCCGGCAAGCGCCCCGTCGTACATCAGACGGCCGTGGTCGATCACCATCACACGCTTGCAGAGCTGCTCGATGTCCGTCAGATCGTGCGTGGTGAGCAGCACGGTCGTGCCACGTTCGGCATTCAAGTCCCTCAGGAATCCACGGACTTTGGCCTTGGAGACGACGTCCAGACCGATCGTCGGCTCGTCCAGGTACAGCACCTCGGGATCGTGCAGCAGCGCCGCCGCGATGTCGCCGCGCATCCGCTGCCCCAGCGAAAGCTGCCGTACGGGTACGTCCAACAGCTCGCCCAGATCGAGGAGTTCGACGCAGCGGTCCAGATTCTCGCGGTAGCGGGCGTCGGGAATCCGGTACATCCGGTGCATCAACCGGTACGAGTCGCGCAGCGGCAGGTCCCACCAGAGCGTGGTGCGCTGGCCGAACACCACACCAATGCGGTGAGCCAGCCTCGTACGCTCCCTGGACGGGTCGATGCCCGCCACCCGCAGCCGGCCGCCGCTCGGGGTGAGGATGCCGGTCAGCATCTTGATCGTCGTCGACTTCCCGGCACCGTTCGGGCCGATGTAGCCGACCATCTCGCCGCGCGCGACGCGGAAGCTGATGGAGTCGACCGCTCGCACCTCGCGGCGTTCACTGCGCATGAAGCCGGTCTTGCGGCGCACGTCGAAGACCTTTTCGACGTTGTCGAGCTCGATGAAGCCGGTGTCGGTGCCCTTGCCGATGTCCGTGCCGATGTCCGTGCGGATGTCCGTGTCGGTGTCGGTGTCGGTGTCGGTGTGGGTTTCTGCGTTCATGTCCGATGCCCTCGCCCTTGCCCTCGCCCTGCTCGATGTTTTCGTCAACTGCCTGTGCTGCGGTACGCGCGCAGGCCCGAGCGCCAGGCCAGGCCCGCGAGCAGCCAGCACAGGCCCGCCACCACCGGAGGCAGGAACGCCACCCAGTCCGGCAGGCCCAGCGGATAGTCCCGGCCCAGCACATACAGCGCGGGCAGCCAGTTCACGAAGGCCAGCGGCACAACAAACGTGACCCCGCGCACCAGGTCCTTCGCGAAGATCGACGGCGGGTACTGGAGCAGGGTGTTCCCGCCGTACGTGAAGGAGTTCTGCACCTCGGAGGCATCCTGCGCGACGAACTGGAACGCCGCCCCGGCCACGAACACCGCCGCGAAGATCGCCGCCCCGCTCAGCAGCATCAGCGGAACCATCGCCACCTTCAGCGGTGTCCACCCGATGTCCAGCTTCACCAGCGCGTACCCCAGGACCAGCGCCCCCTGAGTGATCCGCCCCATCCTGCGCAGCGCGAACCGGTCCGCCGCGACCTGGGCGAGCACCGGCACCGGCCGCACCAGCAGCGTGTCCAGCGTGCCGTCGCGCACCCGCCGCCCCAGCCGGTCCATCGAGCCCATCACCAGGTCGGCGAGGCCGAACGCGGTGCCCGAGGCCCCGTACAGCAGCGCGATCTCCGCCAGCGTGTAACCGCCCAGCGCATCCACGTGCTGGAACATCAGCAGGATCGCGACGAAGTCGAAGGCGGTCACCGCGAAGTTCCCGAACGCCGTCATCGCGAACGAGGCGCGGTACGCCATCGTCGAGCGCAGCCACATCGTCGCGATCAGCCCGTACGCCCGGACCCCCTCGACAAGCCTCGACCGCTCGACGAACACCACCTCGGGCGTGTCCGCCGCCTCGGCCACCTCCACCGCACCGGCCGTCTCAGCCACCCTGAACCACCACCCTCCTCGTCGCCACCGACTGCACCAACCGCCCCACCAGCAGCAGCGTCAGCGCCCAGCCGCCCTGGAAGGCGTACGCCTCCACCAGCTCCCACCCCGTGCTCTTGCCGAGCAGCACATCGGCCGGCACCTGGAGCAGCGACGACCACGGCAACACCCGCGCCACGTCGCCCAGCACCCCGGGGAACAGCGTCAGCGGCAGCAGCATCCCGGAGAAGAACATCCCGGCCAGGGCCGTCATCTGCGACACCCCCGCCCCGTCCAGCAGCCAGAACGCGGAGAGCGCCACCAGATAGCGGATCGCGAAACTGACCACGACGCCGAGTGCCACCGAGACGAGGAAGGCCAGCCAGACCCCCGGCGAGGCGGGCAGGGCCAGATCGAAGGCGAGCGAGCCCAGCAGCATCGGCACGATGCCGCGGCCCAGCAGATGGAACGCCGCCCGACCCAAGTCGCCTGCCAGCCACCACAGTTGGAGATCCACCGGCCGGTAGAGATCCACCGCGACATCGCCCGTGCGGATCCGCTCGATCAGCTCGTCCTCGAAACCGCCGCCCATCATGGCGCAGGTCATCAACAGCGCCTGCCCCAGCCACACATAGGTGAGCGCCTGGGGCATGTCGTAACCGCCGAGCTGCGGACGCTCGTCCCACAGCGCCACATAGGTGTACGCCATGATGAAACCGAAGACGGTGTTGGTGAACACTCCCGCCGCCGTCGCGGTCCGGTAAGTGGCATAGCGCCGGAACCCACCCGCCGCCACCACCGCGTACAGCCGCACCGCATCCACCCCCATCGCCCGGGCACCCAACGGCGTTGGCCACCAAAGCGCAAGACCTTAGTCCAACGAAGACGACCGCCGCGACCGCTTTTCAGGGGTCGATCCGGCGCTTATTCCACAGAAAAGGGCACTATGGGGGAACTGACCGCGGCCGAGGAGTCTGCACGGACATGAGCGACGAGCCACAGCAGCCGAGTGGGGAACACGAACCCTGGGGCTGGGACCCCAGGAACCCGTCCGCCCATGGCAGCAACAGCGGCAACAGCGCAGATCAGGGCGGCGAAGCCGGCCGGGCGAAGAAGCCGAAGCGCCCCAAGCGCACCGGCTGGCGCCGCGCCGTCCCCACCTGGCGGATGGTCCTCGGCGCAGTCCTCGTCGTCGCCCTGCTCCTGATCGGCGGCTTCATCGCCGGATACCAGCTCGTCGACATCCCGCCCGCCAACGCCAGCGCCACCGCGCAGTCCAACGTCTACCTCTACAAGGACGGCAGCGTCATCGCCCGCTCCGGCGAGGTCAACCGGGAGAACGTCAAACTCGCCCAGGTCCCGCTCACCGTCCAGCACGCCGTCCTCGCCGCTGAGGACCGCGACTTCTACTCCGAACGGGCCGTCGACCCCACAGCCATGGCCCGCGCCGCCTGGAACACCCTCACCGGCAAGGGCAAACAGGGCGGCTCGACCATCACCCAGCAGTACGTCAAGAACTACTACCTCGGCCAGGAACAGACCATCATCCGCAAGATCAAGGAGTTCTTCATCGCGGTCAAACTCGACCGCGAGGAGTCCAAGAACCAGATCTTCGAGGGCTACCTCAACACCAGCTACTTCGGCCGCAACGCCTACGGCATCCAGGCCGCCGCACAGGCCTACTACAGCAAGGACATCGGCGACATCACCACCGCCGAGGGCGCCTACCTCGCCTCCCTGCTCAACGCCCCCAGCGCGTACGACGTCGTCGCCCACCCCCAGAACAAGGCCGCGGCCCTCGCGCGCTGGAACTACGTACTCGACGGCATGGTCAAGGAGAAGTGGCTCGCCGCCGGCGAACGCGCCGCCATGGAATTCCCCGTACCCGGCAAGGTCAAGCCGCCCACCGGACTCTCCGGACAGCGCGGCTACATCGTCCAGGCCGTCGAGGACTACCTCACCAGCAACAACGTCATCGACGAGAACACCCTGGCCACCGGCGGCTACCGGATCACCACCACACTGGAGAAGAAGAAACAGAACGCGCTCGTCAAAGCCGTCGACGACAACGTCATGTCCCGGACGAGCACAGAGCGCGAGGCCGACCGCAATGTCCGCGTCGGCGGCGCCTCCATCGACACCGGCACCGGCCGGGTCGTCGCCATGTACGGCGGCGTCGACTACACCAAGCAGTACGTGAACAACGCCACCCGCCGCGACTACCAGGTCGGCTCCACCTTCAAGCCCTTCGTCTTCACCTCCGCCGTCGCGGGCGGCTCCACCACCCAGGACGGCCGGCGCATCACCCCCAACACCGTGTACGACGGCACCAACAAACGCATGGTCCAGGGCCCGAACGGACCCACCGGATACGCCCCCGCCAACGAGGACGACATCAGCTACGGGCCCATCACCGTCCGCGTCGCCACCGACAAGTCCGTCAACGCCGTCTACGCCCAGATGGCCGAGGACGTCGGCCCCGACAAGGTCAAGCAGACCGCCATGGACCTCGGCATCCCCAAGAACACCCCCGATCTCGCCCCCTACCCGTCCATCGCGCTCGGCGTCGCCACCGCCAGCGTCCTCGACATGACCGAGGCGTACGCCACCCTCGCCAACCACGGCAGGCACGGCGCGTACACCCTCGTCGA
This sequence comes from Streptomyces sp. NBC_00057, assembly GCF_045041165.1. NCBI lineage: Bacteria > Bacillati > Actinomycetota > Actinomycetes > Kitasatosporales > Streptomycetaceae > Streptomyces > Streptomyces sp. NBC_00057. The sequence continues at coordinate 5,802,587 of NZ_CP108256.1, read as the reverse complement.
CAAGATCAGCAAGGGCGGCGAGGACCTGGAACTCCCCGACAGGAACACCGAACAGGCCGTCAGCCGCGAAGCCGCCGACACCACCACCGCCATCCTCCAGAGCGTCGTCGAGAGCGGCTCCGGCATCGCCGCCCAGGGCGCCGGCCGCCCCGCCGCGGGCAAGACCGGCACGGCCGAGGAGGACAAAGCGGCCTGGTTCGCCGGCTACACCCCCGACCTCACCACCGTCATCGCCGTCATGGGCCAGGACCCCGAAACCGGCGTGCAGAAACCGCTCTACGGAGCACTCGGACTGGCCCGCATCAACGGCGGCGGCGCGCCCGCCCAGACCTGGGCCCAGTACACCGAGGCCGCGCTGCGCGGCACCACGGTCGAGAACTTCGACCTCAGCCTCGAAAGCGGCGCCGAAGAAACCGTCCAGCCGACCGAGGAGAACTCCAGCCCCGGCACCACCGGAACACCGTCCGAGACCCCCTCCAGCACAACGCCCAGCAGCCCCGGGAGTATCCCGCCCAGCAGCCCGTCGACCCCCGGGAGCAGCGAACCCGCCACCGGCGGCACGGAAACCGGCAGCCCGACCGGCGGCGGAACGGAAATCGGCGGCGCGGAGAACGGCGGCGCGGAGAACGGCGGCGAGGACGGCTACGACTTCCTCCCGGGCGACCCCGGCACCCCGGCACCGCAGGGCACCCCGGCGCCGCGTCAGTGACCCGAGGTCACCTTCAGCCCCACCACGGCCACCAGCAGCAGAGAGATGAAGAAGATCCGGGCGGCGGTCACCGGCTCACCCAGCACCACCATGCCGAGAACCGCCGCACCGGCGGCACCGATACCGACCCACACGCCGTACGCCGTACCGATCGGCAGCGTCTTGGCGGCCTGGGACAGCAACACCATGCTCCCCACGATCCCGAGCCCCGTGAACACGCTCGGCCACAGCCGGGTGAACCCCTCGGTGTACTTCAGCCCGATCGACCAGGCCACTTCCAGCAAACCGGCGACAATCAGCAGAACCCACGCCACGACAGCACCTCCGACGAGACAGAAAACGCGAACAACACGGGGTGCGTCGTCTTTGCATAACCCGGTACGGCGCGTCTCGTCGGGGTCACCCCACGATAGCAAAGAACATGCAAAGGGCCTGGTGGCACCGGTCACCAGGCCACACTCGCAACTACTGCCGCCTACAGATACAGCCCGGTCGAATCCACCGACCCCTCGAACCGGTCCGCCGCCACCGCATGCAGATCCCGCTCGCGCATCAGCACATACGCCACACCGCGCACCTCGACCTCCGCGCGGTCCTCGGGGTCGTACAACACCCGGTCGCCCGGTTCCACCGTCCGCACGTTCTGACCCACCGCGACCACCACGGCCCAGGCCAGTCGGCGGCCGACCGCAGCCGTCGCCGGAATCAGAATGCCGCCACCCGAGCGCCGCTCGCCCTCCGGCGTATCGGACCGGACCAGCACACGGTCATGGAGCATGCGGATGGGCAGCTTGTCGTCGGTGTTCTCGCTCACGCCCCGCAACCTACCTGTCCGCCGCGGCTCCGCACGCATCCGGGGTGAACGGACCGCGGCATCAGTTCTTCCGCCGCCGCTTCGACACCGCGATCAGACCCACGACACCCGCCGCGAGCAACGCCGCCGGAATCACCCGCTCCAGACGCGGGGCGCCGTCCTCGGACACAAACCGCGCCTTCACGTCCGACACCGTCCGGTTCACCGCCACAAAAGCCCGCCCGGCCGTCCGGTCCACGGCCTCGGCGGCCTTGGCCTTCGCATCACCCATGATCGTCTTCGGGTGCACCCGCACCCCGATCTCATCGAGCACCACCGCAAGCTGCTCACGCCTGCTGATGATGTCCGCCTCGATCTGCGCAGGGGTCCTGGCATCCGACACTGCGCCGCCTCCGTGGTCCTCGTCCGGTAAACCTTCATCGACAGTCTGTCAGCTCGACCGCCCACGTTCCCGGCGGCACCCCTATTACGCTCGGTCCCGTACACCCCACGTGCCACCTGAGGAGAACCATGAGCGAGCGACTCCAGCCCGGCGACACCGCCCCCGCTTTCACCCTCCCCGACGCCGACGGCAACGAGATCTCGCTCGCCGACCACAAGGGCCGCAAGGTCATCGTCTACTTCTACCCGGCCGCCCTCACTCCCGGCTGCACCAAGCAGGCCTGCGACTTCACCGACAACCTGGACCTGCTCACCGGCGCCGGATACGACGTCATCGGCGTCTCCCCCGACAAGCCCGAGAAGCTCGCCAAGTTCCGCGAGAAGGAGGACCTCAAGGTCACCCTGGTCGGCGACCCCTCCAAGGAGACCCTTGAGGCATACGGCGCCTTCGGCGAGAAGAAGCTCTACGGCAAAACGGTGACGGGCGTCATCCGCTCCACGATCGTCGTGGACGAAGCGGGCAAGGTCGAGCGAGCCCTCTACAACGTCAAGGCCACCGGCCACGTAGCCAAGATCATCAAGGACCTCGGGATCTGAACCCGAACCGTCGAGGACTGCCTCGGACGGCCGAGAAGATGTGAGCGACATCCCCGCGATGGCGGCGGCCCTGGTCGGCGTGATCGCCGTGGCCTGCATGAAGGAGACCGCCCAGAAGCCCCTGGCCGGCTCCCCGCCGTCGGTGGAGACACATGAGGAGGCGGCAGAACTGGCCGCGACCCAGACGCCGGATCCGAGGTTCTGACCCCGTACCTGCCGGCCCGCAGGCACACCCCGGTAGCATGTCTGACGGCTGGCGGCGGTGGTGCAATGGCGACACAGCAGACTTAGGATCTGTGGCCCGTGAAACGGCTTGAGGGTTCGAATCCCTTCCGCCGCACAGTAAACGGCCTGCGAATCAATCTACTTGGTTCGCAGGCCGTTCTCTTACCCGTTACGCCTGGCTCAACAGCTCCCGCACCACCGGTACCAGCGCCCGGAACGCCTTGCCGCGGTGGCTGATCGCGTTCTTCTCCGCCGGGGTCAGTTCCGCGCAGGTGCGGGTTTCGCCGTCCGGCTGGAGGATCGGGTCGTAGCCGAAGCCGTTCGTGCCGGACGGGGTGTGGCGCAGGGTGCCCAGCAGGCGGCCCTCGACCACGCGTTCCGTGCCGTCGGGGAGGGCCAGGGCTGCCGCGCAGGCGAAGTGGGCGCCGCGGTGAGGGTTGTCGATGTCGGAGAGCTGGGCCAGGAGCAGGTCCAGGTTGGCCCGGTCGTCGCCGTGGGTGCCGGCCCAGCGGGCGGAGAAGATGCCGGGGGCGCCGCCGAGTACGTCCACGCAGAGGCCGGAGTCGTCGGCGATGGCGGGGTGGCCGGTGGCCTTCGCGAGGGCGTGGGCCTTGAGGAGGGCGTTCTCGGCGAAGGTGACGCCGGTCTCCTTGACGTCGGGAATGTGGGGATACGCGTCCGCGCCGACGAGCTCGTGGTCGAGGCCTGCGTCGGCGAGGATCGCGTGGAGTTCGGTGATCTTCCCGGCGTTGCGGGTGGCGAGGATGAGGCGGGTCATGTCACCCAGTATCGGGGGTTGTGAGCTGCTGTCGGTTTGCTGAGCTGAAGTGCGTTGTAGTGAGCAGGAGTGAGTCCTGTCGGTGGCTTCGCGGGAGTGGGAACGGTAGTTCTGGGGCCGAATGGGTGACCTTGGCGGCTGGTGCTCGTTGGACTGGGTAGCGGGTGTCCGGTCTCGTGGGAGGGGGTGTTGTGGTGGGTGGTTTGCGGGAGCTGGCCGCGCCCTTCGTGGTGCCCGGGCCGTGCGGGGTGGCGGTCCGGGACCGTCTCAAGCACCTCACCCCCCAGGACGAGATAGTCCTGCGTGCGGTCGGTGAGCACCAGGGCGCGCTCGCTTCCCGCGACCTCAGGGCCCGTTGTGCGGATGGCCTGGAGCACAGCAAGGAGACCTGGGCGTCGCGCAAGCGGGACCTGACCGCGCAGTCGTCGTCGCGGATCGCCGGTGCGATCACGAAGGCCACGCACGATCAGTGGGCGCTGGCGCGCCGTTGTCAGGCGGCGCACATCCGGAATCTGGAGGCCGGGATCGGGACGCTGCGGCACCGCCTGTCCCTCCCCATCGGCGCGCCGGGAACGAAGCGGGCAGCCGGTGGCTACCGTTCCAAGGGTGAGTGGTTCCACAAGTCCCGGCGCCTCGCGGCGCTGGAAGCCCGGCACGATGCCGCGGTCCGTGACCGGCAGGCCGGACGCGTCCGGGTCGTACGCGGGGGCAAACGCCTCCTCAACACCCGCCACCACCTCACCCAGGCCCAGCTGACCGAAGATCAGTGGCGGGAGCGCTGGGAAGCGGAACGCTGGTTCATCGCCGCCGACGGCGAGTCCGGGAAACGGTTCGGGAACGAGACCATCCGCGTCACCCCAGACGGCGAGGTCAGCATCAAACTGCCCGCCCCGCTCGCACACCTGGCCAACGCCAAGCATGGCCGGTACACCCTCAACTCGACAGCGGCGTTTGCGCACCGGGGTCAGGAGTGGGCCGATCGCATTGTCGCGAACCGGGCCGTGGCCTACCGCATCCACCTCGACGTGGACCGTGGCCGCTGGTACCTGACCGCGTCCTGGCAACGCCCCGTCGTGAAGACCATCCCGCTGGAAGCAGCCCGGGCCCGGGGCGTGATCGGCGTCGACACCAACGCCGACCACTTCGCCGCCTACCACCTCGACCCACACGGCAACCCCATCGGCGAGCCCCGGCGGTTCTTCTACGACCTGTCCGGTTCGGCCGGTCACCGCGACGCACAGATCCGCCACGCCCTGACCCGGCTGATCCACTGGGCCAAGCGTGCCGGTGTCGCCGCGATCGCCATCGAAGACCTCGACTTCACCGCCGAGAAGACCCGCGAGAAACACGGCCGCAGGAAACGGTTCCGGCAGCTGATCTCCGGCATCCCGACCGGAAAGCTCAAGGCCCGGCTCGTTTCCATGGCCGCCGAACAGGGCCTGAGTATTGTCGCGGTCGACCCCGCCTACACCTCGATGTGGGGTGCCCAGCACTGGCAGAAGCCACTGGCCAACCCGCACCGCAGAATGTCCCGTCATGATGCCGCCGGTATCGCGATCGGACGACGCGCCCTCGGACACCCGGTACGGCGTCGGACGGCACCGCCCCCACACGACCGGAGTGATCGTGCGGGGCATCGGACCGTCCAGGCCGGACCAGGCAACCGGGGGCGTGAGGGAATCCGCCCACCCGCAACGGACCGGCTCCCTGGAGAGCCGTTACCGAACGGGACGCGAAAGCGGGAACCCAGCGCATCCAACACCGTTCGGGATGCGCCCAGCACGCAGCAGTGGGTCCAGGACTCACTCATGCACACTGGCTAGGAACGGTGATCAGGGCGTGCAGACCTTGCCGATCTCCTTGGCGGCGTCGGTGACCGGGGTGATGTCGGGGGTGGCGTCGCCCTTGTCGATGGAGTCGCGGACGTTGCCGACGCCGGACTGCAGGTCGTCGACGGCCTTGCCGAGGTCGGCGTTGTCGGTCTGGTCGCCGAGGTTGCCGAGTTCCTTGTCGATCTCGTCGAGGGCTTCGGATGCCTGGGTGGGGTCGTTCGAGGCGTTGGAGACGGCCTGTTGGAGGTTGTCGACGCTGGTGGCGATGGCGTCGGCGGTGCGGACGCAGTCGAGTGCTTTGTCGACGGCGCCGCAGCCGGCTGTCGCGGTGAGAGTGAGGGCGGTCAGGGTCAGCGCGACGGTGATGCGGCGGTGGCGGGTGGCCTCGGCCATGGTGCGGTTCCTCCCCAGGTGCGGATACGCGGACGGGCGCACGGTTCGACCCGTGCGCCCGTGTTCGTAACGACGCGTTGTGGTGCGTATTTGGTTGCTTCTTTACTCGCTCAGCGTGCGGGCCAGGGCCTCGTTCTGGAAAGCGGTGAGGTCTGCGCAGCCGACGGTGGCGAGGTCGAGGAGGGCGCCCAGTTCCTTGCGGTCGAAGGGGGTGGCCTCGGCGGTGCCCTGAACCTCGACGAAGCGGCCGTCGCCGGTGCAGACGACGTTCATGTCGGTCTCGGCGCGGACGTCCTCCTCGTAGCAGAGGTCGAGGAGGGGGGCGCCGTCGACGATGCCGACGCTGATCGCCGAGACGGTGTCGGTCAGCGGCTTGCGGCCGTGCTTGACGAGCTTCTTGCGCTGGGCCCAGGTGACGGCGTCGGCGAGGGCGACGTAGGCGCCGGTGATGGCGGCGGTGCGGGTGCCGCCGTCGGCCTGGAGGACGTCGCAGTCGAGGACGATGGTGTTCTCGCCGAGGGCCTTGTAGTCGACGACGGCGCGCAGGGAGCGGCCGATGAGACGGCTGATCTCGTGGGTGCGGCCGCCGATCTTGCCGCGTACGGATTCGCGGTCGCCGCGGGTGTTGGTGGAGCGGGGCAGCATGGAGTATTCGGCGGTGACCCAGCCTTCGCCGCTGCCCTTGCGCCAGCGGGGGACACCTTCGGTGACGGAGGCGGTGCAGAAAACCTTGGTGTCGCCGAAGGAGATGAGTACGGAGCCTTCGGCGTGCTTGCTCCATCCGCGTTCGATGGTGACGGGGCGGAGCTGTTCGGGGGTGCGGCCGTCGATACGAGACATGGTGTCGACTTTATCGGGTGCGGGAGTGACGGCCGTTCGGGTGCACCGCAAGCCCCGTCCGGGTGGGCAGGGCCTGCGTGGTGCTGACGTTTCGGCTCAGTGGGGGGTTCGACGGCTGGTCACATCATGTCTTCGATGTCGGCGGCGATGGGGTCGGCATCGGTGCCGATGACGACCTGGATCGCGGTGCCCATTTTGACGACACCGTGGGCTCCGGCGGCCTTGAGCGCGGCTTCGTCGACCTTGCTGGGGTCGTGGACCTCGGTTCGCAGGCGCGTGATGCAGCCTTCGATCTCATCGATGTTCTCGATACCGCCGAGCCCGGCGACGATCTTCTCAGCCTTGCTGGCCATGGCCTTCTCCCTGGTTGTTCACATGCATGCGACGGCCCACCATGGGTCCGTTTCGTCACCGTAACGCACGTTTGGCCCAGCTTCGCGGGCGAGTGACTGGGCCGTCCCGAAGGATGACGATCACCGGTTCCCTGTCTTCCGGGCGGGTTACGCACCGCACCTCAACTGGTCTATACCAGCCTGCAACGACCGCCGAACGCACCGTTTTCCGGGAGGATGCCGATGAGCTCGAGCAGCGCCGCACTTCCACAGAAGACGTGGTGGAACGGCCTCTTCCAGGGCCTCCAGAAGATGGGCCGCAGCCTCCAGCTCCCGATCGCCGTCCTGCCGGCGGCAGGCATTCTCAACCGGCTGGGCCAGCCGGACGTATTCGGCGACAAGGGCCTGCGTTGGGGCAATGTCGCCAAGGTGTTCGCGGCCGCGGGTGGCGCACTGCTCGACTCGGGACTCGGCCTTCCGCTGCTGTTCTGCGTCGGTGTCGCCATCGGGATGGCGAAGAAGTCGGACGGTTCGACCGCGCTCGCCGCAGTGACCGGCTTCCTCGTTTATTACGCGGTGCTGCACGCCTTCCCGGTGGACTGCGCGCCCGGTTCCACGTTCACCTCGGGCGGCACCTGGTTCGGCACCTGCGTCACCGGCGAGGCCAAGGTCACGGCCGCGGAGTACCAGAACCCCGGGGTGTTCGGCGGCATCGTGATGGGTCTGCTGTCTGCCCGGTTCTGGCAGCGGTACCACCGGGTCAAGCTGGTGGACTGGCTGGGCTTCTTCAACGGCCGCCGGCTCGTCCCGATCATCATGGCGTTCGTCGGCCTTCTCGTCGCGGCGCTCTGCGCATGGCTCTGGCAGCCGATCGGTGACGGCCTGACCAGCTTCTCCAAGTGGCTGGTGGACCTGGACTGGGCGGGCTCCGGAATCTTCGGTGTCGCCAACCGCGCCCTGCTGGTCATCGGCCTCCACCAGTTCCTGAACACCTTCGTCTGGTTCCAGTTCGGCGACTTCACCAAGCCGGACGGGACGGTCGTGCACGGTGACATCAACCGGTTCCTGCAGGGCGACCCGACGGCCGGCCAGTTCACCTCGGGCTTCTTCCCGATCATGATGTTCGCCCTCCCGGCGGCAGCACTGGCGATCTACCACTGCGCCAAGCCGCACCGCCGGAAAGCGGTCGGTGGCATGATGCTCTCGGTCGCCCTGACCTCGTTCGTGACGGGAATCACCGAACCGATCGAGTACTCGTTTCTCTTCGTCGCACCGCTGCTCTACGCGATCCACGCGGTGCTCACCGGCGTCTCGATGGCCGTGACATGGGCGCTCGGGGTCAAGGACGGCTTCAGCTTCTCCGCCGGGCTGATCGACTACGTCATCAACTGGCACCTGGCGACCAAACCCTGGCTGATCATTCCGCTCGGCCTGGCCTTCGCCGTCGTGTACTACGTGATCTTCCGGTTCGCGATCACCAAATTCAATCTCCAGACTCCGGGCCGGGAGCCCGACGAGCTGGAGGAGGAGATCGAGAGGAACCTCACGAAGTAGCACTTCAGCCGGGTTTTTCGGCCCGTCCGGAGCAGGCCCTCGGACCTCGCGGTCCTGGGGTCTACGCCATCGTCTTCGGTCTGATCCGGCCGGTCCTCGGCACCGGTCTGCATAACTTCGCTGAGTGGCTGGTCGGTTCGGGCGCGGTCGGCGCGGGCATCTTCGGTGTCGCCAACCTCGAGTTCACCTTCATGTTCATCGCTCCGGTGCTGTACGCGATCCACGCGGTGCTCACCGGCGTCTCGATGGCCCTCACCTGGGGCCTCGGCATGGGGACGGCTTCGGCTTCTCCGCGGGTGCGGTCGAGCCGACTGCTGCGTGAGCGGGAGGTGAGGGCTTCGTCGTGCACCAGATGTGCGAACGGCTAGTGCCGTGACCGGCAATGTTTGCCCGGGAGGAGCGTCGTCCAGTGCGTGCGATCGCAAGGCGGCCAGAAGTCCTTGTAGCGGAGCTACCAGGGCTTTTGGCCAACGCAGCGAGCGTGCGTGCTGGGCGGCGCGACGGGGCAAAGCTTGCCGGGAGTGGCACTAGATCTCGTAGACCGCACCCGGTGCCGCCACCTCCACCGGCCCGCTGTAGAGCAGGCGGGCATCGGCCAGGTTGCGGTCGGCGTCGGTCCACGGCGGGATGTGGGTGAGGACGAGCTGTCCCACCCCGGCGCGGGCGGCGATGTCGCCCGCCTCGCGGCCATTGAGGTGGAGGTCCGGGATGTCCTCCTTGCCATGGACGAACGATGCTTCGCAGAGGAACAGATCGACGCCCTCGGCAAGTTCGTCCAGGGCCTCGCAGGCACCCGTGTCGCCGGAGTACGTGAGCGAGCGGCCGCCGTGCTCGATCCGGATGGCGTAGGAGTCGACGGGGTGGCAGACCTTCTCCGTACGGACCGAGAAGGGGCCGATCTCGAACGAGCCCGGCTTCAGCGTGTGGAAGTCGAAGACCTCGCTCATCGCCCGCTCGGACGGGGTGTCGGCGTGGGCGGTGGTCAGCCGCTGCTCGGTGCCGTCGGGACCGTAGACCGGGATCGGGGCGGGACGGCCGCCGTCGTGCCGGTAGTAGCGGACGACGAAGTACGCGCACATGTCGATGCAGTGATCGGCATGGAGGTGGCTGAGGAAGATGGCGTCGAGGTCGTAGAGACCGACATGGCGCTGCAGCTCGCCGAGGGCGCCGTTGCCCATGTCGAGGAGCAGCCTGAAGCCGTCGGCCTCTACGAGGTAGCTCGAACATGCTGATCCCACGGACGGGAACGAGCCGGAGCAGCCGACGACGGTGAGCTTCATGGAGCGTGAACCTCCGAGACGTGGGAACGGGGAGGGTTCGTGCGGTCTGTTGAGCGGTTCGTCGAGCGTAAGGCGCGAAACAGCCGGTCGCTCCTCCACGGCCGTCCGTTGTGGGGGAACTCACCTGCTCTGTCACCGGTTCGATGGAAGAGGCGGGGACGCCGGTACGGTCGGGACATGGGCATGTCCTGGTGGTGGATCGCGATTGCCGTTGTCGTCCTGCTCGCGCTCGTAGTGGCGGTCGCCGATGGGCGGGGGCGGGGCGGGCAACGGCCTCGGGGCCGCTCCGGCAGGTCAGCGGGTACGCGCTCCGGTGGGCGTCCGGGCGGGCGGACGCGTCCGCCGGCGGGGCCGGGGCGTGGGCCGGGGCCGGAGCGCAGGCCGCGGCCGGGTGAGATCTGGTGGGCCGAGGTGCCGTACGAGGACGGGCCCGGGGCGAAGGACCGGCCCTGCCTGGTGCTGTCGGTACGGGGTGACTCGGCGCTCGTCGCGAAGATCACCAGCAAGTATCACGAGGAGCGGCCCGGGGTGATCGCGCTGCCCGCGGGAACGGTGGGGGATGCGCGGGGGCGGGAGAGCTTCCTGGAGACGGATGAGTTGCGGGAGGTTGCCGTGCGGGGGTTCCGGCGGCGGGTGGGGGTGGTGGATCCGGAGGTGTGGAACCGGGTGCGGGGGCTTGGGTGAGGTGGGGGTGGGGGCGCCCCGCTCCTCAAGCGCCGGAGGGGCTGGGGGCCACGTGGGGCTCCGCCCTGCCCCCGCGCCTCAAGCGCCGACGAGGCTGAAAGATGCCTTCAATCGCCGGACGGGCTCAATGTTCGGCTCGTCCGGCGATTCAGGACGGGCTACGCCCAGAGCTGGCCGTGCAGCGTTTCGATGGCCGCTTCTGTTGTCGGGGCCGTGTAGACGCCCGTCGACAGGTACTTCCAGCCGCCGTCCGCGACGACGAAGACGATGTCGGCCGACTCCCCCGCCTTGACGGCCTTGTTCCCCACTCCGATCGCCGCGTGAAGTGCGGCGCCGGTGGAGACGCCCGCGAAGATGCCCTCCTGCTGGAGGAGTTCGCGGGTACGGGTGACGGCGTCCGCGGAGCCGACGGAGAAGCGGGTGGTGAGGACGGAGGCGTCGTAGAGCTCGGGGACGAAGCCCTCGTCGAGGTTGCGGAGCCCGTAGACCAGGTCGTCGTAGCGCGGCTCGGCGGCGACGATCTTGATGTCGGGCTTGTGCTCGCGCAGGTAGCGGCCGACGCCCATGAGCGTGCCGGTGGTGCCGAGGCCCGCCACGAAGTGGGTGATGGACGGGAGGTCGGTGAGGATCTCCGGGCCGGTGGTGGCGTAGTGGGCGCCCGCGTTGTCCGGGTTGCCGTACTGGTAGAGCATGACCCAGTCGGGGTGCTCGGCGGCCAGCTCCTTGGCGACGCGTACGGCCGTGTTGGAGCCGCCCGCCGCCGGGGAGAAGATGATCTCGGCGCCCCACATGGCGAGCAGGTCGCGCCGTTCCTGGGAGGTGTTCTCCGGCATGACGCACACGATGCGGTAGCCCTTGAGCTTGGCCGCCATGGCGAGCGAGATGCCGGTGTTACCGCTGGTGGGTTCCAGGATGGTGCAGCCGGGGGTCAGCCGGCCGCCCTTCTCGGCCTGTTCGACCATGTGGAGCGCGGGGCGGTCCTTGATCGAGCCGGTGGGGTTGCGGTCCTCCAGCTTGGCCCAGATGCGGACGTCGTCCGACGGTGACAGCCGCGGCAGGCGGACGAGCGGGGTGTTGCCCACCGCGGCGAGCGGGCTGTCGTACCGCATCAGTTCATGCCGCCGGCGACGGCCGGGAGGATGGTGACGTTGTCGCCGTCGCTGAGCTCGGTGGAGATGCCGTCGAGGAAGCGGACGTCCTCGTCGTTGAGGTAGACGTTCACGAAGCGGCGGAGTTCGTTGCCGTCGACGATGCGTTCACGGATGCCGTTGTAGCGGCTGTCCAGGTCCGCGAAGAGGTCGGCGAGGGTCTCCCCGTTGCCCTCGACGGCCTTGGCGCCGTGGGTGTAGGTGCGGAGGATGGTCGGGATGCGGACCTCGATGGCCATGGCGTGGGCTCCTGTCGAAAGCGGAGAGGTGGCGTGGGGCGCGCGGCTCTGCCCCCGCGCAGGGGTTGGTGCGTGACGAATGGGTGCTCGGGCCGCGGGCCCGGCTCAGGCCTCGTGGCCGACGGGCAGGCGGCTCGTACAGATCGCGCTGGAGAGCCTGCACAGGTCGACGTGCAGCCGCGCAACGAGCAGCATGCCCGGCGTCTTGTCGCTCACGTCATGGGGAACCATGCGCTCATCGTATCGATTCCCGGTCCGCGATCCGGAATGTGATCTCACCTGATGGATGGTCGGTGTTCGACAGGTGGACGGGACCGTGGTGGGCCAGGTCCCGTCCGGCCGGTGGAGCGCCGGGGTCGGGCGGTGCGAGGAGGTCAGGCGGCTTCGTACGCCTCGACGACCTCGACGTCCTCCTCGGTGATCTCACCGTCCACGATCCGGTAGGAGCGGAACTGGAAGGGGCCCGCGTCGTCGGTGTCCGCGGTGGAGACGAGCACGTAGTGGGCGCCGGGTTCGTTGGCGTACGTGACGTCGGTGCGGGACGGGTAGGCCTCGGTCGCGGTGTGGGAGTGGTAGACGATCACCGGCTCCTCGTCGCGGTCGTCCATCTCCCGGTAGAGCTTGAGGAGGTCGCCCGAGTCGAACTCGTAGAAGGTGGGCGAGCGGGCGGCGTTGAGCATGGGGATGAACCGTTCGGCGCGGCCGGTTCCGGCCGCGCCCGCGACCACGCCGCACGCCTCGTCGGGGTGGTCGGCGCGGGAGTGCGCGACGATCTGGTCGTAGAGCGCCTGGGTGATGGTCAGCATGGCGCCAGGATAGGCGGGCCGGTGACTGGGGAGCGGGGGAAGGAGCGGGACCTGGTGCGTGCGATCGCAAGGCGGAGGAGGGAGTCATGGCGGAGCCATGCCGACCGACGACAACGCCGCGAGCGTGCGTGCCAGGACCCGTGACGCCGCTCCCCAGCCACCGGCCCGCCTATGCATGCGGGCCCCCGCGTACCGAGGCGTGGTACGCGGGGGCCCGCATGGTGGACGCGACCGTTGGGGCGGCGGCCGTCCGGGGAGTTCCGGGTTCGTACGGAGTTGGCCTCAGCTCTTCGCGAAGGCCTTGTTCTCGGGGTTACGGGCCTTGAGCACCAGGTACGAGACGCCGAGGATGGCCGCCCAGAGCGGGGCGCAGTACAGCGAGATCCTGGTGTCCTTGTCGATGCCCATCATCACGATGACCATGGCGATGAAGGCCAGCGCGAAGACGCTGGTGAACGGGGCGCCGGGGGCCCGGAAGGTGGACTGCGGGAGCACGCCGCGGTCTGCAAAACCGCGGTAGCGGATCTGGCAGATGAGGATCATGATCCAGGCCCACATGCCGGAGATGGTGGCGAAGGAGACGACGTAGGTGAAGGCGTCGCCGGGCCACTGGTAGTTGATCCAGACGCCGACGAGCATCAGGGCGGCGGAGAAGGTGGTGCCGATGAGCGGGGTGCCGCTCCTCGTCAGTTTGGTGAAGAACTTCGGGCCCTGGCCGTTGAGGGCGAGGTCGCGGAGCATGCGGCCGGTGGAGTACATGCCGGAGTTGCAGGAGGAGAGGGCCGCGGTCAGCACGACGAAGTTGACGATGCCGGCGCCGATGCCGAGGCCCATCTTCTGGAAGGCGGCGACGAACGGCGAGATGCCGGGCTGGAACTCGGTCCACGGGACCACGGAAAGGATCATGATGAGGGCGCCGACGTAGAAGACGGCGATGCGCCACGGCACGGTGTTGATGGCCTTGGGCAGGACGGTCTTCGGGTCCTTCGACTCGCCCGCGGTGACGCCGACGAGTTCCACGGCGAGGAAGGCGAACATCACGATCTGCAGGGTCATCAAGGTGCCCTTGATGCCGTGCGGGAAGAAGCCGCCGTCGGCCCAGAGGTGGGTGACGGACGCGGTGTCCCCGGCGTCGGAGAAGCCGAGGGTGAGAATTCCGGCGCAGATGAGGATCATGCCGACGATGGCGGTCACCTTGACCATCGAGAACCAGAATTCGAGTTCCCCGAAGAGCTTTACGGAGATCAGGTTCACGCCGTACAGGATGATCGTGAAGATCAGCGCCGACACCCATTGAGGAATGTCGAACCAGAACGTCATGTACTGGGCGGCCGCGGTGACTTCGGTGATTCCGGTGACGACCCAGAACAGCCAGTAGGTCCAGCCGGTGACAAAACCGGCGAAGGGGCCGATGAATTCGCGGGCGTACTCCGAGAAGGAGCCCGACACCGGGCGGTACATGAGAAGTTCACCCAGGGCTCGCATGATGAAGAAGATCACCAGGCCCGCGATGGCATAGGCCAGGATGAGACTGGGCCCGGCCTTGGAGATCGCCTTTCCCGCACCGAGGAAGAGGCCGGTGCCGATGGCCCCGCCGATGGCGATCATCTGGATCTGACGGGCGCCGAGGGCCCGCTGGTACCCCTCGCCCGCCGTGCCGGCATCCGCGACCGCTGCGGCCTTGCGGCCGTCTTGTCCCTTGTCGACCTGCGCCGATGTCATGTGCTGCGCCTTTCTCCACGCCGATCCGCGCCGTTGCGGCTGCGGATCAGGTCCGGATCCCCCCGGATATGGATGGAGTGCCGCCGGCGGTCGCCGGCCTGTAGCGCCCTCGGGAACAGGAGTGGCGTCCCCGAGTGGTCGTGAAGATTTATCACGGTCACATGGGCGGATCATCGGACATTATGTGGGGCACACCACAGGAAAAAGCGGACAAGGGTTTCCAGTCGCCACAAAAGAGGCCGTTCAGGTGATGGGATCGTTATTCGGATTTGAGCGTCTTTTGAGCGAACGCGATGCGCGAGTGGCCGGGAAGTCCGTAAACGAGTGGTCGGTGAGACCGACAGGCAAATGGGGGGCGACGCCCCCTGAGTCCGCAAGCGAGTGATCGGGAACTCCGCATGCGGGAACTACGGCATCAGGGTTTCCACGAGGGTTTCCTGGAGCGCGCCGAGCCAGAGATAGGCCATGACCATCGGCTTGCGCGGGTCGCTGTCGGGGAGCCGGTAGAGCGAGCCGGCCCCGCCCTCGTCGTCGTCGGAGACCTCGAGGCGGGTGCCGATGGTCAGCCGGAGGTCATTGAGCGCGCCGAGCCAGTTGCGGCATTCGTCGCCGGTGAGCTCCAGTACGGCGTCGCCGCCCTCGGCGATGGAGAGGGCATCCAGGGTGCGTACGACAGTGAGGGCGTCGTCGCGCTTACGGGTACGCAGATCGTTCTCGGTGAAGCGGCGGAACTCGGCGGAAGCGGCGCGCAGTTCGCTGTCCTCGTCGCCGTATGCCTCGGGGAAGAGGCGCGCCACGGCAGGGTCGGTGGGCGGTTCGCTGGGCCCCTCGGCGAAAAGGGCGGCGAGCGGGTCCTCGCCCTCGGCGGGTTCGTCGCCGGGGCCGATCAGTTCCAGCAGTTGGACGGCGAGGGAGCGCAGGATCGCGATCTCCACCTCGTCGAGCGCGACGGCCGCGCCGCCGCCGGGGGTGGCCTCGAAGTGGCCGGCCATGGGTTTTCTCCGATGGTGGGTCGGGCGGGGCAGAGGAGGATCGGTCTAGTTGCGGTCCTGCGTGAGGGTGGCCCACAGCCCGTAGCCGTGCATGGCCTGGACGTCGCGTTCCATCTCCTCGCGGCTGCCGCTGGAGACGACGGCGCGGCCCTTGTGGTGGACGTCCAGCATCAGCTTGTGCGCCTTGTCCTTGGAGTAGCCGAAGTAGGCCTGGAAGACATAGGTCACATAGCTCATGAGATTGACCGGGTCGTTGTGGACCAGCGTCACCCAGGGGACGTCGGGCTCGGGGACGACAAGACTCTCCTCGGCCGATTCGGGACGCTCGATCTCAGTGGGGGCGACGCTCACCCACCCCATGCTGCCACCAGGGAGGGGCCATCGCATAAACGACCCGAGATCTCGTCACTCTGACGAAATCGCGGTAGCATCCGGAACATGAACTCTGCGGACCTTGGGCGACGGGTCGGTGTGCCGTCGACCGCGCTCTTCACCGACCAGTACGAGCTCACGATGGTGCAGGCCGCCCTGAAGGCCGGCACGGCCGACCGGCGCTCGGTCTTCGAGGCGTTCACCCGCCGCCTGCCGGACGGACGGCGCTACGGCGTCGTCGCGGGCATCGGACGAGTGCTGGACGCGGTGGAGAACTTCCACTTCGACGACGAGATGCTCACCTTCCTGCGCGAACAGAACGTCGTCGACGGGCCCACGCTCGCCTGGCTGGCCGACTACCGCTTCAGCGGTGACATCTGGGGCTACCCGGAGGGCGAGGTGTACTTCCCCGGCTCGCCGATCCTGCGGGTCGAGGGCTCCTTCGCCGAGTGTGTGCTGCTGGAAACGGTGATCCTGTCGATCCTCAACCACGACTCGGCGATCGCCGCGGCGGCGTCGCGGATGTCCGCCGCGGCGGGCGGGCGCGGGCTGATCGAGATGGGTGCACGACGCACCCATGAACTGTCGGCGGTGGCGTCGGCGCGTGCCGCGTACATCGGCGGCTTCGACACCACGTCCGACCTGGCCGCGGGCTTCCGCTACAACATCCCGACCGTCGGGACGAGCGCCCACGCCTTCACGCTGCTGCACGACACCGAGCGCGACGCGTTCCGGGCCCAGGTCGACTCGCTGGGCCGGGGCACGACGCTGCTGGTCGACACGTACGACGTCGCCGAGGCGGTTCGTACGGCGGTCGAGGTCGCAGGTACCGAGCTGGGTGCGGTACGGATCGACTCCGGGGACCTGCTGCTGGTCGCGCACCGGGTGCGGCAGCAGCTGGACGAGGTGGGCGCCACCGGGACGAAGATCGTGGTGACGTCGGACCTGGACGAGTACGCGATCGCGTCGCTGGCCGCGGCGCCGGTCGACGCCTACGGGGTGGGCACGCAGCTGGTGACCGGCAGCGGGCAGCCCACCTGCGCGATGGTCTACAAGCTGGTCGCCCGCGCCATATCCGCCGACCCCGCGGAGCCGCTGCGTCCGGTCGCCAAGAAGTCGCTCGGCGCGAAGACGTCTGCGGGCGGTCGCAAGTGGGCCGCGCGCCGACTGGACGAGAACGGAGTGGCCGAGGCCGAGGTGATCGGTACCGGTCCCGTACCGGCCGAGCTGGCCGACCGGCAGCTGCTGGCCGAACTGGTCAGAGCTGGTGAGGTGATCGCCCGTGAGCCGTTGGACGCGGCGCGTGAACGGCACATAGCGGCGCGGTCGGGGCTGCCGATGTCGGCGATGCAGTTGTCCCGCGGGGAGCCGGTGATTCCCACGGAGTACATGTGACGGGGCGGCGGAGCGGAGGCCGGGGGCGCCCGGTCACCGCTTCGCCCTCGATCTCCCCCATGGCCGGGAGGGCATGGGAGGGGCCCCCTCGGCGGGCTTGCTCACGTCCCCTCCCTAAGCCGCTCCGGAGTCTCTAGGCTCGAATACGACCCCCGTCACCGCCGACCGTCCCCCACCGAAGGACACCCGCCATGCACCGCGCCTTGATCGTCGTGGACGTTCAGAACGACTTCTGCGAGGGCGGCAGCCTCGCCGTGGCGGGGGGCTCCGATGTCGCCGCCGCCATCACCGACCTGATCGGCGAGGCCCAGCCCGGGTACCGCCATGTGGTGGCCACCCGTGACCACCATGTCGACCCGGGCAACCACTTCTCCGCGCAGCCGGACTACGAGCACACCTGGCCGGCGCACTGCGTCGCCGGTACGGAGGGGGTGGGCTTCCACCCCAATTTCGCCCCTGCGGTCGCCTCCGGGGCGATCGACGCGGTGTTCGACAAGGGTGCCTACGCCGCGGCGTACAGCGGCTTCGAGGGCCTCGACGAGAACGGTGTGGGGCTGGCCGACTGGCTGCGGGACCGCGGGGTCACCGAGGTCGACGTGGTCGGCATCGCGACCGACCACTGCGTGCGGGCGACGGCGCTGGACGCGGTCCGGGCAGGCCTCACGACGCATGTGCTGCTCGATCTGACCGCGGGGGTCGCCGAGGAGACCACGGAGCGGGCGCTGGAGGAGCTCCGCCGGGCGGGCGTGAAGCTTTCCGGCAAGCCCGTCGTGGCGTAGTCGGGCGAGAGCCGCCGCGGTTCCTCGCCGCCCCTGGCCGCTCTCACCCGCTGACGCCCGTCACCGACACCGGCGCCGGCCCCCCGCCTCAGGCCGGTCGGCGGTCCGCTACGGCCGGTACGGCCGGGCGGAGCAGCGCCCGGATCGGGTGCCAGAGTTCCTGGGCCTGCTCCGGTCTCGCTCGCCAGAGCACCCCGTCCGGGTGGTGCAGCACGGCGGTGATCTCGTCCGGGGTGGGCGGCTCGGCGTTGCCGCGGAGGTAGACGGCGCGCAGGCCCAGATTGCGCAGCCGGGTCAGCGCGCGGGCCCGGTTGGCGGCGTGCACCAGGACCCGGACCGGGGTGCCCGGACCCGTTCCGTCCGTCGGACCGGTCAGGGTGATCGCCACCACCACACTGCCGTTCGGCAACTTGCTGAACCCTCCGCCTGCCATGCTCCGCGCTCCCCCGTGAGACGTCATGTCAATAAGGATCTGAACAAGACGCACCTAAACACGATCGGCCGCCGCCCGCTAGAGGGCGACGGCCGATCAAGCTCTGACCTGCGGTGATGCGGGACTACTTGTGCGAGGCCCCGACCTTCACGGTCATCGTCGAGCCGTCGCGCGGCTCGCTGACGATCGTGATCCGGGTGTTCGTGTCAGCGACCTGAACACTTCCGGTCTTGTTCTCGCTGTACCAGTAGGTTCCCTTGTGGTCGTCGAAGACCGGGATGCCGAGCTGCGGCTTGATCTTCACCGCCACGTCGGCGTTGTGCAGCGTGAAGCCGTCGGTCGCCTGCCGGCTGAAGGGCGCGTCGAAGGGCTGGATCTTGTTGCGCATGATCGTGCCGTCCGCCCACTTCAGCGGCTTGGCGTGCGCGTCGATCGGCAGGATCAGGCCCTTGCCCGGGTGGACGAAGACGTTGTTGTCCTTCTGGGAGGTGTCCCAGAGCCAGATGAGCAGACCGTTCTGGTACGGGTAGTGCTCGACCCAGTCCGGACGGGTCTTGGAGAAGCCGAAGTTGTACGGGCCGACCTTGAGGGTCTGGTCGTAGCTGACGTACTGGCGGTTCTCCGCGATGTAGAACTGCGCGTAGTCCTTGGTGAACGACTCGCCGACACGGGAGAAGCCCTTGGCGGTCCAGCCGTTGTCGTCGCCCTCGGCGTTGTCCGTGAAGAGCGCGGCACCGTCGGCGTTGACCGAGATGGTGTCGGCGGCGAAGCCGACGCCGCCCGCGCCGCCGTCGGTGGCGTAACGGAAGCGGATGTCGATCTTCTTGCCCGCGTAGGCGTCCAGCGGGTACGAGAGCTTCTGGTACTTGCCGGAGACGTCGGTCAGGGCCGGCTTGTCACTGGCGTCGCGCGGGATCGCCTTGCCGTCGGCGGTGCCGTCGATCGCGGTCCAGCTGGTGCCACCGTTCTCAGACACCTCGGCGTAGAGGTAGTCGTAGTCCTTCTCGATGTCCCACCAGCCAGAAAGGTCGAGGGACGCCTTGGACTTGCCGGTCAGGTCGACCGAACGGGACAGGGTGTTGTTGAGGTTGTCGCCCATGTCGCTCCACCACTGCTTGGAGCCCTCGGCGGGCTTCGTGACAGCGGTGGTGACGGGCTTGTCGGGCAGCGAGACGAGGAGCGCCTGCTTGTCCTTGGTGTTGTACTCGGACACGCCCAGCTTGTGGGTGGAGTTCGTCGCGGCCTTGGCCTCGGCGTAGTCGAGCCAGCCCAGCTGGAGCTTGTCCCAGGCGGTCATGTCGCCGGGCAGGTCACCGATCTGGTTCTTGCCGGTGCCGAGCCAGGAACCGGCCGACATCAGGGACCAGAAACCGACCGAGTTCTCGGCGCGGTTGGTGGTGTCGTAGAGGTCCGGCAGACCGAGGTCGTGGCCGTACTCGTGGGCGAAGACGCCCAGGCCGCCGTTCTCGGGCTGCGCGGTGTAGTCGCCGACCCAGAGGCCGGTGTCACCGATCTGGGTGCCGCCGGCCTTGTTGTCGGCCGGGCCGGTCGCACCGGCGTCGGTGCCGTACGCGTACCAGCGGTGCGCCCAGATGGCGTTCTTGCCCTCGACGCCGCCGCCCGCGGACTCGTCCTCACCGGCGTGGACGATCTGGAAGTGGTCGATGTAGCCGTCGGGCTCGTTGAAGTTGCCGTCGTTGTCGTGGTCGTAACGGTCCCACTGGTCGTACTGCGCGAGGTCCGTCTTGATCTGCTCGGGGGTACGGCCCTTGGCCTTCTGGTCGGCGGCCCAGGCGTTCACGCCGTCCTTGATCATGTCCCAGGCGTTGGCGCAGTTGGTCGAGCCGCAGTAGTTGGACCCGTAACGGGCCTCGTTGTACGGCACCTTGACCCAGTCGGAGACCTCGCCGTCGACCGAGTAGCGTCCGGAGGACGTCTTCTCGTAGTACGTCTTCAGCGAGTTCTTGCCGGCGCCCTCACCGAAGTAGAGGTCCTGGAAGTGGGCCTGGTTGTAGTCGGCCTGCCAGGCGGTGCTGTTGTCCTTCTCGGGGTCCGGCTTGGCTATCTTGTTGTGCGCCGGGCCGGGCGTGCCGCCGTACTTCGGAACGGCCGGCTCGGGGCCGTCGCCGTCCGGGTCGAACATGGTCGTGTTGTCGACCTTGTCACCGAACTCCACCAGAACCGTGAAGATCTTGTCGGTCTTCTCGCGGCCGAGCTCGACGTACTTCTCGTCGTCGAGCTTGACGACCTTGGAGCCGTTGCGCGTCGACACCTTCTTGTCGCCCGCTATGACCTGCTCCAGGGCGGCCTGACGCTGGGCGTCCTGCTGCTTGCTGAAGGGGCCCTGCAGGTCGTGCGCGTTGCCCTTGGCCGACCCCGGGTCGCGGCGGTCGACTACCGGCGCCTTCGCCCCCGATGTGTGTTCATCCGCCTGGGCAGTGGCGAAAGCCGACGCCGTGGCGGCAGTGGCGGCCATGGCCACGACAACCGCTGCGGCGCGAAGCGCCCGTCTGTTAGTGGTCACTTGATGCAGTTCCTCCCCGGCGTCCGCGACTGCGGCCTGGGGTGGTGTAGAAGGGCCGCGCGCGGATACGCGTCACAAGTGACGACATTCGACCGGAGTTACGCGAGAAAAGACAGACCTTGACTTGAACAGGCCAAGTGCACTATGCAGGGGCACATTTCCGTTATCCGGACGTTCACCATGCAGGCAACCAGCGCGTCACGGCCCGCGGTTGGGGAACGGAATGACTCCATGCGCCCCCCGTGCACCGGTACCGCGGGTTAGGTGATGCTTACTACCGGTTCCTCACGGGCATCCACCGTCGTAGAGTCGCTTGACACTGCGACCGTGTCGAGAGACTGCCCATCCGATGCCCCGAGGACGGATACCGACATGCCGCGTATCACTGCCGCACAGCTTTCCTACGGTTCGGTCACCGTCGTCTTCTCGACCCTCGCCATGCTGCTGCTCTCCCGTACGGGTTCGGGCCTCGGCATCGCCGTCATCGGGACCGCGGCGCTTGCGCTCGGCCTGCTGGTGGCCGTGACCGTACCCCACCCGTCCCGGGCGAAAACAGTGAAGCCGGCGAAGGCCCGGGCCGCAGTTCGTACGAACCAGGATGCGGTCTCCGCCGCCGTCGAGGCCGAAGGCCTCGCCCGCGACGGAGTCCAGGCCTCGATCCCGGCGGCCCGCACGGCCGAGCAGCGCGCCGCGGCGCGTGTGGACGAGCTCCTGGGCGAGCATTCCCTGCGGCGCTGACGCATACGGCCTCGGTCTCCGTACAGGCTCGAAAACCGAGCCTGTACGGAGACCGAGGCCGTATGGCGCAAGAGGGACCCAGGGAGCGTCCGGCACTCCCCTAGTCGGTCTGCACGACCACCGTCTTCGCCGCCTTGTCGTGGAGGCCCTGCCGGTACGGCTTGTCCGTGAACATGAGCACGATATTGATCAGCCACCACAGGCACGGGCAGCACAGCAGCGCCGGCAGCCACAGCACCACGGCCCGCAGGAACGACGCACCGGTGTCCGGTACCCGGCCGTCGCTGAGCATCGCGACCCGCAGCTTCAACAGCCGCTTGCCGATGGTCCGGCCGTCCTTGTGTGTGAAGTACGTGTCATACCCGACGTAGAACACCAGACCGATCAGCGACCAGAGCAACTGGTGCCCGCTGTACGTCTGGCTGAAGACATCGCTGAGGTTGCTGTTGCTGCTGTTGCTGTTGTCGTTCATCTCGACCAGCCCACCCCACGGCAACGAGATCAGATACAGCGGGATCGAGATGATCAGGAAGTCGATCAGCCGGGCCAGAATCCGCTTGCCGGGCTCGCCGAGCGGCGGCATACCGGCCAGCGGATCCACGCCCCCGTACGGGCCACCGCCGCCGTAGGGACCAGAATCGTACGGCGGCGGAGGAGGCGGCGGAGGCGGCGGAGCGCTGTCGTATGGCGAACCCGACGACGGCCCCTGCGGCTCCTGAGGTTTCTGCGGCCCCTGCGGCTCCTGCGGCTCCTGCGGCTTCTTGAGGAACGGGTCCTCCTCGGGCGGCTGACCGGACGTCGGCTGATCGTTGCTCATGGGGGCAGTGCACCCCGGCCCACGAGCGCCCGCAACGGCTCAGGTGCGTTCGGGGGAACGGCACGCCCCCCGAAGGCCCCTCCCCCGATGAGCCGTCAGCCGGAGGAGTGGGCTCCGCGGGCCCTCGCGCGGAATCAGCCCGCCACGAAGGTGTGCGCCACCTTGTCGTGCCAGCACTGGCGCCACGGCCGGTCGAACAGACACCAGAGCACATTGACCACTCCGACCACCAGGACGCCCAGCACGCCGTAGACCAGCCAGCGGCGCAGCGCGGCGCCGAAGGACGGGGCCTCGTGGGACTCGATGTTCCGCACTTCGAGTCCGCAGAGCTTCTTGCCGAGCGTACGGCCCCACTTGGCGGTCGGCAGCGCCTCCAGCAGGACGCCGAGCACGAGGAACGCGCCGAGGACCCCACCGAACAGACCGGCCGTGGTGGAGTCCACCAGCCAGACGGTGACCGTCTCACCGGACAGCTTCGCCGCGCTGATCTTCTCGTCGATGTGGTCCATCGCCCGCGAGACGAGCGGGAAGCCGATCGCGCCGACGAGCGCCGCCAGCACCACCGTGTCGACGAGCCGGGCGGCGAACCTCCTGCCGAGTCCGGCGGGCCTGGCCGATGCCTGGGCCTGCGCGAGCTGCTGGAAGGGGTCGTTGACCGGGGGCTTCCAGGGCACGACGGGCTGGTCCGGCTGCCCACCGTGCGCACCGAGCTGCGGGTGAGGCTGCTGCCCCTGGAGCGGGAGGTGGGGTTGGTGTTGCTGGGGCTGCGGGCGGGCCGCCTGGTCGGGCTGGGCGAGTTGGTGGACCTGCTGCGCCCAGGAGGCGGCACCGCCGCCGGGGCCCGAGGTGAGAGGACTGTTGAGCTCGGCGGGGGCCGGGGCGTGGGTCTGTGCCGGGGCGGGGGCGGGATTCTGCGCCTGGGCCTGTGCGGGGGGCTGCGCGCCGGTCCCGGGGGCGATCGCGCGGATCGCCATCGTCCCGTCGGCGGGCGGGCCGCCCGCGTCACCGCCGCCGGGGCGGGCCGGGCGGTCGACCCTGATCGCGACCGTGTTCTCGGGGGCCTGGCTCCTGCCGTCACGCATGCCCGGCAGCGCACCGCCCGTCGGATCCGGGGAGGCCGGCCGACGCGGGTCTACGGAAGCACGGTCGACAGGTTCCCGGACCGCGGAAGCACGGTCGACGGGCTCCCGGACCGCGGAAGCACGGTCGACGGGCTCCCGGACCGCGGGAGAACGGTCGACGGGCTCCCGGACCGCGGGAGAACGGTCGACGGGCTCCCGGACCGCGGGGGCCCGATCAGCCGGGGTTCGGTCCGCAGACGTACGCGGATCCCGGCCGGACTCCGGTCCCGAGCCGGACCCCGCCCCCGACGGCGGCCGGCTCTGCTCGCCCTGCCGGCCCGGCTCGCCCTGTCCGCCGGGCTGCCCGGCGCCGCCCCAGGAAACCCGCCGGTCGCGTTCGCCGCCGAAGCCGGTCTGCCGGGAGGCGTCGGCCTGCCAGGCGGTGGCCGGTTCGGGGCGGTTGTCCGCGTACGGCTCCTCGTCGAGGAAGACCGGACCGGTCTCGTCCACCGGCGCGGGCGCCGGGACCGACGGCTGCGACTGCGGTTCGGCCGCCGCTCCGGACGACGTTGCGGGCATCGACTCGCCCTGCTGAGGGGCGGGCCGGCTCGTGCCGGGCACCCACGAAGCGCCGTTCCAGTACCGGACATATCCGGGAATGGACGGGTCGGGGTAATACCCCTCGCGGGGGCTTTCGTCACCGGGTGCCGGGGTTGGGGCGCTCATCACCGTGGTCCCGTATCTCTTCGAGGCCTCAATACAACGGGTCCACATCTATCAGACGCCCGCGTACCGCCGGGCCGGTCCAGGGGTTTGGGCCACTTTCCGGTCACGCAGAAATTTTTTCCGGAAGTCGCGTAATAGATGGCGGGGAGGGCGCTCTCTCCCTGTGCGGACCGGTCGCGGGACCGGCCCACAGGTACCGAAAGGACGCACTCATGCACACCGTCGTGGAACACGAGCTGGAGCTCAAGCTGGTTCTGTCGCCCGAGCGCAGCATCCCCGTCCCTGCCCGGCTGACGTACCGCACGGAGGACCCGTACGCCGTGCACGCCGCCTTTCACATCGGCTCCGACTTCCCCGTCCACTGGACGTTCGCCCGCGATCTGCTGGTCGAGGGCGTGTTCCGGCCGTGCGGCCAGGGGGACGTGCGGATCTGGCCCACCAAGGTCGACCGGCGCAACGTCATCTTCGTGGCCCTGAATTCGCCCGACGGCGACGCCCTTCTGGAGGTGCCGTCCGCCGTGGTGGCCACCTGGGTGGAGCGGACTCTGCGGCTGGTTCCGCCGGGTACGGAGACCGAGCGGCTCGGCATCGACGAGGGTCTCGCCGAGCTGCTCGCGCCGCTGCCGGCCGACGATCTGTGGCTGAGCGACCCGTGGGCATCGGACGAGTGGCAGGACGGCGACGCGTGAGCGGGCGCGGTCCTGGCCGGCCGTCAGAACACCTTGCCCGGGTTGAGCAGCCCGAGCGGGTCGAACGCCTGCTTGATGCCCCGGTGCAGTTCGACGCTCACCTCGCCGAGCTCACGCGCGAGCCATTCCTTCTTCAGGACGCCGACGCCGTGTTCACCGGTGATCGTGCCGCCGAGTTCCAGGCCGAGCGCCATGATCTCGTCGAAGGATTCCCGGGCCCGCCGGGACTCGTCGGCGTCGGTGTGGTCGAAGCAGACGACGGGGTGGGTGTTGCCGTCACCCGCGTGCGCGCAGACGCCGATGGTGAGGTCGTACTTCTCGGCGACGGCGGCGGTGCCTTCGAGCATCGCGCCGAGCTTCGAGCGCGGTACGCAGACGTCGTCGATCATCGTGGCCGGCTTGACCGTCTCCAGTGCGGTGAGCGACATCCGCCGGGCCTGGAGCAGCATTTCGGACTCGGCGGCGTCCTGAGCGGGGACCACCTCGGTCGCGCCCGCCGCGGTGCACAGCTCGGCGACGGCGGCCAGGTCGGCCGACGGGTCCGGGGTGTCGAAGGCGGCGAGCAGGAGTGCCTCGGTGGTTTCGGGGAGGCCCATGTTGGCCATCCTGTTGACGGCATGGACTGTTGTACGGTCCATCAGTTCGAGGAGTGACGGGGTGTGACCGCGCTCCATGATCCGGCAGATCGCATCGCAGGCCGTGGCCGCGCTCGGGAACTCGGCGGCCAGGACCAGCTGCTGCGGCGGCTGGGGCTTCAGCGCGAGCACGGCCTTGACGACGATGCCGAGGCTGCCCTCCGAGCCGACGAAGAGCCGGGTGAGGTCGTATCCGGCGACGCCCTTCGCGGTACGGCGGCCGGTGGTGAGCAGCCGCCCGTCGGCGAGGACGACCTCCAGGCCGAGTACGTATTCGGCGGTGACCCCGTACTTCACGCAGCACAGACCGCCGGACGCGGTGCCGATGTTGCCGCCGATGGTGCACGTCTCCCAGCTGGAGGGGTCCGGCGGGTAGTGGAGACCGTGCTCGTTGACCGCCCGGGACAGCACCGCGTTGATGACGCCCGGTTCGACGACGGCGATCCGGTCGACGGGGTTGATCTCCAGGATCCGGTCCATCTTCACCAGGGACAGCACGATGCAGCCGTCGGAGGCGTTGGCCGCGCCCGACAGACCGGTACGGGCTCCCTGCGGGACGACCGGGACGCGCAGGGCCGTGGCTGTGCGCATGACGTGCTGGACCTGCTCGACCGTGCGCGGGAGCACGACGACGGCCGGCGTGCCCGCATCGCAGAAGCTCGCCATGTCGTGGGCGTAGGAGGCGGTGACGTCCGGATCGGTGATCAGGGCCTCGGCGGGCAGACCCGCACGCAGTTGTTCGAGAAGGCCGTTCATGATCCAAGCGTGGCACTCGGGCCCATTGGTGTGAACCCGTCTGCCGCAGACTTCACAAGACGCGGTGTGATCTTCGTACTGACGCAGAGTGATCGGCATGGATGTCACGCCGCAGCAGCCTCCGGAGTCCCCCGATTCGACCCAACCTCCCCTTGAACCCCCCGGAACCGGCCCCGCACCGCCGGACCCGGCCCCCGCCGAGCTGCCGCCCCTTTCGCTGCGTACGACGCTGCGCAGGGCGGCCATGGGTGCGGTGGCGGGTGCGGTACTGGTGACGGGTGCGGTGGTGGCCGTGCCGGAGGACGAGAAGAAGTCCGCGCCACCGCCCGCGCCCGGTCCGGTTTCGCGGGCCCTGAAGGCCAGGGACATGGGCTCCCCCGCCTCGCTCTCCGATCTGACGGCGCTGATCGGGGACCGGCAGCTGTGGGTGGGCACGCATCCGTCCGACGCGCCGTCGTGGGCGTTGCTCGGTACGGCCTATGTGGAGTGGGGGCAGCGTTCCGCGGACGCGGCGTACTACGGCCGGGCCGAACAGGCACTGAAGCGTTCGCTGGACGTCGAGCCGGGTGAGAACGGGAACACGGCGGCCTGGGTGGGGCTCGCGACGCTCGCCAATGCCCGGCACGACTTCGTCACGGCGAAGAAGTGGGGCGAGACGGTACGGGCACGGGAGCCGAAACAATGGAACGTGTATCCGGCCCTGATCGACGCGTACAACGGCCTCGGTGACTACAAGTCCGCGAACACGGCGGTGGAGAAGTTCACGGCTCTGCACTCCGGTGCCCCGGCGCTCATCCGGACGGCGCAGGGGTACCGGGACCGCGGCCGGCGCGAGGACGCGCTGGCCGACGCGCAGGCCGCGGCGGACCGGGCCACCACACCGGCGCAGAAGGCGGAATGCCTGTATCTGCTGGGCGAACTGGCCTGGGAGCGGGGCGAGCCCGACCAGGCGGTGGCGCAGTACAGCGCGGCGCTGCGGACCGACCGTGCCCATCCGTCGCTCGCGGGCCGGGCCAGGGCGCTGGTGGCGCTCGGCCGTACGGACGAGGCCGAGCGCGACTACAAGGCGGCGCTGGCCAACCTCCCCCGACCCGAATACATGCTGGAGCTGGGCGAGTTGTACGCGTCGCTGGGCCGGGACGAAGAAGCCCGGAGCCAGTACGCACAGCTCGGCGAGGCTCTCGCGCGTGACGACGGCGAGGGCGTGGACAACGCAACTCTGCGCGGCCGTTTCGAGACCTATCACGGGGATCCGGCCGCGGCGGTGAAGCTGCTGAAGGCGGAGTGGGACCGGTCGCACCGCAGCGCGGCGGTGGCGGACGCGCTGGGCTGGGCGCTGCACCGCTCCGGCGACTCGTCCTCCGCGCTGCAGTACGCGACGCGGGCGGTCGACACGGATGGGCGGAACGCCTCGTACATGTCCCACCTGGGCGCGATCCAGCAGGCGTTGAAGGACTACGGTCCGGCGCGCCGCAATCTGGCGGAGGCCCTGCTCATCAACCCGCACTTCTCGCCGCTGGAAGGCCCGGCGGCCCAGAAGGCCCTGGACTCCCTGGGCGGCCCTCCGGCTGACGTCCCGCAGGGCATGGAGCCCGCCCGGGCACCCGAGACGGCGGCGAAGCCGCGGCCCGCCGCACCGGCGCCGCAGCAGCAGACACCCGCCAAGGCCCCGGCCTCGCATGTGCTGAGCAGCCGCTGACGGGGGCGGGCGTTACTTCGCCCGGGTCCCGCGTCGGTCCGGTCGCCGGACGGCCCGCGATGTGCGGGCCGTCCGGCGATTTCCGTCGCTGCCCCGAACCGTTTGTCGGCGCAGGGCAGGACGGGCCTTGGCCCCGGTCCTCTGGAGGGGGTTCGCCAAAGGCCCCGCCTTCACGCTCTCGGAACTCGGAGGTGGCTCAGAGGTTGCCGCGCTTCTCCTGCTCGCGCTCGATCGCCTCGAACAGGGCCTTGAAGTTGCCCTTGCCGAAGCCCATCGAGCCATGGCGCTCGATCATCTCGAAGAAGACGGTCGGGCGGTCCTGGACCGGCTTGGTGAAGATCTGCAGCAGGTAGCCGTCCTCGTCGCGGTCGACGAGGATCTTCAGCTCGCGCAGGATCTCCACGGGGACGCGGGTCTCGCCCGCCCACTCGCCGAGGGTGTCGTAGTAGGAGTCGGGGGTGTCCAGGAACTGGACTCCGGCCGCCCGCATCGCGCGCACCGAGGCGACGATGTCGTTCGTGGCGAGCGCGATGTGCTGGACGCCCGCGCCGCCGTAGAACTCCAGGTACTCGTCAATCTGGGACTTCTTCTTGGCGATCGCCGGTTCGTTGATCGGGAACTTCACCTTCAGGGTGCCGTCGGCGACGACCTTCGACATGAGGGCGGAGTACTCGGTGGCGATGTCGTCGCCCACGAACTCCTTCATGTTGGTGAAGCCCATGACCTTGTTGTAGAAGCCGACCCACTCGTTCATCCGGCCGAGTTCCACATTGCCGACGCAGTGGTCGATGGCCTGGAAGGTCCGCTTGGCCGGCGGCTCGACGATGGGGGCCGCGGCGACGTAGCCGGGCAGGTACGGGCCGTCGTAGCCGGTGCGCTCGACGAGGGTGTGGCGGGTCTTGCCGTACGTGGCGATGGCGGCCAGCACCACCGTGCCGTGCTCATCCTTGACCTCGTGCGGCTCGGCGAGTCCGAGGGCGCCGTGCTCGACTGCGTACGCATAGGCCGCGCGGGCGTCCGGGACCTCGATGGCCAGGTCGACGACGCCGTCACCGTGCTCGGCGACATGGTCGGCGAGGAAGCGGCCGTGGTCGGTGGACGCCTTGATGACGGAGGTGAAGACGAAACGGGCGGAGCCATTGGTCAGGACGTAACTCGCCGTCTCGCGGCTGCCGTTCTCCGGTCCGGAGTAGGCGACCAGCTTCATGCCGAAGGCCGTCGAGTAGTAGTGAGCGGCCTGCTTGGCATTGCCGACGGCGAAGACGACCGCGTCCATTCCCTTGACCGGGAAGGGGTCGGCCTGCCGGGCTGTGTCGGGGGTGGTGTGCAGAGTCTCAGTCATACGCGAAGGCTCTCGCCGCTTCGCAAGGTGCGCAACAGTTCGCGAATCCGCTGGTCAATCTGCACAGCCGATGGGGATGATGGCCGGGCTATCTGTACATGATGACCACCACAGCGACCCCCCGGAGACGCACCATGGCGATCGATCATCTGGACGGGCGGCTCATCGTACTGCTGGCCCGCGAGCCCCGTATCGGCGTCCTGGAGGCGTCGCGCCGACTCGGCGTGGCGCGCGGGACGGTGCAGGCGCGCCTCGACCGGCTTCAGTCGAATGGAGTCATCCGCGGATTCGGCCCGACCGTCGATCCGGCGGCGCTCGGCTACCCCGTCACCGCGTTCGCGACGCTGGAGATCAAGCAGGGCCAAGGCGCCGATGTACGGGCCCACTTGGTCGGTGTCCCGGAAGTGCTGGAGCTGCACACCACCACCGGGCACGGCGACATGCTCTGCCGTCTCGTCGCGCGTTCCAACGCCGATCTTCAACGGGTGATCGACCGGGTTGTCG
The DNA here is from genome assembly GCF_045041165.1 of Streptomyces sp. NBC_00057. Classification (NCBI taxonomy): domain Bacteria; kingdom Bacillati; phylum Actinomycetota; class Actinomycetes; order Kitasatosporales; family Streptomycetaceae; genus Streptomyces; species Streptomyces sp. NBC_00057. Next base: position 5,772,791 of record NZ_CP108256.1, on the reverse strand, counting down.
GTTTTGATGGCATCGTCCGGGCCTCCACAGCCATCGTCATGGAGAACCCGGTTCCGCTGCGCATCATCCCGCTCGTCGAGCAGGCCGCAGGGGACAACGACTGAGCCGAGGAGTGGCGTGTGAGCTTCTGGGAGTACCTGGGCAACCGGCATCAACAGCTGCTCACCGACGCGTATCAGCACGTCAGTGCCGTATTCCAGTGCATGGTCATCGCCACCGTGCTGGGTGTGCTGATCGGGGTCGTCACCTATCGCAGCGGATGGGCGGGGTCGCTGGCCATCACGTCGACGGCGACGATCCTCACCATCCCCTCCCTCGCCGCGATCGGTCTGCTCATCCCGCTGGTCGGGCTCGGGGTCCCGCCCACGGTGATCACTCTGACGCTGTACGGGCTGCTGCCCATCGTCCGTAACTCGATCGTGGGGCTGCGCGGCGTCGATCCGTCGCTCGTCGACGCGGCGAAGGGCATCGGGATGTCGCGGCCGGCCCGGCTGTGCCGGGTGGAGCTGCCGCTCGCCTGGCCGCCGATCCTCACCGGCATCAGGGTCTCCACACAGATGCTGATGGGCATCGCCGCCATCGCCGCTTATGCGTCGGGCCCCGGCCTGGGCAATGAGATCTTCCGCGGCATCGCCTCGCTGGGCAGCGCCAACGCGCTCAATCAGGTGCTCGCAGGCACGCTCGGCATCGTCATCCTCGCCCTGCTCTTCGACGCCGCGTACGTACTGCTCGGGCGGCTCACCATCCCCAGGGGGATCCGTGTCTGATACCGCCGACGGGAACACGGCCGCCGACAGCGCCGGGACGACGAAGACCACTTCCGGCGCCACCATCCATCTGGACAACCTGACCAAGCGCTATCCGGGAAATCCGAGCCCGGCGGTGGACAGCGTCACGATGGACATCAAGGCCGGTGAAACGGTGATCTTCGTCGGCCCGTCCGGCTGCGGGAAGTCCACCACCCTGAAGATGATCAACCGGCTGATCGAGCCGACGTCCGGGCGGATCAGGATCAACGACGAGGACGTCACCGACATCGACCCGGTGAAGCTGCGCCGCAAGATCGGTTACGCGATCCAGTCGTCCGGGCTCTTCCCGCACATGACGGTCGCCGAGAACATCGCCCTCGTACCGAGGATGGTCGGCTGGTCGAAGTCGAAGGTGAAGGACCGGGTCGAGGAGATGCTCGATCTGGTCGGCCTCGACCCCCGGGAGTTCCACGGGCGCTACCCGCGTGCGCTGTCCGGCGGACAGCAGCAGCGGGTGGGCGTGGCGCGGGCCCTGGCGGCCGATCCACCGGTGCTGCTGATGGACGAGCCGTTCGGCGCGGTCGACCCGATCACCCGGGATCACCTGCAGGACGAGCTGATCCGGCTCCAGCACGAGCTGCACAAGACGATCGTCTTCGTCACCCACGACTTCGACGAGGCGATCAAGCTGGGTGACCGGATCGCGGTACTGCGGGAGCGTTCGCACATCGCGCAGTTCGACACCCCGGAGGCGATCCTCACCAACCCGACGGACGACTTCGTCTCGGGTTTCGTCGGTGCCGGGGCCGCGCTGAAGCGGCTCAACCTCACCCGCGTACGGGATGTGGAGATGGTCCAGTTCCCGACGGTTACGGTCGACGACCCGCTCCAGTCGATCTTCAACAAGCTGCGCAGCGGCCCGCACAACGAGCTTCTGATGCTGGACCGCAGGAACCGCCCGTACAAGTGGCTGCGGCGCGGCGACCTGATGCGGGCGCGGGGTTCGCTGGCGCGTGCCGGGCAGTTGGTCCATGACACGGTGACCCGGGACGCGACGCTGCACGACGCCCTGGAGGCGGTGCTGACCGACAGCGGCGGACGGGCCCCGGTGACCGGGCGGCGCGGCGAGTTCATCGGGGTCGTCGACATGCACACCCTGATGAACTCCGTCCAGGAACTGCTGGAGGCCGACCGGCTCGCCGCCATCGAGCACCAGCACGACCTGGAGGAAACGCGCGCCCACCAGACCGAACAGGAGCTGGAGGGCGGTGCGGGCTCATGAATCCCAACTTCCCGCGGAATCCCGAATCGGCGCGGCCTCCGCGCTCCCCCCGCCCGGCGCCCGCGTCCGACAAGGACCGCCCGCCCGGCGAACACGACGTCATGGGCCATGCCTTCCGCGACGAGGAGGAGGAACCCCCACCACCACCGGCGGGGCCGCGGCGCCGGATCACCTGGCGCAAGCTGGTACTGCTGCCGGCCGCGCTCGCGATCATCCTGGCCATCACCTATCTGTGGATCACCCACACCCACCTCGACTCGATCGCGAGGAATTCGCTCACCGGCGGCAATGTGCGGCTGCGCTGGTGGCAGCATGTGAAACTGACCGCGATCTCGACGTTCTGGGTTCTGATCATCGCCATCCCGCTGGGGATCGCACTGACCCGGCGCCGGCTTCGCAAGGGCGCCCCGGCGGTCACGGTCGTCGCCAACATCGGGCAGGCGACCCCCGCGATCGGTCTGCTGGCGCTCCTGGTCATCTGGCTGGGCATCGGCCCGTCGACGGCGATCATCGGCATGGTGATCTACGCCGTGCTGCCGGTGTTCTCCAACACGGTGGCCGGTCTCAAGGCGATCGAACCGAGCCTGGTCGAGGCCTCGCGCGGCATCGGCATGTCGGCGATGGGGACGCTCACCAAGGTCGAACTGCCGCTCGCCGTCCCGCTGATCCTGGCCGGCGTACGGACGGCGCTGGTGCTCAACGTCGGTACGGCGACCCTGGCCACCTTCGTCGGTGGCGGCGGCCTCGGGGACCTGATCACCTCGGGCATCCAGACCCAGCGGATGCCGGTGTTGGTGCTCGGTTCCGTACTGACGGTGGTGCTGGCGCTGCTGGTGGACTGGCTGGCCTCGCTGGTCGAGGTGGCGTTGACGCCGCACGGACTGGAGGTGGGGTGAGATGAGCCCGCGGCAGGTGCGTGCCGGACTCGTGGGGGCCCTCGCCCTGGCTCTGACGCTCTCCGGGTGCGGTCTGAAGAGCGGCTCGCCGATGGTGGACAACGTGGTGCCGGGCTCCGTGGGGCAGGGGCAGCCGCTGAACGGTGCTTCGCTGACCGTCACCTCGAAGAACTTCAGCGAGAACATCATCCTCGGCCAGATGATCGGCCTGGTCTTCAAGGCCGCCGGTGCGGAGGTCCTGGACCGGACGAACCTGCCCGGTTCGATCAGTGCGCGCGAGGCGATCATCAAGGGCGGCGCGGACGCGATGTACGAGTACACGGGCACCGGCTGGATCACCTATCTGGGCCATGCGAAGCCGATCGCCAACCCGTTGGCGCAGTGGAAGGCGGTCCGCGACGAGGACCGGAAGAACGGGGTGACCTGGCTGAAGCCGTCCACCCTCAACAACACCTACGCGCTCGCCATCAGCAGGAAGAACAACGCGAAGTACCACCTGAGGACGCTCTCCGATGCCGCCGCGCTGGCGAAGAAGAACCCCTCGGCGGTGACGATCTGCGTGGAGAACGAATTCGCCTCGCGCGACGACGGGCTGCCGGGCATGGAGAAGGCGTACGGGATGTCGCTCCCGGCCGCCAACATCAAGAAGATGGACGCCGGGATCATCTACACCCAGGTCTCGAAGTCCAACTCCTGCCTGTTGGGCGAGGTGTTCACCACGGACGGCCGGATCAAGGCCATGGACCTCGATGTACTCGTGGACGACAAGCACTTCTTCCCCAACTACAACGCGGCGCCCGTCATCCACACCACGACCTTTGAGAAGTACCCGCAGATCGCGGGGCTGCTCGACCCGGTCAGCAGGAAGCTGACGACGGAGGTCGCCCAAGTGCTCAACGCGAAGGTTGATGTCGACGGGCAGGACCCGCACGAGGTGGCGAAGGACTGGCTGATCCAGGAGGGATTCATCAAGAAGGGGTGAGGAGCGGGTGGGCTCCCCGCGCCTCCCCTCCCCCTCAACTTCCGCAGAGTTACAAAGAAGTTGATGCAAAAAAAGTGTTGCAAAGCTGTCTTTGCAACTCTACGGTTGAGACATGGAAGCGAAAGAAGCCACCGGCAGCGACAAGGCCACCGACGACCCGAAGGTGCTCCACGTCGACGCCCGCAAGCTGCGCGGGCTCGCACACCCCCTGCGCATCCGACTGCTCAACACGCTCAGGGAGTTCGGCCCCGCCACCGCGTCCGGCCTCGCCGACCGTCTCGGCGAGTCCAGCGGCGCCACCAGCTATCACCTGCGCCAACTGGCCTCGTACGGCTTCGTGGAGGACGACCCGACGCTCGGCAAGGGCCGTGAGCGGTGGTGGCGGGCACTGCACTCCGGCAGCGCCTTCGACACGAAGATCCTGCGGGACGCCGACCCCGAGGTCCGCGGCGCGATGAACGTCGTGCTCCACGAGATCGCCACGGGCCACGCCCAGGAGCTCAACACCTGGCTCGGCACGATGCACGAGTGGCCCCGGGAATGGACCGACAGCTGGGACCTCAGCGACTTCAAGATCCGGCTCACCCCCGAGCTCACCAGCGAACTGACCAACAAGATCCACGAATTGGTCGACAGCTACCGCGGACGCGTCCCCGAGGACACCGAGGGCTCGGCCATGGTCCGTACGCATCTGCACCTCTTCCCGCGCCCCAACGCCTGAACCGACCGAAAGGACCCATGCCATGAACCCCGAGACGCTCCTGCAGCTGCACGCCGTCAGCTCCGCCGACCTGCGCCGCCAGGCCGACGAGTTCCGTCTGGTGCCGCGCGCCCCGCGCAAGGGCCTGCGGACCCAACTGGGCTGGACGATGGTCGAATTGGGCTTGCGCTTGATTCCGAACCGGCCCACGCTGATGCCCCACTCGCCCCGTACGGCCTAGCTCCATGGACGGGGGGAAGAACGCACACGACAACGCGGACGCCCGTACGGATACCGCCGTGCCCGCCGTAAGCCGGGACCGCAGGCCACTCGCCTCGGTACTGACGGCCAACTCGATCTCGACCATCGGGAGTTCACTCACCCTCATCGGCGTCCCGTGGTTCGTCCTGGAGACCACGGGCAGCGCGGGACGGGCCGGCGTCGTCGCCTTCTGCGCGACTCTGCCGATCGTCGTCTCCGCACTGATCGGCGGACCCGTCATCGACCGGATCGGGCGCCGCCGGGTCTCCGTCGCCTCCGACCTGGTCTGCGGCGTCGCCGTAGCCGCCATCCCGCTGCTGCACTACGCGGACGCCCTGGCGTTCTGGATGCTGTGCGCGCTGATGGCGCTCAGCGGACTCCTGCACACCCCGGGCAACACGGCCCGCTACGTCCTCGTGCCGGATCTCGCCGAGCACGCCGGCGTCACCCTCGCCCGCGCCGCCAGCTTCTTCGACGCCGTCTCGCGCGGCGCCCGGATGGTCGGGGCGGCGCTGGCCGGCGTACTGATCGCCCTGGTCGGCGCGGAGACCGTGCTGCTGCTGGACGCCGCGACGTTCCTGACGTCCGCGCTGCTGATCGCGGCCGGGGTGCGGGGGGTACGCGCGGCCGAGCCCCGCAAGGCCGCGGCGCCCGTCTCGCTGCGGGCGTACCGCGCCGAACTGCGCGAGGGATACGCCTACTTGCTGAGCAACCGGCTGCTGCTGGCCGTCGTGGTGATGGTCCTCTTCATGAACGGCACCGATCAGGGCTGGAACGCCGTCCTGCTGCCGGTGCACGCCTCCGCCGAACTGGGCGGGGCCAGGGACATCGGGCTGCTCACCGCGCTGTTCGGCGCGGGCGGACTGACCGGGGCGCTGCTGTACGGGGCGTTCGGGCACCGTTTCTCGCGGCGGGCCGTCTTCACGGTGTGCGTGGTGCTGTGCGGCGCGCCCAGGTACGCGGTCGCGGCGCTGACCGGGACGACGCTGCCGCTCGCCGTGACCATGGCGCTGAGCGGCATCGCGGGCGGGGTGCTGAACCCCATCCTGACGACGGTGATCTACGGGAGCGTGCCCGACGAGCTGCGCAGCCGGGTCTCCGGGGTCCTCACGGCGGGCGGCGAACTGGCCATGCCGGTGGGCGGCCTCGCGGCCGGCCTGCTGGTGGAGAGCGCAGGCGCGAGAGGCGCGCTGCTGGCGATGGGCACGGTGTACCTGCTGGCAACGCTGAGCCCGTTGGTGTTCCCGGTGTGGCGCACGATGGACGCGGCCGAGTCCGAGTCCGGGGACACGGCGGCAAAGGCCTCGGTACCGTCACCGGCCGCCTAGGGTCTTTCGTTTGGATCAGGCCGGATCAGGGAGCGGGTTCCGGTGCCGTTCATCGCAAGGCGGAGGAAGGAGGCATGGCGGAGCCCGATGGGGTCTCCCCTGGTCGAGCGGAGCCGAGAGCTTGGGGAAGACTGACGACAACGCGGCGAGGCGCGGTGCCGGGGCACGCGAGCCCGGCATGATCCAAACGAAAGACCCTAGGTCAGCAGCTCGGGACCTTGCGCCCCTGCTCCAGCGCCTGGAGCGAGGACACCGCGCTCTTCAGGGTCGTGACCGGGATCAGCTGGAGCCCCTCGGGGAGCTCGGCGCCCGCCTCCCGGCACTCGGCCTTCGGGACGAGGAAGACGGTCGCACCGTCGCGGTGCGCGGCCTGGGTCTTGAGCGACACTCCGCCGACCGCGCCGACCGTGCCGTTCGCCTGGATCGTTCCGGTGCCCGCGATGGTGCGGCCACCGGTGAGATCGCCGCCGGAGCCGTCGCCGTCGAGCTTGTCGACGATGCCGAGCGCGAAGAACAGGCCCGCGCTGGGGCCGCCGACATCGGCGAGGTGCAGGGTGACGTCGACCGAGTCCTTTGGCTTGCCCAGGTAGTTCAGGGCCGCGTCGACGGCGGAGTTCTGCGACTTCTTCATGTCCTCGAGGTTGTGCTTCTCGATCTCCTTCTCGGAGCCGCCGGTCGGGTAGACGGAGTTGCGGGGCAGAACCGCCCGGTCCGTACGGAACCAGCTGTCGGCCACATCACCGATGCCGACATCGGTGTTGGGCCCGGTCGCGACGATCGTCGTCATCCGCAGTTCGCCCTTGGTGGGGCGGGTGGGCGCGCCCTTGATAGTGATCACGGGGGTGCCGTGATCCTCCCCGAGCACGTTCGCGGTCGTGCCGGGCTGCGCCAGCGTGAACGGCAGCGGCGCGAAGGCTGCCACGCCGAACAGGGCGAGGACGGGCAGGGCGCACAGGGCGAGGGTGCGGGTGCGGGAGCGCAAGAGACGAGTGAGCACCCGCCCAATCTAACCGCCGGGGCGGGGTGTGCGGGCCGGGTGGTGGGGCGTACCCGTCCTGCTCCGGCTGCCCACGCTCCGCGAGAGGCCGGGGCCGTCCGGCTTGCCGCTTTGTCCTCAATCGCCGGACGGGCTGGATTTGTCCGCCCGGCCGCCACAGATTGCCTACCTCAGCGCGTCCGCCACCTCGCGGGCCGCGTCCACGACTCGGGGGCCGACGCGTTCGGGTACGGCGTCCGCGAGCATCACCACGCCCACGCTCCCCTCGACCCCCGTCACCCCCATCAGCGCGGCCGCCGCCCCGCTCGCCCCGGCTTCCAGTTCGCCGTGGGTGAGGGTGAAGGCGGTCTCGGCCACCGGCTTCTGGCGGGCGGCGAGGATCGCCCGGCCCGCGGCGCCCCGGTCCAGCGGGTGACGGAAACCGGCCCGGTAGGCCACGTGGTAGTCGGTCCAGGTCGGCTCGACCACCGCGACCGCCAGCGCGTCGCTGCCGTCGACCAGCGTGAGATGGGCGGTGGCCCCTATGTCCTCGGCGAGGGACCGCAGCGCGGGCAGTGCGGCTTCCCGCACGAGCGGGTGCACCTGGCGGCCCAGGCGCAGCACGCCGAGGCCCACCCTGGCCCGGCCGCCCAGATCGCGGCGTACCAGGGCGTGTTGTTCCAGGGTGGCAAGCAGACGGTAGACCACGGTTCGGTTGACGCCGAGTTTGTTGGACAACTCGGTGACGGTCAGGCCGTGGTCGGTGTCGGCAAGCAGTTTGAGGACCCGTAGTCCCCGGTCGAGCGTCTGGGAGGTCTCTGCGGTCACGACGCCCTCTCCTCTTTGGTGAGCGGCGGCGGCTGGTTCCCACGGAATGTGTGCCACCGGTCCCAGCGGCGACGCACGGAGAGGCCGCCGGCCCGGCCAAGGCAACCGGCTGCGCTCCGCGGCGGCGCTGCCACGGAGCGTGCATTTTTTTGCGACAGTAGCGAGCCCGTCCGCTCAGCGGAAGACCTCGTCCAGAATCCGGGCGTCAGCGGAAGTGGAGTTGTGGTGAAGAAGCGTAAGCGCCGGTCAGCGCTGCGTCGGCCGAAGCCTGGACGTCTACGCGCGTCCAGGTCGGCCGACGGCTCGGCGACACTCCGCACACCGGACGTGAACGGGTGTTAGCTCACTGTGAACGACTGTTGCACAATTTTTCCGTTCACGAGCACCTCGCAGGCTCTGATCGCCCTCGTCGCCGGGTCGCGGACGGTGAAGTTGAGGGCGAAGGTGCCGTCGAGTCCGATGACCCGGGTGACGTACGAGTCCGAGGTCTGTTTCCCGTCCGCGGTGCGGCCGGTCACCGAGACCGTGGCGACGGGGGCGAAGCCCCGGCCGGTCACCTGGACCACCGTGCCGAGGGGCCCCTCGGACGGCGAGAGTGCGAAGGACGGTCCGGCGGGGACGCTCCCGTCCTGGACGGTGAACGCCGCCGTCTCGGTGCGCGGGTTGACGAGGACCTCCCGGACCCGGATCGCGACGGTGTCGGTGGCGTTGACCGTGAAGGTCTGCGAGAACGCCCCGTCCAGCCCGACCACCTTCGTCTTCACCGGGTCGGACGTCTGCGATCCGTCGGCCCGCAGCCCGACGACGGATACGGTGGCGACCTTCGCGAACCCCTGCCCGAGGACGGTGACGGAGGTGCCCTTCGGCCCGGCCGACGGGGTGAGGACGACAAAGGTCGGGGCGACGGTCAGCGGGGTGAGGGCCTGCACTCCTCCCGCGGTGACCTGGAGCGCGTACACGGCGCGCGGGGTGGATCCGGCAACGGTGACCGTACCGGCGAGGGTTCCGTCGGCGTTGATCCGGAGGGTGGAGCCGCTGATCCGGGCGCTGTCGCAGGCGCTGCCGTCGGCTGCGCAGAGCGCGGCGGCGGGCGTGGTCCCGGTCGGCCAGTCACCGCCGGAGAGGGCGATCGTTCCGCCGGGTTTGACCTTTGCCGCACCTGCCTGGAGCGTCGCGGACGCGTCGGTCACGGCGAACGGGGTGGTCAGTACGGTCGCCGGGTCGTTGCCCTCGTCGACCTGGATCGCGGCTATGGCCGGGTCGGAAACGGTGAAGTCGGCGCTGAACGTGCCGTCGGGGGTGCTCTTCACATAGACGGCGGTGTCGTCGAGCGTCGCCCCGCTCGCGTCCAGGCCGACAGTGTTGATCCACCGGTCCTGGAAGTAGTTGCTGCCGGTCACCTCGACGACGCTGCCGAGCGGCGCACCGGCGCGGGAGAGCGCGATGGCCCGTGGCCCGCCGGGCACGTACGCCTTGACGGTCAGGGGCGCGGTCGCCTCCTTCGTACCGTCGCCGACCTTCACCAGGTACGAGCCGTCCGCCACGGTCCCGGCGGCGGCGAGCACCGCACTTCCGGTCAGCTCCCCCGAGCTGCTGATCGCAAGGGTGCTGGAGACGAACTTGCCGGTGTCGCAGCCACCGCCGTCCGCCGCGCACAGAGAGGGCACGGGGGTGGCGCCGGCGGTCCACAGGCTTCCCGTCAGGACGACCGCGGTGGACGGCCGGACGGCGGTGGTGGGCGCGGTCAGGGTGGCGGGCAGGCCCGCGGTGCCCTCGGCGGTGACGGTGCCGATGGAGCCGCCGCCGCTGATCACGTCGCACGGGGTCTCGTAGGTGGAGCCGAGCACCTTCGTACGCGTCAGATTGCGTACGGGGGTGAAGGAGATCGGCCCCTTCGCACTGGCGGGGATGATGAAGTCCCCTTCGTACGGCGGGATCTCGATCGGCTTCCCGGACGGGATGTCGAGGTTGATCTGGGGCCCGGTGACGGTGACCGTGCCGGTCGCGCCGCCCGACATGGCGAAGTCGATGCTGGGGGTGGTGGGCACATCGCTCAGGCTGAGCCCGCTGGTGGCGGGGGACGGGCCGAGGGTGACCTTGGCGTGGACCTTGCCGCCCGGGTCGACGACGGCCGGCGAGAGGTCGACGCTCATCTGCTGCGGCCCGGTGGCCTCGCCCTGTCCGGCGGGCAGGGCGCAGTGGACGGTCGGGGTGACCGTGCCGGCATGGGCGACGGGGGCGAGTGCGACGGTTGTGCCGGTCCAGGCGAGCACGGCCCCGGCGGTGAGGGCGACGGCGCGGCGTAACACCGCACCCGGTCTTCTCGATCTCGGCCGTACGAACATGCGACTCCTCCGTGACTACGGGAATTCTCCGAATTCGAAATGGCGACGCCCGCCCGCTCCATTGCGATACGGAGCAGGCGGGCGTCTCCGGGGCTTTCCCCTGACGGTTCTCAGAGAAGAGTGAGTGTCAGGGTGGCGCTGTAATCTCCGGGCCGGGTGGATCCGGGAACCGTCAGCGTGAGATCGGCGTCGGCGTCGAACCGGCCGCCGGTGAACGGACGGGATCCGTCCGGATTCATCCGGCAGAGGCTCGCCGCCTCGCTTCCCAGCGCGGCGGGCGACCCGGCCACAGGCACCCCCACACTCCCGTTCTGCGCCGTGCACTTGGGTGTCCACCGGACGGCGCCCGCCGGGATGGTACCCCCGTCGGCGCTGGTGAAGCCGGTGAGGGTGGCGGTCAGGGACCAGCCGCTGTCGACGCCGCGGGCGTCCTCCACCTCGACCCGGTTGAGCCGGGAGCGCTGCACACCGCTGCCGGTGCCCAGGACCGTCGTACCGAAGTCGACGGTGTCACCGTCCTGGACCATGGACAGTGTCCCGGCCCGGACCGAGGTGTTCAGTTTCTGGTCGGCGGTGCCGCCTCCTCCCCCGCCCGTGGAGACGGTGAACGGGGCGGTCCGTACGGTCGCCGGATCGTTGCCCTCGTCGGCCTGGACGGCGACGACGGCATCGGAGATCACGGTGAACTCGACGGCGAAGGTGCCGTCCGAGCCGCTCTTGACGTAGACCGCGCTGTCGTCGAGCCCGGTGCCCGTCGCATCGAGGCCGATGACATTGATCCAGCGGTCCGGGTTGTAGTTCCTGCCGCTGACCGTGATCACACTGCCGACCGGTCCGCTGCTCTGCGAGAGCGAGATCTCGCGGTCGCCGGCCGCGACGGCCTTGACGGTGAGGGGAGCGGTGGCTTCCTTCGTACCGTCGTTGACCTTCACCTCGTACGCGCCGTCCGGCACCGCCCCGGCCTCCGCGAGGGTGGCCGTGCCGTGCAGCGTTCCGTAACTGTCGATGGTGAGGGTGTGGCCCTTGAACTTCAGCGGATCGCAGCCGCCACCGCCCACCGCACAAAGTGAAGGCACGGGTGTGCCACCCGACGTCCAGCCCGAACCACCCAGCGTCACAGGGGTGTTGGGGTGTACGGGATCGGCGGGGGCGGTCAGGGTGGCGGGCTCGGAGCCGGTGCCCTCCACCGTGACGGTGCCGATGGGGCCACCCCCGTCGACCACGTCGCAGGGCGTCTCGAAGACCGAGCCGAGCACCTTGGTCTGCGTCAGCGTACGGACCGGGGCGAACGAGATGTCGCCGGAGGCGTCCGCCGGGACCAGGAAGTCGCCCTCGTACGGCGGGAGTTCGATGGGCGTCCCGGCCGGGATGTCCATCGTGAACTCGGCGCCCCGCACGGTGACGGTTCCGGTGGCCCCGCCGGACATGGCGAGGTCGAGGCTGGGGATGGTCGGCACATCGTCCAGCGCGAGTTGGCTGGTGGCGGGGGACGGGCCGAGCGTGACCTTGGCGTGGACCTTGCCGCCCGGGGCGACGACCGCGGGCGACAGCTCGACGGTCATCTGCTGCGGCCCGGTCGCCTCACCCTGACCGGCGGGCAGGGTGCAGTGGACGGTCGGGGTGACCGTACCGGCTGCCTGTTGTCCGGCCGGTGGCGCGGCCTGGGCAGTGGCCCCGACGCAACTCAGGGACAGTACGAAGCAGGCAGCGAGCAGACCGGTCACACCGGGTCTTCGTCGTCGGATCACCAGACACCCCTCCATGGCCCATTGATTGCGCACATTGAGGAGGTCACGCGCAGAGAAGTCAAGAGAGAATTAACTGATCCTTATCCGGAGAATGATCGTTATCTGAAATGCCCGAAAAGCATTTCTACAAGCACTTTTCACGCACCTGTTGACATCTCTTGACATCTCCGAAGATCACAGTTTCACTGCATCCGACATGCCGGGCCCGGCACCCGAATCCGCAAGAAGATCGCATACGGCGATTTCTTCGAATCCGCGGAATTCAACCGGAAGGAGTTCCTCCCGCCATGTCGATCACTTCTGTACGGCCGTCGAGAGTACGGCCGTCGAACCGAAGACACGTCCGCGTCCCGCTCGTGCTGGCCGCGGCCTGTTCCGTGGCCGGCGCCCTCGCCCTGGCACCGACGGCCCAGGCGGTGACCCCGCTCATGGCCACGGCCACGTACGACTGCGGAACCTGGGGCCACGGTCTCGCCACCCTGACCGCCGCCGACTCGGGCACGTCCAAGACCATCAAGATCAACTCCACCGCGATCACCATGCCGACCGGCACCAGTGCCGACCCGAACAGCATCACGACGACGCTCAAGCTCACCAAGACCTCGGGCGGCGTCACCAGTCAGGTGCAGTTCTCCGGGAAGACCAACCCCGGCATGACCAGCCCCAACCCGATCACCCTGGGGCCGCTGAAGCTCACCTCCGGCACCCTGGCGGCGGGTGACACCACGAATTCCGTGGTGCTGGCCACTCCCCCGAGCGCCACCAACTGGTCACTGCAGATCGTGGCCTCGTCCCCGACGTCGGCCACGGTTCCGTGCGTGGCCACGGTCAACCAGTCCGCACCGTTCGTCTGGTAGCCGCACCCGATCCGCACGAACGACGCCGGCCCGGAGCGAGGACCGCTGTCCCCGCTCCGGGCCGGCACTTCACGAGAGCCACCTCACGTCATACGGGTGGCCCACTCCTGAACCTTCTTGATCCGCTGCTGGATCTGCCCGGCCGTCGCCTCCGCACTCGGCGGCCCACCACACACCCGCCGCAGCTCGGTGTGGATCACACCGTGCGGCTTTCCGCTCTGATGCGTGTACGCCGACACCATCGTGTTGAGCTGCTTGCGCAGCCCCAGCAGCTGCTTGTGCGTGACCACCGGCCGTGCCTCGGCCGGCTTCTCCAGCAGATCGGCGTCCCCGGCCGGCTTCTGGCGGCTGTGCGCGATCTGCCGGGTCTGCCGCTTCTGGAGCAGCAACTGCACCTGGTCGGGTTCGAGCAGCCCCGGAATCCCCAGGTAGTCCTGCTCCTCCGCGCTCCCGGGGTGGGCCTGCATGCCGAATTCGGCACCGTCGTACAGCACCCGGTCGAAGACCGCGTCGGATTCGAGGGCCTCGAAGGGCAACTGCTCCTCGGTCTCCTCGTCCTCCAGCTTCTCGGCGTCGGCGAGGAGCTTGTCCTCCTCCGCGAACGGATTCTCCTCGTCGCTGCCCTTCTTGGGCTTGTCGAGGACGTGGTCCCGTTCGACCTCCATCTCGTTGGCGAAGTCGAGCAGCATCGGAATGGTCGGTACGAAGACGGAAGCGGTCTCGCCGCGCCTGCGCGAGCGCACAAAACGGCCGACGGCCTGTGCGAAGAAGAGCGGCGTGGAGATGGTGGTGGCGTACACGCCCACGGCGAGGCGCGGCACGTCGACGCCCTCCGACACCATGCGGACCGCGACCATCCAGCGCGATTCGTCCTCGCTGAACCGGTCGATCTTCTTCGACGCGGCCTTCTCGTCGGAGAGGACCACGGTGGCCTTCTCGCCCGTGACCCTCTTGAGGATCTTGGCGTACTCGCGCGCCGACTCCTGATCGGTGGCGATGACGAGCCCGCCCGCATCCGGAATGCCCTTGCGGACCTCGGTCAGCCGCTTGTCGGCGGCGCTCAGCACATTGGGGATCCAGTCCCCGGTGGGCGACAGGGCGGTACGCCAGGCCTGCCCGATGGCGTCCTTGGTCATCGGCTCGCCGAGCCGGGCCGCGATCTCGTCACCGGCCTTGGTGCGCCAGCGCATGTTGCCGCTGTAACTGAGGAAGATCACGGGCCGGACGACGCCGTCGGCGAGCGCGTTGCCGTAGCCGTAGGTGTAGTCGGCCGAGGAGCGCCGGATGCCGTCGTTCCCCTCCTCGTACACGACGAAGGGGATCGGGTTGGTGTCGGACCGGAACGGCGTACCGGTGAGCGCGAGGCGACGGGTGGCCGGGTCGAACGCCTCCTGGCAGGCCTCGCCCCAGGACTTCGAGTCACCGGCGTGGTGGATCTCGTCGAGGATCACGAGGGTCTTGCGCTGCTCACACCGATTGCGGTGCAGCATCGGCCGGACGCCGACACCCGCGTAGGTGACCGCGACCCCGTCGTACTCCTTGCTCAGCGGGCCCGCGCTGTACTCGGGGTCGAGCTTGATCCCTATCCGGGCCGCGGCCTCGGCCCACTGCTTCTTCAGGTGCTCGGTCGGTGCGACGACGGTGACCTGCTGCACCACGTGGTGATGCAGCAGCCATGACGCGAGGGTCAGCGCGAAGGTGGTCTTCCCCGCGCCGGGGGTGGCGACCGCGAGGAAGTCGCGCGGCTGCTCCTGGATGTACTTCTCCATGGCGCCCTGCTGCCAGGCTCGCAGCTTGCCGGCCGTGCCCCAGGGGGCGCGGCCGGGAAAGGCGGGTGAGAGGTGGTGGGAGGCGGTAGTAGTCACGGTCTCCGGTTCGGGTCTCTCGGGTACGTGGGGCGCTGTCCGTACGGCCGGGACGGACCCGTACGCGATACGACAACCGGGCCACCCTACCGGGGGCCCGGCCGGAACCCCGTATGAACGAGCGGTGGTTCGGCGCCGCTGAGACCCTCTTCACAGAGGTGCGCTACACGGCGAAACCAGGGAGCCGTTCCGCGATCCTGGGCATGTCGAGGGACCCCTGGCACACGTCCAGCACGAACTTCTCGGCCTCGTCGACATCGAAGTCCGCGCTCAGGCGATGCCCGTTGATGTGCAGGAAGACCCAGGTCGCGTACCAGGCGATGCGCTTGTTTCCATCGACGAGCGCGTGGTTGCGGGCCAGGGACTCCATGAGCGCCGCGGCCTTCTGCCACACGTCCGGATAGGCGTCCTGGCCGAACACGCTCGCCTGCGGGCGGGCGAGCGCCGAATCGAGCAGCCCGTAGTCGCGCACCTCGGCAGCCCCGAGGCGCTCGGCGAGGTTGAGCAGCTCGGGAAGTGTCAGGTACTTCATCAGGCGAGCCTCCGGTTGAGCTCCTCACTCACCTTCAGCACGTGATCCGCCGCCTCGTTGAAGAGGCGCGAGTGTTCGTTTATGGCGGTGATCACCGCGTCGTGGGCGAACGACTGCATGCTCCGCCCCTCCGACTCGGCGCGCGCACGCAGTGCGTCCAGCTCTTCCTCGGTGAACCGCAGATTCAGACCAGCCATGCACGGATGGTACCGCGCGGTACCACGCGGCACTAAGGCTTTGTCCGCACCCGCGTCGCCACCCACGCCCCCACCAGCGCCACCCCCGCCATCGGCAGGAAGACCGCCGCGAACGCCCCCGGGTGGGACCCGGAGGCCCCCGCCTCCGCCG
The DNA here is from genome assembly GCF_045041165.1 of Streptomyces sp. NBC_00057. Taxonomy (NCBI): domain Bacteria; kingdom Bacillati; phylum Actinomycetota; class Actinomycetes; order Kitasatosporales; family Streptomycetaceae; genus Streptomyces; species Streptomyces sp. NBC_00057. The sequence goes on along the minus strand of NZ_CP108256.1, from coordinate 5,757,094 downwards.
CCCCGTGCACGGCCCCCACCGCTCCGCCGCCGAGCGCGGCGAAGGCGGCTCCGCCCGCGGCCAGCAGCAGGACGTTCGACAGCCCGTCGGAGATCTGGAGGGCGGCCGAGTTCGCCCCCGCCTCCTCCGGCGCCGACAGCTTCAGCAGCAGCACGCTCGTCGACGCGATCACCATTCCCATGCCGAAGCACCCGAAGGCCCAGGCCACGGCCACGGTCCAGACCGGCACCCAGTCGATCAGCACGGACGGCGCGGCCGCGATCGCCGCAGCAACCAGCACCATGCCGCCCACCATCAGGCGTTCCCGGTACGGCTCAAGGCGCGGCCGGGACTGCACGTAGGAACCGAGCGCCCACGTCCCGCCCCCGGCCGCGAGCGAGAGCCCGGCCATCGTCGGGCTCAGCCCACGCTCGGTCACCAGCATCAGCGGTACGAACGACTCGGCGGCGATGAACGACCCGGCCGCCACCCCGCGCAGCAGCACCACCGAGGGCAGCCCGCGCGCCGCCCGGCCCGTGCCCGGGGGCAGCAGCCCCCGCACGGCGGGCACGAGGAGTGCGACACCCACGGCGGCCGGCAGCAGCGCGAACCAGTTCAGCTCCTGCCCGGCGTACTGGAGCAGCGCCGCACCCAGCGAGATCCCGAGCGCGAGAAGGATGCGGCGCCGGTCGTACGGCTCGACGGGCGCCGCGGGGTCGGCCGGCCCCGAGGCCCGGCGCCGGATCGCGGGCAGCGCGAGCGCCAGCGGGAACACCACCAGCACGGGAATGCCGATGAAGACCCACCGCCACCCCAGGTGCTCAGTCACACTCCCGGCGGCGAGCGGCCCGACGACGGACGGGATCACCCAGCTCGCGGCGAACGCGGCCATGATCGACGGCTGCAGACGCTTCGGATAGGCCCGGCTGATCACCACGTACAACGCCACGATCACCAGCCCACCGCCGAGCCCCTGGACGGCCCGCCCGGCGATGAACATCCACATGCTGCCCGCCGTACCCGACAGCAGCAGCCCGACCCCGAAGGCGCTGATCCCGGTGGCGAGCGGCGCCAGCGGCCCGCGCCGGTCCGCCCACTGCCCGGACAGGACCATGGCGAACAGGCTGGTGGTGAAGTACGCGGAGAACGCGAACGCGTAGAGCGGGATGCCGTGCAGCTCACGGGCGGCGACCGGCATCGCGGTCCCCACGGCCGTCGCCTCGAAGGCGATCAGGAACACGACGGAGACGATGCCGATACTCAGCGCCCGATAGGTCCGCCCGAGCACCCCTTCGGTTTCGGCGGGCGGGACCGGTATCGCCGCTTCGACGGCGGTGCCGGTATCGGTACCGGCGTCTCGTGGTTCCAGGGCACTCATGAGCCCAAGAGTAAGGGGCAAGATCTCATGTGGCCCCTGTCGCGAGGCGGTCCGCCGCTCGTACGTTGGTCGTAGGACCGCGACATGCCGCGCGGGCGGCGACAGACCCCGATCGTGAACGCGGTATGGCAGTCGCATTGCGGCCCGCCCCGCACCCTTGAGCGGCGAGGACACCTGGCCCTACGGTCGAACCACGACGAGGAACACACGGCCGTGTGCCCGAGTGGTTCAGGGGCTCGACTGCAACTCGAGTTACACCGGTTCGAATCCGGTCACGGCCTCCGAGGAACACGGAACGGCCGCTCCCATGGCGCAGGGGCGGTCGTTCCGTACGTTCAGGCGCGTCACCTCGGTACCACGGCCCGGATCCTGTCGCCATGGCCGGGCTCACTATTTCGGTGTGAGCACGGGGGTCTTCGGCAGACCGCCGTTGTTCTCACATTCGAGTTCCTTCACCAGCTTGAGCGTAACCGCGTGCAGGATCTTCATATTCATATTGCGGTACTCACGTGTATCGGGCGCGTCGCTCTTCCCGCGCCCGAAACCACCTTGAATCCGCAGCGGCGTCTTGTCCGAACCGTCCAGCTGAGGACTCACGCACTTGAAGTAAAGATTTGCACCACCTCGCCTTACCGAAGACTGCACACCCATGGTGTACAACTCACCACCGGCCGGGGGTCCGTAATCCTCCACGTCCTCCGGGGCGTACATGGAGTAGCCGATTTCTGCATCGTCACCCAGCCTGCCGCCCTTAGGAACCAGCTTGCAGACATCGTCTCCCGAAGCCCACGGACGGCCGGACTCATAACCCTCCTTGAGCGCCGCGACCGTTCTCTCCATGCCCTTCGCATCCCGCCAGAAGAAGACCTTTTCCTCCGTCACCTTCTCAACCATCTCCGCCAACGGGCCGGCGAACAGACCACCACATACCTCACCGGCCCCGACGAAATCCGCGTGCTCCTCCTCACCCGAAGCACACGCCACACCCCCGGCCCCCAAAGCCAGAACCAGCCCAGCAGCCATCAGCGATCGCCGCACCCGTACACACTCATTTCGCCCGTCCCGCATCCGGTCCACCCCATCCGCCGCTTCGCAATCGTCCATTACCGCCAACACTCGCGACTCTTCACGCAGTGCCGCCTGGTTCAAGCCGCCCTACCACCGTCAGCCACTCGACTCGCACCATGCGCACAGATCATGCCTCCGGCTCGACACCCTGGACCCGCGCACGAAGGTTCCCGACCCCGTAACCAATGAGCCTTGAGTCATCCAGATCCTCGGCCAATGAACCGCCCGTCCTGGCGTCCAGCCTCTCGATCCTCTCCTTGTGTCGCGAGGTGAACTCCTCGACCGGAGTCTCCGGTTCATTGGCTCCTCGCCGCACCCCACCAGGACCACCGACGCCCTCGAAATGAGAGCCACTCCGCACGTCGATGTACGCCCCGACTATCCCAAGTCGTAGGTGAGTTGTAACCGGAATGGCCCGGCAGGCAAAGCGTGGGCCGTTTCAGGTTGTTGAGGAGCGGCGTGTCAACTGGGCTGACAGGGAGGACAGTTCTCTCCTACTGCCCGAGAGTCTCTCTACAGTGGACGGGATGGCTGATCGCACAGACCATGGCGTCGACCCGCAGACCCGCCTCGACCTGCTGGCCTGGCTGATCGAACGCGCCCGCATTGGTGTCGACGCCGATCACGCCCCGGGCTCGGGCGGTCTCGGTCTCGGTCTCCAGCGGGATGGGCTGGACGACGGAGTGTTGCCAGGAGGCGGTGAGGTACCAGCGGCTGCGTTCGGTGTCGAGGTGGATGCGGTAGGCGACGGCCCGGTTCGCGGTGATGCGGTCGGCCCACTCCACGCCCCGGTGCGCGAACGCGATGCGGGCGGTGAGGGTGCGCCGGCCGTGAGGGGCGTTGGCCAAGTGCGCGAGCGGGACCGGCAGCTTGATGCTCACCTCGCCGTCCGGGGTGACGCGGATCGTCTCATTCCCGAACCGTTTCCCGGACTCGCCGTCGGCAGCGATGAACCAGCGTTCTCGCCACTGCTCTTCGGTGAGCCGGGCCTGGGTGAGGTGGTGGCGGGTGTTGAGGAGGCGTCTGCCGCCCCGCACGACCTGGACGCGTCCGGCCTGTCGGTCACGGACCGCGGCATCGTGCCGGGCTTCCAGCGCCGCGAGGCGGCGGGACTTGTGGAACCACCCGAGTGGTTCAGGGGCTCGACTGCAACTCGAGTTACACCGGTTCGAATCCGGTCACGGCCTCCACGCAGTACGCCCGCCCAGCACGCGTCATCTGTCGCGCAGGGCGGGCGTAGGCGTTTTTCAGGAACAGCCCCGGGCCTTGAGCGCGGACGGCACGAAACCGTTGATGAATTCCTTCAGTGCTTTGCGCCGGTCGGCGACGTCTTCGGGTACCGGCTTGGATTCGCCGAGTTCGACAAGGACGGCGTACTTCCGCGGGGAACCCTGATCTGCACCGGGTCCCCACATACGAAAGGCGACCACCCTGCGCCGCGCGCAGGGTGGTCGCCTTCTCTCGTATGGTCCGGAGATCAGGAGGCGTTCGTCGGCTCTTCCTGGAACCCTTCCTTCATCATTTCCCGCAGCTGCGCCTCGTCCTCCTTGCTGAGCGAGGTCTGCACGAGCTGACCGCCGAACTTGACGATCTCGGGGACGACCTTGTCGCGGACGGACTTCTTGACGAGCACGAAGACGGCGGCGGCACCGGGCCGGAGATTGGTGCTGAGTTCCTTCATGAAGTTGTCGTTGACACCGGTGTCGACGGCGGACCCTCCGGCGGCGCCGGCCGCGGCGCCCACCGCGGCACCGAGGAACGGCACGAGGAAGAGCAGTCCGATGACGCTCCCCCACAGCGCGCCGCCCGCGGCTCCGGCACCCACGTGACTGACGGCCTGATGCAGCTTGATCTTGCCGTCCTTCTCACGCCGTTCGACGACGACGACGTCCTCCAGCTCGACGAGGTGCTCACGGTTCATGGACAGCAACTTGTCCCGGACCTGGTCGGCGGTGGCGAGATCGTTGTAGGCGATGACGAACAGATTGCTCATGTGGCTGACTCCTCCTCGTGGTGCCTTACCTCACCAACTATAGAGAACTATTATCAAATAAGACATTCGGCCCGGATGTATCGGCCCTCAAGCCTCTTCAGCTCCCCGCCGCTCCCACGACCCGCGCCCGGCCGAGCTCAGCAAGGACCGCTTCGACCGTCTGCGCCACGGTCTGCCCGGTCGTGTCCAGCCAGAGCCCGGTCCGCGGCGTCTCCTCCCGCAGCACCCGGTCCAGCGACTCGACCGTCCACCCGACCCCGTAACCGCTCTTGCCCCGCCCCACCTCCCGCTCGGCAACGACCCGCGGCTCGGGCGCGAGCACGACGACGTACAGCGGCCGGGTCCGTACGAGTTCGACGTACGCGACCAACTCCTCCCCAACACTGCGTCCACGACGGTCCAGCCCTCACCCGCGTACGCATCGGCCGTCATCGCGGACAACCGGTACCGGAGCCGGAGCTGGGCCACGGCCTCCTCATACGCCCCCGGCACCATCTCAGCCCGCCCCGACACCACCATCCGCCTGAAGACCGGGCGGCGACAGGACCCGATCGTGAACGCGGTATGGCAGTCGCATTGCGGCCCGTCCCGCACCCTTGAGCAGCGCGGACACCGGGCCCTACGGTCGAACCACGACGAGGAACACACGGCCGTGTGCCCGAGTGGTTCAGGGGCTCGACTGCAACTCGAGTTACACCGGTTCGAATCCGGTCACGGCCTCCATGCGGTACGCCCGCCCAGCACGCGTCATCTGTCGCGCCGGGCGGGCGTAGGCGTTTTTCAGGAACAGCCCTGGGCCTTGAGCGCGGACGGCACGAAACCGTTGATGAATTCCTTCAGCGCTTCGCGGCGGTCGACGACGTCCTCGGGTACCGGCTTGGATTCCCCGAGCTCGACAAGGACAGCGTATTTCCGCGGCGAACCCTGATAGGCGCACTCCTTCACGGCGAGCGCGAAACGGTCCATGATGCGGGTGCCCCGGTACTGCGCACCGTCCTTCGGCACGGCATCCTTCCCCAGCCTGAGGTACCAGTCCCGTCGGCGAAGGGGTCGACGTCGTTGTGAAGTACGTCCCCGACGACGGACAACGCGGGGCGCTCGTCGACGGTGAGCGCGCAACGGAGACTGCCGAGGGCGGAGCATGTAATACCGCCCGCCGGCCGGATGGCCGCTGACCTCCAAGTCCTGCGGCGCGTACATGTCGAAGCCGATCCTCGATCTGTCCGTCGGCTGGCTGCGTAGGTCACATCTGAGAGCGGTTGTTCGCGACGTTCAGGAACGCTTCGTAATCAGCGTCGTCCATGATGTCGGCGAGAAGCAGGAACACTGGCCACGGGAAGGTGCGGGTGGTGCAGAGCCTGTCAGAGCCAGGTGGCACTCTGGGCGCGTGCTGATCGATGGATACGAGAACGACCCCCTCATTGCCGCGGAGGAGTTGCTGGCTCTGCCGGGGTTCTGGGCTGCCTACCTGCTGTGGATGTGCCAGACCGAGGAGCACGAACCGGATCCGCTGTGGTTCGGTGCTGACGAGGCCGACACGGACGCGGCGTACGAGGCCCTGACCGACGAGGAGCGCTGGCCGGTCTTCCGCATCCCGTTCGCCGATGGCCACAGCGTGGTCATCGTGGGCCGCAACTTCGCAGATGAGCTGGGGACGGAGTACTTCATCTCCCACCCTGAGTGGGATCGGCACGGCTACCTGGCCACCATCGACGGGCACCAAGCCGGCCCCGGACTGTCCTGGCGTGAGCTCATGCACATCGCTGGCACGCCCGCCCCCGAGGTTCCCGGGGTCCACGCACCGCACGTCCGTCTGCTGCTCCTGCTTCCGGCTCTCGGCGACAGCAACCTGCCCACCGAAGCGGCCGCGCTGATCGGCGACGCACTTATCCAGGTGGGCGTCGCCGAGGACAGAGCGCCCGGACTGGCAGATGCCCTCCTCCACGACCACCCCCTGTGGGAGCCAGCGGAATGGGCACTGCCCTCCCTCTCCCCGCTCTCCGGCACCGAGCAGCACTTTCCCGGCATCCTGCACTGCGACGAGCCCAGCAGCCCTCGGTGCGGAATCCGCCTCGCCCAAGGAATCACCCGCGAACAGAGCGACCGGCTGGCCCGAGCACTCGGCACCTGGCCCACGCCATGACCACCTGCTCGGAGCCGACCAACACACGAGACGGCCGGGGGCGAGCGCCGGCGCGCTTCCAGAACTCAGCAACACACTTGCTGTCGCCGAGGGACCGCTCCCAGCGGTGACCAACAAACGCTGCTGACTCTCGGCGACAAAGCCAGCCGGCGCACCTTCTCCGGATACAGCTCGCCCCCCGCAGCCCAGTGGTGCCCCCTTCCCCTACCGCTGACATGGCCCTTCGCGTATCCAAGGCGCAGTATGGCTCGCGCGTGAAGAACCCGTACGTATGATCGATCGCCTGTGGTGGGTAGTTGATCACGTGGGTAGCGTGGCGTGCGGGGCAGCTTTCCGATCAGGGACATGGGGGTGTCGACGATGTCCTTCGAAGACGAGTGGGGCGCAAAGAAGGCCCCCGTCGCCATGAGGCTGAACCAGCCCGACAGTACGGGCGGTTCGACGCCGACGAAGGGATCGGCCGACTACGTGATCCCGGACGACGAGCTGGGGGACGTCGGCCACGCCGCCTATGGGCTCTTCAACGGCCTCCAATCGGGCGGCAAGCACGCGAACGCGGCGAGCGAGACCGCCGGCACGAGCCTGAAGGGCGACGGCTTCGACAGCGGCGCGGCGCTCGCCGAGGTGAACCGGACCTGGGAGACGCAGGTGAAGACCGTCCTCCGCATGCCTGGGTCCGGCAGTCATCGACCGTGCTCGGCCACCTCGACGGCGTGCGCGGCGACGTCATCTACGACCTGGGCCAGGCGGAGAAGGACGCCAATGCCTGGAAGAAGATGGTCAACTGCCACGTCGTCGGCGGGCTGCTGACCCCCATCCCGATCGCCGGCGACGCGGTCCAGCGCTCGGTCGACTGGGGTCTGGGCGCGTACGTGAACAAGGAAGACGCCAAGGTCGACGCCGAGACCCGCAACAACATGATCAAGCATTACGACGACGGCCAGAGGCAGATGTACGCCATGTTGCGCGGGATGGCGACGAAACGCGGGCTCACGAAAGAGGAGCTGGACGCGAGCCCCGGCGAGTACGAGGACCACCTCCAGTCGATCGCTGAGCAGTGGTACCAGAGCGGCATGGGGGACGCCGACAAGTGGATGGGACAGTAACCGATGGACAAGAAGTGGCTGCCGCTGACCGTCGTGCTCGGCGCCGCCGGGGTGGCCGTCGTGACGGCGAGTTTCTGGCCTGACGGCGAGGAGAAGCCGCCGCTGCCGCAGACCCTGTGTCACGGGGCGCTCAGCCGGGAGACGGCGGAACTGATCGACGACGGCAAGGGGGGCGAGGCCAGCGCGGAGGAGTGGGAGAGCAAGGGCAAGGGCGCTGACTACGCGGTGTTCAAAGCGTGCCACGTGCTGCGCGCCAACCCGGACAGCAACTACCCCCGCGGGATCTTCAACCTGATCATCGAGGACACCCGGAACGACTCCGGGCCCAGGAAGGACTCCGTCCCCCTCGGCCCCGGATTCACGGGCTGGGTGCTCCCCGACCAGGCCGAGGCCACGCTGCCGGCCGGCTGCGCCGCCCGTATGGGCTCGACCGCCCCGTACATCACGGTGTCGCTCAGCGCGCCCTCGCAGGCGGAGAAGAAGGGCCTCGTCGACCGGGACACCGCGATCCGCAACAGTGCGGCCGTGGTGCGGGAAGCCGCTGCCAATCTGGCCAAGCGGTACGACTGCGAGGCGTAGGACCGGCGTCAGCGGGGGCAGTCGTCGTCCACGGTCCCCGCTGTACGTCGGCGCGATGGGCGGCTTGGCGGAAGAGCGCTTCGTCGGGGTGGAGACGCACTCGGCTGTGGCGCCAGACCGTGCCGAAAGAGAGGCCGCCGGGGCGAGCATATGCCAAGCACCAGGCGTGTCGGCTGGTGCGGGGTAAGCGACAGTTGCGGCGTGGCAGACCGTGCCGATGCCGGGGCCTGTCCAGCGGCAGCCGCATGGTCCAGGTGTCATGCACGTCCGGAACACCGAACCCCTGGCGAATCACAGGCCGTCAGCGCATTCGGCGCCGCCTTCCCGCCACGCCGGAACACCAGTCGCGATGCTCGTCAACAGCGTCCGCAGTCAAGGCCCTTGATGACTGACCGCTCGTCCGCCAGCAAGCCCTTGAGGAGTGGAGTGTTGTTGCGAGCCGAGGTTAGCGCGCGCATAGGAGGTGCCGTCGTCCCGGTGACTGGGACTCATCCGACCCGAGTGCTGGGAATGGACATCCCGAGCCTTCCTTCATAGAACACAGGTGACTGCGAAGTGGCCAGCAGGACCGGCCTCGCCCGGGGTGCGTTGCTACGTTGAGACCTCGCTGAGGCAGCGCCCTGCCGGGCGCCCGGGGGAAGAGAGCTCAGGCATGACGTGGAACGAGTGGGAACAGGCCAAGGCCGAAGCAGCGGAGAAGCATGCGGCGCGCACTCGCCTGAACCAGCTGCCGACCAGTACGGGCGGCAGCAGCAAGGGCGATCTTGTGGTGCATCAGGATGATCTGGGGGCGGTCGGCCATGATGCGTTTGTCCTGCACGGCCACCTCGGCAAGCAGGCGGATATTGCCGGGGCAGGTATGAGCAAGAACGGTGCAGGCTCCACGATGCAGGCTGCTGCTGCATTGAAGAGCCACCATTTCGCGACCGGTCCGGTGATGGAGTCCGCGGTGGAGCTCTGGACGACACGCACGAAGTCGCTGCTGCAGGCCTGTGCCCATATCTCCAACCATCTGGACTTCACGAAGAAGTCGCACGCCAAGGACGATGAGCTCATTGCTGCGGAGCTTCGCGGCCGCGATGGTTCCGCGGCGCCCGTTTCGCGGCTCAATGAGTACTTCAAGTAGCAACGTCCTGGGCGAGGGGAGTACCTGCCACCTCTCCGGCCGTACGGAACGCATCAAGAACTGATCATCTTCCTGGGTTGTCGGTCTCCCGGCTCGTAGCCTCTCCGGGTTCGCGGTGATCGCAACTGCGTGCGAGCTGACCGAGCAGCCGACGCCTGGGGGAGATCATGGCGCTCAGCTTTGACGACCTGTACCAACTCCCGCTGAGCGGGATGAAATCAGCGGTGGACGACTGGGCGAAGATGGCCACACATCTCCAGACCCTCGCGGAAGAGGCCCGTGACGGCATGCGGGCCAAATCCGAAAAGGCATCCTGGGCAGGTGTCAATGCCGATGTCTCCAGGACATTCATCAGTAAGACCGCCAAGGAATTCGACGACATGGCGAAGTCGGCGAAGGGCCTGGCGCAGGTGATAAGTGAGGGATACGAAGCCTTCAAGAAGGCCCAGGACGATCTGAAGAAGGTCGTCGACGAGGAAGCGCCGGCGCGCAGGGTGACGGTGAGTGCGACCGGAACGGTACGGGCCTCGAAGCCGTTGGCGGAGAACGTTGATGCGGCCGGCAAGCACGATCCGGACTACCAGCTGCTCGTGCGCAAGGAGCAGCAGGACATCGCATACATAGAGGACCGCATCCGTGTCCTCGTGGAAGCGGCGGATCAGGCCGACCAGGACGTCGCGAAGACACTCCGCGCCAACCTGGGCGACGACCCGTACCAGGCTGACGCCCCCAAGTACGGCAGCACGGGCGAGATGAACGCCGCTCGTGCCGTCGAGATCGCCACCAAGGGCGACGGAGCCACTGATGCAGAACTCAAGGAACTGGACGGCCTCGTCCACGATTTCCGCAATTCCCCCGACTTCACGACGGCGTTCTACCAGGGGCTGGGGCCGGAGCGGAGCGTCGAGTTCTTCGCTGATCTGACGCTGAACTCCGAGGGCGACAGCAAAACCAGGATCGCAGCCGTCCAGGGGCTGCAGAAGGATCTCGGGTTCGCTCTGGCCACGGCAACCGACCCGGACCACAAGCCTCATCTGTCGGAGAAATGGCAGACGGACCTCCGCAAGGTCGGTTCGAGTCTCGTCGACGTCGACACCGGCCGCCGCGCCAACTACCAGCCATACGGCTACCAGGTGCTCAGCAATATCCTCCGCTACGGCGAGTACGACAGACGCTTCCTGACCCCGATCGCCGAACATGCCGCACAACTTCAGGCCGCTGACCCGGATATCTGGAAGCGGAGCGTGCCCCAGAACGAGCCGTACATCGGGCTGAGCCTCAACCCCACCGGTCAGGGCGGTGGGAGTGGCTTCAACGCCATGACCGGAATCCTGGAAGGCCTCGGACACAGCCCGGAGGCGTCGAAGGACTTCTTCGACGGCAAGATGACGCCGTACGACCGTGATGGCCAGAAGATGGACAAGGCGTACTTCGAGCGCCAGGTCGGCGGTGGATACAGCACGGCGAACCTGGACAACTGGAACCTTCGTGAGGACGCTGACTGGAACATTTACCTCAAAGACCTCAAGCCGATGGACGGGCTGGACGGCAAGACACACGCCGACTACTTCGACATGTTCACGGACAAGGACTACGACTGGTTCGACGACCGTTCCGAGACAGCTCCGCAGATCGGCGACGGAGATGCTCAGGACGCGTGGGACAAGGCGGCCGAGAAGGCAAAGGAATCGGGCCCCGACGCGCTCGGGCACGCGCTGGAGTCAGCGGTCTCGGGCCGCGCGTACGACGACGACACCATTGCCACAAAGCCGATCCCTCACTCGGAGGAGCAGTCGCAGCTCATGCACCGGGTGGTGGAGAAGTTCGGTAGCGACTCCGGTAGCGAACTGATCGCGATCAAGCCGGAGGGCAAGAGTGGCGTGCTGGCGCCGATGAACGACAGCCTGGGCAACATGACCGCCGAGTACATGAGGGACTTCCAGAAAGGGATGGGCGCGTCGCGTATCGAGACCCATGGCGTGGATGCCGGTCTGTCGGACCTGAACGGCGGGCCGCTGCTGAACTTCCTCGGAAGCGTCGGCAAGGATCCCGATGCCTACGGCGCGATCATCAACGCCCAGCAGGCCACGACGACCGACCTCATCAACGGCGTGGCCGACAAGTACGTCGACGGAGGCAAGCAGCAGGATTTCGGCGACGTGCGCCAGGATGTGGCGACCTTCACCAAGCCGGGAGCGACCATCGCGGGCATCGTGACGGAAGCCCGCGCGGAGGCGATGTATGTCGAAAAGACAGCCGGGGACAAGGACTTCAACGACGGTCTCAAGAACGGCGCCAAGTGGGCGGACCGCGGGTTCGGTGTCATCAGCAAGCCGCTGGAGGCCACCGGCGTAGGCGCTCCGCTTGCCTGGGTCGTCGAGGACATCAAGGAAAGCGTCACTGAAAAGTACGGGAAGGACTCCGGAGAGGAAGCCGACAAGACCGTGAACAACTATCTGGAGGATCGACGTCAGGTCAGTGCCCTCGCCGCAAGGGACGCTGCGGAGCTCGGAGCCCGGGAGGCGGGCCTGTCCGTGGAAGAACAGAAGAAGTTCGGTGACGACGCCGAGGACGCGGCCAACGCCGGGAGCCACGAAGGCACAAGCAGGGGAGGCGGGTACAACCCGCCTCCGAAGAGCAAGGGGTGACGGATGTCTGAGGTGCAGGCGCGGCGTGGCGTCGCGGGCCGGTCGCGCCGCGGCCGGGCTCTTGTGGCCGGCAGCATTGTGCTGGCCTTGATCGGTGGTGGGGTCTGGTGGTGGGCATACGGAGATTCAACAGTGGAAGTGCCTGACCGGATCTGCGGGGGCGCGCTTCCCGGCAGTGCTGCGGCGGCGGTCCTCCCGAAGGAGGGCACAGCGTACGAGGAGAGGTCGGACAACGAGTTCGGTAAGGGGGAAGAGCCAGGGGTCTGGTGCAATGTGGGTGCCGGAAGTCAGTCCATCATCTTCAGCTCCTGGTGGTCGGTGTCTGATCTGGGGGCGCGTGGGGCTGAGAGATCCGGCAATACCGCCATTCAGCTGGGGCAGTCGAAGGGATACACGAATGAGATCGATGCGGAGCTCTATGTGTCCTGTCGCGGTAGGTCGGCTTCGAAAGAGTGGCTCAAGGTGCGGGTGGCGCGTTATCGGGGCATGGACAGGCCACGAGATGGACAGGCTGCGGTCCCTCTGGCGGAACTGGTGGGGGACGCCGCTCGGTACGTTGCCAACGAGCTCGGATGTGAGGGCGCTTCCAAAATTCCCCGCGGTGTTCCGTCGATGAAGCCATGACCTGACCTGAGGCCAAACAGAACGGCCGAATGTATCGGGGCCCTCCAGCCGCTTCAGCTCTCCCCCGCTCCCACCACCCGCGCCCGGCCGAGCTCCGCGAGGACCGTGTCGACCGTCTGCTCCACGGTCTGCCCGGTCGTGTCCAGCCAGAGCCCGATCCGCGGCGTCTCCTCCCGCAGCACCCGGTCCAGCGCCTCGACCGTCCATTCCGCCCCGTAACCGCTCTCACATCTCGCCCCCCGCAGCCCAGCGGTGCCCCCTTCCCCTGCCGCTGACAGGGCCCTTCGCGTATCCAAGGCGCAATATGGCTCGCGCGTGAAGAACCCGTACGTATGATCGATCGCCTGCGGTGGATAGTTGATCACGTGGGTAGCGTGGCGTGCGGGGCAGCTTTCCGGTCAGGGACATGGGGGTGTCGACGATGTCATTCGAAGACGAGTGGGGCGCGGAGAAGGCCGCCGTCGCCATGAGGCTGAACCAGGCCGACAGTGCGGGCGGTTCGACGCCGGCGAAGGGATCGGCCGACTACGTGGTCGTGGACGACGAGCTGGGGGACATCGGCCACGCCGCCTATGGGCTCTTCAACGGCCTCCAATCGGGCGGCAAGCACGCGAACGCGGCGAGCGAGACCGCCGGCACGAGCCTGAAGGGCGACGGCTTCGACAGCGGCGCGGCGCTCGCCGAGGTGAACCGGACTTGGGAGACCCAGGTCAAGACGCTGCTTCAGGCATGCGCGCACATCTCCAACCACCTCGACTACACGAAGACCTCAAGCAAGGCCGACGACGACTGGATCCAGGCACAGATGCGCATCGTCGGGCCCGTCGCACCCGGGGCCGATGCGTCCGTGCCCGCCTCTCGGATCAACGAGTACTTCCGGTAAGGAACCGCCGCCATGCCCACCTTCGAGCAGCTCCTCAACGTCAGACTCGGCCCGCTCGACACCGCTGCCACCCAGTGGACCGAGATGATCGGCAAGCTGACCACCCTCCAGACCGACGCATCGGCCATGAAGACCAAGGCCGACAAGTCCACTTGGAAGGGCGAGAACGCCACCGTCACCAAGGAGTTCGTCACCAAGACCGCCAAGGAGTTCAGCGACGCCGTCACCGAGGCCGAGTCCGTACGCGACCTCCTCAAGGACGCCCACACCCTCCTCAAGACCGCCCATGACGACCTCAAGGACGCCTACGAGAACCCGCCACCGGGCATCACCATCTACCCCGACGGCGTCCTCAGCCACCGCGTCCACCCCGACCGCCGGTCCAAGGACAGCACCGAACCCATCGCGACCGAAGCGCAGTTCGACGCGCTGCGCAGCAAGCTCGAAGGCATCCTGAAGCGCGCCAACGAGGCCGACGAACTCTGCGCCTGGGGTCTGCGGGCGCTGATCCGGAACCACCCCAACGACTTCGGCAGCACCGACCTCGGCGGCGTCGCAGACGCCAAGAAGATGCGCGCCGAGGAGAAGCAGCAGACAGAGAACGGCCGCGAGGCCGCCAAGCTCTACGCCCGGTGGGAGCACCTCGACGACAAGGAGCGCGATCGGCTCCTCACGCTCGTCGAGGGCGGGAAGGACTCGCCGGCGTTCTCCGCCGAGCTCATGCAGAACCTCAGCTACAACGGCCGCGACGGCCAGGAGGCGGTGCTGCTGCTCGCGGGCAGCCTGGAGGGCGGCGGCCGCGACGGCCAGGTCTCGGGCACCGACGCCCGCCTCTACAAGGCGCTGTCCGGCTCCCTTGCCACTGCCACCGGACCCGACTCCTCGATCGGTACCCCCGGTGGTGTCACCTCGGCCTGGACCGACAAGCTCATCACCACGGCCCGTGACGGCAACGGCCTGCCCGACCGGCACCCCGGGGCGCTCAAGGGCGGGGCCGCGGGCTTGAACGCCCTCACTCACCTGATGGCCGCCGACGCCGGCGACGACGCCGTGTACGACCCGAACAAGGACCCCAAGGAGAAGTCCTCGCCCTGGAAGAAGGACGAGGGCGACCCGGTCTACAGCGAGGCCTTCCTGACGCAGGTCGGCGACACCATCCGCGAGTGGGAGACGAGCAACGACGACGCCTACGACGGCGTCATGAAGAACTGGCAGGGCACGCAGGAGGACCCGATGAAGGGCCTGCTGAACGCCATGAGTCGCAACCCGTCCGCCTCCACCCACTACTTCGACCCGAACACCACCGACAACCTCAAGTACTTCCTGGACGACCGGGAGTGGCCGGGCGGCGACGTCGAGAGCAAGATGCCGACGGAGACCCAGTACACCTCGGCCCGCGCCGAGTTCGGCCTCGCGCTCGAGGCCGCGGCCACCGGCCGCGTACCCGGCTCGCCGATGCACCCGGTACCCGCTCACCACGACGGCGCCGAGACCGCAATCTTCGAGCGGGTGATGAGCGAGTACACGAAGGAACTCAGGACGGACCAGGGCGCCGTCCCCGTCTCCATGCGGCTGCCAATGGCCGACATGATCGCCGACTACGGCTCCGACGTGCACCAGATCCTCGGCAAGAAGATGGACGGGCCCACCGACTTCAACCAGCTCGAGATCGACCGCGGCGACCTCACCCGGATCATCCGCGCCACCGCCGAGGACCCCAACGCGTACAAGGCCATCCACGCCTCGCAGACCGTGGTCTCAAGTGCGGGGCTCGACCGCTTCCCCGCGGAGTCCTTCCGCCAGGAGGACCCGGAGCTGCGTGCCTGGGTCAAGCAGTCCGCGTCAGTGCTCGGGCACCTCGACGGCGTGCGCGGCGATGTCATCTACGACCTGGGGCAGGCGGAGAAGGACGCAAACAACTGGAAGCGGATGGTCAACTACCACATCTACGGTGGGCTGCTGACCCCCATCCCGATCGTCGGCGACGGGGTCCAGCGCGCGGTGGACTGGGGTCTGAACGCGCACGTGAACACCGACAACGCCAGGGTCGACGCCGAGACCCGCAACAACATGATCAAGCACTACGACTACGGTCAGAAGGAGATGTACGGCATGTTGCGCGGCATGGCGGACTATCGCGGGCTCACCGCGGAGGAGCTGGACGCGACTCCTGGCGAGTACGAGGACCACCTTCAGGCGATCGCCGAGCAGTGGTACGGGAACGGCATGGGGGACGCGGACAAGGCGATGGGACAGTAACCGATGGACAAGAAGTGGCTGCCGCTGACCCTCGTGCTCGGCGTCGCCGGAGCGGCCGTCGTGACGGCGAGCCTCTGGCCTGACGCCAAGGAGAAGCCGCCGCTGCCGCAGACCCTGTGTTACGGGGCGCTTAGCCGGCAGACGGCGGAACTGATCGACGACGGCAGGGGGGGCGAGGTCAGCACGGAGGAGTGGGAAAGCCCGGGCAAGGGCGACCTCACGGTGTTCAAGACGTGCCAGGTGATGCGCGCCAATCCAGATAGCGAGTATCCCCGCGGGATTTACCAACTGATCATCGCGGACTTCCGGAGCGACCCCGGCCCCAGGAAGGACTCCGTCCCCCTCGGCCCCGGCTTCACCGGCTGGGCACTCCCCGACGAAGCCAGAGTCACGCTGCCCGCCGGCTGCGCCGCCCGCATGGGTTCGACCTCCCCGTACATCATGGTGACGCTCAAGGCGCCCTCACAGGAGGAGAAGAAGAGCCTCGTCGACCGGGACACCGCGATCCGCAACAGCGCGACCGTGGTGCGAGAAGCCGCCACCAATCTCGTCAAGCGGTACGGCTGCAAGGCGTAGGACCGGCGTCAGCGGGGGCAGTCGTCGTCCACGGGCCCCGCTGTACGTCGGCGCGATGGCCATGCTGCGCAAGATAGCGAAGGAGCGCGGGCTCGAGAGTTCGGAGCTGGATGCGAGCCCCGGCGAGTACGAGGACTGTCTCCAGCCGACTGCCGAGCAGTGGTACCAGAACGGAATCAAGGACGCCGACATGAAGATGGGCGAGCGCTACTGATGGACAAGAAGTACCTCGTTCTGCCTGTCGTCCTGGTGGTCGCGGCGGCCGTCATGGCTGCTGTCCAGCTGTGGCCCAGCGAACTGAAGGACCTGCGGGCCCAGAATCTGTGCCTGGGCATGCTCACCGAGCAGACCGCGGGCGGGCTCGACGACCGCAAGGGCGGCGAGCTGATGGTGGACGAGTACGATCCGGAAGGGTCGAAGGGAGACCCGGTGTTCTCCACCATCTGCTTCGTCGGACGCAAGACAAGCGAGAGCACGACCTACCGTGGTCAGTACACACTCGACGTCCAGCCCACCAACCTGCTCAACGCCCCCGCAGAGGGTGCCACCCGCCTTGCTGGAGGCCGCTCCGGCTGGGTGGGCCCCCGGCAGAGCGAGGTCCAACTCCCCGCCGCGTGCCCCAAGGAGATGCGGACGGACGCCTCGTACGTCACCGTCGTCCTGAAGGTCGCCCCCGGTGTCGTCGCGGCGCAGAACTGGAACGACAATGCACTGACCAAGGCATCCCGCACGATCATCCTGGAGGCGGTGGACAACCTGGCCAAGCAGTACGGCTGCGAGGCGTAGGACCGGCGTCAGCGGGGACAGTCTGTCGTCCACGGGCCCCGCTGTACGTCGGCGCGATGGGCGGCCTGGCGGAAGAGTGCTTCGTCGGGGTGGAGGCGCACTCGGGTGTGGCGCCAGGCCGTGTCGAAGGAGAGGCCGCCGGGGCGGGCGTATGCCAGGTGCCAGGCGTGCTGGCTGGTGCGGGGCAAGCAGACAGCCACGGCGTGGCAGGCCGTGCCGATGCCCAGACCTGTCCAGCGGCAGCCGCATGCTCCAGGTGTCATGCACATCCGGAGCGCCGAACCCCTGGCGAATCACCGGCCGTCAGCGCATTCGCCGCATCAAGCAGGACCTCAGTCCGACTCTGACGCACCCACCACCCGCGCGCCTTCGAGCTCCGCGAGGACCGTGTCGACCGTCTGCTCCACGGTCTGCCCGGTCGTGTCCAGCCAGAGCCCGATCCGCGGCGTCTCCTCCCGCAGCACCCGGTCCAACGACTCGACCGTCCATCCGGCCCCGTATCCGCTCTTGCTCCGCCCGGCCTCTCGCTCGGCAACGACTCGCGGATTGGGGGCGAGCACAACGACGTACAGCGGCCGGGTCCGTACGAGGCTGACATACGCTGCCAGTTCCTCCCCGAGCACCACGTCCTGCACCACGGCGGTCCACCCCTCGCCCGCGTACGCGTCGGCCGTCATCGCGGACAACCTGTATCGGAGCCGGAGTTGGGCGATGGCCTCCTCGTACGCCCCCGGCACCATCTCGGCCCGCCCGGACACCACCATCCGCCGAAAGACGTCCCCCCGCACATGAACGGCCTTCGGCAGCTGCTCGGCAAGGGCCTGGGCAACGGTGGACTTCCCGGAGGCCATCACGCCGGTGATGAGGACGACAGCGGGGCCGGGATCAGCAGCTCGCAACACGTTCACGATCAGCCCGCGACTGCACCCGTGAGGAAGGCGGTCCACGCGGCGGGGGCGACTGCGAAGGTGGGACCGTCGGTGACCTTCGAGTCGCGGACATGGACGGTGTGGGGACAGGCTGCCACCTCCACGCAGGCTTCGCCCTCGTTGCCGCTGTAGCTGGACTTGCGCCAGTCGTAAGCGACTTCGACGCAGGCTTCGCCCTCGTTGTTGCTGTAGCTGGACTTGAACCAGGAGAGCTCGGGCCCGGTGGTCACAGTTGCCTCGCCTTCGTTTCGATGATCTCCGCCGACTTCCAGGGATTGAGCGCCTGGGCCCGCAGGATGCCGAAGAGGTCGAACATGTCAACCACCTGCTCCGGCCTGGCAATCAACCTACCGCCGCCCTGTGCCTCCACGTACACCAAATTGCGTCCTTCCGCCGTGCACATCAACTGCATGGGCCCCATCAACCCCGCGTGGGTGTGCTGGTCCGAGGGCATCACCTGCACCGTGAGGTGGTTCATCCGCCGCATGCACTCCAGCAGATGCAGCAACTGCTCCTTCAGCACCTCCGCGCCACCGAGCGTCCGCTCCAGGATCGACTCCTCGATGACGAACCCGACGTACGGCGGAGGCGTGCGCATCAGCACCGCCTGCCGTTCCAGTCGCGCCTCGACGTGCCGGACGATCTCGTCCTCGGTGTACGCGGGTTTGCGTGCCCGGTACAGGGCGTACGCGTACGCCTCCGTCTGGAGCAGCCCCGGAATCAGCATCGTCTCGTACGCGCTGATGACCCGCGCCTGCCGTTCCAGCCGCGCCCAGTCCAGGAACTTCGCCGGGTACTTCTCCTCGTCGATCAGCTCGATGCACGCCTTCAGCGCACCACCCGCGACGAAGGCCCGGTCCGCGTCGGCCAGCAGTTCCAGCGACGGAATGCGCTCCGCCCGCTCGACCGCCCCCATCAGCGACTCCGAGATCAACAGCTTGTCCGCCGCGTCCTTCTGCGTGAGCCCGGCCCGCACCCGATGGATACGGATCAGTTCACCCACGAGCCTCCGCACCTGCGACGGCGCACTACTTGTCCCCACAGTCACCACCACCCTCCCCACATCGCGTCGATGTGGACCGTGTCCTCCTGGTCACGCTATGCAGCCGTCGGGATGCTTGGGGTCATGACGAGCAAGAAACGCCCCGAATGGGTACCCGCCGCCGGACACCAACTCCACCTGACCGGCATCCACTTCGATGCCATCCGGCTGCGTGGTGTACGGGGCGAGGCAGTACTGCAGCACCTCGGGACACTCACCGAAGGCGAACCGGGCCCGGTCGTACGGGAGATCGCGGGCGCCCGGTGGACGTACTTCCTGATCCCGCCCGGGTCGAGCAAGGAGTACGACTGGCCGCCGGGCGCCAGGTGCTTCGGGCCGGCTGCCCGGGACCAGTACGTGGGAATCCCCGCACCGGACGGCAACACGTACCCGCTCAGCTGGCGGTGCGGGGCGCCGCAGGAAGGGGAGTTCGTGGACGTGGAGCTGCTGTACGGGCTGGTGATGGCGCAGTTGGCTCCGGAGGAGGCGGGCGCGGGGAGCGGCGAACGACCGATCACACCTTCACCGTGGCTCCTTGCAATTCCCCTACCCGAGAACCGCAAGGAGCCGCGGGTGCACAGCGACCCGCGGGAATGATGTCACTGTTGCCCTTCCCTCCACCGGGCACACCCCTGCAGGGCACCGCCGAAGCAGCATGCCGGTAATGAGGAAAACAGCGGGACCCTGCTCGCTACGTCCCGCAGAAAACACCGAGTCGACCGTCGATTCCCGTCACTTGAGACGAGGATCTTCCGAAACCGCGACATCTGCCTCAGGGAGAATGATCTCATTCTTGCAGTTCAGCCGATCAGTAACCTTCTTGGCCGAGGCATTCAGCAATCGCACCCTGGACTGCTCACTGAGCCCGATGGGGTCAGAAATCACGACCCTGAGGAGATGCATCTTCTCGCCCGGTTCCACCAGGTCGGGTCTCTGACAGTCGACAAACATCCGGGAGGTCAGAGAGCCGTCCAGCTCGTACGCCGCAGACGTTCCCTTCACTCTCCCCGACCCCGGCACATTATCGAATGTGCTATTCCACCACTCGAACCATATCCTTAGATCTCTTGCGCTATCTGGATTCTTTTTGAGGATGCAGCTGGGATTTAGCGTGTACCGTCTGTTCATACCTCTGGAGAGGATCTCCGCCACGCCCGAAGATGTGCCGTAGACGTCACCTTTCGACGGCGGTTCCCAGCTGACTTGATCAGAGCCTAGAAGATTCTCCGCTTCCGCCCGTGTCTCACCATCGAAGATACCCTCGCACACTTCGGACAGGGGCGTCATTCGATCCGAATGATGAGGCTTATCTGCCTTATCGCCTTGATTTCCACACGCGGCAAGAACGGCGGACGCCACCACAGCCGCCAGCACTGCACCAACAGAGCTATATCTACTCACGCTCAGTCCGCATCCGTCTGGTCGGCTTCGGTGTCACCGCTGCCATACCTGTTTTCCATTGTGGCGACGACGTCGTTATGCCAACTGGTGCCATCAACTTCAGGATGCACCGCAATATATGCATCGAGAGGAGACATGGCCTGCCGCTGGCCAACGGCCACCAGATCACGCTTATCCGACTCTTCCTTGCGGTCGAAATCCGCCTCTTTCTTCGCCAATTCGCGATCGATGGCTATTCCTTGATCGGTTTCAACGGCGCCCCCCGCACCCTCGATAATCATGGGTACGGCAATCTGCGCCACGGCAGCCGCTCCGGTCGCCACTGCAGGACCGCCAAAGGGGAGTGTCGCCAAGCCAACGCCAACACTCACACTTTGACTGATCCCGAACTTCTTCCACTCAGCCGCTTCCGCCATTTTTCGATTGGCTGCGTCCGTCTTCTCGCCGTAGTCGTGATTGATCTCAGTGATGCGAGCCTGGTCAAGGATTCCATGCGTCTTGGCGCCTGTTTCAAGGATCAGTTTGAGTTCGTCGTCCGGCACCGGGTGCGCCTTGAGTCCGCTGACCGTGTACTGCTGCTGAGCCTGAGAGAGGATCTCGTAGTTCCCCTCGTGCTGGCCAACCGACTGGAGAAAACTCAACGCGCTCGCGTTCTTCACGAAAATGTGGCCCTTGCCGGAATGACCGAATGCCGCATCCCGGAGGTCCTTCCCGCCCTCACTGTCACCGAAATTGGATACGGACCAGTTCAGATCATCGATGTACCCGGCGCCCATCTTGGCCAGGCTGTTGCCGATGCCGGGCTTGTCCGCGACAAACCCGTGGTCGCCCCCGACAATCCTCACGACCTGCTCCATGACGTTCGCCGTCGTATCGTCCCGGCGGAGCCCCAGTTGCGGTTGGTCGTACGGCACACCCAGCGTCGCTGCTTCCAGAGCATGGCCCAGCTCGTCATATCCGTAGCCACGTTTGTTCCCGACCAGATAGTTTCCGTTCGGCCACTCCCGGTCCTTGAGCAGGTACTGGAGGTCGGGGTCGATCTTGTCCTTCTGCTGCCAGCCCTCGGAGTAGAACATCGCCTTCGCCGCGTCCGGGTTGTGCCCAAGCGCATCCATGTATCCGGCCATGGGGTCCAGGCCGTGGTCAGTTCCCGGACCGAAGTTTAGATATGTCTCGTATCCATCCGGCTGCCACAGAGATTTGAGTTTGGTGCCCTTGTGGTCCTGCTCGAAATCGATCAGGCTTCGGCCGTAGTCGGTGAGAAAGCCCTTTTCGTACTCGCCTGTTCGCATCAGGCTGCTCATCACCTGGTAGCCGTACGGGCCGTCGCTGATGGTCCCCGCGTCCATGTCGACCATCCGGACACGGTCGTCACCGAGAGCCACCATCTGCTTCTTCCAGCGCTCCATGGCGGCACTGTCGGAGTGGGTGGCGGTCGCCAGGGTCTGGCTCAGTGACTTCTGGATCTCAGCCGAGATCTTGGTCCGTTCGTCGCCGGTCTGCCTGCGGTCCGCGATCCTTGTCCAGAACTCCAGGGTCTTCTTGGGGCCGAGCCGAGTTGCAAACTGTTCAGTGAAATACGGATCACCTTCGTGCTTCTTCAGAAGGTTGTTGATCCGCGTGAGCGTCTTGATGTCCGGGGTCTTCTCGGCTGATGCAAGCTCTGTCAGAGCAGCCAGATCCTTCTCCGCTGCTTCTCTTCCCTGCTTTGCGTCCTTAATGCTGTGGTAGGTGTTCGAATCAAAGCCGCGGTCACGGCCATTGCCGTCCTGCGAAAGAACCCAGCTCAGGATCGAGTCGGCCTCGTCGGCCGCGGTCAAGCAAGACCCAATGCTCTCGCGGTAGGCGACGATGGACTCCTGGTACCCCTTCCGGAGTACGGCCAGGTTGTCCACCGGAGCATCGGCCGGCGCATCGAACCAGACCTCGCCGTCCGGCTTGATCGACAGGTACTTGTCCTGCTCGATCTGCTCACGCAGCCGCTTGAGTTTCTGCTGCGACGACTTGAAGACGTGAAGCGCGTCGTCGAGCAGCAGATGTATGTCCGTGGCCTCTTCGGCGGCGGAATCGATCTGCCTCTTCACCTTGCCGAGCTTGGTCCGCGCTGCGTTGGCTGCTTCGCCCTCCCAGTCGTAGTCCCACAGCCCCTTCTCAACGGTGTTTTCGTACTTCCGCGCGATGGTCTTGAACTGACCGGGCAGGTTACGCCACTTCACGACCGCTTCCGAGAGCGGGGCGAGATCCACGTGGAGGAGATTCTCGTACGTCAGCATGCCGGTTCTCCCGATCCCTGCGCCGTCACTTCAGGTCCCGGTCTTTCTTGGACGCCCGCTTGTGCCGGTCTGCTTGTGCCTGGTCCTCCGCCGCGAAGCCATCGGCGGTGGCGCGCAGGGCTCCTGACACGTCCTGCTCGAGCAGTCCGTCGACGTACTTCATCTGAGCATTCCAGCGCTTCACGAACACCTCGAATGCCGACCGCGACGCGAATCCCTTGAGGCTGGGGCCCACTTGCTTGGTCTCGGTCATCGTCTTGTTGTCGGCGTCCCGAAAGTCGCCCCGAACGATGTCGGCCTTACCCGCCCGCCTCCGCAGCTCACTCCCGGTGATCTTCACCTTCTCCTTGGCTCCGGACGGGCCTACCCCAGGTGGAAGGCTGTTGAGCTGCATCGCGGTTTGCTGCCTTGTGGCTGCTTCGGCTCGCAGTTCAGCCCATTCTTCGTCGAACGACACCCTTGCCCCCGTTTCGGATCCAGCCCAGACGCATACGTCGCCTCGTTGCCAAAGTGAATCCTCTTGGGTGGCCGACGACGCGAATGTCTTGAGCGAGTTAAAACTAGCTGAATCACGAGGGCGTGGAACAGTGTGTTCGAGTCATTCCTGCAGAACTCTCACACCACAACGTCTTGCCTGCAAGGTCCCCTTTGTGAATTCAGGAGTAGGGGCTTTGCCTCGGAGTATCTCCGTAGGGCGAGTTGGAGCCGGGGGGAGCGGTCGGAGGGGGTGCATAGGCCGGGTGCGTGGGCTGCTGGTGAGGCTGGGATTGCTGGTACAGGTTGGGGTGCGGAGCCTGCTGCGGGTACGCGGGCGGTGCGGCTGCGGCGGCGGACCCACGGCGGCGGGAGCGGATAGCCAGAGCGGTGACCACTGCGCCGATGAGCGCGGCTCCGCCGATGCCTAGGCCGATCCAGAGGCCGGTCTTGCTGCTGGTGACGCCGGATGCCGGGGCTGCTGCGGCGGGCTTGTCAGTGTCCCCTGAACTTCCGGTCGCCTTGGAAGGCTCGGCGGAGGGGCTGGGGCTCTCGGCCGCTGCGAGGTCGGGGAGCGGGTACACGTCGGCCGGGCCGGGGTTGCCCGGGTTCATCAGCACAATGCGGGGCCGGACAGAGCCGTAACCCACGTAGTCATTCCGCTTGGCACCGCTGGTCGGACCGCCGGCCGTATTCAGCATGACGCGGAGGACCTGGTTGTTGGTCCAGTCAGGGTGCTTGGACCAGATGAGGGCGGCGGAGGCGGAGGCGATGGCAGTGGCGTCACTGGTCCCGCTCGTCTTGCACAACTGAGTTCCGCCTGTACAGGGGTGGACCATGTCAATGCCTGGCGCCGTGAAATCGATCTGCGGCCCGTGTTGGGACTCGTCGGTCTTCTTCCCATCCTGGTCGATGGCCCCAACACCGACAACCCCTGGCGTTCCGGCTGGGTACACGACCGTGTTGGCCCCGTCACCGCTGTTGCCCGCCGCAGCAAAGATCAACGACCCATTATCGAGCGCGTACTTCACGGCATCCGTCAGTGCCTGCGATCCCGCGTGTGCACCCAGGGAAATATTGATGACCTTTGCACCGCGCTCGACCGCATACCGAATCGCCACGGGAGCAACCTTGTTGAACTCCTCGTCACCCTCTGCCTGATTTGCCCCGACGCCGGACTCAGGCATACGAACCGGTAGAATCTCGGACCCCGGCGCAAGTCCGAACGCCCCGTTCCCTCTATTGCTGCGGCCTGTGCCTGCGATCAGTCCGGCCATGCTCGTGCCGTGACCGTCATAGTCGGTGTGCTCATCACCCGCGACGTCCGGCTCCAGATCCTTGCCCTTAAGTACCTGCCCAACAAGGTCGGGATTCGACGGATCCACACCGGTGTCGAGCACGGCAACAATGACCCCCTTGCCCGTACTCGTCTTCCACATTTCGTCGGCCTTCATGACATCAAGGTGCCACTGCATGGAACGCGTGGAGTCGGCAAACGCAGGCACGGCAGCACCGCCCACCAACAGTAGGCCCAACACAGCCGACATCGTGGTTCGCCGTCGGGTGAGACCCCTGTTCCTGATGCGCATCCGAATCCCTCGTGATTTCTCTGCTGATCAGTCGATGACCGGCGGGACAACCCGTCGGCCACCCTGTTGCCAGGTCTCATCGTCTTCGACCAAATAATCCGGCCGCTCGCCGCCCTCGTCACGCCCTGTCGCATGCGTCCGAGAACTCTGAGGGGCGATGCCACCGCCCCGCCCTGCCAGCCCTGCACCGCGCTCCGAGTCTCCCGAGGCGCCACCTCTCACCAAACCCGACCCTCCGGGTGTGAACGGTCGCGTATCCGCACGGCCCCGCTGCTGACGTCCCCCGACCACGCCACCTGTCTCTCCAGTCAGACGACGACCGCCGCCGACGACATTCGGAGAGATGCCGGGACCAATACCACCGCCCATGCCTGGGACACGCCCCATGGGCGCCGGTCCGTGGGCGTTCTCGCTGCCCATGACCGTCCCGCGCGGAATACCGACGGCAGGACGTCCTGAGCCTGGGGGCACAACACGGCCGCCGGTGATCCCGTTGGGTCCGGCGGGACGGCCCATGGGCCCAGGGCCAAGCGGACTCACACCTGGGACACCCTGCGGCGGACGTGGCATCCGTGTCGTTCTGCCCCCTCCATTCGTGCTGCGTGGTGCGGAGGGACTGGTATTGGGGACAGGCGGAATGACGCCCACTGTCGGCGGGAGAACGGTGTCCGGCCTGGGCCCGGTCGGCGGCACCACTGGATTCGCGACCGTGGAGGGTGGAGCATCCGGCAGCATGGCCACTCCATCAATCCCCATGTCCACCGGCCTTGAGACTGGGGGCGACACGGTGTGTGAGGAGAAGTTCGTTCCTCCGGCGGGCGCGGTCACAGCAGCTACTACATCCGTGCTGCTTCCCGGTGCAGTGGCGTACCCAGCACCGCTGGTGGTCGATCCGGATCCGGGCCCAACGTGTCCGCCTTGTGCCCCGTCGAGTTTCTGGGCACCCTGCGGGGCGATCACCTCCGGCATGGCCGGGAACACCGGCTTGTCCAGAGACGTCATCTGCTCCAACGAGTGGGTATACGTCTGCGACAGGCTGCGCATCCGCGCAGCCGCCTCTTCGCGGTTCTTCTCCCTCGACGCAATCAACGTCTCTGCAGACTTCTTCGCCACCGCCGACGCATCAGGATCGTTCCTTGCGGCGAGAGCCGCCTCCAAATTCGCCTGTGCGCTCGCCTCCGTCCGAGGAATCGATGCCTGCGCCAGCGCAATCGCGTTCGACGCCTCACCGAGCAACCTCGAGGTGTCCTCGCTGTAATCCCCCAGGCGCAGTGTCGCGTTGGCCAGATCCGCGCTCCATGTATGGAATGCCTTGGCCCCCTCGCCCTTCCACTCCACCCGCTGCGGACGGACTTTCAGCTCCTCGGCGATCTTACGGATCTCCGACGCCGCGCTCTTCAGACGATCAGCAGCCCCCTGGATCTCACCGCTGCTGGCCTGGTCCAGCCACTTCAGCATCTCCTCGTGGGTCTTCTTGTCGAAATCCGTACCCATGACGCCGTTCCTCTCCCCGTCCTCGTCCCTGTCCTTCGCATGCAGAGAACATCTCCACCGGCATCAATAGGCACGGCTGTCAGACGTGTCTCCCGGCTCCTCCGACTTGGCCGGAAGCTTGTGTGCGTTCTTCGCCGTAGCGTCCGCCGCAACCTGTCCGGCCTCGTGGTGGGCGATCGTGCTGCGCTGGATCGCACGCATGCGGTCGCGGACATCCAAGTCGACGTTCTCGTAGCCCTTGTGGGAAGCGAGAACCGCGATGCTCATGCCCTCGATGGAGTCGGACAGGACGCGGGAAAGCCCTTCCAGCTCCTTGACGACCTTGGAGTACGCGCCGTGGAGGCCATCCGCCTCCGACCACTCGCCCTTACCGCCGCCGAACCGCTCGCGCCCCATGGCGTCTTCGCCGACCTTCCCCGGCCCCGCCGGCGACGCCTTGAGGTCGCGCAGGATCTCCTCGACGCGTTCGCGGAACTTGGTGAACGACGACAGTTCGGTGACCAGTTCGCCAACGGCCTGCGGTGCCACCGCACCCATGGCTCCCATGCCGCCCAGGACAGCCAATGAATACGCCGAAGACTCCGCCCCCGGATCGCTCGCTCCCACAACACCCTCCCCCGTTTAGCAACAGCCGATTGACGCTTCGACTTCAGCCTCGGGGTTCACCTTAGCCAGCAGCGGTGACAGTGCGCACCTCCGGGTTGCATGTGCAACCCGGATCACATCGAATCACACCATCCGTACAGGGCTCAGGACTTGGGGACTGCCACCGCCGCCTGGGGCCTGATGGGGAGGCGGTTGATCGGGCGGCCGGTGGCGGCTCGTACTGCTGCGGCCACTGCTGCGGGGGAGGTCACCACAGGGATCGCGGAAGCCGGCTTGGCGCCGAAGGGGGCCACCACGTCGCGTTCTTCGATGAGTTTGACGATGCGAATGTCCGGTGCGTCCAGGGCGGTCGGCAGCGCGTAGCCGGTGAGGTCGGGGTGGCGGATCAGGCCGCGGGGGCTGCGGAGGTTCTCGGTGAGGGCGGCGCCGATGCCCAGGGTGATGCCCGCCTCGATACGGGTCGCCAGCTGGGACGGGTTGAGGACCCGGCCGACGTCCTGGGCGATCGCCATCTCCACGACCCGGACGGAGCCGAGTTCGATGTCGACGTCCACCACCGCGCGGATCGCGCAGAAGGCGAGGCCGACGAAGGCGTCGCCCTGGCCCGACTCGTCCAGGGGTTCGGTCGGGTGGGGGCGGCACTGGGCGGTGGCCCAGAGTTCATTGCCGTCCATCGCTTCCGTGACCGTCGTGGACAGCACTCCGTCGTACGAGGTGATCTTGCCGCCGGAGATCTGCAGCAGCTCCGTGGACATGCCGAACTTGTGGGCCAGGGGCTGGAGAAGCTGTGTGCGGACCATCTTGGCGGCGCGTTCCACCGCTCCTGCCGAGACCCAGGTGTGGCGGCCGTGCGTCGCCGGGCCCGCCGGGGGCTGGTCGGTGTCGACGGACGCTACGTGCACCTCTTCGATGCCCAGGGTCTCCTGAACCACCTGGCGGGCGAGGGTCGAGAAGCCCTGGCCCGTTTCGACCGCGGCGCAGATGACCGTCGCGATGCCGTCGTGAACCCTGACCGTGGCCGTGGAGACCTCGTCGGCGCCCTCCGCCCCGAGCATGTGGACCATGCCCAGCGCATAGCCGACCCCTCGGCGCACCGCACCGGGCTCGCCCGCGCCCTCCGGGCCGCCGGGGAGCAGCCAGTCGTCCTCCGGGGCGTCCACGGGGAGGGCGGGGAGAGGGAACTCCCGTACAGAGCCGAGGAGTTCGGCCACCGGTGCCGGGCAGGTCACCGTCTGGCCGGTGGGGAGGATGTCTCCGGTGGACAGTGCGTTACGCAGGCGCAGATCGGCCGGGTCGATGCCCAGCTTGGCGGCCAGCTTGTCCATCTGGCCCTCGTACGCCGCGCATACCTGCATCGCGCCCTCGCCGCGCACATGGCCGGACGGCGGGTTGTTCGTACGGACCGCCCAGCCCTCGATGAAGGCGTGCGGGACGACGTACGGGCCGCAGGCGAACGCGACCGCCGCGGCCAGCGACTCGGACGAGTCATCGGCGTACGCGCCCGCGTCGAGCAGGATCTGTGCCTCGACCTTCACCAGCCGGCCCTCGGCGTCCGCGTGGTGGCGGTAGCGGAGCAGCGTCGGGTGGCGGTGGGCGTGGCCGAGGAAGGACTCCTCGCGGGTGGCGGCCAGTTTGACCGGGCAGCCGGTGCGTAGGGCGAGCAGCCCGAGTGGGAGCTGGAAGCCGGGGTCCTCGCGGTCGCCGGTCGCGCCGGGGACGCCCGTGACGACGACCTTCACCCGGTCCGGTTCGAGGCCGAAGCAGGCGGCGGCGAGGTCGCGGTCGGTGTGCGGGTCGGTGGAGGCGGTGTAGATCTCCACTCCGCCGTCGGGGCGGGGCACGGCGAGTCCGGCCTCGGCGCCGATCGGGGCCGGGTCCTGACGGCCGATGCGGTACAGGCCCTCGACGATGATCTCGCCGGTGACATCCGGGTCGCCGTAGCGCAGCGGGATGTGGCGGATCAGATTGCCGTCGGGGTGCAGTGGTTCGGCGGCGAAGGCCTTCTCCGGGTCGGTGACCGGTTCGAGGACCTCGTACTCGACGGCAATGGCAGCGGCGGCGAGCCGGGCCGTGTCGGGGTGGTCGGCGGCGACCGCGGCGATCGGCTCGCCGTGGTGGCGCACCAGGTCGGAGGCGAAGACGGGGCGGTCGACGACCCTGCGCCCGTACGCACTCTCCCCGGGTACGTCCTCGTGCGTGACGACGGCCCGTACGCCCGGCATCTCGACGGCACCCGAGGTGTCGATGGACAGGATGCGGGCGTGCGGGTGCGGGGAGCGGAGGACGGCCGCCCACAGCAGGCCCTCGGCCCAGAGGTCGGCGGCGTACGGGAAGGTGCCCTCGGTCTTGGCACGCGCGTCGGCGGGCGTGAGGGAGACGCCGAGGCCGAGCGCGGGCGGCTCGGCGTCGGGGCCTTCGACCGGCGGGGTGGTGATCCGTGTGCTGGTCGCGTTGGCAGCGGTGGCTGCGTCGTTGCTCACGCCATGCCTCCGTCCTGCAGGTGCGGCTGAACACTACCCGCGCCGGGGGGCGCCTGGTGCGGGATGCGGGCCTCGTCGGGCTCCGGGGACGAGGAGTCCGACGAGGCAGGGTCGGTGATCGCCTCGCGGCCCGCGACGACCTCGTTCACGGCGTCGAGGACGCCCCGGTAGCCGGAGCAGCGGCAGAGGTTGCCGCAGAGCGCCTGACGCGTCTCCAGTTCGCTGGGGGCGTGGTTGCCCTCCAACAGGTCGTGGACGGTCATGGCCATGCCTGGGATGCAGAAGCCGCACTGGACGGCACCGCACTTGGCGAGGGCACGCTGGACGTCCGACGGCTCGCCGTCCACGGCCAGGCCCTCGACCGTACGGACCTCGCTGCCGGCCGCGGTCGCCGCGGGGACCAGGCAGGAGGCGACCAGACGGCCGTCCACCTGGACGTTGCAGGCACCGCACTCGCCCTGCGAGCAGCCGTCCTTGGCGCCGGCGAGGCCGAGGCGCTCGCGGAGTACGTAGAGGAGCGACTCGCCGATCCAGGCGTCGGTGACGGGGCGGTCGGTGCCGTTCACATGCAGGACGTAGGAGGCGGCGGGGTGCTCGCTGGGCAGCGGTGAGGCTTCCGGCGGGGTGTCCAGTGGTGGTGCGTCCGGGGCCGTGTCCGGGGCTGTGTCCGGCTCGGAGTCGGGTGCCGTGCCGGCCGGCGGCTCTGTCGGGTGGTGCTCGGGCGTGGCCTCCACCGGGTGCTCGGCCGGGGTGTCGGCCGCCGGAACGGTGTCGGGGGCCGGGGCGGTGTCGGGGGCCGGGACCTGTGCGAGGTTCACCCCGAAAGCGGGGGTGTCTCCGGCAGCGGGTACGGGTACGTCCTCGGCCGCCGTCCTCGGTGCCGCCTCCGGGGCCTGGACGGTGCTGACTTCGTACGCGGACGGCTCCACCGCAGGCACGGAATCGGCTCCCGGCGCGCGCTCCGGCTCGACGTTCGCTCCGGGTGCCGGCTGCTCCACCGCGGGCTCGGGCTCGGGGTCCGCGACCGGCTGCTGTGTCGCCCACGGTGCGGGCGCACCGCCCGGCAGCGTGGCCGGTGGGGTCCGGTCCGCGTACCACTGGGAGGCCAGAGCCGACGCCGCGAACTCGCCGGACTCCTCAGGGAGGTCACCGTCGGCAACCGGAATCGTCCACTGGCCGGTGTGGCCGGCGGGGTCGGCATGCCCACTGTGTCCGGACTGGCCGCTGTGGTCGGACTGACCGCTGTGGTCGGCCGAAGCAGCGTGCCCAGGTTGACCGTTGTGGTCCGCGTAACCGCCGAACTCGGCGGACTCGGCGGACTCGGCGAAGTTCCACTGGCCCGTCGCGGCCGGCGTCTCCCGGTACTGCTCCTGCTGCGGGTACTCGTACCCGTACTGCGGCTGCTGGTTCGGGTCGGGCCAGTGCACCGCGTCGGGTGCCGACTGCTCCGCTCCCGTACCCCGCTCCTGCTGGCTCTGTGTCTGCATGACCCAGCTGCCCGTGGCCGCCGGGTCGAGTCCGGCCGCGGGGGTCAGCGGCAGGATCATCGGCGGTACGTAGCCATGGCCGGGCGCGGCCAGCGGGATGTCCGCCAGGTCCTCCGGCGGCAGGTGGACGAAGGCCGTCGCGTCGGCGTCGTACTCGCCGCCCTGCGGCGTCGGCTGCCAGCCCCCGTGCTGCGGCTGCTCCCGCTGCCCGTGCTGATCGTTGTGGTCCTCGTTGCTCACGACAGTGCCCTCCCCAGCGCTCGTCGGGCCAGCGCGGCGACGGTTCGCCGCAGATGCAGTACGGCGGGGGGCAGCGGTGGCGCCTCTCCCCCGTCGGCGGGCGGTGCCTGGTCCGGGATGCAGGCCGCGGCGACATACTCGCCGAAGGCGGCCAGCGCATCGGGTGCCAGGCCCCGTTCGCCGTCCCAGTCGATCAGTGAGGCGATCCAGCGCTCGGCCTCCAGCGGCCGCAGCGGCATCGGCGCGATGGCGCCGACCGCGCAGCGCACTCCGCGCCGGGCCGGGTCGAGGACGATCGCGACGGATGCGGTGGCGCGGGCGGGACCGGTGCGGCCGGTGGCCTTCAGGAAGACCTGGGGGGCGTGCAGCAGCGGTACCCGGACGAAGCCGATCAGTTCGGCGGGTTCGAGCATGTCGCGGCCGGCCAGCAGGTGCGAGACCGGGATCTCGCGGCGGGCGCCGCCGGGGCCCGCGATGACGAGTTCGGCCTCCAGCGCGGCGAGCACCGGCAGGGCGTCACCGGTCGGGGCGGCGGTGGCGATGTTGCCGCCGAGTGTTCCGGCGTTCCGGATCTGGGGCGGGCCCGCGGCGCGCGCGGACGCGGCCAGGGCGGGGATGAGGGCGGCGAAGTCGGGCCGCCCCATGCGTGCGTGGGTGAGTCCGGTGCCGAGCAGGGCGTGGCCGTCCTGGTAGTGCCAGCCGCGGAGCTCGCTGATCCGGCCGAGGCCGACCAGCCCCGAGGGGCGCAGCAGCCCCTTGTTGACGGCCGACATCAGGTCCGTACCGCCTGCCACAGGAACGGCGGCGGGCATGGCGCCCAGCGCCGCCACGGCCTCGTCGAGCGAGGCCGGCAGCGTCACGGACTGCGTCGCCTGCGGTGCGTGCGTGGTCAACCCAGCTGCCCCTTCCCGGTGTCCCGGCTGTCCGGCTTGTATCGCCGTACGGTACGTGCTCAAAGCCTGGACGTGGCAACTCTGGCACATCTTCCGACCGGCCCGACGCGAGGGTCCGCGAAGGGCGTATCCGTCCCCGACCAGGGGGATGGTCCCGATTCGCCCCGCTTTAACGCGGAGAGCGAATTGCCACTCTTCGGCGAGCCTTGTGCGGCTTGTTCCGTTCCGGCTGCTCCGACGGGGGCGCGTTCCGTTCCGGCGGGGGCGCGCTCCGGCTGCTCCGGGCCGGCGGGACGCGTTCCGGTATTCCGTTCCGGCTGGGATGCGTTACGGGTAACGACCGCCGGCCGTCACGCTCCCGGGGAGGGTGACGGCCGGACCCGGCGCGCGAGCGGGATCACACGTTCGGGGGCGGTCCCTCGAGGGGGCGTCCGAGGACGCCCGGGCGCTGCTGCCGGGGCAACGGGCCGCTCGGCGGCCGGTAGTCGACGCCGAGCGCGTCAAGCCGGGCGTAGTGCGTGGTCATTCGGCGTTCGAAGTCGGCGAAGTCCCGTTCGGCGGAGGCGGGCAGGGGCGACCGGGCGACCTCCGCGAACGCCGCGAGGCGCGGGAAGACCTGGTAGTCGACGCGGGCCCGGTTCTGCATGACCTCGGTCCAGACATTGGCCTGGGTGCCGAGGATGTGACGGGCCGCCTCCTCGGAAAGGCCCGCAGGTACGGGTTCGAAGCGGTAGACGTCCTCCAGGGTGCGGATGAAGCCGTTGGGCATCGGCTCGTCGGCGCCGCCGTCCTGACGGTGGTCCAGGTACACGTGCCGCCTTCGAAGATTTCGTCCCAGCCGATGAGCCGGCGTCCGCGTGCGGTGAGCCAGGTGTCGAAGTGCCGGACGACCCAGGACTGCAGCTCGTCCTCGTCGGCCAGGCCGAATTCGTCGATCCGGGGTTGGGTGGCCGGGGACTCCTTCCACTGGTCCTTGCGGCACTCGTCGCCACAGACGCCTGCGGCGCTTCCTCCGGTGATCACGACGCTCCGGCCGGTCCCGGTGGCCAGCCGGTAGCCCTCGGGTTCCAGAGCCGGGTCGATGCGCAGCCGGATGGTGTTCGCGGTGTCCTCGTGGCCCGGTGCGAGCGGCAGGCCGAAGGCGGCCCCGAGCGTGGAGCGCAGCCAGCGCGGAGACGATGACGACCGCACCGGCCACGAGCAGGCTTTGAGGAAGTACCGCCCGAAGTCATGCTGTTCGAAGACCCGGCGGAACGAGTCCGGGGACGGCGACAGCGTCCACGGGCGGAGGTCGGTGGACTGGATCTCGCCGGCCGGTTTGAGGGCCGAGAGCACCATCCAGTACAGCGGGGAGGCGACCGCGGCGGCGATCAGCAGTGCCGCGGCCTCGGCGGCCAGCCGGCCGGCCCGGCAGATGCGCAACATGCTCCTTGCGCTCACAGTTCCTCCCCCCTGGCGCCGCACCAGGCGCAGATAGACGAGCGTGACGGCCAGCAGGATCACCAACATCACGACGCCGATCGCCGAGCCGAGGCTGTGCTGCGAGGACGCGAACGCCTTCTGGTACGCGTACACGTTGAGCACCAGGTTCTGGCCGGCGATGCCGCCGCCGTTGGTCATGACATAGATCTGGGTGAAGACCTTGAAGTCCCAGATGATCGACTGGATGGTGTCGGTCATGGCACCGATGCTGCGTCCGTTCCTAGTCGTCGGCGTACTTGCCCTTCACCGGTCCCGCCCGCAGACGCCGACAAGTGGTCTCAACCACTCTGCGACCCAGCGATGCAGCCCGTGCAACGCAAAGAGCCCCGGGGCGCGCATTCGATGCGCGCCCCGGGGGCCCTGAGCAATGGTGGCCGAACGGCTCCGGACTACTTCTCGTCCTTGCCGCCCTTGCCCTTGTCGCCACCGGCACCCATGGACTCGTAGATCTCCTTGCACATGGGACAGACCGGATACTTCTTCGGGTCGCGACCCGGTACCCAGACCTTGCCGCACAGTGCGACCACGGGCGTACCCTCCAGGGCACTCGCCATGATCTTGTCCTTCTGGACGTAATGGGCGTAGCGCTCGTGGTCGCCGTCGCCGTTCGACACCTGTGGCGTCGGCTCTACGAGGGTGCCCGTACCTGCCCCGCGCTCGGGCTCAAGAGTGCTCATAACCGTCAAGGGTACTGAAAGGCCGGAGCATCAGTTCAGCGAAGGGTCGTCCGGGTAGGTGGCGATCATCGCCAGTTCGCTGCGCTGGCGGCGCAGGACCGCCCGCCAGAGGTGTTCGGGGCGCGGGGAGGAGACGTCTCCGGGCTCGGACTCGACGACGTACCAGGCCCCCTCGGTGAGTTCCGTCTCCAGTTGTCCGGGGCCCCAGCCGGCGTACCCGGCGAAGATCCGCAGCGAGCCGAGCGCCGCGGCCAGCAGCTCCGGCGGGGCCTCCAGGTCCACCAGGCCGATCGCCCCGTACACCCGGCGCCAGCCGAGCGGGCCCTCGTCGCCGGGGATGACGGCCACACCGAGCGCCGAGTCGAGCGAGACCGGGCCGCCCTGGAACACGACGTCGGGTTCGCCGGTCAGGCCGGCCCAGGGCGTGAGGATGTCGCCGACGCCGACCGGGGTCGGGCGGTTCAGGACCACGCCGAGTGAGCCCTCCTCGTCGTGGTCGAGGAGCAGCACCACCGCACGGTCGAAATTCGGGTCCGCGAGCGCGGGTGTGGCCACGAGCAGTCGCCCTGTGAGCGAGGACACCTCGGTCATGGCAGAAATGATCCCGCATCTTCGCTCTCCGCGGGGACCGAGTGGGCCGCCCGGTCACCGAGGGGGGCCGGGCGCAGCTCAGGGCGCATGGATGCACGGGGAGCGCGCCGTCCGGAGGGCATTGCGGACGGTAACCCTCCGCAAGAGTCGGGGAGCAGAGCGTGTTGTGGCGAATTCATGACGTTCGCACACCCCCTGCTCCCTTACGGAAGGGGGGCGGTGGGCCATTACCCTTTCGGTTGGCCCCCTGCCCGACCACTCCGGAACGCGAGATTCATGACCGGCACAGACGATGTCCTGCTTGTCCACGGCGGAACCCCGCTGGAGG
Source organism: Streptomyces sp. NBC_00057 (assembly GCF_045041165.1). Lineage (NCBI taxonomy): Bacteria > Bacillati > Actinomycetota > Actinomycetes > Kitasatosporales > Streptomycetaceae > Streptomyces > Streptomyces sp. NBC_00057. The sequence goes on along the minus strand of NZ_CP108256.1, from coordinate 5,721,960 downwards.
GCGAGATCCGCGTCAGAGGCGCCAAGAACCTGGTGCCGAAGGCAATGGTCGCCGCGCTGCTCGGCAGCGGACCCAGCCGGCTGCGCAATGTGCCCGACATCCGCGACGTGCGGGTGGTGCGGGGGCTGCTGCAGTTGCACGGTGTGACGGTCCGGCCGGGTGACGAACCGGGCGAGCTGATCCTGGACCCGACCCATGTCGAGAGCGCCAACGTCGCCGACATCGATGCCCACGCGGGCTCGTCGCGCATCCCGATCCTCTTCTGCGGCCCGCTGCTGCACCGGCTGGGCCATGCGTTCATCCCGGGGCTCGGCGGCTGTGACATCGGCGGCCGGCCGATCGACTTCCACTTCGACGTGCTGCGGCAGTTCGGCGCGACCATCGAGAAGCGGGCGGACGGCCAGTATCTGGAGGCCCCGCAGCGGCTGCGCGGCACGAAGATCCGGCTGCCGTACCCGTCGGTGGGCTCCACCGAGCAGGTGCTGCTGACGGCCGTGCTCGCCGAGGGCGTCACCGAGCTGTCCAACGCGGCCGTGGAGCCGGAGATCGAGGACCTCATCTGCGTACTGCAGAAGATGGGCGCGATCATCTCGATGGACACCGACCGGACGATCCGGATCACCGGTGTCGACCGGCTGGACGGTTATACGCACCGGGCGATCCCGGACCGTCTGGAGGCGGCCTCCTGGGCGTCCGCGGCGCTGGCCACCGAGGGCAACATCTACGTGCGGGGCGCACAGCAGCGCTCGATGATGACGTTCCTCAACACCTTCCGCCGGGTCGGCGGGGCGTTCGAGATCGACGACGAGGGCATCCGCTTCTGGCACCCGGGCGGCGCGTTGAACGCCATCGCCCTGGAGACGGACGTGCACCCCGGCTTCCAGACCGACTGGCAGCAGCCGCTGGTCGTGGCCCTGACGCAGGCCTCGGGCCTGTCCATCGTCCACGAGACGGTGTACGAGTCCCGGCTCGGCTTCACCTCCGCGCTCAACCAGATGGGCGCGCACATCCAGCTCTACCGCGAGTGCCTGGGCGGCTCCGACTGCCGCTTCGGGCAGCGCAACTTCCTGCACTCCGCGGTCGTGTCCGGGCCGACGAAGCTGCAGGGCGCGGATCTGGTCATCCCGGACCTGCGCGGCGGTTTCTCGTACCTGATCGCCGCGCTGGCGGCGCAGGGCACGTCGCGGGTGCACGGCATCGACCTGATCAACCGCGGCTACGAGAACTTCATGGAGAAGCTGGAGAAGCTCGGCGCGAAGGTGGAGCTGCCGGGCGGGGCGCTGGTCTGAGGCGTGGCGCCTGACGGCTGCTGACGGGGGTTCGGGGCACTGCCCCGGGCCCCCGTTCTTCGTTCGCGGTGGGAGCCGGGTCCGTAGCCCTGGCCCGCGATGGCGGCAGAAGCCCAGAACGGGCCCTCTCGGGCCGGTACGCCGAAGGGCGGTCACCCTGGTCGGGTGACCGCCCTTCGGCGCGCCTGTGGGGCTTACTTGCCCTTGGCGGCTTCCTTGAGCTTGGAGCCCGCGGAGACCTTCACGCTGTAGCCGGCCGGGATGTTGATCGGGTCGCCGGTCTGCGGGTTACGAGCGGTGCGAGCGGCACGGTGGGTGCGCTCGAAGGTCAGGAAGCCGGGGATGGTGACCTTCTCGTCGCCCTTGGCGACGATCTCACCGACGGTCTCGGCGAGCGCGGCCAGCACGGCGTCGGCGTCCTTGCGAGTCACCTCGGCGCGGTCGGCCAGGGCGGCCACCAGCTCACTGCGGTTCATGTTGTTACTCCCGTGTTCTTCTTGCCTGTGAGGCGTGAGATCGAAGCCGATGCTGCCAGGGCCCTCGGACAGTCCCCGGACCCGGGTCTGTCGTCAGACCCTCGCGCCCGATTACGCATCCTGCCCCCACCTGCGGCGGGAAAGCCAATCCGGCACCCTCCGGAGTCACACGAAAAGCACCACTGCCTCGTCGTGGTGACGTTCCGTCGACCCCCCGAAAGCGGTCCGCAGCGGATGCGGGGCTCTGCGGGACGCGCCGCCCGCCCACCCTAAAGGGGCGTTTGTGGCGCCGCGACCCGCGACGCGCCGTACGTCAGGCCAACGTGGGGGCACCGCGGCCGTGGGCGACATCGACAGGGGCCGTAGCGGGTTCTGTGAGTGGGTGGGTTCAGCCGAAGTTGCCCGAGCCTGTCACAGCACCGCCCGCCGCCTTCGCAGCGTCCCGGACGGCACCGGCGACCGCTCCCGCGACCCTGTCGTTGAAGACCGACGGGATGATGTAGTTCGCGTTCACCTCGTCCTCGGCGACGACATCGGCGAGGGCGCGCGCCGCGGCGAGCATCATCTCCGTGTTGACGGTGCGGGACTGCGCGTCCAGCAGACCGCGGAAGACACCCGGGAAGACCAGCACGTTGTTGATCTGGTTCGGGAAGTCGGAGCGGCCGGTGGCGACAACTGCCGCCGTCTGACGGGCGATTGCCGGGTCGACCTCGGGGTCCGGGTTCGCGAGCGCGAACACGACCGCACCGTCGGCCATGGCGGCGACATCGGCGCCGTCCAGCACGTTCGGAGCGGAGACGCCGATGAAGACGTCGGCGCCCACGACGGCCTGCTTGAGGGTGCCGGTGATGGATTCGGGGTTGGTGTTGTCGGCGATCCAGCGCAGCGGCGAGTCGGCGTCCGCGGAGACCAGGTCCTCGCGGCCCGCGTGCACCACGCCGTGGATGTCGGCGACGACGGCGTGCTTGACGCCCGCGGCGATGAGGAGCTTCAGAATGGCCGTACCGGCCGCTCCGGCGCCGGACATGACGACCCGTACGTCCCCGATTCCCTTGCCCACCACGCGCAGTGCGTTGGTCAGCGCGGCCAGGACCACGATCGCGGTGCCGTGCTGGTCGTCGTGGAAGACGGGGATGTCCAGGGCCTCGCGCAGCCGTGCCTCGATCTCGAAGCAGCGGGGTGCGGAGATGTCCTCCAGGTTGATGCCCGCGAAGCCGGGGGCGATCGCCTTGACGATCTCGACGATGGCGTCGGTGTCCTGGGTGTCCAGGCAGATCGGCCAGGCGTCGATGCCGGCGAACCGCTTGAAGAGGGCCGCCTTGCCCTCCATCACCGGGAGGGCGGCCATCGGGCCGATGTTGCCGAGGCCGAGCACGGCGGAACCGTCCGTCACAACTGCGACGGAATTGCGCTTGATGGTGAGGCGGCGGGCGTCCTCGGGGTTCTCGGCGATCGCCATACAGACCCGGGCCACACCCGGGGTGTAGATCATCGAGAGGTCGTCACGGTTGCGGATGGGGTGCTTGGACGCCATCTCGATCTTGCCGCCGAGGTGCATCAGGAACGTACGGTCGGAGACCTTGCCGAGCACGACACCCTCGATGCCGCGCAGGTTTTCGACGATCTCGTCGGCGTGCGAGGTCGAAGTGGCGGCGATGGTGACGTCGATCCGCAGCTTCTCGTGGCCGGAGGCGGTCACATCGAGGCCGGTGACCGAACCGCCGGAGGACTCCACGGCCGTGGTCAGCTGGGAGACTGCTGTGCCGCTCGCGGGCACCTCCAGCCTGACCGTCATCGAGTACGAGACGCTGGGCGCCGTTGCCATGGCCGAGTCCTTCGCTTTCCTTAGCTTCATTGCCGCGCGGCCGGGGCGCTCACCTCGGACACGCTTCCCGATCGTCGCACCTACTGGCTGGTAGCCGGTAATGACTGCCGCGTTTCGAAAAGTATTTTCCACCATACGAGAGATCGCTGCTTCAGTGGAACCCCCGGCGCCTCCCCGCCCGGGCCGGAAGCCGCCAAGCCCGCAAAGAAGCCGTCAGGTCCACAAACAACAACAGACCCGCGCCACCGGAAGGTGACGCGGGTCTGTCTTCTTGTTCAAGCGGCACCGACCCGCCATGCTCGCCTCGCGGCAAGTGGTCGCTCGAAGCGACGAAGGTTGGGCCCGGGGGCTTGGATCGAGCCGGTGCCGACACCAGGCTAACAAAGACCCCGCAGAAGTGATTCCCGCAGGACAGACCGGTTCGAAAATCTGCCCCGACGGCGGTGCCTCCGCTCCTTGCCTCAGTCCCTCAGCAGGTCCGGGACGCCGTCCTCGTCGGGCAGATCCCGCTCCCCCGAGACCACCGTGAGCTGCTGCGTCGCACGCGTCAGCGCCACGTACAGCACCCGCAGACCGGCCGGGGACTCGTCCGCGATCTCCGCGGGCGAGACGACCACCGTGGCGTCGTACTCCAGGCCCTTCGCCTCCAGGCTGCCCAGCGCCACCACCCGCTCGCCGAGCTCGGCGAGCCAGTTGCGGGCCTGCGCCCGGCGGTGCATCGCGACGACCACACCCACCGTGCCGTCCACCTCGGCCAGCAGCCGCCGCGCCTCCTCGCGCACCGATGCCGCCAGATCGCCGTCCCGTACGGTCTCGAAGCGCGGCTTCACACCCGTGGAACGGACCGCGGCCGGTGACGCCATTCCGGGCATCGCGAGCGCCAGGACCTTCGAGGCCAGCTCAGCGATCTCCGCCGGGTTGCGGTAGTTGACCGTGAGGGTGAAGCGGCGGCGCGGCCGGTTGCCGAGTGCCTCGTCGCGCGCCCGGGCCGCCTCGTCCGGATCGGACCAGGAGGACTGCGCCGGGTCTCCGACGATCGTCCAGGTGGCCGTCCGGCCGCGGCGGCCGACCATGCGCCACTGCATGGGCGTGAGGTCCTGCGCCTCGTCGACGATGACATGCGCGTACTCCGTACGCTCCGCGGCCAGCCGCTCGGCCCGTTCGCGCTGGGTCTCCTCGCGCTGCGGCATCAGCTCCTCCAGTCCGGAGAGCTGGTCCAGCGGGTCGAATTCGCGCTTCTTCTTCGGCCGGAGCGGGGTGCCGAGCAGCGTCTGCAGCTCGTCGAGGATCGCCACGTCGTGTACGGAGAGCGGCCCGTTCCCTTCGCTGTCGAGCCGCTTCAGGGAGCGGGCGAAGCGGCGCACCTCGCCCTGGTTGAGGACCCGGCGCGCCCAGCGGCCGAGCCGCTTCTCGTCGGCCATCGCGGCGAGCACCCCGCGCGGGGTGAGCTCGGGCCACCAGGCGTTCAGGAAGGCGAGGAAGGGCGTCTCGGTGGAGACGTCCTCGTCGAAGGAGGAGCGCAGTTCGGCGGCCAGCTCGGGGTCGGCGTAGCGGCCCCGGCCCGAGGACTTGTTCCACAGGGCGTCCAGGAGCAGCCTGCGGGCTCGCGGGCGCAGCAGGTTGACCGGGGCGGTGCCGCCGAGGACGGACTGCCGGATGCGGTGCAATTCGTCGGCGTTCAGCTCGACACGGGCGCCGAACGCGACAACCCGCAGCCGGGTAGGGGTGACCGGGGCCTCGTCGGCTCCGTCGCCGAAGGACAGCTGGCCGTCCCGGTCCTCCGTCTTGCGGGGGGTGCCGGGCTGTTCCAGTGCGCCGCGTGCCGCCTTGCGCAGCACCTGGAGCATCCGGGAGGAGCCCTTGATCCGGGCGACGGCGGGTTCGTCGTACGTGGTGGCGCCCTCGACGCCGGCCGCCTCGTCGGAGAGCGAACCGACCGCGCGGATCGCGACCTGTCCTTCCTCGCCCAGCGAGGGCAGCACGCCTTCGGTGTACGCGACAAGGAGCGGGGTCGGCGAGACGACGAGGATGCCGCCCGCGTAACGCCGCCGGTCCTGATAAAGGAGGTACGCGGCGCGGTGCAGGGCGACGGCGGTCTTGCCGGTGCCGGGGCCGCCGGACACCTCGGTGACGGAGGCGGCGGGGGCCCGGATCACCATGTCCTGTTCGGCCTGGATGGAGGAGACGATGTCCCGCATGGTGTGGCTGCGGGCCTGGCCGAGCGCCGCCATCAGGGCGCCGTCGCCGATGACGGGGAGCTTGTCGCCGCCCAGGCACGCGGTCAGCTCGGGGCGCATCAGGTCGTCCTCGACCCCGAGGACCTTGCGGCCCTTGGAGCGGACGACCCGGCGGCGTACCACCCTGCCCGGTTCCTTCGGCGTCGACCGGTAGAACGGTGCGGCAGCCGGTGCGCGCCAGTCGATGACCAGCGGCGCGTAGTCGGAGTCGAGGACCCCGATCCGGCCGATGTGCAGTGTCTCCGCGATATCGGCGGAGTTGTCGTCGCGCACGGCGTCGTCGGCCGGTTCGACGGAGGTGTACGCGCCGTCCGGGCCCCGTTCGCCGTCCTTGCCGAGCAGCAGATCGATCCTTCCGAAGAGGAAGTCCTCGAACTCGCTGTTCAGCCGATTGAGGTGGATTCCGGCCCGGAACACCTGGGCGTCGCGCTCGGCGAGCGCTCCAGGGGTACCGACCTGGCCGCGCTTGACGGCGTCACTCATGAGAAATTCCGCCTCGTGGATCTTCTCTTCGAGGCGGTGATAAACGCGGTCGAGATGTTCCTGCTCGACACCGATTTCCCGGTCCCGCATCGAATCGACAGCGGCATCCTGCGCGGCCACCGAGGCCCCCTTCTGACGTGCATTGGGCAGCCGTCAACCCTATGCGAAGCGGGGGCCGCCGCGCACCTGCCGCGCGTATCGAAATGGCACGGCGGGGTATCGATCAGGCGTCGACCTCCACCAGCCGCTTGCCGTCGAACGTTCGCACCTCGAAATGGTCGATGTCGCCGCGGCCCATCGCCGCACCGCCGTGGACATAGAGCGGGTACTTCGAGGCCGGGTGCGGGGAGTCCTTGATGCCGTATCCCCACTTCGGTACGGACCAGGAGGTGACGACCTCTTCCTCACCGGTCTTCGACACGGCGATCAGGCTGCATTTCTCCGGACCCGTGACGTTCTTGAGCTCCAGCACGGCGTGGGTGCCCCATGCCTTCTTCTCCATGCCGATGGTGGCGTCGACCTTGGTGGTGGGGTCGGTGGCCCGCACCTTCTCCTTCATGTGAGGGAAGAAGGCGTCCTCGGCGGGACCGGTGGGGTACGGGTCGGCCGCCTGCGCCGAGGTACCGTCGTTGCCGATCGCCAGGACCACGACCGCCGGACCGCCGATGATCAGCGCGGCTGCCGCCGCGACCAGATACATGGAGCGGCGCCTGCGCCTGGCCCGTTTGACCGCGACCTCGTCGACCAGCCGGTCGAGCATGCGGGGAGCGGGCGGCTGCGGAACGTGCGGGACGGGGCGGGCGCCCGGTACGGCGACCGGGGACTCGGAGAGCAACGCGAGCATGGGTTCCAGGCCGGCGAACTCGTCGAGATGGGCGGCGCACAGGTCGCAGTCGGCCAGATGCGCCTCGAAGGCGGATGCCTCGGCATCGTCCAGAATGCCGAGGAGATACGCACCGGCGGCGTCGTGCCCGGGCCCTTCGGCGGCTCCGCCCGGGGCTGTGTGGCCACCGGGGCCACCGGGGCCACCGGGGCTGCCGGGGCTGCGGGGGCTGCCGGGGTTTCGGGGGCCGGAGGGACCGGTCGGCCGGAGCCCGAAAGGCTCCCACTCGTGGTCGCTCATGCCGTGATCCCCCTTTCTTCGAGAGCAAGCTTCATCGAACGCAGTGCGTAGAAGACCCGGGACCGCACCGTCCCGCTGGGGATGCCCAGCACATCAGCCGCCTCATTGACCGTACGGCCCTTGAAATAGGTCTCGACCAATGCTTCCCGGTGCGCAGGGGTCAAATCGTCGAGCGCGTCCGAGAGAGTCATCAGCCACAACGCCTTGTCTGTCTCGTCCTCCGCGGGAATGACCTCCAGCGGCGACGGATCGACCTCGTGCGGCCGGGACTGCCGGCTGCGGTGGCCATCGATGACGATGCGCCGGGCGACCGTCACCAGCCAGGGGCGGACGGAGCCGGCGGCCCGGTTGAGCCGGCCGGCGTTCTTCCAGGCACGGATGAGCGTTTCCTGCACCACGTCCTCGGCGCGCTGTCGGTCGCCGGCGACGAGGCGGAGCACATACGCGAGCAGAGGTCCGGCGTGTTCGCGGTAGAGCGCCCGCATCAACTCCTCGTCGGGGACGTCGGAGGGGGACGGGGGCGGCTCACGGCGATGTCGAGCCCTGTGCGGACGGTCATCGGCCACGGCCGCATCCTTGCGCACCCGAACCTCCCGGTCGAGACCCTGTCGAGCTCCTTGACCATGAACACGGAGGGGGACCACGATGCATTCAATTCCACTTCAAGATTCTTTACGGCGTTCCCGCGTCCGCGTCCGTGATCGCCACGGCCGCCGCCCGGCGCCGGTGCCGGGCCACCCGCTCCCGGTTCCCGCACACCTCGCTGGAGCACCAGCGGCGTCGGCGTCCGCGCGAGGTGTCCAGGTAGAGGCGGCGGCAGTTGCCGGCCTCGCAGCGGCGCAGGCCGGCTCGCGCCACGGGGTCGGTCAGGAGTTCCACGACGTCGCGGGCCACGGCGGCCAGCAGTGCCCCGCATTCGGGATCGGCGCTCAGTGTCCGTACCAGCGTGCCGCTTCCGCCGCGTACGGCCCGCAGTCCCGGTGGTGCGGCCGAGGCGAGCGCGTTGACCCGTTCCAGGGTGCTCTCGGCTCTGCGGCCGCCGAGTTCGGCGGTCAGCAGGCGGTCGACGCCGGCCCTCAACTGCCGGAAGCGCACCACCCAGGTGTCGTCCACTGCGCCGAGGTCGGTGCCGCTCGGTACGAGTCCGGCGGCCACCAGCCAGTCGGCGAGCCGCCCGGCGCCGTCGAGCAGTTCGCATGCGCCGGAGGTGCCGATTCCTGTGGCCACCAGGTCCAGGCAGGGGCGGCCGGAGTCGAACCGCCAGTCGTACGAGCTCTTACTCGCCGCCATGGGCATGTCACCGCCTCGGGGTCTCCGGTGGAGGTCTCCCCCAGAGTGCCCCTCGTGGGGCCGCCCCGGAACCCCTGCTGCCATGCGGGCCGGTGAACGCGAGCCGTACGGTGTCCTGATGGACGACGATCTCCGTACCGCCACCCTGACGGCCGGCCCGCTCCTGCTCCGGCCGTGGCTGCCCGACGACGGACCGGCCCTGATCGAGGCGTACCGCGATCCTGCGATGCGCGCCATGGTGCGCATACTGGTCACGGACGAGGCGGAGGCTCAGCAGTGGCTGCGGGTGCAGCAGGAGGGCCGGGAATCCGGCAGCCACTTCAGTTTCGCGGTGGTCGATCGCGATCACGCCGACGAACCGGTTGGCAATGTGATACTCAAGTACCCCGAACCGGGCTCCGGCAGCGCGGAGGTCGGCTACTGGACGGCGGCGCGGGCGCGCGGCCGCGGAATCGCGCCGCGGGCGCTCGGGGCGCTCACCGACTGGGCGTTCGAAGCGTTCGCCGGGGACGGGCTCGTGCGGCTGGACCTGCTGCATCAGGTGGACAACGAGGCGTCCTGCCGGGTTGCCGAGAAGAGCGGATACGGCTTCGCGGAGGTTCTTCCGGCACGGCCGCCGTGGCCGCTGGACGGACACCGGCATGCGCGGGAGCATACCGGGGGCGTCCGGTAGCCGTCTTTGTCCTCAATCGCCGGGCAGGCTCAACTTTGACTCCCGCACGGCGAAAGCAAGCTCGTCCGGCGTTCGAGGACACTCCCAGAGCCAACGATCAGCCCGTCAACGGCCCATCGTGCAGGATCCGCTGGAACAGCCGGTGGTCGCGCCACTCGCCGTTGATGTGCAGGTAGCGCGGAGCCATCCCGTACTGCTCGAAACCGCACTTGGCGAGCACCCGCTGCGACGCCACGTTGTCCAGCACCGTCCCTGCCTCGACCCGGTGCAGGCGCAGCTCGTCCCTGGCCAACTCACAGATCCGCTCGACGGCGACCGTGGCCAGCCCGCGGCCCGCGTACTCGACATCGACCCAGTAACCGAGAACCCCGCTGCGGAACGGTCCGAGCACAATGCCGTTGAGGTTGAACGAGCCCACCACACGGTCCTGTTCATCGGCGAGCACCCACGGCATCACCCGCCCCGCGTCGCGGTCCGCGAGCATTCCGGCCAGGCGTTCCCGCTGCCCCTGCTCGGTGTAGAAGGTGTCGGGCCGCACCGGCTCCCAGGGCTGCATGTACGCGCGGCTGCGGGTCAGCGCCACGGCGAGGGAAGCGGCGTCGGCCGGGGTGACGGGACGGAGTCGTACCTCCGCGTCGAGCCGGTGGATGTCATTGGTCATCCCAGCACGCTATCCCGGCCTCATTTCGCCGCGCGCTCCCCTGCCGGGCCCGTCGGCCGGTCGAAGGTCCGGATCGGCTCCGCCCAGGGCCTGTGCGCTCGCGCCGGCGTTTTGGGCTGCGGAGACGATGTCCTGCAGCGCTGCGACGTGTTGGGCCAGTGAGAGCTGTCCGGCAGGGGTGAGGGAGAGCCAGGTCCTCGGCCGTTTGCCGACGTAGCCCTTACGGATCTCGACGTATCCGGCGGCCTCCAGGGCCGACGCGGCCTTGCTCAGCACCGAGTCGGACACGTGGCAGTGGTCACGAACCGCCGCGAACTCGGCTTCGGCACAGGCGGAAAGGAACGCCACAATGGCCAACCGGGAGGGGACGTGCAGCGTCTCGTCGAGGACGGGCCTTTGTGGCTGGGGTGGGCCGGCGTTCATACCAGTTCCTGCAGTTGACGCCTGATCACGGTGTTGTGCCGGGCAAAGCCGGCCCAGAAGCCGAGCCCCAGGGTGACAGCCATGGCGACGACGGTGACGTGTGCGCCGCCACCGACTGCCCAGCACACTCCCCCCACCAGGCCGGCAGCGGCGATGGTGGGGGCCAGGACCGTGAGGATCTGCTTCCTGCGTTCCGCCCCGGACTGTGCGGACCTGGGCTGGATCACGCCCCTGCTCCGCCTCGAGGCCCGCCTGAGCGCGAAGACCACCAGCCCTGCCAGCGGCCAAGCGACCCATTGCTGAACGAGGATCCCGTCCGCCTCCAGGAGCCTCTGTGCGACAACGAAGTAGATCGCGAGGACGGCACCACTGGTCGGCCCGTACCAGGCAGGCAGGATCCGGGCCTGGAGTCGCGCGCGGGCCTGGGCGGCCTCGATATCCCGCAGAGCACTCGTCGCGGCGTCGGCCGACAGAGCGCCCTCGAGTGCTCCATCGCCAGTGGTGTTCTGTTCCATCACGCGCTCCAAGGCGTTCCCACCGGCGTCTTGACCGGCCAACTGTTGCCATCATGCCATGTACTTTCTTCATGGAAAGTACATGCCTGCCTCGCAATGCCGTGGACCCCCGGAGCGAAGAGCCGAGCTCCGGGAAACGATCAGGAACAGCGCGGGCAGGAGCATGTTCAGCCGTAGGTCTTCGCCGGGACGACGAACGAGATCCAGGTGTCGGGCGGCACGTCCGGTCGGCCTGGTACCGGCCTGCGTTCCTCGATCCAAGCGTCGCCGGCGATCTCGGTGGCGACCCGACGCCAGAACTGGACTGCGGCAACGTTGCCCTCTTGGAAGGCGACCTGCCACGGCCCCGGATGCTTGGCCACGACCTCTTGAACGGCGCGCAGCCCGATCCCGGTCCTCCGGACGGCACGCACCACGAAGAAGCTGCTCAGGACCCGCGTCGGAGCAGTCAGGCTGCGGACGAACGCGAGCCCGACAGGGCTCTCGCCACTTGTCACGAGATAGGGCGCCCAGTCAGCCTTCGTGAAGGCGGCGTGGAGCCGATCACTCCGGAAGGTTCCGTCCGGGTTGGGCAGCACACCGCCGAACTCCGACATGTCGTGGCGAAACATCAGCCAGAGGCGTTCCAGTACGGGGCGGTCAGAAGTATCGGCGAGGCGCACGGATACGTCGGACATGCAGCTCCTTCGTGTTCGGCGGCCGGGTGGCGGCGGGGCGTCTCCGGCCCGCTTGCGGATGGCAGGATCGCGGTGGTCGCTCCAGTGCGCCCAGGCCGTGAGCCGGGTCCAGGGCATGAAAAAAGCCTCCCTGGCGGAGGCGTTGCCCGGCCGGGGAGGCGTAAGTGCTGACGGACAAGTTATCAGGCTCCTGGAGGATCCCCTCTCTCTCGAACTGGTCGGCGCTCGGCGTCGGCTGATCTCTACGGCGTACTCGGGGCTGAAGCTCCGCGTTCGTGATCCCAGTTGTCTGCGGTGTTCCGACTGAAGCCGAGCAGGCGGCTGATCAGATGATCTGAACGAAACGGCCTAGCAAGCAGGACTGACATCGGGACTGTCCCCCACCTGGTCCAGCGCCAGCCGGTAGCCGCGCTTGACGAACGTCTGGATGAGGCGGGGTGCGCCCAGTGACGTACGCAGCCTCGCCATGGCCGTCTCCAAAGGCGTGTTCGTCCGTTCCGCTGCCGGACAGCGCGCGCAGCAGGTCGGCGCGGGCCACCACCGCCCCACCCTGTCCGCGCCCCCACCACATTGCACCCGGGCGATGAACGTAGCGCACGGCAACGGCACTTCCTTCCCCCGATCAGGTGGATTTCAACATGAGAGATGCATCGATCTCGGGCAGCCAGCTTCCGTCCGGCCGCACCATCCAGCCCTGCTCGGAGCCCAGTTGAGCTGCGGCTTTGCGCAATGCGTCCAAGCCGGGGTGGCGCAGCCCCTTGCGCCAGACCAGCAGCAGCGGGGAGAGCGGTACGGGCCGGGCCAGCGGACGCACCACGGTGGCCGGCATCGGAGGGAAGTCGACCACGCACAGAACCGGGTGCCGCGACTTCGCCATGACCCGTTGAAATTCGGCCACGCCGATCGCGAGTGGGGCAGGTGGCGCCAGCTCGATGCCCCACTCGGCGAAGAGCAGCCGGGCGAGGTCCGTCCACTCCTCGGTGCGCGGGTTCCCGGCACCCGCGTAGACGGTCTCGCCGGCCAGGTCGTCCAGCGCGACGACCTCGTGCGCGGCGAGGGGGTGATCGTCGGGGAGCAGAACGGCCATCGGCTCGTACCGCACCGGCTGTACGCCGAGCCGTGCCCGCACCGCGGGGTCGAGTCCGGCGGCGCGGCCGAAGGAGACGTCGAGCCGCCCGGCGAGTATCTCGTCGGCGGCCCAGGTGAGTCCGCTCTCGAAGCGCGCCATCAGCTCGCACGCCGGAGCCAGCTCCCGTGCGCCGGCGAGTACGCGGGCGGCCGTCATGCCGTCGGTGTTGAGGTCGACGAAGAGCGGCCGGGCCGCGGGGTCGGCGAAGGCTGCGGCAAGATCGGCGTGCGCCTCCAGCACCCGCCGGGCGTACGGGAGGAGCCGTTCACCGTCTGCGGTGAGGGCGACCTGCCGGGTGGTGCGTACGAACAGTTCCGCGCCCAGCTCGCGCTCCAGCCGACGGATGTCCCGGCTCAGTGCCTGCTGGGCGATGTAGAGCCGGGCGGCGGCACGGGTGAAGTGCAGCTCCTCGGCGACGGCGACGAAGGCGCGGAGCAGCCGAGGGTCGGTATGGGTATGCGTCTGGGTGCCCGTATCGGCAGCGGAGGAGGCCACACCCGGGAATTTACAACACACATGCGTTAATCGGTACGGAGAAGGTGTTGGACCCCATGGGCCGTGCGCCGCAAGGGTTGATCCATGCCGTACGAGAGAACCCCGCACACCGACCCCATGTTCGCCGTCTCCGGGGACCTGCTGGTCATAGCCCCGCGCACCGCCGCCGCCAGGCCGACGCCCACCAACCCGTACCGCCGACTGCTCGCCACCCCGGGTGCCCGCGCCTTCACCGCGGGCAACCTCCTCGCCCGGCTCCCCATGGGCATGTTCAGCGTCAGCGCGGTGATCATGATCGCCGGTTCGCGCGGCTCGTACGCCCTGGCCGGCACCGTCACCGCGACCGGCCTCGCCGCGACGGCGGTGGTCGCACCCTGGACGGCCCGGCTCGTCGACAGGTACGGACAGGCCAGGGTCGCCGTACCCGCCACTGCGATCGCCACGCTCGGATCGCTGGCACTGCTGCTCTGCGTGCACTACGGCGCCCCGGCCTGGACGCTCTTCGCCTCCTACGCCGCGACCGCCACCACCCCCAACACCGGCGGGATGTCCCGGGCCCGCTGGGCCCATCTGCACCGGGGCGATCCGGCCGCCCTGCACACCGCGAACTCCTTCGAACAGGCCGCCGACGAACTCTGCTTCATGCTCGGCCCGGCCCTCGCCGCCCTGCTGTGCGCGGCGCTCTTCCCGGAGGCCGGAACACTCGTCGGAGCGATCCTGCTGATGACCGGCGTGCTGATCTTCGCCGCCCAGCGCGCCACCGAACCGCCGGTGGCACCCCGCACCCACGCGGGCTCCCCGCTCCGCGCCCCGGGCATGCCGGCCCTGCTCGCCGCCTTCCTCGCCACCGGCGCGGTCTTCGGCGCGATGGAGGTCGTCACGATCGCCCATGCCGGGGGCGCGATCCTGGCCCTCCAGGCTGCCGGATCATGTGTGGCGGGACTGCTGTACGGATCGCTGCGCCCGGCCGTGGACATCCGGCGCCGGCTGCTGGGCTGCCTGGCGGGAATGACGGCGCTGATGTCCCTGCCGCTGCTGGCCGCCTCCTCGACGGATTCGCTGCTCGCCCTCGCGGGCGCGCTGCTGCTGGCCGGTGCGGCGACGGCCCCGACCATGGTCACCGGCATGACGCTGGTGCAACGTCTCACCCCCGAGGGTCAGTTGAACGAAGGCATGACCCTGGCCGTGACCGCGCTGCTGGGCGGGATCGCCGCGGGTTCGGCGATCGGCGGCTGGATGGTGGAGCACATGGGGCAGGTGACGGGCTATGTCGTTCCGGTGTGCGCGGCCGGGCTGGCGCTGGTCGTCGCGGCGGCCGGGGTCCGGGCCCCCCGGAACTGAGGACCGGCAGAAAAACGAGGACCCCGTTGCCGGTGGGCAACGGGGTCCTCGTTCACATGGGAATTGTGGAGATGGCGGGAATCGAACCCGCGTCCAACGGTGCAGAATCAGGGCTTCTCCGAGTGCAGTCCGCTGCGCTTTTCTCGGCCCCGGCAGTCACGCGAACAAGCTGCCGACGGGCCCAGCCACTGTTTGATTTCCTTCTGGGCCCCGTGGCCGGGTCCAGAAGTTTAGATCCCTTGATGATGTCAGGATCCGGGTCGGGATCAACCCCGGGCTGACACTCCGCAGAGTCTTCGCTTAGCTGCTAATTAGGCAGCGAGGGCGAAGGCGGAGGAATCGCGCTTGGAATTGGCGATTATTGGTTGCGACATATGGTTTACGAGATCATTGCCGCTTCCTCGACTCGCTTCCCCTGCTTCGACATCCGCTGTCGAAACCGATCATCCCCATGTTGTTTTTTCAAAACACGCACCCGCTGTGAGGTGCAGTGCCATCGTACGCGACCAACGCACGACGATGCCAGCCTATTCCTGTCGGCCCGCCCGTACGCTTCCCGGCTATGCGCTGCGCTGACGCCGGCGCACTGCCGAGATCGCGCGGTTGGTCTCCCGCAGGTCCTGCTTCTCGCGCAGGGTCTGCCGCTTGTCGTACTCCTTCTTGCCCTTGGCGAGCGCGATCTCGACCTTGACCCGGCTGTCCTTGAAGTACAGCGCGAGCGGCACGATCGTGTGACCCGTCTCGCCCGACTTCGACTCCAGCTTGTCGATCTCCGCCCGGTGCAGCAGCAGCTTGCGCTTGCGTTTGGCCGAGTGGTTGGTCCAGGTCCCCTGCACGTACTCGGGGATGTGGATGTTGTGCAGCCAGGCCTCGCCCCCGTCGATCTGGACGAAGCCGTCCACCAGGGAGGCCCGGCCCAGCCGCAGCGACTTGACCTCGGTACCCATGAGTACGAGACCGCACTCGTAGGTGTCGAGGATGTGGTAGTCGTGCCGCGCCTTCTTGTTCTGCGCGATGAGCTTGCGCCCTGTGTCCTTTTCCTTAGCCATAGTGCAGCCATTTTCGCACTACGACCCACCCCCGAGGCCACTCAATACCGTCTCGGCCCGCTGCTCGGCCCCGGAGCTGACCGTGAGGTCCGGGGTGATGCCGCGGCCGTCGACGTCGCGGCCCGCCGGGGTGCGGTAGTGGCCGACGGTCAGCTCGGCCACCGAGCCGCCCGGGAGCTTGCTGGGCATCTGGACCGACCCCTTGCCGAAGGTGCGCGACCCGACGGTGACGGCGCGGCCCCGGTCCTGGAGCGCGCCGGTGAGGAGCTCGGCGGCGCTCATCGTGCCGCCGTCGACGAGGACGACGAGGGGGCGGACGGTGTCACCGCCCGGCTGCGCGTAGAGGGCGCACTGCTCGCCGTGCACGTCGTACGTGGCGACCAGGCCGCCGTCCAGGAAGGCGGAGGCGGCGGTGACGGCCTCGGTGACCAGGCCGCCGGAGTTGCCACGGAGGTCCAGAAGCATCCCGGCGCCCGCCGGTGCGTCCCGGACCGCGTCGCGGACCTTGGCGCCCGAGCCCTTGGTGAACGAGTCGACCTCGATCAGTACAGCCGCGGAGGAATCGGAACGGTCCGGTCCGATCCGCCGTACGGTGACGGCCTCGGTGGTGAGCCTGGCCCGGCGCAGCGTCTCGGTCCGAAGGGCGGCGCCCCGCTGGACCCCCAGCACGACGGTGGTGCCCGCGTCCGCCTCCGTACGGTCTCCGCGCAGCAGGGCCACGGCCTCGGCAACGGGGCGCTTGTCGATCCGGTGGCCGTCGATCGTACGGAGCAGATCGCCCGGCTCGATGCCGGCCTGTTCGGCGGGGCCGCCGGGCTGGACCCGGGCCACCTCGACCAGCCCGTCCGCGGAGCGCTTCGCGGCGATCCCGACACCGGTGTAGGAGCCGTCGAGGGCCTGCTCGAACTCCTCGTACTGCTGCTCGTCGTACACCGCGCCCCAGCGGTCGCCGCTGCGGCTGACGACCTCCTCGGCCGCCTCCTTACCGGACTTGCCGTCGGCGACGGCGCGGGCGGCGGCGTCGGCCACCTCGTCGCCGTCGATGGTGGAGGCGACGGAACGGGCCGCTATGTCCGAGGACTTCGCACCGTCGTGCGGCAGCGATCCGGTGGCCGCCGCGGTGGCCAGCACGGTCGCGAAGACCAATGTCAGGGCCGCCCCGCGGCGCACGCCGCGGGGCCCGAAACATTGCGTGGGGCCCGACATGGCGCCGAGTCTAGGACAACGCCCCTGTGGCGCACGGCCGGTTGGCCGCGCACCACAGGGGCGCTTGTCACACCTTCAGGTACTTGCGGAGCGCGAAGAGAGCGGCAACGGCGGGCATCAGCAGACCGATTGCCAGGACCAGGGGCAGCTTGGTGAAGACCGCGTCCCAGCCGATGAAGTCGATCAGATTCAGCTTGCTCTGCAGTGCCAGACCGCCGTCGATCAGGAAGTACCGGCCGG
Source organism: Streptomyces sp. NBC_00057 (assembly GCF_045041165.1). Taxonomy (NCBI): domain Bacteria; kingdom Bacillati; phylum Actinomycetota; class Actinomycetes; order Kitasatosporales; family Streptomycetaceae; genus Streptomyces; species Streptomyces sp. NBC_00057. Next base: position 5,704,828 of record NZ_CP108256.1, on the reverse strand, counting down.
CCAGCAGCATCACGCAGGCCAGGACACCGCCGATGAGACCGGCGAACGCGGCCTCCATGATGAACGGCATCTGGATGTAGAAGCCCGAGGCGCCCACGAGCCGCATGATGCCTGTCTCGCGCCGTCGGCTGAACGCGGACACCCGGACGGTGTTCACGATCAGCATCAGCGCGATGACCAGCATCAGCGCCATCACGAAGAGGGCGGCCACGTTCATGCCGTTCATCAGCTGGAAGAGGTTGTCCAGGATGCTTCTCTGGTCCTGGACGGACTGCACCCCGTCACGGCCGGCGAAGGCGGTGGCGACCACCTTGTACTTCTTCGGGTCGTGGAGCTTGACCCGGAACGACTCCTGCATCTGGTCCGGCGTGATGTTGCTCGCCATGGGCGAGTCGCCGAACTGGTCCTGGTAGTGATCGAACGCCTCGTCGGCCGTCTCGTGCGTGACCGTCTGGACGACGTCCATCTTCTTGAGGTCGTCCTCGATCTGCTCCCTCTGCTCCTTGGTGACAGCACCCTTGGCGCACTTGGGAGTCGAGGTCACATCACTCTTGCTGCAGAGGAAGATCGAGACGTTGACCTTGTCGTACCAGTAGTCCTTCATCGTGCTGACCTGCTCGCGCATGAGCAGCGCGCCGCCGAACAGAGCGAGCGAGAGGGCGACGGAGACGACGACGGCGAAGGTCATCGTGAGGTTGCGACGGAGGCCGACGCCGATCTCCGACAGGACGAACTGGGCGCGCATGGCGTCCTTTCAGTGCTCGATGCTCAGTGCTGGTAGCCGTAGACGCCGCGGGCCTGGTCGCGTACGAGACGGCCCTGCTCCAGCTCGATGACACGCTTGCGCATCTGGTCGACGATGTTCTGGTCGTGGGTCGCCATGATCACGGTGGTGCCGGTCCGGTTGATCCGGTCCAGCAGCTTCATGATGCCGACGGAGGTCTGCGGGTCGAGGTTGCCGGTCGGCTCGTCCGCGATCAGCAGCATGGGGCGGTTCACGAACGCCCGCGCGATCGCCACGCGCTGCTGCTCACCACCGGAGAGCTCACCGGGCATCCGGTCCTCCTTGCCGCCGAGGCCGACCAGGTCGAGAACCTGGGGCACCGCCTTGCGGATCTCTCCGCGCGGCTTGCCGATGACCTCCTGCGCGAACGCGACGTTCTCCGCAACGGTCTTGTTGGGCAGGAGCCTGAAGTCCTGGAACACGGTGCCCAACTGGCGGCGCATGTGCGGCACCTTCCAGTTGGACAGGCGCGCGAGGTCCTTGCCCAGGACGTGGACCATGCCCTGACTGGCGCGCTCTTCGCGGAGGATGAGTCGCATGAAGGTGGACTTGCCGGAGCCGGAGGAGCCCACCAGGAAGACGAACTCACCCTTCTCGATATCGAGAGACACATCCCGTAGAGCGGGACGGCTCTGCTTCGGGTAGGTCTTGGAGACGTTGTCGAATCGGATCACGGATGCACCACGGTCGGCCGGGAGTAGGTGTGCGTGACCATACGCGAACCGGGCTGACGCGTGCAGGCGCGCGTCCGGGGATGGGCGATTTATGGCGGAACGGGACTGGCCGGAAGCGGGGCCGAAGCGCTACGGAACGGGTGATGTCCGGCGGGCCGCGCCGAAATCCGCGCGAGCTGGCACAGTGGTGGGGGGAACAGTTGCGTTTCCCTGAGCGTTGTGCGGAGTGAAGACGTATGCGGCTCCGCCGCGCGGGAGGAGGAAAGCGCATGACCTATGACCGACTGGTGTGCGCAAACTGCGCGGCACCCGTGAACGAGGGCCGTTGCCCTGTGTGCCGGGCCAGCCGCGCACGGCTGCAGCAGGAACAGGAGCAGGGAATGTTCGCGGGGCTCAGCCCTGTGACGCTGGTGGCCCTGCTGGTGGTGCTGCTGGGCGCGCTGGCGCTGCTGGCGCACCAGACCGTGTAGTCGAGGCCGTCCGTCCGCCTGCAAGAGCGTGAACGTGTACGCAGAGGGGCCCGGGATGCCGACAGGCGTCCCGGGCCCCTCTGTGCGTACCTGTACCGCAGGCGGCCCTTAGGCGACCGTACGGCCGTTCATCAGGCGCGGCAGGATCCGGAAGCCGATGCCTCCGGCAATCATCGTCGCGGCGCCGACCAGCAGGAACGTGGTTTCGGCGGCACCGGTCTCGGCGAGCTCGTCCTTGCCCTTGCCCTGCTCGACCGGCTGGTTGCCGGCCGAGTCGGGGGTGGTGTTGTCCGCGCAGTTCGCACCGTCGAGGTCGACGGTGCAGGTGCTGGTGTCGCCACCGGTTGCGGAGCCGGAGGAGGCGTTACCGGTCGTGGAGCCGGTGTCGCCACCGGTCCCGCCGCCGTGCGAGGCACCACCCTGGTCGCCCGCGCCACCCTGGTCGCCCGCACCACCCTGGTCGCCCGCACCACCCTGGTCGCCCGCGCCACCCTGGTCACCGGCACCACCCTGGTCACCCGCGCCACCCTGGTCACCGGCACCACCCTGGTCGCCCGCGCCACCCTGGTCACCGGCACCACCCTGGTCGCCCGCACCACCCTGGTCACCGGCACCACCCTGGTCGCCCGCACCACCCTGGTCACCGGCACCACCCTGGTCGCCCGCACCACCCTGGTCACCGGCACCACCCTGGTCGCCCGCACCACCCTGGTCACCGGCACCACCCTGGTCGCCCGCACCACCCTGGTCACCGGCACCACCCTGGTCACCGGCACCACCCTGGTCGCCCGCACCACCCTGGTTGGTGGTGCCGCCCTGGTCGACGCCACCAGGTTCCCCGCCGTTACCACCGTTGGCCTCGTTGGCGATGCCGACCTGGGCGCCGACGGAGGCGTCACCGGCGTCCACGCCGATCCCGATTCCAATACCGGCGGCCGATGCCGCACCGGCAACGGTGAGCGAGGCACCCGCCGCGATCACCGCACCCGCGGCTATCCGCGCGACGCGTACTCGCGTCTTCTTGGTCATCTGCTGCTACCCCCAGTAGCTGTTCTTGTCAGTGGAGCAGCCATATGCGGGCCCCGGCTCTGCGGGGTTTGCTCCGAACAGCGCCACATGGAGCCGTGGTCACGCCGCCCGCCCCCGTTCACACCCGTCCCAGACATACGCATGCTGCCCTAGCAGCCTGTCCACAGTTAAGGTCTGCGTCAAGGCCGTTCCGTGCAATGTGCACCGATTTGGTCGCAGTTGACCGTCATTCAGAATCACGACTGTGACGCACTCACCACGCCACCTGCGCAACTCGGAACCCCAACTCCCCTTCCGGTGCGACCTCGTGCCCCTCCCCGACGAAAACGGCGGTGCCGGAAACCCCATGGGGTTTCCGGCACCGCCGTAAGAACAGGAAGCAGCAACAGGCCGCTGGGCCCCGCCTACTTCTCCCGCTGCTTGCGCCAGCGGATGCCCGCCTCCAGGAAGCCGTCGATCTCGCCGTTGAAGACCGCTTCCGGGTTGCCGATCTCGAACTCCGTACGCAGGTCCTTGACCATCTGGTACGGGTGCAGGACGTACGACCGCATCTGGTTGCCCCAGGAGTTGCCGCCGTCGCCCTTGAGGGCGTCCATCTTGGCCTGCTCCTCCTGACGGCGGCGCTCAAGGAGCTTCGCCTGGAGGACGTTCATCGCGGACGCCTTGTTCTGGATCTGCGAGCGCTCGTTCTGACAGGAGACGACGATGCCGGTGGGGAGGTGGGTCAGGCGCACCGCGGAGTCCGTGGTGTTGACGCCCTGGCCGCCGGGGCCCGACGAGCGGTACACGTCGACGCGCAGCTCCGACTCGTCGATCTCGATGTGGTCGGTCTGCTCGACCACGGGGAGCACCTCGACACCCGCGAAGGACGTCTGGCGGCGGCCCTGGTTGTCGAAGGGCGAGATCCGGACGAGCCGGTGGGTGCCCTGCTCGACGGAGAGGGTGCCGTAGGCGTACGGGACCTGGACGGCGAAGGTGGTCGACTTGATGCCGGCCTCTTCCGCGTACGACGTCTCGTAGACCTCGGTCTTGTAGCCGTGCCGCTCGGCCCAGCGGATGTACATGCGCTGGAGCTTCTCGGCGAAGTCGGCGGCGTCCACGCCACCGGCCTCGGCCCGGATGTTGACCAGCGCCTCACGGGCGTCGTACTCGCCGGAGAGGAGCGTACGGACCTCCATCTCGTCCAGCGCCTTCTTGACGGACTCCAGCTCCCTCTCGGCCTCGGCGAGGGCGTCGGCGTCACCCTCGTCCTCGGCGAGCTCGAAGAGAACCTCAAGATCGTCGATACGGCCACGGAGGGCCTCGGTCTTGCGGACCTCGGCCTGGAGGTGCGAAAGCTTGCTGGTGATCTTCTGCGCCGCCTCCGGGTCGTCCCAGAGGGATGGCGCGGCCGCCTGCTCCTCGAGCGCGGCGATGTCCGCCCTCAGCGCATCCAGGTCCAGGACGGCCTCGATCGACCCCATGGTCGAGGAGAGGGACTTCAGCTCTTCGGAAATATCGACGACTGCCACGGGTCCAGCGTAACGGCTGTCGGCGCGGACATTCCTCGGGCCGCATGATCACGACTCCGCTGCCGTGTGGGCGCCGCGTCCCCGGGCCGTACGGCGAAGGGGTGCCCACGGGACTCTGCGGCCCCGGAGCCATCCGGAACCGCCTCGCGGGGCCCCGTGGGGTCAGGGTGTTCCCGGCGCCGAGTTCTTCGTGTCCTGCGCAGGCGCGTCCGCGGCGTCGTCGCCCAGCGCCAGCCAGCCGCCCACACCCAGCGCCACCACCAGCACCAGCGCCGCGGCGCCCAGCGTCAGGCGGCGCTTGCGGACGGCCGCGGACTTGTTGCGGGCCGAGCCCGGGCGGGGCCGGCCCGGGGAGCGCGGGGCCCTGGCCGTGCCCCGGGGGCCGCCGGAGAGTTCATCGGGGGCCGGGACACGCATGCTCGTGTGGGTGTCCCGGTTGGAATCGGCGGACGAGCCGGGGACCAGGGGGACCGCGCCGCGGCGGCGGGGTTCCTCGGGTGCGGGGGTGTACTGCTGCTCGTCGTACGTCTGGGGTTCCGGTTCGACGTCCGGCTCGTCCACGTCCAGTGGCGGGATGCCGGCCAGGTGCGGGAGCTGCTCGCGCAGCCGGGCCGCGAGTTCGGAGGCACGCAGCCGGGAGGCCGGGGCCTTGGCCAGGCACTGGACCAGGATCTGCCAGAGCTCGTCGGGGATGCCCGGGAGCGGGACGACCGTCTCCGTGACATGGCGGCGCAGGACCGCGCCGGGGTGTCCGCCGCCGAAGGGCGTGAAGCCGGCGAGGAGTTCGTACAGGACCGTGGCGAGGGCGTAGATGTCGACGGCGGCGCGGGGCGGGAGGCCTTCGACTATCTCGGGGGCCAGATAGTCCGGCGTACCGATGATCTTGCTGGCCTTGGTGCGGCGCGGGGTGTCGATCAGCTTGGCCACGCCGAAGTCGGTGAGCAGCGCCGGGTGCGAGCCGCCGGGGCCGAGCGGGCCCTCCATGTCGAGCAGGATGTTCTCCGGCTTGACGTCACGATGGACCACCCCGGCGGCGTGCGCGGCGGCCAGGCCGTCGGCGACGTCCGCGATGATCGCGACGGCGGCCTCGGGCGCGAGACGGCGTTCGCGGTCGAGGCGGGTGCGCAGGTCCGTGCCGCGTACCAGGTTCATGACCAGTGCCAGGTCGTTGCCGTCCACCACCAGGTCGCGGACGGCGACGACATGCGGATGGTCCAGGCCGAGCAGGGCGGTGCGCTCCTGGACGAAGCGACCCACGAGCTCCTGGTCGGACGCGAGGTCCTCGCGAAGCAGCTTGATGGCCACCGGGCCCTCGGGCCCGTCGCCGAGCCACACCGTGCCGGCGCTGCCGCGCCCCAGGATCTGGTGGGCGGTGTACCGGCTGCCGATATTCCGTGCCAAGACTGCTCCCTCAGCGGCTGGCGATGGACCGTCGCTCATGACCCCCGGTCGACAAAGTTACGCGTCGATCGGGGTGTTGAGTGCCCGGGATGGCGCCAACCTTCACTTCTGCGGGCGAAATGCGGTGGAAACTGGCCCGCAGAAGTCGATATAGCTACAGAGTTGATGACGTACCGGCCGCTCAGGGGCCACTGCTGCCGCTGCCGCCGCCCAGTTCCGAGACCCAGTCGGTCACGCTGGAGACGGTGTCGCTGATCGCCTGCCAGAAGTCCCTGCCCTGGCCGATCCAGTCCTTCAGCGGGGTCAGTTCCCAGATCAGCCAGCTCGCGACGAACAGCAGCACCAGGGTGAACAGACAGCCCTTGAGGCAGCCGAGGCCGGGAATCCTCATCGGGTTGGCGCTGCGCTGCCTCGGCTCGCGGGGCTGCCGCGGGGCCGGCTGCTGCGGCGGCTGCTGCTGCGGAGGCGCGTACTGCTGCCGCTGGTACTGCTGTTGGGGCTGGTGCTGGGGTTGCGGCTGGTACTGCTGCTGCCGGGGCTGGGGGTACTGCTGCGGCGGCGGCTGCTGCTGGTACTGCTGATGCTGCGGCGGCTGCTGCCGTCGCTGCGGCTGCTGCTGGGGCTGGGACCGCTGGGGGCGGCGGCGCAGCGGGTCCTGGCTCGGGTCGAGGTACTGGACCTGCGTCTGCTCGTTGCGATCGCGGGCCGCCCGGAGCTGGGACTGCCAGGGGTGCGGCCCCTCGGGCTGCGGAGGGCCGTCCGGGTGCGGCGGTACGGGCGGCATGACCGAGGTCGGGTCGGCGTGCCCGCCCGGGCCGGGGGGGTGCTGCATGACGCTGGTCGCGGCGTTCGGATCGTACGAGCCCGCGTTGCTGGGCAGCACCTGCGTCGGGTCGGCCGCACCGGGGGTCTGGGGAACGGCCGCGGGCGCCGGGTCGGGTGCGAGCAGGGCGCCCACGCCGTCGGCCGCCGCGATCTGGGCCGAGTTGGCGCGCACGCCGATACCGGCCGCGACGGTACGCAGTCCACGGGCCAGGTTCTCGGCGCTGGGCCGCCGGTCGGGGTCCTTGCTCAGGCAGCGCTCTATGACCGTCCACAGCGGGGCCGGAACGGTGCTGGGGCGGCGGGGCTCCTCGCTGAGGTGCCGGTGCAGGACTTCGAGGGCAGTGCCTCCGGAGAACGGCGGGCGCCCGGTGACCAGCTCGTACAGCAGGATGCCCGCGCCGTAGATGTCGACCGCGGACGTCTGCGGCCGACCCTCGGCGGACTCCGGCGCCACATAGGCGGGCGTGCCGACGAACTCATGGGTCCGGGTCAGCCCCGGGGAGTCGGCCAGGCGCGCGATGCCGAAGTCGGTGAGCATCGGGTGCATCTGGCCGTCGCGCTCGTCGAGCAGGACGTTGGCGGGCTTCAGGTCGCGGTGGACGACGCCGTCGGCGTGGCTGGCGGCGAGCGCGTCCGCGATCTGCGCGGTGAGGAGCGCGGCGGCGACCGGGGTGAGCGGGCCGTTCTCGCGGAGGTAGCGGTGCAGGTCGGGGCCGTCGACCAGATCCATGACGAGGGCGAGGAGGTCTCCCTCGACGACCAGGTCGCGGGTGCGCACGATGTTCCCGTGGGTGAGCCGGAGCAACACGGAGCGCTCGCGCAGGAACCGCATCACGACGTCCGCGTCGTTGGCGAGCTCCTCCTTCAGGACCTTGATCGCCACGGTCTCGCCGGGCTGGCCGGCGACGGCCGCCTCGGCACCTGCGGTCTCCCGCTGGCGGGCACGCCAGACGGTGCCCGTGGCGCCGCGTCCCAGCGGCTCCTCGAGCAGGTACTTGCTGCCTACCGGCCGCACGTCATGCGCTCCCTGCTGATCGTGGTGCTTGCGGTGCTCCCGGATCCCCCGGGAGTTCCGGCCCACTCTAGTGGGGTGACCGGCGAGGTCGGGCGGGTCCGCCCGGTTGCCGTCGCCGCCCTTGTCCGCCGGGCCCGATTGCCTCCTGAAGGAGGTACCGGCCGGTTGCGGAACAAGACGCTCACACCGGGCGGATGGTTGCCGTACGCACGTGCGATGAACCGTTCCGGGCGCTCTCCCGGATCGGTTGCGCTGCCGCGGAAAACGTTCCAAGCAGGCACTTATGGGCACACAGCCGACCTTTCAAGATCACTTAGCGGTGGCCCCCGGGCGTGTTGTCGGTGACAGGTGCGAGGATGCCTTCAGCACGGACTGTGGGGTAGGGAGCCCTGTGGCACGTGACGAACCTGTACCGGACGACGCGTCCGGGTCGGGTGGGGGGAATCACAGGGCGTTTCCCCTGCCCGGCGCCCCGCGCAGAAGGGACCGCTGACGGCGATGCAGATCCGGCTGACCGTCCTCGCGCCGCGCAGCGGCCAGACCCCGGCGCGCGCCTGCGACGTGCTGGTCACCGCCCCGCCGGGGACGGCGCTCGCCACGGTGGCGTCCAATCTGGCCGCGGCCGTCTCCGGGCCCGACGGCTCGCTCGGCAGCGGTGCGGTGGTGTTGTTCGCCGGGCGTGAGCGGCTCGACGCGCAGCGGTGCGCACTGGGTGAGCCCCCGCTGGTCGACGGAGCGGTGCTCTCGCTCCAGGTCCCGGGCGAGGACGAGGCGGCGGACGACGCCGTTCCGGCGCAGCTGCACGTGGTCGCGGGGCCCGACGCGGGCGGGGTCCATCTGCTGCACGGCGGCCGGATCCGGATCGGCCGCTCCGCCGACGCGGACGTCCCGCTCGACGACCCCGATGTGTCCCGGCTGCACTGCACGGTGACGGTCTCCGCGGACGGCCTGGTCTCCGTGGCAGACCTGGGCTCCACCAACGGCACCCTGCTCGACGGCAGGGAGGTCCGCGACCGCCCGGTCCGTCTGAAGCCCGGCGCGCTGCTGCGGCTCGGCGAATCGACGCTCCGGCTGACCTCGGGCGCGCGTACGCCGACGCTGGCGACGGCCCCGGACGGCGAGGGGCATCTGCGGGTGTCCGGTACGGCAGGCGCGGCCGCCGCCGATGGCGGCTTCGCCGAGGAGTACGGCTCCCGCCACGGGTACGCCCCGGCCGCCGCCGACCCCGGGCCCGCCCCGCACGAGGGGCCCGGCGACCGTCACACGTACGAGAGCGGCGAAGGCGGGTGGGCCGACACCTGCCGCCAGTCCCCCTCCGAGCGCTCCCCCCGCTTCCCGGACGACGGGACACCCCGGCGGGGCGGGATAGGCGCCTGGGCGCGCAGGCTCGCGGGCAACAGGGGCGAGCCGGTGCACGAGGCGACGTCCGACGAGACAGGCGCGGCCGGGCTGCCGTTCCCGGGCGCCGCCTCCCCCGCGACACCATCGGGATCCGCCGCGGAGAGCATCTGGCCCGACCCCGCGGCCGTGCTGCTGACCGCGCTCGGCCCCGGCCCCCGGCTGTGGGAGCGCGACACCGCGCACCCGGAGGTGCTCGTGGTGCGCCTGGGGACGACGGACCGGGCCGAGCTGCCCGCCGTGCCGGTGACCGTGGGGCTGCGGGAGGCCGGCTCCCTCGGGCTCGCCGGGCCGCGGACCCGGCTGGCCGGACTCGCCCGTTCAGCGGTGGCTCAGCTCGCCGCGCTGCACTCCCCCGCCGATCTGGAGATCATGCTGATCAGCACGGACCGCGCCCGCAGCGCGGACGAGCGCAGGCGCGAATGGGCCTGGCTCGGCTGGCTGCCCCATCTACGCCCCATGCACGGCCAGGACTGCCGGCTGCTCCTCGCGTACGACCGGGAGCAGGCCGTCGCCCGTACGACGGAGCTGGTGCGTCGGTTGGACGACGGGCCGCTGGGGCCCGGCTGGGCGAGCCTGGACAGCAGCACGGTCACCGAGGCGGCCAGGCAGTACTCGGGCCCGTACACCGTGGTGATCGTCGACGGCGACCCCGGCTCGGCGGTGCTGCGCGAGAACACCGCCCGGCTGGCCGCCGCGGGTGCCGCTGCCGGAATCCATCTGATCTGTCTCGCCGAGACTCCGGCCGCCACGCCCACCTCACCGGTCGCGGCGACGTACGAGGCCGCCTGCCACGCCTCGATCGCGTTCCGCGAGTGCGGGGCGGTGGCGATGCTGAGCGGTGATGTGGCCACGGCACTGCGGCTGCTGCGCACGGCGGACGGCCGGGCCGCGGGCCGCGGCACGGTCGCCGCGGTGGACGCGGTGTCGGCGCACTGGGCCGAGCGGTTCGGCCGGGCGCTGGCCCCGCTGCGTACGGAGGGTTCGGCATCGGCCCACGGCCGGCCCGCGTCGGCCGCGCTCCCGCCGACCGCTCGGCTGCTGGACGAACTGGGCCTGGCGCGTGCCACCCCGGCATCCCTGATGGCCCGCTGGGCCTCCACCGCGGACGACCAGCCCGGCGCCACGGTCCGCGGTTCGGGCCGCTGGGCAGGCGGGCCGGCGGGCGCCGGTGGCGGTACGGATGCGGCCGACGCGGATGCCCGCGGTTCGGGACGTACGGAGTACCCGCGCAGTGCGGGCCCCCGCGTGGGCGCCCAGCGCACAGGTGGCGCACCGGGGCCGGACCGCGCGGGCGGGTACGCACCCGGCTCGGGGCGCACCCCGTACCCCGGCAGCGAGACCATCACCCACATCGGCACCGTCGGCCACGGCCTCGTGCGCGACGACGCCCACGACACCGGTGGCTCCGGACGCACCCCGTACCCCGGCACCTCCGCCCCCCGTGCCGGCGGTGGGCGCTACGGCAGTTCGCCCGGGGACACCCCGAGCTCCCGCACCGTTCCCGCGTCCGGTACCTGGGGCGGAGGTGATGTCCAGGGGGCCGGCAGTCTCCGTTCCGCCGGATCCGGGCGGAGCTCGAACCGGGTCAGCGGACCGCGCGGCGGCGACACACCCCAGGTCGCGGCGCGAGGCGCCGGGAGCGGAGCGGCAGCCGCACGTACCGCCGTGGAAGCGGACACGGGCACCGGCATGCCCGCAGCCGCCCGGGCCGAAGGCACCGCTGCCGTGGCCGCCGGGCGGCCCGTCGTGGTGCTCGGGGCGGGGCCCCGGGGCGCGGTCAGTGTGGATCTGGCGGAGGAGGGCCCCCATCTCCTCATCGAGGGGCCGGCCGGCAGCGGACGTACGGAGTTGCTGCGGGCCGTCGCCGCCTCGCTGGCCGCGGCAGCCCGGCCCGACCGGCTGGGCATACTCCTGGTCGACGGCGCCGGTGGCGAGCGTGGTGAGAGCCTGCGCCCGTGTACCGAACTCCCGCACGCGTTCACGCACCTGGTGGCCTCGGATCCGGTACGGATGCGCGAGTTCGCGCAGGCGCTGGGCGGCGAACTGAAGCGGCGCGCCGAACTGCTCGGCCAGTACGACTTCACCGAGTGGCACCACCGGCACGAGGTGGCGCAGCGGATGGCCGGCCAGCGCCCGCCGGGCGCCGCGGAGCAGCGCGGAGACCTCGACTCCCCGGCGAGCGGGACGCTCCGGCTGCGGCCCACCGCAGCACGGTCCACGGACCCCGGCCCCTCCCCGCTGCCCCGGCTCGTCGTCCTGGTCGACGACTTCGACGCGCTGGTCGCCCCGGCGCTCGGCAGCCCCGGCCGCCCCGCCGCGGGGTCGGTCGTACGGGCCCTGGAGGCCGTGGCCAGGGACGGCGGCCGGCTCGGCGTCCACCTGGTCGCGACGTCCGCCCGCCCGGACCGTACGGAGGACACGGACCTGGCCCATGGGGCCCGGCTGCGTATCGTGCTCGACGCGCCGGTCGTCCCGCCGTCGCCGGAGGATCCGGCGCCCGGACGTGGCCGGCTGGGGCATCCGGACGGGCGGGTGACACCGTTCCAGGGCGGCAGAGTGACGGGACGTATTCCACGTACGGCGACCCTGCGCCCCACCGTCGTCCCGCTGGAGTGGGAGCGGATGGGCGATCCGCCGGCCCGTCGCCCGGTCCGCGAGCTGGGCAACGGTCCGACGGACCTGGCGCTGCTGGCCAGTGCGCTGGAGCGGGCGGCCAGGTCGGTGAACGCCGAGCCGATAACCCCGTTCGGGTCCGTCCGCTCCTGAAGCGACGCCGGGCCCGAACATCCACTGACATCACGTCACGAGCCCATCACGATCAACGAGTTGACACGAGAAGCGGTATTGCGGCGCCCGTGCACCGGGCGTAGGACTGTGCGCACACAACGATGTGAGAGACGGGGCAGCGATGCGCACAACCCTTGGGATCAGCAGGGCCGCCATGGTGTTCACCGCCATCGGCGCACTGGCTCTGACCGGTTGCGGTGACGACGGCGGCAGCGGAAAAGGAAAGCCGGACAAGAGCTCCGGGGGCGGCAAGGGAAGCTCGTCGAGCGTCGTATTACCGAAACTGGACGGCGAGAAGATCTCGGTCGCGGCGGTCTGGACCGGCCCCGAGCAGGCCAACTTCGTCAAGGTTCTCAAGGAGTTCGAGAAGCGCACGGGCGCCACGGTCACCTTCGTCCCGGCGCAGGACCCGATCGTCAACTTCCTCGGTACGAAGATCGCGGGCGGTCAGCCGCCGGACGTCGCGATGATCCCGCAGGTCGGCGCGATCCAGCAGGCCGCCCAGAAGAAGTGGGCCAAGCCGGTGGGCGCCGACGCCAAGGCCCAGCTGAACAAGAACTACTCGAAGGTCTGGCAGGACCTCGGCGCGGTGGACGGCACCCAGTACGGCGTCTACTTCAAGGCCGCCAACAAGTCCCTGATCTGGTACAACGCCAAGGCGTTCGAGAACGCGGGCGCGAACGAACCGAAGACCTGGAAGGACTTCCTGGCGACGGCCGAGACGGTCTCCGCCTCGGGTGTCACCCCGGTCTCGGTCGGCGGGGCGGACGGCTGGACCCTCACCGACTGGTTCGAGAACATCTACCTCTCCCAGGCCGGCCCGGAGAAGTACGACCAGCTGGCCCAGCACAAGATCAAGTGGACCGACCCGTCCGTCAAGGACGCGCTGACCACGCTCGCCGAGCTCTTCGGCAAGCCGTCCCTGATCGCGGGCGGCGCGGACGGCGCGCTGCAGACGGAGTTCCCGGCCTCGGTCACCCAGACGTTCACCGGCGGTGACCAGCCCAAGGGCGCCATGGTCTTCGAGGGCGACTTCGTGGGTATCAACATCGCGCAGACCAAGGCGAAGATCGGTACGGACGCCAAGGTGTTCCCGTTCCCGGCGGTCGGCGCCGAGTCCCCCGTGGTGACGGGCGGCGACGCGGCGGTGGCCCTGAAGGACAGCAAGGGCGCCCAGGCCCTGCTGACCTGGCTGGCCTCGACGGACGCGGCGAAGATCTGGGCCGAGCAGGGCGGGTTCATCTCGCCGAACAAGGCCCTGGACGCCGCCGCGTATCCGAACGAGGTGCAGCGCACCATGGCGAAGGCGCTGATCGCCGCCGGTGACGCCGTCCGGTTCGACATGTCCGACCAGGCCCCGCAGTCGTTCGGCGGGACGCCCGGGAAGGGCGAGTGGAAGACCCTCCAGGACTTCCTGAAGAACCCGAAGGACATCGCGGGGACTCAAGCCAAGCTGGAGTCCGACGCAGCCAAGGCGTACAAGAGCTGACGGGATGACGACAGCCGCAGCGGGGGGCGCCGACGCGGTGCCCCCCGCCGACAAGCATCCGTCCGGACAGTCGTCGGTACCCGCGCCCAGGAAGCCGTCCGATGCCTCGGCCGGCGGCCCGGGACGCAGCCGCAGAAGTGTGACCGGCACCCGCCGGGTCATCGCGGCGCTGTTCCTGGCACCCGCGCTGGTGCTGCTGGGCGCGCTCGTGGTCTATCCGATCGTGTACTCCGTCTACCGGTCGTTCTTCGACCAGGCGGGTACGGGCTTCGCCGGACTCGACAACTACAAGGCGCTGTTCACGGACGACACCATCCGTACAGCGGTCAAGAACAATGCGATCTGGGTCGTGTTCGCGCCGACGGTATCCACCGTCCTCGGGCTGATCTTCGCGGTGCTGACGGAGCGGATCCGCTGGGGTACGGCGTTCAAGCTGATCGTCTTCATGCCGATGGCGATCTCCATGCTCGCCGCGGGCATCATCTTCCGGCTGGTGTACGACGCGGCCCCGGAGCGTGGGGTCGCCAACGCCGTATGGGTGGGTGTGCACGACACGTTCGCCGAGTCGGCGGGCTATCCGAAGGCGCATCCGCTGCCCGTCCACCCGCTCAAGGCGGGCGGCGGCGGTTCGTTCGTCACCAAGGCGCCGGTACGGGCCGGGCAGCCGGTGCAGTTGCCGCTGGTCGGTGTGGCGCCGGCGAAGATGCCGACGGACGCGAAGCCCGCGAAGGCCGCGGCGACGGGGGCCGGAAAGATCACCGGTACCGCGTGGCTGGACTTCACCAGGGGCGGCGGCGGCAGACCCAATGTCATCGACGCCAAGGAACTGGGGCTCAAGGGCATCGAGGTGGAGGCGGTCAAGGACGGCAAGGTGGTCGCCTCGGCGACGGCGGCCGCGGACGGTACGTTCACCCTGCCCGCTTCGGCGGACGGCGCCGAACTCCGGCTCCCCGCCTCCAACTTCAAGGAGCCGTACAACGGAGTCGAGTGGCTCGGCCCGACCCTGGTCACACCGGGGATCATCGGCTCCTACGTGTGGATGTGGGCCGGGTTCGCGATGGTGCTGATCGCTGCGGGCCTGGCGGGCCTGCCGCGTGAACTCCTGGAAGCGGCCCGGGTGGACGGCGCGAACGAGTGGCAGGTGTTCCGCCGGATCACGGTGCCGATGCTCGCGCCCGTTCTCGCGGTGGTGCTGGTCACGCTGATGATCAACGTTCTGAAGATCTTCGACCTGGTCTTCATCATCGCGCCGGGCTCCTCGCAGGACGATGCGAATGTGCTGGCGCTCCAGCTCTACCGCTCCTCGTTCGGCACGGACGCGGACCTCGGGATCGGCAGCGCCATCGCCGTGCTCCTGCTGCTGCTGGTACTCCCGGTGATGTTCTTCAACGTCCGCCGGATCCGGAAGGAGGGGCGCCGATGACGAGAGCGACGACCACGACCGCCACCCCCTGCCGGGGGTCCGGGGGTTGCCCCCCGGGACAGCACAGCAACGTCCGCCGGATCCGGAAGGAGGGGCGCCGATGACGACAGCGTCGAACACGGCCACGAGCACGACAGCCGCAACCGAACCGGTGAAGGCCGAGCAGTCCCTCGGCGCACGCATCGCCGCCCGCGCCGGCGGCGGTGTGATGCGTGTCTTCCTCATCCTGGCGGGCCTGTTCTGGCTGATGCCGACCATCGGGCTGATGCTGTCCTCGCTGCGCGGTGCGGACGACATCGCGTCAACCGGCTGGTGGAAGGTCTTCACGGCCCCGTCCCAGCTCACCTTCGACAACTACTCCCGACTGCTGGACAATTCGACCATCACCCACTCCCTCCTCAGCACGGTCCTGATCACCGTCCCGGCGACCGTCCTGGTCGTCGTGATCGGTTCACTGGCCGGATACGCCTTCGCCTGGATGGAGTTCCCCGGCCGCGACTGGTGGTTCCTCGTGGTCGTGGGGCTGTTGGTGGTGCCGGTGCAGGTCGCCCTTGTTCCCGTCTCCAAGCTCTTCGGCGCGGTCGGAATCTTCGAGACGACCTTCGGTGTGATCATCTTCCACACGGCCTTCGGTCTGCCCTTCGCGATCTTCCTGCTGCGGAACTTCTTCGCGGAGATCCCGAGGGAACTCCTGGAGGCGGCCCGGCTCGACGGGGCGGGCGAGATCCGGCTCTTCACCCGGGTCGTGATGCCGCTGGGCGGTCCGGCGATCGCCTCGCTCGGCATCTTCCAGTTCCTCTGGGTGTGGAACGACATGCTGGTCGCATTGATCTTCGCGGACTCCGGCTCCCCGCCGATCACTGTGGCCCTGCAGCAGCAGGTACGGCAGTTCGGTAACAACATCGATGTGCTGGCACCCGGCGCCTTCGTGTCGATGGTCATTCCGCTTGCGGTCTTCTTCGCCTTCCAGCGTCAGTTCGTCTCCGGCGTGATGGCGGGCGCGGTGAAGTAGTCGCACAGCTGTGTGTCAACACGGGGTGGTCCTGTTCACCGCAACAGGACCACCCCACCTGCAATTTTGCTGGTTTGCCACGTTTTGGCGTAACCCTGTCACTCCATCGGACGTTTGCGGACCGCCCGCCCGCGCTGCGAACGACCCATGGATGTGTTGTGCCCCGGTTCAGTGTCATCGTGCCCGCGTACCGGGTTCAGGCGTATCTGCACGAGAGCCTGGACTCGGTGCTGACCCAGTCCTTCGAGGACTTCGAGCTCATCGCGGTGGACGACTGCTCACCCGATGCCTGCGGCGCCGTCATCGACGAGTTCGCCGCCCGGGACCACCGGGTGCGGGCCCTGCATCTGCCGGAGAACGTGGGCCTGGGCCGGGCCCGTAACGCCGGGATCGCACAGGCCACCGGCGACTATCTGATCTTCCTGGACAGCGACGACACCCTCGCCCCCGGCGCCCTGCGGGCCGTCGCCGACCGGATCGAGCAGACCGGGGAACCGGACGTCCTGGTCTACGACTACGCCCGTACGTACTGGACGGGCGAAAGCGTACGCAACACCTTCGCCGAACACCTCGCCGAGACCGGCCCCGCCACCTTCACGCTCGCCGACCGGCCCGGGCTGCTGAAGGTCCTTATGGTCGTCTGGAACAAGGCGTACCGCCGGGCGTTCGTCGAGGCCGAGGGATTCGCCTTCCCGCCCGGCTACTACGAGGACACGCCCTGGACGTACCCGGTGCTGCTGGCCGCCCGCTCGATCGCGGTTCTCGACCGGGTGTGCGTCGGCTACCGGCAGCGGCGCCAGGGCAACATCCTGGCCACAACCAGCCGCAAGCACTTCGACATCTTCGAACAGTACGACCGGGTCTTCGCGTTCATCGACGCCCGCCCCGAACTCGCGCCCTGGCGGCCGGTGATCTTCCGCAGGATGCTCGACCACTTCTGCACCCTCTTCACCACCCCCGGTCGGCTACCGCGCGGCAGCCGCGCCGAGTTCTTCCGCCGCGCCCGCGCCCATTGCGGCCGCTACAGCGCCCCGGGCGCCCCCGCCCCGCGCCGCGCCCGGCTGCGCCACGGCCTGATCCGGCTGGGCGCGCACCGCACGTACCGTGCGCTGTGGACCGCGCAGTTGCTGCACGGCCGGCTGCGGAAGGACACCACGGCCGTCCGCCGGGTGCTGCGGGCCGCCGCGCTCCAGGCGTACTACCGCATCCAGCTGCGGCTGCCCGTCCAGGCGGACCGGGCGGTGTTCGCGGCGTACTGGCACCGCGGATACGCCTGCAATCCGGCCGCGATCGAGGCGAAGGCCCGCGAACTGGTCCCCGGCCTGCGGACCGCCTGGATCTGCCGCCCCGAGGACGCGCACACCGTGCCCACCGCAACACAGCGGCTCACTCCCGGAACGTACGGCTACTGGCGGGCGCTGGCCCGCTCCAGGTATCTGGTGAACAACGTCAACTTCGACCGGCGGCTGGTCAAGCGGCGCGGCCAGGTGCTGCTCCAGACGCACCACGGCACACCGCTCAAGACCATGGGTCTCGACCTCCAGGACCGGCCGGCGGCGGCCCACGGGATGGACTTCGGCCGACTGCTCGCCAATGTCGACAAGTGGGATTACTCCCTCTCCGCCAACCAGCACTCCACCCTCGTCTGGGAGAAGGCCTACCCGTCGGCCTCCGCGAGCTGCGCGACGCTGGAGTACGGCTATCCGCGCAATGACATCTACCAGCGGGCCACCGCCGACGACGTGGCGCAGCTGCGCGAGTCGATCGGCATCCCCGAGGGCACCCTGGCCCTGCTGTACGCGCCCACGCACCGCGACTACCGGCGCGACCAGCACATCGCGCTCGACCTGACACGCGTGCTGCGGGTCCTCGGTCCGGGCTTTGTGCTCCTGAGCCGCGCCCACTACTCGTACGGGGCTCCGCCGGCCCGCGAACCGCACCCGCGGATCATCGACGTCAGCGGCCACCCCTGCGTCGAGGCGCTCGCGCTCGCCTCGGACGCGCTGATCACGGACTACTCGTCGCTGATGTTCGACTACGCCAATCTGGACCGGCCCGTCGTCATCCACTTCGACGACCGCGAGGCGTACGAAGCGGCCCGCGGCACCTACTTCGACCTGCACTCCTGCCCGCCCGGCGCGATCGCGCACAGCGAGGACGAACTGCTCGACGTCTTCGCGACCGGCCACTGGTGCAGCACCCGCTCCGCCCGGCTGCGCGCGGCGTTCCGGGAGCGCTTCTGTCCGTACGACGACGGGCACGCGGCGGAGCGGGTGGTGCGCCGGGTCTTCCTGGGTGACACGTCCGCGCAGCCGCCCGCGATTCCTCCGGCACGGCGGCGGCCCGCACCGGCGGCGGGCAACCCGGCGCAGGTCCCGGTCTCCGCACCGGCCACGGCCACGGTCCCGGCGGACCGGCAGGCGTCCGCGGGCCTCGGCCTCGCCGGGGCGCAGCCCACCAACCACCCCTGAGCGCGCCCCTCTCCCGTAGACCCGAGTCCGAGAAAGAGCCTGTATGCCCCGGCTGAGTGTCATCATCCCCGTCCGCCGCGCCCGAGGGCAGTTGCGCGAATGCCTGGAGTCGGTGCTCACGCAGTCGTTCACGGACATCGAGGTGATCGGGGTCGACGACGGTTCACCGGACGGTTCGGGGCTGCTGCTCGACGAGTTCGCCGCACGGGACGACCGGGTGCAGGCCATCCATCTGCCGCCGGGGGCCGGGCCGGACGGGCGGCGAAACGCCGGGGCCGAGCGGGCCTTCGGGGACTATCTCCTCTTCCTGGAGGACAACTTCGTCCACCTGCCGGGCGCCCTGCAGGCCGTCGCCGACCGGCTGGACGCCGCCGGTGACCCCGAACTGCTGCTGTTCGGCCATCACAGGCGCCCGTTCCGGGGCCGTCCCCGCCCGACCCGGTCACTGGAGCTGCTCGGCGAACTGCCCGAGGGCCGGCTCACCCTGCTCGAACACCCCGTACTCCTGGACATCGCACCGGTCTCCTGGAACCGCGCCGTGCGCCGCACCCTCCACGAGGGCGAGAAGCTGTCCTTCGGGCCGGGGCAGCACGGGGAACGGATGTACGCACTGCAGACCCTCGCCGCGGCCGAGTCCGTCACCGTACTCCCCACCGCCTGTGTCGAGCACCGCAGCCGGCGCCACCTGCCCGTTCCGGCCGACGGGACGGAACCGGCGGACGGCTCGACACCGCACCAGCTCGTCGACGCGTACGCCGGTCTGATGGCGTTCGTACGGGACCGGCCGCTCCTGCATCCCGTGCGGACCCTGCTCTTCGAGCGGGCGGCCTGGGAACTCCTTTCCGGATACCCGTCGGTGACCCGGCGGCGCAGGCGCTACGTACGGTCCGTGGCGGCGTTCCACCGTGCGCACCGGCCGGAGGGGCACCGCTTCCCGGGCGGCGCCCAGGGGCTGCGGCCGAAGCTGATGGGCGGTGGCCGGTACGTCGTGCTCGGCGCCCTCGACACGGTCCTGGCCCTGCGCCGGAGTCTGCGGGCGGCACCCGGCGCGGTCAGGACGCGGGCCAGGCGCACCCTGTCCGCGCGCTACTACTGGTGGCAGCGCAGGCTTCCGCTGGACCCCGGGCTCGCCGTCTACGCCGCGTACTGGAACCGCGGGATGAGCTGCAATCCGGAGGCCGTCTTCCGCAAGGCCCAGGAGCTCGCCCCGCAGGTGCGCGGCGTGTGGGTGGTGTCGAAGAACCAGGTGGACGCGGTGCCCGAGGGTATCGACCACGTGGTGCCGGGAACCCGCCGCTACTGGCAGTTGCTGGCCCGGGCCACGTATTTCTTCAACAACGTCAACTTCCCCGACCACCTGGTCAAGCGCCCCGGCCAGATCCATGTGATGACCCATCACGGCACCCCGCTGAAGATCATGGGGCTCGACCAGCAGGACTATCCGGCGGCGGCCCAGGGGCTGAACTTCGACCGGCTGCTCCAGCGCGTCGACCGGTGGGACTGGAGCGTCTCCGCCAACCCGCACTCCACCGAGGTGTGGGCACGCGCCTATCCGGGCGCCGCACGGTCCCTCGAATCGGGCTATCCGCGCAATGACGTCTTCGCGACGGCGACGGACGAGCGAATCGCGGAGATCCGCGAGGGTCTCGGCATCCGGCCCGGCCGCCGCTCCATCCTGTACGCGCCGACGCATCGCGACTACGAGGCGGGGTTCAGCAGCCGGCTCGATCTGGTCCGCTTCTGCGAGGCGCTCGGCCCGGACACCGTGGTGATGGTCCGCGCCCACTACTTCTACGAGGGTGCCGGGCTCCCGGAGCACCCTTCGCTCGTCGATGTCTGCGATCATCCGCGGATCGAGGAGCTGTGCCTGGCGGCGGACGCGTTGGTGACGGACTACTCGTCGGTGATGTTCGACTACGCCCATCTGGACCGCCCGATCGTGGTGCACGCCCCCGACTGGGAGACGTACCGCACGGTCCGGGGAGTCTGCTTCGATCTGCTGTCCGGGAAGCCCGGCGACACCCCCGGGGCGGTCTCCACCGATACGGACGAGCTGGCCCGGATCTTCCTCGACGGCAGCTGGCGGAGCCCGGTGAACGAGGCGCTGCGGGCCGCGTTCCGGGCCCGGTTCTGTCCGTACGACGACGGGCGCGCCGCGGAGCGGGTGGTGCGGAGGGTGTTGCTGGGGGAGCGTGCGGTGCCGGGCCCGTCCGGCGGCGTGTCCTCGAACACCGGACGGGCTTGAGTCTGCTCAGCGTTGCTGGCCCGCCATCACCGTGAAGAGGCCGACGACCACGAGCAGCGAGCCTCCCCAGGTCCACATCGAGGTCCGCTCGTGCAGCACGGTCGCCCCGGCCAGCACGATCAGCAGATACCCGAGGGCGTTGAACGGATAGGCGATGGACAGCGGCACCTTGGCCAGGGTGGTCATCCAGGCGATGGCGGACACCGCGAAGACCACCAGGCCGAGGACGACCCAGGGGCTGGTCGCGGCGCGCAGGGCGAGGGAACCACCGCCCTGCGCGGCAGCGGCCGCGGCGCCCTTCATCCCGTGCTTGAGCATGATCTGGCCGCCCGCCGACGAGAACACGGCGAACAGCAGCAGCATCAGACTGGGGAGGGTCAAGGCCTTGCTCCTGACTGCGGCGACCGGCGTGTCGGACGTCGGGGCGGGGGTGGGACGGGGGACGGCGGCCTCAGACGCCGACCCGGTCGGCAGGGGCGTACTGTCGGTCGAGGATGTCCTGTACATCGACGTGCTCTCCAGCGATGATCGTCTCGGCCGCATGCGGGGTGAGCAGTGCGACGTGCTGATAGCCGAACAGCGTCGGCCGGATCCGGGTGAGCAGCTTCGACACCCCGCCGAGGACCGCGGGGAGCGGTCCGCCTCCGAGCAGCGCCCAGAACGGGGCTCCGGTGGAGGCGATGTGGAGGACGTCGTAGCCCGCATTCCTGACCGTGCGGCGCAGGCTGGCCCGGGTGAAGAAGCGCAGATGCGTTTCGTCGAGGATGCCGCGCCGGTCGTAGTCGAAGACGCCGAGCGCGACCCGCAGCCGTGAGTACCAGTGGCTGAAGTTCGGTACGGAGAGCAGCACATGGCCGCCGGGCCGCAGCACGGTGGCGACCTCGGCGAGCACGCGCTCGGGGCGGGAGAGGTGCTCGATGACATCGCCGGCGACGACGTAGTCGTAGTCGGTGCCGATCTCCACGGGCAGCCCCTCCTCCAGGTCGGCGAGGTGGAAGTGGGTGCATTTCTCGCGTACGCCGGGGACCTCGACGTAGTCCACGCCCGTCACTTCGTGGCCGAGGGCTTCGAGGCGCTGTGCGAACAGGCCGCCGGAGCAGCCGAGATCGAGGACCCGGCCGGGCGGGAGGCTGCGCATCTTCTCCAGGATGACGGCGTGCGAGGAACCGTCGCCCTCCTTGAATGCGTACTCGACGGGCTTGGGGATCCATGCGCAGGTGCCGAATCCCTTGACGGCGAGCCGGTATTCGAGGACGTCCTTGACGACGTCCTTCGCGTACTTCATGCCGTTGACGTAGCAGATCTCGTCGCCGTAGTAGGTGGGGACGGGGATCTCCTTGATCCGCATTCCTTCGTTGAGCAGCTGGACGATGATCTGGGTGTCGAAGTCGAACGCGTCGGTGTTCCGGTGGATCGGCAGCTTCTTGAGTGCCGCGACGCTGTAGGCGCGGTACCCGGAGTGGAATTCGGTGAGCTGCGAGCCGAGAAGGGTGTTCTCCAGACGGGTGAGAATGCGGTTGCCCAGCCATTTGTACATCGGCATGCCGCCCTTGAGAGCGGATCCGGGTTTCATCATCCGCGAGCCGAACACAGCATCGCATTCGCCGCGTTCGATCGGTGCGACCATGTCGGGCAGGAATTCGGGGGCGTACTGTCCGTCGCCGTGCAGCAGCACGATGATGTCGAGTCCGTGTTCGGCGGCCAGCGCGTATCCGGCCTTCTGGTTTCCGCCGTATCCGAGATTCTTGGTGTGCCGCATCACCACGGTCCGCGGCAGTCCCTCCGTCTGCGACCAGCGGCAGCCTGCGGTGAAGGTCGCGTCATGGCTCGCGTCGTCGAGAATCAGGACCTCGGCGACCTTGGACCGGAA
Source organism: Streptomyces sp. NBC_00057 (assembly GCF_045041165.1). Taxonomy (NCBI): domain Bacteria; kingdom Bacillati; phylum Actinomycetota; class Actinomycetes; order Kitasatosporales; family Streptomycetaceae; genus Streptomyces; species Streptomyces sp. NBC_00057. The sequence continues at coordinate 5,682,421 of NZ_CP108256.1, read as the reverse complement.
GTCTTCCGGAATGCGGTCGAGGGTCCTCTCCAGCGTCGTCTCGGCGTTGTACGCGACCACCAGGATGCCGATCCTGGGGCTCGGGCTTTCCTTCACGGGGCGTTCTCCAGTTGCGCTCGGTGCTTGGGAGGGGCGGTCAGTTGACGGGGGAACCGGTGGGCCGCGGGGTGCAGGGCTCCGGGACCGAGGTCCGCTCGGCGGGGGATTGCGGGGGTCCGGCCGGCTGCGCGGCGAGGATCTTGCGGACTCCGCCGGCGAGGGCGGCGGCGAGGACGAACCAGCCGGCCTCGCCCAGATGCAGCACTGTTTCGCTCCAGTGCACGGCGGAGCGTCCCTGGTAACCGAGGACCGCCGTCAGGCCGAGCAGACAGCCGTACGCGACGCCTTCCCAGAACCCGATGACGAACAGCCCGGCGGCCGCCCAGGTCAGGTACTGCAGGGCGGACGCGGTGGAGAGCAGCAGCAGGAGGCCCATCGTGACGGCGACGACACCGGGCAGCTGCGCGGGCCGCAGCCGGGCGAGCCAGACCCCGACCGCCACGCAGGCCAGCACGAAGAGGAAGTGGCCCTGGCCCTGGATGAAGGTGATGAAGGACTGCGGCAGGCCGAGCACATCGGCGAACCGGACGAGGCCCCAGAGCCGGTAGCTGCCGCCCGCGTACTCCAGGACGTTCTCCTTGAGGCTCTGCGGCACGGTCACCAGGACCGGTCCCCAGACGAGGGCGACGAGGCCGGTGAACCCGGCGGTGAAACGGATGAGCGCCGGCCGGCCGGCCCGCAGCGCGACGACGAACAGCGCCGGAATCACCACCACCGGAACGAACTTGACGCTGATCGAGAGCGCGGCACACACCCCGGCGGCCAGCGGCGACCTCCGGTCCACGAGCAGATGGGCGGCGGCCAGGGCGAACGTGATGGCGACCGCGTCGGTGTTGCCGTGATAGCCGGAGGTGGCGATCAGTACGGGGCTGGCGGCCACGCCCACACCGCAGGCGACCGCCGTACCGGCACAGCTGCGCCGGCGCACGATTTCGAACACGAGGAGAGCGCAGAAGAAGTCGGCGATCGAGGCGGGTGATCTGATCAGCGTTCCGAAGGGAATTCCGAGTTCGGACAGTTCATGCAGACCGAGGAGCATCCAGCCCGCCAGTGGCGGATGGTTGTAGACGGGCAGTCCCGGAAGCGGCTGTTCGTAAATCCGAATGGGGCCGTACCGCACGATGGCCTCTGCGAAACCTTGAAAGATCCGCACGTCGGCCGGTCCGGGCATATTCGCCGCGATCAGCATTCGGGTGAGGAGACCGGCGGCCGCAGCAATGAGCACCACCGCTCGCGCCCGTCGTACGTCCCAGGTTTCGCATCGCATTCGGATACCCATGAAAACAGAACGTAGCAACCCGAAGACGCTGAGCAACGCACCGATGACCACACTTACATGGACCGCGACTTCGATGCCCTGCGCATCTGCGCAAACGTCCGAATCCCTGAATCACTCAAACGATTCAGGCGGGTGTGGTGGCCTCGGGTCCCCTGCCCGGCCGGCACCGGGACCGGCCGGGCTGCACGGACCGCGGTCCGGCGGATCAGGGCCGGTCAAGGCCCTGCAGCATCCGGTCGACCACCCCCGCCGCCGCGCGTCCGTCGTCCAGGTCGCAGAAGTCCCGGAGAAATGCCTCGTACGCCTGCGCGTGCCCCTTGGTGGCCCGCTCCGGGTCGCGCAGCGCCTCGATGAGCCCGGCGGAGCCGGGGATCAGGGGGCCGGGGGCGCGGGCCTCGAAGTCGAAGCAGAAGCCGCGCAGGGTGTCGCGGTAGTGCGCCAGATCGTGGGTATGGAAGAGCATCGGTCGGCCGGTCTGGGCGAAGTCGAACATCAGCGAGGAATAGTCGGTGACCAGCACGTCGCTGATCAGCATCAGCTCGCCGACGTCCCCGTAGCGCGAGACGTCACGGACGAAGCCGCTGCCGCTGTCCGGGAGACGGTCGGTGACCAGATAGTGGCGGCGGACCAACAGAACGGTGTCCGCCCCGAGTTCGCGTTCGGCGACGGTCAGGTCGAGCTGCAGGTCGAGGGCGTAGCGGCCGCCGCCCTGCGGCCGGTCCTCGCGCCAGGTCGGCGCGTACAGCACGACCCGCTTGCCTTCGGGGATGCCGAGCCGCTCCCGTACCGCCGCGGCGACCTTGGTCCGGTCCGAGGCGTGGAACAGGTCGTTGCGGGGATAGCCGCACTCCAGGACCTCGCCCCGGTAGCCGAACGAGCGCCGCAGGACGGGGGTGGAGAAGCGGTTCGGGGAGACCAGGACGCTCCACTGGCGGGCTCGCCCCTCGATGGTGGCGATGTAGGCGGTGTTGGCCTGGGCGGTGCCCGCGAGGTCGAGACCGATGCGCTTGAGGGGGGTGCCGTGCCAGGTCTGGACGACGCACTGGCCCTCGCGTCGCTCGAACCACTCCGGCAGTTGGGTGTTGGTGACGATGTGACGGCTGCGGGCCAGCGCCTCGTGCCAGGCGGCGGAGCCGTGCTCGACGGCCATGGTTCCCGCCGGAATACGGGCCTGCTGGTCGCGCACCACCCATAGATGTTCCAACTCGGCGCCCCGTCGCGCCACTTCCTCATGGATCGCGCGCGGCGAGTCGGAGTACTGGCGGCCGTCGAAGCTGCTGTACAGCACGGTGTCGCGCAGGGGTGCCATGCGCAGGCCCCGGTACGCCTCGCGCAGCAGCCGCTTGCCGCGCGCACCGCGTTCCGCGGCGGTGAGCACCGATGCGCAGTCGATCAGCAGTTGGTCGTGGAAGCGCCGTTCGATGAAGTACTTCCGGCTCGCGAGGGTGCGGGCGGCGGGCAGGGTGCGGTGGGCGGCGGCCGGGATGCGCAGCGGGGCGTCGTACGCGTCGTCCCTCGCGCCCTTCTCGCGGAGGAAGAGGTACCAATGGCCTTGGCCCAGCGGCAGTTTCCCACCGGGTCCCTCGACGGCGTCCGGCCGGAGCGCGGCCCTGAACCGCCGCGCCCCGACGGCCCCGGAGGAGGTGAGGGGGAAGACGGCCTCCTCGCCGTGCCCACTGTGCCGGGCCACCAACTCGACGGGCCGTTCCGGGTCGTCGGGGAAGGTGCCCTCCAGGAGGAGACGTCCGTCCTCCGTCCAGGTCGCCAGGTCGACGGCGGGTTGTACGGTGCGGTCGCTGATCAGCAGATTGCCGCGGGAGCTTGCGGTCAGACCGAGTTCGCGCCGCTGGTCGCCGTCCCTGCCCAGCGGGTAGCGGCCCGGCAGTACGGGTCCCGGCACATCGATCGGTGTCCTGCGCCCGTCCGGGCCGACGAGTTGCAGGCTGTACGGAAGCTGTGCGGGCGCCGCCCCCTCCCCCGCCCCCTGCCGGGCGTCGGCGAAGGCGCCGAGCGGGACATCGGCTGTGAAGCGCCGCCACCCCGCCACCGAGGGCACGGCCCCCTCGTGCACGGTCACCGGACAGTCGAAGGAGGCACCCGAGTCCCGGTGGATGAGTGCGAGGCGCAGCGGTCCCTTGCCGAAACGGTCGCGGATCATCCCGTCGATCACCACGGTGCCTGCGCCACCGCCCGTGCCGCCCGCGCGGTGTGTCTCGAAGCGGGCATCGATCCGCTCGGCGTGCAGGACGAGCCTGCCGCTCTCGAAGGCGGGCACGATCCGGTGGTCGCCGTCGGGCCGGTGCACGGGCGGCGGTGCGGCCGCCTCGCTCGTCGAGAGGTCGGAGCGGCGCAGCATGCCGTGCCCGGCGATGCCGATCTCCAGGCGCCAGGTGAGCCGTTCTAGGCTGCCGGCCGCATCGATGCGGAGCCTGGCCGGGTCGATGACGGTCTCGAAGCCGGACCGGTCGTAGTCGTGCAGGCTCTGCCGGGACCGGGCGGTGGCCTCGGGTTCGGCGACCGTGCGCAGCCTGAGCGGCAGCACATGCCGTCCACCCGCCCGCAGCCAGCCGGCCCGGAACTCGGTGCCGCGCGTGGCGGCGGGCAGATTCCGGATGTACGCGTACCCCTTGAGGTGCAGCTTGCCGCCCCGCCAGTGGGCGTCCCGCAGCCGGGCGATGAGCGGCAGCTCCCGGTCGGTGACCCGCAGCACTGAAGGCGGCACCGGCCGGACGAGGGCCGGGAAGGAGGCGCTGCGGCGCCGCACGCCCCGTACCGCGAACGCTCCCGGCTCGGCCTTGTCGAAGGCGAGCAGGGCCAGCAGTTCGTCGGTCCGCCGTTCGCGCACGAGGTGCCACATCAGGCGCAGCCGCAGCGGGAGCGCGTCGAGGACGGCCGGGTCGACGTGGTCGGTGAACTCGTTCGCGTAGGTGAGGAAGGCGCGCCGGTACTCCTCGTCGCCGCCGGGCAGCGCCTCCATGAAGTACCAGAGGTCGTTGGCGAGAACGTGCGCGTCGTACTGCCGTTTGTCGGCGGCGCCGCGGTGCTCGTCGAGGAACGTGGAGACGCCCAGCACGTGCGAGGCCCGGTCCTGGATACCGCGGACGACGGCGCGACGGGTGGTGATCGAGCCCGCTCGGTCGCGCCAGTGGTAGACCGCGTCCTTCAGCACATCGACGGAGCGGGCCAGGAAGTGGGCGGGCAGGACGACCGGGATGTCCTCGTAGAGGGCGCCGACCGGGAAGGCGAAGGCGTGCTCGTCCCAGAAGGACCGGCGGAAGACCTTGTTGCAGGCGATCCGGTCGGCGGCGAGGTCCCAGTCGCGGGAGATGTGGGTGCGCAGCCGGGTCGTCGCCATGGGCTTGCGGAAGTTGGGCGACTGCTGGAGCTTTCCGGAGGCCCGCAGCCGCAGCACATTGCCGGACGCGATGTCCGAGCCGGTCTCGTCCAGGGCGCCGACGAGGAGTTCGTACGCGCGGGGCGGGAGCACGTCGTCGCTGTCGACGAAAGCGAGATGGCGGGCGCCCGGGTCGCAGTTGCGGACCCCGGTGTTGCGGGCGTGCCCGAGTCCGCCGTTCTCCTGGCTCACCAGCCGGAACCGGCCGTCCTGTTCGGCGAACTCGGCGGCCAGGGCCGCGCTGTCGTCGGTGGACCCGTCGTCGACCATCACCACCTCCAGGTCGGTCATGGTCTGCTCCGCGAGGGACTTCAGGCAGTCCGTCAGATAGAGCTCGACGTTGTGGACGGGTACGACGACACTGAGCCGTGGCGGCATGTTGAGCACGTCCGTTCATCGGGGCCTGGTTGTCCGTATGGCTCAACCCCGTGCAGGGCCGGGGGTCACCGGTTGCGGTCTTTCCCGAACGGGTGACATCGGCTGCGACGCGCTTACTCCCTGCCGCTCAGGAACAGCCGCCGCACCACGCGCTCGGCCGCGTGTCCGTCGTCGTACGGGCAGAAGCGCTCGCGGAACGCCGCCCGCAGCTCCGCTGTCGGCGCCGAGCGCCATTCGCCCGTCCTGAACAGTTCCAGCAGCTCGTCCTCGTCGGTGGCGACGGCGCCCGGGGTGTCGCCCGGGCGTCCGGACAGCAGATCGAAGTAGGTGCCGCGCGAGGCCCGGTAGGCAGCCCAGTCCGGGGCGTGGCTGATGATCGGGCGGTCCAGGCAGGCGTAGTCGAACATCAGCGACGAGTAGTCGGTGATCAACGCATCGGAGACCAGGCAGAGTTCCTCGACGGACGGATATCCCGTCACGTCCACCACCCGGGCGCCGCCCAGCTGCGCCGAGCGGCCGTAGAAGTAGTGCGCTCGGACCAACACGACGTAGTCCGGTCCGAGTTCGCGGGCGAGTCGTTCCAGGTCGAGGTGGGGGACGAAGCCCTTGCGGTAGTCGCGGTGGGTGGGCGCGTACAGCAGCACCGTCCGGTCCGGGGCGAGGCAGAGGCGCTGCCGGATCGCGGCGGTCTGCTCCGGGGTGGCGGTGAAGAAGATGTCGTTGCGCGGGTAGCCGAGGTTCAGATGCTCGTAGCCGGAAGGGTAGACCCGGTCCCAGATCTCGGTGGTGTGCGGGTTGGCGGAGAGGGAGAAGTCCCACTGGTCGGCGTGGGCGACGATCTTCTCGAAGCTGATGCCGTTGGTGAGGGCCGGGTAGGCGCGCTGATCCAGGCCCATGGTCTTCAGCGGGGTGCCGTGGTGGGTCTGGAGATAGCGCTGGCCGGGGCGTTTGGTGAAGCCGCCGGGGAAGCTGGAGTTGTTGATCAGGTACGTGGCGGTGGCCATCGCCCGCCAGTAGGCGCGGGAGCCCTCGATGACATACGGGATGCCGGGCGGCATGCGGTCGCGGTGACGGGAGGAGACGGCCCAGACGCCCCGGATGTGCGGGGCGAGTTCGAGGGCCTTGGCGTGGATCGCGGCCGGGTTGCAGGCGACGCCCCGGTTCCAATAGGCCCCGTACACCGCGAGGTCGGGGTCCAGGGGGCGCAGCAGATCCGTGCGGTATGCGGCGCGCATGACGCGGGCCCGGAGCGTCTTCTTGCGGTGGCGCAGGGCGGCCCGGGTGCGGGTGCGGCCGGTGCGGGCGGCTTCCCGGGCGCGGTGGACGGCGTAGTTGCCGGGGAGGGCTGCGGCGCGGTGGAAGGCGGCGCGGTCCTCGGGGGCGGTCCGGCCGGGGTCGGCGAGGACGGCGCGCAGGTGGCGGATGCGCGCCGCCCGGATCCGTGGGTCGTGGCCCGTCTCGGCGAGCAGCCGTTCGTATGCGTCGAGGATCGCGAAGTGGTGGCGTCCCGGGGTGGTGGCGAAGGTGCCGGAGCGGCGGATGCGGTGGCGGACACAGATCCGGTCGAGGGTGTCGAACGTGCCGGCGTCGGAGGCGAGGAGGGTGGCGCGGTGGACGGGGAGGACGTCCTCGTAGGGGCCGTCGGTGAAGTGGAGACCGTGCGCGGTCCAGAAGGCGCGGCGGAAGAGGCGCGGGACGGCGGTGGAGAAGCCCTCGGCAACGGACGCCGGGGACGGGATGAAGGGTGCCGGGGACGAGACGTCCCCCCACCAGTCGATGCGGTCGTGTCCGAGGAGGAGCACGTCCGGTTCGCTCGCGGCCAGCCGGCCGGTGATCGCTTCCAGGGCGCCCGGTCGCAGCAGATCGTCGCCGTCGAGGAAGAGGAGATACCGCCCCCGTGCCTCTGCCGCCCCGGCGTTGCGGGCCGGACCCGCCCCGCGGTGCTCGGCGAGGGTGATCACCCTGGCCCTCGGGTCGCGCGCCGCGAACTCGGCGGCGATCTCGGCGCTGCCGTCCCTCGACCCGTCGTCGACGACGAGAAGCTCCCATTCACCGGGGCCCTGGCCGAGCACGGACTCCAGGCTCGCCCTGAGATATCCCTGAACGCGGTGGACGGGCACGACAACACTGAGGAGCATGGCAGCCGAGCGTAATCGCGCACCCACCGCGCACCGAATCGCGCGTTCACCCGTTCGGGGCAGTGCCGGTGACCAGGCGCGTCCGCCCCGGTTGACCTGGCATGAAGCCGCGCCTCAGTGTCGTCGTCCCGGTCCACAACGTCGAGGACTATCTGGAGGACTGCCTGCGGTCGGTGGCCGAACAGTCGGTCGACGACATCGAGGTGGTCCTCGTCGACGACGGTTCGACGGACGGCAGCGCGGCCGTCGCCAGGGCGTTCGCCGCCCGCGACCGCCGCTTCCGCTACGTCCGTCAGCCCAACGCGGGGCTGAGCGCGGCCCGCAACACCGGCGTGCGGCACACCACGGCGGAGGTGCCGTATCTGGCGTTCGTCGACAGCGACGACATCGTCGTCCACGACGCCTACGAACGGATGCTGGCGTCACTGGAGTCGACGGGCTCCGACCTCGCGACCGGCAATGTGTGGCGGCTAAACGAACAGGGGCGGCAGCAGGCCTGGCAGTACCGCTGGATGACCACCACCCGGGCCCGCACCCACATCAGCCGCGATCCGCGGCTGCTCGCCGACCGGGTCGCCTGGAACAAGGTGTTCCGGCGCTCCTTCTGGGACCGGCACGCCTTCGCCTTCCCGGAGGGGAAGCTCTACGAGGACACCCCGGTGATGATCCCGGCGCACTTCCTCGCGGGCTCGGTCGATGTGCTGCACAAGCATGTCTACTACTGGCGGGTCCGGGAGGGTTCGATCACCCGACGGCGTACGGATGTGCAGGGCGTACGGGACCGTATCTCGGCGTGCGAGCAGGTCAGCGCGTTCCTGGCGGGCCGGGGCGGGGTGGCGAACGGCGGTGCGCGGCGCCGCTACGACCTCTCGTGCCTGCGCGACGACTTCGTGTACTTCCTGGAGGGGCTCGCGATGGGCGGGCCCGAGTACCGGGATGCGTTCATGGCGGACGCGGGGGCGTTCCTGGACCGGATGGAGCGGATGGACGGGGCGGCCAGGTCGGGCCGGGCAGTGGCCCATGAACTGCCGGTGGAGCTGCGGATCAAGTGGCAGCTGGTGAAGGAGCGCAGGCTTGCGGAGCTGCTGGCCGTGCTCGCCTTCGAACGGGCCAACGGCGCCGGAACGTTCACGGTCGGCGGCGTTCCGGGGCGGCGGCAAGCCGGTTTCCCCGGCATCCCGGACAGCACCCGCCTCGCCCGTACCGATCTCCCGGCCGTGGCAAGGCTGTTGGAGGCTCAATGGGGCGACGACGGGAAGCTGCTGCTGCGCGGTTACGCGTACATCCGCAATCTGCCGGCAGCGGCTCCGCGCCACTCGCTGAAGGTGGGCATGGTGCGCGCGACCCGCGGCCAGCATCTGCGGACGGTGCCGGTACGAAGCGTTCCCGCACCCGAGGCGACCATCAACTCCGGTCAGCAGTTGCACAGTTACGACCACGCGGGTTTCGAGCTGACTCTCGACCCGCGTCGGCTGCGGCCCGGCGGCTGGCTGGTGGGCATGATGGTGGCCGCTCATGGCACGGTCCGCCGGGTAGCCGTGCGGGCCGTGGAGGCGGGGTCCGTACAGCCGCTCGTCCATGATCTGGGCGAGGGGCGGCGGGCGGTGCTCGACTACCTGGACGGGCGGCTGAGGCTGACCCTGGCGCAGCTGCCGGCCCGGTGCGAGGACCGTCGCATCGGCGAGGAGCTGGAGTTGACCGGTCGGCTGTACGGGGGCGCCCGGCCGAGGGCCCTGGTGCTGACCTGCGAAGGGGTGGCGGACCAGGAGTTCGGCCACCCGGTCGAGTGCCGGGCCGACGGCCGTTTCACGGTACGGATTCCGCTCACCGACCTCGCCGGGATGGCGGCCGCACCACAGGCACCGCACCGGGCGCCCCGCGAGGTCGAGCCGGAGCCCGGCGGACGGTGGCGGGCGCGGCTGGTGCTGGCGGACGGGTCGAGGGTGCCGCTGGCCGCGGCCCCGGAGGCGGCGCCGCCGGTCGTGGCCGATGCGGCGGGCGAACTGGTGCTGGACCTGAGCGGGCAGCCGTTCGTGGACGGGGCGGCGTGGACGTCGGACGGTGCGCTGCGGGTGGAGGGGGTGACCGGCGCCGGAACGGGCGTACAGGAGGACGAAGGCCCGGCCCACCTCGTACTGCGGCACGAGGCGCTGCGCGAGACGGTGACGGTCCCCGTCACACATGAGGAGCCGCGCGCGGCAACCTACGGGGAAGCACCCGCAGGGGCGTCCGAAGGGGTTTACGAGAGTGCTTACGAGGGGCGCCGCTTCACCGCGTTCCTCGCGCCCTCGGTGGCCGCGGGGCTGCACGAGGGCCGCTGGGACGCGTATCTGGGCGGCCGGCCGGTCCGTGTGCTGACCGCACTCACCGCCCGTCTGCCGCTCCGCCGCACGGGGGCGGACTCCACGGCCCCCGCACCCGGCCGGGAGTTCGCCCTGGACCGCAGGTTCGGCGACCGGCTGACCGTACAGGCCGGACCGGTACTCGCGGTCGCCGAGCGGGGCGCGTACCGCCGGGCCGAACTGCGCGGCACGCACTATCCGGCCCGGCGCGCGCAGCCGCTGCGGGACGCCGTGCTCTACACGGGCGGCGCCTCACCGCGCGCCGTCCACGCCGAGCTCCTGCGCCGGGGCGTGGAGTCGGAGCACCTCTGGGTCACCGACGGGCTCCACGGACACAACCCGTCCGCCGCCGTCCCGGTCATCGAGCACAGCGCCGCCTGGTACGAGGCGCTGGCGCGGTCCCGCCGGATCGTCACCGCCGACCAGCTGCCCGAATGGTTCGAGCGGCGGCCCGGCCAGACCGTCGTGCAGACCTGGCACGGCACCCCGCTCGGTCGCTTCGGTACGGATCTGGGCGGCACCCTGTACGCCGACCACCACCGGCTCGCCTCGCTGCCGCGCCGGGCGGCCCAGTGGTCCGTCCTGGTCTCCCCCAGCCGCCACTCCACCCCGCTGCTGCGCCGCGCTCTCGGCTACGGGGGCGAGGTCCTGGAGGCGGGTTCCCCCGCCAACGATCTGCTCTTCTCGGCCGACCGGGCCAAGACCGCCGAGCGGGTACGGCACAGGCTCGGCATCCCGGACGGCCGCCGGGTCGTGCTGTACGCGCCGACCTACCGTGACCAGCTGGCCCACCCGTCCGGCACCGGTGGCGAGCGGCCCCGCTACCGCTGGGATCCGGCGCTCGACCTGGCAGCGCTGGCGCGGTCCCTCGGCGACGGCCACACCGTGCTGGTGCGGCGCCATCCACAGGTGACCGGGAGCGTGCCCGAGGGACACGGCGTACGCGATGTGTCGGCGCACCCGGACACCGCGGAGCTGCTGCTGATCGCCGATGTACTGGTCACGGACTATTCGGGGCTGATGTTCGACTACGCGCACACGGGCCGTCCGATGCTCTTCCACACCTACGACCTGGAGCACTACCGCGACACGGTGCGCGGTTTCTGTCTGGACTTCGAGACCCGGGCGCCGGGGCCGCTGCTCGTCGGCACGGACGAGATCGCCGGGGTCCTGCGCGATGCCGGCGCCCTGGCCGCGTCGGCGGCCCGGCACGCGGAGGCGTACGAGAGTTTCCGCCGGGACTTCTGCGACCTGGACGACGGCGGGGCGGCGGCGCGGGTCGCGGACCGGCTGCTCGCCGAGGGGTAGTACCTACTACCCGGCTCGGTTCTTGAGCGCGGCGACGGCGGATGCCGCCAGGTCGTCGAGGTAGCCCTTGGGCAGCGGGGTGCGGACGACGGCGAGCCGCCAGTAGAGCGGGCCGACGATCAGGTCCAGCGCACGGTCCGGGTCGCTGTCCTCGGGCAGCTCACCGCGCGCCACGGCGTCGCGTACGACGACGGCGGCGATGCCCCGATGCGGGTCCAGCAGGGCGGCCTTGATCGTCTCGGAGATCTCCGGGCTGCGGGCCGCCTCGACCAGCAGGTCCGGGATGACCTGCGAGGCGACGGGGTGGCGCAGTGCGTAGGAGGCGAGTTCCAGTACGGCGCGGACATCCCCGTACAGCGAACCGGTCGCCGGAGCCGGCATGCCCTGGACGGCGACGGCGGAGACCAGGTCGAGGACCAGGGCCAGCTTGGACTTCCAGCGGCGGTAGACGGCGGTCTTGCCGACGCCCGCGCGCCGGGCGATGCCCTCGATCGACATCCGGGCGAAGCCCACCGCGGCCAGCTCCTCGAAGACGGCGCTGCGAATCGCATCGGTGACGTCCTCGCGCAGCACAGCGGCTCCGGCGGGGACACGGCGGCGGGTTCCCGGGTCGGTGGTCATGACCGAATCATAGTCCGTAACGACGAAACGGTTGCGTTGCGACGTGAATGCGCCCTACCCTCGGCGTTGCGACGATACGGTTCCGTCCCGTCGGTCTTCGTGTTCCTGCCCTCCCGTCGAAAGCGATCGTGGTGAGCCAGACATCAACACCAGCGGCCCCGGCCGACACCCCTGCCGGTACACCCCTGCCGGTGTACGCACCGGGTGAGCTCGCCGCGCTCGCCGCCCGGCACGGACTGACCATGAGCGGGGCCCGGCCCACGCTGGGCGCGTACATCCGGCAGCTGTGGGGGCGGCGGCACTTCATCACGGCGTTCGCCACCGCCAAGCTGACCGCCCAGTACAGCCAGGCGAAGCTCGGCCAGATCTGGCAGATCATGACCCCGCTCCTGAACGCGACGGTCTACTACTTCATCTTCGGCGTCCTGATGAACACGAAGCGCAACGTCGAGGACTTCGTTCCGTTCCTCGTCACCGGCGTCTTCATCTGGACCTTCACCGCCAGCTCGATCACGGCGGGAACCCGCGCGATCAGCGGCAACCTCGGCCTGGTCCGGGCCCTGCACTTCCCGCGCGCCTCGCTGCCGATCGCGCTGGCCCTGCAGCAGCTCCAGCAGCTGCTGTTCTCACTGGGCGCGCTGGTGCTGATCCTGGTGGGGTTCGGGCAGTTCCCCAGGCCGTCCTGGCTGTTGGCGATTCCGGCGCTGTTCCTGCAGGCAGTGTTCAACACCGGTGTCTCCATGGTGGTGGCACGGCTGGCCGCCCGGACGCCGGACATCGCCCAGCTGATGCCGTTCATCCTGCGCACCTGGATGTACGCCTCGGGCGTCATGTGGAGCGTGGACACGATGCTCAAGGGGGACCGGGTTCCGCACTTCGTGATGGTGATGCTGGAGTGCAATCCGGCGGCCGTCTTCATCGACCTGATGCGGTTCGCGCTCATCGACAGCTTCGGCGCGTCCCATCTGCCGCCGCATGTGTGGGCGATCGCCGCGGGCTGGGCGCTCGTGTGCGGCGTGGGCGGATTCGTGTACTTCTGGCAGGCGGAGGAGCGGTACGGACGTGGCTGACAACGTGACTGACTACACCGAGCGGGTGCCGACCGTCGTCGTGGACGACGTACACATCACGTACAAGGTCAATGGCGCCCGTACCGGAAAGGGCAGCGCCACCTCGGCGCTCAGCCGGATCGTCTCGCGCCGGCAGACCCCCGGGGTGCGCGAGGTGCACGCCGTGAAGGGGGTGAGCTTCGCCGCGTACAAGGGCGAGGCCATCGGCCTGATCGGCTCCAACGGCTCGGGGAAGTCGACACTGCTGAAGGCGATCGCCGGTCTGCTGCCCGCGACGAAGGGCCGGGTGCACACCCAGGGCCAGCCCTCGCTGCTCGGGGTGAACGCGGCGCTGATGAGCGATCTGACCGGCGAGCGCAACGTCGTGCTCGGCGGCCTCGCCATGGGCATGACGCAGGCCCAGATCCGCGAGCGCTACCAGGGGATCGTCGACTTCTCCGGCATCAACGAGAAGGGCGACTTCATCACCCTGCCGATGCGGACGTACTCCTCCGGAATGGGCGCGCGGCTGCGCTTCTCGATCGCGGCCGCCAAAAGCCATGACGTCCTCCTGATCGACGAGGCGCTGTCCACCGGCGACGCAAGGTTCCAGCGGCGCAGCAAGGAACGGATCAAGGAGCTGCGCAAGGAGGCCGGCACGGTCTTCCTGGTCAGCCACAGCAACAAGTCGATCACCGAGACCTGCGACCGGGCGATCTGGCTGGAGGCGGGGACGCTGCGGATGGACGGTCCGGCGGACGAGGTCGTGGCCGAGTACGAGAAGTTCACCGGCAAGAAGTAGCGGCGCGGGCGGCGGGCTGAGGAGAGCGGCCGGGGCGGCCGGGGCGATAAACTCCCGTGCCGCACAAAGGGGTTGTCCGGATACCGCTCAGGGGGACACATGCAGGACGGCGTACCGGGACCGCTGCGGGCGGACGATCCGCAGGAGATCTCCGGTTACGTCCTGCGGGGCCGGGTGGGCGAGGGCGGGATGGGCACGGTCTATCTCTCGCACACCCGGGGCGGCCAGCCCGTCGCGCTGAAGGTGATCCGCCGGGAGCACGCGCAGAGTGCGACGTTCCGGGTGCGGTTCGCCCGAGATCAGGGAGAAGGAGCTCCAGCGCGGCCAGACCCTGCCGGTGGGCACCCGCCTCTGCACGGTGACGTCCGACGGCAATCTCGCCATGCTGAAGATCACCGAGGTGGAGAAGCACCCCACCAACGATCTGCCGGACTACTTCACCGAACTCACCCTGTGGCAGCAGTGAATATCGAGCCCGTCCGGCGATCGGGGGCGGGGCGGCTGCCGGGTACCCCGGCAACCGCCCCGCCCCCACCAACCCCTACGCGTGCGTACGCAACAGCGTCCGCATCGTCCGCATGGCCACCGACAGATTCGCCAGATCGAACGCGTCCGACCCCTGAATCTCCTCAAGCGTGGAGCGCGACCGGGTAAGGATCGCCGCGTTCTTCTCCTCCCACGCCTTGAACCGCTCCTCCGGCGTAGAGCTCCCGTTGCCCACGGACAGCACATCCGCGGTGAGCCCGGCGTGCGCGGCGTACAGGTCCTCGCGGATGGAGGCGCGGGCCATGGACTGCCAGCGGTCGGCCCGCGGCAGCTCGATGATCCGGTCCATCAGCTGGGTGACGCCCAGCCGGTCCGCGAGGTCGTAGTACACCTCGGCGACGGAGAGCGGGTCCTTGCCGGTGCGGTCCGCGATCGCCACGATGTCCAGCACCGGGAAGGCGGAGGAGAATCCGGCGACCCGCTGGGCCAGCTCGCCCGGGACACCCGCCTCGGTGAGCTCGTCCAGGATCGACTGGTACCAGTCCAGGTCGGCGCCCATCAGCATCTTGGGCAGTTCGGCCCAGACCTGCTCGACACCCGCCTTGAAGAAGTCGATCGTCCCGGCGATCTCCAGCGGCTGCGGCCGGTTGCCGAGCAGCCAGCGCGAACCGCGCTCGACGAGCCGGCGCGAGTGCAGCCGGATCCGGGTCTGCACATCGGCGGCGACCTTGTTGTCGAGCGCCTCGACGGCGTCCCACACCTGGCCGAGGCCGAAGATCTCGCGGGCCGCGAACTGCGCCCGCACGATCTCCTCGATCGAGGCACCGGTCTCTTCCCGCAGCCGGTGCAGGAAGGTCGAACCACCGGTGTTCACGGTGTCGTTGACCAGGACCGTGGTGATGATCTCGCGACGCAGCGCGTGCCCGTCGACCGCCTCGGGGAACTGCTCGCGCAGTTGCTGCGGGAAGTAGGCGTGCAGCAGCTTCTGCAGGTGCGGGTCGTCCGGCAGGCTGGTCTTGATCAGCTCCCGGGCCGCCGTGATCTTCGTGTACGCGAGCAGCACGGCCAGCTCGGGCTGGCTGAGCCCCTTGCCGGCGTTCAGCAGTTCGCGGATCTGCCGGTCGGTGGGCAGGAACTCCAGCCCGCGGTCGAGGTCCCCGTCACGGACCAGCCGGCGCATGAAGCGCTGGTGGGCATGGAGCAGGGACGCCGACTGAGTCGTGGCGTTGGCGAGCGCCACGTTCTGCGCGTAGTTGTTGCGCAGCACCAGACGGCCGATCTCGTCGGTCATCTCGGCGAGCAGCTTGTTGCGCTGCTTGACGGTCATGTCGCCGTCCCGGACCAGACCGTTGAGCAGGATCTTGATGTTCACCTCGTGGTCGGAGGTGTCCACACCGGCGCTGTTGTCGATCGCGTCGGTGTTGATCCGGCCGCCGTTGCGGGCGAACTCGATCCGGCCGAGCTGGGTGGCACCGAGGTTGCCGCCCTCGCCGACGACCTTGGCCCGCAGGTCCTGGCCGTTGACGCGGATCGCGTCGTTGGCCTTGTCGCCGACGTCAGCGTTCGACTCGGCGGACGACTTGATGTACGTACCGATGCCGCCGTTCCACAGCAGGTCGACGCGGGCCTTGAGGATGGTCTGCATCAGCTCGGCGGGCGTCATCTTCGTGACACCCGGCTCGATCCCGAGCGCCTCACGGATGTGCGCGTTGACCGGGATGGACTTGGCGCTGCGCGGGTGGATGCCACCGCCCGCGGAGAGCAGTTCCTTGTTGTAGTCGGCCCAGGAGCTGCGCGGCAGGTCGAAGAGGCGGCGCCGCTCGGCGTACGAGGTGGCGGCGTCCGGGCTGGGGTCGATGAAGATGTGCCGGTGATCGAAGGCGGCGACGAGCCGGATGTGCTCGGAGAGCAGCATGCCGTTGCCGAACACGTCGCCCGACATGTCACCGACACCGACGACGGTGAAGTCCTCGGTCTGGGTGTCGTGGCCGAGCTCGCGGAAGTGCCGCTTGACGGACTCCCAGGCGCCGCGGGCGGTGATGCCCATGCCCTTGTGGTCATAACCGGCGGAACCGCCGGAGGCGAACGCGTCACCGAGCCAGAAGCCGTATCCGACGGCGACCTCGTTGGCGATGTCGGAGAACTTCGCGGTGCCCTTGTCGGCGGCGACGACCAGGTATGTGTCGTCCTCGTCGTGACGGACGACGTCCCTGGGCGGCACGACCTCGCCGGCCACCATGTTGTCGGTGATGTCGAGCAGCGCGGAGATGAAGGTGCGGTAGGACGCGATGCCCTCGGCCATCCAGGCGTCACGGTCGACGGCCGGGTCGGGGAGCTGCTTGGCGACGAAGCCGCCCTTGGCACCGACCGGCACGATGACGGTGTTCTTCACCATCTGCGCCTTGACCAGGCCGAGGATCTCCGTACGGAAGTCCTCGCGCCGGTCCGACCAGCGCAGACCGCCTCGGGCGACCTTGCCGAAGCGCAGGTGCACGCCCTCGACGCGCGGCGAGTAGACCCAGATCTCGAACGCCGGGCGGGGCGCCGGCAGATCCGGGATGGACTGCGGGTCGAACTTCATCGAGACGTAACTGTGCGGCTTGCCGTCGTCCGCCATCTGGAAGAAGTTGGTGCGCAGGGTGGCCTTGATGACGGTGAGGAAGGACCGCAGAATCCGGTCCTCGTCGAGCGAGGCGACCTGGTCAAGGGCCCCGTCCAGCTCTTCGAGGAGCCCGTCGGTCAGCTCGGTGCCGGCGCTCTGCCGGTCCGGGGACATCCGTGCCTCGAAGAGCGAGACCAGCAGCCGGGTGGTGTGGACGTTGTTGCGGAGAGTGCTCTCCATGTAGTCCTGGCTGAAGGTCGACCCGGCCTGGCGCAGGTACTTCGCGTAGGCGCGCAGCACCATCGCCTGCCGCCAGTTCAGACCGGCGCCCAGCACGAGCGAGTTGAAGCCGTCGTTCTCCGCCTCACCGGTCCACACGGCGGCGAAGGCGTCCTGGAACCGGTCGCGGGCGTCGTCGGCGAGGTAGTTGCCGTTGCCATTGGTCTGCGGCATCCGCAGGCCGAAGTCGTAGATCCAGGCGTGCGTACGGTCCGCGCAGCGCAGCTCGTACGGACGCTCGTCGACGACCTCGACACCGAGTCGCTGGAGCGCCGGAAGCACGGCGGACAGGGAGACCTGCTCGCCGGTCCGGTAGATCTTGAAGCGGCGCTCGCCGGGGCCGGCGCCGACCGGTTCGTACAGGCTGAGGGCGAAGTCCTTCTGGTCCTTCTTGAGCGCTTCGAGGTGGACCAGGTCGGCCACGGCAGCGCGCGGCGTGTGGTCGGCCTTGTAGCCCTCGGGGAACGAGTGACCGTACTGGCGCATCAGCTCGGCGGCGCGCTCCTCGCCGCACTCTGCGTTCAGCGCCTCCTGGAAGCCGTCGGCCCAGGAGCGGGCGGCCTCGACGAGCCGGGCCTCGATGCGGTCGGCCTCGGCGTCGGTGAGGTCGGGCAGCTCGGTGCCGGGGGCGACCCGGACGACGAAGTGCAGCCGGGAGAGGATCGACTCGGTGTTCCAGGCGGTGAAGTCGACGCTGGTGCCGCCCAGCTCCTCCTTGAGGATGTCGATCAGGCGGAGCCGTACGCCGGTGGTGTAGCGGTCACGCGGCAGGTAGACGATCGCGGAGTAGTAGCGCCCGTACTCGTCCTGGCGCAGGTAGAGCCGCAGTCGGCGGCGCTCCTGGAGGTACAGCACGGAAGTGACGACGGAGCGCAGCTGGTCGACGGGCGTCTGGAAGAGCTCGTCGCGCGGGTACGTCTCCAGGATCTGCAGCAGGTCGCGGCCGTCGTGGCTGTTGGGCGAGAAGCCGGCGCCCTCCAGCACCTCGGCGACCTTGCGGCGGATGACGGGCACCCGGCGCACGGACTCGGTGTAGGCGGCGGACGAGAACAGGCCGAGGAAGCGGCGCTCACCGATGACATTGCCGTCGGCGTCGAACTTCTTCACGCCTACGTAGTCGAGGTAGCTGGGGCGGTGGACGGTCGACCGGCTGTTGGCCTTGGTGAGGATGAGGAGCTTGCGCTCGCGGGCCTTGGCCCGGGCGTCGGCGGGCAGCCGGTCGAAGGACGGGCTGACGGGGTGCGCCTCGTCGACGCTGTGGTGCGGGTCGGAGCGCAGGATACCGAGGCCGGTGCCGGGGACGGCGGCCAGCGCGTCGGTGTCCTTCAGCTCGTACTCGCGGTAGCCGAGGAAGGTGAAGTGGTCGGCGGCGAGCCAGCGCAGCAGCTCCCTGGCCTCGTTCACCTCTTCGTCGGCGAGGTCGTCGAGCGGCTCGCCGGGCAGGTCGTCGGCGATGCGCAGTGCGGCATCGCGCATCTTCTCCCAGTCCTCGACGGTCTCCCGTACGTCGGACAGCACCCGCAGCAGATCCTTGGCGATCTGCTGGAGGTCGGAGCGGTCGGTCTCGCGGTCGATCTCGACATGGATCCAGGACTCGACGAGCGCGTCGTGCGGCAGCTCGATCCCGGCGCCCTTGGCACCCTTGGCGTCCTTGCGGCCCTGCAGGCTCGTCGAGATGCCGTTGCCCTCGGCGAGGACCTCGATGAGCTTGCCGGTGACGTCGCGGCGTACGACGACCTGCGGGTGGATCACGACATGGATGCCGCGCCCCTGCCGGGACAGCTCATTGGTGACGGAGTCGACCAGGAACGGCATGTCGTCGGTGACGACCTCGACGACGGAGTGGCTGCACGTCCAGCCGTTCTCCTCGACGGTCGGGGTGTGCACCCGGACGTTCGCCGTGCCCTGCGGGCGTGTCTCCGCGAGCCGGTAGTGGGAGGAGGCGGCGCCGAAGACGTCCACGGGGTCACGGCCCGCGATGTCCTCCGGAGCGGTGTGCAGGTAGTAGCGCTGGAGGTAGGCGAGGAGTACGTCCTGCCCGGGACGCTCCTGGTCGGCCCCGGGGGTACCGCCCGGGCCACCGACACCACCGCCCGGGCTGTTGTCAGCTACCTTGGCGGCCCGTGCGAGCAGCTCGGCCTTGGCTTCGTCCAGCTTGGTCTGCATGTCCTCTGGCTCCTGTCGCGCGCCGTTGCGTGACGTAGGTGAAAAAGACGACGTACCGCCACGACGCGGGGTTTCCGGTCTGAGTCGACGCTATGCCGCTATGAGAGATGGCCGGGACCGTATTGGCCATTTTTGGCAGTCGGCCCGGGCTGTGAGGATCAGTGATGGCCCGGGTGCTGTGGCACTCCGGGCGCAGGCCGGGGGCTTCGCTGCCCCCGAGGCGTATCGCGCTGATCACGGGGTCCAGGCTATCTCGCCCGCCCCCGTAACCGTCACGAGCCGTATGTGTACAAAAGATGGCCCCGAAGTTTGACACTCTGGACAGCGCGTCGGCCCGTATTGCCGCACTCTGGTAGACGGAACAGGCCGACGAACCGTGGGAGCCCCGCCATGGCACCGAAAATCCTGATCGTCACCGGCGACGCCGCCGAGTCCCTGGAAGTCCTCTATCCCTACCAGCGGCTGCGCGAGGAGGGTTACGACGTCCATATCGCGGCCCCCGCCCGCAAGACGCTCCGCTTCGTGGTCCACGACTTCGAGCCCGGCTTCGACACGTACACCGAGAAGCCCGGCTACACCTGGCCCGCCGACCTGGCCTTCTCCGAGGTCGACGCCGAAGATTACGTGGCCCTGGTCGTACCGGGCGGCCGGGCGCCCGAGTATCTGCGCAACGACGCCGAGCTGCGCAAGATCCTCAAGGCGTTCTTCGACTCGGACCGGCCGGTGGCCCAGATCTGCCACGGCCCGCTGATGACGGCGGCGGTCGGCGCACTGGTCGGCCGGCACGTCACCGCGTACCCCGCGCTGGAGCTCGACATGCAGGCGGCGGGCGCCGTCTTCGAGGACCACGAGGCGGTGGTCGACGGCACCCTGATCTCGTCCCGTGCGTGGCCGGACCACTCGGCGTGGATGCGTGAATTCCTGAAGGTGCTCCGCACAAAGGCCCCGGTAACCACCTGACCGCGCTCACGAGGGACCAGGCCCCCTCGTCCTTCCCTGCCTATCCAGCCATCCGCTCGGCGAGGTCGGCGGCCTCGGCCAGGCTGTCGACCACCGGCACCCCGGCCGCCTCCAGACTGGCTCTGCTGTGCGATCCGCCGGTGTAGAGCACGGCCTTCGCACCGACATGTGCAGCGGCCACGGCGTCGTCCACCGCATCGCCGATGACCACCGTGTGCTCCGGGGACACCCCGTCCAGCGCGGCGATGTGCCGCTCCATGTGCCGCGCCTTACTGCCGCCGGACGGCCCGGTGCGCCCGTCGACCCGTACGAAGTGCCGCTCGATGCCGTACCCCCGGACCACGGGGACCAGCTGGTCGTGTCCGTACATGCTCAGGAGAGACTGGCTGCGTCCGGCCAGCTGCCACTGCGCGAGAAGCTCCTCGGCACCCTCGGTGAGCCCGCAAGCGGCCCGCCGCTCGGTGTAGTGCAGGTGAAATATCCCGTCCATCCGCTCCCACTCGGCCTCTGTGGGCAACCGGCCCATCAGCCGTTCATAGAAACGGGGGATCGGGATGCAGTACATCTCGCGGTACTGCTCCAGGGTGATCGGCTCAAGGCCGACCTCGCCGAACGCGGCGTTGGTCGCGCCGACGACCGCGGCGTTGTCGTCGAGCAGTGTGCCGTTCCAGTCCCAGACCAGATGCGTGCGGTGCTTCCCATGCGTCCCCATGCATAAGAAAGTACCCGCCGGGTCCGACACTCGTTCCGGCAGCGGGGCAGCAACCGCAAGGCTGCTCTTCCCCCCTCCGCTCCCCCTCATCCGATCAGATTCGGAATCTCCTGAATGCCGAACCAAAGCAGCTCGTGATCCTCGGCGCCGTCCACGGTGAACTGCGCGTCGTCGTCACCGAGGTCCGCCGCGCCCAGTGCAGCTGCGGCGGCCGTGACGTCCCTCTCGGCGTCGTCCGCGTCGACATGCACGGCAGCAGCCTCGGTGAGCGCCACGGAGGACGCGATCCGCACCTCGCCGAGCGACGACGAGTCGAGGCTGCGATCCGGGTCGGCCACGGCCGCGCCGTCCGGTACGTCGACGGCGACGACGACCCGTCGGCGGACCGCGTCGGGATTACCGGCGATCAGGCGCAGCGAGGCGGAAGCGGCCCGGTTGAGCGCCGCGTACTCCAGCTCTTCGATGTCGTCGGAGACGTACCACTCACGCAGTCCGGGGGTCACCGCATAGGCGGTCAGCGGACCGGGACCGATCTCGCCCGCCTTGTGCGCCGCTGCGAGACCGGGGAGCGTCAGGGGGACGTACACGCGCATGGCTGGCCGCTTTCGTAGTCGGAAACGTCCTCAGGATACGTGCGACGTCCCCCTTTGGGGTTACGTGCATCGCTGCTGTCCCGTCCACCCCGCAACCGCCACTCACCCTCCCCACGCCTTTCTCGCACCCCGCACAGCACCGGGCTCATCACCCGGATAGGTGATTCCTCCCGATCGCGTCCGGCGCCCCATCGGCGCTTGCGGCCGCCTCCGCCGTCACCGTAGAAGATCCACAGCAGAAGTTACCGCCCGGTATTCAGCCGGGCCTCTGAAGCACGGGGGCAATGAGCGATGAGCACGAACAGGACCCGGCCCACCGGACGACACGACCGGCGCAGGCCCGAGTCGGTACCACCGCAACGCGCAAGGACTCCCCGACGCGTCCGCCCCCACCACTGGTTCGCCGAGCGCCTCCTGGCGGTCCTCAGCGGCCAGCGCCCGGTGCACTGGATGCTCGGACACACCATCGGCGAGGCATACGACCAGCTGGCCGAACTGGCCCCCCGCACCCCCCTCAGGGCCCGCGGCGCGCGCCCGGTCATCCGCATGTGCCACGGCGCCCAGCCGGCTCCGGGCGTGGTGGAGGCCTGCGCGAGCATCGCAGCGGGCGAGCAGGTAAGGGCCATGGCCTTCCGCCTGGAACAGGGCACAGACCTCCGCTGGCGCTGCGCAGCAGTAGAGCTGGGCGACGAACACCTACAGGCAACGCCCACCCGATAGACACCCGGCCAGGGACTTCCCCAGCCCCGCAGCCACACGAGCAACGGGGCCAGGGGGAGCCCCGGAAACCACTGGCCGCCCACCGCACCACAGCCACCCCGCCCTGCCCACCCCACAGCCACCCCCCACCGCACCCCACAGCCACCCCCCACCGCACCCCGCGCCCCCCCGGGCGCACCCCCCGGGAACGGGACCCAGGGTCCGGGCCCAAAACAAACCGGGGCCGGCCACCCACAAAAGGTGCCCGACCCCGGCCAAAACCCCACCGGCGCC
Organism: Streptomyces sp. NBC_00057; assembly: GCF_045041165.1. Classification (NCBI taxonomy): domain Bacteria; kingdom Bacillati; phylum Actinomycetota; class Actinomycetes; order Kitasatosporales; family Streptomycetaceae; genus Streptomyces; species Streptomyces sp. NBC_00057. The sequence goes on along the minus strand of NZ_CP108256.1, from coordinate 5,660,220 downwards.
AACAGCGCCGACGCCACCGCTACTTCTTGCGGCGCCGCCCACCCCCACCATTCTTCTGCGCCTTGCGCCGCTCCGCCCGAGTCAGCCCGTCCGACTCGGACGCGATCCCACCGTCACCGTTGGAGAAGTCGCCCTCGACGACCCCGCCCTCCCCGTCCACCGTGGGAGCGGAGAAGTGCAGCCGGTCCGGTCGCTGCGGAGCATCGAGCCCCTTGGCCCGGATCTCCGGACGCGCCGCCGGCACGAGGTCCTCCTTGGCGAGCGAGGTCCGCTCGGCCTCGTCCTGCACCGGAACCTCCTCGACCTGCTGCTCGACCTGGACCTCCAGGTTGAACAGGTAGCCGACCGACTCCTCCTTGATGCCCTCCATCATGGCGTTGAACATGTCGAAGCCCTCGCGCTGGTACTCGACCAGCGGGTCCTTCTGCGCCATGGCACGAAGGCCGATGCCCTCCTGGAGGTAGTCCATCTCGTAGAGGTGCTCACGCCACTTGCGGTCCAGGACGGACAGCACCACACGCCGCTCCAGCTCACGCATGATGTCCGAGCCGAGCTGCTTCTCGCGCTCGTCGTACTGCTCGTGGATGTCGTCCTTGATGGACTCACCGATGAACTCGGCGGTGATGCCTGCCCGGTCGCCGGCCGCCTCCTCCAGCTCGTCGACGGTGACCTTCACCGGGTAGAGCTGCTTGAACGCACCCCACAGCCGGTCCAGGTCCCACTCCTCGGCGAAGCCCTCGGCAGTCTCCTGGCGGATGTAGTCGTCGATCGTGTCGTCCATGAAGTGGCGGATCTGGTCCTGCAGATCCTCACCCTCCAGGACCCGGCGACGCTCGCCGTAGATGACCTCGCGCTGCCTGTTGAGCACCTCGTCGTACTTCAGGACGTTCTTACGCGTCTCGAAGTTCTGCTGCTCGACCTGCGACTGGGCCGACGCGATCGCCCGCGTCACCATCTTGTTCTCGATCGGCACATCGTCCGGCACATTGGCCATCGACATGACGCGCTCGACCATCTGCGCCTTGAACAACCGCATCAGGTCGTCGCCGAGCGACAGATAGAAGCGGGACTCGCCCGGGTCGCCCTGACGGCCGGAACGGCCGCGCAGCTGGTTGTCGATACGCCGCGACTCGTGCCGCTCGGTACCCAGAACATAGAGCCCGCCGAGCTCCCTGACCTCTTCGAACTCCGCCTTCACGGCCTGCTCCGCCTTCTCCAGCGCGGCGGGCAGCGCGGCCGCCCACTCCTCGACGTGCTCGACGGGGTCGAGGCCGCGCTGGCGCAGCTCCGCCTCGGCGAGGTCGTCGGGATTGCCGCCGAGCTTGATGTCGGTGCCTCGTCCGGCCATGTTCGTCGCGACCGTGACCGCGCCCTTGCGGCCGGCCTGGGCGACGATCGTCGCCTCACGGTCGTGCTGCTTGGCGTTGAGGACCTCGTGCTGGACACCACGCTTGGAGAGCTGCTGCGAGAGGTACTCGGACTTCTCGACCGAGGTGGTGCCGACCAGGATCGGCTGGCCCTTCTCGTGCTTCTCGGCGATGTCGTCGACGACGGCGGCGAACTTCGCGACCTCGGTGCGGTAGATCAGGTCCGACTGGTCGGCACGGACCATCGGCCGGTTGGTCGGGATCGGCACGACGCCGAGCTTGTAGATCTGGTGGAACTCGGCGGCCTCGGTCATCGCCGTACCGGTCATGCCGGACAGCTTGCCGTAGAGGCGGAAGAAGTTCTGCAGAGTGATCGTGGCGAGGGTCTGGTTCTCGTCCTTGATGTCCACCCCTTCCTTCGCCTCGATCGCCTGGTGCATGCCCTCGTTGTAGCGGCGGCCGGCGAGAATACGGCCGGTGTGCTCGTCGACGATCATGACTTCGCCGTCGATGACGACGTAGTCCTTGTCTTTCTTGAAGAGTTCCTTGGCCTTGATGGCGTTGTTGAGGTATCCGACGAGCGGGGTGTTCACCGACTCGTAGAGGTTGTCGATGCCGAGCCAGTCCTCCACCTTCGCGACACCGGACTCATGGATCGCGACGGTCCGCTTCTTCTCGTCGACCTCGTAGTCGCCGGTCTCCTCGATTCCCTTGAGCGGGTTGCCCGCCTCGCCCTTGGTGAGGCGAGTGACCAACTTCGCGAAGTCGCCGTACCACTTGGTGGCCTGGTCGGCCGGGCCGGAGATGATCAACGGCGTACGGGCCTCGTCGACGAGGATCGAGTCGACCTCGTCGACGACAGCGAAGTTGTGGCCGCGCTGGACGAGCTCGTCCGCGGACCACGCCATGTTGTCGCGGAGGTAGTCGAAGCCGAACTCGTTGTTCGTGCCGTACGTGATGTCGCAGGCGTACTGCTCACGGCGCTGGGCCGGCGTCATGTTGGCGAGGATGCAGCCGACGGTCAGGCCGAGGAACTTGTGAACCCGGCCCATCATTTCGGAGTCACGCTCGGCCAGGTAGTCATTGACCGTGATCAGGTGCACGCCCTTGCCGGAGAGTGCGTTGAGATACGTCGGCAGGGTGCCGACCAGGGTCTTGCCCTCGCCGGTCTTCATCTCGGCCACATAGCCGAGGTGCAGGGCTGCGCCGCCCATCATCTGGACGTCGTAATGGCGCTGTCCGAGGACCCGCTTGGCGGCCTCACGGACGGTTGCGAATGCCTCGGGGAGCAGGTCGTCCAGGCTCTCGCCGTCCGCGTACCGTTCCTTGTACTCGTCGGTGAGCGCCCGCAGCTCGGCGTCGGAGAGGTTGACGAAGTCCTCTTCGATGGAGCTGACCTGGTCCGCGATGCGGTGCAGTTTGCGCAGGATCTTGCCTTCGCCTGCACGCATGAGCTTGTTGAAGACGGACACTGAGGCTGGTCTCCTTGCCGGTCGGGCCTGGCACTGGGTCGTGTTATGGACTCTGGCGCGGGCACGGCAGGTGGGCCCCACCGCAACGGCCATCGTAAGCGAGGACCCCGCCGCGCCGGGAGGGCTGCCGCCGCGTCGGCTCCGCCGTCCCTTCCAAGTCAACGGCCGGGGGGCTTCGAAGGTGCCGGGAAGTCCGAAAAGTGTTCGCTTCACGGCCGGTGCCTCACCAGAATCCGTACATGGAGCCGATCACCCTCACCACCGAGCGTCTGCTGCTGCGTCCCTTCACGATCGGCGACGCGGACGAGGTCCACGCCGCTTGTCAGGACCCGGACATCCAGCGCTGGACAGTCGTGCCCTCGCCGTACAGCCGCGCCGACGCGGAGCTCTTCGCGGGGAAGCTGTCCCCGGCGGCTGGCGCGACGACTCCCATGTACAACTTCGCGGTGGTCCCGCGCGAGGGCGGGGCCCTGGCGGGCGCGCTCGGCATCGATCGCCGCAATCCGCAGGGTACGTACGAGGTGGGATTCTGGACCGCCAAGGAGCACCGGGGCCGCGGATACATGACGGAGGCCGTGCTGTCCGCCGCCCGTTGGACCTTCACCTCGCTCGGCGGCGACCGGCTGGAATGGCGGGCCGAGGCCGGCAACGTCCCCTCGCGTGCCGTGGCGCTTCGGACGGGATTCCGGATGGAGGGCGCGCAGCGGTCGGGGCTGCTCAACAAGGGCGTCCGGCGCGACGCGTGGGTGGGGGCGCTGCTCCCGTCCGATCTCGGCCTGCAGGGCACCCACGCCTACCTGCCCGCCACCGCCTGACTCACCGGCCTCTTGCCACCGCGAGGGCTCCACGGTCGGATGTCAGTGCCTCCTTCTAAGGTGCGAGGCATGACGTCTGTGCCGCCTCCCGCCGCCGAACTCTCCACCGACCAGGCACGCAGGATCGCCCTGCGCGCCCAGGGCTTCCTGGGCGCTCCGGACCGCAGGGCCGGAGTTCCGGGCGTGTTGCGGCATCTCGGTGCCGTACAGCTGGACACGATCTCGGTGCTCGCTCGTTCGCACGAGCTGATTCCGTACGCGCGCCTCGGCGCGGTCGGCCGGCGCACGGTCGAGGAGGCGTACTGGTCGGGTGGCCGCACCTTCGAGTACTGGTCGCACGCGGCGTGCATCCTGCCGGTCGAGGAGTGGCCGCACTTCGCGTTCCGCCGCCGCGCCTACCGCTCGCGCCCCCACTGGCACCACGACCTGCCGGACGGCGCCTACGAAACGGTGATCAAGCAGCTGCGCACCGAGGGCCCGATGACGGCGACGGAGCTGGGCGGTGCGAAGAACGGCGGGGAGTGGTGGGACTGGTCGGCGTCGAAGGTCGCCGTCGAGCGCGCCCTGATGTACGGCGAGGTGGTGTGCACCGAGCGGCGCAGCTGGAAGCGGGTGTACGACCTCGCCGAGCGGGCCCTGCCCGATGCCGTGCTGCACGACGATCTGGACGACGCGGAGTGCCTGCGACGGCTGGTCGCGCTCGCGGGGCATTCCCTGGGCATCGGCACCCGCGCGGACATCGCGGACTACCACCGGCTCAAGGGTGAGCAGTTCGACGCGGTGGTGGCGGACTCCGGTCTGGTGCCGGTGACGGTGCAGGGCTGGGCGAAGCCGGCCTGGGCGGACCCGGCAGCGCTGGCCTCCGAGCCGCGCGGGCGGCACCGTACGACCCTGTTGTCGCCGTTCGACTCGCTGGTCTGGGAGCGGGCGCGCACCGAGCGGATCTTCGGTTTCACCCATCGCCTGGAGGCCTACGTCCCCAAGCCCAAGCGGATACACGGTTACTTCGCGATGCCGCTGCTGGCGGGCGGAAAGCTGCAGGGCCGCGTCGATCCGGCGCGCGAGGGAAGCACGCTGGTCGCCCGCCAGGTGTCCTTGGAGGGCAGGAAGGCCGTGGCACCGATGGCCGAGGCGCTGGTGGAGGCCGCGTCCTGGGTCGGTTGTACGGATGTCCGGCTGGAGCGGGTCGACGCACCGGAACTGCGCGGGCCGCTGGCTCAGGAAATCGCCCGCGTTCTGGCGTGAGCGCGCATTCCCGTCCCTTTACCCGGCGCCGCCCCTTCCGGTCCCGTCGTGGGACCGGTCATCTGATCTCCAGGATCTTCTCCCGCATGGCGTAGACCACGGCTTCCATCCTGGAGTGCAGCTGCAACTTCTCCAGAATATTGCGGACGTGGTTCTTCACGGTGTTCTCGGAAATGAACAGTTCCTTCGCGATATCGCGATTATTCATGCCCGTTGCAACGAGTTTCAGGACTTCAAGTTCCCGGTCGGTGAGCCGCGGCGCCGGCACCAGCCTGCGCTCGTCGGTCCGCTGGATCATCGACTTGAACTCGGTGAGCAGTTTGGACGCCATGGAGGGGCTGATCTGGGACTGCCCGTCGGCGACCGCGCGAATCGCGGTGGCCACCTCGTCCGTGGAGATCTCCTTGAGGAGATAGCCGGTGGCTCCCGCCTTGATCGCGTCGTAGAGATCGGCCTCCTCGTCGCTGATCGTCAGCATGATGATCTTCGCGCTGGGGGCCACCTCCTTGATCGACGTGCAGGCCTCGATGCCGCCGCGCTTGGGCATCCGTACATCCATCAGCACGATGTCGGGCAGCAGATCGGCCGCCTTGTCGACCGCCTCCGCCCCGTCACCCGCCTCGCCGACGACCTGAATATCCTCCTCCTGGGCGAGGACGATCTCCAGACCTCTGCGGAAGAGCGCGTGGTCATCCACCACGAGGACCCGGATCGGCTCCTTGCGGGAACCACTGTCCGCGTCCGCCCCGGTATCGGCAGCGCCGTCGGCATCATTCGCATCGCGCACGGGCCCGAAGGTGTCCGCCATCGTTCCTCCCCCTGAAGGCCATGGCCTGAAGTTCACAAACTGTCCGCCAACGGCAGTTCACAGAGCACTGGTTGGCTTGGGACGACATGATTTCATGCCCGGACGTCGGAGCGGTGATTCCGTGGCCGCACACGGGTGCCCCTGGGGGCGCACAGGCGCTCCAGGGGCACCACAGAAGGGGGCGTCAGCCGCCGAGCGCCCCGCCCGCTCCGCCCGCCTCATCGGCAGCCAGCGGATCGGTCCTCAGGTGAATGACACCGTAGTCATAGGCATGCCGTCGGTAGACGACACTGGGTTCCTTCGTTTCGGAGTCGACGAACAGATAGAAGTCGTGCCCGACCAGCTCCATCTCGTAGAGCGCCTGATCGAGCGACATCGGTGCGGCGACGTGCGTCTTCTCCCGCATCACCAGCGGACCCTCGCCCTGCACCTCCAGCGAGCCGAACCTGGTGGTGGGTACGGACTGAGCCGCCTCGTTGCCAACCAAATCGCCCTCGCCGTTGAACGACGCCGCGCCCGGCACGGTCTCAGCGACTTCGGCAGCGGGAATCCGGCCGTTGCCACGACGGCTGTAGCGCTTGTCGTGCTGCTTGCGCAGCCGCGCCTCCAGCTTGCCGGTGGCCAGGTCCAGCGCTGCGTACGGGTCGCCTGCGGCCGCTTCCGCCCGGATCACCGGCCCACGCGAGCGGAGCGTGATCTCCACCCGGTCGGAACGGTCGGCCTGACGGGGGTTCGGCTCCTTGGACACCTCGACGTCGAGGCTGATCACCTTGCCGTCGAACTTCTGGATCTTGTCCAGCTTCAGCTTTTCGGCCACGTGCTTGCGGAACCGCTCGGGCACCTCGGTCTTGCGGCCCTTGACGACGATGTCCACGCAGAACTCCGTTCCCGGATCACTCCGCTCACTGGCGGAGCATCTCCCTTTTGCACCAGGCCCCGGTGGTAACCGGAGCCGCGGACTCGGTGACCTCCACCTCCTCCTCCCCCATCGGCAGGGTCTCCACCCCACCGAATTTTCTGCATCTGGACTACTGGTGAGTTGCCTGCCCGAAACCTGGCGGTGCATTCATCGAGGTCTGGCATTCACCATTCCTCACAACCGAACATAGCCTGCCTGGCCTGATGTCGGCACCTGCTACTCGCACGTACCTCCGTTCAGGTCTTTTTACCCACTCACCACCTGCAACGATGCAAGTTCACTGACAGTTCCGGTTTATTTCGAAGGCCGGCGAAGATACTGCAACAACCGCTGCCTGCCCGCTGCCGGACAGGGCACCCGTTTGCCCGCCCGCTGTCCCGATCGCCCGGGCTGCCTCGGCCAGCGAGGCACCGGTAGTCAAAAGGTCGTCCACCAGCACCACCCGTCCGGCCGCAAGCAGCCGTTCGCCCCCGGCCACGACTTCCAGTGCCCCCGCAAGATTCGCCTGCCTCTGCCGGGCTCCCAGCCCCGCCTGATCGGCCACCGGGCGCCGCTGCCGAAGCACCGCGACCACCCGGGCACGGGTACCTCCGCGCCGCAGCTCGCCCGCGGCGGCCAGCGCGATCCGGCGCATCGGATCATGGCCCCGTGCCGCCACGGCCCGCCGCGTCGACGGCACGGGTACGAGCAGAACCGGGCCGATGACACCCACCTGCCCCATCCCGGCCCGTACGGCCCCCGCCAGCGCCTTGCCAAGTGCCCCGGCCAGCCCCAGAGCGCCCCGCTCCTTATGGGCCAGGAGCACCGCACGTACCGCGTTCTCGTACGCGGCGGCCGCATGCACCACTGGCAGGCCCGCGGGCTCCGGCACGGGCCTGACCCGGCGCGGCACCTCGCCGTACAGCTCCGCACGGCATTCCTCGCACAGTTCGGTACGCGTCCTGCCACAGCCGCCACAGGACACCGGCAGAACCAGTCCGGAGATCTCCCGCCACCATCCCCGCATGACTCCACTGTGCCCTCCCCGAAGGGGCCGGGCCACCCCTGTGGAAAACGCGGAAGCGGCCTGGCGGGGCCTCAGCCCGGGTAGACCAGCGACGAACCGTCCTTGACCACCGTCTGCCAGTTGTCACCCGGCGACAGCTTCACTATCCCGTCGCTCGACGTGGCCGCCATCAGCGGCAACTGCTCGTCGTCCGCCGCCGCGACCGACGACACCTGGTTCACACCGGGCAGAACACCCGATGCGGCCGTCGAGCCGTCCACCTGCACATAGCGCACCTGCTGCACGCCGCCCTGCTCCTTGCCGACCACCACGAGACGGCTCCGGCCCGACCACGACATCGCAGTCACATCCGTCAGCTGCGGTGCGGCCTGTCGCAGCTCCACCACCGAGACCTTCTGCTCCTTCTCCGGCCCGCTCCGCTCGATCCGGCCGATCTTCAGCGTGTTGTGACCATCCTGCTTCACCAGGAGGGCGATCCGCACGCCGTCCGCGGACATCCGCAGCGCCTCGATCCGCCCGCCGTCCAGGCTCGGCACGGTGACCTCCTGCGGCTTGCCGACACCGCCGGCCAGCCGCAGCAGTCTGGGGTTGCCGGGATCCCGGTCGGCCACCCAGAGGTCGCCCCGACCGTCCCAGCTCGGCACCGACAGACGGTTGTTCGGGTTCTGGGCCTTGCTGGTCACCGCGGCCGCAGGAAGCTCGCCGTCCGAGACAATGGACGACACGTAGAGGGCCGCCTTGTCGTGCGAGACCGCCGCCGCCCGCTGCTCATCCCTGGCCACACCGACCGCACCCATCCGCACCGGTCCGTCGCCGAGCGGACCGGACACCACCTCCGGGGTGCCACTGCCCTTGGTGCTGCCAGGAATTCGCTCCACATGCCCCTTGGCATCGACGAAGTACTGGCTGTCCGGCCCACTCGACGAACCGTCAGGTGCGAACTCCTCCGCCTGATCCGTCCCGAGGACGCACAGCGTGGAGCCGTCGGAGCGCTGCAGTTCGACCTGCTCGACCCGTGCGGACGTCAGGTCCCGCAAGGTGTAGAGGACCTGTGAGGCCATCATGCGGCAGGAGCGCTGTCCGACGCCGTCCGCCTTCTTGTTGAGCGGGACCTTCAGTACGTTGCGGTCGTCGGGCGCCAGCGAGGTGACGCCCTTCTTCAGCGCCGTACCTGCGGGGAACCGGGAGTCGACCACCGGCCGCAGCCAACTGGTCGGCCCTGCCAGGAGGCTGCGAACCGCCTGTGTCACGGTGTCCATCCCCGTGACAGGGTCCGTCCGGCTGCGGAGATAGACGGGGTCGGCGACCAGGGTCGACTGCTCCGACGTCCACCCCGCGGCGAAGTAGTACTTGTCCACAGAGCGGTAGAGACGCTTGAAGTCCGACTGCCCGAGCAGAAGGCCGTCCGGCACGAGGTCGATGCGCCACTCCTTGCCCTCCGGCCCGTTCTCCTTCACCAGACGCAGGGACTGGTTGTAGTCCGTGGGCACGAGTGGCTGATAGGCGCTCTGGGCGTCGACCGTTGCCACCTTCTCACCGGTCAGGGTGTAGGTGATCTCCGTGATGCCGGGGTCGCTGTCGCGGAACGGGCGGTCACTCCGGTTCGGCGCCTTGGTGAGCACCGTCGTGAACGCGCTCGGCTTCCAGGTACTGGCTGCCTTCCTCGTCAGGTACTTGCGGGTCGTCTTGAAGTCCGAGTCATCACTCGTCATGGACTCCAGGAAGCCGTCGACGACCTCGTTGGGGGTGGCGTTGTCACGCGGCGCCACGGCATACACCTGCACCTGGGAGTCACCGGGCTGTGAGGCGTCGACAGCCTTGACATCCCCGGTGACGGGCATCGAGCCGCACGCGGACAGCAGCACGACACCGCACCCGAGCAACGCGAACAGCCCCAGCACACGTCCATGGCCGTCCCTACGACGGTCAGTGCCCACGATTCGTGTCCCCCCGATCCGGGTCCTGCACTGCAGAGTCGAAATCGCCACCCCGTCGGTCCTCGGCGGCGCGCGCGACCACCCTTGCACCGCTCCCCGGCAGGGCCGCCGGATGCACCGAGATCGGCGTCGTCCGGGGTGCCACGGGGGTACGCGAGGGTACGGGCAGCGCGGACCGATCATTGCCACCGGGCTGGGTCGGCACTGCCGTCAGCCGGTGTTCACTCCCGGTCATGGAAGCGACTGCGGCTCGCTCCCGGTTCTCCCGATTGCGCCGGGAGTCCTCGGGTTCCAGTGGTATCGGCGATCCGCGCAGTGGTTCGTCCGCCGTGCGTGGCAGAGTCAGCCGGAACTGCGAACCGCCGCCCGGCTCGCCCCATGCCTGTAGCCAGCCGCCGTGCAGCCTGGCGTCCTCCACGGCGATGGACAGTCCGAGTCCGGTGCCGCCGGTCGTCCGTGCGCGAGCCGGATCGGCCCGCCAGAAACGGTTGAACACCCGCGTCGCCTCGCCGGGCTTGAGTCCCACGCCGTAGTCCCGGACAGCCACGGCGACCGCACCTCCGGCCACCGCCATCCGCACCACGACGTCCCTGCCCTCGCCGTGCTCGACGGCGTTGACCACAAGGTTGCGCAGGACGCGTTCGACCCGCCGCGCATCGGCCTCCGCGATCACCGGCTGCTCATCGCCGACCACCCGGATACGGGTGCCCTTGCGCTCGGCCAGCGGCTCGGCCCCACCGATCACCCGTCGTACGACCTGTCGCAGATCTATCGGCTCGGCCTCCAGCGCGGCGGCGCCCGCGTCGAACCGGCTGATCTCCAGCAGATCGGAGAGCAGCGACTCGAACCGGTCGAGCTGATCCCCGAGCAGCTCCGCGGAACGCGCCGTCACGGGATCGAAGTCGCTGCGGGCCTCATGGATGACATCGGCGGCCATCCGTACGGTCGTCAGCGGTGTCCGCAGCTCGTGGGACACGTCGGAGACGAAGCGTCGCTGCATCCGGGACAGCTCCTCCAACTGCTGGATCTTCAGCTGCAGGTTCTGCGCCATCTTGTTGAAGGCCTCACCGAGCCGGGCGATGTCGTCCTCGCCGGTGACCTTCATCCGCTCCTGGAGCCTGCCGGCGGAGAGCCGCTCGGCGATGCCCGCCGCCATCCGTACAGGCGTGACGACCTGCCGCACCACGAACCAGGCGATGGCCCCGAGCAGCACGACCACGAACAGTCCCGCAGTCGCCAGTGTGCCCTTGACCAGCGTCAATGACTTTTCCTCCTGCGTCAACGGGAAGAGGTAGTAGAGCTGGTACGGATTGTGGTCGATGTCGTAGAGCCGCTTGCCCACCACGAGTCCGGGCTGCGGCGCCTGTCCGTTCGCGTACTGGATCAGGGAGTACGTCTGGAACGCTCCCGGCCCCTTGTTCACGGAGTCCCGCAGGCTCTGCGGAATGCTCGCCGCCTCCACACTGCCCGAGCCGCGCGGCGCACGGGTGCCCTCGTCGGCGCTGAGTGCCACCACGTTGAAGGCGTTCTTGCCGCCACTGGCGAGCTGATCGACGAGTTCGGTCCGCCAGGAGTTGTTGGCCGAGGTGCCGTCCGCAGCGTCGCCGCCCTGCCCACCAGGGGTGAGCGGGGCGTTCGCCTTCTCCTGGGCCGCCGCGAAACCGCCGGCGGCCTGGGTCTGGGCAGCCTTGCCCTTCGCTTCGAGCAGGCCGTTGCGCACCTGACCGATCACGACCAGCCCGAGGAGCAGCACCACACCGAGCGACATGAGCAGCGTGCCCGCGACGACCCGCAACTGGAGGTTGCGTCGCCAAAGCCGCACGGCGGGCAGCAGCGGACGCCGCACCCAGCGCATCAGCAGTCGCGGCACAGGGCCGCCGGGCGCCCGGTCGTGGAACAACCGGCCACCCTGCAGAAGACGTCGGACCTGGGACGCCTTGTGTCCTGGAGCAGCAGCCCGCTCCGCACGGGCTCCCGGCTCCCCGGGCTGCGGAGCAGCGCTACTCAGGGGCATATCAGCTCGGTCCGGCCTTGTAACCGACGCCTCGGACGGTCACCACGATCTCAGGCCGCTCCGGGTCCTTCTCGACCTTGGAGCGCAGGCGCTGGACATGCACATTCACCAGCCGGGTGTCGGCGGCGTGGCGGTATCCCCAGACCTGCTCCAGCAGTACCTCACGGGTGAAAACCTGCCACGGCTTACGGGCGAGTGCGACCAGCAGGTCGAACTCCAGCGGGGTGAGGGCGATCGACTGTCCCTCCCGCTTCACCGAATGACCAGCCACATCGATGACCAGATCCCCGATGGCCAGCTGCTCCGGCGCCGGTTCCTCGGACCTCCGCAGACGTGCCCTGATCCGGGCAACCAACTCCTTAGGTTTGAACGGCTTGACGATGTAGTCGTCGGCCCCGGACTCCAGGCCCACCACCACGTCAACCGTGTCGCTCTTGGCAGTGAGCATGACGATCGGCACACCCGACTCGGCCCTGATCAGCCTGCAGACCTCGATGCCGTCCCTACCGGGCAGCATCAGATCCAGCAGGACCAGGTCCGGCTTGGCCTCACGAAATGCGGCAAGTGCCTTGTCGCCGTCCGCTACGAACGACGGCTCGAACCCTTCACCACGCAGCACAATCCCGAGCATCTCGGCCAGTGCGGTGTCGTCGTCGACGACAAGGACGCGTCCCTTCATAATCGACATCATCCCATTAGCTAATCGTTACCTGCGATGATCTGGCACACAGCTCTGCCAGTCCGACCCTTGTGACCGGGGAAACTGCGCCCCCCTCCGTGACGATCGCCGTGACCAGCTCCGGCGGTGTGATGTCGAACGCGGGGTTGTACGCCGGGGTTCCCGCCGGTGCCAAGAGCAATCCGCCGGTGTCCCCGCCTGCCGCCCCGATCCGCGGGGATGTGAGCTCCGTCACTTCATTCCCCAGTCGCTGCTCCACGGTGATCGATGCCCCGTCCGCGGTGTCCAGATCCACGGTCGTGGTCGGCGCCACCACGATGAACGGTACGTGGTGGTACTTCGCGAGCACAGCCAGCGGATAGCTCCCCACCTTGTTCGCCACCGATCCGTCCGCGGCAATGCGGTCCGCCCCGATGAGCACGGCATCCACCTCTCCCGCGGCGAACAGCGAACCTGCGGCGCTGTCCGTGAGCAAGCTGTACGGCATGCCATTGCGCGCCGCCTCGTACGCGGTCAGCCGGGTACCCTGCAGCAGCGGACGCGTCTCGTCCACCCACAGCCGACGCAGCCGCCCCTCCCGATGTGCCCCGAGCGCCACCGCGAAGGCAGTGCCCTCACCACCCGAGACGAGCGCCCCCGTATTGCAGTGGGTCAGCAGTCGATGCCCGCCACCGGGCAGCAGTTCGTCCAGAAGTGCGAGCCCGTACCGCGCCATACGCCCGCTGGCCTCGGCATCCTCCCGGTGCAGCGCCATGGCCTCGGCCAGCGCAACCGCCGCAGCCCGCTCCGGATCTGCCTCCTTCTCCATGGCCGCCCGGTACGCCCCGGCAGCCCGCCGCACCCCGTAACCGAGATTCACCGCGGTGGGCCGCGCCCGCTCCAGCAACTCTGCGGCCTCCGCCACGTCGTCTCCTCGCACCGCTGCCAGAGCCACGCCATAGGCCCCTGTGATGCCCAGCAACGGCGCCCCGCGCACCGCCAGCGTCCGGATCGCCTGCACCAGCGCGGGCACATCGGTGCACACCAGCTCGGCCTCCTCGGCAGGCAGCCGAGTCTGGTCGAGGAGCACCAGCACGGGACCTTCCGGAAGCTCGTTCCAGCGAAGTACGGGAAGCGCGGGAGGCTCGATGCCCACCGACGATTGCGCATCCTGATCAGCCATCCGCCCAGTCTGCCGGGTGAGCCACCCACAAATGAAGGTACGAAGGAGATACAGGGCCAGGCCCGTACTGGAGCAACGCGTGGCACGATGGCTGCCAACCTGCCGCGCCGATGAGCGGACAGGACCATGAAGGAGCGAGAATGAACGACACTCCGGGCTGGGCCTCGCCCGGATCTGCCCCCTCCGAGGGTCAGGGGGCGGGCGTCCCCCGGCCTTCCGAGCCCGTCGACGGCAGCGGCCCGGCAGGGAACTGGTCTCCCACGCAGCCGCCCACAGGGCAGTGGTCCCCACCGAGCACTCCCGGCACAGGTCCCGGCGCACCACCCCCCGCCCCCGGCTGGGGCGGGGGGCCGCACGGCTCCGGCTGGAGGCAGCCGCCCGTCGCAGCCAAGCCCGGTGTCATCCCGCTCCGGCCACTCGGCGTCGGCGAGATCCTCGACGGCGCGGTCTCCACGATGCGCGCCCACTGGCGCACGGTCCTCGGAATCACGCTGACCGTGTCCGTGATCGCCCAGATCGCGATCATCCTCGTGCAACGCTATCTGCTGCCGGAACCCGCAGCGGTCGACCCGAACGCCACCGGTTCGGAGGCACTCCGGCAAACCGCCGACTCGGCTCAGTCGGCGCTGGTCAACAGTGTGCCGCCCCTGCTCATCACCATGATCGCCACACTGATCACGACATCCGTACTGACCGTGGTGATCAGCCGCTCGGTACTGGGCCGCCCGGTGACGCTCTCCGATGCATGGGCCGAGGCCCGGCCCCGGCTTGCTCAGCTGCTGGGTCTGACATTGCTGCTGGCCCTGATCAGCGCCGCCATCCTGATGGTGGGCCTGCTGCCGGGCATGCTGGTCGGCTCCGCCGCAGGCGCCGGACTCGTCGTCATCGGACTTATGGCCGCGTTCGTCGTCGTCATCTGGCTGATGGTCCGCTTCTGTCTCGCCTCGCCGGCGCTGATGTTGGAGCGGCAATCGATCACAACCTCCATGCGCCGCTCCGCGAAGCTGGTCAGGGGCGCATGGTGGCGGACCTTCGGCATCCTGGCGCTCACCTGGCTGCTGACCCTCATCGTGAGCGTGATCATCGCCATCCCGTTCAGCGTCATCGCGATGACCCTGGACGGCGGCGGTATCAGCTCCTTCCTCACGGACGGCCCCACGGACTTCGGCTGGCCGTTCCTGATCGTCTCCGGCATCGGTCAGGTGATCACCGCAACGATCACCTACCCGCTCTCCGCTGGTGTGATGGCCCTGCTCTACATCGATCAGCGCATCCGCCGCGAGGCACTCGACATCGAGCTCGCCCGGGCAGCGGGCCTGCCCGGATACGACACCAGGAGCTGATGCCGTGTCGGGGGCGGGGGGCACAACAGCAGCACGGCTACTCATCCACGCGAGCAGTGACATACCCGTGGACACTCCACGTGTCCCCGCCCGCGAGGCCGCGAAGCACGAACTGTCCAAACCGATGTACCACGAGAACGATCCCAACCTCCTCCAGCGCGGCCTCGACCGCCTCTGGGGCTGGATCGGCAATCTCCTGAACACGGCCTCCGACGCCGCACCGGGCGGCCCACTCGGTCTTGTCGTACTTGTACTGGTCGTCATCGGCCTGGTCGCTGCACTCTGGTGGAGGCTGGGCACCCCGCACCGCACCGTGCGTTCCGCAGATGCCCTCTTCGACGACAGCCCCCGCAGCGCGGCCGAACACCGGACAGCCGCCGAGACCCACGCGGCCGCCCACCGCTGGAACGAGGCGGTCCAGGAACGCATGCGCGCCATCGTCCGCTCCCTGGAGGAGCGCGCCCTGCTCGACCCCCGCCCCGGGCGCACCGCCGACGAGGCCGCCGCCGAAGCGGGCCGTCCACTGCCCGCACACGCCACGCGACTCCACGCCGCCGCCAAAGAATTCGACGATGTCGCATACGGCGGCCGGACCGCGGACCAGCAGGCGTATCTGGACGTACGAGCTCTGGACCTCGATCTCGAAACCGCCAAGCCTCTCCTGACAGCCGCGGCCCAAGGAGCAGCCGAATGACCGAGGTCACCGCCGCCCCCACCACCTCGGCATCCCTCGCCCCGCACCAGATCTGGATCCGCACCCGCGGTCTGCTGCTCGCCCTCCTTGTACTCGGCGCTGCCGGAATCGCTCTGGCAACCATGCGCTCCGGAGACCAGCACGGGCGCCTCGACCCCCGTTCCGCCGACCGCTACGGCAGCCGGGCCGTCGCCGAACTCCTCAAGGAGCGTGGCGTCTCCGTTCACGTAGTCACCACGCTCGACGAAGCCACGGCCCTGGCCGGCCCTGAAACCACGCTGCTCGTCGCCTCCCCCGCTCTGCTGACACCGCACCAGCAGAGCGAACTCCGTGCTACGACCGACCACTCGGCCGGCCGCACCGTCCTTCTCGCGGCGGGCTCTCCGTCCGTGGGCACGCTGGTCCCCGGTGTCCGCGCGGAGTCCGCCGGACCGGTAGCCACCCGCGCCCCTCAGTGCTCCCTGCCCGCCGCCCGCAACGCCGGCGACGTCGAGACGGGAGGCTTCCACTACGCCTCGGACGGCCTCGACAACACCACCGCCTGCTTCCCGAGCGACGGCCTCCCCACCCTGCTCCTGGTCGAACAGGGCGCGGGTGACACCGTTCTCCTCGGTTCTCCCGACCTTCTCTACAACGACCGGCTCGGAAACCAGGGCAATGCCTCCCTGGCCCTGCAACTCCTCGGTTCCCGCCCGCATCTGGTCTGGTACCTCCCCTCGCTCACCGATACCTCTGCTGCCGCCGAGAACGGCGGAGACGGCGGCGATGGCGCCCACGACGACCGCAGCTTCGTCGACCTGATCCCCCGGGGCTGGCTGTGGGGCACCCTGCAACTCGCACTGGCCGCCGTGCTCGCCGCCATCTGGCGCGCCCGTCGTCTGGGCCCGCTGGTGGCCGAGCGGCTGCCCGTGGCCATCCGCGCCTCCGAATCCACCGAGGGCCGAGCCCGCCTCTACCGCAGGGCGAACGCCCGCGACCGGGCCGCCGACTCACTGCGCGCCGCCACCCGCACCCGTATTGCCCCACTCATCGGAGTCTCCCCACGCGATGCCCACTCCCCCGTAACACTCATCCCTGCCGTGTCCGCCCGTCTCAGCACCACCGGCAGCGTCCTCCAAGCCGTGCTCTTCGGACCCGTCCCGTCCGACGACGCCGCTCTTGTACAGCTGGCAGACCAACTCGACACCCTCGAAAGAGAGGTACGCACGTCATGAGCGCCCCGCCCCCAGTGCCCGCCGGGACTACCGAGACCGTCGGGCACGGCGACACAGCCCGCGCATCCCTGGAAGCGCTGCGCTCCGAGATCGCCAAGGCCGTGGTCGGCCAGGACCCGGCAGTCACCGGGCTTGTCGTAGCTCTGCTCTGCCGAGGCCATGTCCTCCTCGAAGGCGTCCCCGGCGTGGCCAAGACCCTCTTGGTCCGGGCTCTCGCGGCCTCACTCGAACTCGACACCAAGCGTGTCCAGTTCACCCCCGACCTGATGCCGAGCGATGTCACCGGCTCACTGGTCTACGACGCCCGCACGGCAGAGTTCTCCTTCCAACCCGGGCCTGTCTTCACCAACCTGCTTCTCGCCGACGAGATCAATCGCACCCCTCCCAAGACGCAGTCCTCCCTCCTGGAAGCGATGGAAGAGCGCCAGGTCACCGTCGACGGAACCCCTCGGCTGCTGCCCGAGCCCTTTCTCGTAGCCGCCACGCAGAATCCCGTCGAATACGAGGGCACCTACCCGCTCCCCGAGGCCCAACTGGACCGGTTTCTCCTTAAACTGACGGTGCCATTGCCGTCCCGCGACGAGGAGATCAACGTCCTCACTCGTCATTCCGACGGCTTCAATCCGCGCGACCTCCAGTCAGCGGGCATCCACCCCGTCGCCGGCCCGGCCGATCTTGAAGCCGCCCGCAGCGCAGTCGCCCAGACCAAGGTCGCCCCCGAGATCGCCGGCTATGTCGTCGATATCTGTCGTGCCACGCGTGAATCCCCCTCGCTCTCCCTCGGTGTCTCTCCCCGAGGCGCCACCGCTCTGTTGTCGACCGCCCGTGCCTGGGCCTGGCTCACCGGCCGTGACTACGTCATTCCGGATGACGTGAAAGCCCTGGCACTCCCCACGCTTCGCCATCGCATCCAACTGCGGCCCGAGGCGGAGATGGAGGGAGTCACCCCCGACTCCGTCATCACCGCAGTCCTCGCCCACGTACCCGTACCCCGATGAGGCGGTGACCGTGGCCCTCACCGGACGTACCGCCTTGCTGGCCGCCCTGGGGTCACTCCCTGTAGGCGTCCTGGCCCCTAGCTGGACAGGCATACTCGCGGTCAACGCACCGCTCTCCCTAGCGATTCTGTGCGACTACGCCCTGGCCGCGCCAGTGCGAACGCTTCAGTTCACCCGATCCGGTGACACAACCGTTCGTCTCGGCGAGGCCGCCGAAGTGCAACTCACCGTAACCAATCCTTCTCTTCGCCGCCTACGGGCACACCTCCGCGACGCCTGGCCGCCCAGTAGCTGGCCCACCGGCACGGACCAGGCCTCATCCCGTCACACGCTGACGATCCCGCCAGGGGAACGCCGCCGGCTGACCACCCTCCTGCGACCGACACGGCGCGGTGACCGCCGAGTCGAACGCGTCACCGTGCGCTCGTTCGGACCTCTAGGGCTTGTGGCCCGCCAGGGAAATCACGACGTCCCGTGGACGGTACGTGTCCTGCCACCCTTCACCAGCCGCAAGCATCTGCCGTCCCGCCTCGCCAGGCTCCGCGAGCTGGACGGCCGCACCAGCGTCCTCACTCGTGGAGAGGGCACGGAATTCGACAGCCTACGTGCCTACGTGCCCGGTGACGACACGCGCTCCATCGACTGGCGCGCTACAGCACGTCAGTCCGCCGTCGCAGTGCGAACGTGGCGCCCCGAGCGGGACCGTCACATCCTCGTTGTCCTGGACACCGGCCGTACTTCGGCGGGTCGTGTCGGTGACGTGCCCCGTCTCGACGCCGCTCTGGACGCGGCCCTGCTTCTCACAGCGCTTGCCACTCGTGCGGGCGACCGCGTGGATCTGCTCGCCTACGACCGCCGCATCCGCGCCCAGGTCCAGGGCAGGTCTGCGGGAGAAGTCCTGTCGGCCATGGTGAATGCACTGGCGCCGGTCGAACCCGCACTCGTGGAAACGGATGCCCGGGGTCTCAGCGCTGCCGTTCTTGCCCACGCTCCTCGTCGCTCCCTGATCGTGATTCTCACCGGTCTGGACGCGGCGCCCGTAGAAGAGGGCCTGCTCCCTGTCCTCCGCCGACTGACCCAGCGCCACACGGTGCTGGTGGCTTCAGTGGCCGACCCACACATCGAACAGATGGCAGAAGCCAGGGGCACCGTGGACGCGATCTACGAGGCCGCAGCCAGCGCACAGGCTCAAGCACGGCGACTCCGCACCTCAGAGCAGCTCCAGCGCCACGGCGCGGTGGTCGTCGATGCCGCCCCGGACAACCTCGCCCCGGCGCTCGCCGACGCCTACCTGGCTCTCAAGGGAGCGGGTCGCCTCTGACCCACCGATCGCGTCAAAGAATTCACTCATCGGGAAAGGGCCCTCCAGACGGACCGTAAACGCAGAAAAGCCCCGCACCAGAGGTGCGGGGCTTTCCCGTAAAAGGAGTTCGGCGGCGTCCTACTCTCCCACAAGGTCCCCCCTGCAGTACCATCGGCGCTGAAAGGCTTAGCTTCCGGGTTCGGAATGTAACCGGGCGTTTCCCTAACGCAATGACCACCGAAACACTATGAAATTAACCAACACCGGAACACAACACGGCCGTTCGTTATTTCAGAACTAACACAGTGGACGCGAGCAACTGAGGACAAGCCCTCGGCCTATTAGTACCAGTCAGCTCCACCCGTTACCGGGCTTCCACATCTGGCCTATCAACCCAGTCGTCTACTGGGAGCCTTAACCAATCAAGTTGGTGGGAATACTCATCTCGAAGCAGGCTTCCCGCTTAGATGCTTTCAGCGGTTATCCTTTCCGAACGTAGCCAACCAGCCATGCCCTTGGCAGAACAACTGGCACACCAGAGGTTCGTCCGTCCCGGTCCTCTCGTACTAGGGACAGCCCTTCTCAATATTCCTACGCGCACAGCGGATAGGGACCGAACTGTCTCACGACGTTCTAAACCCAGCTCGCGTACCGCTTTAATGGGCGAACAGCCCAACCCTTGGGACCGACTCCAGCCCCAGGATGCGACGAGCCGACATCGAGGTGCCAAACCATCCCGTCGATATGGACTCTTGGGGAAGATCAGCCTGTTATCCCCGGGGTACCTTTTATCCGTTGAGCGACAGCGCTTCCACAAGCCACTGCCGGATCACTAGTCCCGACTTTCGTCCCTGCTCGACCCGTCGGTCTCACAGTCAAGCTCCCTTGTGCACTTACACTCAACACCTGATTGCCAACCAGGCTGAGGGAACCTTTGGGCGCCTCCGTTACTCTTTAGGAGGCAACCGCCCCAGTTAAACTACCCATCAGACACTGTCCCTGATCCGGATCACGGACCCAGGTTAGACATCCAGCACGACCAGAGTGGTATTTCAACGACGACTCCACAACCACTGGCGTGGCTGCTTCAAAGTCTCCCACCTATCCTACACAAGCCGAACCGAACACCAATATCAAACTGTAGTAAAGGTCCCGGGGTCTTTCCGTCCTGCTGCGCGAAACGAGCATCTTTACTCGTAGTGCAATTTCACCGGGCCTATGGTTGAGACAGTCGAGAAGTCGTTACGCCATTCGTGCAGGTCGGAACTTACCCGACAAGGAATTTCGCTACCTTAGGATGGTTATAGTTACCACCGCCGTTTACTGGCGCTTAAGTTCTCAGCTTCGCCGACCCGAAAGTCAGCTAACCGGTCCCCTTAACGTTCCAGCACCGGGCAGGCGTCAGTCCGTATACATCGCCTTACGGCTTCGCACGGACCTGTGTTTTTAGTAAACAGTCGCTTCTCGCTGGTCTCTGCGGCCACCCCCAGCTCATGGAGTAAATCCAATCACCAGTGATGGCCCCCCTTCTCCCGAAGTTACGGGGGCATTTTGCCGAGTTCCTTAACCATAGTTCACCCGAACGCCTCGGTATTCTCTACCTGACCACCTGAGTCGGTTTAGGGTACGGGCCGCCATGAAACTCGCTAGAGGCTTTTCTCGACAGCATAGGATCATCCACTTCACCACAATCGGCTCGGCATCAGGTCTCAGCCTTAACGTGTGACGGATTTACCTACCACACGGCCTACACCCTTACCCCGGGACAACCACCGCCCGGGCTGGACTACCTTCCTGCGTCACCCCATCGCTTACCTAGTACAAGTCTGGTTCGTCGGCTCCACCACTACCCTCAACTCCGAAGAGATCGGGCCGGCTTCACGGACTTAGCATCGCCTGATTCAGTATTGGGCGTTTCAAAGCGGGTACCGGAATATCAACCGGTTGTCCATCGACTACGCCTGTCGGCCTCGCCTTAGGTCCCGACTTACCCTGGGCAGATCAGCTTGACCCAGGAACCCTTAGTCAATCGGCGCACACGTTTCTCACGTGTGTATCGCTACTCATGCCTGCATTCTCACTCGTGAACCGTCCACAACTCGCTTCCGCGGCTGCTTCACCCGGCACACGACGCTCCCCTACCCATCCGTACTCCCGTTGGGGATACATGTACGAATGACACGACTTCGGCGGTACGCTTGAGCCCCGCTACATTGTCGGCGCGGAATCACTTGACCAGTGAGCTATTACGCACTCTTTCAAGGGTGGCTGCTTCTAAGCCAACCTCCTGGTTGTCTCTGCGACTCCACATCCTTTCCCACTTAGCGTACGCTTAGGGGCCTTAGTCGATGCTCTGGGCTGTTTCCCTCTCGACCATGGAGCTTATCCCCCACAGTCTCACTGCCGCGCTCTCACTTACCGGCATTCGGAGTTTGGCTAAGGTCAGTAACCCGGTAGGGCCCATCGCCTATCCAGTGCTCTACCTCCGGTAAGAAACACACGACGCTGCACCTAAATGCATTTCGGGGAGAACCAGCTATCACGGAGTTTGATTGGCCTTTCACCCCTAACCACAGGTCATCCCCCAGGTTTTCAACCCTGGTGGGTTCGGTCCTCCACGAAGTCTTACCTCCGCTTCAACCTGCCCATGGCTAGATCACTCCGCTTCGGGTCTTGAGCGTGCTACTGAAACGCCCTATTCGGACTCGCTTTCGCTACGGCTTCCCCACACGGGTTAACCTCGCAACACACCGCAAACTCGCAGGCTCATTCTTCAAAAGGCACGCAGTCACGACTGCATGTGCAAGCACATACAGCGACGCTCCCACGGCTTGTAGGCACACGGTTTCAGGTACTATTTCACTCCGCTCCCGCGGTACTTTTCACCATTCCCTCACGGTACTATCCGCTATCGGTCACCAGGGAATATTTAGGCTTAGCGGGTGGTCCCGCCAGATTCACACGGGATTTCTCGGGCCCCGTGCTACTTGGGTGTCTCTCAAACGAGCCGTTGATGTTTCAGCTACGGGGGTCTTACCCTCTACGCCGGACCTTTCGCATGTCCTTCGCCTACATCAACGGTTTCTGACTCGTCTCACGGCCGGCAGACCGTGAAAGAGAGATCCCACAACCCCGCATGCGCAACCCCTGCCGGGTATCACACGCATACGGTTTGGCCTCATCCAGTTTCGCTCGCCACTACTCCCGGAATCACGGTTGTTTTCTCTTCCTGAGGGTACTGAGATGTTTCACTTCCCCTCGTTCCCTCCACACTGCCTATGTGTTCAGCAGCGGGTGACAGCCCATGACGACTGCCGGGTTTCCCCATTCGGACACCCCCGGATCAAAGCTCGGTTGACAGCTCCCCGGGGCCTATCGTGGCCTCCCACGTCCTTCATCGGTTCCTGGTGCCAAGGCATCCACCGTGCGCCCTTAAAAACTTGGCCACAGATGCTCGCGTCCACTGTGCAGTTCTCAAACAACGACCAGCCACCCATCACCCCACCCCTGAGGGCGAGTTCACTGGGGCCGGCAACTGAAGGCGACCTCACGGCCGTACCCTCAGATACCCAACAACGTGCCCGACACAACCGATCCCTTCCCACGTTCCACGCCGAAGCAGTACTAGTGAAAAACAACCTGTCGTGCCGAATAGTCAACGTTCCACCCATGAGCTGACCACCGTCGAACATTTGCCGACGTAGTGGCTCTGGATTCCTTACGGAATCTAGATGCTCCTTAGAA